>NZ_JBMOVZ010000013.1:0-773 GCF_049310805.1 Mammaliicoccus sp. JADD-157 | reverse complement strand
GGTTCTGTTGCAAAGTTGAATTTATAGTATAATTTTAACAAAAAGGAGTCTTCTGTATGAACTATTTCAGATATAAACAATTTAACAAGGATGTTATCACTGTAGCCGTTGGCTACTATCTAAGATATGCATTGAGTTATCGTGATATATCTGAAATATTAAGGGAACGTGGTGTAAACGTTCATCATTCAACGGTCTACCGTTGGGTTCAAGAATATGCCCCAATTTTATATCAAATTTGGAAGAAAAAGCATAAAAAAGCTTATTACAAATGGCGTATTGATGAGACGTACATCAAAATAAAAGGAAAATGGAGCTATTTATATCGTGCCATTGATGCAGAGGGACATACATTAGATATTTGGTTGCGTAAGCAACGAGATAATCATTCAGCATATGCGTTTATCAAACGTCTCATTAAACAATTTGGTAAACCTCAAAAGGTAATTACAGATCAGGCACCTTCAACGAAGGTAGCAATGGCTAAAGTAATTAAAGCTTTTAAACTTAAACCTGACTGTCATTGTACATCGAAATATCTGAATAACCTCATTGAGCAAGATCACCGTCATATTAAAGTAAGAAAGACAAGGTATCAAAGTATCAATACAGCAAAGAATACTTTAAAAGGTATTGAATGTATTTACGCTCTATATAAAAAGAACCGCAGGTCTCTTCAGATCTACGGATTTTCGCCATGCCACGAAATTAGCATCATGCTAGCAAGTTAAGCGAACACTGACATGATAAATTAGTGGTTAGCTATATTTTTT
>NZ_JBMOVZ010000012.1:0-1163 GCF_049310805.1 Mammaliicoccus sp. JADD-157 | reverse complement strand
TCGCTACCATAACCTGCATCAGCTACAATATATTCAGGTAAATGACCGTAGGTCTCTTGAATTGAATTTAAAAATGGTATCATCGTTCTTGTATCAGTCGGATTTTGATACACATTATAAGATAAAACGAATTGAGAATTTGTCGCTATTTGTAAATTATAACCTGGCTTGAGTTGTCCATTTTTCATATGATCTTCTTTCATTCTCATAAATGTGGCATCATGATCTGTTTTAGAATAACTATTTCTATCCTTTAAAATAGATTTTTGGACGTCGTATTTATGCTTTCGCCCAGAGTAATCATTAATTTGCTTTTTATATTGTTTAATTTTAGTTCTTTTGAGCCGTATTTGTTTTCTTATTTTAGTACATTTTTCATTATCGATATGTTGATTTAAATCTTCGATTTCTTTATCCAAATGACTACCAATCAAATCTATTTCTTCCTTTGTTAAGTCATTATCGTGATCTTTTTTAATCTCAGGTATGATTTTATTTGTTACCAATTCATGATAGAGTGCTTTAGAATCTTCATTCATCTTTGTCTCATGGTTTTGAATACTCTTTTTCCATACAAATGTATATCGATTGGCATTCGCCTCAACTTTCGTACCATCAATAAAAATGGCCTGATCATCTATAAGATGTTGTTTCAAACACTGACTATGAAATTGAATAAATAATGATTCTAATAAAGCATCTACTTTTGGATTGACTCTAAATCGATTAATCGTTTTATAAGAAGGCTTTTGATTTTGTGATAGCCACATCATCCGGATGCTATCATTAAGTAATTTTTCTATCTTACGACCTGAAAACACAGATTGTGTGTAGGCATATAGAATGATTTTTAACATCATTTTTGGATGGTATGAGGTTGCACCACGATGATGTCTGAATTCATCGAATTCAGTTTTAGGAATTGTTTCTACAATATCATTGACATGTCGTGACATATCATTTGTGGGGATAAGAACTGAAGTTTCCAATGGTAGAGTAAGTTGAGTCATGTTATAATCTTTATACATAAGGCACCTCGTTAATTTAGTTTAGTGACATTTATTAAATTATACGAAAGTGCCTTATTTTTTTAAAGTATTTCAATGTAAAATTACATATAAATACAAAGTATTTTGGCGAGACTCTTGAGGGAACAGGACAAG
>NZ_JBMOVZ010000011.1:0-1234 GCF_049310805.1 Mammaliicoccus sp. JADD-157 | reverse complement strand
GATGGTAAACCTGATATCACAACGCCGAAAGATACAGATGGAGACGGTACACCGGATAACCAAGATCCTGATATCGACGGCGATGGTGTGAACAATAAAGATGAAGAAGCCGCAGGCACTGATCCGAAGAATCCTGATTCTGATGGAAATGGTACACCGGATGGCGATGAAGATGCTGATCATGATGGTATTCCAAACAAAGATGAATCAGATCCGAATAGAACTACACCAACAGATAAAGATGGTGATGGTAAAGCTGATATCACAACGCCAAAAGATACAAACGACAACGGTACTGATAAACCAAATACTGGTGGAAACGATAAACCAGGCGACCAACCTAAAGATACAGACGGTGACGGCATTCCTGATGACCAAGATTCAGATATCGACGGTGACGGTGTGAACAATAAAGATGAAGAAGCTGCGGGTACTGATCCTACAAACCCTGATTCTGATGGAAATGGTACACCAGATGGCGATGAAGATGCTGATCATGATGGTATTCCAAACAAAGATGAATCAGATCCGAATAGAACTACACCAACAGATAAAGATAAAGATGGTAAACCTGATATCACAACGCCGAAAGATACAGATGGAGACGGTACACCGGATAACCAAGATCCAGATATCGACGGCGATGGTGTGAATAATAAAGACGAAGAAGCTTCAGGCACTGACCCAACAAATCCTGATTCTGATGGTAACGGAACACCTGATGGCGACGAAGACGCTGATTATGATGGTATTCCGAACAAAGATGAATCAGATCCGAATGGCACTACTGTTACGGATAAAGACAACGATGGTAAACCTGATATTACAACGCCAGCCAAAGGTTCTGACAAACCAAATACTGGTGGAGACGACAAACCAGGTAAAGACGATGGTTCTGACAAACCAAGCACTGACGGAAATGACAAACCAGGCGACCAACCTAAAGATACAGATATCGATGGTGACGGTGTGAATAATAAAGACGAGGAAGCTGCAGGTACTGATCCAACAAATCCTGATTCTGATGGTAATGGTACATCAGACGGTGACGAAGACACTGATAAAGATGGTATTCCGAACAAAGACGAGTCTGATCCAAACGGTACAACTGTTACGGATAAAGACAACGATGGTAAACCTGATATTACAACGCCAGCCAAAGGTTCTGACAAACCAAATACTGGTGGAGACGACAAACCAGGTAAAGACGATGGTTCTGACAAACCAAGCACTG
>NZ_JBMOVZ010000010.1:0-2560 GCF_049310805.1 Mammaliicoccus sp. JADD-157 | reverse complement strand
AATAATAATGTCTTCACGGACAAACTAATACACTTATCTTTGGTGTTGTATTTTTCATATTCAAGTAGCTTTTAGCTAAATTAAAGTCGCTTAGAGCCATTTCTTTTTTTAAGAAGTGGCTCTTTTTATTTTTCTTAAGATATTTTAAATCTTAGAATACCCTTATTTGCAATTTTAAGATACTTTTTAGAGCATTTAGGGGTATTATATATATATTTATACCCAAAACGATTTAACGGCTCTTAAAACGCAAATATGAGCTAAATTTAAAAATCAGAAAAAAAATCTAAAATTTTTGCTTAACCAGTGTCGATTTTTTTAGACACTGCCCAGTTACATGCAAATTTAAAAATTGGCATAAAAACTGGGCAACCATGCTGGTTGAACGCTATAGTTCCTGCAGGAGCAAAAAAGCATAAAAAAACGCTAGCTTTTCAGCTAACGTTACATATTTTTTAAAAAATAATTTTGTTTTTCAAAATTCCAAATAGCAGTAATTGAATGTGCTTTTTCTTCTTCTTCAGTTATCGTTTCATCATCACTTGTTTTTATTAAATCGCCATTTTCTGCGTCATCTAAATTTAAAATTTTATGTTTTTGTTTAAGTAAACCACCATAACTTAACATTCTCTTTCTGTGCAAACCTTGTTCCAAATCTTGAACAATTTCGGCGTCTTTTTCTTGATTACCTGTCAGATAATCTGATGACTTCACAGAGTATTTTGATGTCTCTTTGATTGCTGCTTGTATATCTTTATCACCTTTTTTATTTGGTTTAATTGCTTTAATATTTGCAACTGGTTTGTAATCAACCCGAAGTGCTTTTTGCCAAAGACCAACCCATTCTTCTTGAGAAATATAATTTTCTTTATTTTTAAAATAGCTATTTTCAACACACAATAAAACGTGCATATGTTGATTATAACTACCGTCTTTTTTATTAACTGTCACTTCGGTTGAACGCATAAAACCGATTAAATTTTTACTGACTTTTTTATATTTAAATAACTTATGAAAAGCCTTAGTCATTTCTTTTAAACTATTTTCTAATGTCTTTCCATCTATCGCGTTTTTGGTCGAAAGTGTTAAAAATAACCAACGTGCTTTTGGTTTTTCTTTAACCACTTCTTCTATCACTTTTTGCGCTTGAGAACTATTTTTCATTGCACGCCTCCAGTTACAAACGGGACATAATTTTGATTTACAAAACCATGTTTTATATAACTTCAAATACCCATCTTCGCTAGGTTTAAATTCTAAGACGTTACCACATTGTTTGACGTTATAAGCTTTTTTTATTTTTAAAATTTCAAGTATGTCTGCATAACCTACATTATCAAGTTTCTTCTCTCTCCATGGACGTTGTTTCCCACTTTTAGTTATATCTTTCAATGTTTCATTATCTTGATTTTCGTCCACACTTCTTGTAGTATAAAAATGCATATAAGGACCTCCAGTATTTTGGTTTTTTCTAGACAATTAAATCTTAATACTGGGGTTTTTTTATGTCAATTTTTCTTTCAACGATAAAAAAACACTCAAACATTGTCATATCAACGTTTGAGCAATATTTTTAAAAAGATAATTATTTCTATATAGTATCAAGACAAGAAGAAACTCGTTTTCAACTCGTTTCTAAACACCTAAAAAAACATAAAAAAATCTCTTAGTAAGAACAATTATCTTAGCTAAGAGATAAAGTAAAAAGTTATTCAAAAAATAGAGTCAATGCAATTTATAATACACATTCTTGGAAGCAATAACTTTATTTTAGCACATTTCACTTTTTCCAAAAACTAAGCAGCTTTTAGTAATTAAAAATCACTAAAAGCTGCTGGGAAAAAATGATTTTAAAATGAATATAAGATCCAAAGATATAAAATACACTCGTAAGTATATATCGAGATATTTTATGTATTTATCATAACATAAAAAAAAAACCTCTTAGCAAGACTTATATCCTTAGCTAAGAGGAAATAGAGAAAAAATATATTACAAAGAGACATTTTTTCAGACAGTTATAAATACAACATAACATAGTTTGATTTTTTTAAAAGTAAAAAAGCAATTTTTAGCAAGTTTAATACCTACTAAAAACTGCAATCAATGAAATAAAAAAGACAAAAAATATAAATATACAAATCTAAAATTTAAACTCAACAATATAAAAAAATTATAACATACTGAAAAATATAAATAAATAATTGCTTTATTCCAATTGCTTTTTGGTTGGAACCTACAGGGCTTTATGTGTTGTTGAGTTGGTACTTTCTTGGGATTAATCCCAATTCAATTCCCAACCAACTCGCTAACCAAGTTAGCTAACACATTGCCCATTCCAACCAAATATTTTCTCGGCATAAATGCGTGTTCTGATTTTTAATAAACCAAAATCTAAATAATTTTATTGCTTTATTTATACTTTATTTCTAAAATAATAATGTCTTCACGGACAAACTAATACACTTATCTTTGGTGTTGTATTTTTCATATTCAAGTAGCTTTTAGCTAAATTAAAGTCGCTTAGAGCCATTTCTTTTTTTAAGAAGTGGCTCTTTTT
>NZ_JBMOVZ010000009.1:0-3343 GCF_049310805.1 Mammaliicoccus sp. JADD-157 | reverse complement strand
GTCTATCCCACGTATCTGCTTTTACTTTGTCATATTCAATATAGACTTTTTCTTGTAGAGCTTTAGCTTTAAATTTAGTTTGTAATATATCCCAAAGTCTAATTTGTGGCTCCACACTCATAAATTCAGACAGTTTGTGAGCATTATTTTTATTAAGATTTCCAACGATAGTCATAGCATCAAAGCTTAATTTTGGTTGAGATTTTCCCAAAGTTTGACCACTTAACCGGCTATTAGAGTAGCCGGTTTTAGAAAAATTGTCTAAATCGTGATTTTCCAAATGATTTGAATGATTTGCATGATTATTTTTATACATAAAAAATCGACTCCTTAATTTAATTTAAGAAGTCGCTCACCCGAATATATATCTTGAAGAATAAACTTATATCGTTTAATATCTAGATATACAAAATATATAAAAAACAACTTAGTGTTTTTTTCTTTAGGTAAGTCGCTATCACAAACTTTGGTCAGGGCGTGAGCGACTTCTTTTTATTTTGTTATTAATATAACACTATCAAAAGGCTTGGTCTATTTAGACTAGGTCTTTTCTTTTTGTTGCATTATTCCAATTTCCTTATTGTTTGGAACCAACAGAGCTTGATATGTTGTTGAGTTGGTACTTCGTTGGGATTAATCCCAACAAACCACCAACCAACTCGCTAACTCTGTTAGCTAACATATCGCTCATTCCAAACAATAAGTTTTCTCAGCATAATTGCTCCCTTTACTTTTTATCTACTCATACCCCGATGTCTTTGTTGTTGCTCTTCCTTTTGTTCGTTTGGATAATATTCTGGATTCATTTGTCCATCTATACCTGCTGCTAATTTTCTTATATCAGAATTATCTTCTGTCAGTTCATTAATTCTTTTCGCATAAGCATCTCTTCCTAATAAACGTTCTAATTCTTTTAATAATATTTTGATAAGTTCCATTGCCTTTTTCATGTTATTCGTAAATTCTTCCATCACTTCATAATTCTTTATTAATTTCTCTGATGATTTCGCCAAATCATCATATTGTTTTTGTCTCTCTTGTATCTGTTCATCTTTATCCCTTAATGCTTTTCCAGATTTAATATATTCATAATCATCTGTAATTAATTGTGCTGCTTTTATTTGTTCTTGAAATTGCATAAAATCATCATGACTGATGACCACATTACCTGTTTCTTGTAACTCTTTATTAAACAAGCCACCGACTTTTTCTTTCTCTAACTCATATGGAACATTTAAAGGCGTTTTAAGCGTATCTAATGCTTTTTGATACTCTTGTAGCATAGTTTCATTCTTTTGCTTAATATCATCTAATTTTTGGCTCTCATGTTCATATTCTTGTCTATGATAGTCCGTTTTTTGTTTATAACGACTCACTTGTTCATGTTTTTTATTCGTTAGTTGTCTTGATTGTCCACGTTCTAAATTATAACCCTGCTCATTAATATATTGATTAAAACGATCTTGAAATTGTGTTAATGCTTTTTTATTTCCTACTACATCTTTAGCACTTAATCGACCATCTTGAGTAATTGGTACAATACCAAAATGCATATGTGGTGTTTTTTCGTCCATATGAACAGTTGCATATAATAAATTATCTTTGCCATATTCTTGTTCTAAAAATGTCTTTGCATGCTCAAAAAACTTTTGCGTATCTTCTAACGATTGATGATTAAAAAAGCCATTATCTGATGTAATTAAACCATCAATATGTTTTACTGCGTCCTTTCTAATTTTTCGTTTTCCTGTATAATTTTCTTCAATTTTTTTATCAATCAGTTCATTAAAATTTTGCTTTTTTTGATTAACTAAATCGTAATTTAAATATGATTTTTCTAAATCAATATCCATGTTTTCATAATTTTTATTTTCTCTTTGAACGTGTCTTTGTATGCCAGTTGTATTTGTATTTGATTTCACTTTTGCAATTCGAATAATTGAATAAGACAAAACAAAATTACCCCCTAAGCACAAGATTTTACAGTCTTTAATATATAAAGTATAACACACTAGACTTATTTACTTCGTAATTAAGTCGTTAAACCGTGTGCTCTGCGAGGCTAGTTTTTGCTTACGCAAAAAATGAGTGGCACATTGCTAGCCACTCATAGTTCAAACCCAAATTCAAATTCAAAACCTATGCAACCAAAAATGTGGTTGCAAAATTATATTTCAAATTCACCTTCATAAAAATATTGAGCTTGATAATTAAATAAATCTCTAATAGGAGATTTGTAATATCTAATATAATTATCAATCTCACTACTTTTTATCCATTTTATGTTTGAAATTTCTGTTGGTGAATTATTATTAATGTTCCCACCAACTATTTCACAATCAAAAGTTATACATAACGCATGGTTATCATGATTTAAAATTTTAACTTCGTTAACAGCAACTATATTTTTAACCTCAACATCAAAACCAGTTTCCTCCCAAAACTCTCTTATTACAGCGTCTTTTAAAGTTTCTTTTTCCTCAACTGATCCTCCAGGCAAACTCCAAGTATTATGTTTAATATTATGAACAGCAAGCACTTCATTATTCTCATTCTTAACTAACCCGTAAACCACTTTCACTTCATTCATCCAATATCACCTCCTTTTCATTAACCAAAAATCAATTTGTTTTTGCAATTGTTTTTCGTTCGCTTTTAAAGTCAATTTCATTAAGTCCGTTAAATCAACCGGCGAAATTTCTTTAATTAAATTTTTAAATTTATACTTAGTATTCTTACTTAGTTTTCCCCACATGCTTTCTTCATGTAACAAAGTATAAACCATAGCTTGCTCGTTAATTTTTTCTAAAGTATTCCAAGCAGGTTTCAAAATATGTAAATCATTAAAACAATCGTTCCAATAATCAACCATATCTCTTTTTAATTCAATCTCTACACGCCATAAATGTTCTGAAATAACTTCAATATCTGCATTATCCTTACGCTCTTGTTTTTTATTATAAATTCTAATAAATCTATCACTATCACGAACACCAAAATATTTCGTTTCTGGTTTACCGTTACGACCATAAAAAATAGTTTTCTTAACTGATTTGTCAGTCATTGCATAATAATCACTTAAATCATCTTCAAAATCAAAAGCTAAATCTAATCTTGTAAAACCGTCATCTTCCATGTAATCAATAATATTTTGTTTTAACCAAAGCATTTCTTCATGCGTAAGTTTATTTGGATTAAATTCAACACGCATATTACGTCTATCCCACGTATCTGCTTTTACTTTGTCATATTCAATATAGACTTTTTCTTGTAGAGCTTTAGCTTTAAATTTAGTTTGTAATATATCCCAAAGTCTAATTTGTGGCTCCACACTCATAAATTC
>NZ_JBMOVZ010000008.1:0-36905 GCF_049310805.1 Mammaliicoccus sp. JADD-157 | reverse complement strand
AGTAGAATTTGTTATACTAAAGTTCATAATAATTAGGAAGAAGTGGTCAATGTGTTTGATTGGTTTCAATTAGCCAGTGAAAAAGAAAATAGAATGATTCAAATGCGTCGTTATATGCATCAATATCCAGAGCCTTCTTTTGAAGAAACGTGGACACATAACTACATTCTCAATCAGTTAAGTCATTTAGACTGTGAGATTGTGTCACCTGTAGGACGAAATGGTATCAAAGCAACTTTTAAAGGAAAAGAAAATGGCCCAACTATTGCATTTCGTGCAGACTTCGATGCATTACCAGTCCAAGAATTAAACGACGTTCCATATAAATCTAAAAACGATGGTTTTATGCATGCATGTGGTCACGATGGTCATACTGCTATTTTATTAGGTGTTGCTGAAATTGTTCACGAACATCGTCACTTATTAAAAGGAAATGTTGTATTTATTTTTCAATATGGTGAAGAGATTATGCCAGGTGGCTCTCAAGAAATGATTGATGATGGCTGTTTAAACGATGTTGATAAAATTTATGGTACTCATCTTTGGAGTGGCTATCCTACTGGTACAATTTATTCAAGACCAGGTGCAATCATGGCTTCTCCAGATGAATTCTCGATTACCATTAAAGGTAAAGGAGGACATGGGGCTAAACCTCATGAAACAATTGATCCAATTGTAATTATGGCTGAGTTTATACTAAGTGCTCAAAAAATCATTTCTCGTACCATTGATCCTGTAAAAGAAGCAGTATTAACCTTTGGTATGGTACAAGCAGGTTCTTCTGATAGTGTTATTCCAGATTCAGCATTTTGCAAAGGGACAGTACGTACCTTTGATACAAAACTGCAAGCTCATGTTCAAGAGAAAATGGATAAGTTATTACAAGGTCTTGCATTAGCGAATGATATCACTTATGACATGGAATATATTAGAGGGTATTTACCAGTTCATAATCATGAAGAAGCTTATGAAACAGTTAAACAAGCGGCAAATGATTTACATTTACGTTTTAATAAATCAGAATTGATGATGATTGGTGAAGACTTTTCACACTATCTAAAAGTCCGACCTGGTGCATTTTTCTTAACTGGATGTGGCAATGCTGATAAGGGTATTACAGCCCCACATCACAATCCGCATTTTGATATTGATGAAGCAGCATTTAAATATGCTGCAAGCGAATTTCTTAAAATCTTAGAACTTGAAAGCGTTTTTTAATTCTTTGTTAAATATGTATCGTAAACCTTAGAATATAAACGATTGAAACAGCTCATAGATAGTATTTATCTATGGGCTGTTTTATTAATATTTTTTACTAAATAAAAGTACAGTGAACTTAAGTCTTATTTTCAAATAAAAAAAGACTCCCTTATTGGGAGTCTTCTATATCAAATAATAAATTATTCGAAGATTTCAGTTACAACGCCTGATCCTACAGTACGTCCACCTTCACGGATTGAGAAACGAGTACCGTCTTCAATCGCGATAGGAGCGATTAATTCTACTGTCATTTCAACGTTGTCGCCAGGCATTACCATTTCAGTACCTTCTGGTAAGTTAACAACACCAGTTACGTCAGTAGTACGGAAATAGAATTGTGGACGATAGTTAGTGAAGAATGGAGTATGACGTCCACCTTCATCTTTTGATAAAACGTATACGTCTGCTTTGAATTTTGTGTGAGGTGTAATTGAACCTGGAGCAGCTAATACTTGACCACGTTGTACATCTTCACGAGCAACACCACGTAATAAAGCACCGATGTTGTCACCAGCTTCAGCGTAGTCTAATAATTTACGGAACATTTCTACACCAGTAACAGTTGTTTTAGAAGTTTCTTTGATACCAATAATTTCAACTTCTTCACCAACTTTGATTTGACCACGTTCAACACGGCCTGTAGCAACAGTACCACGACCAGTGATTGAGAATACGTCCTCAACTGGCATCATGAATGGTTTATCAGAGTCACGTTCTGGAGTTGGAATGTAATCATCAACTGCTTGCATTAATTCTAAGATTTTTTCTTCGTATTGAGCATCGCCTTCTAAAGCTTTTAAAGCTGAACCAGCGATTACAGGTACGTCGTCACCTGGGAAGTCGTATTCAGATAATAAGTCACGTACTTCCATTTCAACTAATTCTAATAATTCTTCATCGTCAACCATGTCAACTTTGTTTAAGAATACTACTAATGCTGGTACACCAACGTTACGTGATAAAAGAATGTGTTCACGAGTTTGTGGCATTGGACCGTCAGCAGCAGATACTACTAAGATACCACCGTCCATTTGAGCAGCACCAGTGATCATGTTTTTAACATAGTCAGCGTGTCCTGGGCAGTCAACGTGAGCATAGTGACGTTTGTCAGTTTGATATTCGATGTGTGCAGTATTGATTGTAATACCACGTTCTTTTTCTTCTGGAGCGTTGTCAATCATGTCATATGATTGTGCTACAGTGTCACCATTTTTAGCTAATACAGTTGCGATAGCAGCTGTTAAAGTAGTTTTACCATGGTCAACGTGACCGATAGTACCAATATTGGCATGTTCTTTTGAGCGATCAAATTTTTCTTTTGCCATTATTAAATCTCTCCTATTCTAGTTAAAGTTATTTCAATATTATCTCTCATGATAGTTACTCACTATCATGAGACATAATGATTGTTCTAAAAAGAATTCATAGTTCTTTTATAATGCATTTTGGATAAAAAATCAATTCATAAAGATGAATGCTTAATTAATAAGCTCAAGCTGTATTTTACCTAGATTTACTAGTTAAAACAAGTTATATTATTCACCTTTATTTTTTTTGATGATTTCTTCAGCAATTGATTTTGGAACTTCTGCATAATGGTCAAAGTACATAGTGTAAGTACCGCGACCTTGAGTGTTAGAACGTAATGAAGTTGCGTAACCAAACATTTCTGAAAGTGGTACATAAGCGTTAACAACTTGTGCGTTACCACGTGGTTCCATACCATCAACACGTCCACGACGAGCTGTTACGTCACCCATGATATCGCCCATGTATTCTTCAGGCATTTCGATTGTAACTTTCATCATTGGTTCTAAGATAACTGGATCACATTTCTTAGCAGCTTCTTTAAGTGCTAATGATGCAGCAATTTTGAAGGCCATTTCTGATGAATCGACATCATGGTATGAACCATCAAATAATTTAGCTTTAACATCAATTAATGGATAACCAGCTAATACACCGTTTTCCATAGCATCTTTAAGACCAGCTTCAACTGATGGAATGTATTCACGAGGAACTACACCACCAACGATAGCGTTTTCGAATTCGAAACCTGCGCCAGTTTCATTTGGAGTGAATTCAATATGAACATCACCATATTGTCCACGACCACCTGATTGACGAGAGAATTTACCTTGAACTTGAGCAGATTGTTTAAATGTTTCACGATATGAAACCATTGGTGCACCTACGTTACATTCAACGTTGAATTCTTTTTTCATACGGTCTACTAAGATATCTAAGTGTAACTCACCCATACCACCGATGATAACTTGTCCAGTTTCTTCGTCAGTATGTGCATGGAAAGTAGGGTCTTCTTCTTGTAATTTAACTAAAGCTTGAGTCATTTTATCTTGGTCAGCTTTAGACTTAGGTTCTACTGATAAGTGAATAACTGGTTCTGGGAATTCCATTGATTCCAAGATAATGTCATTTTTCTCACCACATAAAGTGTCACCAGTACCTGTTTCTTTAAGACCTACAGCTGCAGCGATATCTCCTGAGTAAACAGTGTCAATTTCTTGACGAGAGTTCGCATGCATTTGTAATAAACGACCTACACGTTCACGTTTATCTTTTGTTGAGTTTTTAACGTATGAACCAGATGTTAACGTACCTGAATATACACGGAAGAAAGTTAATTTACCAACATAAGGGTCAGTCATAACTTTGAAAGCTAACGCTGCGAATTCAGCATTATCGTCAGCTTTTGCAATGACTTCTTCATCAGGATTTTCAGCACGATGACCTACGATAGGTTTAACATCTAATGGTGATGGTAAGTAATCAATTACTGCATTAAGCATTAATTGAACACCTTTGTTTTTGAATGCTGTACCACAAAGTACTGGGTAGAATTCTACGTCAGTAGTTGCTTGACGGATAGCATTTTTTAATTCAGCTACTGAAATTTCTTCGTCACCAAGATATTTTTCCATTAATTCGTCGCTAGTTTCTGCAACTGCTTCGATTAAATTAGAACGAGCTTCTTCAGCTCTTTCTTTGTGATCTTCAGGAATTTCAATTTCTTCAATTTCTGTACCTAAGTCATTTGTATATTTGAAACATTTCATTTCAACTAAGTCAATGATTGCTTCAAATTCATCTTCGGCACCAATTGGTAATTGGATAGGTGCTGCATTTGCTTGTAAGCGATCATGTAATGTACTTACTGAATACTCAAAGTTTGCACCAAGTTTATCCATTTTGTTAACAAATACAATACGAGGAACACCATAAGTAGTAGCTTGACGCCAAACAGTTTCAGTTTGAGGTTCTACACCTGATTGAGCATCAAGTACAGTAACCGCACCGTCAAGTACACGTAATGAACGTTCAACTTCTACAGTGAAGTCTACGTGTCCTGGTGTATCGATAATGTTAACACGGTGGTCTTTCCAAGAAGCTGTTGTTGCAGCTGATGTGATTGTAATACCACGATCTTGTTCTTGTTCCATCCAGTCCATTTGTGAAGCACCTTCATGTGTTTCACCAATTTTGTGGATACGACCTGTATAATAAAGAATACGTTCAGTCGTTGTAGTTTTACCAGCATCGATGTGAGCCATGATACCGATATTACGAGTGTTTTTCAAAGAAAATTCTCTAGCCATTGTTTTTCTCCTTCCAGTTATTACTGAATAAGTACTATAGAATATGGCGATGCCCTAAGCATGAACCATTTTACTTGGTAAACCAATATGACGGAACACACTCAGGGTTAAAGCTTCAATCTTACCAACGATAGTGAGCGAATGCTTTGTTCGCTTCAGCCATTTTGTGAGTGTCCTCACGTTTTTTGACTGCACCACCTGTATTATTAGCAGCATCTAAGATTTCGTTAGCTAAACGATCTTCCATAGTTTTTTCACCACGAAGACGAGCGTAGTTTACTAACCAACGTAATCCTAAAGTTGTACGACGTTCTGGGCGCACCTCAACAGGTACTTGGTAGTTTGAACCACCTACACGACGCGCTTTTACTTCTAATACTGGCATAATGTTGTTAATAGCTTCTTCGAATACTTCTAAAGCATCACGACCACTGCGTTGTTCTACAAGGTCAAATGCAGAATAAAGAATTCTTTGTGCTGTTCCGCGTTTACCATCTAACATAATTTTGTTAATTAATTTTGTAACTAACTTAGAGTTATGAATTGGATCTGGTAATACGTCTCTTTTAGGTACTGATCCTTTACGAGGCATTATAAAGTCCTCCCTTCCTATTATAATATATTCTTAAAAATTGATAGTAAAATTTACACAATCTTAAACTTAATTTTTAGGTTTTTTAGTTCCGTATAATGAACGTCCTTGTCTACGTCCGTCTACACCTGAAGTATCAAGTGCACCACGTACAATATGGTAACGCACACCAGGTAAGTCTTTTACACGTCCACCACGTACAAGTACAACACTGTGTTCTTGTAAGTTATGGCCGATACCAGGAATGTATGCGTTGATTTCAATGTTGTTTGATAAACGCACACGAGCGTATTTACGTAACGCTGAGTTAGGTTTTTTAGGTGTCATTGTACCTACACGAGTACAAACACCACGTTTTTGAGGTGAGTTTAAGTTAGTAAATTGTTTCTTTTTACTATTGAAACCTCTGTTTAACGCTGGTGAATCTGATTTTTTAGATTTACTTTGTCTAGGTTTACGTACTAATTGATTAATAGTTGGCATTGAATGTCCTCCTCTCTTCATTTTTTAATTCCACACATCCAGGTGGTTCATTTTTAGGTTAAATAAAATTTAGTAAGTGTAAAAACTTACTAATTCTCATTCAATAACGCAACAATTGTCGCATTAACATTAATACCTACTGCTTTTCCTAAAGTCGATTTGCTTTCGAAATAAGTAATCGGTATGCTTTTATGATTGATTTGGCTAAATACTTGAGCTAATAAGTATATCTCAACATCTTTAGCAATAATCAATGATGCAACTTGATCTTTTTTCAACGCTTTTAACGTTTGTTTAAGACCAACTACAAAATGTTGTTTGTTAAAGCGTGCAACTTTTTCATTAGACATTAAATATCCTCCAAAGTTCTGCTTGCATCAACCTTTACAATAATAACACTTTATATAATAATTAGTCAACATTTTTTATCATTTTCTGTAAATATTAAAAGAAAAGAACTTGGAACAAATTAAAGTTCCAAGTTACTTTCACATTAATTACTCAGTCACTTCTGCTTCGTCAGCTTCAGCAACTGGAGTACCCACTTTATCGTATTTAACGTCACTATAACGTCTCATACCTGTACCAGCTGGGATAAGTTTACCGATAATAACATTCTCTTTAAGTCCAAGTAAGTCATCGCGTTTACCTTTAATAGCAGCATCAGTAAGTACACGAGTAGTTTCTTGGAATGAAGCCGCAGATAAGAAGCTTTCTGTTTCAAGAGATGCTTTAGTAATACCAAGTAATACTGGTTTTGCAGTAGCTGGGCGTTTACGTTCTTTAAACGCTTCTCTATTTGCATCAGTAAAGTTATGAATATCTACTAATGAACCTGGTAGAAGTTTAGTGTCACCAGCTTCAATAATTCTTACTTTACGTAACATTTGTCTAACCATTACTTCAACGTGTTTATCATCAATTTCTACACCTTGCATACGATAAACTTTTTGCACTTCTTTAAGTAAGTAGCTTTCAGTCGCGTTTAAACCAGCAACAGCTAAGAAGTTCTTAGGTTCAATAGAACCTTCAGTTAATACTTCTCCACGTTCTACTGATTGGCCAATTTCTACTTTAATTCTTGAAGTACCTGAAGCAAGATAAGATCTTGTTTCATTAGCACCTTTAATCACAATTTCTTGTTGACGATCTTTTGCTAATTTAATATCTTCAACGACACCTTCGATTTCAGTAATTACCGCTTGACCTTTAGGGTTACGTGCTTCAAAGATCTCTTGGATACGTGGAAGACCTTGAGTGATATCGCTTCCTGCTACCCCACCTGTATGGAAAGTACGCATTGTAAGTTGGGTACCAGGCTCACCAATTGATTGAGCGGCAATAGTACCAACTGCTTCACCTACTTCAACTTTTTCACCTGTAGCAAGGTTTTTACCGTAACATTTTTCACATACACCATGACGAGTATTACATGTAAATGCTGAACGGATATACATTTTTTCAATACCTGCATCTGTAATTTTCTTAGCAATTTCAGGTGTGATTAATTCATCAGGACGAATAATGATTTCATCCGTTTCAGGATGACGAATTGTTTCTTTAGAATAACGGCCTTCAATACGTTCGATAAATGGTTCAATCATTTCTGTACCTTCTTTAATATCAGAAACTAATAAACCACGGTCCGTACCACAATCTTCTTCACGAACGATAACATCTTGTGCAACATCAACAAGACGACGAGTAAGATAACCTGAATCGGCTGTTTTAAGTGCTGTATCGGCAAGACCTTTACGCGCACCATGAGTTGAGATGAAGTATTCTAATACTGTTAAACCTTCACGGAATGATGAAGTAATTGGTAACTCAATAATTTTACCTGATGGCGCAGCCATTAATCCACGCATACCGGCTAATTGTGTGAAGTTAGATGCGTTACCACGGGCACCTGAGTCACTCATCATAAAGATTGGGTTTGTTTTTTCAAGTGATTGCATTAATTCGCCTTGAATTTGATCTTTAGCATCTGTCCAAATTTCAACAACTGCATTGTAACGTTCATCTTCAGTGATTAAACCACGATTAAATTGTTTAGATACACGTTCTACTAATTTTTCGTGTTCATCTAAAATTTGTTGTTTATCTGGAAGTACTACGATATCAGATACACCAACTGTAATACCAGCTTTAGATGAGAACTTGAATCCTAAGTCTTTCATGCGGTCAAGCATCATTGATGTATCTGTGATGCTAAATCTGTTAAATACTTCAGCAATAATATTACCTAAGAATTTTTTGTTGAAAGGTGCAGTAAGTTCTTGCTCTTCGAAGTAAGCTTTAAGACCACCTTCACCTAATTGTGTTGGATCAACAAAATATTTATCAGGTGTTTTATCTTCTAAGTTTTCTTGAGTAGGCTCATTAATATATGCAAATGAATCTGGAATGATTTCATTAAAGATCACTTTACCTACAGAAGTAGCTAAAATTTTATTATTTTGTTCTTCTGTAAATGTAGGGTTATTAAGTGAACGCGCATGTAAACCTATACGAGTGTGTAGATGAACATAACCATTTGCATATGCTTTAAGTACTTCATTTGTATCATTAAAGATTATACCAGTATTTACAGCATCTTTACGTTCTAAAGTTAAGTAATAGTTACCTAATACCATATCTTGTGATGGTGTAACAACTGGTTTACCATCTTTAGGGTTCAAGATATTTTGTGCCGCTAACATTAACATACGTGCTTCAGCTTGTGCTTCTTTAGATAATGGTACGTGTACCGCCATTTGGTCACCATCAAAGTCAGCGTTATAAGCTGTTGTTACAAGTGGATGTAAACGGATTGCACGCCCTTCTACTAAAGTAGGTTCGAAAGCTTGAATACCTAATCTGTGAAGCGTTGGCGCACGGTTAAGTAATACTGGGTGTTCTTTAATGACATCTTCTAATACATCCCATACTTCATCATCCATGCGTTCAATTTTACTTTTCGCATTTTTAATGTTTGTTGCGATTTCACGTTGAACTAATTCTTTCATGACGAAAGGTTTAAATAATTCAAGTGCCATTTCTTTTGGAAGACCACATTGATACATTTTTAAGTTTGGTCCTACCGCGATAACTGAACGACCTGAGTAGTCAACACGTTTACCAAGTAAGTTTTGACGGAAACGACCTTGTTTACCTTTTAACATATGTGATAAAGATTTCAATGGTCTATTACCTGGACCAGTTACTGGACGACCACGACGACCATTATCGATTAGTGCATCTACTGCTTCTTGTAACATACGTTTTTCGTTTTGAACGATGATACCAGGAGCACCAAGATCTAATAAACGTTTCAAACGATTATTACGGTTAATAACACGACGATATAAATCATTTAAATCACTTGTTGCAAAACGTCCACCATCTAATTGAACCATAGGACGAATTTCTGGTGGAATAATTGGTAGTACATCTAAAATCATCCATGAAGGATTATTTCCAGAATTTCTAAATGATTCCACAACTTCTAAACGTTTAATTGCACGTGTTAATCTTTGTCCAGTTGCTGATTCTAATTCATCACGTAATGCTTTTAATTCTTCATCTAAGTCAATTTCTTCTAATAGGTCTTTAATACCTTCTGCACCCATTTTTGCTACAAATTGACCTGGGTATTTATCATAATATTCTCTGAATTCAGCTTCAGATAATAATGATTTTTTCTCTAATCCAGTTGGACCTGGATCTACAACCACATAAGAAGCAAAATAAATAACTTCTTCTAATGATCTTGGAGACATATCTAATAAAAGACCCATACGACTTGGGATACCTTTAAAGTACCAAATGTGAGAAACAGGTGCTGCTAATTCAATATGACCCATTCTTTCACGACGAACTTTAGATTTTGTGACTTCTACACCACAACGGTCACAAACCATGCCTTTGTAGCGTACACGTTTGTACTTACCACAACTACACTCCCAGTCTTTTGTAGGTCCAAAAATTCTTTCACAGAAAAGACCATCTTTCTCAGGTTTCAAAGTACGATAGTTAATTGTTTCTGGTTTTTTCACTTCACCATATGACCAAGAACGGATTTTTTCAGGTGAGGCTAAACCGATTTTCATATAATGGAAATTATTTACATCAATCAAGGAGCCTACCTCCTTCAATTTAGATTAGCTGTGCTATTTGATTGATTTACATTTACTGAAACTGACATCACATACATAAGATGCACATCAGTGCGCAATCTAAATCTTGATGAGATTAAAATTACGCAACTCATGTTTATTCATCTTAAATTTATAATTTTATTATTCGTTAGTTTCTTTTTGAGTTTCTGGAACATCTTTTTGTTGTAAATCTACTTTGCGCTCAGTTGCATCTTCATCATCAACATCGGCCATTTCGATTTCATTATCATGTTCATCCATAACTTTTACATCTAAACCTAAACTTTGTAATTCTTTCATCAATACTCGGAATGATTCAGGAACACTTGGTCTTGAAATGTTTTCACCTTTAACGATAGATTCGTATGTTTTAACACGACCTACAGTATCGTCAGATTTATAAGTTAAGATTTCTTGTAATGTGTATGCTGCACCATAAGCTTCAAGTGCCCATACCTCCATCTCACCGAAACGTTGTCCACCGAATTGTGCTTTACCGCCAAGTGGTTGTTGTGTAACAAGTGAGTAAGGTCCAGTTGAACGCGCATGCAATTTATCGTCAACCATGTGAGCAAGTTTAAGCATATACATTACTCCAACAGAAATACGATTATCGAATGGTTCACCAGTACGTCCATCATATAATACTGTTTTACCATCACGTGCCATACCAGCCTCTTCGATTGTAGACCATACATCATCGTCGTTTGCACCATCGAATACTGGAGAAGCAACATGAATACCTAAGTTTTTAGCAGCCATACCTAAATGTAACTCTAAAACTTGTCCAATGTTCATACGTGATGGTACACCTAGTGGGTTTAACATGATATCGATTGGACGTCCATCTGGTAAGTAAGGCATATCTTCTTCAGGAACAATCTTAGAGATAACCCCTTTGTTACCATGACGACCACACATTTTATCCCCAACATGGATTTTACGTTTTTGAACGATATATACACGAACAAGTTGGTTCACACCTGGTGATAAAGTATCATCGCCTTCTTCACGATTAAATACTTTAACGTCTAGAACGATACCACCTGCACCATGTGGCACACGTAATGAAGTATCGCGAACTTCTCTTGCTTTTTCACCAAAGATAGCGTGTAATAATCGTTCTTCTGCAGTTAATTCTGTGACACCTTTTGGCGTTACTTTACCAACTAAGATATCTCCATCTTTAACTTCTGCACCGACGTATATAATACCACGATCGTCTAAGTTTTTAAGTGCATTTTCAGAAACGTTAGGAATATCACGTGTAATTTCTTCAGGTCCTAATTTAGTATCACGTGCTTCAGATTCGTATTCTTCAATATGAATTGAAGTATATACATCGTCTTTAACTAATCGTTCACTCATGATAACGGCATCCTCATAGTTATATCCGTCCCAAGTCATGAAACCTACAACGACGTTACGACCTAATGCCATTTCTCCTAATTCCATTGAAGGACCATCAGCTAAAATTTCATTGTATTCTACAACGTCACCTACAGAAACGATTGGACGTTGGTTATAACAAGTACCAGAGTTTGAACGTTTAAATTTAGCTAATGGGTAACGGTCTAATTCGCCTTCATGTTCAGTTCCATTTTCCTCAACTAAACGACGAACTAGGATTTCATTAGACTCAACATGTTCAACACGACCTCTATGTTTTGCAGTAATTGCTGCACCAGAGTCACGAGCTGCCACATGTTCCATACCTGTACCCACAAATGGAGCTTCAGGATTCATCAATGGTACTGCTTGACGTTGCATGTTCGCACCCATTAACGCACGGTTAGAGTCATCGTTTTCAAGGAATGGGATACAAGCTGTCGCTGCTGATACTACTTGTTTAGGTGATACATCCATGTAGTCCATTTTTTCTTTTGCCATAACAGTATTGTTACCACGGAAACGACATACCACTTCATCATCTAGGAAACGACCATTTTCATCTAAACGAGAATTGGCTTGTGCAACTACATAGCTATCTTCTTCATCAGCAGTTAAATAATCAATTTGATCAGTAATTGAATTTGTATCAATATCTACTTTACGATATGGTGTTTCGATAAAACCAAATTCATTTACACGTGCATAACTAGATAATGAGTTAATTAAACCAATGTTTGGTCCCTCTGGTGTCTCAATTGGACACATACGACCATAGTGAGAATAGTGTACGTCACGAACTTCCATTTGTGCACGTTCACGTGTTAAACCACCAGGTCCTAAAGCAGAAAGACGACGTTTATGTGTTAACTCTGCTAATGGGTTAGCTTGGTCCATGAATTGAGACAATTGAGAACTACCAAAGAATTCTTTAATTGAAGCAATTACAGGTCTAATATTAATTAATTGTTGTGGTGTAATTGAATCAGTATCTTGAATAGACATTCTTTCGCGAACGACACGTTCCATTCTAGATAAACCAATTCGGAATTGGTTTTGTAACAGTTCACCTACTGAACGTAAACGACGATTACCTAAATGGTCAATATCATCTGTATAACCAATACCATTCAATAAGTTAAAGAAATAACTCATTGAGGCAATAATATCTGCTGGTGTAATACATTTCACTTCTGAATCAGGTAATGCATTACCAATCACTGTTGTAGTGCGTTCTTCTTCATCATTTGGAACATACACTTTAATTGATTGAATTTCTACAGGTTCATCAATAACGCTACCTTCTAACTCGAACACTTCACTGTTTGCATTTGACTCTAAAACATTCATAATTTCGTCTAATTTACGACGATCTAAAACTGTTCCTTCTTCAGCAACAATTTCACCTGTTTCGCTGTCAACGATTGGTTCAGCTAATTTTTGGTTAAATAAACGATGTTTTAGGTGTAACTTTTTATTTGTTTTATAGCGACCAACACTTGCTAAATCATAGCGTTTAGGGTCGAAGAAACGTGAATATAATAAGCTTTTTGCGTTTTCAACTGTTGGTGGTTCACCAGGACGTAAACGTTCATAGATTTCTAATAAAGCTTGTTCAGTATTTTCAGTACTATCTTTTTCAAGCGTATTACGTAAGTATTCACTATCTCCTAATAAATCGATAATTTCTTGATCACTAGAGAATCCTAAAGCACGTAATAATACTGTTAAAGGTAATTTACGTGTTCTATCAATTCGAACGTAAACGATGTCTTTAGCATCTGTTTCATATTCTAACCACGCACCACGGTTTGGAATAATCGTTGCGTCGTAATTTTCACGTCCATTTTTATCTATTTTTTCATTAAAATATACTGATGGTGAACGTACTAATTGTGAAACGATAACACGTTCTGCACCATTAATTACGAACGTACCAGTATCCGTCATCAATGGGAAGTCACCCATGAAAACTTCTTGTTCTTTAACTTCACCAGTTTCTTTGATAATGAGACGTACTTTAACACGAAGAGGTGCAGCATAAGTAGCGTCACGGTTTTTTGATTCTTCTAAATCATATTTTGGTTCACCTAATCTATAATCCACAAATTCTAAAGATAGGTTTCCAGTGAAATCTTCAATTGGTGAAATATCACGGAACATTTCTAATAAACCTTCTTTTAAGAACCAGTCATAAGATTTAGTTTGAATTTCTATTAAGTTAGGTAATTCTAATACTTCTGAAATTCTCGCATAATTTCTACGTTTACGATGTCTTCCATATTGGACAACTTGACCTGCCAAACAGATTCACCCCTCAAATATTGTGTTGAACTTATACACAAAATTTCACATAACAAGACAAAAAGAAAACGGCAACACAATTGATGACACCATTTTCGATTCTTCTCTTATTCTTGTTTATCGTGCTCAATTTGCGTAAAAGTACACACTTGTTGAACATAAATTTTTACATTTTATAACTATATCAGAATACCATTTTGAAATCAACCTTTTTGGCTCTTCAATATATAGTACCCTTTACTTTTGTTCACAGTTTCTACATTATTAAATATTTCTTCCATTTTCTTTTTAGCAGAAGGCATACCTTGCTTTTTCTGAATGACAACATAGAGTTCACCTTGATTTTTTAGCTTTTGATATGCTTCTTCAAAGATTCGATGAACAACATTTTTCCCAGCTCTAATTGGTGGATTTGTTAATACAAAGTCAAAGTATTCATTCTCAACTTGTGACAAACCATCACTTTCTGTAATGATGACATTATCAATTTGATTTTGCTTTTTGTTCTTTTCAGCTAAATGTAAAGCTCGATGATTCACATCCACCATAGTCATTTGATGGTGTGGTGACACTTTAGCAATCATTAAACCAATAGGACCATAACCACAGCCAACATCAATGATACGTTTACTTGGACCTGGTGGATGTTCATTTAAAAACGTTTGTACTAATAAATCAGACCCAAAATCTACTTTTCCTTTTGAAAAAACGCCCGCATCTGTCGTTAGTTTTAACTGAGATTTATGATAAAAGTATTGAATTGTTTTTTCATCACTTTGTACTTCAGGATTTTCATCATAATAGTGACTCATGATTTCACCTCTTTATTTGTTCATCAATTTTATTAGAAAATGAATTAAAACCCCGTTATCAACAATAACGGGGTTTTAATTTCTCAAAGAATGCAAGTAATCATTAACGCTTTCACTCTAAAGTGACTAAGTTAAAATGATTTACTTATATATTAAGTTAAGATACTAGAATTATTTTAATTCTACAGTAGCTCCAACTTCTTCTAATTGTTCTTTAAGTTTTTCAGCATCTTCTTTAGCAACAGCTTCTTTGATTACTTTAGGAGCGTTGTCTACTAATTCTTTAGCGTCTTTTAAGCCTAAGCCAGTTGCTTCTTTAACTGCTTTAACAACTTTGATTTTTGAAGATCCAGCTGAAGTTAATTCAACGTCAAATTCAGTTTTTTCTGCGCCAGCGTCTCCGCCACCAGCTGCACCAGCTGCTGCTACAGGAGCTGCTGCTGTTACACCAAATTCTTCTTCAATTGCTTTTACTAAATCGTTTAATTCTAATACTGACATTTCTTTAATTGCTTCAATGATTTGTTCTTGATTAGCCATTTTATTATTCCTCCATTTATTTTAAAATTTTATGCGCAATTATTCAGCGCTTTCTTCTTTTTGTTCTCCAACAGCTTTAACCGCATAAGCGAAGTTGCGTACTGGAGCTTGTAATACTGATAAAAGCATAGATACAAGACCATCGTGTGAAGGTAATGAACCAACAGTTTTAACTTCTTCTGCTGAGATAACGTTACCTTCCATAACGCCTGTTTTAATTTCTAAAGCTTCATGTTCTTTAGCAAATCCTGAGATCACTTTCGCTGGAGCAACTACATCATCAGTAGTTGTAGCGATAGCTGTAGGACCAGTTAAGAATTCATCTAAGCCTTCGATACCTGCTTTTTCAGCTGCACGACGAACTAATGTGTTTTTGTATACTTTATACTCAACACCAGCTTCACGTAATTGAGCACGTAAATCAGTTACTTCCGCAACAGTTAAACCACGGTAGTCCACGATAACAGTTGAAACTGAATTTTTAAGTTGCTCAGCGATAACGTCAACTTGTTGTTTTTTAGCTTCAATAATAGCAGACATTCAGACACCTCCATTTTTATTTTTGGTGCTTTTTTAATAAAAAAAGCACTTTCTACCCACGGCAAAAAGTGCTTGAAAGATCATTATAATAATCATCACGTTCAAGTCAATTTTAGCCTCGGTAGGATATTGTTTTAAGTTAAAAATTAACTCCTACTGTCTTAGGTAAAATAATCACAATAAATAATATAACTTGTTTATTGTAATATGTCAATTGTTTTTTTGAAAAAAGACTGGAAGAAAATGTATCTTATCTTTTTCAAAATAAGCAATTATTATCTACCAGTCTATAATCTATTAATATATTTAAAATTAAAGTTTAAATGCTGAAGTATCTACTTTAACTCCAGGACCCATTGTTGTAGTTACAGCAACAGATTTGAAGTAAGTACCTTTAGCAGATGCTGGTTTAGCTTTAGCTAAAACATCTTGTAAAGCATTAAAGTTTTCAACTAATTTTTCTTCGTCGAAAGATACTTTACCAATCGTAGCATGTACGATACCTGCTTTTTCAGCACGATATTCAACTTTACCAGCTTTAATTTCTTCTACAGCTTTTTTAACGTCCATAGTTACTGTACCAGTTTTAGGGTTTGGCATTAAACCTTTAGGTCCTAATACACGACCTAATTTACCAACTTCACCCATCATGTCAGGTGTAGCTACTACTACGTCAAAGTCGAACCAACCTTGTTGGATTTTTTGAGCATATTCAGATTCACCTACGTAATCTGCGCCTGCTTCTTCTGCTTCTGTAATTTTATCACCTTTAGCGAAAACTAATACACGTTGTGATTTACCAGTACCGTTTGGTAGCACTACTGCACCACGGATTTGTTGGTCATTTTTACGTGTATCAATACCTAAACGGAATGCTACTTCAACTGATGCATCAAAGTTAGCGATACTAGTTTCTTTAGCTAATTTAATTGCTTCTTCAACACTATAGTATTTAGTACGGTCAACTTTATTAGCTGCTTCTTGATACTTTTTACCTTTTTTAGCCATTTATTGTTCCTCCTTTAGTGGTTTTAGCGGAATTTCCTCCCACGCTTACTTGTGTGATTTACACAAGTTAAGAGCAGATAACAGATGATGTCAATAATAAATATTAATTTACTAAAGACTAATCATAGACAATATATGTTGTCGTTTCTGTTACCTGCTATCGTCTATCAGTTTATTTCAAATTCAAACTCATTTTCATTTAATAATTATTGTACAGTGATACCCATACTACGTGCAGTACCTTCGATAATACGCATAGCTGCTTCTTCGTCTGCAGCGTTTAAGTCTTGCATTTTTGTTTGAGCAATTTCACGTACTTGATCTTTAGTTACTGTAGCAACTTTAGTTTTGTTTGGTTCACCAGAACCTTTTTCAACGCCAGCTGCTTTTTTAAGTAGTACTGGAGCCGGTGGAGTTTTAGTAATGAATGTAAATGAACGATCTTCATATACACTGATTTCTACCGGAATGATTAAACCTGCTTGTTCTTGTGTACGTGCATTGAATTCTTTACAGAATCCCATGATGTTCACACCTGCTTGACCTAATGCTGGACCAACTGGTGGTGCTGGGTTCGCTTTACCTGCAGGAATTTGTAATTTAACTACTTTTTCTACTTTTTTAGCCACGATGTGCACCTCCTTGATATCGTGATGTGGTCACAGGGCTCAGTTTTGCCCTCCCACTCATAAACATTTCGTGACGAAATGAGCGTTCTAAAAACGCGACCACATTATTTTAACATTAAACTTAATTAAAAATCAATAGTAAAATTTCATCTTTTTAAGCAAATCATACTTTATAATTTAAAATGATTATAATTTTTCTATTTGATCGAATTCTACTTCAACTGGTGTTTCTCTACCAAACATATCGACTAATACAGTTAATTTAAATTTATCTGCTTCGATTTCTTGAACTTCACCAACTTGATTTGCAAATGGTCCTGATTTGATGCGGACTTGTTCACCTACATCTAATTCTACATCAATTGTTTTTTCTTTAAGTCCCATTTGTTTTAAGATAAATCTCATTTCTTCAGGAAGTAATGGATTAGGTTTTGAACCTGCACCTGCTGAACCAACAAATCCTGTGACACCTGGTGTATTACGTACAACATACCATGATTCATCTGTCATAATAAGTTCTACTAAAACATACCCAGGAAATGTCTTTTTAACTTGTTTTTTTGCTTTCCCATCTTTAACTTGTGTTTCTTCCTCTTCAGGTATGACAACTCTAAAAATTTGCTCTGTCATATTCATTGATTCTACTCTTTTTTCTAAATTCTTTTTAACTTTATTTTCATATCCAGAATACGTATGCACTGCGTACCAACGCTTAGTCCCAACTTCTTCAGACATGTTGTCACTCCTTACTCTTATCTAAATAATTCAATTAAATTACCAATACCTACGTCTAATACCCAGAAAAAGACCATAAAGAAAATTACTGTAGCTACTACAATGACAGTATATTTAAAAAGTTCTTCTTTCGTAGGCCAACTTGTTTTTTCCATTTCGCTTTTAACGCCTTGGAAGAAACTTTCTTTATTCTTACTTGCGTCTTTATCTTTAGCCATAACCTTACCTCCATGCTCTTCAAAGTATATACTTATAAACTCATTACTTTGATTCTTTATGCATCGTGTGTTCATTACATCTGGAACAATATTTCTTCAGTTGTAATCTCTTAGCTGATGTTTCTTTTTTAGGTACATTATAATTTCTGCTACCACACATTTCACAAACTAAAGGTACTTTTCTCACATCAATTCACCTTTGCTCATATTAATACCAGTATACTATACATAAACTTATAATAAACTGTCAAACTCGTACTAAAATACTTAACATTTGTATTTTAATAAATATTGTTTCATTTTTATTTTACAACGTTGAATACTATTGTAAACTACTTTATCTTTTACATTTAGTCTTTTCGCTATTTCTGATGGGGAATAATCAAGTAGAAGTAAATTTGCAACTTCTCTTTCAAACATACTTAACTTCTTAAAACTATCTATCAAGTCTTCTTTACTTAATCTAGTTAAATATAGTTCTTCCGTCCTTTTTATCATTTGATTCAAACGATATTCTACTACACATTCATTGATTAACAATTGTTGACGTTGATTAAACGCATAACGTTTTCTCCAAAAATCTTTTTTTACAGAATAAACTAAACGATTTAAATAATGTTCGAATGGAACATTCGTATTAAAATTAAATGTGTATAAAGCTAAATATATCTTTAACGAGGTATCTTGAATTAAATCTTCCAGTTCTTGATGATCTATACCTAGCATTCTAAACTTCATCATAAGTTTAGGACGTATCACATTCATTATATTTGCGAATAACTGTTCTTTCTCCAATGTATTTTGGCTATATTGAAAAGCTTTAAATATATCTTCTAGTTGTCGAAAATGATAAGTCATATACAAAACCTTTCTTTATAAGTTAGGCACATTGTATAAGACGCATCTTTTAAATATCAAGACTGTATTATTTATGTTTTTTACCATATCCTCGTCGTATTTTTTCAAATTCTGCAAGTACATCTTTTGATAACGAAATTCGAGTTCTTGGTTTACGTTCATTAAAATCATCTACTGATTTACTAACCGTCATTGCATTCTCTTTTAAATCTCGCCACATTTCTCTAGATGAAACACGATATGCACCTGCTCCAAAAATAGCATGTTGCTCGCTCATATCGCTAGTCACTACTGTAATATGTGTCGTATGTTTATTGTATAAATTATATACATAACGCTCAATATAGCTATCTGCAGTTTCTTTTTCTTTCGTAAAAACTGTTTTAACACCATGATACATGTATTCTCTTTCTATACCAGATTGTTCATATGCATCAAATACACATACAATCTCATCAGCGACAACTGCATTGTAATTGGCAATCACATCTAAGAGTTGTTCACGTGCTTCCTCTAAACTTTCTCTTGCTACTTTATTCAATTCCCTTGATTGACCAATCATATTGTAACCATCAATAATTAGATATCTATCTTTCATTGGGTGTCTCCAATTTGATGTCGTTTTCGATAGACTTCATACATCATTAAACTAGCAGCTACAGAAGCATTTAAGCTATTAACATGGCCTACCATAGGAATTTTAATATAGAAATCACATTTATCTTTAACCAATCTACTCATACCTTGCCCTTCACTACCAATTACGATAGCCAATGGCATATCAGCAGCCATATTGCGATAATCTGTAGCATTATCCGCTTCAGCTCCTGCTACCCAATATCCATTATCTTTCAGCTCATCAATTGTTTTTGATAAATTTGTAACACGCATCACTGGGACATGTTGAATCGCACCTGTTGACGCTTTTGCGACAGTTTGTGTGAGCGCAACAGAACGTCTCTTAGGGATAATCACTCCATCTACTCCACTTGCATCTGCCGTTCTAATGATCGAACCAAGATTATGTGGGTCTTCTAAACCATCTAAAATAATTATTGTAGAAAGGCCTTCTTTTTCTTTTTGAGATTGAATAAACTGATCAAAATCTGCATATTCGTATGGTGCAATCAGTGCAGCTACACCTTGATGAGGTGCATTTGCTAAATTATCTAATTTGGATTTTGGAACAGTTTGTATAATCAATTTCTGTGCTTTAGCATTTTTTAAAATATCATTAATTTGCTGCTTTCTTATTCCTTCTTGTATCCAAATTTTATTTATTGTATGACCAGACACAATTGCTTCTTTAACAGCGTGTCTACCGACAATAACGATATCTTCCACTATGTTCACTACCTTTCATCAACAATTTGTACAATCGTATCAAGTAACGCATCTAATCGTTCATTTCGATGGTCTAAATAAAGAAATCCTATAACAGCTTCTAAACCTGAACTTTTACGATACGTTTGTACATCTGTATTTTTAGCTTTCGTATAACTTTTAGCGTTACGGCCTCTTCTAACAATATCTAGTTCTTCTTCAGTAAACCATTCTTTTGTTATTAATACCTCGAGCGTTTGTGCTTGGCTTTTTGCAGACACATATTGTTTCGATACTTGGTGTAAGCGATTCGGTTTACTTTGTAATTTAAGCACAATATATTCACGTACATGCTGGTCTAATACAGCATCTCCCATATAAGCTAACGTTAATGGGTTTAATAGCTTTACATCCATATTAACCCCTTCTAAATCTTACACCTTGAGGCGTATCTTCAAGAATAATATTTTGTTCTTTTAGCATATCTCTAATTTCGTCAGCTCGAGCAAAATTTTTATTTTTACGTGCTTCATTACGTTCTTCGATAAGTTTTTCTATGTCTTCATCAAGTAATACATCATTTTCTTTTCCTTCTAATGGCACACCTAATACGTCACTAAAAATGTGATATACTTCTTTAAAGCGCTGAATTACTTTAGTAGATGTTGTATTTTCTAACACATATTTATTAGCTAATTTCGATAAATCATACCATGCAGTTACAGCATTTGCTGTATTAAAATCATCATCCATTACAGCTTCAAATTGTTTTAAAATATCATTAATTTGATCAATATAGTCTGTTTGTGTTTCTAAATCAGTTGCGATTGCTTCTCTTTCTTTAATTAATTGATAACTATTACGTATACGCTCTAATCCACTTTTAGCAGCATTTACTAATTCAACGTTATAGTTGATTGGACTTCTATAATGAACACTGATCATGAAGAAACGTAATACATCTGGATCAATTTCTTTAATAATATCGTGTACTAAAATAAAGTTACCTAATGATTTACTCATTTTTTCATTATCTATATTAATAAAACCATTATGCATCCAATAATTAGCAAAAGGCGCGTGATTGTGTGCTTCAGATTGCGCTATTTCATTTTCATGATGTGGAAATTGTAAATCTGATCCTCCTGCATGGATATCAATTGTTTTTCCCAATTCATGATAAGCCATTACAGAGCATTCAATATGCCATCCTGGACGTCCTTGTCCAAATGGGCTCTCCCAACTAATTTCTCCAGGTTTTGCCTTTTTCCATAGCGTAAAGTCCAATGCATCCTCTTTTTGTTCACCTGCTTCTATACGAGCGCCAACTTTTAAATCATCAATAGACTGATGACTTAATTTACCATATCCATCAAATTTACGGGTTCTAAAATACACATCTCCATTACTTTCATATGCATAACCTTCATCTACAAGTTGTTTAATGAAGTCAATGATTTCATCCATATGATTCATTACTCGCGGATTAGATGTCGCTCTTTTAACATTAAGTGCCCCTACATCTTCATAGAATGCCTTGATATATCGATCAGCAATTTCTGGCACACTTTCATTTAATTCTTTAGACCGATTAATGAGTTTATCATCTACATCAGTAAAATTAGATACGTAATCAACCGTATAGCCTTTATATTCAAAATATCGACGTACCACGTCATAATTAATTGCTGGACGGGCATTACCAATATGAATGTAATTATACACTGTAGGTCCACATACATACATTTTTACCTTACCAGGCTCAATAGGCTTAAACACCTCTTTTTGACGTGTTAAAGTATTATATAATGTAATCATCTTTAATCTCTCCATTCTTAGCTTTTTCCAATTGTCGTTCTAGTTGCTTAATTTGTTCAAATAAAGGATCAGGCAAATTACGATGATCAAATGTCTTCCCAATTCGTTTTCCTTCTTGTTTAACAATATGACCTGGAATGCCTACAACTGTTGTATAACTTGGCACAGATTGTAAGACTACTGAATTCGCACCAATATTAACATTAGAATCAATTTGGATATTTCCTAAAACCTTTGATCCTGCTGCAATTAAAACATTATCTCCAATATCTGGATGACGCTTTCCTTTTTGTTTACCTGTACCACCAAGTGTCACGCCTTGATAAATAGTTACGTTATCTCCAATCGTACATGTTTCACCAATGACTACACCCATACCATGATCAATAAATAGACGTTTTCCGATTTTTGCTCCAGGATGAATTTCAATTCCTGTAAAAAAGCGAGATACTTGTGAAATCATTCTCGCCAAAACGTAGTGTTTTTTATTATATAATTTATGTGCAATTAAGTGACTCCATACCGCATGCAAGCCTGCATAAGTTGTGATTACTTCAAATGTTGTACGTGCTGCAGGGTCTTGTTCAAATACCATTTTTACATCATCTTTCATTCTTTTTATCAAGACGCTCGCCTCCCCATTTTCTATATATTATGAATATCTTACAGTCCATGTATAATAATTCAAATATTTAAAAAAAGCGCCCCTAACATTAACTGCTAGAGGCGCTATTGCACGGTTCCACTCTTCATTTTAGATAAAGTAAGTTGATGAACATACTAGTCTACCTTATCATACTCATTTCTATATTTAATTGAACATTCAAAGGTGCATTCGATATAGATAATGATATGCTCACAGCAACCGCATACTCTCTAACAACATTATCGTATATTTACTAATCCTTTAACTAACATATGTTTAATTTTATCATAAGAAGTTTTTTATAAAATTTCAAGTTTAAACATGTGTGTCTGACTTATTATATTAACATTGTTTTAAACATATTTTTTTAAACGAGATAGTACTTTTTCTTTTCCTAATACTTCAATTGTATTCGGTAATTCAGGACCATGCATTTGACCAGTCACTGCTACACGAATAGGCATAAATAATTGTTTACCTTTAATACCCGTTTCTTTTTGTACTTCTTTAATCGTTTTTTTAATTTCAGCAGCTTCAAATGGTTCAAGCGCTTCTAATTTACCATATAAATGAGACATTAATTCAGGAACTTGTTCGCCATTTAATACCTCTTGTTCTTCTTCACCTAATTCAGGCATATCATGGAAGAACATTTCTGATAACGGAACAATTTCTCCTGCATAACTCATTTCTTTTTGATAAAGACCAATTAATTTGCGTCCCCATTCTTTATCTTCTTCACTTGGATTTTCAGGAATTAAATTTGCTTTGATCAAGTGTGGTAAAGCAAGCTCAAATACTGTTTCTGTATCTTTTGTTTTCATATATTGGTTGTTAACCCAAGCTAATTTTTGTCTATCAAACATTGCTGGAGATTTAGAAAGACGTTGTTCATCAAAAATCTTAATGAATTCTTCTTTAGAAAAGATCTCATCTTCACCTTCAGGAGACCAACCTAGTAAAGCAATAAAATTGAATAACGCTTCAGGTAAATAACCTAAATCACGATATTGCTCGATAAATTGTAAAATTTGGCCATCTCGTTTACTTAATTTTTTACGTTGTTCATTTACAATTAATGACATATGCGCAAAACGTGGTGATTCCCAACCAAATGCTTCATAAATCATTAATTGCTTAGGTGTATTTGATACATGATCATCTCCACGAATAACATCAGAAATTTCCATATAGTGATCATCTACTGCTACCGCGAAATTATACGTAGGGACGCCATCTTTTTTCACGATAACCCAATCTCCAATATTATTAGAGTCAAAAGAAATTTCTCCTTTAACCATATCATCAAATGTATATGTTTTATCTTTTGGAACACGGAAACGAATAGCGGGTTTGCGTCCTTCAGCTTCAAATTGTTGACGTTGTTCTTCAGTTAGATGTGCATGTTTACCGCCATATCGAGGCATTTCTCCACGAGCAATTTGAGCTTCACGTTCTTCTTCTAATTCTTCTTCAGTCATGTAACATTTGTATGCTTTATCTTCATCTAATAATTGTTGAATAAGTGGATTATAGATGTCTGCACGTTCAGACTGACGATAAGGACCATGACCTTTGTCTTTATCGATAGATTCATCCCAATCTAAGCCTAACCATTTTAAGTTATCAAATTGTGAAGATTCTCCATCTTCAAGATTTCTTTTACTATCTGTATCTTCAATACGTACTACAAAATCTCCATCATAATGTTTAGCAAATAAATAATTAAATAATGCAGTTCTTGCATTTCCGATGTGTAAATATCCAGTTGGACTTGGCGCATATCTTACTCTTACGCGTTCACTCATTCGTTTCACTCCTAATTTTGTTATTCATTCTTTATAGCGAATGATTTCTTTCATTAGAAAAAAGTTATCCCAAACAATCTTTAAAGAATCGTTTTTGAATAACTTTAACTTCTAATCTATACTTAGATCAACTTCGCATTTCCTTATTATTGTAGCATTAATTGGCTGGTTTGATAAGTCTATTGCTGTTGTTGTTACGTTACGCATCAATATCTCATAGCGAAAAATGTTATACAATAATTTATAAATGACTACGTTTCACATGAAACCTTTTTCTCTATTCACTTAAGGACTCCTCTATAGTCTTAGCAAATATAATACGACCAGATGATGTTTGTAATAAACTAATGACTTCTAATTCAACCTGTTTACCTATAAGAGATTTGGCATGATCTACAACTACCATTGTTCCATCATCTAGATATCCTACCCCTTGGCCAGGTTCTTTACCCATTTTAGTTAATAAAATATTAAGTCGGTCACCTTGATGAACATTGGGTTTAATTGCTTCTGACAAATCATTAACATTTAATGCAGTAATCCCTTGAACATGACATACCTTATTCAAGTTGAAATCGGTTGTAATGACATGAGCATGATAAACTTGAGCTAATTCAACTAACAGTTTGTCAATATCACTATGAGATTTTTGAGGGTGAATCACACGGGTTGGATAGTCTAAATCATAAAGTTGATTTAAAATATCTAATCCACGTTGTCCTTTTTCACGTTTGATACTATCACTAGCATCTGCAACTACTTGTAATTCATTTATAACTCCTTGAGGAATAAGAATTTCTCCATCTATAAATCCGCATTTAATAATATCTAAAATTCTTCCATCAATAATTGCACTTGTATCTAACAGTTTAGGTATGGCGCTGATATTATTTTTAGACATTGAACGCGCTATATTTTCTGGCAAAAACATAAGCATTTCATCACGCTTTTTTAAACCAAACTGGAATCCTAAATAACATAATAATAATGTAATAATAATAGGCACAAGGTGATTTAATATAGAATTTCCTATCATTTCTAAAATAAATGAAGCCATTACTGAAATAAATAAACCAACGACTAATCCTAGTGTAGCAAACAAAATTTCAACTGCACTACGTTGCATAATCCACATTTCAGCTTCTTTAAGTAATCGTGTTACTTTATTAATAAATAAACCAAATATTAGAAAGAATACAATCATCCCTATGAAACCATCAACATAATGATTAGTATAAATGGGATGGTTGTTCATACCTAAATCATTTAAAATTTCTGGAATTAACATGATTCCAAATGATGCACCAAGAATGATGTAGATTATAATAATAATTCCTTTTAATACCTTCATACGTTATCACCCCTTTAAATGCCTATGATGAGCGATTACTAAACGCATATGTTAAGGCATCATGTACCGTTGTCACACCAACGACCTGAACACCTTCTGGGAATGTCCATCCACCTATATTCGTTTGGGGAATAATCACTCTCTTAAATCCTAGTTTTGCCGCTTCTTGTACACGTTGCTCGATACGCGATACTCGTCTTACCTCACCAGTTAATCCCACTTCACCAATATAACAATCCAAACCATCTACGGCTTTATCTTTAAAACTTGAAGCAGTCGCTACAATAATACTTAAATCTACAGCCGGTTCAGTAAGTCTCACTCCACCCGCTACTTTAATGTAAGCATCTTGTTGTTGTAAAAGATAATTTTCTTTTTTCTCTAAAACAGCCATAAGTAAGCTAAGTCGATTGTGGTCGATGCCTGTGGCCATTCGTCTTGGATTATTAAATGTAGTAGGTGTTACTAGAGATTGCACCTCAATCAATAGTGGTCGTGTGCCTTCCATAGTAGCCACAATTGTTGATCCTGGAACATTTGTAGAGCGTTCTTCTAAAAACATTTCTGAAGGGTTTTGTACCCCTTTCAAACCACTTTGTTTCATTTCAAAAATACCCATTTCATTTGTTGAACCAAAACGATTTTTAACTGCTCTTAGAATTCGATAAGCATGGTGTTCATCACCTTCGAAGTATAAAACTGTATCTACCATATGTTCTAATAGTCTTGGACCAGCAATTTGCCCTTCTTTTGTTACGTGACCTACTATAAAAGTTGCGATATTCATTTGTTTTGCAATATTCATTAAACTTTGTGTACTTTCTCGAACTTGTGATACTGAGCCAGGTGCTGAACTAATCTCAGGATGATAAATCGTTTGAATTGAATCGACAACAAGTATGTCTGGGCGCTCTTGTTCCACGGTTTGATGAATAACTTCTAAATCTGTTTCAGCTAGTACATTTAAATTACTAGAGTCTTCCTCTAGACGATCTGCACGCAATTTCGTTTGATTTAGTGATTCTTCACCCGTGATATAAAGTACATTAAGTTTCTGTGATAACGATGCACAAATCTGTAATAATAATGTAGATTTCCCAATACCCGGGTCGCCGCCAATCAGTACGAGTGATCCACTAACAATTCCACCACCAAGTACACGATTAAATTCTTTAGAGTCCGTTTGAACTCTCGGTGTTGCCTCATGCTTAATACTATTTAATTTCTGTACTTTTGCTTGTGTCTCTTTTGCTTTTACGCCATGCTTTGGATTGGAAGTCTTTTCAATAATTTCCTCCATTTGATTCCAAGCACCACAATTCGGACATTTTCCCATCCATTTAGGAGACTGATATCCACAAGCCATACATTCGAAAATTACTTTTTTCTTGGCCAAAACTGCACCTCCGATTTTTTTGAACATATCTATTTTATATGTATCCAGTTATAATGACAAATTTAAATATATATATAAATGAAAAGAAGAGTCTAGGATTTAATGACTCCTAGACTCTGAATTTAAGCTCTTTTTATTCTTCTGTTGCTGGTTCTTTTGTATCTTCTATATTATTTTCTTGTTTATCATGGATATCATATTTGAATTCATTACCATCATGATCAATTGTGACTTCTTTTCCTTCAATTTGATTACCATCAAGTATCAATTCACTTAAATTATCTTCAACTGTTTTTTGAATTGCTCTAATTAATGGACGAGCACCGTATTCTGGATCATATCCTTCTTCGGCAATTTTTTCTTTAGCTTTATCAGTAACTACAATATTAATATCTTGTTCTGATAAACGTTTTGTTAATTTATTTACCATCATAGTCACAATTTCTTTAAGTTCATCTTTTGTTAATTTATGGAAAACAATAATATCATCTACACGGTTTAAGAACTCAGGACGGAATGAATTTTTAAGTTCTTTCATCATAGTTCTACGAATTGTTTCATAATCTTGTCCTTCAGATGCACCACCGAATCCAGCGAAACGTTGATCTTGTAGTTCTTGTGCTCCTACATTTGATGTCATAATAATAACAGTATTACGGAAATCAACTTGACGCCCTTTTGTATCAGTTAGATGTCCATCATCAAGTACTTGTAATAAGATATTAAACACATCTGGATGCGCTTTTTCAATTTCATCAAATAGGATAACAGAATATGGCTTACGTCTAACTTTTTCAGTTAATTGACCACCATCATCATGGCCTACATAACCTGGAGGCGCTCCAACTAAACGACTCACAGCATGTTTCTCCATAAATTCACTCATATCAACACGTATCATTGCGTCTTCTTCACCAAACATTGATTCAGCTAATGCACGTGCAAGTTCTGTTTTACCTACACCAGTTGGTCCTAAGAAAATGAAACTACCGATTGGACGTTTAGGGTCTTTTAGGCCTGCACGTGCACGACGAACTGCTTTACTAATAGAAGTTACAGCATCGTTTTGTCCAATTACTCGATCATGTAATGTTTCTTCTAAATTAAGCAAACGATCTGACTCTGTTTCATTAATTCTAGTTAATGGAATACCTGTCCATCCTGCAATAACTTCAGCAATATCTTCTTTAGATAATGACGTTGATTGTCCACCTTGAGATGTCTTCCATTCATTTTTAGCATCTTCATATTGTTTTTCAAGTTTTGATTGTTTATCTCTTAAGTTAGCTGCATTTTCAAATTCTTGTGCATGGACGGCAGCATCTTTTTCATTTTTAACTTTTTCAATTTCTTGTTCAATCTCTTTTAAATTATTTGGAGTTGTGTGACTTTTTAGTCTCACTTTTGAACTTGCTTCGTCAATCAAATCAATTGCTTTATCTGGTAGGAAACGATCAGATACATAACGGTTACTTAATTTAGCAGCCGCTTCCAGTGCTTCATCAGAAATATTAATACGATGATGAGCTTCGTAGCGATCACGTAAACCTTTTAGAATAGCAACAGTATCTTCTACAGAAGGTTCATCAACTTGAATAGGTTGGAAACGACGTTCTAATGCAGCATCTTTTTCGATGTTTTTACGATATTCATCTAATGTTGTTGCACCAATACATTGTAATTCACCACGCGCTAACGCTGGTTTTAAAATATTAGATGCATCAATTGCACCTTCTGCGCCACCAGCACCAACTAGTGTATGCAATTCATCAATGAATAAAATGACATTACCTGCATGATGGATTTCATCCATGACTTTTTTCAAACGTTCTTCGAATTCACCACGATATTTAGTACCTGCCACGACTGTTCCCATATCTAGTGACATTACACGTTTATTTTTTAGCGTTTCTGGCACTTCATTATTTACAATAGCTTGTGCAAGACCTTCAGCAATGGCTGTTTTACCTACACCTGGTTCACCAATAAGTACAGGGTTATTTTTAGTTCTACGACTTAATACTTCAATAACACGTGTAATTTCTTTATCTCTACCCACAACTGGATCTAACGTACCGTCTTTAGCAATAACTGTTAAGTCTCGTGCTAGTCCATCCAATGTAGGAGTGTTGTTTGATTTATTTGCAGTTGCATTTTTAGTATTCATTTCAGGACTACCTAATGCTTTCACTACTTGTGCACGTGCTTTTGTAATATTCAAATCTAAGTTAGCAAATACACGTGCTGCTACTCCTTCATTTTCACGAATTAAACCTAATAAAATATGTTCTGTACCTACAAAATTATGATGCAATTTTCTTGCCTCATCCATTGATAGTTCAATGACTTTTTTAGCTCTTGGTGTATAGTGCAACGTACCAGAATGTTCTTGACCATGACCGATTAATTTTTCAACTTCTTCAATAACTTTATCTTCAGTAATATTAAAACTTTCAAGTACTTTAGCAGCAATACCTTCTGGTTCTTTCATTAATCCAAGTAGTAAGTGCTCAGTACCAATGTTCGAATGATTTAAACGAATTGCTTCTTCTTGTGCATGTGCTAATACACGTTGTGCGCGTTCAGTTAATCTACCAAATAACATATCGTTTACAACCTCCTAATTTGTATGTTTTCTTAATATATTTGCCCGTTTTTCATTTACAGATACGTTTTCATCTTCATCATTATATAAAAACGCAGATTGGATACTTACCATTAATTCATTAAACTTAAAGTTACTTAAATTTAAATATCCTAAATCTATGCCTAACTTAATTTCACTTAATCTATATGACGCTTCTTCCATTGATATCATACGGCTATTTTGTAATATTCCTAACGAACGATAAATACGGTCAAGCGTTTCTAATTCACTATATTGTGTTAAACGTTCACGAATTTGCATTTCTTCATTAATAATTTGTTGAACTACTTCTGTCAGCTGGTCAATAATATCTTCTTCTGTCTTACCTAATGTAAGTTGATTTGAAATTTGATAAATATGACCATAAACTTGTGAACCCTCTCCATATATACCTCGAATCGTAAATCCAAAACGATTAATTGTTTGTGCAATACGATTCATACGTTTCATTATAGATAATCCAGGTAAATGAAGCATCACACTTGCTCGCATTCCAGTCCCAATATTTGTAGGACAAGTAGTTAAATAACCTAAATCTTCATCGAAACTAATTTCTAATTGTTCATCAAGAATATCATCAATGTCTGAAGCCTTTTGATATAAATCTGTCAGAGATAAATCATTACCCATTGCTTGAATTCGTATATGATCTTCTTCATTAATCATAATACTTAAAGATTCATCGTCATTTAATAACACCGCTGAAGCTGGTTGTTTAATCAATTCTTTACTAATGAGATGTTTAGCCACTAACTTCATCTTACTTTGTTGGTCCATGGTATCTAAACGCATTAAAGATAAATTAGGTAGTGCATCTTGCACTTCATTGATTACTCTAAAACCTGCTTGTTCAGATGGAAACATTAAAGGATGAACATGATTTTCTAAATTACGTGCTAAACGAATACGCGAAGACATTACAATGGGAGATTCATCTGTTTCTTTCATCCATTCACTAATATGTGCATCCATATCATTCATCATGCTCCATCTCGCTTTCATGTTTCAAGGCTTTAATTTCATCTCTAATGATAGCTGCTTCTTCAAATTTTTGCTTTTCAATTAATATATTTAAGTAATTCGTTTTTTCTTCAATTTGTTTTTTTATTGCCAGTTTATGATGTGAAGAACGAGGCATCTTGCCTACATGTTCAAATTGTCCACCTTGTACTCGTCTTACAATATCAACAATATCCTCTTTAAATACTGCATAGCAATTTGCACATCCAAATTTACCTACATGAGCTATATCTTTCAATGTCATATTACATGTAGGACATCGTTTTTCTTCTTGAAATGCTACTTCATGAAAATTTAATCCGTGTTTAGTTGCTAAATGTTGTAAGATTTGTTTGACTACAAAGGCTTCTTCAATATCATCTTGAAACTCTGAATGTGACGCAGCATGTTCTTGTTGATTCCAAGGTTGCTCTCCTTGCGCACATTCTGAACACACCCACTTTTCAGAGGTACCATCTTTACTTTTTACTGTGAGTTTAACCTCTGCTTCATTTAAATGACAATTTTCGCAAAGCACACATAGACACCTCGCATTTCTTTATTATTTATTAATAGTAATTAATGATAGGTAATAATCGTTTGAGAATATTTGCTCTAATAATATCTCTAGAAACAACATCCATTGATAGTGTTTCACGATCAATAATCACTTGAATCATTCTTGCTTCTCTATCACTAATTAATCCTTTATCTAACAAACCATCAATTATATAATATGCTTGCTGTTGAGATATAGAAGGACCAATTAATTGCAATAGATGATTAATATAACCCGTTGCATCTTTATTTTCAATTTTCGTGATTCGGATATATCCTCCTCCACCACGTTTACTTTCTATTTCATAACCATGTTCATTTGTAAATCTCGTTTTAATAACATAGTTGAGTTGAGAAGGCACACAATCGAAACGTTGAGCAATATTAGCTCTTTGAATTTCTACCATATCTTCATTACTTTCTTCAAATAATTGTTTAATGTATTGTTCTATGATGTCAGACATGTTGTGCATGATTTACCACCCCTTTTGACCTTCTTTGACTATATTATATGACCAACTTTGACCTTTTTCAACCAATTTGTTTTTTTATTTAAAAATATTAATGTTACTTCTATTATTTTATTGTATTATATAAGATAAAGAGAATTTTAAAGGAGTAGAATTATGCATATTCTTATTGGGATCATTGGGATTATTGTCTTTTTAGCGCTGGCATTTTTATTTAGTTCAGATAAAAAGAATGTTCGTTGGCATTATGTTGGATTATTATTAATTATTCAACTTATATTCGCATTTATTCTTTTGAAAACGACTGCTGGTATTACAATTATTGGTGGTATTTCAAATGGATTTAACTATTTGTTACAAAAAGCTGCTGAAGGGGTTAATTTTGTTTTTGGAGGATTTAAATTTGTAGATCCAAAAAATCCACCATTCTTCTTTAGTGTCTTATTACCAATCGTATTTATTTCGGCATTAATTGGTATTTTACAATATACTAGAATTCTTCCATGGATTATTAATGTGTTAGGGTTCTTAATCTCTAAAATTAATGGTATGGGGCGTTTAGAATCATATAATGCAGTAGCAGCTGCGATTCTTGGCCAATCTGAAGTATTTATTTCATTAAAACAACAATTACCATATATACCTAAACAACGTTTATATACTTTAACTGCTTCTGCAATGTCTACTGTATCTGCATCTATTATCGGTGCATATTTTACATTGATTGAACCTAAATACGTTGTTACAGCGGTTGTATTAAACTTATTTGGTGGCTTCATTATTGCTTCTATTATTAACCCTTATACAGTTAATGAAGAAGATGATAAATTGCTAGTGGATGAATCAGAAACTAAAAAACAATCATTTTTTGAAATGTTAGGTGAATATATTTTAGATGGTTTCAAAGTAGCAGTTATCGTTGGTGCAATGTTAATTGGCTACATTGCAATCATTGCTTTATTAAATGGCCTTGTAAGTGGTATTTTTAGTTTAATTTCTGGCGGAGCAATCAAATGGGATTTCCAAACGTTAATTGGTTTTGTGTTTGCGCCATTTGCTTTCTTAGCAGGTGTTCCTTGGCAGGATGCAGTTAAATCAGGTTCTGTGATGGCAACAAAATTATTATCTAATGAATTTGTTGCTATGCAATCACTTGGAAGCTTGAAGGGTATTTCTGAACATGCAAAAGGTATTACGTCTGTATTTCTAGTTTCATTTGCTAACTTTAGTTCTATTGGTATCATTTCTGGTGCGATTAAATCACTTAACTCTGAAAAAGGTGATGTCGTAGCACGTTTTGGTATTAAGTTATTATTCGGTGCAACACTTGTATCATTTATTTCAGCTGCTATCGCTGGATTCTTCATTTAATAAGAAAAAGCTTGAGACTTTAATCTCAAGCTTTTTTTTATTTAACTATATGTTCAATAAAATACTGAGTTATACGATAATCATCTGTTAATTCTGGATGGAAAGACACACCTAGGTATTTCCCTTGCTTAACAGCTACTATTTTATCACTAATAGAACTTAATATTTCTACATTATTTTCTACACTAACAATATGTGGTGCTCTTATAAAGACACCTTCTATATCTTTTGCAATACCTTTAACATCTAACTCAGCTTCAAAACTATCTACTTGTCTACCAAAGGAATTACGCGCAACAGTAATATCTAATTTTTTTAGATATCCTGTCTCACCTTCTACATCTTTTGCAAGCACAATAAGACCTGCGCAAGTTCCAAACATTGGTAAATCAGATTGTTGTAATTTTTCTTTAAAGCCATATAAATCCATAAGTCTTCTTAAAGTTGTAGATTCACCACCAGGGAGAATAAGACCATCAATTTCATCTAATTGTTCAACTTTCTTAACTGCTATACCTTCGTGACCACTTAATTCAATGTGACGAATATGTTCACGTACTGCACCTTGTAACGCTAATACACCAATCTTCATAAATTACCAACCACGCTCTTGCATACGTTCTTCTAATGAGATTTTATTTATATCTAAACCTTTCATTGCAGTTCCTAATTCAGATGCTAATTTTCCAATTAATTCATAATCTTGATAATGAGTTGTAGCTTGAACAATAGCTTTTGCAAATTTTTCTGGAGCTTCAGATTTAAAAATACCTGAACCCACAAATACCCCATCAGCACCTAATTCCATCATTAAGGCAGCATCTTGAGGTGTTGCTACACCACCCGCTGCAAAGTTTACTACTGGTAAACGACCTTCTTCTTTAATTTGTTTTAATACATTATATGGTGCACCTAATTCTTTGGCATAAGTCATAATTTCATCGTCATTCATTACAGTTAGACGACTAACCTCAGAATTAACTTTTCTCATGTGACGTACAGCTTCTACAATATTACCTGTTCCAGGTTCTCCTTTAGTACGTAACATCGCTGCACCTTCGCCAATACGTCGTGCTGCTTCACCTAAATTACGGCAACCACAAACAAATGGTACAGTAAATTGATCTTTTCTTAAATGAAATTCTTCATCTGCAGGAGTAAGAACTTCAGATTCATCAATATAGTCTACACCCATAGCTTCTAATACACGTGCTTCTGTAATATGACCAATACGTGCTTTAGCCATTACTGGAATTGAAACAGCATTCATTACTTCTTCAACAATTTTAGGATTGGCACTACGTGCTACACCACCAGCTGCTCTAATATCAGATGGTACGCGTTCTAAGGCCATAACTGCTACTGCTCCAGCTTCCTCTGCGATTCTAGCTTGTTCAGCATTCACAACATCCATAATGACGCCGCCTTTTTGCATTTCAGCCATACCGCGTTTAACTCTTTCAGATCCTACAATTTTAGACATTTATAAAACCCCTTTTCAATTGATTAAATCCATTTTAAAATATAAACTGATGTTTAAAAAGGTACAATTTTAATAAAAAATTAGGGGTCAGATTTGTGACGAAGAAAAAATCATTATATATTTCTTTATATGAAAAGCTAAAAAAACAAATTATTGAAGGTGTATATGAATCAAACGATAAATTTCCATCTAAAAGACAGTTGAGTCAACATTTATCACTTAGTCATACTACAATTGAGCATGCCTATCAGTTACTTTTAGATGAAGGATTTATATACTCAAAACCACGTTCAGGTTATTATGTTTCAGAAATTCAATCATTGCCAGTAACAAATAGTTACCCTGAAATAAGTGATATATTAGAAACTGATAAGACTACACAGAAAAATACGTATCAGTATCAATTCAATTTAGCTGAAATTGATGCTGAACATTTTCCTAACCATTTATTTAAAAGATATGCTAAAGAAGTATTTGAAGAAGAGCAACTTGCCCTTTTGAGTAAAGGAAGCGTTCAGGGAGAATTTAACTTAAGACAGCAAATTTCTCATTATTTATTTAATAGTAGAGGAGTATCTTGTCATCCAGATCAAATCATAATTGGCTCTTCAACTGAACAATTATTAAATATGGTCACTGATTTATTAAAAGATTCATCATTTATTATAGAACAACCTAGTTATCCACCAATTAAACATGTACTGGATAAGCATAGAATAAGTTATACACAAGCTAGAGTAGAAAAAGATGGAATTAATATCGATGAAGTCTTCCAAAAAAATAATGATATTTTATATATCACACCATCTCATCAATTTCCAACAGGATATGTGATGAGTTTAAAGAAGCGCACACAACTTATAAAATGGGCACAACAAAAGAAAGAACGATATATTATTGAAGATGATTATGATTCAGAATTTAGATATTTCGGAAAACCTATTCCAGCATTACAGAATTTAGATAAAAAACAAAAAGTAATATATATTAGTACATTTTCGAAATCGCTTTATCCAAGTTGTCGTATGGCATACATTGTCTTACCAAATAAACTGCTAAAATTATTCCGAGAGATGAAATATGTTGAAAGCAATACTGTGCCTGTACATCTACAACATATGGTAGCACAATTTATGGCAACTGGTAGCTTTGAACGTCATCTTAATAAAATGAGAAGAATATATAAAAATAAATTAACTTTTATTTTAGAAAAACTAACACCATATAAAGGACAATTGAAAATTGAAGGCGCACTAACAGGAATGCACTTCACACTTGTAGTTAAAAATAATTTAACATTAAATGAATGCATAAAAAGAACGAAAAAATGCAATCTTAAATTAACGCCTTATCCTTATAGCAACAAAAAAGCACAACCTCCTACCTTCTTAATTGGCTTTGGAGGTATCCCAGAAGAAAAGTTAGAGAAGCATGTTAATGCGCTTATTAAAGCACTTACTGTTTAAATAGAAGAAATAAGTTCTGACTCATTTTGAATTGGTAGTCATTGAACGTGGACTTTTTTAAGAAAGTCACTATGCTAACAATTCATAGTGTATATTCATTTAGTCATCTTTTAATTAGTTATATATAGATATATATTTTAAAATAAAAAAAGAGACCTCACGGTCTCAATATCAGCTCATCGCATCCATACAATGATTTGCCTGGCAACGTCCTACTCTAGCGGAACGTCAGTCCAACTACCATCGGCGCTAAGGAGCTTAACTTCTATGTTCGGCATGGGAACAGGTGTGACCTCCTTGCCATTGTCACCAGACAAATGAATGATTATACATTCAAAACTAGATAGTAAGTAAAGATTTGCGTCGCAAAACTTGAAAAAATTGATTAAGTCTTCGATCGATTAGTATTCGTCAGCTCCACGTGTCACCACGCTTCCACCTCGAA
>NZ_JBMOVZ010000007.1:0-37131 GCF_049310805.1 Mammaliicoccus sp. JADD-157 | reverse complement strand
TCCATAAAAGAAGTAAGCTTGATTAGCTCTTGTTGATTGGTTAAGCCAATCACTCTTTGAAGTACTTTCAGTACTCAATTATTGGAATTAACGTTGACATATTGTCATTCAGTTTTCAATGTTCATTATCTATTTTATAAATGGTGGAGACTAGCGGGATCGAACCGCTGACCTCCTGCGTGCAAAGCAGGCGCTCTCCCATCTGAGCTAAGCCCCCAAAATATTTAATAGAAGTCGGGAAGACAGGATTCGAACCTGCGACCCCTTGGTCCCAAACCAAGTGCTCTACCAAGCTGAGCTACTTCCCGTTATTAATAATGGCGCGCCCGAGAGGAGTCGAACCCCTAGCCTCTTGATCCGTAGTCAAACGCTCTATCCAATTGAGCTACGGGCGCTAAAAATGGTGCCGAGGACCGGAATCGAACCGGTACGATAATCACTTATCGCAGGATTTTAAGTCCTGTGCGTCTGCCAGTTCCGCCACCCCGGCAAGAAAAAATAAAAATGGAGCGGAAGACGGGATTCGAACCCGCGACCCCAACCTTGGCAAGGTTGTATTCTACCGCTGAACTACTTCCGCTAAATCATTATTTTTACAATATTATTAATGGTGAGCCATAGAGGATTCGAACCTCTGACCCTCTGATTAAAAGTCAGATGCTCTACCAACTGAGCTAATGGCTCTAAAACATGGTGCCGGCCAGAGGACTTGAACCCCCAACCTACTGATTACAAGTCAGTTGCTCTACCAGTTGAGCTAGGCCGGCTAAATGGTGGAGAATGACGGGTTCGAACCGCCGACCCTCTGCTTGTAAGGCAGATGCTCTCCCAGCTGAGCTAATTCTCCAATTAACAATACTGCCCGGCAGCGTCCTACTCTCGCGGAACGTAAGTCCAACTACCATCGGCGCTAAAGAGCTTAACTTCTGTGTTCGGCATGGGAACAGGTGTGACCTCTTTGCTATCGCCACCAGACAATGTTGTTTCGTTTTTGTCTTACTTTATATATTATATAGAGTTAGTTTATGTTTTTCAATAGTAAATTTTACACCTTGTTAACTTTCTTTACAAAGTTTTCGAATTCACGTCCGCTTGTTTTCAGCGACCTTTATATAATACCCAATTTATATTCTTTCGTCAATGCTTTTTATGAAAAAAGTTGTTTTTTTAATAAGAAAACGTTTTAACGCTTTATTTATGTCATTTAATACCAAAAATAAAGGCAATAACCTTATTATTAAAGGTTATTGCCGAACATAAAATTATTTTTGTCTCATATATGGGAATAATAGTACATCTCTTATAGATGCTGAATTTGTTAATAGCATAACTAAACGGTCAATACCAATACCTAATCCACCTGTCGGAGGCATACCATATTCTAATGCTTCGATGAAATCTTCATCCATTTCATGTGCTTCATCATTACCTTGATCTTTTTCTTTCACTTGTGCTTCAAATCTTTCACGTTGATCGATTGGATCATTTAATTCTGTAAATGCATTAGCGTGTTCTCTACCAACTATAAATAGTTCGAAGCGATCAGTAAATCGTGGATCTTCTGGATTTTTCTTAGCTAATGGTGATATTTCAATTGGATGTCCATAAATAAACGTAGGTTGAATTAATTCTTCTTCTACTTTTTGTTCGAAGAATTCATTTAAGATATGACCATATGTCATACGATCTTCTACTTCTATATTATGTTGTTTTGCTAATTCATGTGCCTCTTCATCAGTTTTAACTTCATAGAAGTCTACTCCTGTATATTCTTTGACAGCATCTACCATGTGCCATCTCTTCCATTTTGAAGCTAGATCGATTGTTTCTTCTCCATATTGAATTGTAGCAGAACCAAGTACTTTTTCAGCTATTGAAGCGACCATTGCTTCAGTTAAATCCATAATATCATTATAGTCTGCATAAGCTTCATATAACTCTATCATAGTGAACTCAGGGTTATGTCTCGTTGACACACCTTCATTACGGAATACTCTTCCGATTTCATATACTTTTTCTAAACCACCAACAATAAGTCGTTTTAAGTGCAATTCAATTGCTATTCTCATGTATAAAGTAGCATCTAAAGCATTATGATGTGTAACGAACGGGCGTGCTGAAGCACCTCCTGCTATTTGATGCATCATTGGTGTTTCAACTTCTAAGAAACCTTTTTGGTTCAAGTAATTTCTCATCTCTTGAATAATTTGGCTACGTGTAATGAATGTTTTTGTTGATTCTTCACTTGTAATTAAGTCTAAGTAACGTTGACGATAGCGTTGTTCAATGTCTTGTAAACCATGATATTTATCTGGTAAAGGTCTTAAAGACTTAGTTAATACTACGAATTCTTTCGCTTTAACAGATAATTCACCAGTATTCGTCTTGAACATAACACCTTTAATTCCAACTATGTCTCCTAAATCAGCATGTTTCCAAATTTCAAATTGTTCTTCACCGACTTGGTCTTTACGAACATAAATTTGAATTTGTCCTGTTATATCTTTAACATGAGCAAATCCTGCTTTACCTTTACCTCTTTTAGTCATCAAACGTCCAGCTATAGCAACTGAAGACTCTTCTTCTTTTTCTTGAAGTTCTTCTTTTGTAAATTCGTCCCATTCTTTATGTAAAGTAACAGAATCTCCGCTTCTTACAAATTTCTGCCCGAATGGATCAATACCTAAATCTCTTAATTCTTGTAGTTTTTCTCTTCGAACCAACATTTGGTCATTCATTTCTTCTGACATGATCTTCCACTCCTTAATTAAATTGCACTTATTTCTTGTTGTTGCTCTTCAACAAATTGTTCAAGAATACTTACTAACTCATCTCTTGTATTTGTTTGATTTATAACTTTTGAACTTACCTTTACCTCTTACACCTTTTAAGTACCATGAAGCATGTTTTTTCATTTCCTATTTCCCACATGGTCTAACCTCTTTCTTTATTATACTTTACTACTTGTTCGTCGTTTGGCAATAGCTCCCAAATATATTTTTTGGATATTGGTTCAACAACATTTGAGGCGATATCATTAAGTGGTACCATCACAAATGCTCTTTCTGTCATTCTTGGGTGTGGCACTTCTAAGTCTGGTGATTGAATAACGGATTGATCATATAATAATATATCAATATCAATGGTACGTGGTCCCCATCGTTCATTTCTAACACGATGTAATTGTTGCTCAACCATCATACATACTTTCAACAAGTCTAATGCTTCTAATTCAGTTGAGATTTCGATACACATATTCAAAAAATCAGGTTGTTCTGTGTATCCTACCGGTTTTGTTTCATATATTGGAGATACTTGCGTTACTTTGATACCTTCTTCTGAATTTAAAAATGTAACTGCTTGTTCTAATTGAAGTTCCCTCTCTCCTATATTACTTCCTAAACCTAAATATGCGGTATGCATTTATCTCTTCCTCACGATCTCAATACCAACACCATTATAATGTCCCGGAATTGGCGGATTATTTTTCGTAATCTTTACTTTAGTTTCCAATACTCGATTATAGTGCGAAAATAATTGTTTTGCAATACGTTCTGCGAGATGTTCAATTAATTGTACTGGTTCGCCTTCCATTATTTCTTTAACAATCTCGAATACTTCACCGTAGTTTACAGTCTTTTCTAAATCATCTGTTTCTCCAGCTTCAGATAAATCTAATTTCAATTCTAAATCTACTAAAAATATCTGCCCTAATTCGTTTTCAGCTTTAAATGCTCCATGATATCCATAAAAAGACATGCCATCTAGTATAATTTTATCCATATTTTATATCCCTTTCAAAGCATCAATAGTTTGCGCAACTCTTTTATTCATTTTTACGTTGTGTACGCGTACAGCATGAATACCTTTTTCAATTCCAAAAGCTGTCGTTGCTGCAGTTGCTTCATCACGCTCTTTCACATCTATATTTCCACCTAGTAAATCATTGATGAGACGTTTTCTACTTGTAGCCAGCATCACTTTATAACCTGTTGCTACTAATTCATCTAACCTCGACATTACTATACGTTCTTCTTCTCTTGATTTAGCAAATCCAATACCAGGATCTAACCAAATATTTTTTTCGGGTATTCCTGCTATTTCTGCTTGATTTGCTTGTTTCAATAAAGATAATAGCAATTCATCCATCACTGGCATTTCTCGGTTGCCGTCCCCATTATGCATTAAAATAATTTCGGCATCATATTTCGCAACAACATTAAATATTTCAGGGTCATATAACCCAGCCCATTGATCGTTAATCATCGTTACACCACGTTTTAACGATTCTTCTGCAACTTGGCTTCTAAACGTGTCTACCGATAATTGAACATCTAAGTCATTTAATGCTTCTATTACAGGTATAACTCTATTCAATTCTTCTTCTAACGTTACTTTAGTATGTCCAGGACGTGTTGAAAAACCGCCAATATCTATAATATCTGCACCTTCACTTATTAATTGTTCAGCATGTGCTCTAGCATTTTCAACACTATTATAAGAACCACCATCAGAAAAAGAATCTGGCGTCACATTTAAAATACCCATAACTTTCGTATTTTTCACAATAGAAAACCTACCTTTTACATAGATAAACTTATTATAACAAATTTAAAAAATCACGCCTAAATGAAATAACTTATTTAAGTTATTTATTCTAGACGTGATTCGTAATTAAAAGTTAATACATTATAAAATTATAAATGATTAGTCTTCAAAAGCGTATAATGGTGTAGATAGGTAACGTTCACCGTTACTTGGTAATACTGTAACAACTGTTTTACCTTCACCTAATTCTTTTGCTTTTTTCAATGCAGCTTTTATAGCAGCACCAGATGAAATACCGCCAAGAATCCCTTCTTCTTTAGCAACTCTTCTAGACATTTCCATCGCTTCTTCATTTCCTACTTTAATAACATCATCATAAACTTTTGTATCTAAAGTGTCTGGGACAAATCCTGCACCTAAACCTTGTAGTTTATGTGGTCCTGGGTTTCCACCACTTAATATAGCAGAATCTTCAGGCTCAATAGCTACGATTTGGATGTTAGGGTATTTTTCTTTAAGCACTTTACCTGCACCAGTTAATGTTCCGCCTGTACCGACACCAGCTAAGAAAGCATCTATTTCTGTACCTTCGAATTGTTCAACTAATTCTGGACCAGTTGTTAATTCATGAACTTTAGGGTTTGCTGGGTTTTCGAATTGTTGTGGTTCAAAATAGCCTTTTTCTTCTTTGAGTTCTTTTGCTTTTTTGATTGCACCTTTCATTCCTTCAGCTCCAGGTGTCAATACTAATTCGGCACCATAAGCTTTTAATAGCGCACGACGTTCACTACTCATTGTGTCCGGCATAACAAATACTGCTTTGTAACCTTTTGCAGCTGCTACCATTGCTAGACCGATACCAGTATTACCAGATGTAGGCTCTATAATAGTATCGCCCGGTTTAATTTTGCCTTCTTTTTCAGCAGCTTCTAACATCGCTAAAGCGATTCTATCTTTAACTGAACTACCCGGGTTTTGATATTCTAATTTTACATAAACATCTGCCGAACCATCTTCCACTACTCTATTTAATTTAACAACAGGTGTATCTCCAATTAATTCAACAATATTATTTACTCTCTTAGCCATTTATAATTCACTCCTAGTCAGTATTTTCAATTTCATATCTTAGTTTCTTTATCGGATATACTTATTATAACAAAATACGCCTTAAAGTGAAAGTATTTACTAAATTACTTTTTACATTTATTTTTTAAGTGACATTAAATCTTCTTCTGTAAAATTATATTTCGTCCTACAGAAATGGCATTCTACTTCAGCTCCATGATCTTCTTCTATCATTGAGTCGATTTCTGCCTCTCCTAAACCTTTAATTGCATTTAAGAATTTTTCTCTTGAACAATTACATTTGAACTCTACTTCCATGTTATCAATTATTCTTGTGTTTTCTTTTCCTAACACCGTTTCAATTAATTCTTCTGGTGAAAGGCCTCTATCTATCAATTTAGAGACAGGTTCCATTTGATTAATTTTTTCTTCAATCGCTTCAATCGTTTCTTCAGAAGCACCTGGCATAAGCTGAATAACAAACCCGCCTGCTGCTTTAATAGAATTATCTGGGTTTACCAGTACACCTAGTCCAACAGCTGATGGAACTTGTTCACTCGTAACAAAATAATAAGTAAAGTCTTCGCCAAGTTCTCCCGAAACAATCGGTGTAGAACCTGTGAAATAGTCTTTTAGCCCAATATCTTTTACGACGCTTAACATACCATCTGTACCTACTGCACGTCTTACGTCCAATTTACCTTGATCATTTAACGGGAAATGAGTTTGAGGATTTTGAACATAACCTCTAACTTCACCTTTAGCATTAGCATCTACCATAATTTTACCTATAGGTCCGCCTCCGTCGATAGTAATCGTTAATTTCTCTTCATTTTTTAACATTGAACCCATTATCACGCCTGCTGTCATCGATCTTCCCAATGCAGCAGAAGCAGTTGGCCATGTGTAATGTCTTGTTTGAGCTTCTTGAATTGTATTTGTAGTCTGTACAGCAAAAGCACGTACTTCATCATTAAATGCCAATGCTCTTACTAAATAATCTTTTGTCATAAATATACTCCTTCTTTAAAAAAAGCCCCTCTCAATCAAACTATTGAAAGGGACTTGTATAAATTTATTCTTTACGATCTGTAGGTTTATTGTCACCTAAATCATCGATATTTGGTTCTTCTTTATGTGCTGGCTCATCATTAGATTTTTCTTCATCAGATTCTTGTTCATCTTTCGAATTATGAGATTCTTCTTTTTTAACCTCTTCGTAAGATTTACCAATTTTGTCATCTTCGACATCTAATGTGCCTTCTTGTTGTGTTAAGTCACCTTCATATTTATCTTCGTCAGGTTCATTGTCTTCTTCTAAGTGAGAATCATCGTATTTAACTTCTGGTAATTTTCCTTCGTTAAATAATGAGTGGATTTGTTCAGCGACTAACGTTTCTTCAACAAGTAATGTTTTAGCAATTAACTCTAATTGAGATTTATGCTCTGTAAGAATTTGTTTACAACGTTCATATTGTTCTTTAATAATACGTTGTACTTCTGAATCAATTTCATAAGCAATTTGATCTGAATAATTTGGTTCAGACTGCATATCTTTACCTAAGAATACTTGTCCACTGTCTGAGCTACCGAATTGTAACGGACCTAATTTCTTACTCATACCGTATTCTGTAACCATCTTACGTGCAATACTAGTAGCACGTTGGAAGTCGTTATGTGCACCAGTTGATGCCTCACCAAAGTTAATCTCTTCAGAAACACGACCACCTAATAGTCCAACTATTTTATCTAATAGTTCTGGTTCAGTCATGAAGTAACGATCTTCTTTAGGTAACATCATTGCATATCCACCAGCTTGTCCGCGAGGAACGATTGTTACTTTATGAACCATTTCAGCTTCATCTAATACACAACCGATAATTGTATGTCCCGCTTCATGGAAAGCCACAATATTTTTTTCTTTTTCGGAAATAACACGTGACTTCTTGGCTGGTCCAGCGATAACTCTGTCTGTAGCTTCTTCTATATCTCGCATATCAATTTTAGTTTTATTTGTACGAGCAGCAACTAATGATGCTTCATTTAATAAGTTTTCTAAATCTGCACCTGAGAATCCTGGTGTTCTTTGTGAAATTGCTTTTAGGTCTACTGTTTCATCTAAAGGTTTATTACGAGCATGTACTTTAAGTACTGCTTCACGACCTCTAACATCTGGACGACCAACTTGAATTTGTCTATCAAAACGTCCAGGACGTAATAATGCTGGGTCAAGAATATCAGGACGGTTAGTAGCTGCAATCATAATGATACCTTCGTTTTCACCGAAGCCATCCATTTCAACTAATAATTGGTTCAGTGTTTGTTCACGTTCATCGTGTCCACCGCCAACACCTGCGCCACGTTGACGACCTACAGCGTCAATTTCATCAATAAAGATGATACATGGAGCATTTTTCTTAGCATTTTCGAATAAGTCACGAACACGGCTTGCACCGACACCAACGAACATCTCAACGAAGTCAGAACCACTTATTGAGAAGAACGGTGTTCCAGCTTCACCTGCAACAGCTCTTGCAAGTAAAGTTTTACCTGTTCCTGGAGGACCAACTAGTAAAACACCTTTAGGTATTCGTGCGCCCATTTTCTTGAATTTACGATTATCTTTAAGGAAATCTACAATTTCCACTAATTCTTGTTTCTCTTCGTCAGCACCTGCTACATCAGAGAATCTAACGCGTTTTTTCTGGTCGTCATAAAGTTTGGCTTTTGATTTACCAAAGTTCATAACGCGGCCGCCACCGCCACCGCCGCCTTGCATTTGGCTTAAGAAGAATATAAATAAAAATGCAATAATTAAAACAGGGATGAGTGTCGTTAACACACTTACGAACACACTTTGTTTTTCTTCTTCTTTGACATTGAATTTCAAGTCACTTTGCTTATCGGCTGTTTCTGTAATTTTTTTCAGATCATCTTGGTTGTTAAATAGGATTGAAGATGTATATTTTTCATCTTTACCTTTTTTTAGTTCACCGCTAACCATATAAACATTTTGTTCTGGTTGAATAGTTAACGTTTTTAAATCGCCTTTTTCTAACTTCGTCATAAACTCATTATATGTAAGTTGTTTTGGTGATTGTCCGTTGCCATTAATGAACTGGAACACACCAAATAGGACGATAGCTAAAAGCGCAATCATTAATATATTTCGAAAAGCTTTTTGCATTCAATTTGTCCTCCTACTCAATTAATAAAACTAACAAAAATTTTACCACATTTATAATTTCACACGCTAGTAATTAACCTTACTTAACTAATCATTCATAGATTTCAGGTTTTAACGTTCCAATATACGGTAAATTACGATATTTCTCAGCAAAATCTAATCCATAACCCACTACGAATTCATCTGGAATTTTTTCGCCGACGTATTTAGCTTCAATATCCACTTTACGCTTCATTGGCTTGTCTAATAGTGTCACAATTTCAATAGAATTAACATTTCTGTATTTCAATAAATCAACTATAGAATTTAAAGTTGTACCCGTTTCTAAAATATCTTCGATGATAATCACATCTCTATTTTCAACTGATGTACTTAAGTCTTTTAAAATTTTAACTTCTCCAGTTGATTCTGTTCCACCATGATAGCTTGACACATCCATGAAATCTATTTCTAAATGCGTATCAATATTTTTGATTAAATCTGTCATGAACATAATGGACCCTTTAAGGATTCCTATACAAATAGGTGTTTTTCCATTATAATCTTCTGTGATTTGCTTTCCTAGTGTTTTGCATCTTTCTTGAATTTCATCTGCAGATAAAACAACAGACTTAATCGAATCTTTCATTAAAAGTCATCTCCAATATAAGTGATAGTTAATACATTTTTAAAGTTAGAATCAATCCAAATATCCCCTATTGCTACAATATCATCCTCGTTAACAATAATCGGACAGTAATCACGTTTATGTATATCCATCTTGTTGTCTATCATGATTCTATTTACTTTTTTGTGTTGTTTATTTCCCCGGTTATAATACTGAATACGATCTCCTGGCTCTCTTGTTCTTACAAATAAAGGAGACGATAATCGTTTAGCTTCAATCACCCAATTCCCAAATATAAATTGCTCATCATTATCTATATATATAGAATTTACATTGAACTCAATATCTTTACATAGTAATAATTTATCATATGCTACAATAAACTGCCAATCATCAGATACTGGAATAACGGATTGTTTTTTTTGATTATGAAATATGTCGAGCCATTCTTGACAAGCCTTCATACTAAATTGACGTTGAACATACTTTCCTAACAAATTATCGAGAATCTGAATTTTTATAAGTGGGTTTAAATCATTAAATTTATGACGGTCTATTACTATTTTAGACCCTTGAACAACCTCTTTGTTTATAAACATTTGTGCTTGTTGATTTACTAAATCCCGAGCATCATCCATCCATTGGTTCAATGTAACTAAATGAGAAGTTGATAATTCATCTCGTTCATCAACTATAGGTAAAATATTATTGCGAATATAATTCCTTGTATATTTAGTATCTTGGTTGGATTGATCTTCAAAATAAGTAAATTGAGTTTCATGTTGATATTGTCTTAATTCTGATTTGGATATATTTAAAAAAGGACGTATGATTTTATAACCATTTCTAGTTTGGTTTTTAGAAATACCAAGTGAAGATCGACCGATTCTACCTGAAAACAGTCGGTATGCTATGGTTTCTTTTTGGTCGTCTAGATGATGTGCTGTTAATAAAATCGTACTATTGGTTTCTTTCATTATTTGATCAAACCATTCATATCTTATGTTTCTAGATACATCTTGAATACTTTTATTTTGTTGCACTACATCAGACAAGTCTAATGTTTTAATATATATTTCAATATTATGTTCTTCACAAAATTCTTCAATAAAATTCGCTTCATCTTGCGACTCTTTTCTTAAGCCATGATTTACATGTAAGCAAATCAATTTTTGGTAAGTGTGTTTGTACGTCGTATTTAGTAAATGTAATAACGACATACTATCTATCCCAGTTGAAACAGCCAATGCTAAATTATCATCATGTTCCCAAGTTATCTCGAGCATTGTTACACACCTCAATCTATAAATTCAATTGATTATCTCAAAATAAAAAGAGGCTCAAGTTATTAGCCTCTTTTAGTTATAATCAATTATCGTCTTGCACCTTTACCGCCACGACGTGATTCAGTTTGTCTCTTAATAGACGTTAACTTATCCTCACTATCTTTTAAAAAGTTTGATAATTTTTTCTCAAAGTCTTCAGGCTTTGCTTCTTTCTTTGGCGCTTGACGTTTCGGACGTTCTTTAGCTTTTTTAATAGATAAGCTAATTTTGCCGTCATCCGCTACTGTTAATACTTTAACTTCTACTTCATCGCCTACAGATAAATGGTCATTAACATTTTCTACGTAGTTATCAGCGACTTCACTGATGTGCACAAGGCCACTTTTCCCTTCAGGTAATTCAACAAACGCACCAAAATTTTTAATACCTGTAACTTTCCCTTTGACTTTATTGCCTACTTCAATTGACATATTATTACTGTATCCTCCTGATATAATTTCACTTTAACCTTATTATATGCTTCTATACAAAATTATACAACGTCATATATAGATTATTTGTCTTTTTCTGAATCTTTTTTGTCTTCTGGTAATTTAAATATAATTTCACCGTCATTACTAAGGAAATATTCGCTTCTTGCTAATTTTTCAATATATTCTTTATTATTTAAACGTTTTATTTGTTCTTTCAACTCTATTTCTTGATCCTGTAATTTTTCATAAGTTACAGCTTTTTCTTTACGTTCTTGCACTAACTCTTCATTACGATTTTTTTGCAAAAACAACATAATAATCATGATGATAATGATAAGTAGCAAAATTCCACCAAACAAGGTTAATCTTTTTCGTACCACTTGGCGCGTTTTATTGACAGTTTTCTTTTTTTTGTTTTGTGACTGTGTAAATTCATTATCTAAATTTTTAATTTTTTGCGCCATAAGAATACCTCCTTATTTATATAGAATCTTGTATTTTCTCTTCTTTGACAACTTCAAACATTGTTTTTGCATTCTCTTTATTAGCATGCTCAGAAAGCCCTGTTACTTTCACTACAATAATACGATTACCTAATTTAAGTTCTAATTCATCATCTACATTAACATTTGTGCCAGCTTTAGCAGTTTGTCCATTTATTTTAACTCTGCCTTGATCGCTTACTTCTTTAGCTAATGTTCGACGTTTAATCAAACGCGATACTTTTAAGTATTTATCTAATCTCAAAGTTTCAAATCCCCTCTATTAATTAATGCTTTAAGTTCTTTTTCATTTAAACTGTCTAATTTGGTTTTATCATACAACTTCAAAAAGTAATCAGCAAATATTTTTTCCAATTTTTCACGTTTTACTTTTCCTTCTTTTTGTTTTTCTTTTTGCCAAATTTCATGTAGATCATCTAAGCTATCTGCTTTTTCTTCTCCAAACACATGAGGATGTCTTCTGACCATTTTACTCGTTAAAACACCAACTACTTCTCTAATATCAAAGTATCCTTCTTTCTTCCCAATAGCAGAATGCAGCATGACTTGTAATAAAACATCGCCTAATTCCTCTATCATATGGTCTATATCATCTTCATCGATTGCTTCAATTAATTCAAATGCTTCTTCAATTATATAACGTTTTAACGTTTCATGAGTCTGCACTTTATCCCATGGACATCCATCTTCAGATACAAGTGTGTCTATTGTTTTTTCCAAATACTGAAAATCATTATACATTTCATTATCGTCCGTTATCTTAGGTACAAACAAACTTGTTAAATTAGATAGTGATGCGTGGTGGTCCATTTCATATAATGGACACGTAATAACATCAGCTTCTCCCAATCTTGCATTTGTAACTAATCTAACTATATGTTCGTCTGGATAACGTTCCATTAAAGTGACTTTAACATCAGATGCTACCATTTGATCATAAACTTGTGTAATAATCGTGTTTGTTCTTATATTTAACATCTTTTCTTCTAGGTTCGTACCATCTAATAATGTTAAACCATCGTTTGGATCTATTTTAATCGCTCTAAACATATCATCAAGAAAACTTTTACCACCTAAAATTTTTACTTGAGCATCTGTTTCTAATAGAAATTGAGTCGTCGTTTCTGCCACCATCGGGTCTCCAGGAACTGCATAAATAACCTCTTCATTTCGAGACTTATCGATTAACGTATCTACAATTTCATTATATACATCTATAAAATGATCATGCTTTTCATAAATATAATCGAAGCTTTCCCAATTCACTTCTTTTAATTCATTCACGACAGGGTGTTCTATTGTTCTTGCATATACTTTATCAGCTGATTGTAACGTTCTATATATGCCCAATGGCAGTTCTTCAAGACTATAGTTTCCTAAACCAACGACTGTAATTTGTTGAGACATTGTTTTACTTCTCCTTCATCAATTTATCCATTAAAGGTAAATGTTGACACTCTTCTCTTTTTAATATTTTCAAGTTAATTATACCTAATAACACAATAATAACTCCAACAATACCCGCTAAAACGAGGACTAACAAACTTGATAGTCTTGATTGAGTAGGAATACTTAGCACTATTTGTACTAATCCAGACATTATAGTTAGCGTGAAGATTACTTTAGCAATAAATAATCCCATGTTTTGAAATCGATATAATTTCATGACGATGATATGCAATGTTAATGCATAAATACCCAAAGATATTACAGTAGCCAAACTGGCCCCAAATATTCCAAATTGCATCACAAATACATAGTTTCCTATGCTTTTAAATAGTAATCCTATTATAAGTGCAATGAGTAATACTGACCGTCTAGCTTTAACTTGTAATAACGCTGTATACATAATAATAAATGTGACAAATACAACTGAAAGCATAAATACACTTAATGTGCCTACTAATTCGTTCGTCTTAAAGAATACCGTATTTAGTAAAGGCAAGAGATTTATTAAACCTATTGCTGCAGCCATACTGAAAAGTACTGTTATTTTGAGTGACGTGTTAGCATATTCATTAACTAAATGATGATTTTTCTTCTGTAACTCTTCCGTAAGGAGTGGAATGAGTACAAAACTAAATGTAGTCGTAATAATCAGCCCCATTTGAATAAGCGAAGCCCCTCTATCAAATATACCTTTCACTTTTATGCTTTCCTGAAATGTATAGCCAGTATCTTGTAGTAAATGGATTAATGTAAATGAATCCACTAATTGCCACAATATAAGAATCAAATAAGATATGGCATATAATACAGTCATAATAATGACATCTTTTAAATCATTAAAATTTATTTCCCAGGAAAAATGAATGTTTGGCTTTCTTTTCAAATAAAAATATAAAACAATGCTAAAAAGCCCAATAACTGAACCACTTATTGCAATTGTTCCAGCTTGATAAATTGAAACATCCATGTACATAAATACAGAAATAGCAATAAATATTACAATCACTCTTAATACTTGATCAATTACTTGTGATATCGCAATAGTATTCATTTGGTGTTTCATTTGATAATATCCTCGTACCATCGAAATAAACACGAGTGGTATTAAGGCAATACTAGCCATGCGAATCATAGGTGTTAGTTGTACGTCACCCATCCAACTACTTATAGTAGATGCAAAAATTAACACCCCTATACTGATGGTTAGACAAATACTTTGTAACCACCAAAATAATGCTGAAATAGTAGTTTGAGGTCGTTTAATCATCCAACTGCTCATTACGCTAGGTAAAGCATTTAAACTTACTACACTCACAATCGCGACTAATGGGTAAACTTGTTGATAAGCATATAAACCTTCATCGCCTAATATATTTTGATAAGGTACTCTATAAATTGCACTTAATGACTTAACGATTACCATAGTAATAGTTAAGAGTAATACACTATTAAAAATCGGTTTAGATTGCGTCATCATCCACCAAACTCTCATTAATAACTTCTGTTAAGAACTTCAAATCATCAAGCCACTGTTTTGTTTTTTGTAACTTAAACACCATTTGATTATCCGCAACAGCTATTCTAAGCTTTCTACCTAGTGGTTCTGTAACTTTAAATAATACGTCACCTTTCAAGTGGTTTGTTGTATATTCTGAGGTTGTTAATTGAATTGTATTTCCTGTTTCTTTAATCTCGGTAATTCCAAATAAAATACCATTTAATCTAATTCTTACAACATCTAGTAATCGTTCTACTTCTACAGGGTATTCACCAAAGCGATCGATTAGTTCATCTTGCAAGTCTTCTAACTGGGAAACAGTAGTAATACTTCTCATCTTTTTATACATTTCAATTTTTGCTTGTTCATTTTTGATATATTCTGCAGGTATATAAGCGTCAACTTTAACATCAACTTCTAATTGTGGTCCTTCTGATTCAGGTTCTATACCACGTTTAACATTGACCGCTTCTTCTAACATTTGAGAATATAAGTCATAACCAACAGAATCTATAAATCCTGATTGCTGACTTCCTAACAGGTTACCTGCACCTCTTATATTCAAATCTCTCATTGCAATTTTAAACCCGCTACCTAATTCTGTAAATTCTTTAATTGCTTGTAACCTTTGTTCAGCAACTTCTGTCAGTACTTTATTTTGTTCGTGTAAGAAGTAAGCATAACCTATTCTACTAGAACGTCCAACGCGCCCTCTTAATTGATAAAGTTGGCTTAACCCAAATCGATTCGCATCTTCAATAATCAAAGTGTTAGCGTTAGGAACATCTACGCCCGTCTCTATAATTGTCGTAGTTACTAAAATATCATATTCACCGTCAACAAAATTAAGCATAGTCTCTTCTAACTCACGTTCCGTCATTTGACCATGGGCTACACCTATTCTCGCATTAGGCATAAGCATCGATAACTGCTCACTCTTTTGGTAAATCGATTGAACCCTATTATATAAATAGAATGCCTGCCCACCTCGAGACAACTCTCTTTCTAATGCCTCTTTTACAAAATTCATATTCTGTTCTAATACATAAGTTTGTACTGGGAATCTATTCTCAGGTGGCGTTTCTATAACAGATAAATCTCTTACACCTAACAAGCTCATATGAAGGGTTCTTGGTATTGGTGTAGCTGTTAGTGTTAATACATCAACATTAGTTTTTAATGCCTTAATTCTTTCTTTATGTTTAACACCAAATCGTTGTTCCTCATCGACAATTAATAAACCTAAATCTTTATATTCTACATCTTTACTTAGTAATTTATGAGTACCAACTACGATGTCTACAAAACCTTTTTTAATACCTTCTTTTGTTTCTTTTACTTGTTTAGGCGTTCTAAAACGACTCATCATTTGAATTTCTACAGGATATTCTTGCATTCTCTCTCTAAAAGTTTCAAAGTGTTGTTGAGCCAAGATAGTTGTAGGTACTAAGACTGCTACTTGTTTACCTTCTAACACAGCTTTGAAAGCTGCTCTAATCGCAACTTCAGTTTTACCGTAACCAACATCTCCACAAAGTAAGCGGTCCATAGGTCTAAGTTTTTCCATATCACCTTTGATTTCTTCTAATGAAGTAATTTGATCTGGTGTTGGTTCATAAGGGAAGTCCATTTCAAATGTCATTTGTTCTTCAGAATCAGGTCCATATTGATAGCCTTCCACTTGCTCACGTTCTTGATAAAGTTTTAATAATTCATCAGCAATATCTTCAACATTTTTTTGAACTTTAGCCTTTGTTTTTTTCCATTCTGTTCCGCCTAATTTATTAACTTTAGGCTCTTTATCATCTGAGCCAACAAACTTTTGAACATCGTTCATTTGATCAACAGGTACAAATAATTGGTCTGTTCCTTTGTACTGAATTTTAATATAGTCTTTGTGTATGCCTGAAACTTCTAATGTTTCAACACCTAAATATTTACCTACACCATGATGTACATGAACAACGTAATCTCCGACATTTAACTCTTGATAAGACTTAATTTTCTCTGCATTCGACAGTTTTTGTCTTCTTTTAGATTGTTTACGTTCGCGTGCTTTGAAGAGTTCTTTTTCAGTCACAACAACTAATTTCATGTACGGCAATTCAAATCCTTCAGATAATGCGCCATCTGTAACAACTGCTTGACCACTATTATCGATATGTTCTATACGATCTATTACAGTTGGTATCTTCATGTCGCTGAGCATACTTTGAATTCTCGTTTTGCGTGTTTCTGATTCTGCCAATAAAACAACAGTGAATCCTTGTTTCATATAGCGATCAAATTCAGACTGCATAATATCATATTGTCCATAAAAACGTTGCACTGGTTTACATGAAAACTTGACCATTTCCTCTATCTCTACAGGCATGCTTGCTGTAAATAAAGTAAAATAAGAAATTTTATGTTTATTCAACAAATCAGTAAACGCTGATTCTACAATAAAGCGTTGTCCTATAAACCCTTGCCCAGATTCAATTAAAGATTGCGTGAATTCTTCAATTTCTACATCTAATGAGTTTTCAGTGTCTTTAATTCTATTATATTCATCTACTACAATAAGAGCGTCTTCTGCTAAATAATCTACAAATGTAGATACCTCATCATACATAAATGCAATAACTCGTCTTAAAATCTGATGATCTTTTAATTCATCATCTTGCATTAAAATATTTTGATAAGTGTCTTTCAAATCAGGACGAATTTCTTTCGGTAGTTTTTCACGCGTTTGCTCATATGATTCTTCCATACGTTCTGATAATCTATTGATTTGTTCTGAAGTGAAAATATAATCACTTGCACTTGTTATTTCAACTTCTTCTACATTTTGTAAAGAACGCTGCGTTTCAACATCAAAGACTCTCATACCATCTACTTCTGTATCAAACAACTCAATACGTACAGGGTCTCCAATAACAGGGTATATATCGATTAAGCCACCTCGAATTGAGAATTCACCAATCGCTGAAACTAGGGACTGTCTCTTGTATCCCATATCAACTAATTGCTTAGACCATTCTTCTAACTCTATATCATCACCTATTTTTATAGATTTATAATGATCTTTCCAAATGGACGGAGGTGTGAGTTGTTTCTTCAAGCCATTTATTGGCACGATAAATAACCCTTTCTTACTTTGAGCAAGATGGGTTAGAGTTCTAACACGCTCACTCATTAAGTCTGGGCTTTGTGTTGAAAATGCTTCAATCATAATATCTTGTACAGGAAATTTAAATACTTCTTCAGGCGGTAATAATTGCAGTATGTCTGCTTCTAATTTATCCGCTTGGTATAAATTATTTGTCACAATGACTAATTGTTTATCGTGTTTCAAATATTGTTCTAGAATAAGCAATGCTTTACTAGATTGATTCAAACCGGTAACGAGTATGTTTTTTTCTCCAAAAATACGTTCTAAATCTTGAAATCGCTCATCTTTTTGTATAATTTCATGAATGACATGTCTCATTCTACTTCACCGTTAAACTGATTCATAACATTAGGAAATGTTTCACCTTTAATTATACTTTCACAAGCATCTGCTGCCCGTTCTATTACCTTTTTCATAGTTATCATTTCATCTTCAGAGAATTTTTGTAGAACATAACTCGGAACACTCATACCGTTAGTCGGACGATCTATACCAATTCGTACTCTATTAAATTTATCTGTTCCTAAATGTTGTATTAAAGACTTCATCCCGTTATGACCGCCAGCACTGCCTTTTTGGCGCAGTCTCAAATGACCTTGTGGCTGATCTAAATCGTCATATAGAACAAGTAAATCTTCAATATCAATATTATAATAATCCATTAGTGGCCTTACTGCTTCACCAGATAAATTCATGAATGTCATCGGTTCAATAAGCATAACCTTTTCACCATTTATTAATCCGATAGTATAGGCACCTTTAAATTTTTGTTTATCTAATTGTAATTGATGACGATCAATCAATTCATCAACTACTTCAAAACCTATATTATGACGAGTTCCATCAAATTTCTTACCTATATTTCCAAGTCCAACAATACATTTCATGTTGTAACCTCCATATTAATACTAAGTATTTATTATAGCATTTTTACGTTAGTTTTCATCTAACTATACTTATATCATTATAAAATTAGACAAAAAAGAGTCTGAGACATTGATATGTCCCAGACTCCTTTTAAAAGATTAAAGAATTATTCTTCTTCTTTTTCTTCTTTTTCAGCTTCTTGTGATACTGCATCAGCATCTTCAGCTGCAGTTTCTTCAGCATCTTCAGCTGGTTCTTCAGTTGGAGGTACTACAGTTACAACTGCTTCTTCTTTATCGTTTTCGATAGCATATTTATCAGTTGCATCTAAGTCTCCTACTAAGTAACTATCACCGATAGCTAATTCACTAATATCAACTTCGATATGTTCAGGAATAGCGTCTGGAGTAGTTGTTACTTGTAAGTCGAATAATGGTTGTTGAACTACGCCACCTTCAGAAGCACCAACTGCTTCACCTACTAATACTACAGGTACATCAACAGTTAATTCTTGTTTCATGTTAATAGCTAAGAAGTCAACATGAGTGATTTGGTTTTTAAGTGAATCATATTGGTAATCAGAAACCATAACTTTAATTGATTTAGAACCAACACCTAATTCAATAACTCCGTTACGTCCAACTTCACGGATAGTTTTGATGAATTCAACCTCATCAACTTTAACAGATGTATTTTTAGCACCATAACCATATACAACTGCTGGGATAATACCTGATGCTCTTAGTTTACGTAAACTAGAACGAGTTTGTTTACCTTGACGGATAACTGACTTTAATGAAGCCATTATCTTTTCCACCTTTCATTCATGCGCATTAAGCGCTCCTACACTTACCCATCAACATAAATTGTTGCTTGTAAGTGGTTATTTAGTTCATTTAAAAATGAACCGTTTGTTATTATACACGATTAATGACAATTAATCAAATAGCACACTAACTGATTCTTGTTCATATACTCGAACAATTGCTTGAGCTAATAATTCTGCTACTGATAATTCTTTAACATTTGAAGGTTTTCTATCTTCTGGCAATTGAATAGAGTTTGTAACAACTAATTCTTTAATTCTTGAATTTTCAATGCGTTCACGTGCTGGCCCAGATAAAACAGGGTGTGTACAACATGCATAAACTTCTTTTGCACCTTTTTTAACTAAAGCATCTGCTGCTAAAGTAATAGTGCCCGCAGTGTCAATGATGTCATCGATGATGATTGCTGTTTTACCATCTATGTCTCCAACAATGTTCATAACTTCTGCTACGTTAGGTTTCGGACGACGCTTATCAATAATAGCAATTGGCGTTTTTAAACGATCCGCCATTTTACGCGCTCTTGTAACACCACCATGATCAGGTGATACAACAACAGTATTGTCAGGGTCTAATCCTTTTTCTAAGAAATAATTAGATAAAATTGGAACACCCATTAAATGATCAATAGGTATATCAAAGAATCCTTGAATTTGAGGAGCGTGTAAGTCTAACGCGATCATTCTGCTCGCGCCAGCTTTTTCAATAATATTTGCTACTAATTTAGCAGTAATAGGCTCACGACTTCTCGCTTTACGGTCTTGTCTTGCATAACCATAATAAGGCATAACAATATTAATATTAGCAGCTGATGCTCGTTTACATGCATCTATCATAATTAACAATTCCATTAAATGTTCATTTACTGGATATGAAGTAGGTTGAATGATGAACACATCACAACCACGGATACTTTCTTCGATATTAATTTGCACTTCGCCATCAGCAAATCTTTTTACTGTAGACTTACCTAATGGAATACCTACTAAATTTGCAACTTCTTGGGCTAAAGGTTGGTTACCTTCTAGTGAAAATATTTTTAATGACGAATTCTTATATTCAGTATGCAACATTTTTGTTCCTCCGATATCATTTTGACTCATTTTTTTTGACGGCTCCTTTTATTTCGTTTTATAGTATCCTTCTTTTGTCGTCTGTCTTGCACGACCTAGTGCTAAGCTTTCATCTGGCACATTATCTGTGATGGTTGAACCTGCAGCTATAAATGCTCCTTCGCCAACTTCTACTGGTGCAACTAGATTTGAATTACATCCAATAAATGCATCATCTCCTATTTTAGTTTGGAATTTGTTTATTCCGTCATAATTAACAGTGATTGAACCACAGCCAATATTTGTTCTTGCGCCGACTTCAGCATCACCAATATAACTTAAGTGAGATACTTTAGCGCCATCTTTCAACACGGATTTTTTAACCTCTACAAAATTACCAATTTTCGTTTCTTTTCCTAGTTCTGTTCCCGGTCTTAATTGAGCGAACGGTCCAACTGTAGAGGATTTACCAACAAATGAATCTGTAATGACAGATTGTTTAATTGTGGCATCATCTTCAATTGTACTATTTTTGATATCAGAATTCATGCCAATCGTAACATTTTTTCCTATTACAGTGTTACCACCGATTCTTGCACCTGGTTCAACTACCGTATCTTCACCTATTGTAACTTTTTTCCCAATATATGTAGTAGCTGGATCGATGATGGAAACACCATTTATCATATGTCTCAAATTAATACGTTCTTTCATTTTTTGTTCTGCTTGTGATAATTGGACTCTATCATTAACACCCATGATTTCATCTACGTCTTCCGTAACATAAGCAGATATTTTTTCATTTTGTGCTTTTAAAATGCTTATAACATCAGGTAAATAGTATTCACCTTGAGCATTATCGTTTTTAACTTCTTCTAAAGTTTGGAATAACTTTTCATTATCAAAAGCAAAGATTCCTGAACTAATTTCATTTATTGCATTTTGCTCTTCTGAAGCATCTTTTTGCTCAACAATTTCTAAGACGTCACCTTGTTCATTTCGAACAATTCTGCCATAGCCAAATGGATTATTCACCTTTGCAGATAATACTGTAGCCTTTGCATTTTCTGATTCATGAAACGCTATTAATGAGCTAATTGTATCTTCAGTAATAAGTGGTGTGTCCCCACATACAACGATTGTTGTACCTTTTTTGTCATTCAATAATTCCTTAGCTGTATTAACTGCATGTGCAGTCCCTAGTTGTTCTTCTTGATGTACAAACTGCGATGAATCGCCAAGTGTTTCTTTTACTACTTCAGCACCGTGTCCAACAACTGTAACAACAGTCTCAACACCCGCATTCTTCACGCTATCTATAACATGTTGAACCATGGCTTCTCCAGCAACAGGATGTAGCACCTTATAGAGTTTAGATTTCATCCTTGTTCCTTTACCAGCCGCTAATATGACTGCATGTTTTCGCATTTGAAAAACCTCCATTTAAACGCACTTTATCTTATTATAATTTAATTTGTGTACGACTATCAAGAAAGAGTTATTAAACATAGAAATTATTTCACAAAATAATCGTCTTTAATATTCATGATATATAGTAAAGGCAAAGCATTAACGCATTAAATAAAAATTTAATGAATAGTATTTTTATTCATCATTAATTAACCGTTGTTGAATAATTGTATAAAAAAACAGGAAAAACTCTTATCAAACTAAGAATTTCTCCTGTATTATTTCAGACACAAGCTTTGCGTATGCCTATTCCAATTTTTATTCTTCATTTTCATCTTCATTTTGATTTTCTGATTCAGAATCGTCATCTTTAGCAGATTTCGGAATGATTACTTCATCAGTTTCATCATAAACTTTCATGACTGCTTCTTGAATTTCTTGTCTCATTTCAGAGTTAATAGGGTGAGCAATATCCCGGAACTCTCCGTCGGGTGTACGTTTACTTGGCATAGCTACAAATAAACCTGAATTCCCTTCAATTACTCTTAAATCGTGAACAACAAAAGCATCGTCTAATGTAATAGAAACTAAAGCTTTCATTCTTCCATCTGTTTGGATTTTTCTTAATCTCACATCTGTTACCTTCATGACTTGTGTGCCCCCTGTTTGTCTTTTTTAAGTAGCAGCATCATTTAAATTGAAGAATATTATTGTATTTTTGCGATCATTTCAATCTCAACTTTAACATCTTTAGGTAGGCGCGCAACCTCAACACAACTTCTAGCAGGCAAATGTTCATTGAAATATTGTCCATATACGGAGTTAATATCTTGAAAATCATTCATATCTTTAATAAAGATCATAGATTTCACGACATTATTTAAAGAAGCGCCACTTTCTTCAAGTACTTTTTTTAAGTTTTCGATGACTTGTTCAGTCTGCACTTTTACATCATCTGATACAATTTCGCCTTTTTGATTTAACGGTATTTGCCCCGAAGTAAATACTAGATTATCTACCACTACAGCGTGGCAGTATGGTCCTAATGCTTCTGGAGCGTTTGTTGCGTTTATACTTTTCATGATGATTAACCCTCTCTTCTTAATTAAATCTTTTTAAACAGTTGCCTTCTTCTACTGAAAATTGTTGGTTGTATTCGTCTACATTCGACAATCTCACTAAAGATGTATAATCTTCAACCAAACGATGTTTAACTTCTTTTGATTCTACAAGTACTGATACCCCTTTTACAGTTGCTTTAAACTCATTCATCAAATTGATAACACCATTGATTGAGCCACCCGCTCTCATAAAGTCGTCAACTATTAATACATTTGAATATTCAGGCAATGTTCGTTTAGATAAAACCATTGTTTCAATTTTTCTTGAAGATCCTGATACATAGTTAATTGAAACCGTTGATCCTTCTGTTACTTTATTATCTTTTCTAATTACCACAACAGGTAAATTGAGCACTTTCGCTACTGCATTAGCTAACGATATCCCTTTAGTTGCAATTGTAACAACCGCATCAAGTTCTTCATCCATGTACATCGTTGCGATAAGTTCCCCAACTTGGTTTAAAAGTTTAGGGTTACCAACAAGATCTGACATAAATAAATAGCCGCCTGGTAATAATCTTTCTCTCTCTTTAAGCAATTCACACAAATCTTCAATTAATTCAATCGCTTCTTTCTTGTACATTTTCGGTCGGTAAGTTACACCGCCGCTAGCACCTGCAGTAGTTTCAATAATCCCTAAACCTTCTGCTTGAAAAGTTTCTTTAATGATTTGTATGTCTTCACTTATAGAAGACTTTGCTTGTCCAAAATGATTCACAAAGTAAGTTAACGGCACTAACTCATTAGGATGTTTCAATAAATACTGTGTCATATAAACGATTCTCTCACTTCGTTTAAACCTCATTTATAAAACTCCATTCTCTATCCGTATTTTTGCCACAATTATACTATAATCGTACGGTTTTAACAAAGCTATCCAAGTAATCTCACAATGAATACATCTTTGCAGCATCCTTTCAGAGCATTATAGACTTGCTTAGCCTGCCTTTCCTTTTGAACAAAGCCATAAACAGTCGGACCGCTTCCGCTCATTAATGCTGCATCCACACCTGTATTTGTCATAGTGTTTTTCAGCTTTTCAACCTCTGGGTATAGTCCCATAGTAACACTCTCAAGGCTATTACCTAACGACTTACATAAACGTTCATAATCACCGTCTATTAAAGCTTGCTGGCATTCTTTCGTTAAAACTTTAGATGTCTCTTCTAAAGTTAAAGCGCCATAAATTTCGGGTGTAGAGACGCCGATGTCTGGCTTGGCTATGATAACCCAAGCTGATGGTGGTTTAGGTAAATGCGTTAATTGCTCTCCTCTACCACGACATAACGCTGTTTTTCCATAGATACAAAAAGAAATATCCGACCCAATTTCCGCTGATAAATCACTCAATGCTTCTAACGAGTCATTGATACCCCAAAGTTTATTCAAACCTCTAAAAGTAGCAGCAGCATCACTAGAGCCACCTGCTAAACCAGCTGAAATAGGAATGCTTTTTTCTAAAGAAATCGTCACACCGTCTTTTATGTTGTATTTGTCCTTCATTAATTTTGCAGCTTTATAAGCTAAATTTCTATGATCACTTGGAACAAAATTATGCTCTACATCGATGACAATTTCACCATCTTCTCTTTTTTCAAAAGACAGTCTATCATTTAGGTCAACGGTTGTCATAATCATTTCCACCTCGTGATAACCATCATCACGTTTGTATAAAGTATCTAGTGTTAAATTAATTTTTGCTGGTGCTGTCTCATAAATCATATACTTGCCCTTTCTAAAACTTATTATTATGATTTTACCATAAATAAATGTTAGAAAGTATGAGCTTTATCCTATTTTTTTGCAACAAAAAAACTCTACGCCATATCACAGTCATATCGCGTAGAGTTTTTTATTGTGAACTTTATGATTATTGAACAATAAATTCTTCTTTATGTTCATTCATAAAAGTTACTTGGACATTCTCAGTTAATACATCAGTGTATGTATAAGATACACGCTCAAAATTATGTTTCTCTTGATCTAATTCGACCACGAAAACTGATGGATACGTTTCCTTAAGCACACCACTGCGCTCAATTAACTTCTTACGTCCTCCATTAGCTTTAAGTACAATACGATTTCCTAATTGACAATCCAATATTTTTTTGATGTCTACTAAAGTCTTCGGCATATTGACCCACCTCGCTATATAGAATATTATACTATGATAGCAAGATTTTGTCAAATAAAATTTAAATTTTATCAATTTGAGAGGCCGTTGTCAATATATTTATACAGATAAATTAGGGTATTTTTTCAAATTGTTACAAAGATGTGCATAATCATGTATTGTTAGCGTTTCCCCGCGCCTTTTAGGGTCTATGTTTGATTCGTTTAACCATTCAATAATTTCATCTTTATGCACTTTGCCATCCTTGATTGTACTAATATAGTTATTTAAAATAGTCTTTCTTCTTTGTGTAAATGCACCTTTTGTTAATTTAAATAACTTTTGTTCATCGTCGACTTCTACAACTGGTTTAGTCCGTTTTGTAAGTTTTATTACAATTGAATCAACGTTCGGTGGCGGCATGAAGACGGTCTTAGGGACTACTAAAACACGTTCAGTTTCAGTATAGTATTGACATGCAATAGATAATGAACCATAACTTTTGCTGCCTACTTTAGCATTTAATCTTTCGCCCACTTCTTTTTGCATCATGACAACGAAGCCATCAATTGGCAAATCATTTTCTAATAAATTCATCAATATAGGCGTAGTAATATAATATGGCAAATTGGCAACTAACATAATCTTGTCACAGTCTTTTAAATGTTGATCAATTTCTTTTTGTACATTGGCTTTTAATATATCTTCATTTACAATCGTTACATTTGAATATGGACTCAACGTATCTTCTAATACAGGTATTAATCTTTGATCAATTTCAAAGGCTAGAACTTTTTTAGCTACTCTTGCTAATTGCTCAGTTAATGAACCCATACCTGGCCCAACTTCAATAACACCTGTATTTTCGTCAATGTCACTCGCTGAAATGATTTTTTGGATGATATTTGTATCAATTAAAAAGTTTTGACCTAGACTTTTTTTGAATTTAAAGCCATATTGGTCTAACAACGCTTTTGTGCGTTTAGGTGTTGCGATATCTTTTTCGTTCATTATGTCACTCCTCTTTATATCCAAGCGCTTCTTTTACATCTTTTTCAGTATAACCGAAAGCATTGAGTTTGTTTAATAATTGTTTACCATTCGAGTGTCCAATATTCAACTTACTACATAGTTTTTCTCTTTTTCTTCTTGCTTCTGGCCCTATAATTAATCCCAAATCAATTAATACAGCTTTATCAATTGTTTCTACATCAGCTTCTAATGGTGAACTTACATTAGTTAACGCTTCTTTCACCGTTTCAACCGACGCATGTTCTACACCTATTTTACCTCTTTTGTTTTTAGCTTTGTCTCTTGGGATAAAAGCATGTTTAACACTTGGAACATATTGCTTAATCGTATTTCGAATTTTATCACCCGGGAAATCAGGGTCAGTAAGTACAATAACACCACGTTTTTCATGTGCTTGCTTAATGACCTCCAAAATCTCTTTAGAAACAGCAGAACCATTTGTCTCTATAGTATCGCAATCGACGGCACGTTTAACATTGACCGTATCATCTCTACCTTCTACTACCACAAATTCATTTATTTTCATAAAGTTTACCTTCTTTAAAGATGCCCCAAAACAACCGTTTTGGGGCATCTTATTTTATAATTTAAATAATCTTTCAGCGTTTTCGGTAGTTGCTTCACAAACTTCTTCATACGTGAGACCACGTAACTCCGCAATTTGTTCGGCAACAAGTTTTACACGAGCAGGCTCATTTCTTTTCCCTCTATATGGGTGAGGTGATAAGAATGGCGCATCTGTTTCTACTAATAATCTATCTAACGGAACATGCTTAGCTACTTCCTTAGGTTGTTTAGCATTTTTAAAAGTCACTGGGCCACCTAACGAAACATAGAAATTCATTTTTAAAATTTCGTCAGCTATTTCATTAGAACCACTAAAGCTATGCATAATACCGCCAACTTCACTAGCGTTTTCTTCTTTCAAAATATCTACACAATCTTGTGTTGCTTCTCTATTATGAATAATGATTGGTAATTGAACTCGTTTAGCTAATGCGATTTGCTTTCTAAACACATCTTTTTGGATATCTTTTGGTGACTTATCCCAATGGTAGTCTAATCCCATTTCACCTATTCCAATAATTTTAGGATGTTTAGATAATGACTCTATCCATTCTAAACGTTCATCTGTACAGTCGATTGCATCGACTGGATGCCAGCCGATAATACCATAAATAAAGTCGTATTGATCGATGAGTTTCATTGTTCTCTCTATTGTTTTTGTATCAAAACCAACGACAAACATTCTATCGATACCTTCAGATAGCGCTCTATCGATTACTTCTTGTAAGTCATCATCGTATTGATCAGCGTTCAAGTGAACATGTGTGTCTATTAGCATTCATATCTTCCTTCCAATTCATTACTTTATAATTGAACCATTTTGAATTGCGTTAGGTAATCCTACTAAAGTAAGCGTGCCATCTTTTTCGGCAGAAAGTATCATACCTTCAGATAATTCACCACGTAATTTAACTGGTTTCAAATTCGTTACAACTGCAACTTTTTTACCAACTATATCTTCAGGTTTATAAAATTCAGCAATACCTGAAACAATTTGTCTTTTCTCGTTACCTAAATCTACTTTGATTTTCAATAATTTATCGGATTTTTTTACATAATCTGCTCCAGTTACTGTTGCAGCTTTAATTTCCACTTTATCGAATTGATCAATCGTTATTTCAGGTTTACCAGGATTTTCTTCTTTTTTATTTTCTTCTTCTGGCTCTTCTTCAGGAGTAGTGCCACCTTGCATTGAATTTTTAATGAAAGCTACTTCTTCTTCAACATCAAGTCTTGGGAAAATAGGTTCTGGTTTGGAGATGACTGTAATTTCTTCATCAATAGCACCATAAGTTTCGATGCTTTCGAACGTATCTAACTTTCCTTTTTCCAAGTTTAATTGGCGGAAAATTTCATAAGGCGCATGTGTTAAGAATGGACGTAATAACACTGCAGCAAACCTAATATTTTCAACTAAATGAATCATTACGTTTTCTAACATTTCACGTTCATTTTCATCTTTAGCTAATACCCAAGGTGTTGTTTCATCGATGTATTTATTTGTACGGCTAATAAGCTTCCAAACTTCTGCCAACGCAACTGAGAATTGCATGTTTTCCATTGCTTCATAGAAATTATTTTTTGTATCAATAGCCATATTTTCCATCTCTTCATCTAGAGGATGTAATTGACCTTTATATTTAGGTAGAACACCGTTAAAGTATTTATTTACCATAGCAATTGTACGATTAACTAGGTTACCTAAATCGTTTGCTAAGTCATAATTTGTACGTTCTACGAATGCCTCAGGCGTAAACACACCATCTGCACCGAATGGTAATTCTCTCATTAAGTAATATCTTGTAGCGTCTAAGCCATATTTATCAATTAATACGTTAGGATCAACAACATTACCTTTAGATTTACTCATTTTACCGTCTTTCATTAAAATCCAACCATGAGCAAATTCACGCTTAGGTAAAGGTATATCTAAAGCCATTAATAAAATCGGCCATATAATAACGTGGAACCTAACAATTTCTTTAGCCATTAAATGAACGTCTGCTGGCCAGTATTTTTTAAACAGCTCATCATCATCAGTTAAATAACCTAAAGCTGAAATATAGTTTACTAACGCATCTATCCATACATAAACAACGTGTTTAGGATTAGAAGGCACTTTAATACCCCAATCAAAAGTCGTTCTTGAGATGGCCAAATCTTCTAAACCAGGTTTGATGAAATTATTAACCATTTCATTTTTACGAGAAATAGGCATAATAAAGTCTGGGTTTTCATCAAAGAATTTTAATAATCTATCCGAATATTTATCTAATTTAAAGAAATAGCTTTCTTCTTTAACTAGCTCGACTTCATGTCCTGAATCAGGGCTTTTACCACCAACAATTTTTCCATCTTCATAAACTGGATCTACTAATTGTGTTTCAGTGTAGTATGTTTCATCTGGTATTGAATACCATCCTTCATATTCACCTAAATAAATATCTCCCTGCGCTAATAATTTTTCAAAGACTTTTTCAACAACCACTTTGTGTCGTTTTTCTGTCGTACGAATAAAATCATCATTTGAAATGTCTAATTTTTTCCATAACGCTTGAATATTTTCGACAATACCATTTAAATATTCAATTTCTGATAATCCAGCTTCTTTAGCCTTCTCTTGTATTTTTTGTCCATGCTCATCTGTACCTGTTAAGTAATGAACATCATATCCTTGTAACCGTTTATATCTAGCTATTACATCACCGGCAACCGTTGTGTAAGCATGACCTATGTGTAAATTCCCGCTCGGATAATAAATCGGTGTCGAAATGTAAAAAGTCTCTTTCGTCATCAGCGTTTCCTCCTAATATCTTATCTATATAATATACCGAAAATTTAGCATTTTTTCAATATTTCCTTATTATGGTAAAGCGCGCAAATGTGGTTTTAATGTCGAATAATTAAGTGTATACAATTTATTATTTTATTGACAATTTCTTCAATACGTATTAGTATACTATTTATATAATTGTCGAATGAATGTCGAATTAGATAATTATGGTTTTATTAAACGGAGGTAAAGAAATGAAATCAACTGGAATCGTTCGTAAAGTAGATGAACTAGGCCGTGTAGTAATTCCTATCGAGTTACGACGCATATTAGACATTGCTGAGAAAGACGCTTTAGAGATTTACACTGATGATGACAGAATTATTCTAAAGAAATATTCACCTAACATGACTTGTCAGGTTACTGGCGATGTTTCTGAAGAAAACTTTGTTTTAGCAGATGGTAAAATCGTATTAAGCGAAGAAGGCGCTCAGCAATTAATGAATGAGATTGAAAAAAAATCTAAATAATTACTTACTATATGTATCAAAGAGTCTGGGACATAATTAATTGTCTCAGGCTCTTATTTTAATTATCTATATGAAATGCTTCATATACATCTCTCTTTTTCATATTTCTATCTAAAGCGACTTGTTTAATAGCATCTTTAGAACGCATATCTTGTTCATTAATGTACGAATCAACATGTTCTTTTAAGTCCATTTCTTTCCACCATTGTTCTGTCTGACTGGATTCATCTATACCTTCTATAAGAATAACAAACTCACCTTTTTGTGGTATAGAATCGTCTTCTAACATATTTTCAATTGTTTCAACCGACCCTGTTTCAACTTGTTCAAACTTTTTAGTCAACTCTCTACCAATTGCTATTTTTCTTTCTGAGTCTATTTCAGATATAGCTTTTAATGTTTGTTTTACACGGTAGGGTGATTCATAAATCATCATTGTCGATTCTCTATGCATCCATTTATCTAATACTTCATGCTTATCTTTAGCCTGCCTTGGTAAAAATCCTAAAAATACAAATTTATATGACGGTAGTCCACTTGTCATTAATGCTGTAATAGCGGCATTTGGTCCAGGAATAGTTTCCACAAGGAATCCCGCTTCTCTAACTTGGTTTACAAGTTCATAACCTGGATCACTGATACAAGGACAACCAGCATCAGAGACTAAAGCAATTTGTTTATCATCTTCCATATAATCAATAATCTGCTCTGAAGCTTTATCTTTATTATGTTCGTGATAAGACTTTAATGGTGTGTGTATTTCATAGTGTTGGCAAAGTTTTGACGTTACACGAGTGTCTTCACAAAAAATATAATCTGACTCTTTTAAAATTCTTACGGCGCGATATGTTATATCTTCTAAATTTCCTATTGGGGTGCCTACTAAATGTAAAGTTGACATGCTATCCCTCCTTTATGAGTAATAACTTTTGTTTTCTACTCAATTGTTTTAAGGCATACTCTCTTTTTAATGCTTCTGATTTATTATCAAACTCTTCATGGTATACAAGTTTAACGGGACGTCTTATTTTTGTGTATTTTGCACCTTTACCATCATTATGCACCTTTAATCTGCGTTCTAAATCAGTAGTGTATCCAGTATATAATGTTTGATCTTTACATTCTAATATATATGTATAATGTTTATCCATAATAGACTTCCTTCATCTCTTCAGAATATTCACCATTTGTATTATAAATATAAAATGGTTGTTCAATTTTCAAACCAGGTTGCCCACCGCTCCGTCCTTCTACCAATATCGTTACTGCTTCTTTTTTAGAAGGACTACTATATACAAGTCTTAATCTCTTTGGTTCTATATTAAAAAGTCTAAAGTGCGTTAAGACATCCATCAGTCTTTCTGCTCTATGAACCATCATTAATTTACCACCTTGCTTGAGTAAATGTTTACTTGCTCTTACAACATCCTCAAGTGTGCAATAAACTTCATGCCTTGCTATTTTATGCGCTTCTTTTTGATGTTTCATTTGTTGATTTTCTTTAAAATAAGGTGGGTTAACCGTGACAACATCGAAGGTCGACGGTGCATATTCAGTTGTTACTTTATTTAAATCTAATTGTTTTATCGAAATTTGGTTTTGTAAATGATTATGCTGAATTGTTCTTTGAGCCATGTCGACCAATGTTTCTTGAATTTCTACTGCTTGAATTTCAGATAGTGATTTATGAGCTAAAAGTAACGGGATAATACCATTACCAGAACATAAATCCATCACTTTATCCTTATTTCTTGTTTGAACGAAATCACCTAACAATAATGCGTCAGTAGAAAAGGAAAACACATCATCATTTTGAATAATTTCAAATTTTTCTCTTAAAAGTTGATCTAATCTTTCACCTTTATGTAACACGAAATCACCTCATTTAAAAAATCAGGCATGCAAGATGCCTGATTACCCTATTCTCTATTAAGTACCTCTAGACAAAACAAGCAATCTTGACCTTGTCTATGTTTACCAAATAATTCTCCTCGACATATATGAAAACCTTCATGATACAACATAGCTAGATTATCTTTACTTTGAAGAGGTCTTACCTTTTTATTTGGTTTTTTATTATGCGTTGTTTCATTGGATTCAACTACCCGTTTCAGACTATCGTTTTCCATCTGAAGTGCAACATTATCTTCAACCAATTCGACTGCTTGGTTCTTCAGTTTATCCATATGCGCATTAATTTGTTTAAGTTCATTTTCTAACATCATAATTGTTTCAAACAACTCGTCCCTATTCACAGTAAAATCCTCCCTTATGAATGGACTTCAAGTAATTCATCAAGTTTATAATCAAAAAGTTGTTCGAAACCTTTCACTTTAACTTGCATCGTGATATCTAGAATATTTAATCCTACGACTTTACCATCTCCCTCAGGTGTTACAACAGTAGTACCCACGTCTGGCAATTCGTTTCTTACATCTTCGTAATAATCATTTTCATATTTTAAACAGCACATCAAACGACCACATGCACCGGAAATTTTTGTTGGATTAAGCGAAAGATTTTGATCTTTAGCCATTTTTATAGATACAGGCTCAAAATCTCCTAAGAATGTCGAGCAACAAAGCGAACGACCACATGGACCAATACCACCTAATAACTTCGCTTCATCCCTCACACCTATTTGTCTAAGCTCAATACGTGTTTTTAATTCATATGCTAATGATTTTACTAAGTTTCTAAAATCAATTCTGTCATCAGCTGTAAAATTAAATATAACCTTACTCTTATCTAGTGTATATTCACAATTTACTAATCTCATGTTCAATTCATGTGTCGCTACCATCTCTTTACACAGTGCCAATGCTTTATCAGCCTCTGCTAAATTTGAATGATATTTTTCGACATCTTCATCTGTAGCGTGACGTATAACTTCTTTCAAAGGTAAAACCACATCATCTTTGCCTACATGACGATTAGTTAATTTAACTTGTCCTAACTCTACTCCACGTTTAGATTCTACAACAACTAAATCATTTTCTTTGAATCTTTCTCCGTTTGGAGAGAAATATTCTTTCTTCCCAGCTTCTTGAAACTGTACGCCTATGATTTCATACATTTAATCACCTCTTCCCTTTTATAACCATCTGTTCAAAAACTAATGTCGCATTAACATTTTGCGCTAATTTACGATTAGCTTCAGTAATGCACTGTATATAATTCGAAATATCGCTTAAAGATAATTGTGTACTAGTGTTTACAATCTGTGCATCCAAATCTGGAAACGCTTTAATTGAATCCAACTCTATTTTAGCATGTAATACATCTTGAAAATAAGCATTTAAACTATTTAAAAATAATTGTTGCAAAGGTCGTGTATTCGCAACTTTTATACAATCAATTAAATATATTAAAGCCATCTGGTGATCTTTAACCATTAAATCTGCTAACTTAGCAACAGATTTTCTCAATTGTGTAAATAATTGTTCTTCAGTTAAAGAAATAGCCTCATCCTTATCCGATGTTACAAAACTCAATGTGTGCGCAATTGCAGCGGAAATATCGGATGCTTGTAAATCTTCTATAAAAGTCTCCTTTGATGCCGGTTTAAAATGGATAAGCTGACATCTCGAATGTATCGTTGGTAAAATTTGATCTTTCTTTGTTGTTAATAACAAGGCGATTGTATTTGGAGGTGGTTCCTCTAAAAATTTAAGTATACTATTTTCACCTTGTACTGTTAGTTTATCAAAAGCTTCAATAATGTAAACTTTATATTTACTTTCTATTGGTTTTTGATTCATTTTTCTAAGCAATTCTTCTATTTGTTGTTTCTTTATAGTTGTTTCTTCAGTTTGTATATACATAAAATCAGGGTGATTCATTGTTTGTACTTTTGTAATACAATTTCCCTCATTGTTACAAAGAATTTGTTCAGCAAAATACATAGCTGTCGTCTTCATTTCAAACATATTATCTCCCTCAAATAAATAAGCGTGAGATAACTGTTCAGCACTCAATAATTGATCAAGCTCTTCTTTTAATTGCATTTTCTACGCTCCTTGCAATAAAAAAGCTGCACTAATGGCAGCTAATCAGTTCTAAAATTGATGAAATTGTTCGATTGGCATAACAAATACTGTTGCGCCACCAACTTCTACTTCAACTGGGTACGGTATATAAGAATCCGCACTGCCTCCCATTGGTGTGATAGGTGAAACAAGTTGTTCACGATTACCACAAGTTCCATCTATGAGTCGTAATAATTCGTCTACTCGCTCATCTTTTACACCGCATAGGAATGTTGTATTACCAGCTCTTAAAAATCCACCTGTTGTAGCAAGCTTTGTAGCTCTAAAATCTTTCTCTATAAGCGCTTCTGATAAATTTTGACTATCTTGATCTTGGACAATCGCTATAACCATTTTCATAACTAAACACCTCTTTATATATTATATCATATTTTAAACTTGATTTAGATGATTTACAATAGCGAAATAAGCGTCTTCTATAACCTTTTCCAATGATTGTGTAGCATCAATAACTTTAATTCTATCTGGGTACTCAGATATCAACTTTTTATACCCATCTGTAACCTTATGATGAAACTCTATTTTTTCTTTATCCAAACGATTTGCATTTCTTTGATTATCTTTAATTCTGTTTAAACCAATTTCTGCAGGTACATCAAAATAAAGCGTTAAATCTGGATAAAGATTTTCAATAGCAAATTCATTAATTGCTTGTACTTCCTTTACCCCAATTTCACGAGCGTAACCCTGATAACTTAATGAACTATCTACGAAACGATCACATAGTACAATGCCACCATCCTCAAGTTGTGGAATGATTTTTTCGACTAAATGTTGCCTTCTTGCTGCTGCGAATAAAAGTGCTTCTGTACGTTCGTCCATATCATCATCACTGTCTAACAGTAATTTGCGAATTGCTTCACTGATTTTTATACCACCTGGTTCTCTAGTTATAATAACATTATATTCTTTATTTAATTTTTCATAAACTTTATGTATAACAGTTGTCTTTCCAGAACCTTCTGGCCCTTCAAATGTAATAAACTGACCCATTTAGTGTTCATCCTTTATCTTTATTTGCTTGTTAATTATACCTTCTACTCTACCACCACTATCTATCCAATGTAAAAGAGAATTAAGGACGTCGCCTTTTATGTATTCACCTTTTAATATTACAGGTATGCCTGGAGGGTAAGGTATAACATCTACTGCAGAGATTTTATTGACTGCATCTACCAAATCTATTGTTATTGCATCTTTAACTTCTATAGGCACATAAATGCCAGAAGTAACAGGTAAATCAAATTTAGCCCGGCCTTTTTCTTGATAATAATAATCCAATTTAAGACTGTTAATCTTATTAATTAATACTTCAAACGGAAAACTATCGCCTTCATGCCATAATGGCAAAACAAGTAATATATATTTTTCATCATTCAATTCAATATAAATGTTTGATTGTTCAAATATTTGTTTCACTTGCTCACCTGTCATTTTTTCATGTGATACTAATAATTTAAGAGGGTCCGCTAGACTTCCCACCTCTAAACCTACTTCTTTTAAAGTCTGAATAAGCACCATTCGTAAACGTTTAAATAGCTCATCATTATAATGTTTATAAAACAGTTCTGCTTTCTCTAAACTTGTCATTATTAAATAAGAAGGGCTAGAAGTTTGTAACATCGTCAAATATTCCTCAATACGTTGTTGTATAGGAAGTTCTTTTCTTATATACATAACAGAACCCATTGTTAGAGCTGGTAACGTTTTATGATAAGACTGCACAACAATATCTGCTTCATACATGATAGAAGACTGAGGAAAGTATGAACTTATACCAAAATGTGCACCATGTGCCTCATCTACTAATGTAGGAACACCATAAGCTTTTAACAATTGTATATGTGATTGAATGTCAAATACTTCTCCATAATAGTTAGGGTACGTAAAAATCGCTAATTTTACATTAGATAAGTCTAAAGTATCTAAGCTTTTTACTCCATCATACTGACCTGTCTCCTCCGAAACTGTCATAGGCATCCATATAGCTTTTTGGTTTGTTAAACTTAATGCATTATATATAGATTTATGCGCGTTTCTAGGTATTAATATATCACCATCTAAATGTTTAACAGCATATATGACTGATAAAATCCCAACCGTTGTCCCATTAACAAGGTATCGCGCATCATGATTTGGATATCTATCCATTTTCATCAAGCTTTCTCGTATAACCTCCTCAGGTTGGTGTAAATCATCTAAACCAGTTATTTCAGTCATATCCATACCTAAATTCATTTCTTTTAAATAACCAATCGTATTATTGTGATGACCTGGCACATGTAATGATATTGAATTTTCATCTTGAATAGATTGTATTTTATCATATAAACTCATTTTAATTACCTCTTATATAACTTTCTTAACTCATTATAGCAATGATTACAATGAGCGTCATTTTAAAGTTAAATCTATTGCGTTATACTACAATTAAAGAGGAGTGAGGAACATGCAAATTAGAAACGCTATCGATTTAGATGTAGACGCATTATATAAAATCACACAAGCAGAAGGCTGGCATACATTTACTAAAGAGCTATTATCAAAATTACTCATGACTTCTAAAATTATCGTTATTGAAGATAATCAAGAACTTGTTGGATATACTCGATTTTTAACAGATGAATTTTTAACATTGTATATTGCTGAGATTATTGTAGCCAAAGAATATAGATCACAAGGATACGGAGAAAGCATGATAAAGCATTTGCAAGAAACTTTCCCAACAGTTCGCATAGAGCTTCTATCTCAGAATAATCAATTTTATAAAAAATTATCATTTCGTAATATAGGTTCGGGGTTTAGATTACCCTGAACCTATATTAAATTAAATCAAAAAAAAGAGACCTAACAGGTCTCGAGTGCGGCTCATCGCATCCATTTTATAATAATTTGCCCGGCAACGTCCTACTCTCGCGGAACGTAAGCCCAACTACCATCGGCGCTAAAGAGCTTAACTTCTGTGTTCGGCATGGGAACAGGTGTGACCTCTTTGCTATCGTCACCAGACAAATAGT
>NZ_JBMOVZ010000006.1:0-141861 GCF_049310805.1 Mammaliicoccus sp. JADD-157 | reverse complement strand
CCATAAAAGAAGTAAGCTTGATTAGCTCTTGTTGATTGGTTAAGCCAATCACTCTTTGAAGTACTTTCAGTACTCAATTATTGGAATTAACGTTGACATATTGTCATTCAGTTTTCAATGTTCATTTTTAACCGCTACAAGAATCAATTATACCAGTTATTTTATTTCGATGCAAGCTTTATTTTTAAAAAGTTTTAATTTGTTTTTTCGCTAGAAACAATCTTTTCAAGTTGTTAATTGCGAAGTAACTCACTTGCATAATTTATATTACATTGTTATTTCGTTAAATTCAAGCATCAAATTTACACTTTATTAACCTTTTTAACAAATTCTATAAGTTGTGTTCGTCTATGTGTTTCGACGACTTTTTTATAATATCAAGTTATATAGAGAACGTCAACGATTTATTCAAACAAATATGTATATTATTTCACTTTAAAAGCCACTATATATCATAATAGAAAATATGCTATACTTTATCAGTATTAAATAGTGTGGAGGGAATAGAATTGAAGCTATTTCGTAAAAAACCTACTAGTAAAATAAATAGAATAAGATCTTTTGCATTAGGATTAATCTTCTTAGGAATGATAATAATGTATATAGGTGTATTCTTCTTTTACTATTTCAAGAGTCAAATTGTTTTTAGTATTTTCTTAGTACTTGGTATGCTGGCATTAGGATTATCATTTATTGTTTATTTCTGGATTGGGATGCTTAGTTCGAGAACAATACAAGTTAAATGTCCAAACTGTGATCAATATACTAAGATGTTGGGTCGAGCAGATATCTGTGCAAATTGTAATCAACCTTTAACTCTAGATAAGAACTTAGAAGGAAAAACTTTTAATCAAGATTACAACAACAAACGTAAATCTAAGAAGTTAGAAGAAGCCGAACAGGATAATAATACTGAAGAACATAAATAAAAAAGCTAAAGACCTAAAGTCTTTAGCTTTTTTATTTGTTTTTATTTTTACTTTGACATTCCGGACAAACACCATATATTTCCATTCTGTGGTGTGTAACAGAAAAACTTGTTACATGTTGAGCTAGTTGTTCAACTTCATCTAATCTCGGATAATGGAAATCAGTAATCTTTCCACATTGATCACAAATGATATGATAATGGTTGTGTGTTTCAAAATCAAAACGACTTGATGCATCACCATATGTTAATTCTTTAACAAGTCCAGTTTCTTTAAAAACTTTCAAGTTATTATAAACTGTAGCAACACTCATATTTGGAAATTGTGGTGAAAGTGACTGATAAATTTCATCAGCTGTAGGATGACTATCTGCTTCTATTAAATATTGAAGAATAGATTGACGTTGTGGTGTTATTCTTACGCCTGTACTTCTCAATGTTCCAATCGCATCTTCTAATAAATGTTCAACATCTTCTGTACTATGCTGCATCCTTTCACCCACCTTCTAATTTATAATGATTATTATTTATAATATAGCCCCTATAACAGTGCTTTGTCAAACAATTAATCAATATCCTGACTGAATATTCACTTCATTATTTAACTCGCTATTATCATTTTCTATCATTTTATTGAGATTTTCTATTAATATATCTGCACATCTCTCCATATTACGATTGTCATTACCCGTGATGTGTGGGGTTATCGTAACATTTTCCATATCATATAGCTTTGAATCCTCCGGCAGTGGTTCAATTTCAAAAACATCTATAGAAGCATGTCGTATTTCTTTATTTTCTAATGCTTTTACTAACACATCTTCAGAGACTACAGTTCCTCTTCCTACATTAATAAAGTGTACATCATCATTCATAGATTTGAAGTCTTGTTCATCTAATAAATGTACCGTGTTATCTGTTTCAGGTAATACATTCACAATAAAGTCTGCTTTATGATAAACTTTACCTCTTTCTTCTATAGAATATACTTCATCAAATTCATCTACTTTGTGACCTGTTGTATTTATACCAATCACATTCATATTAAATGCTTTCGCAATACGTGCAGTTCTTTCAGGAATTTTGCCAGTCCCTAAAAATAGGATTGTCTTATTATAGATAGAACCGGGATTTAACTTATGTTTAAATTCATGGTTCTTTTGCGCTTCATATGTTTCTTTAAATAGTTTTATATCATTAAATATGTAACCAAAAATAAACTCTGCAATTTGAATTGCGTGTACGCCTCTAGCATTTGTTAATTTAATTCCTCTTTTGTCGATATAATCGAGTGGTAAATTATTTACACCAGTAGCAAACCACGCTATCAATTTTAAGTTCTTGCATTTATCTAAAAAGGTTTCATCTACTTCGCTATGATAAGCTACCAATACATCCGCTTCTTTTAATACATCATTATCAGCTAATTCTGGATGCTTATAGAAAGTAAATTCAACTTTAGGAAATGCATTTACTAATCTTTCTTCTTGATCCTTCAATTTCATCAAAGCAACTACCTTCATTTATATCATTCCTTCAAAAAGTTTTTTAAGTCTTCTATTTGTGTTTTAACTTTAACTTTTTCAATAACATGTATTACTTTATTATCTTCATCAAGAACAAATGTAGTTCGAACTATCCCCATTGATTCTTTACCAAAAGATTTTTTCAGTTGATATACACCAACCTCTTCAGATAATTGATAATCTTCATCTACTAACAAATCAAAATTTAGGCTATGTTTGTTTGAGAAATTAGAATGTTTCTTCTCACTGTCCCCACTTATACCATATACTTTAGTATTCAATTCATTAAAATCTTCTAAATTATCTCTAAAGTCACATGCTTCTGTAGTACATGTAGGTGTATTATCTCTTGGGTAAAAATACACAATAGATTTACTGCCTTTTAAGTCTTCACTAGATATTGTTTCACCATTTTGATTCTTTAAATTAAAATCTGGAAATTTGTCACCAATTTTTGTCATCATATACACTCCTTATCAACGATAGATACTTTATTTTATGATACGATATATATGAAAATAATTAAAACAAAAGAGGTTGATAAAATGGATTTTAAAAATAGTGAATATTTACAGACACTTTCTGATGAATATATTTTAGGTGGCGTTAACTCCCCTTCTCGTTCATATAAAGCGGTCGGTGGTGGAGCACCTGTAGTTATGAAAAAAGGGAAAGGCGCTTATTTATATGATGTCGATGGAAATAAATTCATAGATTATTTACAAGCTTATGGCCCTATTATAACAGGCCATGCTCATCCTCATATTACTGAAGCTATTAAAGGAGCAGCAGAAGATGGCGTACTACTAGGTACACCAACTGAATATGAAATTACATTTGCTAAAAAGCTACGTGAAGCTATCCCTTCATTAGAAAAAATTAGATTCGTCAACTCAGGTACAGAAGCTGTAATGACTACAATAAGAGTTGCGCGTGCATATACAAAAAGAGATAAAATTATAAAATTTGCTGGTTGTTATCACGGTCATTCAGATTTAGTACTAGTTGCAGCGGGTAGTGGTCCAGCTCAATTAGGAACGCCTGATTCCGCAGGAGTACCAAAAAGTGTAGCTCAAGAAGTAATAACAGTTCCTTTCAATGACATTGAATCATTTAAAGAAGCAATGGAACATTGGGGCGACCAAGTTGCTGGTGTTCTAGTTGAACCTATTGTAGGTAACTTTGGTATGGTTGAACCTAAAGAAGGTTTTTTAGAAGCTGTAAATGATATTACTCACGAACATGGTGGCTTAGTTATTTACGATGAAGTGATTACAGCATTTCGTTTCCATTATGGTGCAGCTCAAGACTTACTGGGCGTATACCCTGATTTAACTGCTTTTGGTAAAGTAATTGGTGGTGGACTACCAATCGGCGCTTATGGCGGTCGACAAGAAATCATGGAACATGTTGCACCTTTAGGTCCAGCTTATCAAGCTGGTACAATGGCTGGTAATCCATTATCAATGAGAGCAGGAATTGCATTATTAGAAGTTCTTGAACAACCTGATGTATATGATTATTTAGATAAACTAGGTAAACAATTAGAAGATGGTCTTCTAGAATTAATTGAAAAACATAATGTTAAAGCTACAATTAATCGTATTAAAGGTGCTTTGACTATCTATTTCACTGATGAAAAAGTTGAAAATTACATTCAAGCTGAAAACACAGATGGTGAGAAGTTTGCTAAATTCTTTAAATCTATGCTAAATCAAGGTATCAATTTGGCTCCATCTAAATATGAAGCATGGTTCTTAACAACTGAACATACTGAAGAGGATATAAAAGAAACTATAAAAGCAGCAGATATCGCTTTATCTCAACTATAAACTTGAAAATTGTTTAAAAACAATGTATAACCTATATATATAATAGACTTGTGAATAAAGTTACAAGCTTTCTTCAACAACAAAAAGGAATGGTTCTATGAAATTTGGGGCAAGAATATTTAAGACAGGTATCGCAATTGTCCTTGCTATATTTCTAGCAAATTTACTACCAGGTTCAGTCATGCTTACTTCCATAGCTGGGGTTACAGCAATGGTAGCTATGCAACCAAGTGTTTATCGATCATTTAAAACAGTAGTAGAACAATTTCAAGGTAATATCATTGGTGCGGTTACTGCCATTACCATATTCTCTATTTTTGGTAACAATGTAGTCTTTATTGGTCTTACTGCGGTTATTATTATTTCAATACTTTATAAATTTAATTTACAACACGTTTCTAATTTAGCCGTTGTTACAGCTTTAATCATACTTGGGCATCATGAAGGCGACTTCTATATTTCTGCATTCTACAGATTTGCTCTCGTTATGATAGGTGTATCAAGTGCATTCATAGTGAATTTTGCTTTTCTACCACCAAAATTTGAAACTAAAATGTATTATAACTCTTTAAATATCTCTACAGATATATTTAAATGGTTCAGATTAGTATTAAATGGTACAACAGAATTTCATTACGTTAAACAAGATTTAGAAAATATTAGAACTCGTATTGTAAAGTTAGAACAGTTTTATCTTTTCTATAAAGAAGAGAGAGCTTATTCTAAGAAAAAAGCATTTGCTCAAATGCGCAAAAAGGTGCTATTTAAAGAAGCTATCATGGCAACTAGGCGAGCCTATGAAGTATTGAGAAAAATGAATCGGTATGAAAATGATATTCATAATTTAGATGATGACTTTAAAGTACAAATGAAATTTGAATTAGATGAATTGATGGCATTACATGAACAAATACTCGTTCGTATCTCACAAAAAGCAAAACACGAACTCGATAATGTGCCTGATCATCTAGTAGAACCATATAAAGAAGAGCTAATGGATATTTTCATTAAAGAAATCACAAGTAACCCTGATCAAGATGATTATGATATAGAAAACATAATGCAAGTCATTTCAGCAATGTTGGATTACAAATCTAGTATTTTACATTTAGATAGACTTTCATCAAGTTACTTTAAATTCCACCCTGAAGATAGTGATATAGAAATTGCTGAGGAAGATTTCGATTTATAAGTTTGACTGGCAAAGCTACAATATTAACACTTATCTTAAAAAGAGACGGAGACACTTTTATGTCTCCGTCTCTTTTATTATATTGCTCTTTTTTCATTATATAAAGATTTTTTATACTGTATACCATTTAACACGTGCCCATTATAACTTCTATAGAGTATATGTTTTTCTTCTATTTGATTCGGACTTTTAACTCCAACTGCAGCTGCTAAATTAAATAATCCTTCATGCAAGCTTACAATATAATTCGACACTCTATATTCTTTCTCTGATACGACTAATGCTGTTTCTTTTTTAGGGTCAGTAGTTGCAACACCAACCGGACAATTATTAGTATGACATTGTTGTGCCATGATGCACCCTACATTAATCATCAAACTTCTTGCAACATTGACTAAATCTGCGCCTAATCCTAATGCAATAGCAATTTGATCAGGTGTAATTAATTTACCTGAAGCGAATACTTTTACTTTATCTCTAATTCCCTTGTTTTTGAGTTCTAGGTCAAGCAGTGGTAAAGCAGTAAACAGTGGTAATCCTACTGTATCCGTCAATTCTTGAAAAGTTGCCCCTGTCCCACCTTCACTACCATCTACTGTAATGAAATCAGGAATGATTCCACTTCTTGACATTTCGCTTATCAAATCTTTTAAGTCTTCTATATTACCTACTACGATTTTAATTCCTACAGGTTTTTCTGATAGATTTCTTAACTTATCAACAAATTGTAATAGCTCTAGGTTATTATGTAGAAATTCAAATCTATTTGGTGAGTTAACAGTTTCATATGGCGTCACGTTTCTAATTTCAGCAATTTCTTTCGTTATCTTCTTGCCATCAATATGCCCGCCTCTTGTTTTTGCACCTTGAGCTAATTTTAGTTCAAAAGCTTTTACTTGTTCTATTTTAGATTTCTCTATAAATTCATCCTCATCGAAGTTACCTGCTTTATCTCTTACTCCGAATAATCCCGGGCCAATTTGAAAAATGATGTCACAATTTCCGGATAAATGATGGTCACTTAAACCACCTTCTCCTGTATTCATCCAAGAACCGCTTCTTGCTAAGCCTTTAGATAATGCAGTTATAGCATTTTTACCAAGTGCACCGTAGCTCATCCCTGATTGGCCTACTAATCTATTTACTACAAAAGGATGCTTTAATTCTGGACCAATTACCATTTCATTAGTTTCCGTTAATTTATAAGGTTCTACAGTTTTTTTAACTTGTGACTCTTTTCTATCAAATAACCCTTCATTATCAACATTATAAATATAAGTAGACATCATATCTTTTTGATTGATTTCTAATTCATCAACATCTATAGGAAACATAGAATTTTGAATATAAAAACCTGGTTCTTCAAATTGTCTCTTAGAACCAAAACTTTCTATTCGACTCTTATATTTACCTGGCATTACCATATTTAAATATTGCTTTCTAGAAAATGGTTTGCCATCGTTATCATTTAATATTAGATATTGTCTTAATTCTGGCCCAACACTTTCTAAAAAGTATCTCACTCTCCCTAGTAAGGGATAATTTCTTAATACGCTATGATGTTTTTGTCTTTTGTCTATTATATAAAGTGTTACGCCCGTGATTAACAATCCAATTATAATAACAAAAAATAATATGTTCACAATTAATTGTAATACACTTAGAAAAGTCATAAATATTCCCCCTCTTTTCTACTATGATAACTTAATAATATCATAGTTAGATAGAGGGGGATGTAATTTTACTCGAAGGATTGTATATTGTATAGATTGAAGTAACTGCCTCTAGCTTCCATTAACTCTCTATGCGAACCAACTTCTTCAATATTTCCATTTTGTATAACGACTATTTTATCTGCATGCGTAATTGTTGAAAGTCTATGTGCAACAATTAAAGTAGTTCTTTCAGCGCTTAATATTTCAAGTGCATCTTGAATAATTTTTTCACTTTCTAAATCTAACGCACTTGTCGCTTCATCTAGAATAAGTACAGGTGGGTTATTTAAGAATATTCTCGCAATAGATACACGTTGTTTTTGTCCGCCTGAAAGTTTAACACCACGTTCTCCTACTTCTGTTTCATATCCATTAGGCAATGACATAATAAAGTCGTGAGCATTAGCTTTTTTACTTGCTTCAATGACTTCATCTTCAGTCGCGTCTGGTTTACCTAATAATATATTTTCTTTAATTGAATCCGAGAACAAAATATTATCTTGTTCAACCATGCCTACTTGATGTCGTAAGCTCTCTGTTGTGAAATCTTTAATGTTATGGTCATCTATCATAATTCTACCTTCTGTTACATCATAAAATCTAGGTATCAAACTAATTAATGTAGATTTACCGCCGCCACTCATGCCCACAAATGCAACTGTTTCGCCTTTATTAATATTTAAATTAATTTGATGTAACACTTCATCGTCGTATTCATTATATTTAAATGAAACATTTTCAAATTCAATATCACCATTCGTAATTTTAATAGGTTCGGCGTCTTTTGTATTTTTAACGTCGTATTTTTCGTCAAACAAATGAAATACTCTGTCCATAGAAGCAATACTTTGCGTTAATGTTGTTGAAGAAGAAACTAGTCTACGTAACGGTCCATAAAGTTGTTCTAAATATGCAACAAATGCTGCTAAAGTACCCACTGTTAATTGTCCATTTATAACTAAAAAGCCTCCGATACCAACTACTAATAATGGCCCTAAATCTGTAACCGTATTGATTACAGCAAATGATTTAGCGTTCCATAATGTATGTTCAGTAGCTTTCGTTAAAAAATTACGGTTACGTTCATCAAATCTTTTTTCTTCATTTTTTTCAATAGCAAAACTTTTAATCACAGACATTCCAGAAACTCGTTCATGTAGAAAACCTTGAAGCTCAGCTAAACTTTGTGATCTTTTTCTAGTTAGCCTTCTTAACTTTCCGAAGAAGTAATAAATACTAAAGATGAATAGTGGAAAAATTGCAATTGCTGCAAAAGTTAATTTAATATCTAAAACAAACATAATACTTAATGCTATAACAATTGTTACTAAGTCTAGCCAAACATTCATAAGCCCCGTCAATATAAAATCTTTTGTCTGTTCAACGTCATTAATAACACGTGAAATTACTTCACCCGCTTTGTTGTTCGCATAAAATCTTGAACTCAAAGCCTGTAAATGTGTATATAATTTTTTACGAATATCATATAAAATCTTGTTAGATGTCCATTGCGCTAGATATTGTCTAAAGTACTCTATTGGTGGTCTTAAAACTATAAATATAAATCCCATAATTAATAGTGCATAAGTTAACTTTTCAGTTTTTTGTCCAATTGATAGTGCACCATTATTTATTACATCATCAATAACAAATTTTATTAATAATGGTAATAATAAAGGAATCCCAAATTTTAAAATCCCAATGATAATCGTACCTACAATATGCCAAGTATATGGCTTTACAAATTGTAAATACCTTTTGATCATTTTTGTTCCCCCATTCATAATATCAAAACGAAACAGCCTAGCAGATCGCTAGGCTGTATAATTTTTTCATTCTCCTGGATAATGTCTATCAATAGAATGAAATCTTTCTTGCCAAACTTTAATAAAGTCAGGCGCAAATGGTCCTTTTTTCCTTTCAATCCATTGTTGTAGAATATCAACATTTCTTCGTAGAATTGTATCAATATCTTTTGGATAATTCATTTGTTTCATATGCTGACGATATTCATCTTCATCTAAGAGATGATATTTCCCACTTGGGTACACTTTTATATCTAAATCGTAATCAATATATTTAATTGCTTCTTCATCACAAACAAATGGTGAAGAAAGATTACAATAATAATAAACACCGTCATCGCGGAACATACAAATGACATTAAACCAATATTCAGCATGGAAATAAACAATCGCAGGTTCTCTTGTAACCCAAGTTCGTCCGTCACTTTCTGTTACGAGTGTACGATTGTTTCCACCGATAATGACATGACTCGTACCTTTAAGAATTGTTGTTTCAGACCATACACGATGTATATTACCATCATGTTTATAACTTTGAACCTTAATTACTTGGCCTTCTTTTGGTATGGATTCTTTGACCATGTTCCACACCACCTTTTAAATATTTACCAAGCTATTATATCATACTTCAATAAATAATCTAAAATAATGTTTTAGTTAAAGTAATTGATTCATTTGCGTGAAAATTTTAGTCATTGACGTAGAAAATGACAAAGTATCTTTTTCGTTTTTGTTCATCCACTTATAAGGTGGTTTAATATTTTCTTTTTGCATGTATGCCTTATATACTTTCATATTCCAAGTCATATGCGTAAATACATGTTTAGTTTGTATAACAGGTTCATTCTCTATCGTAATGACAGCATCAAGTTCATCTTCAATAGCATCAATACTTGTGTCTTGTTCAAACATTGGAAATTCCCACATACCATTTAATAATTTAGTATCTCTTTTACGTATAAGGATTTGACCTTCTCGGTTCGTAATATAAAGTACGTCATAATCAATTGATTTTTTCTTAATTTTCTTTTTCTTAACTGGTAATTCTGAAACAACACCTTCTGCAAATGCTTCACAGTGCTTTTGAACTGGACATAATATACATATAGGCTTTTTAGGTGTACAGATTGTAGCGCCTAGTTCCATCATCGCTTGGTTAAAATCACCAGACTTTGTTTCTACGAATGGTTGCAATTCTTTTTCAAACAATTTTTTAGTTTTAGGTTGAGCAATATCAGCATCGTTACAAGTTAACCTACTCCAAACTCTCAATACATTTCCATCCACTGCCGGCAATGGATGATTATGTACAATACTCATAACAGCAGCATTAGTGTATGGACCTACCCCTTTAAGGGATTGAAAGCTTTCTGGATCATCAGGTACTTTCCCATTATATTTGTTGTGGACTTCTTTGACCGCTTCATGAAAATTTCTAACCCGTGAATAATATCCTAAACCTTCCCAATATTTAAGGACATCTTCTTCATTTGTAGTACTTAATGCTTCAATTGTAGGGAAACGCTCTATAAAAGCATTATAATATGGTCTTACTGTATTAACTTGAGTTTGTTGCAACATCACTTCACTTAACCAAATGTAATATGGATTTTTAGTTTCTCTCCAAGGCATTTGTCTTTGATTTTCATCAAACCATTTAAGTAAATCGTGCTTAAATTCATTTATTTCTAACATTTTGACACTACTTTCTGGTTAATTGCTTTAAGATTTCTATACTTATGCTATATAATATATATCATATACCTTAAAGTAAAGAGGTGAAATTTATGGATACTGGAACACATGTCGTTATGGGTGTAGCCTTAACTGGCCTTGCAACATTAGATCCAAACGTAACACCAACGTTTGCAGCAGTTGCAACTGGTGTTATGGTTGGCTCTCAAATTCCTGATATAGATACAGTATTAAAGTTTAAAAATAATGCTATTTATGTAAAAAACCATAGAGGAATCACGCATTCTATTCCTTTTACATTATTATGGCCACTTATTTTATCATTTTTAATATTTGTTATATTTCCAGGTGTTAATTTATTACACATTTGGTTATGGACACAGCTTGCTGTATTCTTTCATGTTTTTGTAGATATTTTTAATTCTTATGGTACACAAGCACTCCGGCCAATTTCTAACAAATGGATACAATTAAGTATTATAAATACCTTCGACCCTATCATATTCATTACGCATTTGATTGCTATACTTTTTTGGACATTAGGCTTGAATGCGGGTATTGCATTCGGCACACTGTACTTTGCACTGGCATTTTATTATGCGATACGATTCATATTACAAGATGCTATCAAGAAACAAGCTTTAAAACAAATCCAACAAGAGCATAATCCAGTGAAAATTTTCGTAGCTCCAACCATTCGTTTTATGGAATGGCGCATTGCGATACAAACTGAAACGCACGATTATGTTGGACGAAGCTACGGTCGTAACGTTTCATTTAATGATGTCTTCAAAAGACAAGCTTTCCCTAACGACCATATTATGGAACATGCTAAATTCGACAAAAATCTAAGAGCATTTTTAAACTTCAGTTCAATATATAGATGGGAAGTTACTAGAGTAGATCAACATACGACAGAGTTAAGGTTCATCGATTTAAGATATTTAAAAAATGGCCATTATCCATTCGTTGCGATACTACTACTAGATGACGATATGAAAGTCACAAGTTCATATATCGGTTGGGTCTTTACAGAAGAAAAATTAATGAAAAAATTAGAAATATAATTAATATACAACACGACAAAGTTCAGCATATAAAAAATCCCCTTTCAAAGTTTTCAGCGTTTAAGTTGCATACTTTGAAAGGGGGTTTTTCTTCAGTTTAATCTTTAAAATATTTTACTTTATCTGCTCTATTAACATTTATCCAAGCTAAATACACAATACCTAATTCAAAATAAAATAATATGTGATAAGGTAAATTGGTTACAGAAGCATTCCCTAAAATCATTGTCTGTTGGAAACCATTAATAATATAAAATAATGGATTTAACTTGAGTACATTTACCCAAACAGCATACATATTATTCGGGACATATAAAACTGGCACGATGAATAATAATATGATTAATAAACCAAATACAATAAATCTCGTTTTATAGAAATATTTTCCTAGCAAACCAATGATGGATGCTAATGGAACAAGTAAAATATATGCCATTACTAAATAATAGAAAAATCCTAAATGATTAATATCTATTATTTCAGACATGTTTGTAGATACCATACCTGTAATTGTAATAATTATAAGAAACATTAACATTGCTAAAAATACTTGGGCAGATGTCCCAACATAATAAGGAACAGATAACCTATTGTATAGTGCCCCTTGCTTTCTTACAGTTTTCTCAGCGTGAAATAACGATAAAAATATCCATATATAAGCAAAAAATCCTACAAGTCTAAAGAATGAAGTTGATCGTTGTATATCTATTGTATCTCGTATCAACAGTTGTCCAAATGTTAAAATAAGCAATAATAACATTATACCAAACGCCGATAAATAGTACTTGTAATGATAACGAACTTCAAAGAAGCAATATTTGATCATATGTGGAAAATGCTTGATGTGTTGTTCAAATAATTCGTTCATATTAACCTCCTATAATCGAATAAAGATCCATTTGTTTGCTTTCAAGTCTGCTACCATATACCCGTCTCTTGATTTAACGACCCAATTATCACTAGAAATATTATATTTTTTGATGAGTTTTTCTTTATTTTTAATATCAAATGTAAAGCCAATTAATTTATTGTCGCTGTCAAAAATCATATGGACTTTTTGACCTTCCATTTGCTCATTAAATCTATTTTCATTTTCTGGTCTGATAGTCTCAGATACTTGTTTATGGCTTTTATGCATAAAACTATTATAAAAATCAATATAATTTAAATAATTATCATCCACATAATCTTCTAATTCAGACCAATTTTTTTCTTCGTATAAGCCTGCTGGATTAAAGAAGTATAAATTATTTTTATTTGTTGTATAAGCTTGACTGTCTATTTCTAGTCTATATTTAGATTCATTTTCACCAGTGACATCTAGGAAACTATATTGAGGAAGTTTATAATTTTTATCTTTAGATGATGATTGTACTTCTGTATCTTCTTTTAACGATAATATATATGCTGATTTGTCTATGTATTCAGGCTTACTGTTCGTAGCAATAACTTGTTTAGTTGTATCTTCTTTATTAGAACTTAAATTTCCTACATCCAAGAACATGAATAATGCTGCTAACGATGCGCCAATAAGAAAAGTCGTACCGTAAAATAACATTTTTTCTATAGATTTAGGTATTTTACCGTATTGATATTTGCGCATTCTTTTATAACCTTCACCTTGTGCAACTGGTAACTCTTGCTGTGATATTCTCCATTTCAAATCATATAACGACTTTTGTTCTTTGTCATAAAGTTGATTATACTTTTTATAATAATCTCTATAGTGATTTAAAACTTCTTTCACTGTACCTTCTTTTCTAACTTGACCGTATGTTAACCAAATTAAATAGTTGCTCATTTTCTCTATAGAATGAACATGATCATCTATCAATACTGCAGCTCTATCATTTTCTTTCTGTTCTGTTAAAAAATCATGAAATTTTTGTTGAAATGATTCATTTAAATATTGAATGATATTTGTAAAAATCGCTACAGTAGGTTTCATATAATTACTAATACCAATAAGTAATTGAGCATACTCACTTTGGGTAATTTCTTGGCATGTAGAAGTACCTTTATCTTTTAGCTCTGCAAAATCTAAAATCTCATCTTGTAACTTAGATATGTTTTTAGCACTAACCTTTGATAAACTTAGCGTTCTTATAATCAATTCATTTAAAGTTTGAAAATCATTTTCTTTATGCGAAACATCAGCAAGAAATGTTTGTTCGTTATTGGTTACTTTACCTATGTTGGGCGATATTTCCTTTGTCATTAATCTGCTGATTAATTCTTTACCTGATTCATCATCGCCTATTATGCCAAGTACTTCACCACGATATAGATGTACCGTCACATTCTTCAAAATAATTTCTCTATCTAAACGATTTAATTTGAACAAAGATATAATTTTATTCTGTTTTTTAGTTTTGTAATAATATTTTGTTGCATTAACAACTCTTACTAATATTTGCTGTGTCATACTGCACCACCATTATAGTTGTAGAAGACTAACTGGAATGCCTTCTTCAATTTTTGAACCTTTTAATCTGAAGCCCCACGCAAACACACCATTAATTCTTTCAACTTTAAAGTAACTGCGCGTCTCACCTATTAGTCCATAAACCTTTCCTGTTTCTATCTTAGATGTATCAACAAGATAAGCTTCTGCAATTAAAGCTTTTCTTTTATAAACTTCGTATTCATTTAGAATACCCATCGCTTCAGCTTTTCTCATTTTTTCTCTATAATCCGCTATTACTGTGTTTAATTCGTATTCTGTCATTTCTACAAATTTTTTATCTTCACTCATCTACAATACCACTTTCTCTTAATTTGTCATTAATCATATCAAATGTATAGCCTTTTCTCGCTAATGCTTGAACGACATGAGTTTTTAGTTCATATCCATTATATTTCTTTTGATATTTATTATATACCTTTTCTAAATCTTTCATCAAAATATTTTCAACATCGTCAGAAGTTGGTTCTATATTTAAATCTGTTAAATGCTCGTTAATAAGCGAAAAAGCATATCCTCTTTGTTGTAGCGTTTGTACGATAGATTGTTTTAACCTATTTGGTGGCTGTTTCTTTTTACTCATAATTTTATTTGCAATATTTATAATTCTATCATCAGACATTTCTTCTTCAAATTTTGATTTATATTTTAATATTAAATCATTTGATAATCCTTTTTCTTTAGCTACTCTTTCAAAATGATCTGGACCTTTATCAGTTGTTTTTAAAATTGTATTTTTCAAACTTTCAATATAATCTTCGTGATTAATATAGCGATTGTTTTTACAGTAATCAATTACATCTTTAACTAAATCGTAACTGTACTCTTTGTCCGTTAAATATTGTTCTACTTCTAGTTCCGTTCTTTTTTTATGGGATAGATATATAATTGCTTGATTTAAAGCTTGTCTATATTGATCATAGTCTTTAATTTTTTGAAGTTGTTCTTTCGTAACTTCCATATCTTTTCTTAAATTAAAATATATATAAGTAGCTTGATCAATACCCATCTCAAATTCGTTGTTAATAAATAAATTTAGCCGTTCTTTGTTTTTCTTTTGTACTTCTAATTTAGTGATTTTCAGCAAATTGAATCCCTCCACATTTATATATAGAATACAATAAAACACACTGAGTTTAAAAGTTTAATCACTTAACCCAGTGTGCTTTATTATTGGTTTAATTCATTTATAGCTTGTGTATATTGACTATCTGTAATATATTTTTGTTGTTTCATTTTCTCTAATGTTGATTTAATCCTTGTTACATAACTATCACTAATGTTATTAATATCGAAATTTGATGGCGCATTAACAACGCTTGCTAAAATTGCACTTTGTAATACTGTAACTTGTGGTAAATAAGGATTATTTTTATCTACTGTAGCGCCAAAATAATAATTAGCCGCTTCTTCTATAGTATAATTGTTTCCTCCGAAATATATATTATTAACATAAAAACTTAGTATATCATTTTTATCATAAGTATCTTCTACTCGCTTAGCTACAAACATTTCTTTTACTTTACGCGTCATTTGAGTTTCGTTCGTATAAAAATAATTTTTAACGACTTGTTGTGTTATCGTACTACCACCTTGTGTCAATTCACCATTTTTTAATGATACTACTAAAGCTCTTGATACACCTCTTAAGTCTATACCCTCATGATCATAGTACCGTTTATCTTCTACGGCAACGAATGCATTTTTCGTATAATCAGGCATATCTTCAACTTGAACATAAGATGGTTTATCTTCTATTTTTGTTAATTCATCTACGTCCGATGTTCTTGACCACATATACATAACTGCGATATAGAACGCGATAACAAGTATGATTAATATAGCTAAAAATCCAAATAATTTGGACACTTTTTTTCTTTTTCTAGGTTGTATAGGTTCTTGATAGTAGTGTTGATATCTTCTATATTGAACTTCTTCTTCAGAATTTGTTTGAGAAATATCATTTTTCTTATTTTTAAATAGCCCCATCTTTGCGCTCCCTCATTCGTATTTCTTTTATTATTATATCTTGTAATAAGTATTTTAAACACTGGTTTTTACTTAAAAACAAGAAAATCAGTCCGGAGACTTACTTTTACGTATTACTTTTAGCGTATTTGGGTATATATTAGTATATGCAAACAAGGAGGAATAATGAATGGCAAAAATAAAAGCAAATGCAGCACTTGTACAAGTTTTAAAAAATTGGCAGATTGACCATGTGTATGGAATACCTGGTGATTCAATAGATAAAGTTGTTGATGCTCTTAAAACAGAAGAAGAAGCGATTAAATTTTATCATGTGAGACATGAAGAAGTCGCTGCACTTTCCGCTAGTAGTTATGCTAAGCTAACTGGAAAAATAGCAGTAGCTCTAAGTATAGGCGGACCAGGAGCAATCCATCTATTAAATGGTATGTATGATGCCAAAATGGACAACGTGCCTATGCTTGTATTAGCTGGTCAAACAGACTCAGACAAATTGGGAACAAAATTTTTCCAAGAGGTTGATTTACCAGCATTATTCGAAGATGTTGCCGTTTATAATAAACAAATTGAATCAGCGGAAAACATCCACGAAACAGTTAACGAAGCAATTAAAACAGCATACGCTAAAAAAGGTGTTGCTGTACTTACAATTCCAAGTGATATATTAAGTGGAAAAATAGAAGATAAAGTTCCAAGAGAAACTTATGAATTTCAAAATTCAGTTAAATATGCTGAAGAAAGTGAAGTTCGAAAAGCAGCTGAATTAATTAATAATAGTGAAAAACCTGTTGTATTAACGGGTGTTGGAGCTAAAGATGCAAAAGATGAACTACTCGATTTCATCGATCACATTGATGCGCCGGGTGTAATCACATTACCAGCAAAAGGTATCATCCCTGATAAACACCCTAATTTCATGGGTAATTTAGGTAAAATTGGTACAAAACCAGCTTTCGAAGCTACTAAAGACGCAGACTTATTAATTTTAGTCGGTACTAATTATCCTTATGTAGATTATTTACCTGATAAAGATATACCATGTATTCAAATCGACATTAAACCATCAGTTATTGGCAATCGTTTTAATGTAGATGTTGGTTTAGTTGGCGATACTAAAAATGTACTAGATTCATTAACTAAAGAATCTAAAAAAGTAAATGACCGTAAATTCCTTAAAGCATGTCAAGAAAACATGAGAACATGGAATAAATGGCTTGAAGAAGATAGAACAGACGATAGCATGCCAATTAGACCTGAAAGATTAATGGCAGAAATTGAAAAAATAGCTACCAAAGACACTGTTTATTCAGTAGATGTTGGTACTTCCACAGTTTGGAGTACACGTTATTTACAGCTAGACCATAATAATCAATTTATTACTTCATCATGGTTAGGTACAATGGGCTGTGCTTTACCAGGAGCAATCGCTAGCAAAATAGCAAATCCTGATAAACAAGCAATCGCAATTACCGGTGACGGTGGTTTATCTATGGTTATGCAAGACTTTGTAACAGCCGTACTATATAAATTACCAATCATTGTTGTCGTATTAAATAACCAAGAGCTTTCCTTCATTAAATATGAACAACAGGCAGCTGGTGAATTAGAATACGCTATCGAATTAGGAGATATAGACTTCGCTAGATTTGCTGATAGTTGTGGTGGTATCGGCTATAACGTTTCAGATGTAGAAGATATTGCACCAACATTAGAAAAAGCAAAACGAGCAGATAAACCAGTAATCGTTAATGTAAGAGTAGATCCAGATGCTGCCCCACTACCAGGAAAAATCGTTTGGGATGAAGCACGAGGCTATGCGAAATTCGAAATTAGAACAGCATTAGAAGAAAACAGATTAGAAAAAATGCCACCATTAAAAACATTAATTAGAAGATTCTTCTAAATTAATAGTCTAATTAGAAGAGCTTAGGACATAAATCCTAACTCAAAATAAATAGCATCTCATTTCACTGATTTATTCAGTTAGAAATGAGATGCTATTTTTATATAATCTTCGATTTTATTTGTGCATGCTTTGGGGTATGAGTCTTTGACCCAATGTCATATACCTTTTGTTATATTGGCAGTAGTTGACTGGGCGGGCTTGTTTATACTTTCTTGCACGTTAGCCATCATTTCCTTTTAAGATTTACCACATAAAAAAACCACCCACCGTAATGGTGAGTGGCAATTAAAGCATTTATTGAAGCAATGCAAGTGATTCACGGTTAAAGTCTTCTAAGTCATCTGGTGTACGACTTGTGACGATGCCATTGTCAACGACTACAGATTCGTCAACGACTTTTGCACCTGCATTTTGTAAATCTTTACGAACTGATAAGAAACTTGTTAAAGTTCTACCATTTAATAAATCAGTATCAATTAATAATTGAGGTCCATGACAAATTGCGAATGAAGGTTTCTCTTCTTGTACGAAATGTTTTACGAATTCTCCAAAACGTCCTTTTTCATCTCCACGTAATAAATCAGGAGAAAAGCCACCAGGAATCAAGACTGCATCATAGTCTGCTGCATTTGCTTCATCTATACCAACGTCTACTTTAACTTTTTCGCCTTTTTTACCAGTGATTTCTTTACCTTTTTCTTCACCTACAACAACAACTTCGTGTCCTGCGTCTGTTAATGCTTTTTGTGGGCTTGTTAATTCAACGTCTTCAAATAAGTCAGTTACAACTGCTGCTACTTTCTTACTCATAATATCAATCTCTTCCTTTCATAATGTGTCTACTCTCTGTATACCACATATCTGAAATTATAAACTTATTTTCAAGTTTATTTTATGATAGGAAGACACCGTATTAGTCTTGCATAGCTTGAACTTTTTTCTCTAATTCATCTAATAATGCAATCCATTCATCCACATCAGAAACTTCCATATCTTCTGGATTCATTGCTTCAATTTCATCTAAAAAATCATATAATCTTTGTTTAATATCAGTCAAAGACGTCTTTTGGGTCATATTGATACTCCTTTTAATGTTTTTAATAATATTATTATGAATGATTACAAGTATAAAAACAATGATAATCCAGTATTGGCATTCATTCCCACATAAATAACCAAAGCTAAAGGCCCATCACAGAGCGAAATAAGCATTTGACAAAAAGCTTGAAGAGATGGAAAATAAAAAATCGAGAGAGTAAACAAAAGTTTATTTTATTCAAAGTTAACAATAGTGCTATAAAATGAATGATATTAAACAGGTATCATTCAAGATGAAAGGATTTTATAAATGGCAATACATAGTGGTTTAAAGAAGAAAAAAATAACAATTAATAACGACCCTTGGGAAGCTTATAATGACATAGATGAACATGGCTCACTTCAACTAAGTAATATTGAATTTACAACTACGACTTTATGTAATATGAGATGTGCGCATTGTGCAGTTGGCTACACTTTACAATTGAGAGACCCTGATACTTTACCGATGGATTTAACTTTAAAAAGATTAGACGAAGTTCCTCATCTAAAAACAATCTCTATTACTGGCGGAGAGCCAATGTTTAGTAAAAAGTCTATTAGAGAAACAGTGGTACCTCTTTTGAAATATGCATATGATAGAGGTATTTATACTCAGATGAATTCTAACTTAACACTGCCTTTAGATCGTTATTTAGAAATTGCTGAATACATAGATGTGATGCATATTTCTCACAACTGGGGTACGATTGATGAATTCAGCGAAGTCGGCTTCCACGTAATGGACAAGAAACCACCTTTAAAGGCACGCTATAAACTTTACGAACAAATGATTCAAAACTCAGCTACTTTGTCAGAACAAGGCATGTTTGTATCAGCTGAAACAATGTTAAACCGTAACACTAAACCTTATTTGAAAAAGATTCATAATGAGATTGTACATGATATGAAATGTAGCCGACATGAAATACACCCGATGTACCCATCAGATTTTGCTAGTCAGTTAAACATCATGACATTAGATGAAATGAAGGAAACTATACATGATATTTTAGACTTTAGAGATAAAGATACTTGGATGTTATTTGGCACATTACCATTTTACCCATGCTTCTTAAATGAATCGGATCAGCACTTATTAAATCGTTTAAATCAAACTGAAAATGTCACTTTACGAAATGACCCTGATGGTCGAAGTAGATTGAATGTTAGTGTATTTTCCGGAGATGTTATCGTTACAGATTTCGGTGATGAAACTGGATCAATCGCAAATATTAAACAAGACAAATTAGAAGATGTTTACCAAACATGGATGAATTCATCACTAGCAAAATCTTTAAATTGTCATTGTCCAAAAGTTAAATGTTTAGGTCCTAACTTACTTGTAAAAGATATGTATTATAAAGATGTAGACTTTAAAGAAAATGAGCATAGAATGAATCACTTATAAAAAGATTTCCTCATCCTAGCTTGTTTTAGATTTATCCAACCGCATTTTGCATTCCATATACTTCTTACATAAAATCCTCATCTCTGATTTTTCATTACAACATAGTTAAAAGAAAGATTTTTACATGATTTGCAATAAATATAAGAAAAACAGTAGAAATTCAATATTAAAATTGAATTTCTACTGTTTTTGGATTTTCAGGACATTTATGACCAAGCCTAACTTTATTAAATATATAGTTTTGTCGACATAAATTCTAACGTTCTCTTGCTTTCGTCTCTTCTTTCGTGTCTTAAATTCACACGATCTTTAGCTGTTTCGTAAAACCACTTTTCATCTTCTGTTTCTGGATAAATAGCTGGTACTTTAACTTTTTTACCATTTTCGTCTAGTGCAACAAATGTTAAAAAGCTATATGCAGCTAAGTGTTTATTTTGGTTAATATTATCTTCACTGACAACTTTCACGCAAATTTCCATAGAAGAAGTGCCAGCATATGTAACGAATGAAACTAAAGAAAGTACTTCTCCAGTTCTAATCGGTTGAATAAAATCTACAGAATCAATAGATGCTGTAACTACTGAATTTCCACTATGTCTCATCGCTGCAATAGCAGCTATCTCGTCGATTTCTGCTATTAATTTACCACCGAACATAGTATTATGATGATTTGTATCTTCAGGAAAAATCTGTATAGATTTAACGCTTCTTGATTCTGTCATGCCTTTACTTTCTTTCATTATTACATCCCCCTATTAAAAACTATGTAATTTAAAAATCTTGATATATTTAATACAGTTCTCTACTACCCATATAATATTTTAGGCTGAGACATAAATAATGTCTCAGCCTCATTAAAATTGATTAATGATAATGTTCTTCGTCATCGAAAACTTTCTTTTCTAGTGCTTCTTCTGCTGTATCAATACGTACTGATTCTTTGCCATCGAATGTTTTCGATAAATATAACATGATTGCTCCACCGAATGTAAAGATAGAGAAAACAAAAGCAATCATTACTGCCCATTCCATAGGTGTACTCATGATAACCCCTCCTTAGAATAACAAACTTTACAATTTTATTTATCTTTATTATACATGATGTTTTAGCAATTGGCTATGTTTTAAAATGCCCAGTTACCATCTCTAAAGACTGGTTCTCTCTCACCATTTTCTAAAATACCATCGATTGATAAATCTTTACTACCTATCATAAAGTCAACATGTGTCATAGAGTCATTTAAGCCATTTTCAGCTAGTTCTTCTTCTGTCATATTCTTACCATCTTCAATACAGAATGCATAAGCTGAACCAAGAGCAATGTGGCATGAGGCATTTTCATCAAATAATGTATTATAGAATAAAGCATTCATGTTAGATATCGGTGAATCTACTGGCACAAGTGCTACTTCACCTAATCTTTTAGCACCTTCATCTGTTTCTAAAATACCTTTTAATATTTCTTCACCTACACCAGCTTTATAATCAACAACTTCTCCGTCTTTAAAAGTAATCGTGAAATCATCGATGATATTACCGGAATGGCTCAATGGTAAAGTGTTTTTAACAGTTCCATTTACACCATTTTTATGCGGTGCAGTAAATACTTCTTCAGTTGGCATATTAGCAACAAATGAATTACCTTTAGAGTTTACTGAACTAGCACCGCTCCAATATTGAAGTTTCGGTAATTCAATTGTTAAATCTGTGCCTTCAGATTTATAATGCAGCGCTTTATACTTTTTATTATTTAAGTATTCAGCCTTCTCATGTAATGTCTTATCATGCTCTTCCCAAGCTTTAACCGGATCTTCTTGGTCAACACGTACTGTTTTTAATATTGTTTCTAATAGTTTATCAAACGCTTCTTGATCATCTAAATCTGGGTACATCATTTTTGCCCATCCAACAGAAGGATAAGCAGCAACGCACCAGCTTACTTTATCACTTTGAATAGCTACCATATAATCTTTAAATGCTTTACCACTTGCTGCCATAGCTTTATTAATTTTCTTCGGATCAGCATCTTTTAGGCTATCAGGACTTGAAGATATAAGCGATAAGAAAGCTGCTTTTCTATCTAAGTAATCTAATCTTTCATCGACTACATATTGTTTAATTTCACTAAAGAATTCTTCTGGTTCATATTTATATTTCAATTGTTGTAATCGATCATCTTTATATTTAACTTGTACGTCTTCTGCGCCAACTTTATAAGCTTCTTCAACTAACAAGTGAACGAATGAACTTGATTCAATAGATGCTTGAATATAGACAGGTTCCCCTTTTTGTACATTCAAACCGACTTTGACTAATAATTCTGCATACTTTTGTAAGTCTTTCTCATATCCCATATTGATAACCACCCTCTGCTATTTTCTTAATTCACCTAATGCTTGAGTAATTGCACTCATCTCACTTGCTGAAATGTTTTTTCTAGACATAACCATAGTATGAATATCTTTTAATTCCTCTTTCTTTTCTTCTGGAATTGCGTCTTTATTTAACACACTCGTGTTTACTAGACGTAATTTTTCTTTTAAATCATCTACCATTTGTTCAATTGTTTCTGTCATTTGTTATCATCCTTTCAGAATAAGTTTAGCAAAAAGTACATATAATTAAAATAGTGAAACTATACATTAACTTTACAATATATATTAAGATTATATACAATAAAATCAAGTAATTTAATAGGAGTGATATAAGATGGCAGTTCAAGAGATACTTTCATGGACACTATTTGAAAAAATAGACATTCCAAATGAAATTAATCAATATCTCGCTAATGGTGAAGAAGCTTATAGTGCTTTCAAAACATTTAGAGATACGGCAGTCTTTACTAATAAACGAATTATAATTCGTGATTTACAAGGTATAAGTGGCAAAAAAATTGAAACTTATTCCATACCATACAGTATAGTTTTAATGTGGTCTACAGAAAACGCAGGTAAATTTTTAGACTTAAACGGAGAAATAACCTTGTGGACTAAAGCTGGCCAATTTAAAATTAAAATCGGAAAAAATCTTGATATTATGCCATTCGAAAAGTTACTATCAAACGCTTTATTGTAGATTATTTGTGTTTACAATATCACATTAATGGGAATGAATGTAATTAGTTAAATTTTAAATAATAAATGATGCCTATGTAAACAAATTTTATGCATTTATATGATATGATATGTAGGTCGAAGATATTTATTTAGATTAATATATTGAAAGGGGAAAACATTATGCAAAACAAATTAGTTCCTGCAATTTTGATTGGTGGCGCTATCGGTGCAGCAATTGCATTAGCAGATAAAAACACACGTCAATCATTATCAAATCAAGTACAAAATATTAAAGAAGGTAACACTTCTAGAGAGCCTTCTAAATTCGATCAAATTAAAGACGAAGTTTTATATTGGAAAGATGTAATAGAAGAAATTCGTCGTAAAAACCCAGAGTTAGAACAATCTATTATGGATGCGAAAGACACATTCATTGAGAAGAAAAATAACAGACAAATCTCAGGTCCAAATCATTCATAAATTTTAAAAGACTAGGCTTCTTTAAGCGACCTAGTCTTTTTTAACATTAAATATAATTAGGAGAATTTTTATGGCAAAAGATAAATCTAGCTCAAAGTTTTTAGAACAAGCTAAACACTTTAAAGATGAACAAAAAAAGTCTATAAAAAAAGAAAACTATATTCAACCTCAAGTGTTTGAATCTAAAACACCAAAAAAAGATAATCAAATATTTTTTGTATCAAAAATAAATAAGCCGGCAAAATACACTAAAAATGGTAATATTTTAACTACGTTATTATATAGAATTAGTAAAGATAATGCTACAGGTTTAGCTGCACAGCTATCTTACTACTTCTTATTAGCATTATTCCCTACACTTATCTTTATATTAACATTGATTCCGTTGTTCCAAATTAGTCCAGATACAATTACGAACATGATTTCGGAAAATGCTCCTGGCGATACAGCTAAACTGATTACCGGTATAATTGATGACGTCATGCAGAACGCTAGTGGCGGCCTATTCTCATTCGGTTTAATTGCGGCGCTTTGGTCCGCATCAAACGGAATGACAGCTTTAATGAACGCATTTAATGTTGCATATGATGTCGAAGACGGCCGTAACGCAATCGTATTAAAAATAATGAGTGTGTTCTTCACAATCATTATGGTTGTTGTATTTGGTTTAGCAATTGCATTACCAATATTTGGACAACAACTTGGTAATCTATTATTTGGTCCACTTGGTTTAGAATCTGAATTACGTTGGATCTTTAGTTTAATTAAATTTGTGTTACCACTAATCGTGACATTTATAGTATTTATGACGCTTTACGCTTTAGCTCCAAATATTAAAATTAAATTACTTTCAGTAATTCCTGGTGCTGCCTTTACTACAATTGTATGGTTAGGCTCAAGTGCCCTATTTGGACTATATGTTAATAACTTTGCTAACTACTCAAAAACATATGGTAGCATCGGAGGTATTATCGTGTTAATGTTATGGTTATTCTTAACAGGATTAATCATTATCATTGGAGCAGAAATAAATGCTGTTTTACATCAAAAGAAAATGCTTAAACATGGGCCACCAGAACAGCAAACTTTTGATAATATAGCAGAAAATGGTGAGATGACGAATGCCTCTATTGAATGATATTTTAAAATTCAATCAGACCTTTGTGGCAAACAAAGAATATGAGAACTTTATTACTACAAAAACACCTAACGCAAAAGCAGTTATATTAACTTGTATGGATACACGGCTTACCGAACTATCAACAAAAGCATTAGGCTTTAAAAACGGTGATGTTAAAGTCGTTAAAAATGCAGGTGCTACTATATCGCATCCATATGGATCAACAATGCGAAGTTTATTAGTGGCAATATACGCTCTTGGCGCAGAAGAAATTATTATAATGGGTCATAAAGATTGCGGAATGGGTAACCTTGATGTAGGTTCAGTAATTGAAACTATGAAAAGTCGTGGTGTTACTCAAGATACATTAAATACGATTCAACACTCTGGCATTGACATTCAACGATTTTTAAGAGGATTTGACGATGTAATACAGAACATTGAATCGAACATACAAAAAATTTATAATCATCCATTATTCGACCAATCAATTCCGATACATGGATTAGTCATTGATCCACATGACGGGTCATTGGAACTTATACAAAACGGTTATGACGCTATTAAATAGCACTTTAACTTGTAAAATACTATTAGAGATTTAAATATCAATCACATAGTCAAAATAATGCTGCTACTTCGTTGAATTTTAGTCAACCTAGTAGCAGCATTTATTTATATATGATTTTGTATGTGTGTACTTATTTTTAATTTATCAAATTGTGTTGAAAAGCGTATATAACAGCTTGTGTTCTATCTTGTACTTCTAATTTACTCAAAATATTACTTACATGTGTTTTTACAGTTTTAATCGTAATATGTGAAGCACTTGCAATTTCTTGATTAGAATAGCCTTTTGCAATTAATAATAGTATTTCCATTTCGCGATCTGTGAGCATCTCAAATAATTCAGCTTTTTGATTCATACGGTTACGCATTTTAACTAATACTTCCGCTTCAAATACTGATTCTTTATTATAAGTTTTACGAATAGCATTAGCGATATCATCTGCTGAAGTTGTCTTTAAAATATAACTATCAACTCCTGCATCTAAAGCTTGATATACTTCATTGTCATCTATAAAACTTGTTAACATCACAATTTTAACGCTTGGCTGGTGTTGCTTAATATATTGAGTTGCTTCGATACCGTTCATATCATCCATCACTAAATCCATTAATATTATATCTGGTTTCAGTTCTTCTGCTTTCTCGATTCCTTCTCTACCAGAAGCAGCTTCACCCACTACTGAGATATCTTCTTGTGTTGATAAATAACTTGATATACCTATTCTTACCATTTCGTGATCATCAACGAATAATACTCTAATTGTCATACTCTTCCTCCTTATTATTCGGTACCTTCACTTCTATTCTCGTTCCTGAATTAGGCATAGAAATAATATTAAGTGTTGCGCCAATTTCAAGTGCACGTTCATTCATAGTATTTAAACCATAGCTTTGAGGATCTCTTTTAGATGTGTCAAAGCCTACGCCATCATCTTGTAATCTTAAAATAACGTAATCGCTTGTTTCGATTAATTCTATTGATAACTTCGTACCTTTAGAGTGACGTAATGTATTTGAAATTGCTTCTTGCGTTATTCTAAACAAGTGGTCTTCAGTACCTTTAGCAATTTCTATATCCTCTATATCATAAACAACTTTCATAGGTATTTTTTGTTTTAAATCGACGACTAAATCTTTAATACCTTCACCTAATGATTTGTTTTTTAAACCTAATGGTCTTAAATGGAGTAACAATGCTCTCATTTCAAGTTGTGAATCTTGAATCATCTTTTCTAATAAATTAACTTGTTTTGCTAAAGGATCGGTTAATTCAGTAGATTTAATAGCAGATAACATCATGCTCGCAGCAAATAATTGTTGGCTGACAGAATCATGTAGTTCTCTAGCTAATCTTTGTCTTTCGTCTTCTATAATTTTCTTTACAACAGAATCTTGCATTTGGTAAGACTCATTAATAATTTGTTGAGATTTCAACCTTAATGTATAAAGTTCTTCATGTAATGGGATTAAAGTTTGATAAATTTCTAACGTTTCTTTGTGTAAATCTATTTCATGATTATTAACGCCCAACACTTCACCTTGAAAAGAACGTTCTAATTGTTCTTTAATCCAATGGTGTTGCTGATTAATCTTATAAGCTACTGCTGAACCTATGATAATACAAAGAAGTATAACAACAATATTAACGAATAAAAAGGCAGGTATACCCATTATTTGTGTATAAAACAAACCTTGAAAATAAATAATGTTAATAAATATTCGATCTAAGAAAAACAATACAACTACAATTGAATAAACAAGTATTAACATTGAACCAATGATACGTGAATAGTTATTCATCGGAAAATCACCTCAACATCTCCCATAAATGTTGAGTAAAATATATTCACTTTAAATGTATTTTTGTGACTATTAACGTTGTAGTGTACAGTTTCATTTTTAACTCTGTAAACTTCGTCATTTAAATATAATCTACCAAAAAGAGCTGTAACATGTACATTAACTTGGTAATTATATGGTACGATAACTTGAGTTTTACCTATAAGTTGCCTTACAACTATTACATTGTTTTCGGATAAATTGGCAGCTAAAGATAAATCTAATTCTACATCTCCTACAGCTTGTTGAATTTGGATATCATCCCATTTATATATGTAGTAAGGTGTTTTTTGAGGTAAGAACCAACGTTGTTTAATGAAAGACTCATTTATGTTTTCGTTAGCTGTCGTTTCGACATGCTCGACTTTCAAAGGTTTTTTCCTGTATATGATATAGCGAATCACTAAAAATATTAAAAATAAAAATAAAATCATAAGCATATACGGGTTTGAAAGTAACGCATAAATTAACAAGATAGCCCCTATCCAAAATAAAATTAGACCTCTTAATTTATGGAAGTATAAATAGCCTACATAAATAAAAATCATGCCCGTTATTACAACAAGCAGTAATCCTATTTTTTCAAAGAAGATATAGTAAATATTCGATAATAAAATTAAAATTGTTAATACAATTAATAATTCTGTCGATATAAATTTATTCTTCAATCTACCACTCCTATTTTAGAGAAGCGAATTCATTTGTGTGAGCATTGACCGCTCAGCTACAGCATGTGCAATTTGATCTAAAGTACGTTTTATCGTTTCTTCAATCTTTGCTGAATCACTTTCTAACATATTGATTTGTTTTTGTAACCATACTAAATCATGGTCTTCTAATTTTTTGGCATACGTAATTTTAAAGTCTTCTATTTTGTCCATATACTTATTGTCTAATTCTAAAGTATACTTTTCAATTAGTTCAAATAAGTTTTGACGCTTTTGTTCTAAATATAAAATATATTCTTCCATTGCTTTTATTTTAACATCTAATTGCTTTGCACATGTATCTAAACTTTCATAATAAGAAACAAGAATAAGTTGCTTTAATTGATTTGAAACAACATTAAACATAGAATCACCTATTTCTTTCAGATTAACCTCTATTATAAAATGTTATTAAAAATCTCGAAATGGACCTAGGAACCAACTTTCTATAGGTCCTTAGTCTTAGAAAAGAAAGTATATAGAATGAATTAGGCTGAGACATTGATCAATGTCTCAGCCTCTGTTTTTAGTCTTCTAATTTCGTTAATAATAATGGTCCATCTTTAGTAACAACTATAGTATGTTCTATTTGAGCGACAAAACTTTTATCTTTCGTCTCAAATGCCCATTCATTTTTACCATCGCCAACAATTGTAGCGTTTGATGAAATAAACGGTTCAACTGCTAAAACCATTCCTTCTTTTAGCAATTGCTTTTCTAAAGGATCAAAATAGTTCATAACATGTTGTGGTGAGTCATGTAGTGAACGACCAACACCATGGCCAGTTAAGTTTTTAATTACTTTCAAGCCATTCTTTCTTGCTGTAGAATTTACAGCTCTACCAATTTGAGATAATTTAGTGCCTGGTTTAATCTTTTTCATTGCTTCTTCAAAAGCCATTGCTGCAACATCTACTACAAGTTGTTTTTTAGGATCATCTGCTTCTCCTACAACGAAAGAAATACCTGTGTCAGCATAGTATCCATTCTTTCTTGCTGAAACATCTATATTAACTAAATCACCTTCATTGATTACACGGTTACCAGGAATACCATGCGCAACTTCTTCATTTACACTTATACATGTATAACCAGGAAAATCATATTCTGCGATAGGAGCAGATTCTGCTTCTAATTCCTCAAATCTTTCCTTCGCTATGTTATCCAACTCTTTAGTTGTAATTCCGGGTTTCGTTGCTTCTTTCAATTCATCACGAATTATTGCACAGATTCTGCCTATTTCTTTAAGGCCTTCAAGTTCTTCATTGTTTTGAATAATCATTTAAATCCCGTTCTTTCTTTTAAATTTTTTTGTCGTCTTTATTATATCAGAAAATACATGGTATACTATAAAAAAATGATTTCGGAGTTTTGTATATGAAAGAAAATTGGTTAATCAGATTTATAGGTGCAAGAATTATCAAAACAGGTTTAGCTACATTTTTAACTGCACTAATATGTATGGTTTTGAATTTAAATCCCATTTTTGCGGTTATAACATCAATTGTCACAATAGAACCTACAGCAAAAGCATCTTTAAAAAAAGCTTTTGTCCGCTTCCCAGCTTCTATATTAGGCGCATTTATAGCAGTAATCAGTACATATTTCTTCGGTGAGTCGCCATTAAGTTATTCTTTGGCTGCTACAGTAACTATATTTGTATGTTACCAACTTAAACTTATAGATGGTATGCTAGTAGCTGCTATTACAGCGGTTGCAATGGTGCCTGTTATCCATGATGCTTTTGTATATAACTTTATATCTCGTTTAGCAACAACGACAATCGGGTTAACAACAGCAGGTTTAGTAAACTTCATCATATTACCACCAAAATATATTACACAAATTGAAAACATAAATAAAAATATGGAACGTCGTATTTTAGAAATTTACATAAACAGATTAAAAGAATTACTCATTGGAGAATATGAATCCAATATATCAATGAAACAAATGACTTCATTGCAACAGTCAGCAACAAAAATAGAACAATTGATTAAATATCAAAAAGAAGAATATGATTATCACCGTACGAAAAAAGAATCTAAAGCATATATTAGAAAAGTCGAAATGGCGTATCACACAAATAGATTATTGAATTCTCATTTATTAAATCTCATTTATTTACCTGAAGAAACATTCATAACGTTTACTGAAAATGAAAGAAGAGCAATTTCTAATTTAATCATTTCTTATAAAGATTTATTAAATCATAAAGAATTTAAAAAGCAGAAAAAAGCCGCATCTATTCTTAAAAACAGCGTTAAAGGCCTCGATGAATTTGATGAAAACCAAATAAAAAGCCATATCATATACGAAATCTTAATGATAAACCGAATTATAAACGATCGTTTTTCTAATATAACGAAAAAGGGTTAAAGTAATAAAACAAAAGTCTGGGACATTGATAATGTCCCAGACTTTTGTTTTTATATTATTTTTCTTTTAACAACCTATTTATAATAGCTCGTTTTGCTGCTTCTTCAACTGAATTATCTAATTCTTCTGGACTGAATTCAATCCCTTTTCTTTCACAAGCTTTTTTCAATAAATAATCAGTAATTTCATGATTTTTTGGTAATATTGGTCCATGTAAATACGTACCTATTAAGTTTTTATAATGTATACCTTCTTTTTTATCTGTATCATTATTTCCGTACCCATTTATAACTTTACCAAGTGATGGATATTCATGATATGTACGACCACCATGGTTCTCAAAACCAACAATTTGACCAAATGTTTCAGACTCCATAACAATATCTCCAGTAAGCCTTTGTTTTTTAGATTCAGTATATATGTCTAAAATATTTAAGCCTTCAAGTCTCGTACCGTCTGGCGTTACATATTCAGAACCTAAAAATTGATAACCACCACAAATCGTTAATGTTGGCAAGCCGTCTTCGATTGCGTCTTTTAGTTGTGTTTTAATTTTCTTAAGTTGTTCAGTAGCAAGACTTTGTTCTCTGTCACTGCCTCCTCCAATAAAGAAAATATCACAATCATCCAAACTCAAACCTTCTGTATCTATAATATCTAAGACTTCTACTTTAATATTGCGCCATTTAGCACGTTGCTTTAAAGCAATAATATTACCGATATCTCCGTAAAGATTTAATTTATCTGGCATAAAATGAAATATTTTTATCGCTGACATTATACTTCCTCCTTAAACGCTCTATTTAGTACACGATGCATCGGAGATAGTGAAGTATAGTTAGGTATAGCAACAGTAAATTGAGGATACTCCATTGACATTCCAGTCGCTTTTTCAATAGACTTTTCAATGATAATGTCTGCATCTACTTCTGCATATTTTAATCTAAGTGCTAGTTCTTCAGCTCTTTGTCCCGTACATATAACTGCTTTTATATTTTGGCGTGATAACTTTTCAAAGTCCGCATCGTAAATCCAAGAAATATCTCTACCATCAGCTCCATTATCATTTAAACTGATAATGTATACTTTCTCCGAATCTATTTGTTCACCTACTGATAGACTAGCATTTAAACCAGCTGGATTTTTAGCTAAGTTAATTAATACTTCTTTATGACGATTTTTGTAATATTGCATACGGCCATTATCAGACGTATAAGATTCAAACCCGGCATTAATACTCTTATCGTTCAACCCTAATTCCCTTAAAACTGTATATGCAGCAACAACATTAAACACGTTGTAGTCTCCAGCTATTTTCATATCAAAAATAGTATCATTTATACCAGCATCGATAAATGGCTCTTGTTTAAAGGAGGAAACTTCATATTTAGGTTTTTCACGTTTAAATCCACAAACACAATCATAATGACCAATTTGATTGTAGTGAACATGTTTGTAATTTAATAATCGACCACAATTCGGGCAATATTTACTTTCAACCATGGTACTTTGTTCAAATTCATGAATGCCCGCTTTCATGCCGTAGTATATAACTTCATCACTAGCAATTTTTAATCTACTTACGAATGGATCATCAGCATTTAATAATAGTTTAATACCCCTACCTTTAATTGTATTAGCTATATTATCGACCATTGTATCAATCTCGCCAAATCTATCCATCTGGTCTCTAAAGAAGTTTGTTACGACCATCATCGTTGGTGTCATTTCTTTCAATACTCTTGGTATTGAACCTTCATCAATTTCGATAATAGCAATTTTAGTATCTTTATTAGACTGAATAACAAAGCTTGAAGTAATACCCGCTGCCATATTGGCACCTTCATTATTATGTATTATATTTATATTATTTTTCTTTAAAGTATGGCCAATTAAATTGGAAGTAGTCGTCTTACCATTTGTTCCACTTATCATTACAATTTCATCAACATCATTTGCTAACTTTCTTAATATAAGTGGATCTATCTTACGAGCGACTTGTCCCGGAAGGTCGGTACCTTGTTTTCCCATTTTTCTACTTGCAAACCTAGCAAGTTTAGCCATATTTTTCGCAACATACTTCTTCATACGTTACCTCCTTATTCTGTCATATTATTATAACACGTTCAAAAGCTTTTAAAAAAGACTTTCACTAAGTTAAAACATTGGTATACCCTTACAAATAATGTATAATAAATATATAAACAAGTTTATTATAGAAGGGAAGATTTTAAATGTTATCTAAAAATATACTAGACGCTTTAAACAATCAATTAAATCACGAGTTTTATGCAGCACACGCATATATGGCTATGGCAGCTTATTGTGCGGATAAGAGTTATGACGGTTTTGCAAACTTCTATATTCAACAAGCTAAAGAAGAACGTTTTCACGGTATGAAAATTTATAATTATATAAATGACCGTGGCGAAAAAGCTATCTTTACATCATTAGAAGCTCCAAAGACTGAATTTAATTCATTATTAGAAACATTTAAAGATGGCCTTGAACAAGAAAGAGATGTAACACGACGCTTCTATAACTTATCGGAAATCGCTAAAAATGAAAATGACTTTGCGACTATTTCGTTCTTAAATTGGTTCTTAGATGAACAAGTTGAAGAAGAATCAATGTTTGAAACACACATTGACTACTTAGAAAGAATCCAAGAAGATAATAACGCACTATTTATATATGAAAAAGAATTAGCTGCTCGTCAATTTGATGAAGATGGTGAATGATTCTTAAGATAAGTAAAGGTCTAGGACATAAATGTCCTAGACCTTTTTATATTGCAATTTTAAAGTTGAACGTTGCACGTGAATCTCGTCTTGCAACATTCGCCCTCCCCACCATCTTTATTTTTATCATTTCGAACAATTTTATTTACATTTTCATTATATATCCATATAATGACTTTCAAAGGAAGTGATTGAATGTCTTCATTTGTCGCGTTAGATTTTGAAACGGCTAACGGCAATCCTGAAAGTATTTGTTCAATAGGAATGGTTAAAGTTGTTGACCATCAAATTACTGAAGATTTTTATACTTTAGTTAATCCTAAAGATTATTTTTCTAAATTTAATATTAAAATTCATAAAATACAACCATCTGATGTGGAAAGCTCCCCTACTTTTGATGTAGTCTTCCCTTATATGATGGACTTCATAGGCGATTTACCTGTTGTCGCACACAATGCAAAATTTGATATGAATGTATTATTTAAATCGCTTATCAAATTGAATATAGAAATACCCGATATGACATATTTTTGTTCTTGTATATTAGCAAGAAAAACAGTAAATAATCATAGATACGGTTTAGCGCATATGATGTCTTATTATAATATTGATTTTAAAGGTCATCACCACGCTCTTAACGATGCAAAAGCATGTGCAATTATCACTTATAGATTGTTGCAACACTATCAAGATTTAAACAGTGTCATAAACATTTACGGTAAAACTTTATCTGACAAAAAATATGTATATAAAAAATAGGGAAACAACTTAATTAAAAGTTGCTTCCCTATTTTTTATTTTATTCTTTGTGCTGAAATTCTTTTTTAATATCTCTTTTAAGACTTGCTTTATTGACTGGTCTTTCTAATTTTCGATCTGCCCAGAATAATAATAAAGCGATAGCAACAATACCTATTAATTTAACAATATCAAAACTTCCTGTATCGATTGTACTCTTTACAAAAAGTAAAATCATTAATACTGTTATTCCGATAATAGCAAATTTAAATTTCATATCAATCTCTACTTTCTGAATAATGAATAATGAATAAATACCCGTTCAATGTGATTTCAAAACTTAATCACAATCTATATTAGGATACTAGTACTTTAACACTTTATCAAGTTTTCTACTTATAAAAAGTCATATATCGTCAAATTCCGGTATGTTTTAGACACTAAATTTCCTATTGAAACACCAATTAATCTAATTGCTGTATCTTGATCTTTAAGACTGTTATATAGTTCATATGCAATGTTATATATTTCTACTTCATCATGTACAGGGTTATTCACACTTGTTTGTTTAGACAATGTTTCAAAATTATGAGTTTTCATTTTCACCGTTATAGTACGACCTGCAAGTTCGTGCTTATCTGCTCTAACAGCTACTTCCCCACTTAAAGTACGTATTTTATTTAGTATGAAATCATCATCGTTTTGGTCTGTTTCAAAAGTAGTTTCTCTACCTATAGACTTTCTAATTCTTACTGGTTTAACAGGTGAGTTATCAATTCCTCTTACTTTATTATAAAAACTCAATCCTCTTTTCCCAAACATTTGAATGAGTTCCATTTGACTGTAATCATATAAATCTTGACCAGTATGGATGTTCAATTCTTTCATTTTTTCTTCAGTCACTTTACCTACTCCTGCAAATTTACCTATTGGTAGTGACATCAATAAGTCATGTGTGTTCTCATAATTTATAACTGTTCTACCACTCGGCTTGTTCATACCACTAGCAAGTTTTGCTAAAAATTTATTATACGAAACACCTGCCGAAGAAGTAAGTTGTGTCTTATCGTAAATGTCTCTTTGAAGATATTGAGCAATAGTAGAGGCTGATAAATCTCTGCGAACTAGTTCAGTTACATCTAAATATGCCTCATCTAAAGATAATGGTTCAACTATATCAGTATAACTTTTAAATATCTCCATAATTTCATTAGAAACTTCTCTATAATGATTAATTCTAGGCCGAACATAATAACCATCAGGACATAATTGATGGGCTCTAGCCATAGGCATCGCAGAATGTACACCATATTCTCTAGCTTCATAGCTTGCAGTCGATACAACGCCACGTCCAGAAGCTCTACCACCGATGATAACCGGTTTACCTTTTAACTTTGGATTATCCCTCACTTCTACTTGAGCAAAGAATGCATCCATATCTATATGAATGATTCGACGTTCCATCTTAAACACCTCTATAAAAAATAGGAATATGGTTTCCCAAATTCCTATATATTATAACAAAAATTGTATTAAGTTGTTGAAGATATGTTTTTCTTGTCAGTATATAAATTTATGCCTACATCAGTATCTTCGATATATTTCATTTGTTGATGATTATATAAAACTTGCACCATATAGAAATCCCCTATACAAGCTGCACCATGGAATGCAAAAATATATATAATCGAACTTAATTTCAACCATAATAGTACCAAAAGTAAACCAATACTAATAATTACAAATGGAGCTAGCGCGATGGTATAAAATTGTCTACGTGTAAATATTTCTTTTGGCATAGATGCGTAGAACATACCACTTTTGTAACCGTATTTTACTTTTTTCGATGGTTGAAAAATTTTAAAACAAATACCATGAATAAGTTCATGAATAAATATTAAAATTATTAAACCAATAACACCTACAATAATATTTCTAAGAATACCTTCTTCTTGTATATATATAAAATTCGCCATTACTTTAAAACCAATTAATACGAGTGAAAGAAATAGGACAAATTGTAATAATGCTAATCGTTTTAATATAGAAGTGCTATTGAGTAAGTCAATTTTTAACATACAATTCCTCCATCAGATTGAATCTCTTTATCCGTCCCCTCATATTATAGATTAAAAACGATATTAATTCTATTCTTAATTTAACTTATTTGTTATTATTTTAATTGGTTTAATGGTATTTTATATAGCTTATCATCATTATCAGAAGGATTACCTCTACCATCTGAATTATTACTAATGAAATACAACGTTTCTCCTTCAATCATGACATCTCGAATACGTCCGTGATCTGTAATGACCTTTTTAACTTTATCATTTTTAGTGTCAAATTCTAGAACTGCTTCGCCTCTTAAAGCTGCAGAATAGATTTTCCCATCATGGTAAGCTAAACCTGAAGGTGCCCATGTTTCATCTGCTCCAGAAGTAAATAATGGTGACACCATACCATCTTTTTCTTCATTACCTTCTATAACCGGCCAACCATAATTTTCACCTTTCTTTATGTCATTAATTTCATCATTAGCTAAGTCTCCGTGCTCGCTAGCATAAAGCTTATTATCTGAAGGCCACACAAGACCTTGTGGATTTCTATGACCATAACTATAAACATATGAATTTGAAAATGCATTATCTTTCGGTTTACTACCATCTAAATTTAATCTTAAAATCTTGCCACCTAAAGAATCTTTATCTTGTGCAATTTCATCATTTGCAGCGTCACCAGTAGTAGCATACAACTTATCATCAGGACCAATCTTCAATCGACCACCATGATGGAAATCTCCACTCGGAATTTTGTCTAATAATACTTCCTCTTCTTCCCATGAGTCACCATCTAACTTCAATTTTACAATTCTATTAAACTGCCCTTCGTTGCCTTCATACGTATAATAAGCATAAGCTTCATTGGATTCTTTAAAGTCAGGTGCCAACACAAAGCCTAATAATCCCGCTTCAGCAGCAGTTGCAATCTTCTCATCTAAGTTCACCTTTTGATCAGTCTTCTGATTACCCTCAATCTTAACAATCTTGCCAGGACGCTCAGTTAAATAAAAAGTATTATCCATCTTCTCAATAGACCAAGGTGTGTTCAAACCATTAACCACAGTCTCCATACCTTTAGATTCCTCATCATTAGACTTCTTCTCATCCGAATCACTTTGTTGTTTATTAGAATTATTTTGCTTTTCATCACTACTCTCTTCAGTCTTATTCACACTCTCCTCAGAATCATTACCACAAGCCGTTAATAAAAAACTTACAGAAATAGCACTTACCAACATTCGTTTCATAAACAACCCTCCTTAACTTATTTATACAGATGAATACGTTTACAAACAATAATATCGCTCAAAATAATAAAAAACAACCAGCTAATAAACTGGTTGTTCAATAAATTTATTTACTTAAATTCTTCTTCGTAGATCCAATTAAATATCCATTGTAAATTTATTTTTGGTTTAGGTTGAACGTCAATAATTGGCTGAACGATATCTCTAATTTTTTGCTTCGTTTCTTGTTCCATTTCGGTGCTAAGTGAGTAACTATATCCTTCTTCATCTTTATATACAGAAAAAAATTCATATTTTTTATTAAACTCATATATATATCTTTTTTCATCAAATAAATCTATATCTCCGAAACTATACATAACATACATATCAAGATCAAATTTATTACCACTATAATTTATTTTTTTAACGAGATTTTCACCTTTAACATAATCATAAACTAAAAATTTTGTTTTTGGCTTTTCAATATATTCTAAATTTTTCATTACCATTTGAACCTCAGGGTCTTTATCATGACTATGTTTTATATTCTTCGCATAATAAACAGAATAATAATCAAGGTGTGAAAATAAAAAATATTTTAAGAGGAAGAAAATAACTATACTAGGGACAATATACAAGACACTTATTTCAAATATTTTTTTAATTAATATTTTTATAAATTTCAAAGGCAATCACCTCCGATGTTAAATATTTATTGGTTTTTAAATTCATCACCATACCACCAAGTAAATATCCATTGTAAATTGATCAGGGGTTCTGTTTGTTCATCTATAACAGGTTTCACAACTGCATACATTTCTTTTTTTATTTTCTTTTCATCTATACCGTTGATAGGTTTTTCTGTAAAGTTATCGACATAGTAAGAGAATATTCTGTAATTTTCTGTAAAGTGATAGCTTTCATTTCTATATGAATATAAATAACCATTAAGTTCCCTATCCAATTCTACATTTCTGTACTCTACTGAACCCTCCTTTCCTTCCGAGACTCCTTCAATACCAACTTTGCGATATTTTTGACAGTTTCCTAATTCTATCACACAAAAATTTAAATAATCTAAACCCTTTATTTCAGGTGTATATACTTTATCTAAATTATGTAATAGCATTTCTACTTGCGGATTTCTACCTTCACTATGAGGTATATATTTAGCATAATATACAGAATTTCTTGTTAAGTTGGAATACACATAAATGGAAAGCAGACTCAAAATTACAAACGACCTCACTAAGCTTAAATAGAAAGTAAAAACTAACGATACTTTGAATTCTTTCCAAGTTTTTTTAAGCACACATATCACTTCCAAAACATTTTCTTCAAATATCTTTTTATATTCTTAAAATTAACTCTTCTATTTTTATTTCTATATTTTCTATTTGAAAATACGAATTTTCTTATATACCTTTTTACTGGTCTCAATGCTCTACGTATTGGTTTTGTTATCCTTCTTTTTATATATCTTCTTGCCGGTCTCATTACTCTACGTATTGAATTTGTTATTCTTCTTTTTATATATTTACCTATTGCTTTTATTGTTGGTTTAAGGGTTTTTGTTATTTTTTTAACTTTTGACCTATTACTTTTTATTGCTATTGGTTTTATTCTATTTTGTTTAAAAGGTTTAAGGATTTTTTTAGCTTTATTAACTATACTATTTAAGGATTTTTTTAAAGTAGCTTTTATCTGATTTTTCATAGATTTAACAATTGTGGGTCTTAAATTCTTAAGCATTTTAAGTAACTTCTCTCGATTATTTTTATTTTTAAATATTAAATATAATCCGCCTACACTGAATATAGAGCCCATAATTAAAAAACTATGTTTATCCCCTTTAATATCAGGAAATGCTATTTTAAAAGCTTCGTTATAATATTCTCTCCTTTTTTCTTTTAAATCTTTTTGACCATAATACTTTTTTATTCTTTCATTCAAAGGTAAATCTTTAAAATCTGGATGATAGTTTAAATTAAATGAATCAATATTTGTATTATTATCTTTCGAATCCAAATTTGTTAACAAGTCACCAACATGTGAGTTTAATTGAAAAAAAACATCCTTAGTTGAAATACCTTTAAAATATGTTGGAGAGTATCCAACAATATGTTTTAGAATTTCTTTATACCAACTACTTTTTTCTACTGTTGACAATGTAGCACCCAAGTGTGGAAAATCTATAGGGTAATCACCATGATTATGCATAACATCAAAGAGATCATCACTTTTCTTTCTTTGCCCACTTTCTTTATTTATTATCATGACAAATTTATCTGAACTTTTCAGATTTACTTTTACTTTTACAAAATCATTAACAAAATTTTGTAATGTATCATTATGGTATACTCTATAAGAGATGGCATTTGCAACTTCATGGTTTATTTTATTAATATCTCCGTTAAATTTTTTTCTTGCTATCCTCGCTATATTGTCAATATATTCTATAAATTTCTTTTTTTCTCTACCTTTTAATCCTGTATTTATTGCGAACCAATCTATGTCATTTTTTCTAGGAATGAATATATTTTTATTCTCCTTAAAATTTTTTCTAACTATACTTAAAGAATAGTTCTCTTTTTCATTATGTTTGATCCTAGTATTTAAAGTGCTTTTTTGAGTTTTATAGATTATATAATTACTATTAATTGAGATACTTTTATTTTCTATGTTTTTTGGTTGATAAGAAATATTCGCCTGAGGTTTTATATATTTTTGAGGCTTTTTTGACTTTGAGCTATTTCGAGGTTTATTGCTAACTCTAGTTGCATTAAAATTTTTAGAATTGTTTTTGAGTGCTACTGTATATTTACTTTTATTAGTCATTCTTGGTATATTTTTCTTTATATCTAAGTTTTTAGGCAATGCTTTAAAATGTTTTTTCTTACTTAAATTTTTATTTTTTTTAATTGCAAGTTTTTCATTAAAAATTTTAGCATGTTTATAAATAAAGTTATGAACATTGTCTTTTTCTATTACTTTATTATAATTTTCAGGTTTCATAAATCCTTTAATCAAGGGTGGAGTGTAATTTAAGTGAGTTCCTACCTTCTCAATCCGGGTTATTGATTTTTTTAATTTTTCACCCTTTTCATCAATAAAATTATAAATAATTCTAGGAACCTTGTTAAAGTATATATTTACAATCGGATTATTTTTATTACCAAAATTGATAGTATGATGTATTTTTGTGAAATTATTTATTTTAGGTACATTTATTTTATACACTTTATCTGTATACCCATAATAAACTTCAGGTTTTTTAAGATTCTTACCTTTTATATCTAAATAATTTACATCGATTTTTTGTTTTATTCTTGTATCTATTTTAACTTGTAAACTACTGCCGAAAATATCATATCTAACTGCAACTGCATGATTGTAAGAACTTTTTCTTCTATTTGGGGCAGGTGAATAAAATGTATAGTTAAAATTCGAAAGAAATCCTGCACCTAGATATCCACCGTGTGGCAAGTCTACTGAACCATTTAAACCAACAACCCTTGGAGTAGCATCGTAGATTACATTATCACTAACCTTAAGATTCGATTCCTTAGGTATTATCTGTACAAGGTTCGCTAAATCACTTTTTACACCTTGAGCTGCGTCTATATCTGTGGAAATAAAACTCAATAAAACTGGATTTTCTTCAAAAGTTCCATGTTTTACTATTTGATAAAAAAGACTAAGTTTATTAGCTTCATTATAAAGAGTAACGATTGAATTACCACTAGTATTTGGTATTAACTGTTCTCCTGTAAAAGCTAATCCCTTTACGCGACCGTTATTACTATAACCAGAATTCTTTTTCCATTCTTTATTATCAGAATCTTTAACAGTCCATAATAAATCTAAGTTTATTCCTGATTTTGTTTTGCCTACAAAATTTATCCTTCCTTTATCACCATTATTCATACTATACGCTTTTACTGGTTTGATAGGTGTATTTTGAAAGCCAAAGGTGTCTATATCATTAATTTCTCCCCTTTCTTCTCCTTTAATAATATCTACATGCGTTTTATCTGACCAATGTAACCCTTCTTTTGTAAGAATATTATCATCAGTAATGTTTTCACCAGTTACTTTTATTTTTATATTGTCAAAGTAAGCAACTCCTGTTTTGCTATTATCTTCTTCTCCTTCAACCTCAGTATTTGTTATAATTGGTTCAGTATTTTCAGATATTAAATCGGTTTCAATACTTGGAGAAATAGGTTTCTGGTCAGTGGAGTTATTATTATAAATAATTATAGTATCCGTTTTATCTTCTACCTTAATTGCTTGCAATTCTGTTTTTATACTTCCATTCTTATCAAGATTGTTTTCATTAGTTTCTGCATATGTCTTTGATTGTGTAATTATTAGAATAATAATTACGATTAAACAAAAACTTATTTTCTTAAATGCTTTCATATTTCATCTTCACTTATTCAATTGTTTTCATAGTATCTATATCATCACCCTCTTTATTTTGTTTCTTCCTTGTAATTAAAATAATTTTCACTCAATATATCAAATAGCCATTGTAGATTGATTATAGGATCAGGTTGATAATCAATAATTGGAAATACAACATGTTTAATTTCTTTTTTAACTTCATTAACATTCACTCTATTTAATGGAACTGATTTATGTTCGCTATCTGATGCTTCAACTAAATCAAATTTCAAATTGAAAGTATATGTATATTTCTTAGAATCTATATAAGTATAACTATTACCCGTTAAAGAAATACCAGGAGAATTTTCTATATTGTCATTACGTATAATATTAATAATCTTATTACTACAAATTAAGCCTTCAATGTTTGGTGTATCATACCGCCCCAACATCAATATTGCTAATTCAACGTCTGGCATTCTTCCTTCTCCATGAGGCGTATATTTACCATAATACACTGAATTTGTAATTAAATTAAAAATTATTAATATACATATAATACTTAAAACTATCAACTTTCTAATAAGTGAGAAAATTATGACAATTGTTATCCACATTTTATTTTTGCTCATTTATACCCCCTGCTTTCGACTCTTTAAGTTTATAATTATATCCATTTTTTATTATTTATATAATATATAATTTAAAAATAGAATTCAAGATTTTATATGTAAAATTTTAGATAAATATATTAAAAAAACAACCAGCTAATAAACTGGTTGTTCAATAAATTTATTTACTTAAATTCTTCTAACCTGTGAAGTTGTCTTCCTTCGTCATCAAAATTCTCTTCTGCCAACCATTTATTAAATGCTTGTTTATGCTTCGGCCATTCCTCTATTAACATGGAAAACCAACATGTGTCTCTTGAGCGATTTTTATAGACTACAGCGTTTCTGAAAGTCCCTTCATACTGAAATCCTAAACGCAATGCAGTTTTATAGGAGTTAGCATTTAAAGAATCACATTTCCATTCGTAGCGTCTGTATTGAAGTTCTTCGAATACATATTTAGCTAATAAATAGTGTGCTTCTGTAGACATTCTTGTTCTTTTTAATGAATCTGAAAAGTTAACATGTCCTTCTTCGACTACTCCATTTGCTTGATCAACTCTCATTAAACTAAATATTCCTAGAGCTTTGTTTGTCTCTTTATTTATTACCGCATAGAAGATAATTGTCGTGCTTTCAATCTTTTCGTTTAACTCTTCTTCAAAAGATTCATAGTCTTGAGGATACTCATATGGTAAGTAAGTCCAATTACTAGGATGAGAATCTCTATATGCATTATAGAGGTCTTTAGTGTGTGAATGAGATAACCGAGTAATAATAGTATACTTACCGACATAATGTATATCAGTAGGAAACTTTCTTGGCTGCCAGTTAGGTAACTCTTCACCAATTGGTAGGTTGTATTCGTTAATTCTCTGTTTCATTTAATCACCCCATTACTTATTTATTCACTTATTTTCTCTATTAAAGCGACTGTTTCTACATGTGTTGTGTGTGGGAACATATCTACAGGAGTTATTTCTTTTAGTTGATAGCCGCTTCCTTTTAAGATTTCTACATCTCTTACTTGTGTTGCTGGATTACATGATATATACACAATACGGTTTGGTGACAATTCAATTAGTGTTTCTATGAATGTTTGATCGCACCCTTTTCTTGGTGGATCGACCATAACGACTTCTGGCTTAATACCTTCTTTTTGCCATTTTAATATAACTTCTTCTGCTTTTCCTGCTTCCCATGTCGCATTCTCTATATGATTGATTTTCGCATTTTCTTTTGCGTTTTCTATAGCTTGTTCTACTATTTCTACACCATATACGTGTTTAGCTTTTTGTGACATATATGACCCTATTGTGCCAATTCCACAATATGCATCAATTACTGTTTCTTCACCGTTTAATTGTGCGTATTCTAATGCTTTGCTGTATAGTTTTTCGGTTTGAGTTGGATTAATTTGATAGAAAGATGTATCTGATATTTTAAATTGATATTCTGCTAGTTGATCTGTAATTGTATCTTTTCCATAAAGTGTATAAGATGTTCTTCCCATTATAACGTTTGATTTTTCTCGGTTCACATTGTGTTTAATACTAACTACATTATCAAATTCTGAAGTAATAAATTCTATGATTTTATTTTTATGACTTAATTGTTTACTGTTTGTTACAAAAATAACCATAGTTTCCCCAGTATAATAACCTGTTCTTAAGATGATATGTCTTAATTCACCTTTATGCTTATGTTCGTTATAAATACTTAAATTCAAATCTTCTATTAATCGCTTTATTTTAACCATAATTGTGTCATGCTTCTTATCTTGTATCATGCAGTGATCGATATTTACAATATCATGGCTTCTTTGTCTATAAAATCCTAATTCAATTTCACCATGTTTATTTTTCCCGACTGGTATTTGAGATTTATTACGGTAATGCCAAGGGTTCTCCATACCTATTGTGTCATGTATAACGGTATCTTCAAAATTCGATTTACGCTTGAATAAATTGACGACTTGTTCTTTTTTCATTTGTAATTGGGCTTCGTAGCTTAAATGTTGTAATTGACACCCACCACAAACTTTATAATATTCACAAGGTGGTTCAACTCTTTCATTTGATGTTTCTTTTATAGTTAACAGTTTACCAATAGCAAATTGCTTTTTTACTTTTATAACTCTGAATTCTATTTCTTCATCTTTAATTGCATTTGGTACAAATATTGGGTATCTATCAAATTTTACAACGCCATGACCTTCATGTGTAAAATCTATAACTTGTCCCGTATACACTTCGTTTTTATTTACTATACTTGCCATAATTTCTCCTTCTTTCACGTACAACATAGAAAAAAGGGACAGTTAAATGTCCCTATGTATTTATTCTTCAGTTTGCTCTTCGTGAAGTCTTTCTCTTTCTCGTTCTACAGTTTCAATACCATGTTCTGCTTTCACACGTTCTAATTTAGAAAATACTTGTATATGTCTTTTTAAATTCACAAAATTGGCTGGTAGAACGCCACCAAATTCACCATCTACATTCAACTGTATTTGTTCAAATGATGATACGTTAATCGTTTTTGCTTTTGTATAATGTACTTTCGGGTGGTTAATATGATCGCCTCTAGAAGCTAATGTCATAATATGACCAAGTTCAGCAAAATTAACTTTCTCTAATATTAATAAAGTGAAATTACCATCATTGATTTCAGCATCTGGTACTAATTTTTCAAAACCACCAATTGAATTTGTTAAACCTATTAAAAACATCATGGCTTCACCTTGAAAAACATTACCATCATATTCAATTCGAATATCTGTTGATTTAATTTGTGGTAACATTTCTAAACCTTTGATGTAATAAGCTAATGGTCCTACCATAGTCTTTAATTTGCTTGGTGCTTCATATGATACTTCGGTGATTTTACCACCACCAGCAATATTTATAAAGTAGCGATTGTTCATTTTACCAACATCTACTGGCACGAGATCACCTTTAATGATCGTATCTACAGCTTCCATAATATCATTAGGTATAAGCAATGCTCTTCCAAAGTCATTTACCGTCCCCATTGGAATTAAACCTAATTTAGGTCGATTAGTTGCTTCAGCGATACCATTGATAACTTCATTAAGAGTACCATCTCCACCAGCTGCTATAATAACATCATAATCATGTTTCAAAGCTTCTTTAGCAGCATATGTAGCATCTCCAGCACTCGTTGTAGCATGAGCGCTTGTTTCGTATCCAGCTTGTTCTAATTTAATCAACACGTCTGGTAGTGCTCTCTTAAATAACTCTCTACCTGATGTTGGATTATAAATGATTCTAGCTCTTTTTTTCATTGTGATCCCTCTTGTATATTCTTATATCTTTATATTATAGCAAATGATACATATTAGAAAGTAAAATATATTAACGTTTTGTGTACTATAAATATTTTTATATTTCATTTTAATTGATTCCACAAAGTATTGAGTAATAACAAAGGTTATACCAAAGAAAAAAATGGGTCTGAGACAATTAATTATGTCTCATACCCATATATTTATCTTTTATCTTTTTTCTAATTCTGATTTTAGTAATTGGTTAACAACTTGAGGGTTCGCTTGTCCTTTTGAAATTTTCATAATTTGACCAACTAAGAAGCCCATTGCTTTGCCTTTACCATTTTTAAAGTCTTCTACTGATTGTGGATTATTGTCTAAAGCTTCAGTAACAAATCCTAATAGTGTTTCTTCATCTGAAATTTGAACAAGACCTTTATCTTTCATAATTTGTTGAGCGTCGCCGCCATTTTTAGCCAATTCAGGGAACACTTTTTTCGCAATTTTACTACTCATTGTTCCATCTTCAATTAACTTAATCATTCCAGCTAAGTTTTCTGGTGTTAATGCAGTATCTTGTAAATCGATTTGATTTTTATTTAAATATTCATTAACGCCACCCATTAACCAGTTTGAAGTCAATTTAACGTCTGCTCCATGCTCAATCGCTTCTTCGAAGAAATCAGACATTTCTTTAGTTAATGTTAATACGTGAGCATCGTATGCTGGTAAACCTAAGTCATTTACATAACGCTCTTTACGAACGTCTGGTAAGTCAGGAATTGTTTGTCTTACACGTTCTTTCCATTCATCATCAACATAAAGTGGCACTAAATCTGGTTCTGGGAAGTAACGATAGTCATCTGAACCTTCTTTAATACGCATTAAGATTGTTTCGCCAGTAGCTTCGTTAAAGCGACGAGTTTCTTGTAGAATTTCTCCACCTGCTAATAACACTTCAGCTTGACGTTTTTCTTCATGTTCTAAACCTTTACGAACATAGTTGAAAGAGTTTAAGTTTTTCAATTCTGCTTTAGTACCAAACTCTTCTTGACCGTATGGACGTAATGAAATGTTAGCGTCACAACGAAGTGACCCTTCTTCCATTTTACAATCTGATACGCCAGTGTATTGGATAATAGCACGTAATTTTTCTAAGTAAGCATACGCTTCTTTAGGTGAGCGAATATCTGGTTCAGATACGATTTCAATTAATGGCGTTCCTTGTCTGTTTAAGTCGACTAAAGAATAACCATCTTTATGAGTAAGTTTACCCGCATCTTCTTCCATGTGTAAACGTGTGATACCAATACGTTTTGTTTCGCCGTCAACTTCTATATCAATCCAACCATTTTCACCAATTGGTTGATCAAATTGTGAAATTTGGTACGCTTTCGGATTATCTGGATAGAAATAGTTCTTTCTATCAAATTTTGATTCTGTAGCAATATCCATGTTTAATGCCATTGCTGCACGCATAGCCCAATCTACAGCAGTTTTGTTTACTACTGGTAGAACACCTGGATATGATAAATCTATTACATTTGTGTTTGTATTCGGTTCAGCACCAAAATGAGCTGGTGATGGTGAAAACATTTTTGATTCTGTTTTTAATTCGACGTGTACTTCTAAGCCGATTATTGTTTCAAAATGCATTCAGATTCACTCTCCTTGTAATGTTTTATAGTCATCATGTAAGTTAAATTGTGTTTCATATTGATAAGCAACTTTGTATAATGTTTTTTCATCGAATGGTTTACCAACAATTTGTAAACCAATTGGACGACCATTTGATTTACCACAAGGAATTGATATTGATGGTACGCCAGCTAAGTTAACAGGAATTGTTAAAATATCATTCGCGTACATTGTTAATGGGTCATCAACTTGTTCACCAATATTAAATGCTGTTGTTGGAGCAGTTGGTCCAACGATAACATCATAGTCTTTAAATATTTTTTCAAAGTCTTGTTTAATTAATGTTCTTACTTTTTGAGCTTTTTTGTAATAAGCATCATAATAACCAGAACTTAATGCAAATGTTCCTAACATAATACGACGTTTAACTTCATCTCCGAAACCTTCGCCACGAGATTTTTTATATAACTCTTCTAATGTATTTGCAGATTTAGAGTGGAAACCATAACGGATACCATCGAATCTAGCAAGGTTTGCAGACGCTTCTGAAGATGCAATGATGTAATAACTTGCTACACCATATTTAGTATTCGGTAATGAAACACGATCAACAGTAGCACCTAAAGATTCTAAAGTTTTAACAGCTTCAGTAACTGAATTTTTTACATCTTCAGATACACCTTCACCAAGAAACTCTTCTGGAACTGCTATTTTTAATCCTGTGATGTCTTTACCTATTTCTGAAGTGAAATCTACATCTTCAACAGGTGCACTTGTTGAATCTTTTTCATCATGACCTGCGATTGTTTCTAAAATTAAAGCATTATCTTTTACGTTTCGTGTAATCGGTCCAATTTGGTCTAATGAAGATGCAAATGCAACTAAACCAAAACGTGATACACGTCCATATGTAGGTTTCATACCTACTACACCACAATATGATGCAGGTTGGCGGATTGAACCACCTGTATCTGAACCTAATGAGAATGGTACTAAACTAGCCGCAACTGCAGCTGCTGAACCACCAGAAGAACCACCAGGAACAGCTTTATGATCAAATGGGTTTACGGTTTTCTTAAAATAAGAATTTTCGTTTGAACCACCCATTGCGAATTCATCCATGTTTAATTTACCAATTAAAATTCCATTTTCAGCTTTTAATTGATTCATTACAGTAGATTCATAAATAGGAATGAAACCTTCTAACATTTTACTTGCACAAGTCGTTTCAACGCCTTCAGTAATAATGTTATCTTTGATACCCATTGGAATACCAAATAGTTTACCTTCCATTTTATCTTCTGCTTGTAATTTATCTTGTTCTTCTGCCTGTTTTAAAGCTTCTTCTTTGTTAAGAGCTAAGAAAGCTTTTATGTTTTTATCATCTGATTCAATTGCATCAAAAATGTCTCTTACGATATCAGATGGTTTGATTTCTTTGTTTTTAATCATTTCTGATAAACGTTCTACCGTTTCATAACGAATTGTCATGCTTTAGTCCTCCTCGTTCATAATAGCTGGTACTTTAAATTGGCCAGCTTCAGTTTCTTTAGCATTTTTTAATGCTTCTTCTTGAGGAATCCCTGATTCACTCTTATCTTCTCTTAGAACATTTTGTAAATCTAATACGTGGAATGTTGGCTCAACATTTTCTGTATTAGCTTCATCTAATTGTCCTGCAAAGTTTAAGATATCCTCTAACGATTGTGTGAATTCATTGACTTCGTCTTGTGAAACTTCAAGTCTAGCTAAATTAGCAACATGTTCAACTTGCTCAGATGTTACTTTCGTCATGTGCGACGCCTCCTTAGTTAATCTAACATCATATAATTTTAACAAATTTTCATATAAAAATCTAAAGTTAATAGAAAATAACTACATGAAAGCGTATACATTGATGTATAATAAATTATCAGAATAATTTCTGAACTTAAGTCAATGAGTGAGAGGTGGTTTTTCATGTTAATACTTGGAAATACGTTTAAAAATGTAAAAGTCGAAACTTCTTGGGAAACATATGTCATGATTGCTGTATATTTTACGATTTTGTTAGCAATCGGATTTTATGCATACAAAAGATCGACAAGCACGCTTGATGAATATATGTTAGGCGGAAGAGATTTAGGTGCATTAGTAACAGCATTATCAGCTGGGGCTTCTGATATGAGTGGTTGGATGATTATGGGGCTACCTGGGTCTGTTTATAGTATTGGATTATCAGCTACTTGGATAGCTATCGGGTTAACGATTGGTGCATGGCTTAATTACATATTAGTTGCATCACGTTTAAGAATTTACACAGAGCTTTCCGACAATGCGATAACATTACCTGATTTCTTTGAAAAGCGATTATCGGACAATACTAGAATTGTAAAAATAATTTCTGGTTTAGTAATCGTCATATTCTTTACTTTATACACACATTCAGGAATGGTAGCAGGCGGTGTTTTATTTAATAGTGCATTTGGATTAAACTATCATGTCGGTTTAATACTAGCTGCTAGCATCGTTATTCTCTATACATTATTTGGAGGTTATTTAGCTGTATCATTAACTGACTTCTTTCAAGGTGTCATTATGATATTAGCTTTAGTGCTCGTTCCAATAGTAGCTATACTCAAATTAAATGGTCTAGATACATTTTCAGAAGTCGGCCGATTAAACCCCACTAGTCTAGATTGGTTTAAAGGAACAACAACAGTTGGCATAATCAGTTTACTCGCTTGGGGTTTAGGTTACTTTGGTCAACCACATATTATAGTACGTTTTATGTCTATTAAAACTCACAAATTAATGCCGAGAGCTAGAAGAATCGGCATTTCATGGATGGCAATTTCTTTAATCGGAGCATGTATTACAGGTCTTATCGGTATCGTTTTTGTGGAAGAAAACAATGTAAAAGTCGATAATCCTGAAACTATTTTTATTGTGATGAGTCAATTTTTATTCCATCCATTAATCGGCGGATTTTTCTTAGCAGCTATTTTAGCAGCTATTATGAGCACGATATCTTCACAATTACTAGTAACTTCTAGTGCATTAACTCAAGATTTTTATATGCTTTTAAGAGGTAAGACATTACAAGATAAAGAACACGAAAAAGAGTTCGTTCTCGTCGGACGTATTTCAGTATTAATCGTATCCTTAATCGCAATGTATATTGCTTGGCATCCAAACGATACAATACTCAATTTAGTGGGAAATGCTTGGGCTGGCTTTGGAGCGGCATTTGGTCCCCTTGTACTATTATCGTTATATTGGAAACGCCTTACTAAATACGGAGCTATAGCTGGGATAGTAAGTGGTTCACTAATTGTAATATTTTGGATATTAATGAAAGAACACGGCGGTATTTTTGAATTTTATGAAATTATTCCTGGTTTTATAATGAGTATGATTTTAACAATCATTGTAAGCCTATTCACAAATCCTCCAGAGGAAAAAACAGTAAATAATTTTGATGAAATGGTTAAAATTCTAAAAAATTAATAAGAAATTTTTAATATTTTAATTAGTCAAACTTTTAAGTTTTGGCTGAATTTTAAAAATTCGCTATACCCTACATAAACACAGGCGTCAGCATATTTTACTTTTATTCGAATTGTGTACAATTTGTGACATGAAAATCAAAACATGGTAAGCTAAATATACACTTTGGTTACTTTTTACCCTTTGAATATTATTTCAATTGTGTATAATGGGCAACGTGCAACTTTAAAATATATAAAAAATATAAAGGAGCGGGAAAATGTTTATTTTAGGACAAATTGACGCTAGTGCTGGAGTTGTTTCAGGCTGGCAGACTTACTTCATGATTATAGTCTATTTTGTTGTACTATTAGCGATTGGTTATTATGCATATAAACAATCTACAAGCAATTTAGATGAGTACATGTTAGGTGGCCGTAGTATAGGTCCTTACGTAACAGCTTTATCCGCTGGTGCATCCGATATGAGTGGTTGGATGATCATGGGGCTTCCGGGAGAAGTTTATAGCATTGGTCTATCAGCAACATGGTTAGCTATCGGTTTAACAGTAGGTGCTTGGTTAAATTACATATTAGTCGCACCAAAATTACGTGTTTATACAGAACACACAGGAAACGCGATTACAATTCCAGATTTCTTTGAAAAACGCGTAGCAGACAATTCACATGTATTAAAAATTATTTCAGGTATTATTATAGTAGTATTCTTTACATTGTATACATCAGTAGGTATGGTTTCTGGTGGTACACTATTTGAAAGTGCATTCGGTTTAGATTATAGACTTGGTGCTATTTTAACAATGGGTATCGTTGTTATATATACTTTCTTTGGAGGATACTTAGCTGTTTCTTTAACAGACTTCTTCCAAGGTGTCATTATGTTAATAGCGATGGTTATGGTCCCTATTGCAGCACTAATAACGCTAAATGGTTTTGATACATTTAACACAGTTGCAGAAGTAAAACCTACAAACCTTGATTTGTTTAAAGGTACTTCAGCAATTAGTATCATTGGTTTAATAGCATGGGGCTTAGGTTACTTTGGTCAACCTCACATAATCGTTCGTTTCATGTCAATTAAATCTCATAAACTTTTACCAAAAGCTAGACGTTTCGGCATTGGCTGGATGGCTATTTCATTAATTGGTGCTTGTTTAGTTGGTTTAACTGGTATTGCGTACATCCATGATACAACTCAAACAATTGATAACCCAGAAACAATCTTTATCTTAATGAGTCAAGTATTGTTCCATCCATTAGTTGGTGGGTTCTTCTTAGCTGCTATATTAGCTGCTATCATGAGTACAATTTCATCTCAATTACTTGTTACATCAAGTGCTTTAACTCAAGACTTCTATAAGATTATAACTAGAAAAAGAGGTGAAGAAGCAGATAGAGATAAAGAATTCGTATTGATAGGACGTTTTGCAGTATTACTTGTAGCAATCGTTGCTATGATGTTAGCATGGACGCCAAACGACACTATTTTAAACTTAGTAGGTAATGCATGGGCTGGTTTCGGTGCAGCATTCGGACCTCTAGTATTAATGTCATTATACTGGAAAGGTTTAAGTAAAAACGGTGCTATCGCAGGTATGGTAACATCCTCTATCGTAGTACTATTCTGGATTATGATGAAAGGACACGGAGGTATTTTCGAACTTTATGAAATTATCCCTGGTTTCTTAACTAACGTTGTTGTAACAACAGTTGTAAGTTCATTTACGAAAAAACCAGAAAAACACGTTATTGATAATCTAGATAAAATGAATCGTATTTTAGATGAAAATTAAAATAAATGATTATAGATCATGATATTTATAGTCAGAGTAAAGCTCCCGATCCGATGGATTGGGAGCTTTATTATGTATTTATAGTGGTAAACTGGAGACGCTATGTTGCACGTGGGTCGCGTCTTGCAACTTTTGGAATCCTTATTGCCACTTCTCATCAAACATGTCAATAACGGTAGCCTTATTGTCACTTCTCATCAAACATGTCAATAACGGTAGTCTTGTTGCCACTTCTCACCAAACGTGTCAATAACGGTAGCCTTGTTGCCACTTCTCATCAAACGTGTCAATAACGGTAGCCTTATTGTCACTTCTCGCCAAACGTGTCAATAACGGTAGCCTTGTTGCCACTTCTCACCAAACGTGTCAATAACGGTAGCCTTGCTCCCTTTTCTCCATAGTCTTGGCAATAACGAGATTTCTACCCCACTCCTATATTAAAAATTCTCCTAATCTGCTATTTAAAAATTAACGGATTAGGAGAATTATTTTAAGCTCTTATTTATTTGTAAATATGAATTTCTGGTTCTTTATCATCTTTTGTTTTAGTAATTAAAGACTGTGGTTCTTCCCCATCAATTATTGAAATTTCAATATCATCTACACCTTTAAAGTACTTCTCAGATAAATCTGCGACATATTGCGTCACACCTATAACTTCGGCTTTGCCATAATAATCTAGTGGAATTTTAATTTCAAGCTCTGTTAATTTATCATCTTCAAACTTACCTGTACCTACTGATTGTGTAAAATTAGGGAAATATTTTTGTAAGTCCTGGTTAAATTGTTCGAAATTAGAATTTAAATTTTTGTCTAAATCAGCTGCTTCTGATGAAGGAATCGTGACATGTTTTTCATTCATATTTTCCCAGCTTTTAACTGACCTTTTACCGCCTTCACTTGTTCCATATGTTACAAACTTACCAGGTTTAATATCACCTTCGCCTGATTGAATGAATATAGCAAAATTAATTGGGATGTTTTTAATATCATCTCTTACACGTAATCGAGATAAGATTTCTTCCGCCATTTCTTTACCTTGTTTCTCTGCTTCTTTTTCATCTAACTTTTTAGTATATGTTTCACCATATTCTTCTTTTTGATATATATGCTCACTGTTCATTGCTAAACCGATCGTCATACCTGAAATCTTTTGTTTCTTAGCATCACTTTCGGTAAAGTAATCTTGCTCAATAATATGAGATAAGTATGTAGGAGAATTCTCAGCTATTTTTTCAGGGTCTGTTTCGCCTTTATGACTTGGGTTCAGACCTAAATTTTCACCAGCTTGTTTTTCTTCCTTTTCTTCAGCACTCATATTCTTTATTTCATCTTTAGTATATTTAGGTGCTAAATAAGCTCTAACTGTATCTTTTTCAAGATATTGACCATCACGGTACAAATATTCATCAGGTGAAAATGTTTGTTTACTAATGTCTAACAAGCCACTTTCAAATGCTTCGCTATTATAACTAGATACCATATTATCTTGTGTTAATCCTCTAGCAGCACTTATTTTAAATGGTAATAAAGTACGATAATAATCATTTGAGATTTGCATACCAGTAGAAATCTGTTTTGTTTGTTCTTTATCTTTTTCAGATTTGTTTTGGTTATCTTTTTGAGTTGTATCAGATGAGCATGCTGTAAGTAACATAACAGATGCTAATATTAGTAACCCTTTTTTCATATCATTAACCTCTATTCATTGATATTACGATATTTATCCAACCAGTCTTGTTCTGACCAAACTTCGATATTTAATTTTTCTGCTTTTTCGAGTTTAGAACCTGCTTCTTCACCAGCTATTACAACATCTGTGTTTTTAGTAACACTATTTGTTACTTTAGCTCCATATGATTGTAATATATTAGTAGCTTCTGGTCGTGTCATCTCTGTCATTTTACCAGTTAAGACAAATGTTTTTCCACTAAAATATGGATGACCTTCTATTTCGGATTGTTTAACACCTGTATATGTCATATTAACATTTTTCTTTTTTAATTTTTCAATTAAAACTTGTATGTCTTCATTTTCCATATATGTTACTAAAGATTGAGCCATTTTATGACCAACATCAGGAATTTCAGTTAAGTCATCAATTTGTGCTTCGAATAATCGATCAATCGTCTCAAACTTTTCAGCAATCACTCCACTTGCTTTAATACCAAGATGTCTTACACCTAATCCGAATAATAGATGTTCTAATGATTTTTCTTTAGATGCTTCGATTGCCGTTAATAAATTTTGAACTTTTTTCTCGCCCATTCTTTCTAACGGTAATAAATCTTCTTTTGTTAAATAGTATAAGTCGCCTACATCTTTAATCTTATCGTGCGTGTATAATTGTTCGATAATTTTTTCGCCTAAACCATCTATGTTCATAGCTTGTCTTGATACAAAGTGAATGATCCCTTCGACAAGTTGAGCTGGACATTTAGGATTAATACAACGTAGAGCAACTTCTCCTTCGATTCTGACAAGCTCATGATCACAACTAGGACAATGTGTTGGCATGTGATAAACTTCGCTATCTTCTGCTCTACTTTCTACTATACTACGTATAACTTCAGGTATGATGTCTCCTGCTTTTTTAATAACGACTTTGTCGCCTATTCTAATATCTTTTTCATGGATTAAATCTTCATTATGTAATGATGCTCTAGAGACAGTCGTTCCAGCTACTCTAACTGGTTCTAATATAGCAGTTGGTGTTACTACACCTGTTCTACCTATACTTAATTCAATATCTAACAATGTTGTTAAAACTTCTTCTGCCGGGAATTTATAAGCAATTGCCCATCTTGGTGATTTTTGAGTAAATCCTAGCTCTTCTTGCTGACTTAAGTCATCTACTTTTATAACAATGCCATCTATATCATAAGGCAATTGGTTTCTTTTTTCTGTCCATTTTTCAATAAATGATAATACACCTTCAATATCATCAAATGTTTCTCTTTCTTTATTCGTTTTAAAACCGAGTTCATCTAAGTTGTTTAACGCTTCTGATTGACTGCTCGCTTCAATTTCTGTTAAATCATTCACACTATATAAGAAAATATCTAACTTTCTCTTAGCAGTTAGCTTAGAGTCTAATTGTCGCAATGATCCTGCAGCCGCATTACGAGGGTTTGCAAATAGTTGTTCTCCATTCTTTTCTTTTTGCTCATTTAAAGAAAGGAAAGAACTTCTAGGCATATATGCTTCTCCACGCACTTCAATAGAAAGAGGTTCTTTAATTTTTAAAGGTATTGCGTGAATTGTTTTTAAGTTTTCAGTAATGTTCTCACCAGTAGTACCATCACCTCTTGTTAAACCTTGCACAAAACGCCCATTATCATATTTTAGAGATACTGCTAGTCCATCAATTTTAAGCTCACAAGTATATTTTATATTACTTACTTTATCTCTTACACGCTGGTCAAATTTTCTAAGGTCTTCTTCGTTAAAAGCATTACCTAAAGATAACATCGGTGTATCGTGATTAATTTTTTCGAATTGAGATAAAGGTGGTCCACCAACTCTTACAGTTGGCGAATCACTTGTTTTAAGTTCTGGATGTTCTTCCTCAATTGAGATCAATTCATGTAGTAATTTATCATATTCACTATCAGGAACAGATGGATTATCTAATACATGGTATTCATAATTAAATTTATGCAATAAGTGGTGAAGTTCATCAACTCTTGATTTTAATTCTTCCATATTTATTCTCCTTTTTTCTCAATTGGTGCAAACTGTGCCAGTAATCTCTTTGGTCCTTCTTTTTGGAATATTATATCTAATTCAACTGAACCGTTCTTATCATTTACTGCACTAACCATTCCTTCGCCCCATGATTTGTGCGTTACTTTATCTCCTACATTCCAAGTAGTATTAGAATTTTGATTATTATTAACTCTTCTCGCAAAACCACGTTTAGGCGTTGCTGTTTGTTTAGATTTAAATGAAGTTTTTGGTTTAACGCCGTCTAATAAATCTTCTGGGATTTCTTTTAAGAATCTAGATTTCATATTAGCTTGAGATCTACCAAATAAACTTCTAGTCGTTGCATGGGACACATGTAATTGTTCTTCAGCACGTGTAATAGCTACATATGCTATGCGTCGTTCTTCCTCCATTTCATGTTCTTCTCCAGATTGTAAACTTCTGAAGTGAGGGAAAATACTTTCTTCCATACCCACTATAAACACTATTTTAAACTCTAAACCTTTGGCTGAGTGCATTGTCATTAAAGTAACACCCGCTTCTAAATCAGCGTCATCTACGTCTGCAACTAATGATAAGTCTGTTAAGAAATTCATTAAAGATTGTTCTTCAACTGGTGTGTTCTTTTCATAGTCTCTAGGTACTGATAAGAATTCATCGATGTTCTCTAGTCTACTTTGAGATTCTAAAGTTTGTTCATTTTCAAGCATTTTTCTATAACCAGATTTATCTAAAATTTGTTCAACTAATTCTGTTATAGATAAAAATTCTTGCTGCTGCATAAAGTTATTCATCATCTCATAAAAATCTGCACCTTCTTGAGTGACTTTTTTAGATAACCCGATAAAATCAACTTCTCCTAATGCATCAAAATAACTCAAATTATTTATAGAAGCATATTGTGCAATTTTTTGAACAGAAGAAGGACCAATGCCTCGTTTTGGTATGTTTATAATACGCTCAAAACTAATATCATCATTACTATTTGAAACTAAACGTAAATAACTTAAAATATCTTTAATTTCTTTACGGTCATAGAATTTTGTGCCGCCCACCATAGTATAAGGAATGTTGGATTTTAAAAATGTTTCTTCAAGCACACGGGATTGTGCGTTTGTTCGATATAAAATCGCGATATCTTGATTATTATACCCTTCTTGCTTTTTCTTTAATATTTGACGAATAACATATTCTGCTTCGTCACGTTCAGTTGTCGCTTCATAATACTGAATTTTTCCACCTGAAGTATTGTCAGTCCATAAAGCTTTCGGTTTTCTCTCTGAGTTGTTTCTGATGACTTCGTTGGCTGCAGTTAAAATAGTTTTAGTTGAACGGTAATTTCGTTCTAAATAAATAGTTTGTGCGTTTGGATAATCCTCTTCAAAAGATAAAATATTTTTAATATCAGCACCACGCCAACCATATATAGATTGGTCAGAGTCACCTACCACACATATATTTTGAAACTTATTTGCTAATAATTGTACAAGTGTATATTGCGCTTTGTTTGTATCTTGATATTCGTCTACATGAATATATTGGAATTTATTTTGGTAATATTCCAATACTTCTGGTACGCGATTAAATAACTGGATCGTATACATAATTAAATCATCAAAATCTAAAGCATGATTTCTTAATAATTTTTCTTGATAGCCTTTATATACTCGTGCGACCATTGAAGCATAAAAATCATTCGCTTCTTTTTCTGCATCTTCAGCTGTCTTTAATTCGTTTTTTAAATTAGAAATAGCCCCAATAAACATTCTTGGTTCATATTTTTTACTATCTATATTTTCTTTTTTTAATACTTCTTTTATAACTGACTTTTGGTCAGTTGGATCAATAATTGTGAAATTTCTTTCTATTCCAATTCGATCAATGTCACGTCTTAAGATTCTTACACACATTGAATGGAATGTTGATATCCAAATACTTTCAGCCTCAGGACCAACGAGATGACTGATTCTTTCTTTCATTTCTTTAGCTGCTTTATTTGTAAACGTTATAGCCAATACGTTATATGGCGATACATCTTTTTCATCAAGTAAATATGCTATTCTATGCGTCAACACTCTAGTCTTACCACTACCAGCACCTGCCATGATTAATAATGGGCCTTGAGTCGTTTTGACTGCTTGTTTTTGTTCGTCATTCATTCTATCTAACAATGCGTTCATAAAAACCTTCCTTTATTGTTTTACTTTTACAGTTTGTAAAGCTTTTTTTAAATTATCATATATGATGTTACCTACTACTATTGTATCTGCGTACTCTGCCATTTCTTGAGCACTATTCAAATCATTGATACCGCCACCGTAGAAAAGTTGTGCTTGCTCTAAATGTTCTTTAATAGCTTTTACTTCTTCTACGTTGCCATACTTACCACTATATTCTAAATAAAAAATTGGTAAATGATATAATTTATCGACCATACGTGCATAACTTATTAAATCCTCAACATCCAATTGAGTATTAGCTTTAGTTAACTTTGCTACCTTACTTTCTTCATTCATAACAACGTAACCTTCTAAAAATATTTCATCGAAATCCATCATGTATCCATATTCTTTCACCGCTTCATGTAAAATACCGTTATGATATTTAACTTCATCACTGTTTAAGACACTTGGAACAAAGTAGAAATCGAACCCTGGTACAACACTTTCAATATTCGAAATTTCTAATGCACAAGGTAAAGGATAACGTCTAACACGACTCATCAAATTCAGTATATTGTCTTCTGTCACGTTATCTGTACCACCAATTATGATGGCATCTGTTCCTGATTCACAAACTTTCATTAAATCATCGTCTGTTATGGATTTAGCAGGATCTAATTTAAACACATGTCGCCACAATTTAATATCGTACATACTCAATCTCCTTTAATTATCATAAGGTTAATTATAGCATTTTTGTGATTGAATTCCGAAATGAAATAGACGATTTCAAACAAAAAAGAAGCGAATAATACGCTCCACATAATCGTAAAAATTCGCTTATTGTTTTTAACATTTAATAAAATTAATATCCATAATCAAAATACTCTTCTAATGTTACATTTTTTTGATGAATCTTCTGTGCTAAATCTTTTCCAACATATCTTAAGTGCCATGGTTCATATTGATATCCGGTAATATCTTCTTTACCTTCTAAATATCTAATAATAAATCCATATTCATGTGCATGTTTTTCCATCCATTTACCTTCATCAGTATCACCGAAAGAAGATCTAAAATCATCTGTAGCTGTATCAGAACCTACGTCAAAAGCGAGACCTGTTTGATGTTCTGAGTTACCAGGTGTTGCGCTATACTGGTTTGCAGCTTCTTCTCCATCTCTTGCTACATAATCTTTATATAACTGTTCTTGGCTCTCATAAGAACGATAACCACTTCTAAACACTAAATCTAAATCTTGATTTCTTGCATCTTGAATTAATTTGTTCAATTGATTTCTTGCAGTAGCATTTTCACCAGGCGCATAATCTTTAGGTAAATCAATTTTTTTATTTACAAAAACATGACCGTCAACATAAGTTACACCATTTTTCTTAGTAACTTTATGTTTATCTTTTTCATCTTGTTTTTCATTTTCTTTTTGCTTGTTGTTTTCATTTTGTTTCGATTCATTGTTAGACTTATTCTCTTCTGACTGATTATCTTCTGTATTTTGCTGTATACCACATGCACTTAATAAAAGTGTAGCAACAGCAAGTGCTGTAAATAACTTCTTCATTATAAACGCTCCCTAATTAACCTAATTTAACAATTATATAGCTTTTCATATAATTTATCAAAATTAAATATAATGAATAAGGCTGAGACATAATTAAATGTCTCAGCCTGTATTTTGAGTAAGAGATATGTATCTCAGACTCTATTACCTATTTTTCGAATTCTATGTTCATTCTTTCTAAAATCATCGTGTAAGCATCATTGCCCCATTGCAAAGAACGTTTAACACGTGAAATAGTAGCTGTCGATGCACCTGATTCTTTTTCAATATGTGCATATGTGTTGCCTTGTTTAATCATCTTAGCAACTTGAAGTCGTTGAGATAATGATTGTATTTCATTAACTGTACATAAGTCATCAAAAAATTGATAACATTCTTCTCTAGTTTCGAGCGTTAAAATAGCATCAAATAGTTCGTTTAGTGCTTGACCTCGTAATTTTTCAATTTGCAAAAAATCAACCCCTGTTTAATAAGTTCATTAATTGCATTTTAATGCATTACTCTATTAAAGTACAGCATAAACTATTTTATTCTATACCAGCCCTCTTGAATATTGTATCTACTTGGTTTAAATGATGATTTTCATCGAAGCATTCATCTAATTCTTTAGCGTCCAATAATTCAGTAATTCTACTGTCTTGTTCAACTAATGTTCTAAATGGTGTTTGAGTTTCCCAAGATTCCATCGCTTTTGGTTGAACGATATCATAAGCTTCTTCTCTAACCATACCTTTATTGATTAATGTTAGCATAACACGTTGAGAGTATATAAGGCCAAATGTTTTGTCTATATTCTTTTTCATATTTTCAGGATATACTGTTAATCTATCTATAATATTTGTAAATCTATTTAAAGCGTAATCTAAAGCTATTGTTACATCTGGTAACATAATACGCTCTGCTGAAGAATGTGAAATATCTCTTTCATGCCATAAAGGAACGTTTTCATAAGCGGTAGTGATATAACCACGAATAACTCGTGCTAAACCAGTAACGTTTTCTGATCCAATTGGATTACGTTTATGAGGCATAGCTGATGACCCTTTTTGTCCTTTTGCAAATGCTTCTTCAACTTCTCTTGTTTCAGTTTTTTGTAATCCACGAACTTCAACAGCGAATTTTTCTATAGAAGTTGCGATTAAGCCTAATGTCGCAATGTAGTAAGCGTGTCGATCACGTTGTAATGTTTGAGTTGAAACCGGTGCACAATCTAACCCAAGTTCTTTACATACATGTTCTTCGATTTCAGGCGGGATGTTAGCGAATGTACCAACAGCTCCACTCATTTTACCAACTTCAATTTCTTCACGTACACGTTTAAATCTTTCTAAGTTACGTTTCATTTCCGTATACCATAATGCCATTTTGATACCAAATGTAGTTGGTTCTGCATGTACACCATGTGTTCTACCCATCATTAAAGTTGTTTTATGTTCAATAGCTTTATTTTTTAAAACTTCTAAAAATCTTTCTAAATCTTTTTCAATGATTTCATTTGCCTGTTTAACAACATAACTTAATGCCGTATCTACTACGTCAGTTGAAGTTAAACCGTAATGTACCCACTTACGTTCTTCTCCTAATGTTTCTGAAACTTGTCGTGTAAATGCTACAACATCATGTCTTGTTTCTTGTTCGATCTCTTTTGCACGGTCTACATCGACTTTAGCATTTTCTCTAATTAACTTTACATCTTCTTCTGGAATATGTCCGAGCTTGCTCCATGCTTCACAAGCAAGTATTTCTACTTCTAACCAAGCCTCAAAACGATTTTGTTCAGACCAAATATTAGTCATTTCTTCTCTAGAATAACGTTCAATCATTGATAAATTCTCCTATCATATATTAGTCACTTACAGTATAACAAACATCACACAATACGTACATTATTTATAAAAATATAAATATAGTTCGTGAATTAGTGCAAGAAATATATTTTTAAATACATTATACATTGTAACAGTGCTTATCAAAATTAAAAGCTAAATACGATAAAAACATAAAAAACTCCTATCAAAATTTTACTTTTTAAGTATCTACTTTGATAGGAGTATAATGCTCAATTCAAACCTAACTTTTAATTAATCTTTTATTTTTTTACCGACAAATTGGATTTCTTGTTTTAGGACTTCATATTCGCCATCTTTATTTTCTATAAATACAGGTTTTTCGAATCTTTTTACAGGTGTGTATCCTTGTTCTCTCATACGTTTAAGGCACATTTCGATTGTTTCATTGTCTTCTACTTTAAACTTCATCTGTATCATACGCCTTTAATTTTTTACTTCGTACGCCTTTAACCCAGAAGCCACCATGAATATTTTTAGGTTCGTATGCTATTACGAAAGCTTTTGAATCTAACTGTTTAATTGTGTCCATCAGTTTTAATTCAAATCTTCTTGGTGTTAATATTTGCATTACTAATCGATCGCCGTCTCTTCCTTTGGCAACGTAATGCGTTACACCATATCCTAAATCTCTTAACTTTCTTGGTAAATCTGTTTCATATTCTGCAGTTGTAACGTTAACTACAATATATCCTAAAGCTATTTTTTCTTCAATCTTCATACCAACAATAATACCCGCTGCAAATCCTAACGCATAAGCTAAAATGTTTTGAATTTGATCTAAACTATTAATTACTAAACCTAATCCAATAACATAAACAACTACCTCTAGTACACTTACTGCAGCAGCTACATATCGATATCCCTTTAATGTCAAAATGGTTCTCATAGTTAAGCATGATACATAAATAATATTAATAATAAATATTGATAGTACCATCAACCATGGATTATCTAATATAGCTGACATTTAAACCCTCCATTTTTCAAAATACTGGAATCATTTTATCAACGTAATTAACAAAAGTCACGCTTTATTTTGGCCAAGTGTATCTAGTATAAGGCATTTCTCTTTTATGAGCGTTTCTTACATAATGTTTTTGAATGATTTCTTGATCTTTTTCATCAATTTTCTTACCTTCTAAGAAATCATCTATCGCATCGTATGTTACACCGAGTGCTACTTCGTCTGGTAAAGCTGGTTTATCTTCTTCTAAATCAGCAGTTGGTATTTTATTAATAAGATGATCTGGTCCACCTAAATATTTTAAAATTGCTTTACCTTGCCTTTTGTTTAAACCAAATAATGGAGCTACATCACACGCACCATCGCCAAATTTAGTAAAGAAACCTGTAATGTTTTCAGCCCCGTGGTCAGTACCTAATACTAAACCACTGTTTGCAGATGCAATTGAATACTGTACTTTCATACGTTCTCTTGCTTTTTCATTTCCTTTTTGGAAATCCGTCAATTCAACGCCCGCTTCATTTAAGCTTTTAATGCTTGCTGTCACTGCAGGTTTAATATTAACTGTTACACGTTTCGTCGGGTTAATAAAATCTAACGCATCTTGCGTATCTTGTTCATCAAATTGTTCACCGTATGGTAGTCTTACAGCTATAAATTCGTACTCAGCGCCTTCTTCTTCATTTAATTCATCTACTGTAATTTGTGCAATTTTCCCAAGCAATGTAGAATCTTGTCCACCAGAAATACCTAAAACAAGTGATTTAATAAAGCTATGCGCTTTTATATATGACTTTAAAAAGTTTTTAATTTCTATAAATTCTTGTTCTGGATCTATCGTCGGTTTTACGTTCATTTCTTTAATTATGATTGATTGTAAATCTCTCATCATTCTTCCACTTCCTTTATAGCGTCTGCTACTCTTTCAGCAACTTCAAAGATTTTCTTATTCTTATTATCCCAACAAGTTTTACTTAAGTCCACTGGATACTCTTCAGGGTTCAAGTAACGCTTATTTTCTTCCCATAATATTTCTAGATTATTGAATGCAAATTCCTTAATTTCTTCAATTTCAGGTAATTTATAGACTAGTTCTCCATCTTTAAAAATATCATGGTGTAAATCGATTGCTTTAAAGTTTTTAATATATTTCATTTTATAAGTATGAACTGGATGGAACATTTTTAATTTTTCTTCTTTATTTGGATCTTCTTCTTCTAAAGTAATATAGTCACCTTCAGATTTATTTGTTTTCGTATTTATAATTCTATAAACATTTTTCTTACCAGGAGTTGTAACTTTTTCAGCATTATTTGAAATTTTAATTCTGTCTGATAATTCACCATTCTCATCTTCAATAGCTACTAATTTATAAACAGCACCAAGAGCTGGTTGATCATAAGCTGTGATTAATTTTGTGCCAACACCCCAAGCTGTTACTTTTGCACCTTGCGCTTTCAAGCTTGTAATTGTTTCTTCATCTAAATCGTTAGACGCAAATATTTTAGCATCTTCAAAACCAGCTTCGTCTAACATTCTTCTTGCTTCTTTAGATAAATACGCGATGTCTCCAGAATCTAAACGAATTCCAATAAAGTTTATTTTATCGCCTAGTTCTTTAGCCACTTTAATAGCATTTGGTACACCCGATTTTAGTGTATGGAATGTATCTACTAAGAAAACGCAATTTTTATGTCTTTGAGCGTATTTTTTAAATGCTACATATTCATCATCATATGTTTGTACCATTGAGTGGGCATGTGTTCCAGAAATAGGAATACCAAATAATTTACCAGCTCTCACATTACTAGTTGAATCAAAACCACCAATAACAGCAGCTCTAGCTCCCCAAATTGCAGCATCCATCTCTTGTGCGCGTCTTGTGCCAAACTCCATAACGATTTCATCATGCACTACCTGCTTAATCCTACTTGCTTTAGTAGCAATTAAAGTTTGGAAATTCACTATATTTAATAAGGCTGTTTCGATTAATTGCGCTTGTATTAAAGGCGCCTCCACTCTAATTAATGGTTCATTATTAAAACAAAGCTCTCCTTCTCTCATTGCACGAATGTTACCAGTAAAACGTAATTCTTTTAAATAAGCTAAATAATCATCTTTATAGCCTACTTCTCTTAAGTATTCAATATCAGTTTCTGTAAATTTAAGATTCTCAATAAATTGAACTATTCTTTCTAAACCACTAAAAATAGCATAACCACTATTAAAAGGCATACTTCTAAAGTATAAATCAAATACTGCTGTACGTTCGTGAATGCCATCGCCCCAATAAGTCTCTCCCATATTTATTTGATATAAATCCGTGTGTAACATTAAACTATCGTCTTCATATATATACATTGTTAGATACTCCTCAGATTATGTAATTTTATATTATTTTATCATACTTTTGATAATTAATTTTAGAATTTGAAATTATTTTAATTTCTTCATATAAAGTGATTTATCTCTGTGATAAAATACTAAAGATGTCAAATAAATACGTGGGGGGGCTACGAAATGAAAAATTCATCATTTAAAAAATTATTTATTATACTCTCAATCATTGTTGCTGTTTCTGGTTTCTCACAAGGGATGCTTTTACCATTAATATCAGTCATATTTGAAAGAAGCGGTGTCTCTAGTTCTTTAAATGGATTACATGCAACATCTTTATATATTGGTGTATTTCTATCTTCATTCTTTATTGAAGGTCTTGTACGTCGCAGTGGATTTAAATATATGATTTTAATAGGTGGCGCTATAGTCGCATTATCCTTACTCTTATTCCCTGTTTTAAAAACCTTATCCATTTGGTTTATTTTAAGACTTTTAATAGGTATTGGCGATAATATGTTACATTTCAGTACACAAACATGGTTAACTCATATCACACCTAAAGAAAAATTAGGTAGAACCATTTCTGTATATGGTTTTAGTTTTTCTGCTGGGTTTATGCTCGGACCTCTACTGGCTAAACTCGTAGATGTTTCAGAAACATTACCATTTATCTTATCTGCAATTCTATCCATTATTACAATTTCTTTAGTTTTATTAATACACAATGAATTTCCGTCATCTAATGTTCGTCCTATTAGCATGATTAATACATTGAAAAACTTCGGTGATGTAATCAAAACTTCTTGGATTGCATTTATGTTTCCATTATTATACGGGTTATTTGAAGCTGGTTTACACAGTAACTTCCCAGTATACGGTTTAAGAAATGGTTTAGATGTAACAAGTATCACATTAATATTACCTGCATTTAGCCTTGGAGCAATATTATTCCAAGTACCAATTGGTATGTTCAGTGATTTGCATGGACGTAAAAAAGTATTAACAGGGTTAACTTTAATAGGCAGTGTTATATTCCTATTGGGCGACTTCTTACCAACGACACCATTTATTATGATGGCTCTATTCCTTACAGCCGGATTATTCACTGGATCATTTTATGGTTTAGGTGTCAGCTTTATGACAGACTTAACACCACGACACAACTTACCTGCCGGGAATTTAATGATTGCTATGTCGTTTAGTGTTGGTAGTATAATCGGACCGATGCTAGGTGGCGCAATTATTGAAATATCAAATGGTACTGTCTTCTTTACAATGGTTGCTTCATTTATATTTATCGTGTTCATTTTATTACTATTTCATAAAACACCAACTGAAACAGCACAATCATAAAATTTCTATATTAGAGTCCGGGACATAAAAAATGACCCGGACTATTTTTTTAATTGTTTAAACTATACAAATTTTCAGAACTTTCAATTGATAAGTTAAATTAACCGTGTTATAGTATTCTCTATAAATTAAAAAACACTTTAGTTTGGTAGAGAGTAAAAGCGAGGTTAATAATATGGATTATGTACGTTATAAAGAAGATGTTATTTCAAACAAAGAGAAAGAATTAGCTTTTTTAAACTATTTTAATGAAAGAAATTTCGAAGTAATCGATATGAGTTTTATTGAAAAACTCCAATGGAAACAACTAACACAAGATGATTTAGATAGTTTAGATACACGCAGTATTTGGAAAAATGGTGATTCATTCTATAGTTTAAGAAATGATTGGACAGATCAAATACAACATTATAGCCGTGAATATCAACTGAAAGCATCCCGTGTTACTTATGCAGGACCTATCGCAGTGAATGAACATATTCACACAAACCTAGGTATCGAAATTTTTAACCCGACTAGACAAGACATGCTTCAATGTTATCAATATATCTACGATTTTATTCATACTAAACTAGATTTAAATATTGATTTTGCTGTAATCGGTCATTATCAATTATTCGATTTATTGCTTTCTTCAGAAGAACATACAGATGAATTGTATCAGGCAATAAGTGAACGTAACATTTCGAAAATATCAAAATTATTAACACAAGAACATCCTGTTGTAAAACTTTTAAAAACACCAACACATAAACAATTAGAATTTCTAACAACTTTTGCTGATGTTAATCACCCTACTTATCAGTCTCTACAATTTTGGAAAAAGGCACTTAAAGAATCTGGTGTTCAACACGTACATTTAGATATTACAACAATGCCTCCAAAATCTTATTACGTGGGAAGTTTTATTCAACTTTATCAAAACGAAAATGGAAATCCAATAGCTTCAGGCGGTCATTATAAGGGCACTTTAGAAGGATTTGGCTTTGGTATCCAATTAAATTAGGAGGTTCTTATGTTAACAGTTGCATTAAGTAAAGGTCGTTTATTAAAAGACTTCATAAAATTTATTGATTCAAACGGAAACAGTAAATGGGTAGAAGCATTAAATAATAGAGAGAGAAAATTACAAATTCAAAGTGAGGACGTTAGATTTATCTTAGTAAAAGGTCAAGATGTTTCAACGTACGTAGAACAAGGTATTGCAGATATTGGTATTACAGGTAGTGATATTTTAGATGAAAAAGAGAACTTAAATGTAAATAACTTGGTCGATTTACCGTTTGGATATTGTCATTTTGCTGTTGCAAGCAAACCAGAAGTAACGGAATATAAAAAAATTGCTACAACATACGTTAAAACAACAAAAGCGTATTTTAAAGAAAAAGGACAAGATGTATCCATCATACCATTGTCCGGGTCTGTAGAATTAGCTGCAGTCGTTAATATGGTAGACGCTATAGTAGATATAGTCCAAACAGGTACCACCCTTAAATCTAATGGATTAGAAGAAAAGGAATCCATAGGAGATATTAATGCAAAATTAATAACCAATAAACATGCGTTCTTTAGTAAGTCCAAAAGCATAGAATCCTTTATTAAAGAGATTGGAGTGTCTATTAATGCTATCTAAAACTGAATTCAAACAAAAATTTGAACAAGATTGTATCACTGAAGCTAGTCATACTGAAAATGTAAAAAATATAATTAACGATGTTAAAGAAAATAAAGATAATGCATTATTTAAATATAATGAGAAATTCGACAATGTTAAACTAGAAAATTTAGAAGTTTCTAAACAAGAAATAGAAAATAGCATTAATTTAATTTCTGAAGAATTAAAACAAGCATTAATGAATAGTCACGAGAACATTAAAACATTTCAACAGAAAATCAAACATGAAAATGTCACAACTGGTCAAACATACCAACTTTATCATCCTATTGAAAAAGTCGGCATTTATGTACCCGGTGGAAAAGCAAGTTACCCTTCTACTGTATTGATGACTGCAACATTAGCAAAAGTTGCAGATGTTAAAGAAATTACAGTCGTAACACCACCTCAAAAAGATGGTATTAATTCAGCTATTCTTGCTGCATGTTATATTGCTGGCGTAAATCGCGTCTTCCAAGTTGGTGGTGCACAAAGTATAGCTGCTTTAGCTTACGGAACTGAAACAATTCCAAAAGTCGACAAAATAGTAGGTCCTGGTAATCAATTTGTATCTTTAAGTAAACAATTATTATATGGCGTCGTTGGTATTGATCAAATCGCAGGTCCTAGTGAAATAGCCATTATTGCGGACGATTATTCTAATGTAGATTACATCATTCAAGACATCTTAGCTCAAGCAGAACATGACGAGAAAGCAAGAACTTTTCTTATATCAACAGACAAATCATTTTTAACTAAAGTAAGCCAAAATTTACAAAAAGCGATTGATGCTTCTCCAAGAAAAGAGATTATAGAAAAAAGTATTTCTGACTATCACTACCCTATTCATACAGTTGACACAAACGAAACTATTGATATCGTTAACTATATAGCTCCAGAACATTTATCCATTCAAACAACTGATCCTAGTATATATATAGGCAAAGTTAAATATGTTGGTGCGATGTTCTTAGGTCAATATTCACCGGAAGCTATCGGAGATTATTCTGCTGGGCCAAGTCACGTATTGCCTACGGACCAAACAGCAAGATTCTCAAATGGTTTAACAGTAAATGACTTTTTAACTAGCCATTCTGTTATACATTTAGATGAATATGCTTTTCAAAAAATAGCACCTAGTGCGATTAAAATTGCTGATGAGGAAGGCTTATATCAACATAAAAAATCTCTAGAAATCAGATTAAATAACAACAAGGAGTACTGATATATGATAAGGATTAATAAAAATGAAAGCCCCATACCTGCTATGGAGTCAGAAAAATTAAAAGAAATTATTGCTTCATCAGAATTTAATTTCTATCCAGATGAAGAGTATGATGCATTTCTTGAATCTTATGCTAACTTTTATGGATTATCTCCTAATCAGATTTCTGCAGCTAATGGTTCCGATGAGTGGATTCAAAAATGTATGATTGCTCTACCTGAAGGTCCTGTTCTAACTTTAAATCCAGATTTCTTTATGTATACTGCGTACGCTCAACAAATTAAACGACCTATTTATTATGTTGATGCAGAACCTGATTTCACGTTTTCTTTATATAAAATCTTAAATGAAATTAGACGCATTAAACCAGCATTTTTCATAATGAGTGTCCCTCACAATCCTTCAGGCATACAGTATCCTGAACAATTTTTAAACGAGATTTCTCAACTTATGAAAGAAATCGGAGGATATTTTGTAATTGACGAAGCATATTTGGATTTTGGTGATGCATATGTAATTGACTTAGAGGACCATGTCATTCAAATGAGAACTTTGAGTAAAGCTTTTGCATTAGCAGGCTTAAGAGTAGGAATTGTCATTTCTACTGAAAAGACTATCCAAAAATTAAATAGTATTGCTCATCCATATCCTTTAAATACACTTACTTTACAAATCGCTAAGTCTTTATTTGATGATACAGATCGGGTTCAATCGTTAATAAACAGACAGAGAAATTTAAGCATACAATTGCGCGATATATTTGAAGAACATGTGAGTGATATCATCCATGTTATACCTTCTAAGACAAACTTTGTATTAACGTATGGTGACTTAGCAAATGATTTAGGAGAATACATTTACAGTAACGGATTCTTCCCTAGATTTTATGGTGACAATAGAATGTCACATACTGTACGTTATTCTATCGCTACTGAACACCAATTGAATGAATTAGAACAAATTGTAATTGACTGGAGGAAATCATATGACTTATCGCAAGAAAAGAACAACTAAAGAAACTAATATTGATATCGAATTATCTTTTGAAAATACAGAAACAAATATTAATACCGGTGTAGGGTTTTTAGACCATATGTTAACTTTGTTTAGCTTCCACAGTGGTATCTCATTAAACATAGAAGTAGATGGAGATACTTACGTAGATGACCACCATACTGTTGAAGACATCGGCATAGTTATCGGACAATTATTACTTGAAGCTATTAAAGATAAGCAGTCATTTGCAAGATATGGTTCATTCTATATTCCGATGGATGAAACATTAGCGCGTGCTGTAACTGATATTAGTGGTCGTCCTTATTTATCTTTTAATGCTGAATTCTCAAGAGAAAAAGTTGGTACATTTGATACTGAACTTGTTGAAGAATTTTTTAGAGGACTTGTCATTAATGCTCGTCTTACGACCCACATTGATTTATTAAGAGGAGGAAATACACACCACGAAATAGAAGGTATCTTTAAAGCATTTGCTAGAAGTCTTAAGATTTCTTTAAGTGCAAATGATTATGAAGGTATCCCTTCTTCTAAAGGTGTGATCGAATGATTGCGATAATCGATTATGGTTTAGGTAATATTAAAAATATAGAACGCGCATTGCTAAATTTAGGTTACGATGCTGTACTAACATCAGATGAAAAAATGATTAAATCAAGTACTCACGTTATATTACCAGGCGTTGGGCATTTTAAAGACGCGATGTTGCAACTTCAAAAAAGTGGACTTGATCGTGTAATTCACGACATTAAAGATAGTCATCGTATTATAGGTATTTGCTTAGGTATGCAAGTGTTATTTGAATTTAGTGAAGAAGGTTCAACTAAAGGACTAGGATTACTAGAAGGCAAAGTTGTTCCTATTAGCAGTCCCTACCCTGTTCCACATTTAGGTTGGAACACTTTACAGAGTACTTATCCATTACTAAATAAAGATGTTTACTTTATTCATTCTTACCATGTAACAACTGATTTACCTATTGTAGCGACAGCCGATTATGGTCAATCTATAACAGCGATTGTTCAAAAAGAAAATATTATCGGTATACAATTTCACCCAGAAAAAAGCGGTGATTTTGGACTAAAAATACTAGACAAAGCTTTGAAGGAAGGTTTTTTACATGATTGAAATTTGGCCAGCAATTGACTTAATTGATTCAACAAATGTAAGACTTACAGAAGGAAAATATGACTCTAAAGAATCTATGAATAGAACAGCTGAAGAAGCAATTAAATTTTACTCACAATTCAAAAGCGTGTCTAGAATTCACGTAATAGATTTAATTGGTGCAAAAAATCAACAACCTACTGAATCAGACTACATAGAACAACTCGTACATTTAACAGATTTACCTATAGAAGTTGGCGGTGGCATTCGAACACTTGAAACGATAGACGCCTATTTCGATAAAGGGATTGAATACATTATTGTAGGTACTAAAGGTATAAGCGATATAAATTGGCTATCTGAAATTGCGCATAGATATCCTGGCAAAATTTACTTATCTGTTGATGCTTATGTTGAAGAAATTAAATTAAATGGATGGATTGACGATGCCGGTATCAATTTATTTGAATTTATTACGCAAATTGATGGCTTACCACTAGGTGGCATTATTTATACAGACATTTCTAAAGACGGTAAATTATCAGGCCCTAACTTTGAACTCACTGGGCGTCTCGTAACCTCGACTAATATACCAATTATTGCTTCTGGTGGTATTCGTAGCAAACAAGACATTGAACAACTAGAAAGATTAAATGTTCACGCAGCGATTGTCGGAAAAGCAGCAAATACAGATTCATTTTGGGAGGGCATTTCATGATAAAGAAAAGAATAATCCCATGCTTAGACGTAAAAGATGGGCGTGTCGTTAAAGGCGTTCAATTTAAAGGTTTAAGAGATATCGGTAACCCTGTTGAGTTAGCTGAATACTATAATAACGAAGCTGCAGATGAACTTGTCTTTTTAGATATTTCTAAAACTGAAAATGGACATCAAATGATGTTAGATATTATTTCTGAAACTGCATCTAAGTTATTCCTTCCTTTAACAATCGGTGGCGGTATAAGTACTATAGATGATATATCATCACTACTTAACCATGGCGCTGATAAAATTTCACTAAATTCTAGCGCTCTTAACAATCCATCTTTTATTAAAGAAGCAAGTGAAAAATTTGGAAAGCAATGCATTTGTATAGCTATTGATGCTAAATGGAAAGATGATAAACAAGATTGGTATTGTTATACACATGGTGGAAAGAAGAGAACTGATAAACGTGTGTTAGATTGGGTTGAAGAAGTTGAATCTTTAGGTGCAGGTGAACTATTAGTCACAAGTATGGATTATGATGGTGTTAAACAAGGTTTTGACCATACTTTGCTTAGCGAGATTAAGAAACATGTTTCTATACCTATCATCGCTTCAGGTGGTGGCGGAAACAGTCAACACTTTGTAGATTTATTCAAACAAACTGATGTATCAGCTGGTTTAGCAGCAAGTATTTTTCATGATAAAGAAACGACAGTTCAAGCTGTTAAATCTCATTTAGCAAAAGAAGGAGTTGACGTGAGATGAATAACCTTTCCCCAGATTTTTCTAAAGGATTACTACCAGCTATATTGCAACATTATAAAACAGGACAAGTGTTGATGCTTGGCTATATGAATGAGGAAGCTTTTAATTTAACAGTTCAAGATAAAGTTTGTTGGTTTTATTCAAGAAGTAAAGAACGCCTTTGGAAAAAAGGTGAATCATCAAATCATATTCAACATGTGATAGACATAAATTTAGACTGTGATGATGATACACTTTTAATTCAAGTTAACCCAGATGGTCCGACGTGCCACACAGGTTCGCAAAGTTGCTTTAATACCGATGAGCCTTTTTCTATAGAATCTTTAGAAGAAACTATTCAAGAAAGTGTTCAATCAAACCGTTCTCAATCTTATACACAATATTTATTAAATGAAGGTATTGAAAAAATCACTAAAAAGTTTGGCGAAGAATCATTTGAAGTTGTCATTGCTTCAATGAAACAAGATAATGAAGAACTTAAAAATGAGGTGGCCGATGTATTGTATCACCTATTTGTCTTACTTCATGATAGAGGCGTATCAATAGAAGAAGTAAAAGAAGTACTATCTGAACGTCATAAAAAATCAGGAAATTTTAAAGGTGAACGAAACGATATAAAAAATTGGTAAATTGTCATAAATCAAATATTGTTAAAAATATGCAGTCGCTTATACTAGAACATAGAGGTGTTAATATGTTACAGGAAAAAGCGACTGCTTTTATTAAATCTATGCATCAAGAATTAAATATCGATAACGAAGAAACAAAGAAAAGAATCCAACAAATAATCAATGAAATAAATGAAACAAACACTTATAAACATACAACAGATGAGTTAATATACGGTGCTAAAGTTGCGTGGAGAAACTCTAATAGATGTATTGGAAGACTGTTTTGGGATAAATTAAATGTTAGAGACATGCGCTTTATTGATAATGAAATAGATTTTGTCCACTCTATAGAAAATCATATTGAAATAGCTACCAACAACGGAAAAATCAGACCATTAATTAGTATTTATTCAAATGACTTTGAAATTAAAAATGAACAACTCATTAGATATGCAGGTTACGAAAATAAGGGTGATCCAAAATCAAAAAATATTACTCAATTAGCTGAACATTTAAATTGGAAAAGTGATTACACTGATTTTGATTTATTACCTTTAATATATCGTTATAAACAACAACCATTAAATTATCATATTTATAAAGACAATCTCATAAAAGAAATACTTATTAAACATGATGAGTATCCCCTTTTAGAGCAACTCTGCTTAAAATGGTACGCTGTTCCAATCATTTCAAATATGGATTTAGAAATCGGTGGCCTTTATTATCACACCGCTCCTTTTAACGGTTGGTATATGGAGACGGAAATTGGCGTACGTAATTTTACTGATGAATATCGTTACGACAAGCTAAAAGATATTGCTAATGCATTAAACCTTGATACTACTAAGACCACAAGTTATTGGAGAGATAGAGCATTAGTTGAATTTAATTATGCTGTTTACCATTCATTTAAAGAAGCTGGTGTATCCATAGTTGACCATTACACAGCATCAAAACAGTTCAAGAAATTTGAAGAAAATGAAGAAAATAAAAATCGTAAAGTTACTGGGAAATGGAGCTGGCTTGCCCCACCATTGTCACCATCTCTTGTACATAATTATCATAAAGGATATGATAATGAAACAAGAAGTCCAAATTTTTTATATAAAAAGAAAGGCAATAAATGTCCATTTCATTAGAAAGGAAGAATTTTATGAAATTATACTATCTAGGTCCTACCGGGACATTCTCACATATGGCAGCATTAAATTATAAAAATGAAAATATTACTGATTACATACCACAATCTAACTTATATGAAGTTGTAAAAGCAATTGAATCAGATAAAGATAGTATAGCTATTGCCCCTATTGAAAATTCAATAGAAGGTACAATTAATATTATTGCTGATACACTAACAGAACAAAAAGTTCATGTTATCGATGAACTACATTTAGACATAGCTTTTTCACTATACGTTAAAGAAGGTACAAATTTAGAAGATATTAAAGAAGTTGTATCAATTGCCCCTGCTATTAATCAAACATCAAAATTTATAACAAAACATCAATTTAAATATCGTTACTCAAACAGTACTGTGCAAAGTTTAGATGAAATAGATGAACACACTGGAGCAATTGCACCAATGGGGTTAGAAAAAGATCGCAATGATGTTATCGCATTAGCAACACATATTGAAGACTATCCACATAACACAACTAGATTTTTAGTGCTTTCCTCTGAACAAAAACGAGTTGAAAAAGCGACAGATAGCATCTTACTTATAACACCTGATGAAGACAAACCAGGCTTATTAGCAAGCATTTTAAATACATTCGCTTTATTTAACATTAACTTATCATGGATTGAATCACGTCCTTTAAAAACAAAATTAGGCATGTATCACTTCTTCGTGCAAGCTGATTGTAGCGCTGATGACGTAGAAATGAAGAAAGTAATTACAATATTAAAAACATTAGATTTCAAAGTTAACGTGTTAGGTAATTTTAATAAAGATATATAGATTTTACATATAGAATTAAATGATATAAAAAAGTGCTCACAACCTTGGGATTGTGAGCACTTTTTTATATCTTAATATTATTTATTTTCAGTTCCTTCTATAATTTCATTAAGTCGCTCTACATTTTTTTGTTTAATTTGCGATAAATTAAAATTATTATACAAATAGATATCTGAGGCGTTAATAAATTGAATTTTATCAGATATTTTATCAATGAATTTATTATCATAAATATAAATATCTTTATTGATTGATTTTTCATAACTTTTTATAAGAATACTTTGTTTTGATTTAATATTTTCAAACTTATTGTTACCTATTAACAATGTGGAACCAGACTGTGCACCTTTATCTACTTTATTGATATCCATAGAATACTTACCTGTTGGCACTGCTAAATAACGAATGCCACCCTCACAATTAACAAAGTAGTTATTTGTAATCGTAGTTTCTTTTGATTTAAGCATTGTTACTGCATAATCTCCCAGCCCATCAAATCTATTATTTTGTATATGTATGTTTTCATAAAAGCAATCATACATACTTGCATGTGACCCAATAGCTCTATTCCATGCAGACATATTCATATCTCCGGAATTTCCAAAATAACAATTTTCTATTATTACATTCTTTGTAACCGTACCATCTGTTGCACCAAATTTAGGGAATGCTCCTTCTGTTTGTATATCAATTTGGATAGCTTCACTGAAAGATCTTGTGCCACTATCATCTCTAAAACCTAGAAAATGACTATTCGTCACATAAAATCCATCCAATCCACAGGCATCAATAGCGTGTCCCCCTACTACATTTTTAAACGTGACATCATGAATCTGAATATTCTTAGCATGACCTATCGACATAATCGTGTTATTTGTATTATTAGTATCACCATATGCATCAAAAGTGCCACCAATTATATTAATATTGCCATGTCCTTCATAACCATAATATTTCTTAAAACTGTGTCCATTTTTCAACATAGCGCTAGGAGATTTTCTTATTAATGTAGCATCATCGTGTAATATAAGATTTGTATTACGATAAATCACAAGTTCATATAAAATGTGGTACTCACCTTTAGGTATATAAACAGTTACTGGCCCTTTTCTCGCTTCAAATAAAGCGAGTTGAATCCCTAAAGTATCTAGAACGCCACATTTACCTTTGGCACCATAATTCGCAACATTAATTATTCTAGTCATAACTTCAAAACCACCTTGATTTAGCGTATACTTTTCTTATAAACATATTACACCGATTATTAAATATAAACAATTAGGGGGATATTATTTTGAAGAAAGCATTAATAGTAGTAGATTATTCAAATGATTTCGTAGCAGAAAATGGTAACTTAACTTGTGGTGAGCCGGGACAAGTAATCGAAGACAATATATTTAGTAAAATTGACTCATATAATAAAAATGACGAAAATATATTCTATTTAATGGATTATCATCATAAAGACGACCCTTATCATCCTGAAACTAAATTATTTCCGCCACACAATATCGTAGGTACTGAAGGTCGCGATTTATATCAATCATTAAAACCTCAATATGAACAAATTAAAAATCAAAAAAATGTATTTTGGATTGATAAAACTAGATATAGCGCATTTTATGGAACTAATTTAGATAGCCTTTTAAGAGAGCGCAATATTGATACAATAGAAATTGTTGGCGTATGTACTGATATTTGTGTTTTACATACTGCTGTTGATGCTTACAACCTTAATTATCGAATTTATATTCCAAAAAATTGCGTGGCATCTTTCAATCAAGCTGGGCATGATTGGGCTCTTACACATTTTGAAAATAGTCTAGGCGCTGTTGTAGAATAGACGTTTCGTTCATGTTAAAATAAATATTAGAATAATGATAGTAAAAGGAGAATTCACATTGGTAAATACATTAATTTTTGGACATAAAAATCCTGACACAGATACTATTGCTTCAGCTTTAGTAATGCAAGACTTACAAAAAGAATTAGGTAATGATGTAGAAGCAGTAAGATTAGGAGAAGTATCTGACGAAACACAATTCGCTTTAGATTATTTCAAAGTAGAAGCGCCATCACTATTAGAAACTTCTGTAAAAGATAGAGAAGTTATCCTAGTTGATCACAATGAATTCCAACAAAGTGCTGATGATATTGCAGACGCTACAGTTACTATGGTGGTTGATCATCACAGAATTAGCAATTTTGAAACAGCTGCACCTTTATACTACAGAGCAGAGCCTGTTGGGTGTACAACGACAATCCTTAAAAAAATGTATGAAGAACATAACATCGAAATCAAACCAGAAATTGCTGGTTTAATGATTTCAGCAATTATTTCAGACACTTTATTATTTAAATCTCCTACATGTACTGAAGAAGATATTAAAGCAAGTGAAGCATTAGCGAAAATTGCCAATGTTGATTTAAATGAATATGGTCTAGAGATGCTTAAAGCTGGTGCATCTGTTAAAGGTAAATCACCAGAATTCCTATTAAATATGGATGCTAAATCTTTCAATATGGGTGATAAAGTTGTTAGAGTTGCTCAAGTTAACACAGTTGATGTTAATGAAGTATTAGAAATCAAAGAAGATGTTGAAAATGAAATCAATAAAATCATTGCTAATGAGCAGTATGATTTATTTGTATTCATCATCACTGATATACTAAATAGTGATTCAACAGTTATTGCTCTAGGTAAAGAACAACAAGCTGTTGAAAAAGCATTCAGTACTAAGTTAGAAAACAACCAAGCATTATTAGCTGGCGTGGTATCACGTAAGAAGCAAGTAGTACCACCAATTGATGATGTTTTAGGTAAATAACTTTTATAAGGAGTGTGTTTGCAATGGAAATTAAACAAGGTACGAACAAGTTCTATGTTGGAGAATCAGAAGATCAATTTGATGCTGAAATCACGTATCATGATTCAGATGGTAATGTTCTCGTAGTTGATCACACGTTTGTAGACCCGTCACTACGTGGACAAGGAACAGCTAGAAAGTTAGTAGACACTGTTATTGACAAGGCCCGAGACGAAGGCAAAGTTATAGACCCTGTATGTCCATATGTGAAAGACGTTATGGACAAAGACCAAAGCACACACGACGTATTAAAGAAATAATATTTTAAGTAAAAAGCCTCCTAATCCATTAATTAAAAATCTAACGGATTAGGAGGTTTTTTTCAATCTAGAAACTAATGTCTCACCACTTATATATCAGTACTTTCTATTAATCTTTTCAAAAGTGTTTTATGTTTTGGTTTAGCTTCTTGTTCTGTACATTTATTCATTGGTGGATATCCAAGGTCTTTTGCATCTTTGAATGTAACTTCATCAATATAATTCGATGCTGTTTCATAATCATAACAGTTTGGAAAAGCATATTTATGATTAAAGTGATCCACAACAACTCTTGTAGTAGATGATGGTTCTTGTTTAAACGGTACAGTTGTAGCAATAACAATTAATATAATGATAATAATACTAACGGTTATTATGACTTTTTTAGTCATTAAATTGAACCCCTACTTGATTTCTAATTTCATCTAATACTTTCAAAGTGTCTATCGTTCTTTGGTGTGTATTAATAGAAGACTCTATTTTATTATTTTCAATACATTTTATAAACTCTTCTATTTCTTCTTTCATTGTATAATCATCACTATCACTATAAGTATCTTTTATTGAACCATCTTTATTAAATACATTTATAACAGTAGGAGCACTTATCTTATTGATAGTTACATAACCATCTTCTCCAATGATTTCAGAAGGACTTGGTCGATCACATATTTTAGAATAACTTATTGTGACTTGGAATGAATCATAATTTAAAATCGCATTACCTTGGCCATCAGCCCCTGTATCTAATTTGAACCCTGTTGCTTTTATTTCTTTAGGGAATCCGAATAAATGGATAGCCGGTGCAACTGCATATACACCTAGATCCATTAATGCGCCATTTCCTAACTCTGGTTTAAAAGCATTTTCAACTATACCTTCTTTATATTTATCATATCGAGAAGAGTATTGATGATAGTGAAAATCTGCATAACGTATTTCTCCGATATCTGCATTTGCTTTAGCAAACTGTAAAAATGGTTTTAATACAGTTGATTTCATCGCTTCCATAACAGTTACATTATATTCATGTGCGAGTTTAGACAATGCTTCAAATTGTTCCACATTGATAGTAGCTGGTTTTTCTATTAAAACATGTTTATTATTTTCAATTGCCAACTTTGCTTGTTCAAAGTGAAATACATTAGGTGAAGCAATATATACAGCGTCAAAATTGGATGATTCACAAAATCGATTTAAATCTGTAAAAATTTCTTTTAAATCATGTTTGTCTTTAAAATAATTAGCTCTTTCTTCTGTTCTAGAATATACAGCATAAGGTTCGAAAGTAGCTGTTTGTCTACCACACTCTATTAATTTATCAGTTATCCAATTTGTACCTATAAAACCAAATTTCATGATGTTCACCTTTTCTTAATAAATTTTTGTTAATTTTTACTTTTTAGAAATAAAGACTTCGCTTTTAATTATAACTATTGTTAAAATATATACAATAGAAGTTATAAAGGAGATATTAACTTTGACTATAGCAAACCAATTCGAGACAATTCAATCATTTTTTGATAGCGATATAACAAAGGATATTAAATTCAGAAAAAAACAACTTAGATTATTAAAAAAATCTATTAAATCGCATGAAACAGAATTATTAGCAGCATTAAAGCAAGATTTAGGTAAAAATTCAGTTGAATCATATGCAACAGAAATTGGTTACATTTACAAAAGTATCTCGTTGATGCTTAAGGATGTCAAGAACTTGGCTGGCAAGAAGAACGTAAATACGCCAGTATTCTTATTTCCTGCAAAAAGTTATACTGTAAACGAACCTTATGGAACGGTTTTAATTATCGGTCCTTTTAACTATCCATTCCAATTAGTAATGGAACCATTAATTGGCGCAATTTCAGCAGGAAACTGTGCTGTCGTTAAACCTTCTGAACTTACGCCTAATGTGAGTCAGATTATTCAACAAATAATTGAAGATGTATTCCCCGCTTCATACATATCTTGCATAACTGGTGAACAAAATGTAACAGAAGAATTATTACAACAACCGTTTGATTTTTTATTCTTTACAGGTTCTACAAAAGTTGGGCAAATTGTATATGAACAAGCGAGTAAGCAACTTATACCAGTTGCGCTAGAATTAGGTGGTAAAAGTCCAGCTATTGTAGATAAAACAGCTAATATTAAAGTTGCAGCAGAACGAATCGCTTTTGGTAAATTTATCAACGCGGGTCAAACTTGTGTAGCACCTGATTATGTCATTATTGATGCATCAATCAAACAACAATTTATTAAAGCAATTCAATCAACTATTCAAGAGTTTTATACTAAAAATGCTAAAAACAGTGAAGATTTTGGCAGAATTGTTAATGAGAAACATGCAAATAGACTGAATTTGCTCATTAATAATACAAATGGTGAAATTGTTTATGGTGGAGAAACTAACGTAACAGATCGTTATATAGAACCTACAATTGTTGATAATGTGAAGTTTGATGACGTTTTAATGGAAGATGAAATATTTGGACCAATTCTACCTATTATGTCGTACGATGCATTCGGAGATGCGATACAATTCATAAAGAATAAACCTAAACCACTCTCTCTATATTTATTTAGTGAAGATGAGAATCATACAGATGAAGTTGTTAATCGTATATCATTTGGTGGTGGTTGCATCAATGATACGTTAATGCATGTTGGCAATCATAACTTGCCTTTCGGCGGTGTAGGACACTCTGGTATCGGTCGTTATCATGGAAAAGCATCATTTGAATTATTCAGTAACCAAAAAGGAATTATGTTCAAAACGACGAAATTAGAAACAGGCGTGCTCTTCCCCCCTTATAAGGGTAAAGGGAAATACGTCAGAGCAATGTTTAAAAAATAAATAAGAGTGGGACAAAAATCTTATTTTAATAAAAAGATTTCGTAGTCCTACCCCAGCAAGGATGACTAGGGTTGAAAAAAGCTTGATATAAGCGCATTGTCACCCCAGTCAGCTACTGCCATTATAATGAAAGAGGCTGAGACAATATTTATGTCCCAGCCTCTTTCTTTGTATTGATATTAATGTACTTGACTCCTATATTGTATGTGGACTTTTCTCAGTAATCTTGGCAATAAGGAGACTGTTATGTTGCACGTAGATCTCGTCTTACATCATTTGTTACCTTATTTACTCAAAACGGCTTTCTATTAATTGTTTTTTACTATTAAATAATGTTGGATATGATAGAAATCCTAATATTACACTCGTTGTAACTGCTGATGTTATTAATATAAATACAATTAAGATTTGAAAGAATACTGCATCAATTGGGTCAGCACCTGCAATAATTTGACCGCTCATCATTCCAGGTAATTGTACGAGTCCTATAGTCTTCTGTTGTTCTATTGTAGGAATAGCGCTTGTTTGTATAGAAGTCATCAATTGCTTATGAATAGCTTGTTTTGGTGTGCCTCCTAAAGATAGTATCAGCTTTACTAAATTTTCATTTTGTTGAATCTCTGAAATAAATCGATTTAAGAATAAAATACTTAACACCATCGCATTACCAATAACCATACCAGTTATAGGAATTACATATTGCGGAGTTGGTGGTATAATTTTCAAACCAATAAGAATGCCTTGTGTTATTAACTCAATCGATACATACGCTAACAACAATTTCCAAGTGATACCTGGAATAGATAAGCCTTTCTTTCTAGCATTTTGAGTTGCTGCACCTATAATTAATACGACCATCAATATCATAAATATTGGATTATCTTTATCAAAAATAAATTGTAATATATATCCTACAATTAATAATTGAATAAAAGACCTTATACCAGCGATAACTGTGTCTTTTTCTAAACCTAATTTCAGTGATTTAGAAATAACTATAGGAATAATTATAAAAATTACCATTAATATCAAAGAAGTTATACTCATTATATTTTAGCTCCTATGAATTTTTTTACTTTCTCATTTGTAGTATGTCTGATTTCTTCACTTGTACCAGTTTCAACGACTTCTCCGTTCATCATGACCCAAATATAATCACTCATACGAATTGCTTGGTTAACATCATGTGTAATCCAAATCATTGTAACATCATGCTTTTTATTAATGAGTGTTAATAATGATTCAATAGCTTCGACTGAGCTTCTGTCTAGAGCAGAAGTTACTTCGTCTAGCAACATAACACTTGGTTTGGTAACTAAAGAGCGAGCTAATGATAATTTTTGTTTTTCACCACCAGATAATTCTTTACTATTTTTATTTAAAAATGATATTGGTAAGTCAACATCTTTTAAAAATCCTTCAGCTTCTTTAACTGTCATAGTTCTATTTTGTAATGTTAAAGGAAGTTCTAAATTATCTTTAACGGTACCATTAATCATTGTTGCTTCTTGTGAGACAAGTTGCACTTTTCTTCTTAGTTTAATAGCTTCATATTCATTAATTAAATGCCCATCAATAAAAATTTCGCCCTCTGTTGGAGAGTTTAAAGCATTAATAAATGATAATAAAGTAGACTTTCCAGCGCCTGATGGCCCTATAATTGTAGTAATCTTACCTTGATATATTTTACCGTTCACTTTATTTAAAATTTTACTACCTTCTATTTCATAGCCTATATTTTTAAATTCTACATCTACTTGTTCAGACAATCTAATCCCCCCTTATATAAAGCTACATATATGACAATTTTGATTTTAAACTTTTATTTAAATATATCAATAAAAACTTTTACTTTTAACAACATTACACTTAAAAATTAAAAAACTCTTCATTAGATTTTTTATCACTAATGAAGAGTTTTCTTATATCGTACTCAAAATTATTTAGTTAATTTTAATATAAATCTGTTCGTAAACTATTAAAAATAGGAATAGATTCTCTAATTTGGCTTTGGGCATTTAAATCTAAATTAACAACTAATGTGCCTTCACCTTCATACAAACAGTCGATAAGTGCACCGTCTGGGCTATATGCTAAACTATGCCCTCCAAATTCGTTATCATCACATTTACCTACAGTATTACATGCTACTACGTAAATCTGGTTTTCAATTGCTCTTGCTTGTAATAATGCTTTCCAATGATCAATACGTGATTTTGGCCATTCAGCAGGTACAAAAATGACTTTAGCATCTTCTAATGTTAATGAACGTGATAATTCAGGGAATCTTAAGTCATAACAGATAATAGAACCCATCTCAATTTCATCTATATGAAATACAGTTGGCTTTTTTTCTCCAGAAGTTAAAAAGTGATGCTCGTTTAACATTGGAACGAGATGTGCTTTATCGTAAGTATTAATGAGTTTCCCTTCTTTATTTACAATAAGCGCTCTATTATAAATGTCTTCACCTTTTTTATAAGCAATAGAACCTGCAATAATATGTTTGTTAACCTCTTTTGCTTTGTTTTTTAAAAAAGGTATTATCACTTCCCCATCAACATCAGCAATGTTCTCTAATTCATTTAATCGATATGATGTGTTCCACATTTCAGGTAATACAGCTATATCTATATCTATAGCTAAACTATCTAACCATTGACTAACTTTTTCTATATTTTCATCAGGTTTACCTGGTATTACATGCATTTGATATAAAGCTATTTTCATTCTATTCACCTTCAATCAGATAAATTGAACACATACACCTTCAGCGGCTTTTTGTTCATTTTCTATTTCTGTTAATTTACCAGTTTCTTTATTTCTACTGAATAACACTAAATTATAAGAATGTTCATGTGCTACAACTAAGAATAAATCACTTGGAGTAATATTAAAGTCTCTTGGCCAAGTACCTCCACTTGAAACAATTTCAACTAATTCAAGATTCGCACCATCACCTAGTATTTTAAATACAGCAATACTATTATGACCACGATTTGACGCATATACGAATCTACCATCATGACTTAATCTAACTGCAGCTATTTGTGAATTTAGTTCAAAATCATCGGGAATAGTCATTTGTGGTTCAGTAGCCGGGCTAAACACGCCATTTTCATATGATAATACAATTATAGTATTGCTTAATTCTGTAACTAAATAAGCATATTTGCCACTAGGATGGAATGCTAAATGTCTCGGTCCACTTCCAGCTTGGAATTTCGTCGTTTCATATAGTTCTAATCCGTCTAAAGAGTATTTAAACGTTCTTATTACATCTGCCCCTAAATCAACTGTAACAATATAGTCTAAATCTGGTGTTTGCATTGCATAATGAATATGGCTACCATCTTGTCTTTCTTTATTAGGTCCATTACCATCACCATGATATGAATCGATTAATCTAAGGACTTCCCCATTTTCAGGATTAAGTTCATATAATCTTACTATGCCTGCACCGTATACTGCTTCAAATAAAAATTTACCATCTTCAGATATTGAAATATGACAGCCTGTACCTTCTGTTGAAGCTAAGCAATCATTTATAAATGTTAAACTTTTATCTTCATTAATTAGAAAACTTGCGACACCACAATCATCGCCTTGTTTTTTAACTGCGTATAAATATTTATCATGTTGCATAATATATGTAGAAGCTTCTACTTCATAGCCTACTTCTACTTTTTCTATAGTTTGATCATTTTCATCAACATCAAATCTATAAATACCCTTTCCATCCTTTTTTGTATAACTACCAATATAACCTTGTGTTTTCATAAAATATAATTCCTCCCTAAATTATCTCTTTGTCTTCATTCTACATGAAATTACTGAATAACTATAATAAAAAACGTATACCAAAAGGCATACGCTCTAATAACTTATATAATCATAACATTTTAACAAATGAAAATTAACCAAATAAATCACTAAAAAACGCCACAAACCACTTAAAAATACTACTGATAGCGTTCACTATGTCACCTGCCATAAAGGAACCCCCTTTATTCACCTTATTACTTAGTCATTATCATTTTATAATATTATATTTAATATAATTAAAGTTTTCCCTAAGTCGTAATATTTCGTGCTTAACTGCAATAAAAATATGTTAATATATAAATATAAATAAAAACTCAAACAGTTGGGCATTGAAATAATACAGTTAGGCAAAAGAAGTAAAATGTAAACCATTATGATTTATAATTAAGTGTGAGGAGGGGCGCTATGTATCAACCAGTACAAACCCAAATTGATAAAATTGCTACAAGTCTTCAAAATTCAAATAATTTAGACCATGTAAGCTATTTAAAGGTAAAGTATGGACTAGAAGTATTTGTAGGGAATATTATGAAGACTGTTGTTATATATGGTGCTGCCCTTCTAAGCCATATATTCTTCTATACACTTATTGTTCACCTTAGTTATTTTGCTATAAGATATTTTGCATTTGGTGCGCATGCAAAATCTACTTTTTTATGTACCATTCAAAGCCTAATAATGTTTGTGATTACACCGCTAATTGTCATCAATATAAACGTACCGTATTGGATATTTTTGACATTAGCGCTCATAGGGTACATAATCATTATGAAATATGCACCTATGGAAACAAAAAAACATCCACTATTAGGTAAGTGGAAAAAGGGTTTAAAACTTAGGTCAATCATAGCAGCAACAATTTTGATAATCATTTCTTTATTCGTTAAAGAACCCTATCAACAATTAATCTGTTTGGGATTGATCTTCGAATCGGTATCACTATTACCTATATTTTATAAAAAGGAGGAAACAATATCATGAATTTATTAGCAGGATTATTTTCAAAAACAATTTCTAACGTTTTATCAGCAATCGGTGAGAAAGCAGTAATCAGAGGGTGTACAGCATTTTTAGATGAAACTGAAGTGCCAGCTGAATTATTAAAAGAAAAACAATAAGTTGTCAATAAGGAAGTGTAATATATGGACTCGCTTTCTAATATAGAATCTTTACCTTTTGGTTTATTACAGGTCGTACTATTTACAATTTTATTAGCTATCACACAGAATTATCGATATAACAAAAGGGATTATGTAATCTTATTTATAGGGTTCATAATCCCTTCACTTTCTTTTTATTATCTGTTTGGCATGGGGGCTATAATATACGTATGCCTTTTTAATTTTGTATTTTTTTATAATAAATTTAAATTATTCGGCATTATAAATACTTTAATCGTTATTATTATTTCAGTAGTTTCTGACTATTTATCAATTTTAACTACTAGATATATTATAGATATTGTTGATAGTATGACTTATTATTTCATTTGTTATACTATTATCCATTCATTTATAACTATCTCTATTGCAGTTTTAATTAGGATGTTAATGAACAAACTTAAATTAAGTTATTTATATAATAACCGTATTTATTTACTGTTGTTAGCTGCGTTCCTTGCTCTATCATTTTTTGTGTTCTATATTTATATGCCTGAGAACTATGATACTGAAAAAGAGTTTGAGTTCCAAACTTTATTTTATGTTATGTATGTTTGTGTGGCGGCAATTTTTGTCATTTTAATTTCTTTTACGGTCATCAGAGAAATGGCTTTACAGCGTACTAAAAAGGAAATTAATCATTATTATAAATATACCTTACAAATTGAACAGATTAATAATGAAATGAGAAAGTTTCGTCATGATTATATCAATATTCTTGCTACTTTATCTGAGTATATTAGACAAGAAGATATGGATGGTTTAAGCAAATATTTTGATGAAAATATTGCGCATTTACATGATGATATGAAGTTAAATACGATTAAAATAAATGGTTTACAGAACTTGCATGTAAGAGAGATTAAAGGTTTGCTAACAACTAAAATTATTCAATCCCAAGAGCAAAATATTAATATTAGTGTTGAAGTTACTGAACAAATTGATCATATTAATATGAATATTGTTGAGTTGAGTAGATGTATAGGTATCATAATGGATAATGCTATTGAAGCATCTGAGTTTGTTGATGCACCTACTATTCAAATTGCTTTTATTAAAAATGAAGAATCTGTACTACTCGTATTTATGAATAAATGTTCTAAAGATACACCAAAAGTACATAAGTTATTTGAAGACCAATTTTCTACAAAAGGTCGTAAACGAGGTATTGGTTTAACAACATTAAAAGAAGTAACTGAAAAGACTGAAAATGTTTTTTTAGATACGTATATTAATGATCAATTCTTTATTCAAAAGCTCGAGATTTTAAATGATCATAATGAGGAAGTGATACGATGAAAATTATCATTTGCGAAGATGACCCAAAACAATTAGAACGAATGCAAACAATCATTAATAATTATATTATGATTGAAGAAAAAGAAATGTCTATTGAGCTTGCGACTAATGATCCTTATGAGTTACTAGAACATGTAAAGACTTCTAATGATATCGGTTGTTATTTCTTAGATATCCAACTAGATGCTGATATAAATGGAATTACTTTAGCGAGCGAAATTAGAAAACATGACCCTATTGGTAATATAATCTTTGTTACAAGTCATAGTGAATTAACTTATTTAACGTTTGTTTATAAAGTTGCTGCTATGGATTTTATATTTAAAGATGACCCTGATCAGCTCAAGACACGAGTTATTGATTGTTTAGACACTGCTTATATCCGTTTAGGCATGTTATCTAAAAATACTAATGTTGAAAAATTAGAATTAACGCGTGGTAGTAATTCAGTATATGTCCAATATGATGATGTCATGTTTTTTGAATCATCAACTAAATCTCATCGATTAATAGCTCATCTTGATAATAGACAAATCGAATTTTACGGCAGTCTAAAAGAACTAACAAATCTAGACGACAGATTCTTTAGATGTCATAACAGCTTTGTTATAAACCGTCGAAATGTTGATAGAATTGATACAAAAGATCGCACTGTTTACTTTAATAATGGTGAACATTGTTATGCGTCTGTAAGAAATATAAAAAAGATTTAACTTTCATTTTATACATAAAGGGGTAAACCATTATATTTATGGTTTACCCCTTTAATTATTACTATTCATTTTTTAATGATTCTTTAAATGATTCGATGTCTTCTATGTAGTATTTTACTTCACCGCACGATAAACAAACAGCAGCTTTAGGTACAGCAATCGCTTTTTTCAAGACGTCATCCGTTTCTTCTTCTTTAACTAACCTTACATCAACTAGAGTACCTGGTACGTTAATACGAAGTTCGTCAACCATTTCTTGATTACAGCTTTTACATATCATACAAGAACATCTCCCCTTTATTTATCTAAATCTTTTTGTTTATTTTACTCCTATATGCTCTTTGATGCAAAACTGAAGCACCTTACTTTTAGTGAATATTATAATTTATTACAACTCAATATTTATAGATTTTATATAAGTTTAAAATTCTATGTAAATTTTATAAAATAATACTAGCATATCCAGCTTGTTTATGGCATAATAAAAATATCACCGGTGATATTAATTATAAAGGAGGTTGTGTATGAAGATATTTCTCCTCTTCATAAGTTTTACAACTACTTTCTTAATTTGTATAACATTAAATTCATCCAATATAACCTATGCAGAAACAAATGAAACACCCATTGCTTTTCAATTTCTCACTTCCACTAATCAACCCATTCCTAATGAAACATTTCAAATTCAATTAGATAATGAAACGAAGTCTTTAACAACTAAATCTGATGGACTCGCTATTATACAAATCCCAAATGCATCTTTAAAGAAAAGCTACGTACTTACTACTTCTAATCAACAAACATTTACGGTTGAACCTAATAAACTCTATAGATTAACATCATCTCATAATACTATTTCTACTCCTTCTAATATAAATAGCCAAAACATTAGCATTAATGTTATATCAAATACTTACCAACAATTAAATAATATAGAAGTTAAATTGATTGGTAACAATCAAGAATTTACAGGTAAAACTAATCAAAATGGTCAAGTAGTAATTGAAATCCCTGCGAACATCCCAAGAGACACTCTATTTAATGTACAAATTCAAGGTATAGACACTAAGTCCACAATCAAAATTGGTGAAGATAAATATTACACATACAGTAGTAATAACAAGCAAGCTTCACTCCATATTACAAATAATACTAGCCCTCAAGCCATAGTTACTAATAACAACCCAAATGATACTAATCATTTCCCTAACCAAACTGATTCATTAAACAACTCACAATCAAACACTCAGAACACAAATGATAATTATCAAATTTCTATAGTTAAAGACAATTTAACTTCAAATAATTCTAAAACCACTGAGACAGAACAAAAAGATACAAATAAAAAAGCCTTGTCAGAAAAGAAAACACTTCCTGATACAGGACAAAACAATCATACAATTAAATATATTTTTAGCACACTTTTTATAGCTATAGCTACTACTATATTCTTTATATTAAAGCGTAAAAGAACTCAAAAACAAAATTAGATCATAATAAAATTACACCCCCTCCTAAATATTCAATTTATAATTTTAAATATTCTTTAAATCACTTTATTCATATACCTTTACCCCTATTATTTTTAAAAGTGTAATTTTAATTAATATTCTTTAACACATTAAAATAAAGTTTAGTAGTTAAATAAAAAAGAGCAATCACTTATACTAAGTGGTTGCTCTCCTCATTTTTAATTATTAGATTCAATTTCTGAAACTATCTCTTTAGTTTTTTGTTCTAGATCTTCAAAATCCTTTTTAAATACAAATGCTAAGACAGCTACACCTGCACCAACAGCTACTGTTGTAATTGCAATTAAGATGAAAAAGAATTTGAAAATTCCTTTAATACAGTTCATTGAAGTCACCTCTATCATCATTTTCTACCATTTACATCATAACATAATAAGCATTATACATAAAAGATATACTCTCATTATACATCTAATTCATAGAATACGATTTAATTCTTGTATAAAATGTAACATTTATTGTATCGGTTTTCATTTGATTTTTATTTTTAAATATTTCTTCCAATATACCATTGAAATAACTTCTGATTATTGGTAATATTCTGATTATTATATAATTTGGAAGGTGTTTATTATGAGTAATTTAAAGAAATTTAGTCAGTTTATTAATAAAACTTTTGTCGTTTGGATGTTAATAGCTGCTATTTTAGGTTTTAGTTTTCCAGGTACCATCGCTCAAATAGCACCTTATATCCCTTATTTATTGGGTATAGTGATGTTTGGCATGGGTATGACCATTTCAACGAATGATTTTAAAGAAGTATTTAAATCACCTAAGAGTGTAATTATCGGCGTTATATTACAGTATACTGTAATGCCTGTCACTGCTTATTTAATTGCTAAAGGTTTAAATCTTAGTCCAGATATAGCTTTAGGTGTGATATTAGTAGGCTGTTGTCCTGGTGGCACAGCATCTAATGTAATTAGTTATTTAGCTAAAGCAAATACCGCTTTATCAGTTTCAATTACTACATTATCAACATTACTTGCACCAATTGTAACACCTTCTCTCATTTTCTTATTTGCTAGAGAATGGTTGCAAGTATCATTTATGGAAATGTTCATTTCAGTAGTTCAAGTAGTGTTAATCCCTATTATTTTAGGTGTAATTGTACAGAAATTCTTTAGACCGGTAGCAGAGAAATCTGTCGATATTTTACCTATTATTTCAGTTATTGCAATTTCATTGATCTTATCAAGTGTGGTTGCAGGTAATAAGACACAAATTATCGCAACTGGTTTATTATTGTTTGGTGTCGTTTTATTACATAATGTTTGTGGCCTCACTATTGGCTATCTTTTAGCCAAAGCATTAGGTTTAGGACGACCTGATAAACGAGCAATTTCTATTGAAGTTGGTATGCAAAATTCTGGCTTAGCTGTTTCATTAGCTACAGCTCACTTTAATCCACTATCAGCAGTACCAGGCGCAATATTTAGTTTCATACACTTATTAACAGGGCCTAGTATTGCAATATTTTGGTCAAACCAAACAAAGCGTGATCAAAAACAGGTTGAATCTGCACCTGTTACAGATAACTTGTAATAATTTAATATTATTAACTCAAAAACACACATTCGTTTTATTAGTTAAACGAATGTGTGTTTTTCTGATAATAGATATTTTCAATTTTTCTTTTTATGTTTAAAATACTTATCTTGTTGTATTTTAGTTGAATTAAATTGTTAACCTCTGTACCATTCTTTCCATTTCTTTTTTGTATAGATATATATTTGATTCCACATCATACATACCTCCTAAATAACTTAATGATATGTGATAAATTAAATATAACATGGTAAAAAATTACATAGGTTAAGACATTATTACAATCTCTTTAATTAATTATGACCAATATTAAGGTTTATAACTTATTTGCGTGACAAATGAAATATTTTCTAGCAAAATGAATAAGAATAGGAGTGATGATTTTGCAACAAGTAAGTATGCAAACATTTGAATTTAGAGGAAACCACTACGATTATGGAGTTGCGCAAGCTAAGTGGTTACAATCTACTAAAATGCTCGAAAACAGAGAAAAAGAATGGCGAGTTAGAAGACCTAGATTTGATATAAATATAAATGAAACGAAAAAAATATATCAGCAATTCGCCCCGCAAATATGGGAGGAACTGATGGGCATACAAGATACTCTAAAAATGCCTTTAGAGCAAGTCCTTCTTAATTACGGTCATTATAGAGTTTATGCTAAAGATAGTGGTTGTTCTGTATTTTTAGGTAAAAACTTTATGGTTCGAAACTATGATTACAATCCTGCTACTTATGATGGACGTTTCAGCTTATTCCAACCTACTGATGGTGGTTACGCACAAATTGGCCCAACATCTCGAGTAACTGGAAGAATGGACGGAATGAATGAACATGGTTTATCGATGGGTTATAATTTTATGCATCGTAAAAAGCCAGGTGATGGATTTGTATGTTATATGATCGGTCGTCTTATTTTAGAATGTTGTAAAAATATTGATGACGCTGTTTCGTTGTTGAAAGAAATCCCACATAGAAGTTCATTTAGTTACATTTTGATGGATGCATCTAACAACAGCATTATTGTAGAAGCTACACCAAGATCAGTAGTAACTAAAGAGAACATTATTTGTACGAATCATTTTGAAGTATTAACACATGAAAATAGAAATTATATAAAAGAATCAGTAGAGCGATATAATAGAATTGAAAATATAACTAACGAAAATTTATCTTTAGAAACTGCTTTTGAATACTTTAATAACCCTGATTATGAAATTTATAGCAAACTTTTTAGAAGTTGGTCAGGTACGATACACACATCTGCTTATATTCCTGAACAACTAGAAGTTAAATTTGCATTAGGTGAAAATGGTTATATACACACTTTTAAATTTAATGAATGGTTACAAGGCAAACCTTTAGAATCACTATATGTTACAGGAGAAATAGATTCAGATATAATATTTGCAAGTGAATAAATGCATCAATTAAATAACCTCTAATCCATAAATTAAATTTAACGGATTAGAGGTTATATTTTATATAGCCTATTATTTAATTTTTATATCACCGTTATCAGTATAACTTTCAATAACATTTTTACCATTACCAACCTTTTCCCCGTGAAAAGCACTGTTTTCTATTTTTGTGCTACCTGAATCAGCATGTAATTGAAGTAATGTATCTTGTGGTTTATGTTTATAATCTATAAGTATATTTCCGTCTTCAGTAGATGCTTTGATATCACATTCATTTTTCAAATCTATTATTTTGATATTACCTATTGAAGTTATCATTTCATTATTTTTTAACACTGAGTTATCTACTGTGATATTACCTGTATCCAATTCTCCATTAAATTCATATAATTTGGAGTTTTTAATACCAATACTCCCAACATCAGCCATAGCTTTAACATGTTGAAAATCTACTTGATCAAACGTTATATTCCCTGTCCCAGTAATAATATTACTATTTTTACTCTTAACATTTTCTATATTGATATTACCTGTATTAGTAGTGATGTTAAATGCATTATAATTTTTTTCAGGAAGCGTTATCGTAAGATGATTATTAACTTTTCTAAAAGGAATAAAGTTAGCGTTAAATGTAAGCTTTTTATCTTGCTCAGAAAAATGTAGTAAATTGTTTTCTATATTTGCGTTAACTTTATGTTTTCCATCGTAATTAATTTCTAAATAACGCCCCTTTTTTACATCTACATCTGTATTTTGAGCATTAATTATAATTTGATTCGTTTCATTGTTTTTAAATACTTTTTTGTATGTTTCTTGTTTTTCATACTGTTTGTTTACTGAAAACCATAGAAAAGTACCAAGTAATCCAAAAACTACAAAAATACTTAAACCTAGAAAAAATAGTTTTTTCATTACTCTGCACTCCTCTTAATGATTTTTATACACCATCTTAAATATTTTAATATGCCTTTGTAACTTACTTCAATAAGTTTTAATCCAGTAATTAAGAGCATCAATCCGAGTCCTAAGAATGAAATAGCAAACATAATGTTCGTTACATCTATCCAATGGAATCCATTAATAAAGATGTTCACAACACTAACAATAGGTCCTAACATCATAACTGCTCCTATTAAGACTACTATTAATAGAATAAATGTTATAAAAAGAAATGGTGTAATGATAAATAAAATGTTGAAGAAACTTAGTCCTAGAGTTGCCATAATAGCATGAAAAACATTTTTAAAATTCGGAGCCATTTCTGCATCAGTTATAGCAGTATTGGCATATACTTTTTTTGCAATTGCTTTAGGGTTGCCAAGTTCATGGATAAGTTCTTCTTCATTTTGAGCCTCAAAAAACTTAGTCTCATATTCATACATAATTTTGTCTCTTTCCGCCTTCGGTAAACGAGACAATTCATCCTCTAAATAATTGAGGAACGTGATTTTATCCATATTCTGTTTCCCCTTTATTATTATCTCAAGTTTTCAATTTAATTTTAACACTTTTCCTACAAACAACATCATATTATCATCTGAAAAATTTGATTTCAAGTTATATCAGTGTGATATACTATGCACAACAAATAAATAAGGGGGTTTTGATATGAGTAAACTTATCAAGCCAAATAAGCTTTCTAAAGGTGACACAGTAGCGATTGTTTCTTTGTCTTCTGGTTTAGCTGGTGAAGAAGATATGATGTGGAGAACTAATGTTGGTATTGAAAGATTAAAAGATGTATTCGGATTGAAAGTAAAGGTAATGCCAAATGCGCTTAAAGGTTCAGATTTTACATACAACCATCCTGAAAAAAGAGCAGAAGATTTACATCAAGCACTCAGAGATCCTGAAGTTAAAGCAATTATCTGTTCTCTAGGTGGAGATGACTCTGTTCGTTTATGGCCTTATATAGATTTAGAGTTAATAAAAAATAATCCTAAAATATTTAGTGGGTATTCTGATACAACTGCGTTACATTTTATGTTTTATCAAGCTGGCGTTTCCAGTTTTTACGGTCCTTTGCTACTCACTGACTTCGCTGAAAATGTTGCAATGGATGATTATACTGTTCATTCAATTAAACAAACTTGGTTCCAAAACGAGCCAGTTGGTGATGTACCTACATCACCCCAAATTAGAAAATACGGTTTAAAATGGGATGAAAGCAACAAAGATATCAATAGAGAATCTTTCGATAATAACGGGTATGAAATTTTAAATGGAAAAGGAAAAGCAACTGGACGTTTAATTGGAGGTTGCATGGAATTATTCCATTCTTTAAAAGCAACAGATATATTTCCAAATAAAGATGCTTTTGATGATGCTATATTGTTCATTGAGACAGCAGAAGTCCACGCTCCACCTTGGTTAATGGAAGATTACGTGCGTGCATTTGGTTCAATGGGAATTTTCGAAAGAATAAATGGCGTAATTATTGGTCGTCCTCAAGATGATGTTTATTATGAAGAATATAAAGAAGTTTGGACTAAAATGTTAAAAGAATGGAATCAAGAAGATATGCCAGTATTCTACAATGCAAGTTTTGGTCATAATGAACCGAAATGCATTATCCCATACGGGGTATTGGCTGAACTAAATGTAGATAAAGGTACTTTCTCAATTCTTGAAAATGCTGTAGAGTAATTAATCTTCAGTTATTCTGCTTTGCGATTTATTTCAGAATTGTTATAATATTTAGTATATAAAAAGGGGGATAATTAAAATGACAAAACTAGTTACATATTATGAACAATCACAACCTATTAAAGAATATTTAAACGATATGACTACCAATAAAGAAGAACTCATTGAAATTTATAAATCTTTTCAATTACCTAAAAATGATGAACGTTTAGATAAAATAAAAGATAAAAATTATAAAGTTCTCGTCATCACTGAAGATTGGTGTGGGGATGCTATGATGAATATCCCAGTACTATTGAACATTGCAGACTACACTAATATGGAAGTTAAAGTATTTCATAGAGATGAAGATACAAATTTAATTGATCAATACTTAACAAATGGTACTGCAAGATCTATACCAATTTTTGTATTTTTAAATGAAAAACATGAACAAGAACATGTATGGGGTCCTAGAGCCATTACAGTTCAAAAATTCGTTGAAGAAACAAGAAAAGACTTACCATCGAAAGAAGATTCTTCTTTCCCTGAAAAAGAAAAAGAAGTACATCATAAAATCCATGATGAATATAAAAAGAATACACAATTCTGGGATGATGTATACGAATCAATCGTAAGCATCTTAAGATAAATCGGATTGGAACAGAAATCTTATTTTTCAAAAAAGATTTCATAGTACCGCCCGGCAAGAGTGACTAGGAGTGAAAAGCTTGATATAAGCGTATTTTCATTCCAGTCAACTACTGCCAATATCACGATAGAGGCTGAGACAAATAATTGTCTCAGCCTCGTTTTATGTAAATTACCCCTATATGTATCTCTCCATCCCCATGGTTCGATATAAACAGTTTACTTTATCTACAAAATAAATAAAAATATATGTCAGTAAAGTTAACATTTGAAATTTCGCAAGTGAAAAGCGCTCGTCCGGGAATTAACGAGCGCTTTTCGGGGAAGGGTTATTAATTAAGGAAACATTTATTTTTATAAAGCCGGGAAACTTTATAAAAATAAGTTGAATCATTTTATGATCCATTTCAACGTTACAATTACAGATAACTATCCAAACACGTTCTACACAAAGTCATTCACTATCATGAAAAAACATATACGAAATATTTTTAAGGAATTGAATGTATTGTGGTTCGTGTTGTGTTATCTATGACTAAAGTATATCAAGTCTTTTTCTAAATTTGTTGAATCGTTCTTAACTCTAAATTTTTGTTTCTTAAGTGTTCTAAAAGTTGAGTACTTTAACAGTTAGGAATGCCTAACTGTTAAAGTAACTGATAAATCAGGCTTGAATAATTCTTATTAAAATACTAAGTTTATACAATTTTAGTCTTTTTTAAACGAATAAACTTATAAATAGTATAAATATAATACCAGATACAGAAATGACGGTTTCTAATAATGTCCATGTTAAAAATGTCTCTTTCATTGTTAATCCGAAATATTCTTTAAACATCCAAAATCCTGCGTCATTTACGTGTGAAGCAATAACACTACCTGCACCAGTTGCTAATACGACTAGAGCAAGATTCGCATCAGAAGCTTCTAATAACGGCGCTACGATACCTACTGTAGATATTGCTGCGACTGTAGCTGATCCTAAAGCGATTCTAAGAACAGAAGCTACTATCCATGCAAGTAAAATTGGACTCATTGCTGTGCCAGTAAATAATTCTTCAACAGTTTTTCCGACGCCACCATCAATCAATACTTGTTTAAAAGCACCGCCACCACCAATAATTAATAACATCATTCCAATTGGATATATAGCGTTTGTTAATGTATCCATAACTTCTGTAATTTTTTTACCTCTTTTTAGTCCCATAGTGAATATAGCAAACAATACTGAAATCAGCATAGCTGTTGCCGCTTCACCTATAAAACTGATAAACCCTAGTACACCTTGAGGATTCTCAGGTGAACCAGTAAGTAAATCAACAATTGTTGAAATTAACATAATAAATACTGGTAATAGTGCTGTTAAAGCTGAAATACCAAATCCTGGCGTTTCTTCAATTTTAAATGTTTTTTGCTTACCTAGTGAATTTAAATCACCAGACTTAGTGAATCCTTCTGGAACTACTTTTTTGGCAAACATCGTAAATAATGGTCCAGCAATAATTGTAACTGGAATCGCAACAATTAAACCAAATACAAGCACTTCACCTATTTCTGCACCAAATTCTTTTGCAATCATGACTGGTCCTGGATGAGGAGGTAAAAAGCCATGTGTAACAGATAATGCTGCTGTCATTGGTATACCTAAATAAAGTGTTGAAACTTTAGATTCTTTTGCAATCGTAAATACAATTGGGATTAATAATACGAGCCCTACTTCGAAGAATAAAGCGATACCGATTATAAATGATGCTACCACTACTGCCCATTGGATGCGCTTTTGACCAAATTTATCAATTAGCGTATGTGCAATCCTCGTTGCACCGCCTCCATCAGCTAATAACTTACCGAGCATTGCTCCTAATCCGAATATCAATGCGATGTGGCCTAGTGTAGAACCCATACCAGATTCGACAGTTGAAATGATTTTATTTAATGGCATGCCAAGCATTACACCTGTAATCATTGCTGTAATTATTAATGAAACGAATGTGTTAAGCTTTAACCACATAATTAATGCTAATAGTAAACCAACTGCTACAATAACGACTAGTAGTGGTGTAATTTCTGAAATCATATTAATCTCTCCTTATGAATGCATTTCTTGGAATTCTGCTATTGAGTTATATTCTTCTGTTAACTTACGACTTAAATTAATGAAAATTGGTATTAAAGATTGATAAATATCAACATTTTCTTCTATTGGCTGGTGTTGGTATGTTTTGCCTACCATATTATTCAACACTTCAAAGTCATCTATTTCACCTAATGCTTTTAACCCTAAAACACATGCCCCTAGACAAGAACTTTCATAACTTTCAGGAACTTCAACAGATGTATCAAAAATATCTGCCATCATTTGACGCCAAACTTCACTTTTTGCAAATCCACCTGTTGCTTTAATTTGATTAGGGGATTTATCCATTACTTCAATTAACGCTAAATAAACTGTGTATAAATTAAGTAATACTCCTTCTAAAGCTGCTCTGATCATATGCTCTTTCTTGTGCGTTAAAGTCAAACCAAAGTAACTTCCTCTTGCGTTAGCATTCCATAATGGTGCACGTTCACCTGCAAGATAAGGATGGAATATTAAACCGTTCGCCCCTGGTTGAACTCTGCTAGCTATTTTAGTTAATACATCGTAAGAGTCCACACCTAAGCGTTTAGCTGTTTCTACTTCACTTGCTAATAACTCGTCTCTTAGCCATTTGAGTACTACACCACCATTATTAACTGGACCACCAATACAATAATGGTCTTCTGTTAAGACATAACAAAAGATTCTACCTTTTTCATCAGTTTTTGGTTCATCAATTATCGTTCTGATTGCACCACTTGTACCAATAGTTACTGCTACTTCTCCTTTTCTAAAACTGTTTACACCTAGATTAGATAGAACGCCATCAGAAGCGCCTACAACCACAGGAATATCTACATTAATCCCCATTAAATCAGCATATTTTTTAGACATATTTTTCATAATATGTGTTGTTGAAACGAGTTCAGGTAATTGAGAAGTTTCTATTTCTAATAAATCTAATACTTCTTTATCCCAATCTAATGATTTTAAGTTCATCATACCTGTAGCGGAACCTATAGAATGATCCATTGTGTATTGACCAAATAATTGATAAATGACATAAGTTTTAATATCTATCCATTTGTTTGTATTGTTATATATTTCAGGTTTTTCATGTTTTAACCAAAATATTTTAGATAACGGTGACATCGGGTGTATTGGTGTACCCGTTCTTTTATAAATTTCTAAACCGTTATGTTCTTCATTGATTTTTTCTGCATAATCACTTGCTCTATTGTCAGCCCATGTTATACATTCTGTTAATGGTTGATTATTTTTATCCATCGCAATTAAGCTATGCATCGCACTACTAAAGCTAATTAATTTAATATCTTCAGGTTTTGCGTCTATTTCTCTTATAACTTTTTTGACTGTGAAAAGCACTGCATCAAATATTTCTTCAGGGCTTTCTTCAGCTACTCCTATTTCATCTGTTGTCATAGGATATTCAATGCTATGTTTTTTCAAAAACTTCCCTTCGTTATTATAAATAACAGCTTTTGTACTTGTTGTTCCTATATCTACACCTATCATGTATTTCATTGTATAACCCTACTTTCTATCTATATTGGTTTGTGAATTCCATAAAACTTCGATTTGTTCATCTACGTCGTCAAAGTTTAAATGAAATGCTTCTTTCATTTTATTTCGATCTTTGTTTTCTATTGCTTCAATATATACTTTATGATTATGAATAACTCTTTTAAAATCTTCAGGTTCCTTTTCCATACGCTGTCTCATTGATACTAAAATTAAACATTCCATAACTGGTGTTAAATTACGCCATATCATTTCAATATATTGATGATTAATTGTAGTAATCATAGATTCATGAAACAGTAGATCTAACCTTGTAAACTCATCAGCATCTTCAAATTCCACAGCAACAGTCATCATTTTTAGAATTTTATTTAATTCTTTAATAACGACTGAATTATCATCTAACTGTAGTCTTTCAAAAACAAATGACTCTAACATGAGCCTGATGTCGTAAATTTCTTTCTGATTAACATTTGATAATCCCGTTACAATTGCGCCCATTCTTTCAAGCGATATTAAACCATCTTGTTGCAAAAGTTTAAGCGCGTCTCTTACAGGTGAACGACTGACCTCAAATTGTTGAGCTATTTTATTCTCACTTAACTTATCGCCTTGATTAATGGCTTTACTAATAATACCCAATCGAAGTTCACTAGCTACTTGTTCACCAGTAGAACGATATTTTAACCATTCGCTCGGATAATGATAATGATGTTTCATCTATCTTTCCTCACCTTCCGTATACTTGTATACAAGTTATACAAATAATTGTAACCGTTTACTATAGTTTTGTAAACGGTTACTTAAAAATTTATATTATTTTATTATTCGTGACATCTATTTAAGTATCTTTAAGACGATATCTTTCTTATTCTTCTATGTACAGCCTGTTTAATACTATTTCACCTAATGCCTTGCTTGCAGTCAACATTGCATCTTCATTAACCACGAATTTAGGACTATGATTAAAGAAAGCTTCTTCTACATCATAAGGTTTACATCCTACAAAAAAGAAAGTTCCTGGTATTTTTTCTAAGTAACTAGCGAAATCTTCAGAGCTTGTTAGTTGTTCATGTTCTTTCAATAATTTAAAATATTCACCTTGACTAGTAGCTAAAATATCAACTAAATAATCTGTCTGTTTATAATGATTAATTAAAGGTATACAGTCTAAGTCATATTGGAATTGACATTCAACATTAAAAGTTTCTTCAAGACCTTCTATCATTTGCAAGATTTCATCATTAATTTGATGGCCAATACGATTTTCCATATATCTAACATCACCCGCAAGTTCAACATTCTCTTGAATTACATTAAGTGATCCCGTGCCGTTAAATGAACTTATCGTGACTACACCCATATCAAATGGATTTAATCTACGCGATATTACTGTTTGTATATTCGTCACAAACGTACTAGCTGCCATTATGGCATCATTTGCTAAATGTGGACTGGAACCATGTCCTCCTTTACCTTTAACCTTCAAATGAAATAGAGATCTACCGCCCATTGTAGGACCTTTTCTATATGAAATAACTTCAGGCGTAAAGTCTGGAAATAGATGAATACCATAGATTTCATCTACGGTATCTAATAGACCTGATTCCAACATATCAATTGCACCACCTGGAGCTAACTCTTCAGCGTGTTGATGAATAATAACAACCTTTCCAGGTAAACTATCCTTTAATTCTATTAAAGATTCTGCTAATACCATTAAATAAGCTGTATGAGCATCATGCCCACAAGCATGCATCCATCCTTTATGTTTAGATGAAAATGCCAAACCTGTTTCTTCATCAATGTTTAAAGCATCAAAATCTGCTCTTAAAGCAATTGTTCTACCAGGTTTCCCGCCATTTATTTCTACAATCAAACCATAGTTTCCGCCAATACGATTATGTATTTTAACTTCCTTATCTTTATAAAACATTTCTATATATTGAGCTGTTTTTTCTTCGAAAAACGAAGGTTCAGGATATTGATGTAAATAGCGATAGTGCTTAATCATGTCGTGTTCTTTTTGTTCTAGTTTTTTAAATAATAGACTTCTTAACATTAAACCACCTCATTTTCCTTCTAGTTAACTGCCGCCAATATAATGAAAAAGCCTGAGACAATTTATTTATGTCCCAGACTCCGGCTAATTTATCCCGACTTTTTACTTTTTGTCTTGATTTTGTTTTGCTTTATCCGGATGTTCATCAACTTTATCTTCTTTTTCAAATTTCGCAATTAGCGCTGTTAAAAAGAAACCTAAACCGGCACCAATCATTAACGAACTTGGTGTACCATTAAAGAAAAAGCTCGCAACGATACATATAATACCTATAATAATATAGTGTTTAATAAATTTTTTACCCAAGAATATCCCTCATTCATTTATCTAATAAATTAAATTTAACACACAAATGAAGGATAAACCATTATATATTCTTATTTATAATGACGAAATGGTTAATAACTGTAAATACTAGAATACAAACAACCGTTATCCCAATTTGGTAACCTTCCATACCTAAGTAACCACTATTTAAAATATCTGGAAGAAAGTCTAGTGGATTATATTTCATCACTTTAACTATTTTTTCTCCTATTTGAGGAACGATTGAAAGTATATTGAATATAGTTGGTAAGAGTATAATACATACGATAGCTGTAGTATAAACCATCACGGCTTTTCCAGTTAATAAATTAATAATATTCAATAAAGTTACATAGAATAAAATGATAATGAGTAGTTCACCAAACATTTTAAAGAAATCTGTAAACTCTAAATCACCTGTTGTCATCATAAATGTAGATAGCAACGTAACTACAGTGCCTAATATAGTAAACAAAATAATGATTCCTATTACTGAAATTAATTTACCATATAAGTACATCGTTCTGTTTTTCTTAGAATTTAAAAATAACTGAATTGTTCCATATGACATGTCTCTAACAATTGTTCTTAATGTAAACATTAATAATACTAATCCACCAAAAGCAAAGAAACCAGTTAATACATCAGGAGAAGTAAATACATTATCCATATTTAAAGAAATAATGATAACAGCAATGCTAGGAATAATTGCTAGAAATAAGCCGAATAAGCCTAATGGACTTTTAAATATTCTCGTTATATCATATTTAACGTGTTGTAAGATGTTCATTATGCTTCAACTCCTTTATTAATATTAAAGTACTGATCTCTTAATGTAGTTTTATTATTTTCGATATATTTAGGGTAAATATCTTTTTCGCTGAGTAATCTGAGTACATTTTGATAATCTTGCAATGCTTCAATCGCGATTAACCCTTCATGTTTATTACTAGATATCACTTTAAAATTCATCGTTAAAACATCAAGCGCTTCGTTGTATTGATTACTTTCAACTAAGAATTTCGTAATTCTTTTTGATTCATCTTTCATATTATAATCTTCAACAATACGACCATTTTTCATAAATACAGTTCTGTCACATATGAGTTCAATATCTTCTAATTTATGACTTGAAATAAGAACTTTGATATTCAGTTCTTTACTTACACGTTCAATTGTTTTTAACACATCAATTGAACCGTCTGGATCCATGCCATTCGTTGGTTCATCTAATATTAAATAGTGTGGTTTATTCATTAAAGCTACTGCTATTGATAATTTTTGTTTCATACCCATTGAATATTTTTGAACTTTTTTGTTTATATAAGGTTTGATTCCAAATGACTCTATCAATTGATTAACATATGTGTCATCAACCTCTTTACCTAAAACTTCTCTAAAAAAGTTTAAATTATAATAACCGGTTTTATTCAAATACAGTTTAGGATTTTCAATTAAATAACCTACTCGTACGTCACTTTCTTGTTTAAATTTCCCACTATATTTAACGATGTTTTCGTTCATAATTTTCATCAATGTAGTCTTACCTACACCATTCTTACCAATTAAACCTACTATTTGACTATCTCCAAATTCAAAGTCGATGTCGTTTAAAACTTGCTGCTTGCCATAATATTTATTTATGTTTGTTAATTTCAAAATGTGTCACCTCTTCTATATTGTTATCTCGCCTTTTCTTGCTTTAGAAATTGCTATTACGTAAGTAATGATAAATAATATGATTGATATAGAAACAAAAATTTCATCTCCATAATTTGTAAAAACATTTGTTTGAATAGATAATTTATTCAATAGTTTATCTGTGTACGGTACTATACTTGGTAATATAAAACCAATCAAAATAATCAATATTACTAATGGTATTTTTAAAAACCTCTTAAAATCACAAAGCGGTAATATTAAACTAATCGTAAATAAATTAGCAGCAACATTCGTTAGTATCCCTGACATATTTATAACAACATCCATATCACTTGCCGCATACATTAATGCCACTAAATTATATAAACCAATCGTAACCGAGTTGATCAGGATTAAAATAATAGCAGTTAAATAGTGCATATTAACCGTCGTTATTTGTGTTATAGGATAACTTAAAAAGTTCATTTCTGATTTATTCTTGTTAATTCTTAAATATATATAATAAGGAAACGCCAAAGTGACAACATGTAAAAGAAACATGAGCATCCCTAATAGAAATATTTTGATGTAATTATTAAATGGTAAAATCATTGTAACTGGTAATGCAAGAATCATTACCAATATATAAATTAAGTAAGGTTTTAATAATATTAAATTACGGTATAATATCGGCTTCATTTTACACCTCCATAAATGGTAATTTTATCTTTCTTAGCACTATGAATAGCTCTACTAAATTGAATTATCCATATAATAATGGCAACTATTAACAACATTGAAGGTGTATAGTATAAAAATATTTTCCAACCTAGTATTTCTGAAAATGCATATGAACGATTTGAATATGTTCCGAAATACAACATTGCAAATATAGCGTACATAGCTCCCAATATCCAAGCTCCTAGTTGAGTAATATTAACATGTGCATACGTTGGATAAACTATACTTAATGTTAATAAATTTGTTGCTACAATAAATATAGCTGCTTGAAGAAATATCGTGTCATTCTTATATAAAGCTATTATGATAATCAATACAAAAGAAAAAATTGTCAGTAATAAGTTATATAAGTAATGTGCTTTTACGATATCTATTTTAGAAATAGGCAAACTATTATAAAAAATTGGGCTACTTTGCTTATTCAATAATATGGCATTATTAATACAATGAATTGAAACTGTAGCAATAAAATATATCGGAACAAAATTTATTATTTCAATGTTTTCAAATCCAAAAGTGAATTGAGCAAAGAAAGTTAAAACAAAACAGATAAAATATGCTAACAAGTAACTTCTTTCATACATAAAGTTTCGGTAAAAAATTGCTTTCATTTAAACCACAACCTTATTTTTTTGGTCTTTTTCAATTCTTACCATCACTTCTTCTATTGTTGGTGTTTCAATCACTACCTCTTTTCCAAATAACTCAAGAAATACATGACTATTTTCTGTCATTCCTGAAAATCCAGTTTTTGTTTCTTTAATATTAATCAATAGCGATTTTAATTCATCATCCAGCATATTTGAGTCGCCTTTAACAATTTTATATTTCTCGGTTAAGTCATTCACACTTTCATTTAATAAAATTGATCCGTCTTTCAAATAAACAATATAATCAGCAATTTTTTCTAAATCTGAAATAATATGAGTAGAGAAAAATACTGTTTTTTCTTCATCAATTAATTCTTTTTGCAATATTTCAAGCACTTCATTTCTAACTACTGGATCTAAACCTGCAGTTGGCTCATCTAATATATATAGTTCAGCGTGGTGACTCAAAGCGATTGCTAAAGATAATTTCATTTTCATACCTGTTGAGAAATGTTTTACTTTTTGTTTGTAAGTTAAACCAAATTGTTCAACATATTTCGAGAAAATATCATGATCCCAATTTTTATAATATTTACTTACTACTGATTCAATTGTTTTGATATTCCATTTTTCGTACATATATAATTCTGAATAAACAAAGCCAATTTTATTTTTAATTTCTACAGGATGCTCTCTCAAATATTCTCCTAATATTTTCAAATCTCCACTTTGTTCTTTTAAAAGACCCATTAAAATTCTTATAATCGTCGTTTTACCTGAACCGTTAGCACCAATAAAACCTGTTACATAACCTTTTTTTACATCAAACTGTATATCGTTAAGACTAAAATCTTTAACATGATAGTTTAGATTATTTACTTCAATCGCTTTTGTCATATTACTCACCTTCCTCATATATTAACGATATAATTTCATTTATTTCTTTCAGATCCATACCTATTAATTTCGCTTGTTTTGTTAGTTCTTTAGCCAAGTCTTCAATCACAATAAATTGTTTTTCTTTCATTATCGAGGCATCTTGTTCTTTTACAAATGTGCCTTTACCTCGAATTGAAGTTACAAACTGTTCTTGTTCTAAATCGACGTAGGCGCGCTTAGTTGTAATTAAACTAACTCCTAAATCACTTGCTAGCTCTCGCATTGAAGGTAATGATGTACCAGGTTCAACTTTACCTTGTAAAATATTCGCCTTTATTTGTTCTTTTATTTGTTCATAAATAGGTTGATTACTATTATTCTGCAGAAGTATCTTCATGTCCTACCTCCTCCAACTAAATGTGTATAAACAGTATATACACTATACATTGTTTAGTCAAATATTTTTCTATAATTTACATCAATTTCTTGTAATAACGATATTTACAAACAACAAAAAAATAGAGTGTGTATATCAATTGATATACACACTCTATATACACTTATATTATTTCAATTCATGAATCGCTTTAGCTATTGATTCAAATACATATTCAATGTCATTCTTTTCAATACAGCTAAATGCTACACGTACATCTGTTTTATTCAATGCAATAACACCGATGCTATAATTTTTAATTAAATGCAATCTTAGTTTTTCAGCTTCTACATCTGCTAATTTGATTGCCATAAAGTAACCAGAATTAAATGCATAAGGCGTCCATAAATCTTTATATTCTTCACGATATGCTACATCTTTCGTTACTTCATATCTTTCTTTTAAAATATTGATATTGTGATCAACTTGTTCTTGGAATGAAGGGTCTTCCATAGCATGTACAATTGCTGTTTGACTCGGCAATGCACAGCTTGATAAATTACTTCTAATTAAACCTTTTAATTTAGAAACTAATACTTCTTTTACAGTTTCATTTTGGGAACCAAAAGTTAAGAATCCAACACGGAATCCCCATGAGAAGTATTCTTTCGTTGCACCATCAATTTTAACAGGCATAATATTGTCATGGTTTAATCGAGATAATGCAGTGAATACTGACTGTTTATAAATATCTTCAAAGAACAGTCCATAATAAGCATCATCAACTAAAGCAATTACTTGTGTTCCTTTGTCAGCTAATTGGTTAATTGCTGAAACCATTTCTTCCACTTCATTTACTGTTGGCGTGTAGCCAGTCGGGTTATTAGGGAAGTTTAAGACTAATACAACTTTATCTTTATTGTAATTTTCTAAAGCGCGTTTAAAATATTCTAAAGTATAACTACCATCTTCTTCAAAAGATTGATAAGTTTCAATTTGAGCATTATGTCTTACGCCAAATGTTAATTTATAGTTACCCCAATTATGTTCAGGTAATAAAATAGTGTCATCATGATTAACAAATAAATCACCAGCAAGTGATAAACCGTGAGTTAACGCGTTTGTTACAACAGGTTTTGAAATAGCATTTTCACTTAAATCTGGATTATCTTTTAAAATTTTATTTTTCCATAATTCTCTAAGTTTTTCATAACCTTGAGGTGGAGCATATGGGAATATATCGCTAGGTTCTCTATCACTAAATTGACTATATAATGCATCTGTATACATAATACCTTCGTCAGTAGTAGCCATGCCAATTGTTGCATTGTATTTAGTACCTTTAGCATCGGCAGATTGAGATAATATACCTTTAGGGAAGTACATTGATTTACCTAAATCAGAAAGCATATCCAATACGATTGGAGATTCATTTTTTAATTGTTCATTCAATTCTAAAGCTAGTGGGTTCATAGAAAGTCATCCTCTTTCGTTAATATGATACCTCTATAGTAGACGAGATTTATTAAAATGAAAAGGATGTATACGTAATTTAATGATTTTATTTTTGTTTAAATTATACTTTTGATAAGAAAATAAAAATTGTTATAATATAATCATTAAGAAAAGGAGTTTATAAAATGTCTACCATTACTAAAGTACTCGCTGGATTAGCTGTAGTCGCATTTATAATAGGCGTTGTTATGGAAATTAGCGGGGATTCAGGTATTAAATTTACCATTGCATCTATATTATTTCTAATTGCTGCATTTATTAATCGAAATAGCGATCGTAACAAACAGAGTCATAAAAAATAATTATGAAATAAAAGTACAAAACAGCACTTCGTTAAGGTTAGGAAACGAAGCGCTGTTTTTTTGTGAAGAATATTATGGTGGATGGAATGTTGCACGTGGGACTTGTCTTGCAATATTCCGACCTTCTATGTTGCACGTGGTGCTCGTCTTGCAACATTCTAGCCTTCTATGTTGCACGTGGTGCTCGTCTTGCAACATTATGACCTTCTATGTTGCACGTGGTGCTCGTCTTGCAACATTCCGCTCTGATTTTAATCACGTTTATAAATTAATATATGATTTTATTATGATTTTTATATCTTTTAGTTTTATTTTTCCACTCTTCTTTTTTCTCGGCTAATGCTTTTTTTGAAGTTTTGGATTCATTATACTCAATTTCTTTTAATAATTTTTTATAATTATTAAGTCTATCTTCATCTAATTCGCCATTTTCAATTGCTTCTTGTACTCGACAACCTGGTTCTTCTTCATGAGAACAGTCATTAAATTTACAAGACTGAGCAAATTCAGAAATATCTTTAAAGCTTGTATGAAGGTCATTTTTATCTCCATAAATAGCTAAACTTCTCATCCCTGGAGTATCAATTATTAAACCTTCTGGATTTACAAAATACAATCCTCGATGAGTAGTAGTATGTCTGCCCTTGCTATCTGACTCTCTAGTTGAATTTACTTTTAACGCATCTTTGCCCATTAAATAATTGGCAATGCTCGATTTTCCTACACCGGATGACCCCACTAATGTCGCCGTCATACCTTCATAAAATCTATCTTTTATTTTATTTAAATTCGTTTTCATTGTGACACTAGTTACTATTACTGGGACATCCTCTAATCTTTGTTTAACTAATTGGACTTTTTCTTGATAGTTATCTACGGTGTCCAACTTATTCAAAATGATAATTGGATTGGCTCTACTCTCAGTTATTTGCATAACATATCTTTCTAATCTATTTAAATTAAAGTCTCCATCTAACCCCATAACAACGAAAACTTCATCTAAATTAGTAGCAATATATTGTGATATAGTTTCGTGTACTTTAGATTGTCTTTTTAGTTCGCTAAATCTTGGTAGTATACCAATAATTAATTTAAAATTATCTAAATCATTAATAACTACCCAATCACCGATAACTGGTATCATATCGTTAATAACTAATTTCTGTGTAATTTCAGCTAAGTATTCACCATTTTTCATTATTACTTTAAAATGATTTTTCCCAACAAATGATACTCTTCCTAGTTGAAAGCTATCTTCATAATGTTCTTCAAAATAATTTAATTGGTCTTTCTTTAGTCCTAATTTGTTTAAATTCATTAAATTCCCCTTATTATTTATATATTAGGAATTATGACCACCCGTGCTTTTGTGACATAGAAGCATTTTATTTATATTTTTCATAAAACATCATCCTTTCAACTATGTTAATCGTATTGTAGTTCAAATAACTATTTTAAACAATAAGAAAATAATCTAGGATTGTAGAAATAACCCTAGACTATATTTAATCCCTTACTTCAATTCATCTGGTACTTTCCAATAGTCATCTTTATTTTCTTTATTGAATACTTTTTTAAATCCTTTTGAGCTATATGCTTCTTTTATATCTTTTACCCATTGTTTATCTTTATTTTTTCCATCTACTACAACTTGTAAGTATAAATCGTTAACTAAATCTTCTTTTAATAGTCCTTTTGAAGGGTCTACATCTGATGCATAAACAATTGATCCAGGTATAACTGCGTAATCTACTTCTCCTAATATTCTAGGTATATTGGCTGAATCCATTTCTTTAATTTTTATATTTTTTGGATTGTCAGAAATATCTTTTTTAGAAATTGTAATATTATCTTTATCTGCATCTAATTTAATCCAACCTGCTTTTTCTAATAATCGGTATGCTCTGGCAGCATTTGAAGGATCTTGCGGAATAGCCACAGTGTCTCCATTTTCTATGCTTTTAATATCTTTGTTATCTTCTGAAAAAATTTGAGCTGGTACAGTTGGTATTTTATTAATATTTGTTAATTTGGCATCTCTTTCTTTATTAAATGTATCCATATAAGCTTTATGTTGATCAACATTTAAATCTACACTACCTTCTTGTAATGCAACATCTGCTTGTAATAATTCAGTAAAATCTTTTTGTTTCACGGTATATCCTTTATTTTCTAGTTCTGGTTTAATACCTTTTAAAAATAGCTCACTGTATGGACCTGGTGATGTTGCTATTGTAATTTCCTTTTTCTCTTTTTCCCCGCTTCCGCAAGCTACTAATATAACGGATACTATAAGAATCATTGATAAAATTATATTTCTTTTCATTATAAAGCCTCCCTTTCATTCCCGATTAAACTCATATGTTTTATAGCAATAATATCACTTACATTTTTAAAGTCAATAACGTGAGCATGTGTTAAAATTTACTAAAGGAGGGCTTTATATGAGTCTATATCAAAAAGAATTTGATACAAAAGCGGGTAAAATGGTTGGTATTTGTGACGAGACGCACTTATTATTACTACATTTTAATGATAAGTATAGTTTGGAAAAGGAAACAGAAAAAATTAAGCAAACGCTAAATGAAGATATTTCAAGTGAAAATCATGAAATATTGGATAAGTTAGAACAAGAGCTTTCTTTATATTTTGATGGTAAATTAAGTGAGTTTTCAGTTCCGATAAACTTTAATATTGGTACACCTTTCCAACAAAAAGTATGGAACGCTCTATGCGATATTCCTTATGGAGAGACAATTTCTTATAAACAATTAGCTGAAAATATTAATCAGCCCACAGCCTTTAGAGCAGTAGCTAATGCAAATGGTAAAAATCAACTTAGTATTATTGTTCCGTGTCATAGAGTAATAGCAGCTGACGGGTCATTAGGAGGTTATTCAAGCGGAGTTGATAGAAAAGAAAAACTCTTAGCTATCGAAAGTGGTTTAAATGTTTAACTATAAACAATTTCTCGAACTTACGTTATATTGGCAAAGTGGGACTACGAAATCTTTTTATGAAAATAAGATTCCTGTCCCACTCTAATTAAATATACCTTCTTTTAGATGTTTTTGACCATATATTTATAATCATGTCCACTTAATACTCTACCATGAAGTGGTTCAAATCCTAGATTTCTATATAATTTCATAGCCCCTTCGTTATCTACTTCGCAATTAAGTGTCACAGTTTTATAACCTTGATTTCTACCATAATCAAATATGTAATCAATCAATTTAGTAGCTATACCTCGACCTCTATAGTCTGAAAATACAGCTATAGATTCTATATATAAATCGCCTTCGTTCGCTTCTTTTTCAGGTAATGGCGTTCCTTCCAACTTAAATTCTTCTTTGAAATCAATATTATGCCAATTATCTTCGAGTTGCTTTTCTTCATCTCCAGAATAACAATTAATGAAGCCAGCAATATTTCCCTCTACTTCATATACATGCATGTTTTTATAATGGTTTCTATAATTGCCCTCTTCAATACTTTGTTGAATAATTTTTAATACTTTTTCCTTTGAATTATTCTCAACTAACGGAATTTGCATATCATGCCAAATAATATACATAAGTTCACTTAATTTAACTGCATCTGTCTTTTTAGCTTGTCGTATCATATTATTTACCTCTCTTAATCAAATTAATTTCATTTTAACATAAAAAATTCCTCTCACCACAATGGTGAGAGGAATTGTAATGGTATTATTTTATTACATCATACCTGGCATTCCGCCCATGCCGCCCATATCTGGAGCAGCTGGTTCGTCTTCAGGTATATCTGCTACTACCGCTTCTGTTGTTAAGAACATAGCCGCAACAGATGCTGCATTTTGTAATGCTGAACGCGTAACTTTCGTAGGGTCTACAATACCTGCATCTAACATGTTAACCCATTCTTCAGTTGCTGCATTGTAACCAATACCTTCGTCTGCATTTTTAAGTTTTTCTACGATGATTGATCCTTCTAAACCAGCATTTTCTACAATTTGGCGTAATGGTGCTTCTAATGCTTTCAATACAATGTTCACACCAGTTTTTACATCACCTTTAGCTTCAACTTCAGATACTTTGTTATAAATTGAAACTAGTGCTGTACCACCACCTGCTACGATACCTTCTTCTACAGCAGCACGTGTTGAGTTTAATGCGTCTTCGATTCTTAACTTACGTTCTTTCAATTCTGTTTCTGTTGCTGCACCTACTTTGATTACAGCTACACCGCCAGCTAATTTAGCTAAGCGTTCTTGTAATTTAGTACGATCAAAGTCAGAAGTTGTTTCTTCAATTTGAGCTTTGATTTGACCAACGCGAGCATCGATATTAACAGAATCGCCTTGACCTTCAACGATTGTAGTATCATCTTTTGTTACTTGTACTTTACCTGCTTCACCAAGCATATCTAATGTTGTTTCTTTTAAATCTAAACCTAAATCATCAGTTATAACTTGACCACCAGTTAAAATAGCTAAATCATCTAACATTGCTTTACGACGATCACCGAATCCTGGTGCTTTAACTGCAACTGCAGTAAATGTTCCACGTAATCTGTTAAGTACTAAGTTTGTTAAAGCATCGCCTTCTACATCGTCAGCTACAATTAATATTGGTCTGTTTGTTTGTAATATTTTTTCTAATACAGGTAAAATATCTTGGAATGATGAGATTTTTTTATCTGTAATTAAGATGTATGGATTTTCTAATTCTGCAGTCATTTTATCAGAATCAGTAACCATGTATGGTGAAGTGTAACCTCTATCGAATTGCATACCTTCAACTACTTCTAATTCTGTGTTGAAGCCTTTTGATTCTTCAATTGTGATAACTCCATCGTTACCTACTTTTTCCATAGCTTCTGAAATAAATTTACCAATTTCCTCGTCAGCTGCAGAGATAGAACCTACTTGTGCAATTTCTTCTTTCTTCTCTACAGGTTGTGAAATCTCGTGTAATTCTTCTAAAGCAACTTTAACTGCCTTATCGATACCTTCACGAATACCTACTGGATTCGCACCACTAGTAACGTTTTTCAAGCCTTCTTGAATCATTGCTTGAGCTAATACAGTAGCAGTTGTTGTTCCGTCACCAGCAACTTCATTAGTTTGGTTAGCAACTTCAGCAACTAATTTCGCTCCCATATTCTCATAAGCATCTTCTAATTCAATTTCTTTAGCGATTGTTACACCATCATTTGTAATAAGTGGTGAAGTGAATTTTTTATCTAAAACAACATTACGTCCTTTAGGTCCTAATGTTACTTTAACTGCATTAGCTAATTTGTCCACGCCTGCTAACATTGAACGACGTGCATCTTCTGAAAATTTAAGTTCTTTAGCCATCTATAATACCTCCATTAATTATATATCAATGTTTCATTTCAATTTTTAACCAATTACTGTTCAACTATTGCTAAAATATCATCTTCTGAAAGGATAATATATGTTTCTTTATCACGTTTAACTTCTGTTCCTGCGTATTGTTGATAAACAACTTGATCACCAACAGATACATCAACAGTCAGTCTTGTACCGTCTTCTAAACGTTTACCTGGTCCAACAGCTACAACTTTACCTTCGTTAGACTGTTCTTTAGCTGAATCTGTTAATACAATTCCACTCGCTGTAGTTTGTTCTTTTTCTGTTTTTTCGATAATAATTCTATCTCCCAATGGTTTTAACATTTATAAAATCCTCCTTGGCGCTTTTAATATTAGCACTCTTAATAGTTAAGTGCTAACTATATTTTTATAATAATCAAACTTGGTCAAAATTACAAGTAAAATAACTTAAACTTTTCTCTTTTTTACAAAAATACGATACAATATTAACATGTTTATTTTTGGAGGAAATTATAGAAATGCAATTTAAAAGATTAACAGTCAATGTAACTACACTTTTACTATTTGTAATTGTACAAACAATCGCAATCGTGCCAAATACTATATACGCAAATGCTAATCTATCCAATACAACACGATTGGAGATTTCATTAACATGGATGGCAATTACAGCTATCATTACGGTATTAATATTATGGTATATGAATTCAAATATTAAAAATCCAACTCGACTCGAACAACAAACTAAAGAACCTTGGTTATACGTTATCTTTTGGTGTATCGCCGGTATATTTCTTGCTATGTTCGGACAAGGGATAGCTGCTTATATAAATATTTACGTATTTAATCAACCTATTGAAAGTGGCAATACCCAGAACTTAATGAAAATAGCACAGGAATCTCATATTTTAATTTTATATATCGTTTTAGCTGGACCTATTTTAGAAGAATTAATTTTCCGTAAATTAATATTTGGTGAAATTTTTAATATGATTAAAAAACCTACTTGGCTAAGTTTTATCATTGCTGTTCTTGTTAGTTCGTTTGTGTTTTCATTAGCGCATTCTGATCCAGAGCACACTTTAATTTACGTTGTAATGGGCACAGTTTTCAGTGGTCTTTATGTATTAACAAAACGTATCATTGTTCCAATTATTGCACATATGGGAATGAATGGTGTCGTAGTAATTGGACAAATCTTTTTAAAAGATGATCTTCAAGACCAATTAGAAAAACAGTCTCAAATGGCACATTTAATTTACAACACTATTATTCATATGCTTTAAATTTAGAATATGTTTTAGTCATCCCTATTCCGTTGGTTAATTTCAAGGGTTTAGGGATTTTTATTGATAATAATCAAAATTTTAATTATATTAAAAGTAATAAGTTATAATTTGTAAAATAAGTTATAATATAAGAAATGAGGGGGTATTTATATGGTCTTAACATTTAACGAATTTCAGTATGAACATATTAATATTGAAGAAAAGGAACAAAACATAAAGTCATTATTAAAAGACTTTGAATCTGCAAATACTTTAGAGGAAGCAATAAGTTTTGTAGATGATATTAATAAAATCCGTAACCACACTGATACGCATTTTAACATTGCGCTTATCCGTGCTTCCATCAATACAAACGATGAATTTTACAATAAAGAACGTGACTTTTTCGATGAAAACATGCCAAGAATTCAAAACTTAGACAATCTATTTTATAAAGCACTTTTGAATTCTAAACATACAGACGGATTAGTATCACATTTTGGTGAACAGTTATTTGAGTTGGCTAAAGTTGAACTCAATACTTATCATCCTTCTATTAATGATTTATTAGTAAAAGAAAATAAACTCATAAGTGAGTATGATAAATTAATTGCGTCTGCTGACATATTATATAAAGATGAACACCTGAACCTATCTCAATTTAACAAATATTTTATTAATCCAGACAGAGATATTAGAAAGGAAGCATACATAACAAAAGAACAATTCTTTGAAGAACACTTAGAAAAGATAGACCGCATTTACGATGACCTTGTTCAGGTAAGACATGAAATTGCACTTAAACTCGGCTATAACAATTTTATTCAACTTGGTTATGATCGTATGCAAAGAATTGGTTATAATGCAGAAGATGTAGAAGTATTTAGAAATCAAATAAAGGACCATGTTGTACCAATTACCGAACAAATTAATAAACAACATGCCGAGCGTATTAATGTCGATCAATTAAAAGTTTATGACCAAAACTTTACTTTTAAATCTGGTTCTCCTAAACCTCAGATTGGCACACAAGAAATCATTAAAAATGCTCAAAAAATGTACCATGAACGTTCTAATGAAACAGGCAAGTTTATTGATTATATGATAGATAAATCATTATTTGATTTAGAAGCTAAAAAAGGAAAAGAGAGCGGTGGATATTGTACGATAATAAATGACTTTAATTCACCATTCATTTTTGCTAACTTCAACGGCACACAAGGTGATATAGAAGTTATGACACATGAAGCGGGACACGCTTTTCAAGTATTTGAAAGTTTAAAATACTCAGTCCCAGAATATTATTTCCCAACTTCAGAAGCATGTGAAATACATTCTATGAGTATGGAGTATTTAACATATCCTTGGATGTCATTATTCTTTGGTGAAGATACTGAAAAATTCAAGCTATCTCATTTAGAAGACAATATTAAATTTTTACCTTATGGCGTTGCGATTGATGAATTTCAACATAAAGTGTATGAGAATCCTAACCTTACACCGGGAGAAAGACGTAAAATTTGGTCAGATTTAGAACGAAAATATTTACCGAATAAAGATTATGACGGTATTATTCATTTAATAAACGGTAGTTTTTGGCATAGACAAGGTCACGTATTCGCTTCGCCTTTTTATTATATCGATTATACTTTAGCAACTATTTGTGCCATGCAATTTTATATTAGACATGAAGAAAACCCAGACAAAGCGTGGAATGATTACTTGAAAATATGTCAAATCGGAGGTTCAAAATCATTTATAGATATAATGAATTCTGTACAATTAAACTCACCATTTAAAGAAGGTACAGTTAAAGAAATTGTAAACCACTTATATGACGCTACGCTTAATATAGATCAATCAGAGTTTTAATAATTATAGAATAAAAAAACAAGACTGAGATATAAATAAATGTCTCAGTCTTGTTTTTTATTTCATGTTCTTCTTATTCTTCTAATAATAAAGACGATGATTGCACCTAATACAATGACGATAGCAATTGAAATGCCTAGTATAGTTTGTTTCGTTATATCTTTTTTATCACTTGCATTTTCAAAATCATGTGTCGTTTTTTTAGTTGTCTGGTCATTATCTACTGTAGTTGTTTCTGTCGTTTTCTCATTATTTTTAAATTTCGGTTCTGCTAAATCTGGTCTTGTCCCCACTTTACTCGTAACTAAATCTAGTACATCTTTATCCATTTTATTATAATATTCTTCAGCATTACCTGGAATGAATTTTGGAGAATGTTCTGATGATTGTATACCGTCTTGTTGGTAGTTTCCTATTTCATCTGTGTTTGGATAAGAAGGCATAGTTGGTGTAGAATTTTCTATATCGTTTTCCTTTGAATTGTCTGATTTAGATTGGTTAGATGATTCATTTGATTTTGGTGGTTCTGAAGATGAATCATTTTTATTTGATTGATTTGGTGGTGGAGTTTGATTGTTATTTCCTCCATTATTTTGAGGTTCTTCGGTACTTGGCTCTTCCGTACTTGTATCACCTTTATTTGGTTCTTCGGTACTTGGCTCTTCCGTACTTGTATCACCTTTATCTGGTTCTTCGGTACTTGGCTCTTCCGTACTTGTATCACCTTTATTTGGTTCTTCGGTACTTGGCTCTTCCGTACTTGTATCACCTTTATCTGGTTCTTCGCTACTTGGCTCTTCCGTACTTGTATCGCCTTTATTTGGTTCCTCTGTACTTGGTTCTTCCGTACTTGTATCACCTTTATTTGGTTCCTCTGTACTTGGTTCTTCCGTACTTGTATCACCTTTATTTGGTTCTTCGGTACTTGGCTCTTCCGTACTTGTATCACCTTTATCTGGTTCTTCGGTACTTGGCTCTTCCGTACTTGTATCACCTTTATTTGGTTCTTCGGTACTTGGCTCTTCCGTACTTGTATCACCTTTATCTGATTCTTCAGTACTTGGCTCTTCTGTTGAATTTTCAGTATTTTTCTCTTCTGATTTATCTTCTTCTGTCGATTTATCTTGTTCTGATGTTTTTTGCTTCTCTATCTTTTCATTACTTACATCGTTGTTTGTATTAGGAGAAGTATCTTTCGTATTATCTTCAATTGTTTCCTTGGCATCAACATTATTTACTGTATAACCTGAAAATGCTATTGAAGATAATATCACGGATGATAAAAATACATTTCTAAATATCTTCATAAAGATCTCCCCTCCTTGTTATTTTTTACAATTTCAGTATAAATGATAATTAAAACCTTTTCTATGCTTATATATAATATGTTACACAGAATTAATATTTTGTAATAACTTATTCATAAATCTCTAACTTATTACACATAATAAAACACCTGTTTTTAAAAAACAACAGGTGTAGAGTTTTAATACTATTTATTAAATTCAATATCATACTTTGTAAATTTCAAATAAACTTGTCCTGATTCTGTAGATGTTCTAAAGTTAACTGCATCATTATCAGGAAATATTCTTGATGTGAATACACATTCTCCATCATTCACAAAAATTTCTAAACTAGAAGTATCACTGTATATTCTAAGTTGGTTTAGCTCATTATCTAAAACAGTGGATCTTGTAGCCTTTTCTACCGCTTCACTCACTACTCCACTCTCAAAGCGATCTAAAGTAAGTTTTTTAGTTTTTGTGTTATATATTATTTGCGTTGAACACTTTTTAGAAACACGCACTTCAAAATAGATTTCAGTTGCATCATTATCAAGTATGTCTATAATGAGCTCATACTGTTTGCCTTCATACGGGTGTAATTTCACGGAATGCTTATTTGCATATCCTTCTGCAGTTTCTTCATTACTTCTTAATTTTTCTAATGCTTTAATTGGTCTTTGTTTAAGTTTGTTATTTTCTATCGTTAATTCTCTAGGAAGTGTTAAACAGTGTGCCCAACCTTCATCATCAGTCGCATAATCAATTTCAGGCAATCCCATCCAACCTATTAATATACGCTTTCCATCTTTATCTAAAAATGTTTGAGGTGCATAAAAATCAAAGCCTTGGTCCAATTCTTTAAACTGGACATGTTCCATCGTCAGTTCTTCTAAGTTAACATTCCCAATTATGTATCCTGATTGGTAAATATTTTCGAATCGATCGTCCTCTGCTTCAATTCCTTGAGGTGAGAAAACGAGTACATCTTGTCCATCTAATTCAAATAAATCTGGGCACTCCCACATAAATCCAAATTCATTTAATTCTGTTTTCAGTTCACCTTTGAAATTCCAATTTTTAACATCTTCTGATTCATAGACAATAACTGTACCTGTTTCATTTTCTCTTTGAACTCCAAATATAGCATAATACTTGCCGTTTTGTTCCCATACTTTTGGATCTCTAAAATGTTCAGTATATCCTTCTGGGCTACTTTCTATAACAGGTTTTTCTAATTTTTTAAAAGAACCGTCTTCTTGTTCTACTGCTATCATTTGATTAGATGTACGTTCCCATTCATAATCTCTTACATTACCTGTATACATTAAATATAATTTGCCATTGTAATCAAAACCACTACCAGAATAAACGCCATGACTATCATACGATGTGTCTGGAGCTAAGGCTATTCCTTTGTCTTCAAAATGAATTAAATCATCACTTATGTAATGGTACCAATATTTAATACCGTGTACCGCACCTAATGGATACCATTGATGAAATATGTGATATTTACCATTATGATAAATTAAACCATTAGGGTCGTTTAATAACCCTGTTTTAGGCTGTATATGAAAAATTTGACGCCATTCAGACTGATTTACTTTTTCTTGTAGCTCTAAATATTCTTCTTCTGTTATATCTGATAATTTTGTATATCGTTCTTCACGTGTCCAATTAACCATTACCATTCTCCTTACTTTAATTTTGAACCGGTTCCATTTTATATTACTCAGTTATTTTATCATAACTTATTCTTTACTGCTCTTCAAAGTGAGTATCTATTACGTTAAGCTTTTTAACTTCTTCACCATTTAAAATATTTTGTAATACTTCAACTGATGTTTCACCCGCTTCTCTATAATTAAACGAAACTGTTTGTATAATAGGTGCGATAATTTTTGTGATTTTATTACCACCAAAGCCAATAATTTTAGGCATATCGTAATCAGCGTTTAACACTGAGTGATAAATTCCTAACGCGATGTTGTCCGTAGCTGCCACAATAACTTCATTATCTCGAACCTCAATATGTTTTCCGACTTCTTGTGCATCAGACATACTAAACGTACTTTCAATAAATCTAGGTACAATGCCGTTGTTTTTTAATGATACAAATAATCCATCTTTCCTTGTCTTACCTACTGCGACATCGTATTCAGAAACACCTATATAAGTGACATGCTTATAATTGTTTTTTATAATCCACTTCGCTACTTGTTCGCCGGCATGATAATCATCGTGTACGATTGAATATAATAGCTCATGAGATTGTCCTACTATAATGACTGGGCATTCTATTGAATTTATTGCATTGAGATGATCATCTGAAATATGTGTAGCTAATAATATAATTCCATCTACTTTTCTTTTGGCCAATGTATAAATAGACTCTATTTCTCTTTCTTTTGATAAATCAGTATTTACAATCATTGTTTGTACATCTTGTAATAATAATGTAGATTCTATGCCTTTTAATGTTTCAGTTGTCGCATAAGAATCTAATCTAGGCACGATTGCTCCTATTAAACCTGTTCTTTTAGCTTTCAAACTTTGCGCAAACTGATTAGGTTTATAACCTGTCTCTTCTACAACTCTATGTATTTTTTCTCTTGTTACTTTGCTAATTGATCCGCCATTTAAGTATCTAGAGACAGTACTTTTAGATACACCTGCCATTTTAGCAATATCTTTTATAGTCTTCATGAATACACCTCTCAAAGAAACATTCTATCATAAAACCGTTTCCATTACTCTAAAAATAAATAACCAAAATATAAGATATACATAACTTTCATTTCATTATATAAAACCATTTTTTAAATAAATAAAAGGCCGAAACATCAAAAATGTCTCAGCCAAACACAATTTATAAAATTATTGTTTTTCTACTGTTATTGTCCAAGAAGCATCGCCGACTTGTTCATAATTAGTTACGGGATAACCGTTGTCCGCTGCCCAATTTGGTAATGCTTCAGTTGCTTGTGTACAATCAAAGTCTATTTTTAATTGTTCACCTGCTTGTAATTCGTCCATTTTATTTTGCGCTTCAATTAATGGGAATGGGCAAACCATTCCTACTGTACCTAATTCATGTACCATTTATAAACACTCCTTAATTATATACTTTGAGTTGAAACTTGTGTTTTTGTTTGTTTTGCTTTTCTAGGTTTAACAAAGATAAAGTAACTCATAAACCATGCTCCAACAATCATTGAAGGTAATGCCACCCAACCTTGCCAGCTCATTGCTGCAGTTGATACCAATCCGTTACCTATAGAACAACCACCTGCTAATGATGCGCCTACACCCATGCAAGCTCCACCAATAACACTGTTGCGAATCGTTTTAGTATCCGGCATTCTCCATTTGAATTCTCTTGAACCTTTAGCTGCAATGTAAGAACCAACAAAGATTCCTAATACTAGAAATACACCCCAATTAATTAATGACATGTCGCCAGTAACTAAAAATTGAACGATATTTGCTGATGGTGTTGTAATGCCTAAACCACCAATTCTACCTGTTGATGCACTCATTGGCCATGCAATCAATGCAATTAATCCTACTACTACAGCAGCAGCAAATGGATGATATCTCTTTTCAAATAATATATGTCTAATACCCGTATGCTTTTGTTTCAATTGAGGTATAGCTATTTTTGGTTTTTTTAATGTCTTTGTAACAAAGTAAGCTGTAATACCAACTAATAATACTATTAAAATCCATACTGGAATATTTAATGTTTCTGCCATATTTGAATTCACAACTGTATATGAATTTATATTTTCTTGTAATGGATTTAAAGGACCCGATTTCATAATTGCAGCAGTTACACCATATAGAACTAAAGCAATCCAACTACCAATAAGCCCTTCAGCAGCTCTATACCAAGTACCAGTTGCACATCCTCCAGCAAGTATAATACCTATACCAAATACAAATGATCCTATTATTGTACCAACTAGAGGAAATGTTGCAGCTTCTAGTTTAAATACGCCTAAACCTACTAAAGTAAATAACCCGATACTTTGAACTGAAATAGCAATTAACAAAGCATAAAACATTTTATTATTTTTCTGTACGTACATATCTCTAAATCCGCCAGTTAAACAAAATCTTGTTCTTTGCATAACGAAGCCAAGTAATATACCAACAATTAAACCACTAATTATCATCCAGATCATTTCATTTAACAACTCCTATTCTGATTATAACGATAGGAATAATATTATATCATATTTCTGAATTTTTCAAGTTACTATTTGATTACAAAATTTATACATCACAAAATAAAACCAAGTCTAGGACATAATTGTGTCTCAGACTTGGTTTTATAGTTCTTATATCTTCCATTTTTCTTAAGTTTATTGCTATTATAGCGACTCTTAAATCATATATTACTTTAGATTTTCCTCGTGAAGATATTCGAAAGTGTTTTACTTTTAGGTTTGAGCAGAAGAAAAAGTTAATTCGTAAGTTTACTTGTTACTTAATCCAATAAAGGTATGTGTACTTGGATTAATGAAGTAGAAAATCCAATAAGAGTATAGTTACTTGGATTATTGTTGTAGAAAATCCAATAAAAGTATAATTACTTGGATTATTGTTGAAGTAAATCCAATAAAAGCATGATTACTTGGATTAATGAAGTAGAAAATCCAATAAGAGTATGGTTAATTGGATTATTATCATCGTTAATCCAATAAAACATGATTACTTGGATTATTGTTGGAGTAAATCCAATAAGAGTGTAGTTACTTGGATTAATGAGGTAGAAAGTCCAAAAAAAAGTATAATTAGTTGGATTAAAGTCATAGTAAATCCAACAAGAGTCCCTATACATGGATTTATATAACGCTTAATCCAATAACAATATCAACTCTTGCTTTTTGATCAATCCAATCCAAAAAAAGAGCTAAGGATTTATTTCCCTAGCTCTTTTCTGTTTCATCTTCATCTATACCTAATTCTTCTTCCATAAGTTTTTGTTCTGCTTTTAAATATTTCTTATATCCAACCTTAGATATCAAAATACTTATTTCATACAGTACAATCATAGGAAGCGTGAATAGTATATGTGTCATAAAGTCTGGCGGTGCTATTAAAGCAGCTAAGACTAATAATATGAAGTATGCATATTTTCTGTTTTTCTTTAAAAACATCGGTGTCACGATACCTAATCGCGTTAAAAACAATAGCAGTATAGGCAGTTGAAATACAAATCCGAAAGGTATAGTAAATTTAAACAACTCACTAAAATATTCTTTAATGCCTATCGTTTGTTTAATGCCCATATCGTCTGCCAATCCCATTGTAAACGAAATTAAGTAAGGGAAAATAACAAAATAAGAAAACAATAATCCAATGATAAATAATCCTAAACTAAAAGGAATATAACTTAAAGTGACTTTTTGTTCTTTTGGATGTAATCCTGGTGATATGAAAGCCCATAACTGGTATAAGATAACTGGTGAGACAATTATAAAAGCTATTACGACAATCATTGCTATGTATATTGTAAGAGGGTCCGTTATTCTGAAAGCATTTAGTTCTAATGATTGAGTAAAATCATCATTCGTAATGTAATGAATGACTGGTTTTGCAAAGAAAAAACCTATTACTAATCCCCCGATTAGAAAGTAAGCAACTACCATTATACGTTTACGCAATTCTTCTAAATGTTCGACAAATGTTAAGTTGTCTTTATTCACCGCTTTACCTCCAATCTAAAAAAAGATGTGGCAGGATTCCCGCCACATTTATATGAACATTATGTCCGTGCTTTATTTAACTTCTTTGTCCTGACTTTGTTCGTCGCTATTTTTCTTATCGTCGAAGTTTGTCATGCCATCTGTAGCGTCTTTAAATTCTTTCAAAGTTGAACCCATTGCTCTTCCGAATTGTGGTAATTTCTTCGGTCCGAAAATAATCAGTGCAACTACCCCTATAAATAATAAACTAACTGGTCCTGAAATGCCGACAGTATTGATAAACGCTAATGCTTCCATCTTGATACCCTCCTATTGATTCTTCATAAAGAAGATTAAAGATTGTAGTTCTATTCCTAAATCTATATGATGTACTTGAACTTTCTCAGGTACGTTTACTCTTTGAGGTGTAAAATTCAGTATTCCAGTAATACCTGCTTTTGTTATTCTATCTGCAACTTTCTGTGCAGCTTGTTGTGGTACTGTCAATATTACAACTTCAATACCAAGTTCTTCAAGTACTTTCTCGAAATCGTCCATGCTATCAATCGTTAATTTACCTACCATATTACCTACTACATCTTCAGATTGATCAAAAGCTGCTACAATTTGCATTCTATCATTAACCGTAAAGTTATAGTTAACGAGTGCAGTACCTAAGTTACCTACACCAACAATAGCTACTTTTGTCATATCATCTTGCTCTAAAGTTGTTCTGAAAAACTTTAATAAATAACTGATGTTATAGCCGTATCCTTTTTTGCCTAGTTCTCCAAAATATGAAAAATCACGACGAATTGTCGCTGAATCAATTTTGAGACCTTCACTAAGTTCTTTTGAAGACACACGGTCCACACCTGAATTATGCAAAGTGCTAACAAATCGATAGTACAGTGGCAATCGTTTCAAAGTTGCTTTTGGGATCTTCACATCATTCTTCGCCAAAATCCTCACCTTTTCTACTATAAAATAATGTGATTGCGTTCACATCTATTGGGTTAATTATATCAAACTTTTCTTGAAATAACTATACAAATATTGTATGCAAATAAGATACATTTCTTTAGTGTTTTCATGTAGAATAATAAGTAATAGAGAGGTGTAGATATGATACTTTTACAAATAAATAAATTAGAAAAGTCTTTTGACGGCGACATAATATTTTCAGATGTCGATTTTGAAGTCAAAACAGGCGAAAGAATAGCTATCGTCGGCAGAAATGGTGCTGGAAAAACCACATTGATGAAAATTATTGCTGGCACTGAATCATATGACTCTGGAAACTTTTCTAAAGGTAAAAATGTTTCAATGGGTTATTTAACTCAACAAATGACATTAGATTCTTCCGATACTGTTATGAATGAAATGAGAAAACCTTTCGAACATATCATAAAGCTAGAACAGAAAATGAATAACTTAACAAAATGGTTAAGGGAACATGCTGAACAGTATGATAGCGAAGAATATAAAGAACAGTTATCACAATATGAATATTTATCTAATCAATATGAACTATTAGATGGGTATCAATATGAAAGTAAAATAAAAACAGTGTTAACAGGTTTGAATTTTACTGAAGAAGATTTTGATAGAGAAATACATTCATTTAGCGGTGGTCAAAAAACAAGGTTATCAATGGCTCAAATGTTATTACGCGAACCTGATTTATTACTGCTTGATGAACCTACAAACCATTTAGATATGGAAACTACAGAATGGTTGGAAAATTATTTAATACACTTTAAAGGTGCTATTGTCATCATCAGTCATGATAGATATTTCTTAGATAAAATTGTTAATCAAGTATATGATGTGGCACTCGGTTCTGTTAAGCGTTATATCGGCAATTACAGTAAATTTCTAAAAGAAAGAGATGCCCATTATGAAAAAGTAATGGCTGAATATGAAAGACAGCAAAGTGAAATTAGAAAATTAGAAACATTTGTTGAGAAAAATATAACGAGAGCATCAACAAGTGGTATGGCAAAAAGTCGTAGAAAAGTTCTTGAAAGAATGGAAAAAATCGAAAAACCAAGGCTAGATGCTAAAAGCGCTCAAATAGCTTTTGAAATTAACCGTTCAACGGGTGAAGATGTTTTATCTGTTAAAAACTTAGAAATTGGCTACTCTGATCGCATTACACCCCCTATAAATTTAGAGGTAAAAAGACACGACCGAATTGCTATAATCGGTCCAAATGGTATTGGGAAATCCACATTAATAAAAACGATTGCCCAAAAACTAGAATCATTATCTGGTGATATACGTTATGGTTCCAATGTCCAAATCGGTTATTACGATCAAAAACAAGCTGAATTCAAATCTAATTTAACGATTTTAGATTATATTTGGAATCAATATTCTCATATGCCAGAAAAAGATATTAGAACGATTCTTGGGCGTTTTTTATTTACACAAGAAGAAGTTAAAAAAATAATCAATGATTTATCAGGTGGAGAAAAAGCTAGATTACAGCTTGCACTACTCATGTTAGAAAAAAATAACTTACTCATTTTAGATGAGCCTACAAACCATTTAGATATTGATTCAAAAGAAATGTTAGAACAAGCTCTACAAAATTATGAAGGTACACTCTTATTTGTAACTCATGATCGTTACTTTATTAATGAACTTGCTAACAAAATATTTAATATTACTGCTGATGGTAACGAATTATTCCAGGGAGATTATCAATATTACTTAGAAAAATTAGAGCAACGAGAAGCAATCGAAAACTATGAACAAAGTAACAAAAAGCAAACCGCTTCTACTAATGATGATGACTTCTATATTAATCAGAAACAACAAAAGAAAGAAAAAAGAAAATTAGAAAGACAACTTGAAGAAATAGAAAGTAATATATCTGAATATGAATCACTTATAGAAGATTATGAATATCAACTTACTTTGCCTGAAGTATTTAATGATATTGAAAAGAGTAATCAAATTAATAAACAAAGAATAGATACAGAACATCTGCTCGAAGAAAGTATGAATAATTGGGAAGAAATACAAAATCAATTAGATTAATTTAAAAGTATTAGAGTTATTTTTACACTCTAATACTTTTATTTTTTATATTTAGCCACATTTTTATTCACATTAAAAAGTCTTGTTTTACTAGTAGTCCACAGAGTTATCCTACTTATCCACAGGTAAATTGCACAAACCTTTCTTTTTAATAATAAGTTATCCACAAATATTTAAAAAGATATACCTAGTTTATCCACAAAATGTGCTTAACTTGTGCACAAGTACAAATGTTCCGTATTGACTTTATTAATTAAGCATGTACTTCATACTAAGAAAGTAAAGATTATTAATTAAAAATATATTTAAACATAATTTTTTAATAATATAGAAAATATTAGTAGATTTAAAATCTAAAAAGCCTTATAATTCAGGTAACCAATTTCTTTTTAATTTTAAAAATTTATATATTTTATTAAATTGGCTAATTTCACTAATCATTGGTCTGACATGAAACAGAAGGGATGGTAGTTCATGAAAGAAAATAATGAAAATATAGAGCGCTATTCAACCCAGGCTAAAGAATTACTAAATCTTAAAATTATAACTAAAGATGAATATGAGGAAAGAATACAAGACTACACTGATTACACAAATAGTGAAGGTAAGTATTCACGAAAACAATAGCATTATCTTAATACTTATAGTATTTAATAGATTTATCATATACATGCCTATTTGAAACAAAAATAAGCATATCACTTAACTGATTATTTCAGTTTAAAAGTGATATGCCTATTTTTTATAGTTTACGATTTTGTTCATGTAAGCTTGCCAATAGAAAATTTATTGTTTAAAAACAACTCTAATCCATCATTTCTATATCTAATGAACTTTTTCCATTAAGCTTCATGTCCGCTGTCTTACCGTTTATATAAAGGTAATGAGCTACTGAACCAATCATCGCAGCATTATCTGTACAGAGATTTAGAGGTGGTATTTTTAATTCTATTTGTTCTCTTTCACATTCTTGCGCCAATACTTTTCTAAGCCCTTTGTTTGCGGCAACTCCTCCTGCCACGACTAGCTGGTCTACTTTATATTCTTTAATGGCAGACATCGTTTTACCTACAAGAACTTCTACAACACTATTTTGAAAGCTTGTTGCTACGTCTTCTGGTATAATTTCTTCATTTTTTTGTCGTTTGTTATGAAGTGTATTTATAACAGCACTTTTCAAACCACTAAAACTAAAATCATAACTATCTTTTTCTAACCATACTCTTGGGAAATTTAAATTATCTTGCCCAATTTCTGCTAATCGATCTACTTCTGGTCCACCTGGATAAGGTAATCCTATTGTTCTAGCTACTTTATCATATGCTTCGCCTACAGCATCATCTCTTGTTTCACCTATTATTTCAAAGTTTAAATGATCTTCTATATAAATTAATTCTGTATGACCACCTGATACAATTAGCGCCATTAATGGGAATTGTAGAGGCTGAATTAGATTGTTAGCGTATATGTGACCAGCAATATGGTGTACTGGGATTAATGGCTTTTGGTAACTAAATGCTAAAGCTTTAGCACTCGCTACACCTACCAATAATGCCCCAATTAATCCTGGACCTTCTGTAACAGCAATGGCATCTATCTCTTCCATAGTCATCTCTGCATTTTTCAAAGCTTCATCGACTACTCGAGTAATCACTTCTACATGTTGTCTACTCGCTACTTCAGGTACTACTCCACCAAACTTCTTATGTGTCATCATCTGTGTTACGACTTCGTTACTTAATATTTCTTTACCATCTTTAATCACACTAGCTGCAGTTTCATCACAACTTGTTTCAATACTTAATATTATAGATTCACACATTTTTTAGACTCACCCACATTACTTTTGCATCCTCTCCGTCGCCATAATAATTTTTTCTGACGCCACCATAAGTAAACCCTGCTTTTTCATATACATGTCTTGCTACATCATTTTCAATTCTTACTTCTAAACTCATTGTTGTGCATGTTGAACTCGCAAAATTCATTACGTATTCTAATAACAATTGACCGACTCCGCTATTTCTATAATTTCTACTTACTGAAATCGTCGTAATTTGTGCTTGATCTATCACGAGCCACAAACCACAATAAGCAATAATTTCTTCACCTAGCGATACTACAAAATAATGAGCAAATTCATTCTTCTCTAATTCATGATAAAAAGCTTCCATCGACCACGAACTATTAGTGAAACTCTGCTTTTCTATTTCATAAACTTGAGGGACATCTTCCATTGACATTTTTCTAATTTCTAACGTGTTGTCTGATTGTTTTTCCAATTTTGTTCCGCCTCTGATAATTTTAAATATCGTGGTTTTAGTTCGTGTACATTTTTAACAGGTTCTTCTTTAATATCATACATTCTAGAAGCATCTGGTAAATAAGATTTTATTTCACCTGCTAATTGATCTTGGAGCTTCTCAGCATCTTTCCCTACATATATATATGTTTTGTTTAATGACTCCAAGTATTCTTTAAGTGCTTCTATAGAGATGTACGTATCTTCCATTACATTTGTTAATACATTATCTTCATACTTATATACACCAGTAAAGACATGATTACGTCTTGCATCAAATATAGGGACGATTAGCGTTTCTTTTATATCAGTTGTATGTGCCAAGGCTTTTAAAGAAGACACTTCATAAACTGGTATATTAAGTGCATATGCTAAAGTTTTAGCTGTAGTGATACCAATCCTTAATCCCGTATAAGAACCTGGTCCATTTGCTACTACAATTTCAGTTAAATCTTTAGGTACAATATTGGCTTCTTTTAACATATTCTCAATTACTGGCATCAATTGTAACGAGTGATTCTTTTTTATATTTGATTGATGATTAAGTAATATTTGGTTTTCATTCATAATTGCAACGGCTAATGGTTGATTGGAAGTATCAATCAGTAATGTCGTCATTATTTAACAACTCCTTCAATTGTTTATAGTGTTCACCTTTTGAAACAATTTCAAACGTTCTTGTATGCTCATCTAATCTCTTAATATTAATTTCTAATCTCTCTTCAGGTAGATAATCTTCAATGAATGTACTCCATTCGATTAATGTAACACCATCACCATTAAAATACTCATCAAAACCTAAATCTTCATCGCTATCTTCTAATCTATAACAATCCATATGATGAAAAGGCAATTTTCCTTTGTATGATTTAATTATATTAAAGGTAGGTGAATTAATATTTCGCTTAACGCCTAAAGCTTTACCAAAAAATTGGCTAAATGTCGTTTTACCTGCCCCTAAATCACCATTAAGCAAAATGACATCATTTTTCGATACATGCTTTGCTAATTTTTCTGCAATATTTTTAGTTTGATCTAATGTTTGAACTTCAATATACAAATGTAACACCTACCTTTAATTTTACTAAGTTAAACTAACTGAATTATTATAACAAATAATTAAAAAATTGGGTAATGAATGGTTTTTTATCGCTAAAGCGCTTACATTGTCTAAATATTTAGAAAAATCCAAATCTTCTGTTGACATGTCCCGAAATATGGGTTAAATTTAGTACATAAATTTTTTAATTATTCAAAATATATCGAAAAATAAAGATTCTCATTTAAGAAGAAAGGACGAGTTGTAATGAAATTCTATATGACGGCACATAAACCGACAACTGAATATAGCTTAATAGTAATTTTATTACGCTCAGTAGGACTCGAACAACAGTAACTTGCAATTTACTGTATGGTTTAAGTCCTATTTCTACTTGAATGGGACTCGTAAACAGCGTCCCATTATATTGGGAGGCTGTTTTTTTATTTTCTAGAGGAGTGTAAATATGAGAAGTGACATGATCAAAAAAGGTGACCAACAAGCACCTGCAAGAAGCTTATTACATGCAACAGGACAAATTAAAGACCCAACAGATATGAACAAACCGTTTATTGCTATCTGTAACTCTTACATCGACATTGTCCCAGGACATGTTCATCTAAGAGAGTTAGCTGATGTTGCTAAAGAAGCAATCAGAGAAGCAGGTGGTATTCCATTCGAATTTAATACGATTGGTGTAGACGATGGCATTGCAATGGGACATATTGGCATGCGCTACTCATTACCAAGTAGAGAAGTTATTGCAGATGCAGCAGAAACAGTTATTAACGCTCACTGGTTTGACGGCGTATTCTACATGCCAAACTGTGACAAAATCACACCAGGAATGTTACTAGCATCAGTTAGAACAAACGTACCAGCTATTTTCTGTTCAGGTGGACCGATGAAAGCAGGTTTATCTTCAACAGGAAAAGCATTAAACCTATCTTCAATGTTCGAAGCAGTTGGTGCATTTAAAGATGGATCAATGAGTAAAGAAGAATTCTTGGATATGGAACAAAACGCTTGTCCTACTTGTGGTTCTTGTGCAGGTATGTTTACTGCTAACTCAATGAACTGTTTAATGGAAGTGCTAGGTTTAGCTCTACCTTATAACGGAACAGCAATTGCAGTTGGTGAACAAAGAAAAGAATTAATTCGAGATGCTGCATTCAAGTTAATGGATTTAGTTAAAAATGATATTAAACCAAAAGATATCGTAACAAAAGATGCTATCGATGACGCATTTGCTTTAGATATGGCAATGGGTGGTTCTACTAACACAGTTCTACACACATTAGCTTTAGCAAATGAAGCAGGAATTGATTACGATTTAAACAGAGTAAACGAAATTGCTAAACGTACACCGTACTTATCTAAGATTGCCCCAAGCTCATCTTACTCAATGCATGATGTACATGAAGCTGGTGGTGTTCCAGCAATCATTGGTGAATTGCTGACTATGGATAATGTATTACATCCAGATAGAATTACCGTAACTAGTAAAACATTAAGAGAAAACAACGAGAATAGAGAAATTAAAAACCTCGATGTTATCCATAAAAAAGAAAACGCATTTTCAAAAACTGGAGGTTTATCAATATTATTTGGAAATATCGCTCCAGATGGTGCAGCTATTAAAGTCGGCGGAGTTGATCCATCTATTAGTAAATTCGTCGGTAAAGCGATTTGCTTCGACTCACATGATGAAGCGGTTGAAGCAATTGATAATCATACAGTACGTGAAGGTCACGTAGTTGTTATTAGATATGAAGGTCCTAAAGGTGGACCAGGAATGCCAGAAATGTTAGCCCCTACTTCATCCATCGTAGGTAGAGGTTTAGGTAAAGATGTTGCACTTATTACCGACGGAAGATTCTCTGGTGCAACAAGAGGTGTTGCTGTCGGACACATTTCACCTGAAGCTGCTGCTGGTGGCCCTATTGGATTAATTAACGATGGAGACGAAATCGTAATTGATTTAGTTAATCGTAAATTAGATGTTAATGTTTCTGACGCTGAATTACACGAAAGAAAACAAAATATCAAACCATTTAAAGCAAAAGTAAAAACTGGCTATTTAGCTAGATATACTGCCCTTGTTACAAGTGCAAATACAGGTGGCATTATGAAAGTACCAGATGAATTAATTTAAGGAGTGATTATCATGGCACTAACTACTAAATCTTATAATGAACCCGATGAAGCAACTAAGGAAAAAACAATAACTTACACAGGAGCAGAATTACTCGTACAATCATTTATTGATCAAAAAGTTGATTATATCTTTGGTTATCCTGGAGGCGCTGTTCTTCCATTATATGATGCTTTTTATGATGGTAAAGTTCCTCACATTTTAACTAGGCATGAACAAGGTGCTGTTCATGCCGCGGAAGGATATGCAAGAGTTACTGGTAAACCAGGCGTGGTTGTTGTAACAAGTGGACCTGGTGCTACAAATACAATCACAGGTATTGCAGATGCAATGAGTGACTCTATCCCTTTGATCGTTATTACTGGACAAGTGCATAGACCAGGTATTGGTAAAGATGCTTTCCAAGAAGCGGATTTACTTTCTATGACAACACCAATTACAAAACATAACTATCAAGTAACAGATGTAAAAGATATTCCAAAGATTATAGACGAAGCTTTTCATATTGCTTCTACTGGTCGCAAGGGACCAGTTGTAATCGATTTTCCTAAAGATATCGGCGTATTAGAAACAGTTGAAGTTGAACCAAGAGATTTAGATTTACCAGGTTATCAGCTTAATTTAAATCCTGAAGATAAAGAAATTGAGCAAATCATTCAAATGATGAGTGTAGCTAAAAGACCAATTATTTTAGCTGGAGCTGGTGTGAATCATGCAGAAGCTTCTAAAGAACTCACTGAATTTGCTAACAAATTTAAAATTCCAGTAGTGAATACTTTATTAGGATTAGGGTCAATTCCCTACTCTGACCCATTATTCTTAGGTATGGGCGGCATGCATGGTTCTTACGCAAGTAATATGGCACTTACAGAATGTGATTTGTTGATTAACTTTGGCAGTAGATTTGACGATAGATTAGCAAGTAAACCTGATGAGTTTGCTCAAGACGCTAAAGTTATTCATGTCGATATCGATCCAAGTGAAATCAATAAAATTATACCTACTGATTTAGGTGTTATTGCCGATGCAAAGCTCACTCTAGAAGCATTGTTAGAATATGATGCTCATGAATTAATTCATAACGAATGGTACGAACATTGTCTATCAAATAAAGCGACTTACCCATTCAGATACGATACACCTACAGATGACTTTGTTAAACCACAACAAGCAATCGAGTATATTGGTAAAATCACTGACGGTGATGCATTAGTTTCTACAGATGTAGGTCAACACCAAATGTGGGTCGCTCAATATTATCCGTTTAAAACACATGGACAAATCATTACAAGTGGTGGTCTTGGAACAATGGGATTCGGAATTCCAGCTGCAATGGGTGCGAAATTTGCATATCCTGATAAGACAGTTGTTGCCTTTGTTGGTGACGGTGGATTCCAAATGACTAATCAAGAGATGGCTATTCTTAACGAATTTGATAACGATATTAAAATTGTTCTTATCAATAATGGAACACTAGGGATGGTAAAACAGTGGCAAGATAAATTTTACAGTCAACGTTTCTCACATTCAGTATTTTCTGGACAACCTGATTTCATGAAGCTTTCAGAAAGTTATGGCGTTAAAAGTTTCATGATTGATTCAAATGAGAAATTAGAATCAACACTTGATGAAGCATTTGCACATAAAGGCCCTGCTCTTATCGAAATTAGAATATCCCCTTCTGAACCAGTACTACCAATGGTTCCAAGTGGACAACCAAATTATAAGATGGAGGGCGTGGAATAATGAAAAGAACAATTAAGACATTAGTGCTCGATAGAGCGGGCACACTCAACCGGCTTACAAGTATTTTTGTAAGGAGACAGTACAACATTGTTACTCTTTCAGCAACGCCAACTGAAACTGAAGGCATTACTAACATTACATTTATCGTCGATGTTTCAGATGAAAGTAGTATCGAAACGATCATTAAACAATTAGAAAAACAAGTGAACGTAATTTCAGCTTTAGATATTACAGAAACAAATTTATTTAATCGTGAGTTGATTCTTATAAAGCTCGGTCATCCTAGCAATTATCAAGAATTCGAATCAGTGATCGAACCTTATAAAGAACAGCTCACAATTTTAAAAGATGTTGAAGAACACATCTATTTACAAGCTTTTGGAACCCATCAAACAATAGAAAATCTATTGGATGATTTAGATATATATCCAGTGACACAAGTGTCACGAACAGGTTCTGCAGGATTACTATAAAAACAAAACAAATTAACTATTGGAGGCATTTTATTATGACTAAAGTATTTTATGACAACTCGGTAACAGAAGACGCATTACAAGGTAAAAAAATTGCAGTAGTTGGGTATGGTTCTCAAGGACATGCACATGCACAAAACTTAAAAGATAACGGATATGATGTAGTTATCGGTATTCGTCCAGGTAAATCATTCGATCAAGCTAAAGAAGATGGCTTTGAAGTATATCCAGTTAACGAAGCAGTTAAACAATCTGACGTTGTAATGATTCTATTACCAGATGAAATCCAAGGACAAGTATATAAAGAAGAAATTGAACCTAATTTAGAAGCAAATAATGCATTAGTATTTGCCCATGGATTTAACATTCATTTCAAAGTCATTCAACCACCTGAAAATGTTGATGTGTTCCTAGTAGCACCTAAAGGACCAGGCCATCTTGTAAGACGTACATTTACAGAAGGCAGCGCAGTACCAGCTTTATATGCTGTGTACCAAGATGCTTCAGGTAAAGCAACTCAATTAGCGCTTAGCTATGCAAAAGGAATTGGAGCAACTCGTGCTGGTGTAATTGGTACTTCATTTGAAGAAGAAACTGAAACAGACCTGTTTGGTGAACAAGCTGTATTATGTGGCGGTGTTACTAAGTTAATCCAATCAGGATTTGAAACACTAGTAGAAGCTGGATATCAACCAGAAATTGCTTATTTCGAAGTATTACACGAAATGAAATTAATCGTTGATTTAATGTATGAAGGCGGAATGGAAAACATGCGTTACTCTATTTCAAATACTGCTGAGTACGGTGACTATGTTTCAGGAGAACGCGTTATTACACCAGATGTTAAAGACAACATGAAAGCAGTATTAAAAGATATTCAATCAGGAGCATTCAGTGATAGCTTCATTAAAGATAATGAAAATGGCTTTAAAGAGTTCTTAAGAATGCGTAAAGAACAACAAGGTCATCAAATTGAATCAGTTGGTAGAGATTTACGTGACATGATGCCATTTGTTAAAGCTAAAAGCATTCAGTCCAAATAAATCATAGTAACTTAAGGAGAGGATAATTATGCCAGATCATATTCAAATATTCGATACAACTTTAAGAGACGGAGAACAAACACCTGGAGTAAACTTTTCATTCGAAGAACGTCTCAAAATTGCTAAACAACTAGAAAAATGGGGAGTAGATGTTATCGAAGCAGGATTCCCCGCTTCTAGTGAAGGTAGTTTTAAATCAGTGGAAAGTATTTCACAAGCATTAACAACAACAGCTGTATGTGGTTTAGCTAGATGTAAAAAATCAGATATTGATGCTGTACATGAATCTACAAAGTTAGCTCAACATAGACAAGTTCATGTATTTTTAGCAACTAGCCCTATCCATTTAGAATTCAAATTAAAAATGACTGAAGATGAAGTATTAGCATCGATTAAAGAGAATATCACATATGCTAAAACATTATTCGAAAACGTACAGTTTTCACCTGAAGATGCTACAAGAACACCTTTACCATTTTTAATAAAAGCAATTCAAACTGCTGTTGATGCTGGTGCTAATATAATCAATATTCCAGATACTGTAGGTTATTCGTATCCTTTAGAATATGGTCAACTCTTTAAGACAATTATTGAATCAGTTGAAAGTGACCATGAAGTGATTTATAGCTCTCATTGTCACGATGACCTAGGCATGGCCGTAGCAAACGGCCTTGCTGCTTTTGAAAATGGCGCTCGTAGAGTTGAAGGTGCAATAAATGGTATCGGAGAGCGTGCTGGTAATACTGCACTCGAAGAAATTGCACTTGCATTGTATGTAAGAAAAGACCATTACAACCTTTCTACTAATATTAATTTAGAAGAAACAAAAAATACAAGTGACATGGTCAGTCGTTATTCAGGCTTTCAAGTTCCTAGAAATAAAGCCATTGTTGGACAAAATGCATTTAGCCATGAATCAGGTATTCATCAAGATGGCATTTTGAAAAATCCAGAAACATATGAAATTATGACACCACAACTCGTCGGTGTTGTAAAAAATTCATTACCTCTAGGTAAATTATCCGGTAAACATGCTTTCAGTGAAAAACTAATAGAACTAGGCTACGACTTAACACCAGACGAACAAGTCGAAGTATTTAAACAGTTTAAATCTATTGCAGATAAGAAAAAACAAGTAACTGATCGTGATATACACGCTATTTTACGCGGTAGTGAACATGAAGAAAATGCGTATTATAAAGTTAATGCTCTTCAACTGCAATTCGTATCTAACGGCCTGCAAAGCGCAGTCGTCGTTATTGAAGATAAAGAAGGTAAAACTTATCAAGATTCATCGATTGGATCTGGTTCTATCATTTCAATTTATAATGCCATAGATAGAATTTTTGATTATTCACCTACTCTTCAACAATATAGAATTGAATCAATTACTGAAGGAACGGACGCTCAAGCTGAAGTTCATGTACAAGTTGAATTTGAAGATGAAACATATACAGGTATCGGTATTGATTACGATATTTTATATGCTTCATGCAAAGCTTATGTTGAAGCGCATGCGAAACATAGTGAAACTACATTGAAAGAAGGCGTGAAGTCATGACATACAAAATCACTGCCCTACCCGGTGATGGTATAGGCCCAGAGATTTTAACAGGTAGTTTAGAAATTTTAGAAATCCTGTCAAAGAAATTTAATTTTGAATATGAAGTAGTATCAAAAGATTTTGGAGGTATCGCCATAGATAAACATGGCGAACCTTTACCTCCTGATACATTAGAAGCATGTAAAAACAGTGATGCTATTTTGTTAGGTGCTGTTGGAGGACCTAAATGGACAGATCCTAAAAACAGACCTGAACATGGACTATTAGGTATCAGAAAAGCACTTAAACTTTTTGCTAATATTAGGCCTACAATTGTTACTGAATCAACTGCACACCTTTCTCCACTTAAAGAATCATTAGTAAAAAATACAGATTTTATCATCGTTAGAGAATTAACAGGCGGTTTATATTTTGGCGAACCAAAATATTTCGATGAAAATAAAGCTGTAGATACTCTAGCTTATTCAGTTGATGAAATAACACGAATAGCACATGTTGCTTTTAAACTAGCTCAACATAGAAATAAAATTGTAACATCAGTAGATAAAGAAAATGTATTAAGTTCTTCAAAATTATGGAGACAAACATTAGAAACAGTTTCAAAACAATATCCTGATGTAACTTTAAATCATTTACTCGTAGATGCTTGCAGCATGCATCTTATAACAAATCCAAGACAATTCGATGTAATTGTAACTGAAAACTTATTTGGAGATATTTTAAGCGATGAAGCATCGGTTATCCCAGGCTCATTAGGATTATCACCTTCAGCTAGCTTTGGAGAAGACGGCCCTAGTTTATATGAACCTATTCATGGTTCAGCTCCTGATATCGCTGGAAAAGATATAGCAAATCCAAGTGGCATGTTATTATCTTTAGCAATGTTAATACGTGAAAGTTTAAATCAACCAGAATGTGCTCAACATTTAGAAGATATCGTATTTAAAACAATAAAAGAAGGTATTTCAACAAAAGATTTAGGTGGACAATCTAGCACATCTGAAGTCTTCGAAACTATTAAAAAATCAATTTAAAAGGAGGAAACGACATGAGTCAAACATTATTTGATAAAGTATGGAATCGACATATAATAGCCGGTAAAGAAGGTGAACCACAATTATTATATATCGACTTACACCTAATACATGAAGTCACTTCTCCTCAAGCTTTTGAAGGCTTAAGATTGCAAAATAGGAAAGTCCGACGACCTGATCGTACATTTGCTACGTTAGATCACAATGTACCGACAGTTGATATATTCAATATTAGAGATGAGATAGCTAATAAACAAATTCAAGCTTTGCAAAAAAACTGTGAGGCTTTCGATGTAAAGTTATTTGATATGGGTTCAGATGAACAAGGTATTGTGCACATGGTTGGACCTGAAACAGGTTTAACACAACCAGGAAAAACAATTGTATGTGGCGATTCTCATACAGCTACACATGGCGCATTTGGTGCTATAGCTTTTGGTATTGGCACAAGTGAAGTAGAACATGTTTTTGCAACACAAACTCTATGGCAAACTAAACCTAAAAACTTAAAAATACAAGTAGATGGAAGTTTACCTAATGGTGTTTATGCCAAAGACCTTATTCTTTATTTAATCAATCAACATGGTGTAGATTTTGGAACTGGTTACGCATTAGAATTCGCTGGAGAAGCAATTGAAAATATGACGATGGATGAACGCATGACCATTTGTAATATGGCAATTGAAGCTGGCGCAAAATACGGTATGATGAAACCAGATGAAACAACTTTTGAATATGTTAAAGGTCGTGAATACCAACCTGAAAACTTTGAAGAAAAAGTAGAAGAATGGAAAGAACTCTATTCGGACGAAGATGCTACTTACGATAAAATTATCAATGTAGATGTGACCGATTTAGAACCACAAGTGACTTGGGGAACTAGTCCTGAGATGGGTGTAAGCTTTAGTACTCCTTTCCCTGAAATAAATGATTTAAATGATGAAAGAGCTTATAACTATATGGGACTTGAACCAGGTCAAACAGCAAGAGATATTCCTTTAGGATATGTATTTTTAGGTTCATGTACAAATGCTAGACTTTCAGACTTAATCGAAGCAAGTAAAATCGTAGATGGTCATACCGTCCACTCTAATATAACAGCTATTGTTGTCCCTGGTTCAAGAAGTGTTAAACTTCAAGCCGAGGCTTTAGGTTTAGACAAAATATTTAAAGACGCTGGTTTTGATTGGAGAGAACCTGGATGTTCAATGTGTCTAGGTATGAACCCAGACCAAGTACCTGATGGAGTACACTGTGCATCTACAAGTAACCGTAACTTTGAAGGAAGACAAGGTAAAGGAGCTAGAACTCATCTAGTATCCCCTGCTATGGCTGCAGCTGCTGCAATTAATGGTAGATTTGTAGATACAAGAAAGGTGGTCATTTAAATGGAACCTATTAATATATTTAATGGTAAAACTGTACCTCTATTAAATAATAATATTGATACAGATCAAATTATTCCTAAAGCATTTTTAAAACGTATTTCTAAAACAGGATTCGGACCATTTTTATTCGATGAATGGCGCTACCTTTCAGATGGCTCAGAAAATCCAGAATTCAATTTAAATAAACCTGAATATAAAGGCGCATCTATTTTAATTTCTGGAGATAACTTCGGTTGTGGTTCATCAAGAGAACACGCTGCATGGGCTTTAAAAGACTTTGGTTTTCTTATTATAATAGCTGGTAGCTTTAGTGATATCTTTTACATGAACTGTACTAAAAACGGTATGCTTCCTATTGCTATTGAAAATAAAACAGATAGAGAATCAATTGCTCAACATAGTGAAATTACAATAGATTTACCAAATCAAGAAATTATAACACCAGAAGCTAAATATCACTTCGATATTGATGCAACATGGAAAAATAAACTCGTTAATGGACTAGATGATATTGCAATTACATTAACATATGAAGACCAAATTAATGAATATGAAAAAACGCACAACTAATATAGGAGTGATAGAATGACCTTAAAAACTCGATTAAGTACCGATGATATCGAAGATGCATTTTTAAAACTTAAAGATACCGTCAAACAAACACCACTTGAAAAAGACTTATACTTATCTCAAAAATTTGATTGTAATGTATATCTAAAACGTGAAGATATGCAATGGGTAAGATCTTTTAAATTACGAGGCGCGTATTACGCGATTAATCAACTAACTGATGAACAACGTGCTAATGGTGTAAGTTGCGCAAGCGCAGGCAATCATGCACAAGGTGTCGCATTTACAGCTAAATATTTAGGTATTAAAGCTGTAATTTTCATGCCTGTGACTACACCGTCACAAAAGATAAATCAAGTTAAATTCCACGGAGGAGAATTTGTACAAATTGAATTAATTGGTGATACATTCGATGATTGTCTAAAACACGCACTAGAGTACACAAATAAATTTAATTTATCGTTTATTGATCCATTTAATAATTTAAATACGATTGCAGGACAAGGTACTATAGCAAAAGAAATTCTAGACTTTTCTTCTGAAGAAAATATAAATTTTGATTATTGTTTTGCAGCAGTTGGAGGCGGTGGCCTTATCTCTGGAGTTGGTACTTATTTAAAAGATAAGAGCCCTTCTACACAATTAATTGGTGTTGAGCCATTAGGTGCTAGCAGTATGGCACAATCTGTGAAAGCTAATAAAGTTGTAGCACTTACAGATATAGATAAATTCGTAGATGGCGCTTCAGTAGGTAAAGTTGGCGAATTAACATTTGATATCGCTAAAAACGTTGTAGATAATTTTGTCGCAATCGATGAAGGTGAAGTGTGTAGCACAATCTTAGATATGTATTCGAAATTAGCTATTATAGCTGAGCCTGCAGGTGCTTTAAGTGTATCGGCATTAAACCATTACAAAAATGAAATTAAAGGTAAAAATGTAGTATGTATCGTCAGTGGTGGCAACAATGATATTAATAGAATGAAGGAAATAGAAGAACGTTCATTACTATTTGAAGATATGAAACATTACTTTATTGTTAATTTCCCTCAAAGACCTGGTGCTTTAAGAGAATTTGTTAATGATGTTTTAGGACCGAATGATGATATTACTAAATTCGAGTACTTAAAGAAATCGAGTCAAAATACAGGTACCGTTATTATCGGTATACAATTAAAAGACCATAATGATCTTGATCAGCTTTATAAAAATGTTAGTGAATTTGACCCTAAATACATTTATATTAATCAAAATAAGATGCTTTACTCATTACTCATATAATACAAATACACCCTCTAAAATAAGCGATAATAAGCTTAAAAGTTTAGAGGGTGCTTTTTATGTGTAAAAGAATATACTATTTAAATTAAACCAAAAAAAAGAGACCTAACAGGTCTCGAGTGCGGCTCATCGCATCCATTTTATAAATATTTGCCCGGCAACGTCCTACTCTCGCGGAACGTAAGCCCAACTACCATCGGCGCTAAAGAGCTTAACTT
>NZ_JBMOVZ010000005.1:0-279137 GCF_049310805.1 Mammaliicoccus sp. JADD-157 | reverse complement strand
CATGTATTAGGCACGCCGCCAGCGTTCATCCTGAGCCAGGATCAAACTCTCCATAAAAGAAGTAAGCTTGATTAGCTCTTGTTGATTGGTTAAGCCAATCACTCTTTGAAGTACTTTCAGTACTCAAATTATTGGAATTAACGTTGACATATTGTCATTCAGTTTTCAATGTTCATTTTAAAAATTTTATGGAGCGGGTGATCGGAATCGAACCGACATCATCAGCTTGGAAGGCTGAGGTTTTACCACTAAACTACACCCGCTTATTCGATTTAAATTGATGAATGGTGCGGCCGAGAGGAGTTGAACCTCCACGGGATTTCTCCCACTAGGCCCTCAACCTAGCGCGTCTGCCATTCCGCCACGACCGCGCATGGTTTGCAGCTCTTTCAATCAATTTCTTATTTAAGTGACTGTCATTAATTATATTACTTAATGTTTACAAAGTCAACAATTTAGTTTAACTTTTTAATGTAATTTTACTTTCTTGAAATTGCCTTAACGTTTTGGTTCGTTTTGTTTAAGCAACGTTTATTATCATACGACGGATTTCTAATTTCGTCAACAACTTTTGTACGTTTTTTTATAAAAAAAGTACTACACTTCGAATTTCTAGTGTAGTACTTTCCTTTAGTTTATTTTTGATACTATTTTTAACTTTCCACCACATCGGCCACATCTATATTTCTGTGTATTTACCTTTTTGATTCTTTTAAATTTCAATTTACATTTAGTACATGTATATACATAATTAGCTCGTTCATCATAACTTTTAATAGGTTTACAAAATCTCGGTGCATCTACTAATTGTATTAACTGCTTAAAATCTTTATCTCTATGTTGATATCCTTTACCTTCTAAATGTAGATGATAGTGGCAAAGTTCATGCTTAATAATATCAATTAGTGCTTTTTCACCGAAATGATTAAGTTGTTCTGGATTAATTTCTATATTATGTGAATTAAGTAGATATCGCCCACCCGTTGTTCTTAAACGTTTATTAAATATTGCTTGATGTTTAAAGGGCTTTTGAAAATACTCCAACGAAATTTGTGAAACAAGTTCTTGTAGATCATTATTTTCCATTAGGATTTATCATTGTTAGTGATACTTTTTGTTTTTCTAGATTAACATCTAACACCCATACATCTACAATATCTCCAACACTAACAACATTCATTGGATGTTTTACAAAACCTTTAGATAATTTAGATATATGAACTAAACCATCTTGTTTAACTCCTACATCTACGAACGCACCGAAATCTACTACATTTCTTACAGTACCACTTAATGCCATATTTGGTTTTAAATCTTCCATGGATAAAACATCTGATTTCAGAATTGGTGTTTCAAACTGATCACGTGGGTCTCTAAGAGGTGCAATTAGTGAAGAAATGATATCTTCTAATGTAGGTACACCTATATTTAGTTTCTCACTCGTTTCATTTAATTCTATTTTATTTAATTTTTCTTTTAAGTTATCTGTTCCTATATCTTCTTTAGATAACCCTACATATTTAATTAATTCATAAGCTGCTTCATAACTTTCTGGATGTATAGCAGTTTTGTCTAAAGGTTCTGTACCTTCTAAAATTCTTAAGAAACCGATACTTTGTTCAAATGTCTTATTACCTAATCTAGGTACTTTCGCAATTTCAGAATGATGTTTTATAGCGCCTTGCTCTTCTCTAAACTTGATAATATTATGCGCTACAGTATTGCTCAAACCTGATACATAACTTAATAATGATGGTGAAGCTGTGTTTACATCAACACCAACTTGGTTTACAGCAGTTTCTACAACGAATTTTAAAGTTTCTGATAAACTCTTTTGGTTAACGTCATGCTGATATTGTCCTACACCTATTGATTTAGGATCAATCTTCACTAATTCACTCAATGGATCTTGTACACGTCTACCTATTGACACTGCACTTCTTTCCTCAACTTTAAAGTCTGGGAATTCTTCACGTGCAACTTCCGAAGCTGAATATACTGATGCTCCTGCTTCGTTAACAATTATAAACTGACAAGATAAGTTATGTTTTTTTATCATTTCTGCCACAAATTGTTCCGACTCTCTACTTGCAGTACCATTACCTATAGCAACCAATTCAATCTGATGCTTATTAACCATATCTAAAAATACTTTTTCCGACTGTTCTATTTTAGATACTGGTGGATGAGGGTAAATTACATTCTTATCTACAAATGAACCGTACTCATTTATTACTGCTAATTTACAACCAGTTCTATAGGCTGGATCTAGTCCTAATATCTTTTTACCTTTCAATGGGGGTTGTAATAATAAGTTCTTCAAATTCTCAGAGAAAATTTCAATAGCATGATTTTCAGCTTTTTGAGTTAATTCAGTTCTTATTTCTCTTTCAATAGATGGTAATATTAAACGTTTTAAACCATCTTGTATTGCTTCTTTTATAACTTCAAAATGTTTATGCTTTTTACCAATATATTGTTTTATCAAATATGACTCTAACTTTTCTTGGTCTATATCGAAGCTTACTTTTAGTACACCTTCTGTTTCGCCACGATTAATTGCCAACACTCTATGAGGCACGATTTTTTTAATAGGCTCTTCATATTCGTAATACATTTCAAATATATTTTTTTCGTCTTCTGCTTTTTTCTTTTTCTCAGTTACGAGTTTACCTTGAGTTTCAATTTGATTTAATATGTATTTTCGGTATTTTGGTTCATCAGAGACAATTTCGGCGATTATATCTTGTGCACCTTTAATAGCATCTTTTTCTGATTTAACTTCTTCAGTTATATATTGAGCCGCTTCATCTTCAAGTGTATGTGTATCTTCGCCTTTAATAATCCATGTTGCTAAAGCCTCAAGCCCTTTTCTTTTTGCTTCTGTTGCTCTCGTTTTTTTCTTTTTCTTAAATGGACGATACAAGTCTTCTATTCTTTGAAGTTTTGTTTGTTTTAAAATATCATTTTTTAAATCTTCAGTAAGCAACCCTTGTTCATCGATAAGTCGTATAACTTCTTCTTTTCGTTTCTGTAAATTAACGGCATAATTATATTCAGTTTCTATAAGTTTGATTTCTACTTCATCTAATCCACCTGTTAGTTCTTTTCTGTATCTCGCAATAAAAGGAACTGTATTCTTATCTTCTAGCAATTCTAGAACTGTTTTAATTTGTTTTTCTGAAAACGGATGGTTATTTTTTATAATGTTAATCAATTCTTGATTCATAGTTGCCTCCTAAAAATGTTTATAATTTATTTTAACATAAATCACGAAAATGAAATTATTGCTAACTTATTATTAATATAAAAAAGTCCGAGACATAAATAAATGTCCCAGACTCTCTATCGTTATAGTTTATTCATTTCATGGCTGCTTCTTGCAACTTTTTAATTGCGGTTCTTTGTAATCTAGAAACATGCATCTGGCTAAGTCCAATTTTTTCTCCAGTTTCTTTCTGACTCAAGCCTGTTATAAACGTGTATTGAATGATTTCCCGTTCACGCTCTGTTAATATTGGTAGGATTTTTTCAAGTATCATTCTTTTTTCAGTTAAATCGTAACCTTCTTCTGAATCTCCCATTATATCTAACAGCGTAACAGTCGATCCATCTTTATCTGCTTCAATAGTGTGGTCGACACTCAATGCATTATAACTTTGTCCCATTTCCATAGCTTCTAATACATCTTCTTCTGTTACTTCTAACCTATTTGCAATTTCAATAATTTTAGGCGAACGACCTAATTCATTCGTTAACTCTTCATTAGCTCTTTTAATCTTTGGGCCAATTTCTTTAATTCTTCTAGGAACGTGTACACTCCATGTTTTGTCTCTAAGATATCTTTTAATTTCACCAATTACTGTCGGCACTAAAAAAGCTTCGAATTTACGCTCGAACGATGTATCAAACCTTTTAATTGCGCCTAACAACCCGACCATACCTACTTGAACGAGATCTTCATGGTGTGCTTGACCTTTAGAATATTTATAAGCTAATGATTCGATTAACTTTTGATAATGTAATACAAGTTTTTCTTGAGCATCATTATTATTATTTTCCTGATAGTCTGCAATCCATGCATTTATTTCATTTGGTGAAACTTCTTTATAAGCTTTGGACTCTTCCGTCATGTGTTTGCACCTGCTCTTTGGATAAATACTTTATCATACTTATTGTAACACCAGCGTCTTTTTGAACACTCACTTCATCCATTAATGATTCAATAAGAAACAAACCTAATCCGCCTTGTCTCATGAAATTAACATTATCACTTTCTTGATATGGACCTAACACTTTTTTAGCTTCTTCATAGTTAAAGCTTTTACCTGAATCAGAAACGATAATTTCAATTTTATCTGTATATACAAGATAACCGATAAGTATTTCTCCATCAACTTTATCACTATAAGCATGTTTCACTGCGTTTGTGACCGCTTCTGATACTGCAATTTTTGAGTCTTCTATATCTTCATATGAAGCACCAGCACGATTGAAGACACCAGATAATGTTAACCTTACTAATCCTACGTATTCCGCTGCTGCAGGAAATCTCATCTCTATATAATCATAGTTAGATGTCATTTTATTTTACCTCCGTTCCCTTGTTGACATGCATGAGTTCTTTAAGACCCGTAATTTCAAATAATCTTTCAATTCTTTCTGATACACCGAGTACATATAAAGATTTCCCATGCTCGTTTAATGATTTTAATGTGCCAACAAATAAACCTAAACCGGTAGAATCTAAATAACTCACATCTTGCAAGTTTACATGTATATCATGAGTTCCTTTTTGTCTAATTGGTTGTAAAACTTCTTGTAGTTCTGGCGCAGTGTATACATCTAATTCACCGCCAACCTTTATTTCGTAATAATTTTCATGTTCTGTTGTTTCAATGTTAAGATTCATTCTTCCTTACACCCCTACTTATATTAGACTTTCATCATTAATATCTACCCTATATATTTAATATTAATCTTATTATTTTACACGTTTTACAATTAATATTGTTAAGTCATCTCGTTTGTTAGGATTTTGAAGCTTCACAAGCTCTTCATATAGTATTTGTACGATATCTTGTGGATGTAACTGTTTATGTTCTTTTATCATATTAAGTAAATCTTTAGTTTTAATGAATTCATTTTGCTGATCTCTTAATTCAGTAACGCCATCTGTAAATACTATAATCATATCTTGCAATTCAATTTTAATTTCGCTTTGTTTATACCTTGTATGTTTATTTACACCAAGTACAATTCCTCTTTCGGTCATTTCCTCAAACTCTCCAGTTTGATTTCTGTATATATAACCAGGTTCATGACCAGCAGAGCTATAATAAAGCATATTATTAATTTCCTCATAAAGTCCATAAAACATCGTGACAAACATATTTTGGTTAACATTTTTTTCGACTACTCGGTTTAAACGTTTTAAACCATCACTTGGTAATTGAGAATGGCCATATGAGTCCATTCCAAATTTAATCATACTCATCGCAAGTGCTGCAGGAATACCTTTCCCTATAACATCTGCCACTGCAAAGCTCATTGTGCCATCATTATGGTCAATCAAATTGAAGTAATCTCCACTTACTCTTTGTGCTGGCACAGAAATTGCCCCAATTTGAATGCTATCAAACTGAGGGATTTGGGGTTTCAGCATCGTTTGTTGTAAACTTGACGCCACATCCATTTCCTTATCATGAATTTTAATCTTGTTTAACAATTTCTTATAGTCTCTATATGTGAAACCATAGCCAATGATTACTTCTATTAATACGTCAAAAGAACTTACAATCTGTTGTTTTGTTAAATCATTTTGATCGCGAATGATTTCTAAATGCAATTGCACGATTTCTTCTGGCGAAACATTATCTTCAATTGCTTCATTAGAATAAGTTTGGCAATTTGATAGAATATCATCATTTGAAGTATTTACGTATTCTAACAATAATTGTTGATAATATTGCTTCTTCTGCTCTGACACAAAGTCACCTCGTTTCTAAAAGACTAAAAAAGCTTTAGGCTAATCCTAAAGCGATTGTTGCTTTAAAAGATGTATAATTCTTCTAAAACATATATTCAATATCCTATGTATTACCTAATGTATCAAATTTATATTGCAAAGTGAGATTGAGGCTAATTGCGATTGCAGAATCAACCTCTTTCATCTTTGCATCAGATAAATATGTTAATTTTTCTTTCAACCGTTTCTTATCGATTGTTCTAATTTGTTCTAGCAAAATAACTGAATCTCTATCTAGTTTATATTTCGCTGCTTCAATTTCTACATGTGTAGGTATTTTAGCTTTATTAATCTTCCCAGTAATCGCTGCTACAATAACAGTCGGACTATATCTATTACCTGTGTCATTTTGTATAATAACGACTGGTCTTGTTCCCCCTTGTTCAGAACCAGTTACTGGAGAAAGATCTGCGAGATATACATCTCCTCTTCTCATTTATTCACCTTGTTGAGAAGTTAAGTGTGACTCATTAGAATCACAAGCTTCACATTCACTATAATATGCTTCAGACGCAAGGGAGAGATTTAAATCAGCCATATAACGGTATCCTTCTTTCAGTGTTTGTTCTAAACTTTGATTGCGATTTTGTGTTAACGATGTCATAACAAATACCTCCAGATTAATTAAGCTTTAAAATTATGAAAATTAAGTTATTAATATCATAACAAATGTATTTAGTTTTGACTATATCATTTTAGTAATTCATTTGTAATTTCACTATTTTCACCTGCGTAATATATACGTGGTAATCGTTTTTTTAGATTACAAAGTACCTCATAATTTATTGTATCTAAAGCGTTCGCAATTTTTTCAGCTGACTGTTCCGAATCAATATCGTTATCCATGAGAATAACCTTATCTCCAACTTCTACATCATCAGGTACTTTAATCATTGTTTGATCCATGCAAACTCTACCTATTACAGGGCACTGAGAACCATTGACATTAACATAGGTATTTTGCATTTTTCTTAAATAACCGTCTGCATAACCAATAGGCAAAGTTGCTACTTTCGTTTTTTCTGAGGTCGTGTACGTTGCTCCATAACTAACTGTATCGCCTACTTCAAGATATTTAGTTTGGACAACTTCTGTTACAAGTTGCGCTGCTGGCTTTAATTTCAAGTTTGAAATTTCTTGTATATATTGTGATGGATAATATCCATATAGTGAAATACCAAACCTTACAGCAGTACAAATAGATGCGTCATATCTTAAAGCACCAGCAGAATTTTGAGCATGAACATACTCTGGAGTATGTGAAGATTCTACAAATTTCTCGAATAAATTATATTGTTGTTCAGAAAAGTCATTTGGTTCATCAGCAGATGCAAAATGGGTATAAACACCTTCAAAAATTAAACGTTCATTCGTTTCAATCGTATTAATGACATGTTGGTAAGATTCGATACTTCTCAGTCCGATTCTACCCATTCCTGTATCTATTTTAACATGCATCCAAAGTGGCTTATCTGTTTCATCATTTAACAATTCAATTGCACTTGATAACCATTCTTCTGATGGTACCGTTACTGCTACTCTATGTTGAACTGCTTTATTAATATCTTGAGTGTTGATTATACCTAATACTAGAATCTTAGCTTTAATACCATGCATTCTCAGTTCTATTGCTTCGTCTAAAGTAGCAACAGCAAAAAAGTCTACCCCTTCATTCATAAGATATGTTGCTATTGACACACTTCCTAATCCATATCCATTAGCTTTAACTACCGCCATAATCTTTTTATTTGGGTGTAAACGGCCTACTGCTTGATAATTTTCTAGAATCGCTGGTAGATCAACGTTGATATAAGTTGGCCTATAATATTTTTCGGACAACAGCAAAGCACCTCCTTGTATAATATTTGTATTTTATCATATCGCTGTTATTCTTGCTTACTATTATCCACTTCTACTACAACAAATGCTTCCGCGTACGATTGAGTATGTGCAATGGAAACATGCGTTATAAATCCCTCACATTTAATATTCGGTTTCCCTTTTGAATCTGGTAAACAATTAACAGAATGAAATCCATAATCTTTTCCTATACCTGTTCCCATTGCTTTAGTAAAAGCTTCCTTTACAGCAAATCTACCTGCTAAAAATTCTACTTTTCTATCGTCTAATGAAATTTTATTAAAAATTTCTATTTCATCATTTGTTAGTATTTTTTGTACCATTGATGGTCGTTTATTATACCAATCACGAATGCGGTCAATCTCAATTAAATCAATCCCTACTCCGTGAATCATATGTTTCACCTTCATTTTCATATTCATCTTTACTATCATCAATTCTATTTTGTATAGAACGTTTAATTTCGTTAGCTATATCTACTTTTAAAAATTTTAATCCGTCATTTCCACCTGCAGTAGATAATGAAATACTAGCCAAGTTAAATTTTCTCATAATAAATCCTTCGTATAATTCAACATTCTGAATTCTACCCATCGGTATTGTCGATTCTTCAATCATAAAAATACCTGATTTAATATTTACTTCATCATTTGTTATGTCATAACGGAAATTGCGATACATATAATATGGTTGAATGATTAAGCCATATATACCAATAATCAAACCTATTCCAATAGGAATTAATATAAACCATTTCGAAATATCTGTTAACCACAATTTAAGTACGACAAACATAGCGATTGTTATGATTAAAATTATTGCTAAAGTAATCAGAGTACCTATTCGTTCAACTGTTTTTCCTTTTGGGTCCATTTTATGTTTAGGAAGCATCTTCACTTACCTCCTTTTCCTTATACCAATTATAAATATCGATAGCGTCTTTTTTATTAATAAATCTCAAGCCTTTAGACAACATTCCATTGCCATATGCAAGATGAATATTAAAATGTGCTATATCTTTTCTTTTAATAATAGGATTTTCGCTTAACTCATACGTTAAAATTTTATCTCTATTTGCCCAAATTGTTTCATATTCAAATGGCGATGCATTTAAAATACTAATCGAATCATCAAATACTTTAAATCCGGATTTTGTAGTTTGAACAGTCGCATATAATAACATGATTAAAATAATTGCCGTTCCTATAATCCAAGTGTATGACCATAAGTATATTTGTATAGGTAATACAATAGCGATAATAAATAGGCTTGGAATAAAAATTCTTCTTCTAATTCCTTGTAATGGTAATCCTTGTTTTACTGGTTTAAATTGAAATTGTGGAATAATTTCTTCAAGTAACTTGTATGCTTTATGTTTCTTTAAAAATGGTAATATCGTTACATGTGTAACATCTAACTCTTCAGCATTTTCAAAATTACCGTCTGTCGTTATAATTGCAGAAATTTTAGTATAACCAATTATTCTTCTAAAAAGTGTTTCTTCTTCTTTCAATGCTTGAATTCTTGTAATTGGTACTGTTCTTTTCTTAACTGTTAACAATCCGTATTTTACAGTTAAAAGTTCTCCGTCAAACGTTAGTTGATACCTAAAGTTCTTAACAAAGACAATTAACGAACCAATAATATAACTCAATATAACAAATATTACGCCTAAACTTACCATAATAACTGTTAAATTAACAAATTGGTTAATGAGCGGATCTATTAATGCTTCGACATCCATAACTTGTGCTAAAAAGCCATACAGTGACCCTAAAGCTGCGAACACTATTAAAATACCACCACTTGTAAAACTCATCTTCAATAATTCTTTTACTGATAATCTGTAGAAAACGACATCTTCTTTCTCATTTATCGTTTCTTGTTCATTTCCATTTCGTTCTTCTTTATGTTCATCATTTAAATCAGTTTCATTATCACTAACTTTACTATTTGCATTTTTAATTTTATTTTTTCTTTCTTTTATGTAATTAGATAAATCATCGCTTTGTTTTTTAGTGACTGTATCTAGTTCTATACCATCACTTGCAGTTTTTACACTTAGATTAACACCACCTAATATTTGATGGACTATATTTTGAGATGTATCCATAGATTGTATACGTGCAATGTTTAATTCTTTTCTATTTTTAGAAAAAACGCCCCATGTCATAATAAGTTGGTCATTTTCAATCCAATATCTTGTTTTGTATATTTTAATACTTTTAGTAATTGTACCCAACACTGAAAAAATTAAGATAGCCCCTGGAAATATTAATTCGAAAATATTATCGAATCCACTTCTAATTACTAAAAAGATACCTATAATTAAAGGAAATAAATTGGATTTTATAGATTGTAATAATCCACTGACATATGAGATTGGATGTAATTTTTGAGGATTAAACATCATCTGTCACCTCTTTTACTTTAGTAATGATTTTCTTCCTTGTTTCTTCGGCTAATTCTCGATTAACCATTGGTAGTCTGATCTTACTGCCCGCTGTTACGACTACAACGAAATATATATTAAATCTTCTAGAAATTGGTCCATGCTCAATTTCAATAAATTGAATTCTATTGATAGGCTGTACTGAACGCTTTTGATAGTATAACCCTTTTTGAATTTCAATTGAGTGTTCACTTATTTCAAATGAAGTTCGCTTCAATCGTATAATTGGATTTATAAAACCTAAAACAATTATGATTACTAATAAGGCTGTAACAGGATAAATTAGAAAATGCCACCAATCAAACCTTTGCCATAACCAAATTAAAACACTGTATAACAAAATTAAAAAAACAATTGAAATACAATGATCGATATAATCATATTTTATAGATTGCTTTGGCATTTTGTTATCTAAAACTTTTTTATACATACTATCTCCTTCTCCATTACAATTTAGGTGTATTATATCATAAAAAAAGACGCATAACCTTTGAGATTATGCGTCTTTTTTAATTATTATTTTGAATGCTCAGCGAATGTTCTACCTGAGAATTGTTTTTTTGAACGTGGTTTACTAGGTTTATTATTTTTACCTTTATTACGGTCAAAATTATTGTTTTTATCATTGCTACGACGTTTGTTTTTGCCATCAAATCTAGTTCTAGATTTACCACGACTACCGCCACCACTGCGGTTGCCTTGTTTACCTTTGTAACCTGATTTTTTAGATAATGGTTTTTCAAATGTTAATTGTACGTCAGCCTCATCATTAGATTTAATTAATTCTTGTAATAAAGCTGCTACTAATTTTTGATTACCGTATTCACTGATTAATTCTTCAGCAATTTTTTCGATACGGCCTTCAATTGGGTTTTCTATCCATTTTTTAACTTTATCTTTAACATCTGATTCTTTTGCTTTCATTACTTCACCTGGTGTTGGTGGACGTAAAGCAGTCATTTGACGTTTGTTTGCTTTTTCAATTTGACGGATATAGTCCATTTCAATTGGGTTAACAAATGTTACTGCAGCGCCTTTTTTACCTGCTCTACCAGTACGACCAATACGGTGAGTATAGCTTTCAGTATCTTGAGGAATATCAAAGTTATAAACATGACTTACGCCAGAAATATCTAATCCACGTGCCGCTACATCAGTAGCAACTAGAATATCAATTTGGTCATTTTTGAATTTTTTCAATACTTCTAAACGTTTAGCTTGTGTAATATCTCCGTGTAAACCTTCAGCACGATAACCTTTAGTGATTAAAGCACTTGTTAATTCATCTACACGTCTCTTTGTACGGCCAAATACAATTGCTAATTCTGGATTTTGTACGTCTAGTAAGTTTGTGAAAGTTTCGAACTTCTCAAGTTCTTTAACAATAGTATAATATTCATCAATTTGAGGATCAGAAAGTTCGTTTGACATCGTCTTAACGATTTTAGGGCTCTTCATGAATTTTTGTACTAATTCTTGAATTGCTTTAGGCATAGTAGCAGAGAATAGTAATGTTTGACGATTTTCACTTGGAAGTTTAGACATTATAAATCTCATATCATCTATAAAGCCCATGTTCATCATTTCATCTGCTTCATCTAATATTAAAGTGGTAATAGAATCTGTTTTTAACGTTTTTCTATTTAAGTGGTCAATAACACGTCCAGGAGTACCTACTACAATTTGAGGTCCTTTTTTCAATGATTTAATTTGTCTATCGATTGGCATACCACCAAATACAGTGATAACATTTACGTTTTGCCCTTTACTAAAGGTACGTAATTGTTCTGCTACTTGCATTGCTAATTCACGCGTCGGTGCAAGTATTAATGCTTGTACGCCTTGTTTGTCGGCTACTTTATCTATTAATGGAATACCAAAAGCACCTGTTTTACCTGTACCAGTTTGTGCTTGACCTAACACATCTGTACCATTTAATGTATGTGGAATACTCTCCACTTGAATAGGTGTTGGTTCAGTAAATCCCATTCCGTCCAAAGCGTTTAAGGTAGCTTCGGAAATACCTAATTCTTTAAATTTTTGCAAAATAATTCTCCTTTTATATAGTTAATTCTCTCGTCTTTTTTATTCAACTTCTATATACTACCACCCTTTTTACAATAGCGCAATCTGATAAAACTGTAGTTTACATTTAATTTTCACTAATTAAAATGCAAAAAAACTGCGCTAAAAAAGGGTTTAGCCCAGTTTTAAAATATTTTTTTATTTTTAAATATAAATTTTTCAACTTCATAAAAAACAGTTTTATTAACTTTTGATATACAAATTTCATGTGGTCCTCTATCAACTTCTACCAATTTAGCTTGTTTCATTCTTTTAACTAATTGACGAGATTTTTCAATTGGTACTAGTCCATCTATTGTACCATGTATAATTAAAGTTGGTGAAACTATTTGTTCTGGTATATATAAAGCTCTTTGTTGTAACTTCTTAAACGATAAAAAGGATTCGAAATTAATTCTAATTGTTCTTAGAAGAATCATTTCTAAAATTTTAACATCAGCGTATCTCATGTTATTAATAAATCTATATGGATTTTTAGCTAAATATTTAATATTAACATTTTCATAAGCTGGCGCTATCAAAACTAATTTGTCTGGAGGATGTATTTTAGCAAGTAACCCTGCAATGATTCCTCCCATAGAAAAGCCTACTATAACAATTTTATCTACTTTTTTACTTAGCAGCTCGTATGATTGTTTCGCTTCTTCGAACCACATATCTTCGTCTGTTCCTTTTAATAATAGAAGTGAACCATGTCCTGGATATTCTGGTGCTTCTAGCATGAAATCATAGCGTTCACTTAAATACTCAATCAATGGTAATAATTCGTATCTGCCACCTGTGTACCCATGTAAAAAAAGTATGCCTAATTTCATTTTAGCTCATCAATAATCGTTTCAAGTGACATTCCTCTCGAACCTTTAAATAAAGTGACAGAATCAGAATTTAAATGTTTGCTTAAATATGTTTTTATATCTTCTTTATTTTCAAAATGACGAGCATCATTTACAAAGCCTTGTGCCTTATTATAAATATGCGCCGCTTCTTGTCCATAAGTTAAAAGTCTTTGAATATCTTTACCTTCAAAATATAATCCCACTTGTTCATGCATATCTTTACTGATAGAACCTAATTCTAATACATCCGCTAAAACAATTGTTTTATCTTTTTGTTCTATATTATGAAGTGTATCAATTGCTGCTTTCATGCTCGTAGGACTAGCATTATAAGCATCGTTTATAAATAAACCATATTGAGATGTATCAATTTGTTGCATTCTCATGTCTGTAATCGTTAAATCTGCAAGTGCATTTTGTATAACATCATCAGTTACACCTAACTGCTTAGCGACTTGAATAGCATATGTTGCATTTTTCACGTTATGTGCACCTAATATATTTAAATGATAGACAATATGTTCATTATTCAAATTAAAGTTAATACCACTACTTGAAGTTTGGTTCGTATATATTTTAACTTTATTATCATCATTAAGACCAACAGAAATTGATGACTTAACTAATTCTGCAACTAATGGTTGAAGTAACGGTTCATCACCATCGTAAATCAAGATGCCATTGTCATTTAAACCTTCAGCGATTTCGAATTTAGCTTTTGCTATTCCTTCTCTAGATCCTAAATCTTGCATATGTGATTCGCCAATATTTGTGATTATTGCAATATCTGGTTGTGCAATTTTCGTTAATTCTCTTATTTCTCCAAAGCCGCTCATACCCATTTCTAATATAGAAACTTCAGTGTCTTCATCTAAATCCAATATCGTAAGCGGGCAACCAATTTCATTATTATAGTTACCTTGTGTTTTTTTTACTTTGAAGTTTTGACGAAGTACGCTTTCTACCATATCTTTAGTTGTTGTCTTACCATTTGAACCAGTTATAGCAACAACTTTTGGATTCACATATTTTAAATACGCTTTAGCTAAATCTTGAAGAGCTTTTAAAGTATCTTCTACTTGAATGATCGGACCTTCAGGTGGATTTGGTATGTCTTTTTGCCAAAAGGCAGCACCTGCTCCATCAGCTAAAGCTTGTTTAACAAAACGATGTCCATCGACGTTCTCTCCTTTAAATGGAATGAACAATTGTCCTTTTGTTAAGCTTCTAGAGTCAATACAAGTACCGTCAACATATGTGTCTATAAATTCATCTTGAATTTCGCAATCTATCCAATCTTTTATTTTACTTAATTTAAATTTCATACGTATAACCCTCAGTCAATTTTGTATTTAATTTCTTTTTTACTATTATATCTCTCAATAGCAAGTTCAATTAACTTTGTAATTAATTCAGTATAGCTAAGATTCATGTTTTCCCATAATAATGGATACATACTATACTGTGTGAAGCCTGGCATTGCATTTGTTTCATTTATATATATAGTGTTATCTTCTGTTAAGAAGAAGTCTGCTCTTGCTAAACCAGAACAATCAGTTGCTTTGAAAGCTTCTATTGCCATATTACGTAGAGTAGTTGCAGTTTCATCATCTATATCAGCAGGAATTTGAAGTTTTGCCTTCCCATCCTGATATTTAGATTTATAATCGTAGAATTGAACTTCTTTTACAACTTCACCAGGTAAAGTTGTTTCAGGATAATCATTTCCCAATACTGCAACTTCTATTTCTCTCGCGTCAACACCTTGCTCAATAACAAGTTTACGATCGAATTGAAAAGCTTCTTTAATGCCTTCAAGTAATTCTTCTTTATTTGTACACTTACTTATACCAACACTTGAACCTAAGTTAGCTGGTTTAACGAACACTGGGTATTCTAATTTGTTTTGTATAAGTTCAATAATATTATGTTCATACTTTTCATATTCACTTTTTAAAAAGCTGACATATGGTAACTGAGGTAATCCTCTATGTGCAAATAAATGTTTCATCACTAATTTATCCATACTACTAGACGCAGCTAGTACCCCGTTTCCAACATAAGGTATATCTAAGACTTCGAATAAACCTTGTATTGTACCGTCTTCACCATTAGGTCCATGTAATAATGGGAATACCGCATTATACGGTTCACCGTGATTACTTTGTTCTAATAGTCTTGAGATAGGTGTTAATTCGTCAGATTGAAGACGTAGTTTTTCAATATCTTCAATTTTATAATCGATGGACTCTGCTCCTTTTATCCAGTCACCATCATTTGTTATGTAAATAATATCTACGTTATATTTATTTAAATCTACTGCATTTATCACATTTTGTGCTGTGAGAATAGATACATCATGTTCTGCGCTTTTCCCACCATAAATGATACATATATTTTCTTTAGACATTAAGACGCCCCCATGTAAATTAGTAGACTATATTTTATCATGTTTTTAATGATTGTTGCACCTTTCTACATCTTTAATTTAAAAATTAACTTCTTGAAAATGGCAAAATTGTACCATCTTATGTACAATCGAGTTATAATGGAAAATATGTAATTTAGCGTTAATTAAAGGAGTATATTAATGGGAACTTCTACTCGTACATTAAATAAGTCATTTATTCAAAGAATCGATTGGCGATTAATATTTATCGTCCTTCTTCTATTTGCAACAAGCTGTTTAATTATCAATTCAGCAATGTCTAGTGGACAATATGGAACAAACTTTTTGTTAAAACAAGTTTTGTATTATGCCATGGGATTTATTTTGGCCATAATTTTAATATTTATATCGCCAAAAACAATACGTAAATATGTATGGATTGTTTACATCTTAGGTAACCTGTCTTTAGTTGGTTTATTAGTGTCACCTGAATCAAGTTTTACACCGATTATTAATGGTGCTAAAAGTTGGTACAGACTTGGACCAATAAGTGTTCAACCATCCGAGTTTATGAAAATTATATTAATATTGGTGTTAGCAAATGTTGTTTACCAACATAATAGGTTTACATATAATAAATCAATAACAAGAGATTTTAATTTATTATTCAAAATCTTCTTAACTTCTCTCGTTCCAATGGGATTAATCTTGTTCCAAAACGATTTAGGGACGACTTTAGTTTTAATAGCAATTATTTTAGGTGTTATTATCGTTTCAGGCGTTACGTGGCGAATTTTGGCACCAGTGTTTATAGCATTATTTGCTTTTGGATCTAGTGTTATTTTGCTAATGATTTATAAGCCAAGTATCATTGAAAAAGTTTCAGGCGTTCAAACTTATCAATTTGGACGTATCAATTCTTGGTTAGATCCATACACGTATAGTTCTGGAGACGGGTATCATTTAACAGAATCTTTAAAAGCAATCGGTTCCGGCCAAATATTCGGTAAAGGACTGAATAACGGCGAAGTATATATACCAGAAAACCATACCGATTTTATTTTCTCTATAATTGGTGAAGAGTTTGGTTTTATTGGAACAATAGCCGTGCTTATCATATTTTTAATGTTATTCTTCCATCTCATAAAACTGGCAACGACTACTTCGCACCCGTTCAATGCTATTTTCATCATTGGTTATTTAACATTTGTACTATTCCATGTTGTACAAAATATTGGTATGACGATACAGTTGTTACCTATTACAGGTATACCTTTACCGTTTATTAGTTACGGCGGATCTTCACTATGGTCGCTTATGGCCGGCATAGGTATTATCCTATCAATTTATTATCATGAAAAAGATAAATTTGCAGTAGTCAAAGAAGATAAATAAAAAAAGGATTTATTCATTAGATAAAAACCTAATGAATAAATCCTTTCTTAATTTGAGATTGGAGATATTTATTCCAAACTCAATTTATACACAATCTACTAAACAATTATTTCAATTTATTTGTAGCTACGTTTGGTAAACTGCGCATAATCTCAATGCGAGACTTTGTTTCTGTTATGTTTACGCCTAATGATGATAAAAGTTTGACCACATTCTTTACCTTTGACTTAGGTTGTTTCATGGGTACCACCTCTTATTCAAATTAAATATCTTATTATCATTTTACATTATTATATAGTATTTGACTATACTTCAAATGGACTATTTTGTTATTTTTCTATATATTTTGTTAATTTATACTAAAATTTTAACAATTATATCTTAAATAACTTCATATCCTGCATCAAAAATTGCATTTTCAATATTATCTATGCTTGCTGGATCTTCAAATACAACACGCACTTGATTATCTTCAGGGCTTGCTACAACTTCTTTAACACCAATTAATTGCCCTACTGATTCTTCTACAGCTTGTTTACAATGAGCACAACTCATTCCTTCAACATCTATGATACGTTCTTTCATTATGAACATCTCCTAATCATATTTTTATTTATTTACATTGATTTATATATATACCTATTTTGTTTAATTATATGTATATATATGAAAATGGTCAAATACAACCTTTCCATTTTTATTTTAAATGTATTATACTAGTTTAAAGATACAGAAATGGAGGCATTGATATGAATTTTGTACCAAATTTTTCATTTGATTTTTCTCTTATTATATCAGTGCTATTGGTATTGGCATTTATATTAAACGTTGTATTTGGATTTGTTATCATATTCCTAGAACGTAGAGAAGCGAGCGCAATTTGGGCATGGTTGTTAGTATTATTATTCGTACCATTACTCGGTTTCTTTTTATACTTATTATTTGGTAGACAGATTCAGAATAAAAGCATCTTTAATTTAGATGAACAAGATAAAATAGGTTTAGAACATATTGTTAATGAACAACTTAAAGCAATTGATGAAAATAATTTCGAAGTAGATAAACCAGAAATCGCGAATTATAAACATTTAATTCATATGCTTTTATACAATAATTCAGCCTTTTTAACAACTGATAATAAAGTGAAAATTTTTACTGATGGCAATGATAAATTCGATGCATTAATCGAAGATATTAGAAATGCTAAACATTACATACATATTCAGTATTATATTTTTAAAAAAGACAATCTAGGTAAAAAAATATTAAAAGAACTCGAGAAGAAATTACACGAAGGCTTAGAAGTCAAAATGTTATATGATGATATGGGCTCACGTAAACTTAACCTTTCATCATTCAAAAAGTTTAGAGAAATTGGCGGAGAAGTAGCAAGTTTCTTCCCTTCTAAATTACCTCTCATTAACTTTAGAATGAACAACCGTAATCATAGAAAAATCGTAGTGATTGACGGTGAAGTTGGTTATGTTGGTGGATTTAATGTTGGCGATGAATATTTAGGACTAGATAAAAAGTTCGGTTATTGGAGAGACACGCATTTACGATTAAAAGGCGACTCTGTTAATGCCTTACAACTTAGATTTATGATGGATTGGAACTCTCAATCAACACGTGACAAAATGCGTTATGAATCAAGATACTTCCCAGATGTTGAATCTGGAGGTAAAGTCGGTGTACAAATTGCTTCCAGTGGTCCCGACGAAGACTGGGAACAAATTAAATATGGTTATCTTAAAATGATTTCAGAAGCTAAAAAAAATATCTATATTCAAACACCATATTTTATACCTGATTCATCATTCTTGGACGCTGTGAAAATAGCTGCATTATCTGGTGTAGATGTGAACGTTATGGTACCTAATAAACCAGATCATCCTTTTGTTTATTGGGCTACTTACGCTAATGTTGGTGAATTAATAAAAGCCGGCGTTAATGTTCATATATATGAGAAAGGTTTCATTCATTCAAAAATGGTCGTTATAGACGATGAAATTGTAAGTATCGGTACGGCTAATATGGATAACAGAAGCTTCGTATTAAACTTTGAAGTCAATGCATTCATATATGATGAGGAAATAGCTGAATCATCAAGATTAGCATATCAAAACGATATGAAACATTCTTCAACATTAACTATTGAAAAATATGATAGTAGAAGTACATGGATAAAACTTAAAGAAGGTTTAGCTCGATTGCTAACACCACTTCTTTAAACAATATGAGAGTGAGACAAAAATCTTATTTTGTGAAAAAGATTTCGTAGTCCCACTTAGTCACCTTTACCAATACAATATAAAGTCCGGGACAATTATTTATGTCCCGGACTTTTTTAAGGAGAAAATGATATGGATAAACAATGGATTATAAAAGAGGCTGAACGTCACGTTAGTTCATTACACAAAGAGGATACAACGGGCCATGATTTTGAACATATTATGAGAGTGAGACATCTCGCTTTAGATATAGCTAAACATGAAAAAATAGATATTTTCATAGTAGAATTGGCAAGTTTGCTACATGATTCTGTAGATAGAAAATTATTTAAAGACGCAAATAAAGCTTGGGATAATTTATACGTATGGATGAACAAAGTACAACTTTCAACTGAAATACAAAAAGAAATCATTCATATTTTAAAATACATCAGCTATAAAGGCGGCAAAAATAAAGGTAAGCTTAATAGTTTAGCTGGTAAAGTTGTACAAGATGCGGACAGAATAGATGCTTTAGGTGCTATAGGTATTGCTCGAACATTTCAATTTGCAGGTCATTTTAATGAACCTATGCATATTACAGATTCAAAACCTAGAGATTTAAATACGATAACAGCAGATCAATATCATAATGAGCCTAATACTGCGATTAATCACTTTTATGAAAAATTATTATTACTTAAAGACCAAATGAATACAGTTAGAGGAAAAGAAATCGCAGAAGATAGACATAAATTTATGATAATGTTTTTAGAACAATTTTTCGAAGAATGGAATGTTGGAATATAGTGTCGTCGAATGTTGCACGTGGACCTCGTCTTGCAACTTAGACAATAAAAAAGCGGAAATTCTTATTTAAAAGAATTTCCGCTTTTTCTATTTTACAGGATTGTTGTTATCCCGATTTATTTCTTTTTCTTTTTATTAGAAACGAGTTTAGCTGGTTTCTTATCATTGTTAGCTTCTTGTTGGTTTTTTTCGTGCGCTTCAATGATTGGTTTCATTTCTTCTTCAACTTTACTGTTATAGAAGACATTACCTAACCAAGTTTGAACAACTAGGAAAGCACCACCGACAGCCCAGTATAAACCTAATGCTGAAGCTGAAATGTATGACATCCAAATAATCATGATTGGAGAAATGAACATCATCATTCTCATCATATTCTTTTGTTCATCAGGTACATTAGCGTATTTCATAGAAACAAATGCTTGTAATGCATAAATGATACCTGCAATTATAGTAATGAAGATATCTGGTTGCGTTAAGTTGAACCATAGGAATTGTGGATATTCTGTAATTCCACCTTCAGTTGGGAACTTCAATACATAGAACAAGCCCATTACGATAGGCATTTGAATAACAATTGGTAAACAACCCATGTTCATTGGGTTAATACCGTGCTTTTTGTATAGTGCCATCATATCTTGATTGGCTTCCATTTTTTCTTCTTGAGTTCTAGCACGTTTAACTCTTTCCTGAATTTTTTCCATTTCAGGTTTAGCTAATTTCATTTTTTCACGCATTAATTTTTGATTTTTATACGTTTTCATCATGAATGGGAATAAGACTAAACGCACGATTAACGTAATAATTATAATTGCTAGTCCATAGTTGTGATCTAAGTTAGCGCCGAGCCAATGAATTAAATTATCCATTGGTTTAACAAATGTATTATAAAAGAATCCATCTCTATTCTCAGGTTTAGAATAATCACACCCAGCTAGCACAACCATTACACCGAATAATAATGGCCATAAAGCTTTTTTCTTCATTTTTCCACCTCTATTGATATACTCACATAAAGGTTATTCTACCATAGTTTCTATTCAACATAAATCAATATCTTAAATTTATAGTACTTTTTTATATTGATTATGAAAGCCCTTCACAGTTTGTTCAATATTTATACTTTTTGCTATAGCTGAAATAATGCTAACCCCATCCGCACCAGCGTTTATCAATGGTACGACGTCAGCTTCTGTTATACCTCCAATAGCAACAATTGGTATATTTTCATCATATCTTCTTAAGTTAGAAATGAGGTCATAACCACCCTCTTCACCTGCATCACTTTTAGACAGCGTTGAATGTATAGGACCTGTACCTATATAATCAACAAGTGAAACATCTGATAAATCATATTCTTCTTTATTAGCAACGCTTAATCCAATGATTTTATTTTCAAACTTATCTTTAAATAACGATACATTTTTATCGTCTTGTCCAACATGGATACCATCAGCATTTATTTTTAAGGCTAAATCGACATCGTCATTTACTATGAACGGTACATTATATTTTTTACATAGTTCAAATAATTGTTTCGCTAATGTTTCTTTGTCTTTGCCTGTTTTACTATTAGGCCCTTTTTCTCGATATTGAAACATTGTAATACCTGATTTTAATGCTTCCTCAAGAACAGTATATAAATTTTTGTTAGGTACGTCTTGGCTGCCTGCTATAAAATAAACTTTTAGCAATTCTTGTTTAAACATTATTTCACTTCTTTCACATTCTGTTTTTGCTTAACAATTTCATCCGTTATTGCATTCAATTGATCAATAAATGCAACTTTGAATGTACCTGGTAAATGCGCACCGGATTGTTCACTCGCAATTTCACTAGCGATATTATACGTTGATAATGCTTCTCCTAATAAATCTACTGTAATTTGTTTTTCATTTGCAAGAAAAGCACCCACTACAGCGCCTAATAAACATCCTCCACCAGTAATTTTTGTCAGCATTTCACTACCGTTATTTAATTCTAAATATTGATTATTACATGCAATAACATCTGTTTTTCCTGTTAATATAATCGGTAAATCCAATTGTTTATGCGCTTTTTTAGCAATTTTTACTACATCTAACGAATCATCACTATCTGTGCCTTTCATAGTTGTTTCTTCATCAACTAAAGCTAATATTTCTGATGCGTTACCTCGTATTACATCAACTACTTGATCGTTAAGAAGTGTTTGGCAGAATGTCTTTCTAATTGTGGATGCTCCAACTGCAACTGGGTCTAATACAACAGGCACTCCATTATCATGCATAATTTTCGCATATTCTTTCATATCATATGCTTTATCGGTTGTAATTGTACCTATATTTACTAAAAAGGCGCTTGCTACTTTCGAAAATTCTTCTGCTTCTTCTGGTTCTTCACTCATAGCTGGACTTGCTCCTAACGATATTAAACCGTTCGCTGTAAAGTTTTTTACAACATCATTTGTATAACATACTACGAGTGGCCCTGTTTCTCGAATATTTTGTAGTTTACTCATAATCCAATCCCTCTACTTTTTGATATGCGAAATGATTTACTGGTCCTCTACCTTTTCCTATTTCTGGCGTGTACTTAATTGCTAAAGTAATAAATCTCTTAGCTGTATTAACCGCTTCTTCTATCGTATGTCCTTTAGCTAATTCTGCTGTAATCACAGCGCTAAATGTACAACCAGTCCCATGTGTGTGTTGCGTATCAAATCTTTCACTCTTCCAACTTCTTATACCCTCTTGTGTAAATAAATAATCAATAGCATCACCTTCTAAATGACCACCTTTAATGACAACACCTTTAGAACCAACTTCATTTAAGAAAAATTCTCCAGCTTTTTTGATTTGTTCTTCTGTTTGAATTTTATACCCTGTTATATCTTCAGCTTCTGGTATATTTGGGGTTACCACAGTAGCTAATGGTAATAATATAGATTTTAATTTATTTTTACCTTTATCATCCATCAGTGAATCTCCACTTTTAGCGACCATTACAGGATCAATGACATAAGGTTTATTAGCTTGTTCAATATAAGGTTTGATTGTTTCCATCATTTCTTCTGATGCAATCATGCCCGTTTTTATTGCATCTGGCGTTTCATCATCGAATACACTTTTTAATTGAGATTCAAGTACTTCTATAGGTAAATGGTAGACATCTTGTACACCTAAAGTATTTTGAGAAACGATACTAGTTGGAACTGCCATTCCATATACTCCTGACGCTTGAAATGATTTTAAATCTGCCATGATACCTGCTCCGCCTGTTGGGTCGGTACCAGCAATCGATAACGCAATGTTTGGTTTTTTCATATTTATCTCTCCTCAAATTCCCATTTTTCTTGAATATACGACATGTTGAAAAAATTGCGTTCATGTACAGTACTTTCTAAAAAATTTCTTTCGACTAGTTCTATTTCTGCTTTAGATGCATTTTCACTAAAAGTATCGAGCCAGTTGTCTAATACGTCCATTAGTTCATCCATACCTTTATAGTAAAATTTAAACCATTCTTGTAACTTATGATTAGACGAAAAATTATTTCTCTCAATAGCTAGTTGAGCTATCCTTCTATATACATATGGACATGGTGCCATAGCTGCTACAGTATAAGCAACATTTTCATGTGCGTACGCATTATAATACATATGCTTAATATAGTGATCTGCAGTAGGATACCATGCCCCATCTTTTATTACTTCATGATAATCTTCACCGATATAATCCGCTAATATTTGATGAGCTCCTACTTCCCCTGAAGAAGCGAATTCTATTTGTTCTAATAAAAATTTCAACTCTTCTTTAGAATCTATTTTAGGAATTAATAGCGCATAGACTTTAGCAAATTCATTTAAATATCTGGCATCCGCTTTTAAATAATGCTTTACAGCTTCTGCTGAAATGTCATCATTTACAAACCCTTGAATGAATCCATCATTATATATTTCTTCAATAATTGGTTCTACTTTTTGTTGTAACTGCTCAGAAAAACGCATGTTATCTCTCCTAATAATTTTTTAAATAAAAAAATGACTTCTTTCGTATAAAAAGAAGTCAATTAAAAGTAGAGTATACGTTAATTGACCACTTTCCTACGTTGGCATTATCCAAATCAGGTATAAGGGACTGAACGAATTCATCTCAGCCTATAGGCGCCCCTAGTAGTCATTCCTTTATTCAATTACTTTAAGATTATCAAATACATTTATAATGGTCAAATTAAACAACATTAGTAAAATATAAAAAATCGCCTAGGATATTTCCTAGACGATTGAATTAATATTATTTATATAACTTGAAAATTAAGCTTTTAGCTTACCACCAGCCATGAGTTTTACGGAATTCAATTGCAGCTGCTTCAGAACCATAACGTTGTTTCGCGTAGTTTAACATACCTTTAGTTTGTGTAGCTACAGAACCAGTTCCCCATGATTCTTTAGTTTGACCTAAACCTTGGTAACCGTTAGGGCTTACCGCATTTGGATTACCACTTGATTCTGGTAATACAATTGTATTCCACATTGCTTCAGTTCCACCTGCAGCTAAGAATTGAGCTTTAGTAGATCCACCAGTGCTAGCCGATTGAGCTGGCGCTTTATATGAAGTTTGTGAAGTTTGAACTTTATTATATGTTGGTTGAGCTGGTGCTTTGTATGATTGTGTTGGTGCTTGATAGTTAGCTTGGTAAGCTGGTGCTTCAACTTGTGTTTCAGTTTGTTGAACCGGAGCTTGTTGAGCTACTGGAGCTGTTGCTGGTTCAGCTGATTGTGCTGGTGCTTGTAATGATAAAGTTTGACCAACAACAATTAGATCTGAATTTAAGTTGTTCCATGCTTTCAATTGAGATACTGTTACATCATATTTAGATGCAATTTTCCCTAAAGTATCTCCTGAAACTACAGTGTATTCTGTAGTCGCTTCAGTATTTTCTGCTTTCGCTTCATTAACTTTAATTACTTGGTTAGGTAAGATTAAGTTTGAACTTAAACCATTGTCCGCTTTAAGTGCGTCAACTGTTGTTCCGTATTGTTTAGAGATCTCAAATAAAGTGTCTCCCGATTTTACTGTATGAGTTGCTGCATCAGCTGTAGCTGTTACCCCTGTCGTAACTGCAACTGCTGCTGTTGAAACTGCTAATAATTTTTTCATGATTGAATATTTCCTCCTGTAAGGTTATCTCTTTATTTATGATTTTTACTTTATAAACTATATCATTAAATTTGATGACATAGGTTACAACTATATGAAAAATTACAGCCAATTATTACAATTGTATTACATAAATCTCAAGAATATTTTACAGCTTTATACTTTCTTGAGAACTTTCATGAAAGTATTCTTTTAAGTTGTGTAAAATTAATTAAAGTGCAATTTGTAACACCACTGTAATTGGTTACACAATTATAATTAAACTCTTAAGTCATATATAAACTACTTATAAAATATAAAATACTTCCCACAAATTTTAGAATAAGTTTGTAGGAAGTAATTAAACGTCCAATAATTTGAACAATTTAATAAGCGTCTGGCTATATATATTCTAGACACATTGGAATATAGAATCGAGAGTATTTTAGTTTTGGAAGACTATTTTTATTAATAGAGGAATTAGAATGAATCTATGATTTTACTACCATAGATTTATTCGAGGTTTGTGGTTGTTCAGATGTGTCTGTTTCATCATGTATAATTTCAATCATTTTATTATACTGTTTATAAACTTCATCTTGCGACAAGTTATCTTGTTCGTTCTCTTTGGCCTTTTGTTCAGCTGTATTTCTTTCATCGCTCATTCTAACAGATAGTTCTTCTGAATAAGTGTCAGCACTTTCACTTATTAAATCACTTATCTCTTCTTTAGATTGAGGGACACCTTTCCTATTTGTTGAAGGCATATTTAAAAACTTTATCGTTTCACAAATAATTTCAGTAATATATTGCTTTTTATCATCTTTAATATATACACGTGTTTGTATTTGGCCTGTTAAAGCTATTAATTGACCTTTCTTTGTATATTGATGAATGTTATAAGCTAATTTCCCAAAAGCTTTGCACACAATAAAGTCAACAACCATATTACCTTCTTTAGATTTATAACCCCTTTCAACGGCTAAACAAAATGTAGAAATGATAGTGTCACCTTTCTTAAAATAGGCAGGGTCTTTAGTTAACCTCCCAACTAAAACAGATTTATTAAGCATATCTTTCACCTCCTTATATTTTTAATATAAGGAATCAACATTTTTACGTCAAAATCCATTTTTTTATATTTACAATCATAATTTTCAACAATATCCTTAGAATATTGTTATTTACTTAAAAAGTGCTTTATAATAGAACACAAAGTTAAACATTCGTAGTTTTAACATTTAAGGGGGATGTTTATGAAAACATTTAAAGCAGTTCGCTTTCAAATCGTAAATGATGAACAGATTACAGAATATGAATTGTTAGATGGTATTATTATAAATAAAGAAAATAGTGGAACAGGTTGGTTATTAGAAATTTTAATCTCTGATATTCATTATGAACAAATGAAAGAATATCATGACACTCAAAAATTATTAGACACACGCGTCGTTATTACAAGACCATCTAATGACCCTGCATTATTTGATGCGACTATAAAATATATAGAGCAATTAGATGAAAAAATTTCAGTAGTATTTGAATGTCATATTTATACTTTAAGACAAGTTTATGCTGAACGATTACTAGAACAACTAATAGAAGAAGGATTAACAGGTGAAGAACTTAAAACTTCATTTAATCGACTTATGCAATCTAAACCAAAATTAAAAGATGAAAAAAGTAATATATAATAAAGAGTGAGATATAAATCTCTCGACTATTTACAACAAATAAAGCCACACCATTGAACATTCAATGGTGTGGCTTTATACATCTATATATTTTTTATTTTTGATCCACAAGTGCAAAGCTAATTTCACAACTACATGCAACTTCTCCATCTACTGTTGCTTTAGCAGTACCTTTTCCTATTGGACCTTTAATTCTATTGATTTCTACTTCTAATCTTAGCGTGTCACCAGGCACTACTTGTCTCTTAAATCGACACTTATCGATTCCTGCAAACATAGCTAACTTACCTTGGTTTTCTTCTAATCGTAGCATTGCTACTGCACCTGTTTGCGCTAAAGCTTCAACGATTAGTACGCCAGGCATTACGGCATAATCAGGAAAATGACCTTGGAAGAAAGGCTCATTCCCAGATACTTGCTTAATACCAACACAACGTTTACCATCTTCTAATTCTACAATTTTATCTAATAATAAAAATGGATAACGATGAGGTATTATTTTTTTAATTTCATTATAATCGTAAATAATTTCTTCCATCATGAACTCCTTCCTGTTAATTCAAAGATGTGCTGCCAAGTTTCAGGTTTAAATACACCAAATGGATTATGCAAAATGCCATAACCAATCATAGTCCCGACAACAAATAGCAAGACCATTAAAATTAGCAATATAAGTAATTTCATCCATAACGGTATTACACGATGTTCAACTTCAATACCTTGAATCGTTTCAACTCTACTCGTTTGAATTTTTTCTTTAAACCTTTTAAATGGCGACTTTCTATTTTTTTCGTCAGTTCTCGATGATTGTGTTTCAGCCATACTAAACCCTCGCTTTATCTTTTAACTTGCCTTCATCATTAATGCGTTCTACATCTGCACCTAATGTTTTTAGTTTACCATGAAAATCAACATAACCTCTATCTAAATGTTTAAGTTCTGTAACATTTGTATAACCTTCAGATACTAGTCCAGCAAGTATAAGTGCTGCACCTGCTCTTAAGTCTGTTGCTTTTACATCTGCACCTTGTAAGTCATCATGTCCCGTAATCATAGCACTTCTACCGTTAATAAATATATCAGCATTCATACGTTTAAATTCTTCAACATGCATGAATCTATTTTCAAAGACAGTTTCAGTTATTTTACTTGTTCCGTTAGCAGTTAATAACAACGCCATAATTTGAGATTGCATATCCGTAGGGAAACCAGGATGTGGCATCGTTTTAACATCGATAGCTTTAATTTCACCAGGCACTTGAATATTTAAGCCATCTTTAATTTCTGTTATTTGAACACCAGCTTCTTCTAGTTTCGAAACTAAGCTTGACATATGTTCTCTTATTGCTCCGATTACATTTATATTACCTCTTGTAATAGCACCAGCGATCATAAATGTACCAGCTTCAATTCTATCAGGAATAATAGAATGCTCCGCACCTACTAAATGATCGACTCCAATTATTTTAATTGTATCCGTACCTGCTCCATGTACTTGAGCACCCATTTCATTTAAATAATTAGCTAAGTCAACTATTTCCGGTTCTCTAGCAACGTTTTGTATTTCAGTTTTTCCGTCTGCTAATACAGCTGCCATCATAATATTTTGAGTAGCACCAACGCTTGGGAAATCTAAATAAATTTTACTGCCTTTTAAACCATTAGGTGTAGTTGCTTCTATAAATCCATTATGTAATTCTATTTCAGCACCCAATGCTTCGAAGCCCTTTAAATGTTGTTCAATTGGTCTTGATCCAATTGCACAACCTCCCGGTAAAGCAACTCTAGCATGACCTTCTCTTGCTAATAATGGACCCATTACTAATATGCTTGCTCTCATTTTGCTTACATATTCATAAGGTGCCTCTATTTTTAAAGGATTAGATGAATCAACCTTTACAGTATTATTATCTGCCTCATATTCTATTTCTGCATTTAAATGTGTTAATACGTTATTTATTGTATCAACATCACTTAACTTTGGTACATTCGTTAAAACGCTTTGACCTTCAGACGGTAAAAGTGTAGCTGTCAATATAGGTAGAACTGCGTTTTTAGCCCCTTCTACAACAACTGTTCCTTCTAGACGTTTCCCGCCTTTTACGACGATTTTATCCATATAATTGTCCTCCACAAATACATCACTATTATTTAATTTACAAAAGTATATATATATTAAATACACACTTTTAATTAATCATAAACATTCACCAAAACATTATACTACTTTTTTGTTCTTTTTACATACATTTATGTATTTTCTTGTAATTTTTAGAAAAGTAATTTTAATTGTAACGAATATTGGAGGATATCTAAAATAAAACGACTCAGACTTGTACCTAATAAAACAGCTAAAATGATTATAAATGTTTGAGCTTGCGCTATATGATTTTTCTTGAAAATTTGCTCTAACCTAACGCCTTGTAACGCCCAAAAAGCTAAACATACACATACAACATGAAGAATTAATCCTATAATACCTAATTGACCATAATATTCCATACTCTCAATCCTTTCACTAGAACAAAGGGAGTGGGACAGATATTTCATTTTCCTAAAAATATTTCATAGTCCCATCCCGACAAAGATGACCAGAATTGAAATAACTTTGATATAAGCGTATTTTCAGTCCAGTCAGCTACTGCCATTATAATAAATTAGGCTGAGACATATATTTTTGTCTCAGCCTGTATAATTATCTAAATTTAGCCACTTCAATTCGATTAATTGCACGACTTAACGCGCGTTCAGCACGTCTATAATCAACATCATCACGATTACTATGTAATCGTTCTTCTGCACGTTCTTTAGAATTAATCGCACGTTCTTTATCTATATCCTCAGCTGTTTCAGCTGACTGAACTAGAACAGTAACTTTATCAGTTCTTACTTCAACAAATCCTTCGGAAACAGCTAAATACTCTGTACCACTTGCTTTGTTTACTTTAACATATCCTGTTTTTAATGCTGCAACAGTTGGAATATGGCCAGCCATTACACCCATTTCTCCAGTTTCAGTATGTAAAACAACAAGTTCAACATCTTTTGCTGAGTAAACAGATCCATTAGGAGTGACAACATCTAAGGTAAATGTATTCATTTTCCATTCCTCCTAATTAGTATTAGACCTCTACACCCATGTTTTTAGCATTTTCAAGAACTGCTTCGATACCACCGACTAAACGGAAAGCATCTTCTGGTATATGGTCATATTGTCCCTCTAGTATTGCTTTGAAATCTTGTACAGTTTGACTAACTGGTACATATGATCCTTTTTGGCCAGTAAATTGTTCTGCTACATGGAAGTTTTGAGATAAGAAGAATTGAATACGACGAGCACGTTCAACTGTTTTCTTATCATCATCTGATAATTCATCCATACCAAGGATAGCTATGATATCTTGTAATTCTCTATACTTTTGTAAAGTCTGTTGAACACGACGTGCAACGTCATAATGCTCGTCACCAACAATTTCAGGTGTTAAGGCACGCGACGTTGAAGCCAAAGGATCAACCGCTGGGTATATACCCATTTCTGTTAATTTACGCTCAAGGTTTGTAGTTGCATCTAAGTGAGCGAAAGCAGTAGCTGGCGCTGGGTCAGTATAGTCATCGGCTGGTACGAATACCGCTTGAATAGATGTAACTGATCCTTTATTAGTAGATGTAATACGTTCTTGTAATTGTCCCATCTCAGTAGCAAGAGTTGGTTGATAACCAACTGCTGAAGGCATACGACCTAACAATGCAGAAACTTCAGAACCTGCTTGAGTAAAGCGGAAGATGTTATCAATGAATAATAATACATCTTGTCCTTGTTCATCACGGAAGTATTCAGCCATAGTTAACCCTGATAATGCAACTCTAGCACGAGCGCCTGGTGGTTCGTTCATTTGTCCAAAGACCATTGCCGTTTTCTTAATAACGCCTGAATCGCTCATTTCATAGTATAAGTCGTTACCTTCACGTGTACGTTCACCTACACCTGCGAATACAGAAATACCACCATGCTCTTGAGCAATATTATTAATTAATTCTTGAATAAGAACTGTTTTACCTACACCGGCACCACCGAATAGACCGATTTTACCACCTTTAATATATGGCGCTAATAAGTCTACTACTTTAATTCCAGTTTCAAGAATTTCTACTTTTGTAGATAAATCTTCAAACTTAGGAGCTAAACGATGAATAGGGTCACGACGAACACTTTCATCAAGCTCTTCACCTAAATCAATTTTTTCACCTAAAACATTAAACACACGACCTAATGTAGCATCTCCAACCGGTACTGAAATAGCTTTACCAGTGTCTACTACTTCTTGACCACGTTTCACACCATCAGTTGATGCCATAGCTATTGTACGTACAACATCATCACCAAGGTGTAATGCAACTTCTAATGCTAAATTAAAAGAGTTACCGTCGGGACGGTCTACTTTAATTGTCAAAGCATTATTAAGTTCCGGCAATTCACCATGTGGGAAACGTACGTCAATAACTGGCCCTGTAATTTGCGTTACTCGGCCTAATCCCATGTAAATTCCTCCTAATCTTATTCTAGTGCAGCTGCTCCGCCTACAATCTCAGTAATTTGTTGAGTAATTGCAGCTTGTCTAGCTCTGTTATATTGTATTGATAATTCGTCAATTAATTCAGAAGCATTGTCTGTAGCATTTTTCATAGCCGTCATTCTAGAAGCATGCTCACTTGCTTTACCGTCTAATACAGCACCATAGATTAAACTAATAGCATATTGTGGTAATATAACTTCTAAAATAGTTTCTTTATCTGGTTCGAATTCGTAGCCAGCCATTAAGCTTGAACCTTTTCCTGTATCTTCATCAGATAAAGGTAGTATCCTTTTAGACTTAACTTGTTGCTCAAGAACACTTACAAAGTGACTATAGTATAAAGTCAGTTCATCGTAGAATTCTTCGTTGAATAAGTCTACTGCTTTTTCAGTTAAAGCTTGAACATCTTTAAAAGTAGGTTGATCTGGTAATCCCGTATATTCTTCAACAACATTATAATCTCTGTTCTTCAAGAAATCTCGACCTACACGACCTACTACAACAATTGCATATTCATCTGGGTTGTTGTTATGTTTTTCTTTAATATCATTTACTAAATTTTTTAATATATTTGCACTATATGGTCCTGCTAATCCTTTGTCAGAAGTTATCACTAAATAACCTGAACGTTTTACTTCTCGTTTTTTAAGCATCGGATGAGATACATCCGAACTTTTAGAAGCAATAGCTGTTATTGCATCTTGCATTTTATTCATATAAGGTTCAAATGCACTTGCGTTTTCTTCAGCTCTACGTAATTTAGAATTAGAAACCATGTTCATTGCTTTTGTAATTTGACTCGTACTTTGCGTAGAAGTGATTCTTCCTTTGATTTCTCTAAGTGAAGCCACAATTTCACCACCTTTTATTTAAAGCTTAATATTACTCTACTTGAGATTTATTAAATACTTTTTTGAATCCTTCGATAGCAGAAACAAATTTATCATCAGATGGTAATTGTTTTGTTTCGCGAATTTCTTTATATAAATCGCTAGCATTAGAATCGATCCAATTTAAGAATTCATCTTCAAATCTTGTAATGTCTACAACAGGAATGTCATCTAAATGACCTTTAGTCAATGCGTATAAGATAACAACTTGTCGTTCAACAGATAATGGTTTATTTTGATCTTGTTTAAGTACTTCTACTGTACGTTTACCACGTTCTAATTTCGCTTTAGTTGCAGCATCTAAGTCTGAACCGAATTGAGCAAATGACTCTAATTCACGATAAGAAGCTAAGTCTAAACGTAAAGTACCAGCAACTTTCTTCATTGCTTTAATTTGTGCCGAACCACCAACACGTGAAACTGATAAACCTGCGTTAATCGCTGGTCTTACACCTGAGAAGAATAAGTCTGATTGTAAGAATATTTGACCGTCTGTAATTGAAATAACGTTTGTCGGTACGTAAGCAGAGATATCACCTGCTTGCGTTTCAACGAAAGGTAATGCAGTAATTGAACCGCCACCTAATTCATCATTCAATTTAGCAGCACGTTCTAATAAACGACTGTGTAAGTAGAATACGTCACCTGGATAAGCTTCACGGCCTGGCGGACGACGTAGTAATAATGATAATTCACGGTAAGCTGCTGCTTGTTTCGTTAAATCATCATAAACAACTAATACGTGTTTACCATTGAACATGAACTCTTCACCCATAGCTACACCAGAATAAGGTGCAATATACAGTAAAGGAGCAGGTTGAGCTGCAGATGCTGATACAACGATTGTGTAATCTAATGCACCATGTCTACGTAATGTTTCAACTGCTGTACGAACTGTAGATTCTTTTTGACCTATAGCTACGTATATACAAATCATATCTTGGTCTTTTTGGTTTAAAATAGTATCGATTGCTACAGTAGTTTTACCAGTTTGACGGTCACCGATGATTAACTCACGTTGTCCACGTCCAATTGGTACTAATGCGTCAATCGCTTTAATACCAGTTTGTAGAGGTTCATCTACTGATTTACGATCCATAACACCTGTTGCAGGTGATTCTACAGGGCGTGTTTTAGAAGTGTTAATTGGACCTTGTCCATCTATTGGTTGTCCTAAAGGATTCACAACACGTCCGATTAATTCTTCGCCTACTGGTACTTCCATGATACGTCCAGTACGCTTAACTTCATCGCCTTCTTTAATACCTTCTGCAGGTCCTAAAATGACGATACCTACGTTATTTTCTTCTAAGTTTTGTGCCAAACCTAAAACGCCAGTATGAAACTCTAAAAGTTCACCAGCCATAACGTCATTCAAGCCATGAGCTAATGCAATACCATCCCCGACTTGGATAACTGTACCAACGTCGGTAACTGACATTTCAGACTCATAGTTTTCAATTTGAGAGCGTAATAAAGCACTGATTTCTTCAGCTTTAATGGCCATCTATGTCACTCCTTAATAATTATTTCATTTGATGAAATGATTTTGTTAATTGATTTAAATCATTCTGAATCGAGCCGTCGTAAACTTTCGTACCTATCGTTACACGAACACCGCCAATTAAAGAATCATTTATTTCATTTTCTAAAATTAATTTCTTTAAACCTGTACGCTTAATAAAAACTTTCCCTATTTCATCTAATTCTTCGTTAGATAACGGATAGACAGATTCAACTTTCATTAAATCTTGACTATGTACTTGATTATAAATATTTCTATAATCTATAAAAACACTAGGAATTAAAGACAATTTGTTGTTATTAGCTAATAAGAATAATGTGTTCATTAAAGGTTTAGATACGCCTTTGAATACATTTTCAACTAAAGCTTGTCTGTCTTCTTGAGCTAACTTTGGATTATAATCTATAGCCTTAATTTCATCTAGATTTGGTTTCACACTATTTTCTAGCGTTTCGAGTTCGTTTAATATTGTGTCTTCTATGTTATGTTCTTCTGCTACATCATATAAAGCTTGGGCATATTTTTGACTTATATTCGCCATTATTTTTCCCCTGCCTCTTTAATGTATTTTTCAACAAGTTCTTTTTGATCTTGTTCAGAAATCTCTTTATTAATTACTTTAGAAGCTATTAATACAGAAAGTTCAGATACACGATTATTAATATCAGCAATTGCTCTTTGTTTCTCTTGCTGAATCTCTGCTTGTGCTGATTGAATTAACCCATTTGCTTTAACATTTGCATCACTTATAATTTGCTCTTGTTGTACTTTAGCTTGATGTTTTGCATCATCAAGAATTGTTTGTACTTCTTCTTGAGTCTTTTTAAGGATGTCTCTATTTTCTTCTTCTAATTTTTTTGCATTTACCTTTGCTGCTTGAGCGTCATCAATATCTTTATTGATAGTTTCTTCACGTTCATCCATTATGGATTTCAATGGTCCCCAAGCATATTTCTTTAATAAAGCTAACAGGATTAAAAACGTGATTAATGTGAATAAAGCTGTTCCCCATTCAACGCCACTGCCTGTTGCACCTAAAACCAATACGTTATGATCCACTGCCAATTACACTCCTTTCATTGCAAGTCAAGGTTCTAACACCTCATAAATGAATGGCGAAATCCTTTTTAGATAGACTCCGCCTGTTCTAAAAATATGTTAGCTTATCGGTTCATTACCATGAATGCTACTACAACTGCAATGATAGGTAGGGCTTCAACTAAACCAACACCGATAAACATAATTGTCATTAATGGACCACGTGCTTCTGGTTGACGTGCAACACCTTCAACTGTTCTTGAAACGATAAGACCGTTACCAATACCTGCTCCTAATGCTGCTAAACCGATTGCGATTGCCGCTGCTAATACACCTAAACTCATTATAATTTTCCTCCTAGAATTAAAAATATTAATTGTTTTTTAAATTTTATATTAATGATCTTCTGCCACTTTGTGGGACATATAAACCATTGATAACATTACAAATATGTACGCTTGAATTGAACCTATAAAAATTGAGAATGCTTGCCATACCATAGCAGGTAAAAATGCGCCTAAAACTCCTAAAGCGCCGCCAGCAGCTAAAGTACCTAGTAAACCTAATAATACTTCACCTGCAAATATATTACCGTACAAACGTAGACCAAGCGTCAATGTTGAAGCAAATTCTTCAACAATTTTGAATGGTACCATTAAAGCTACCGGTTGAACGAACGATTTTAAATATCCACTCGTTCCACGCATTTTCACACCGTAGAAGTGTGTGAGCAATACCATTAAAGTAGCTAATGTTAATGTCACAGTAGGATCTGCTGTTGGTGATTTCCACCATAATGTGTGTCCTACAACAATTGAGAATGGAAGTCCTAACATATTAGAAACAAAAATAAATAATATTAATGTTACTGCAAGGAAATGGAATTTCCCTCCCTCTTTCCATGCCATATTACTTTGAATGATGCCTTTAACGAAGTCAAAAATCCATTCAATAAAGTTTTGAGCACCAGAAGGTCTTACTTTTAAATTTCTAGTACAAGCTACAGCTATCGCAAAAACGATAATTGCTGAAACTACTATCATTAAGACACTTGAAAGATTGAATATTAAGTCAAACCCTCCAAAATTGATGGACCACAAAGGTGATTCGTGTTCCATATTTTCACCTCTTTTCACAATTTTAATTATTTAATCGAGATTTTTGAGTGACCTAAACATGATTAACACATATGCAATCATCAGCCCTACTAAAATTCCGATAATATCAACAATTATTGGATATTTAAGCCAGAAACAACATGCAACAATAGTTACAAGGTACCTTACCCAGTTTCCAGTTGATAATTGTAATGATTCAGCATTTTTTGCTCGATTGAGGTAAACTTCCCATGAAAACAAGTTAACAGCTGATGCTATTGTTCCAATTATTAGTCCTAAAATGAACTCATGTTTCAAGAAGAAATAAACGACAACTAGAAAAATAACGAAGAAAATAAAATACTGTAAATAAGACTTGAAAAAGCCCTTGAAATCAAACATGCAGCTGAAACTCCTTTAATTAGTTATATATCTTTGAAAACCGTTTCATCACACAATTTTCATGATAATATAGTGGCCTTATAGTGTCAATGCTATGTCAAAAATAGAAAACAAATTTTTGCCATTTTTTTGTCACAGAATTGACACAAACCACTTCTAACTTATTTTGTTTTGAACGGTGCAGGTGCTTCAGTCAAAATATCAAAATAATACTTAATATTTTCACATATTCTCTTAGATGCTAAGCCATCACCATATGGATTTTGAGCAATGCTCATGCTTTCATATGAAGATTGATCATTTAATAGTTTTTTCGTTTCGTTGTAGACATCCTCTTCTTCTATGCCAACTAATTTTAGCGTACCAGCTTCTACCCCTTCTGGGCGCTCAGTTGTATCTCTCAAAACAAGGACTGGCTTCCCAAGTGAAGGCGCTTCTTCTTGTACACCGCCAGAATCAGTAAGAATCAAATGAGAATTTGCCGCAAAGTTATGAAAATCAATAACTTCTAATGGCTCTATTAGTTCGATACGATTATGATCACTTAATAATTGTCCAGCTATATCTCTGACCTTTGGATTTTTATGCATTGGGTATACAACGACAACATCTTCTTGCTCTTCAACAATACGTCTAACAGCTTTGAAGATATTTTCCATTGGTTTGCCAATATTTTCGCGTCTATGCGCTGTTAACAACACGATGCGTTTATCTTTATGGCGATTAATGATTTCACTTTCGTAATTTTCACTAACCGTTGTTGATAATGCATCAATAGCTGTATTACCTGTAACAACAATAGATTCGTCTTTTTTATTTTCTTGAAGTAAATTATGTTTAGACTGATCAGTTGGTGAGAAGTGTAAATCAGCAAGGACCCCCGTCATTTGTCGATTCATTTCTTCTGGGAATGGAGAATACTTATTCCAAGTTCTTAAACCTGCTTCAACGTGTCCAATTGCGACTTCGTTATAAAAAGCAGCTAAGCTACCAGCAAAAGTAGTAGTTGTATCTCCATGTACCAATATCATATCTGGTTTCGCTTCTTGAATAACACTTTCAAGTCCACCTAGCACTCTAGAAGTTACTTCAGAAAGTGTTTGCCCTTGTTTCATGATATTCAAATCATAATCTGGTGTGATATCAAATGTTTCAAGAACTGAGTCCAGCATTTCTCTATGTTGTGCAGTCACAACTACAATTGGTTGTAACTCCGGATCATTTTTCAGTTCTGAAACCAAAGGTGCCATTTTAATAGCTTCAGGTCGCGTACCAAATATCGTCATAATTTTCTTCATTGTAATAAAATCCTCCTATTATTATTTAGTGCCAAACAGACGGTCACCTGCATCACCAAGTCCTGGTGTAATGTATGCATGCTCGTCTAATTTTTCATCTAAAGCGGCAATATATATATCTACATCTTCATGTGCTTCTTGTAGTGCCTTAACCCCTTCAGGTGCAGCAACTAATCCCATAAAGCGGATTTTAGTAGCGCCACGATTTTTTAATGATTGAATAGCTTCAATCGCAGATGCACCTGTAGCAAGCATAGGATCTACTACAATAATTTCACGTTCTTCAATATCTTGAGGTAACTTAACAAAATACTCTATTGCTTCAAGTGTTTCTGGGTCACGATATAAACCAACGTGGCCAACTCTCGCAGCAGGTACAAGTTTCATAATACCTTCTGTCATACCAAGACCAGCACGTAAAATAGGAATGAGCGCTAATTTCTTACCTGATAATCTTTGCGCTGTCATTTTTGTAACAGGTGTTTCAATTTCTACGTCTTTTAAATCAAAATCTCTTGTAACTTCATAAGCCATAAGCATGCCTACTTCGTCAACAAGCTCTCTAAATTCCTTTGTTCCAGTTTTTTTATCACGAATATAGCTCAATTTATGTTGAATGAGCGGGTGATTAAAAACATGTACTTTACCCATAAGGCAATCCTCCAATAACTATTATTTGTTGTAAAGTGGGAACTTAGAAGTTAATGATAATACACGTTCATGTGCTTCTTTTAATGTTGTTTCATCTTCAGGATTTTTTAGCACTGTCGCCATTATTCTACCAACTTCTTCCATTGCACTTTCATCAAATCCACGAGATGTAACAGCTGGTGTACCTAATCGAATACCACTTGTTACGAAAGGCTTTTCTTGATCAAATGGTATTGTATTTTTATTACAAGTTATGCCTACTTCATCTAAAGCATTTTCAGCAACTTTCCCTGTAATACCAAGAGAACCTTTAACATCAACACAGATTAAATGGTTATCTGTTCCACCAGATACAATACGTAAACCTTCTTCTTCTAGTGTAGCAGCTAACTTTTGAGCATTCTTAATCACTTGTTTTTGGTAATCTTTAAATTCTGGTTCTAATGCTTCACCAAATGATACAGCTTTACCTGCAATCACATGCATTAATGGACCACCTTGGATACCAGGGAAAATGATTTTATCGATTTCTTTAGCATATTCTTCTTTACAGAAAATCATGCCACCACGAGGTCCTCTAAGTGTCTTGTGCGTCGTAGTTGTAACAAAGTCAGCATATTCTACTGGGTTTTGGTGTAATCCAGCAGCAACTAAACCGGCGATATGAGCCATATCTACCATTAATTTAGCGCCTACTTCATCTGCAATTTCTTTGAAACGTTTAAAATCAATTCCTCTTGGATAAGCAGAAGCACCAGCAACTATTAATTTTGGTTGAGTTTCTTTAGCTACTCTTAAAACTTCATCATAGTCAATTTGTTCATTTTCTTTAGACACGCCATACTCTACAAAGTTATATAGTTTACCACTAAAGTTAACTTTAGCTCCGTGAGTTAAATGTCCACCATGACTTAAATTCATTCCAAGCACAGTATCACCTGGTTCTAAAGCAACAAAATACACAGCCATATTTGCTTGTGAACCAGAATGTGGTTGTACGTTAACATGGTCTCCACCGAAGATTTCTTTTGCGCGTTCTCTCGCTATATCTTCTACGATATCAACATGCTCACAACCACCATAATAACGACGACCAGGGTACCCTTCTGCGTATTTATTAGTTAATACAGAACCTTGAGCTTCCATCACCGCTTCAGAAACAAAGTTCTCAGACGCGATTAATTCTATGTTGTTATTTTGTCTGTCGAACTCTTTTTCCATTGCTTCGAAAAGTTTTTCGTCTTGCTTTTTAATAAATGACATGTACAATCCCTCGCTTTTAAGAATTTAATACTTTGCTCTTTCACCGCCAATTAATTTTGGACGGCTTGTTGCTACTGTTACTACTGCTTCACCGATTTGTCTAGTTTCAACTGATATCGGTACTGCTACATGCTTAATATGCATACCAATTAATGTTTGACCAATATCAATACCTTTATCGCATTTGATATGTTCAACTAATACAGGATCATCCATATGTTGATATGCATAGGTTGATAAGCTGCCTCCAGCATTCCGTTGTGGAACAACAGAAACCTCAGTCATTAAGTAGGGATCAAACAGTTCGCGTTCGATTGTAATAGCTCGATTTATATGTTCACAACCTTGAAATGCAAAATGAACACCTGTCTCTTTATGTATTGAATCAAGCGTTTCATACAATTCTTTCGCAATCTCTGCTGAACCATTCGAGCCTATTTTTGCCCCTCTAATCTCTGAAGTAGAACATCCTATAATACATAGTTCATTTTCATTAAAAAATTGTTTAGACTTAAGTTCATTGATTAATTGTATTAAATTATTTTTCATGAACAATCGCCTTCAATTTTATCTATGCGTTTTTGATGTCTACCGCCTTCGAACTCGCTCGTCAACCAAGTTTTGACGATGAGAAGTGCTAATCCTTCACCGATGACACGTTGGCCTAATGCTAATACGTTTGAATCATTATGTTGTCTTGTTACTTCCGCAGTAAAAACATCATGCACAAGTGCACAACGTACCCCTTTTACTTTATTAGAAGCAATCGACATACCAATGCCAGTTCCACAAATTAAAATACCTTTATCGAAATTACCATTTGCTACATTTTCTGAAACAGGTTTAGCATAATCTGGATAATCCACTGATTCACCTTTATGTGTTCCAAAATCTTTATATTCAATGTTCATTTCTTCTAATAATTTTTTAATTGCTTCTTTGTATTCAAAGCCTCCATGGTCTGCTGCAATAGCTACTTTCATCTTCCCACCTCCCAATTTGTTTATACTTTCATATTATAACGTATTTTTCATGCGTGATATAGCTATTATACAAATTATTTGTATTCTTAATTACTCTGTAATAATTCGATTATCAATTTCTTAATTTCTTCATAAGTATTTCTATACACACCTATTTGCTGTCCAATTGGATCTACTACGTCTCCAGCTTTTCCACTCGTATAATGTTTTAATGAATCAATATTTTTATGTTCATACATGGATTGCAATATCGATTTGTGATTTTCTGTCATAGTCAAAATTAAATCTGCATCTAAATCTGCATCGCTAAATTGTTGCGCTGATTCAGGAATCGGTAAATTATTTTCCAATATAATATCCATTGATTGTTGAGATATCGGTGCACCGTTAAATGCTGAAATACCTCTCGAATGTATTTCGTAATCAGGCATCAAATCTTTAGCTATAGCTTCTGCTAATGGACTTCTACAAGTATTACCTGTACATACAAATATTATTTTCACAATTCATCTTCCCCTTTAAATCTATGTCCGCTTGCTTTATCTATTCTATTCATTAATGCAACAGTTTGATCTGTTCGTTCATAACCATTTATCAATATATGTTCAATATCATTTAATTGGTCTGCGATTCTTAATGCATCGTACAAATCATGATGAGCACCTTTAATATCATTTTTATTTTTTCCTAAAGGAATAAATTTAATGTTTTCAGGAACTAAATGCTCTATGCTTCTTGGACCAATAAAAGCTAGTTTTTTACTATTTAATAAATTAAGGTCGAGCGGTTTTGTTATACCACCCTCTATTAACGTTACTGGTTGAGAAGGTGCATAGTGCTGATATTTCATTCCTGGGGCAATTGGTTTATTTATATCTATTTTTTTATCTATAATACTATTCGGCAAAACCTCATTAATCATTTCAGCAGTTATAGACCCTGGTCTTGCTATTTTAAAAGGAAAAGTCGTACAATCTATTACTGTACTTTCTATTCCTTCATCTATATCTTCAGCTTGTATAATTCCATAAATCCTCGTATTTAAGTCATGTTTTACATGTTCAAATTTTGTAGGCGAAGGTCTCCCACTTAAATTTGCACTTGGAGCTGCAATTGGTAAATTGACTAATTGCAAAATCTCTCTTCCAATAGCATGACTAGGCATTCTTACAGCAACTGAATTCAACCCTCCCGTTACTCTATCATCTAAATATCCTGACTTATATGGAACGATAAATGAAATTGGACCTGGCCAAAAAGCATCCATCAACAATTCTGTTTCTTCTGAGATATTTTTAGTAAAATCTTTTAATTGATTTTTATTATGAATATGAACAATAAGTGGGTTATCAGATGGACGACCCTTAGCTTTATAAATATTTTTAATTGCTTCTTCGTCTTTTGCATTTGCTCCTAATCCATATACTGTTTCCGTCGGCAAAGCTATAAGTTGATTTTGACGGTAACCATCTATAATCTGATTGATGTGTGGATAACTAGCTAAGTTATGAACAAACTTACGCACATCCCAAACATATGTTTCCAAGGCTATACTTCCCTTCCTCATCGTATTTACTGTATACAAATAAAAGTTATACACATTTTGTGGGTAACTCAACCCTTTTGTGCATAACTTATTAACAACCCATCCAATTAAATTGTATCATACGATTCTTTTGATTTATATCTTTGATAATTGCCAAATTTTTAACTTTATAGTGTTCATGAATATATGATTTTAAAATTTGACCTTGTAAATGACCGATTTCAAATATGACTAGTCCATCTTTTTTCATCACTTTATCTAAATCATTTAGTATGCGTTTGTAAATAGCTAAACCATTGTTTTGTGTGAATAAAGCAAGGTGTGGTTCATATTCCAGTACGGTTTCTGACATTTCTACTTTTTCTTCGTAGCTTATATAAGGTGGGTTTGATAAAAGTACATCGACTTTAATGCCATTATTAATCAGAGGTTTCAAAGCATCGCCTTGAAGAAACTCAATTTCTGCTTGATTTAATCGAGCATTTTCTTTCGCAACTTTTAATGCATCATCGCTAATATCAGTTGCAATAACATTTAAATTAGTAAGCTCCTTCTTTAAGCTAATTGCAATAGCCCCTGTGCCTGTTCCAATATCGCAAACTGTTTGCTCGTGTTGATTTATAGTATTTAATGTTTGCAAAACTAATTCCTCAGTTTCAGGTCTAGGGATTAGTACATCATTATTTACTATGAATTTTCGTCCATAGAACTCAGCAAATCCAACGATGTACTGTACGGGTTCCCCTAAATACATTCGTTCTCTATAAGTCAAAAATTTCTTAAGTATATTATCTGGTACTGGCTCTTGTTGTTTTAAAAGGATTTGTGTTCTGGACAAACCAGATATGTCTTCTAATAGCCAATCAGCACGAGAAGTTTCTAACCCTCGTGCTGATAAAGCTTTATATGTTTCAGTTAATAATGTTTGAAAATTATAATTCTCCATTGTTTAAATCTTCCAATTTCTCTGTTTGTTCATGCATCGTTAACGCATCTATAATTTCACCAATTTTACCGTCCATTATTTGATCTAATTTTTGAATTGTTAAACCTATGCGATGGTCAGTAACTCTGTTTTGTGGGTAATTATATGTTCTAATACGTTCAGAACGGTCACCTGTCCCAACAGCTGATTTCCTTTTTTCAGCATATTTGGCATGTTCTTCACGAACCATCATATCAAAAACTCTTGCTTTTAATACTTTTAGTGCTTTTTCACGGTTTTTAATTTGTGATTTTTCAGAAGATGTTGCAATAATACCTGTAGGTACGTGTGTAATTCGTACGGCTGAGTCAGTCGTGTTAACGTGCTGACCACCTGCACCACTAGAACGATAAGTTTCAATTTTCAAGTCTTCACTACGAATATCAACTTCCACGTCTTCAGCCTCTGGTAATATAGCAACAGTCGCAGTTGAAGTATGAACTCTACCACCCGATTCAGTTTCTGGAACACGTTGCACACGGTGTGCACCATTTTCATATTTTAATTTACTAAACGCACCCGTCCCTTGAACAGAAAAACTGATTTCCTTATAACCACCATGATCGCTTGGGTTTTCTTCTACTACGTCTATTTTGTATCCTTCCATTTCAGCAAAACGAGAATACATTCTAAATAAGTCTCCAGCAAATATTGCAGCTTCATCTCCACCTGCTGCACCACGTATCTCAACGATTACGTTTTTCTCATCATTTGGATCTTTCGGAATAAGTAAGAACTTCAACTCTGACTCTAATTCTGGGATGCGATCAGTTAAACTGTTAATTTCATCTTTTAACATTTCTTGATCGTCTTTGTCATCTGTTTCTTCTAGCATTACTTTTGCGTCTTCGATATCAGTTTTCACTGATTTATATGTTCGAAAAACGTCTACTGTTTTTTGTAAATCAGATTGTTCTTTAGAATACTCTCTAAGCTTATCCGTATCAGATACAACATCAGGATCACTCAATAGTTCGTTAAGTTGTTCATATCTATTTTCTACGATTTCTAATTGATCAAACATTTATATCACTCCTTGTTTCTGTTCTTATAATATGATGATCTCTACATCTCGGTTCATAACTTTCATCTGCCCCTACTAAAATAATAGGATCATTAATATGAGCGGGTTCCCCGTTAATAAGCCTTTGTGTGCGACTGGAAGGTGATCCACAAACAGCACAAACAGCCTGTAATTTAGTTACGATTTCAGCGACTGCCATCATTTCAGGCATAGGTTCAAAGGGCACACCTTTGAAATCCATATCCAGTCCTGCTACAACTACACGATAGCCTTCTTCGGCTAATTTTTGTGCAACTGCAACGATTTCATTGTCAAAAAATTGAACTTCGTCAATACCAATTATATCAATACCTTGTAAATCGTGCTTTAAAATTTCACTTGAATGTTCAATGCTTATAGCATCTAATTGATTACCGTTATGAGACACGACTGCTTGTTCACTATAACGATTGTCGATAGCCGGTTTAAATACTTTAACATCTTGTTTAGCATACAAACCTCTTCTGAGCCGTCTAATTAGTTCTTCAGATTTACCACTAAACATACTTCCGCAAATACATTCTATCCAACCGGAATGGTAATTTTCGTACATATTACTTGTCCACCTTTTTCAACATAATCGCTTAATTATATCATATTATAAATTTCTGTTCTTAATTTTTACAAAAAAAAGCACCCTTTAAAAAAGGATGCTTGATGCGCTTCATGATTAGTTGTTTGATTTGAAACCAAATTTTTTGTTGAAGCGTTCCACACGACCATCCGCAGATGCGAATTTTTGACGTCCAGTATAGAATGGATGTGAATCAGAAGAGATATCTAAACGGATAACTGGGTATTCGTTGCCATCTTCCCATTCCATTGTTTCACTAGAAGTACGAGTAGAACCACTTAAAAATTTGAAGTCTGTAGTCGTATCTAAAAAGATTACTTTATGATACTCTGGATGAATTCCTTGTTTCATTTCTTTCAGCTCCTTTGCCCTGAACCATCTGGAACAGAGTTTATTTGTGACTTATTCACTCAATACTTACATATTATATATGTTGAGTAATTAAATTGCAACCTTAAATTTTATATGATGGACTTGCCAGTTTTAGCACTTTCTAACATAGATTTTCTTAAAACTTCAAAGAACTCTTCATTAGTTTTTGTGCGTTTTAATTTTCTTATAAAACGTTCTGCAAAATCATTTTGGTCCGTAAATAGGTTTCTTAACTGCCATACCATTTCTAATTCTTTTGGATCAAGTAACAATTCTTCTTTACGTGTTGAACTTCTTCTTATGTCAATTGCAGGGAATACTCGTTTCTCTGATAATTTACGATCTAAATGAAGTTCCATGTTACCTGTACCTTTAAATTCTTCATAAATCATATCATCCATGCGTGAACCAGTTTCAACAAGTGCAGTTGCTAAAATTGTTAAACTACCACCCGCTTCAATATTTCTTGCAGCGCCGAAGAAATGTTTAGGTCTGTGTAAAGATGCTGGATCTAAACCACCGGATAAAGTTCTACCACTTGGCGGAATAACTAAGTTATATGCACGTGCTAATCTCGTTAATGAATCCATTAAAATGATTACGTCTTCACCAATTTCAACAAGTCGCTTAGCGCGTTCTAATAACAACTCAGCTACTTTGACATGGTGTTCTGGCGGCTCATCAAAAGTAGAATTCACTACTTCTGCTTGTTCTACAGATCTCTCAATATCTGTAACCTCTTCAGGTCGTTCTCCAATTAATAATACAAATAATTTCGCATTAGGTTGATTTATTGCAATAGCATTAGCGATTTCTTTTAATAATGATGTTTTACCTGCTTTAGGAGGGGCAACTATCATTCCACGTTGTCCAAGACCAATAGGTGTAATTAAATCCATAATTCTTGTTGAATAATTTTTTTCTGTTGTTTCTAATTGGATACGTTCTTGTGGGTATAAAGGGGTTAACGCTTGAAAGTGTGGTCTTTTTTTAACTTCTTCTGCATTTTGATCATTCACAAAATCTACTTGTAATAAACCGTAATACTTTTCATTTTCTTTAGGTTTTCTAACTTTACCAGTTACTTTATCACCTTTTTTTATTTCAAAACGTCTTATTTGGCTAGCTGAGATGTAAATATCTTTCTCACCTTTAGAGTAGTTAACTGTTCTTAGGAAACCATATCCATCAGGTTGTATATCATCTAAAATGCCTTCCATATAATAGTTTCCGTCTTTCTCCATTTGTGCTTCCATAATGGCTAAGACAAGTTCTTTTTTATTTAATTTACTATAGCTACTGATTTTGAGTTCTTTAGCCTTAGATGTTAATTCTTTAGTTGTATAATTCTTGTATAATTCGTGAAACGATTCATACTGAGGACTTGTTCTGACTCTTTCTGCCATGATATTGACACCCATTTCTTAAAATCTATTTATTACTTTTACCCAGATTTACAATCTGCCATTAAACTATAGCATTTTTTTACGTTTAAGACAAAATATGTTGTGAACTTTAATTAAAAAATACTTGTATATGGTAAAATATACCTAAACATCTATATTTATCTCTTTTTATAGTAAAATTATACTATAATTTGTTACTTCAATCGTGAAAATAGCTTAAAACATCAAGAAATAATACATTATTTTTGTAATTATAACTTAATTATACAATGTGAATTTACTCAATTTTGAACGTTAGTAGCTGTTAATTTCCAAATCCTAATTACTATTTATTAAAAAACCAGCAACTTTCTATTTTGATTAAGAAAGTTGCTGGTTTTAATATTCACAGGAACAATTTATCCTGTATCATTTTTATAATACTTATTTAAAGTAGCCTGGTATTGCTTTGACTTCTAGGAATTCTTCTATACCATAGTCTCCCCATTCTCTACCAATACCTGATTGTTTATAACCACCGAATGGTAAGTCAGGTTTTCTACCTGCGTCATTTAACTCGACAGTTCCTGCTTCGATTGATCTAGCTACTTTTCTAACTTGATCTGTATCATTACCATAAACATAAGCTGCTAATCCATATACTGTATCATTAGCAATTTCAATTGCTTCATCTAAATCTTTATAGGTAATGATTGTACCTACCGGACCGAATATTTCTTCTTGAGCAATTGTCATATCGTTTTTAACATCTGTAAACAATGTCGGTTTTATGAAATAACCTTTTTCTAGTCCTTCAGGTTTACCTACTCCACCTGCTGCTAGTGTTGCGCCTTCATCGATACCTTTTTGAATATAACTTTGTACTGTATCAAATTGTTTTTTAGAAATAACTGGACCAATATCTTGTCCTTTTTCTCTAGGATTACCAACTTTTACATTGTTTATAGCTTTTGTTGCAGCTTCTATAAATTCATCTTTAATACTTTCAGGTATAATTGTACGAGTTGCTGCTGTACAAACTTGACCAGTATTTAAAACAAATTTAGCTACTGCTCCTTTAGCTGCTTTTTCGACATCAACATCATCTAAAATAACTAATGGTGATTTACCACCTAATTCTAATGAAACTTTCTTGAAGTCTTGTGCAGCTTTTTCCATAATTTTTCTACCAGTTGGGCCTGAACCTGTAAATGACATCATGCGAACATCTGGATGCTCACTTAATGGATCACCTACACCTTCACCATCGCCATTTACTAAGTTGAATACACCTTTTGGCACTCCAGCTTTTTCAAATATTTCAGCTAAAATGATAGCTGCAAACGGCGTTTCTTCTGATGGTTTTAACACTACAGGTGAACCTGCTGCAAAAGCACCAGCTAATTTTAATGATGTTTGGTTAGTTGGGAAGTTCCATGGTGTAACTAAACCTGCAACACCAATACCTTCTTTAACAACTAAGTCATCACCACGACGTTCTTCAAATTCTATTCTATCAATTGCTTTACTTGCTTCTCTAAAATGATTTAATCCCATTTGATAATGAACTGATTCTGATTTTTCTATCGGTGAACCAAGTTCATCTGTCATTGCATCTATTAAATCTTCTTTTCTATTTTCATACTCATCAGCAATTCTTTCTAATAATGCTTTTCTTTCTTCTACTGATGTGTTTCTAAATTTTACATATACACTTTTTGCTGCTGCTACAGCATCGTCAACATCTTCTTTGTTACCTGCAGCAATCTTACCTGCAACTTCTTCAGTTGCTGGATTGATTACGTCAAGAGTTTTACCACTATGACTATCTATCCATTCGCCATTAATATATTGCTTTACATCTTGTCTCATATATTATCTTCTCCTTTATAGTCATTACATTATTTATTATAGTATGTTATACCCACTTTTTTAAAATAATGTGTTTATAGAAATAAAAAAGAAGTAGGACAGGAATCTAATTTTCTAATCAGATTCCTGTCCTACTCCTATTTTCGTATCTTAAACTTAAATAATTTTTATATAAGTTTATAAAACAAAACACTGTTTTATGAATGGTTTTCCTCTAGTTCTACATTGCGTTGCGCCCACTCTTCTAATGGGACAAGTGCTTGCGCTAATTCGTAACCTTTGTTAGTAAGATGATATTCAACTGATAGAGGTGTTGTTGTCACAACTTTCTTTTCTACTAATCCCCATTCACTTAATTCAGTTAGTTTGAGGGATAAAGCTCTTGGTGTAATACGTTTCAAATCTCTCTTCATATCAGAAAAATGAGCTGCTTTGTCATTACAACGAGATAAATAATTGAGTATTAAACCATTCCAACTACGCCCGATAACTTTAAAAGTTTCTTCTAAGTATGGACACATTTCCATGTTACTCACCTCTTTTACTTCATACTCCTATATTACTACATTTTATATATAAAGTATATATTTTATACTCAAACTTCTTCAGTCCAAATATCTGCCCCTAAATGTTTTAATTTGTCTACTATACCACTATAACCTCTATAAATATGGTTAACATTATATACAGTTGTAACGTCTTCAGCAATTAATCCCGCAATTAATAATGATGCACCCGCTCTCAAATCACTAGCAGCCACACTGGCACCTGTAAGCTTTGATGGATAATATATAGCTGTTCCGTTTTCTAAATTAACTTTTGCACCCATTCGCAATAATTCATCAACATGTTTAAACCTTGCTGGGTAAATTGTTTCTACTACTTTACTTTGTCCTTTTGCTTTTAATAAAAGTGGTGTGAATGGTTGTTGTAAATCAGTAGCAAAACCTGGGTAAACTGAGGTTTGAATATCTACAGGTTTATATTCATCCCTACCTCTAATAATGATAGAGTCTTCTCCTAATTCAATCTCAGTGCCCATTTCTTTTAATTTCGCAATCAGAGGTTCTAAATGTAGAGGGATGATGTTTTCAATCAATACTTCCTCTCCCATAGCAGCTGCTGCACACATATATGTTCCAGCTTCTATTCTATCAGGAATAATTGAGTGATTAGTTCCATGTAAATTCTCGACACCTTCAATTTTTAAAGTATCAGTACCTGCGCCTCTAATTTTTGCACCCATATTGTTTAACAACGTAGCAACATCTACTATTTCAGGTTCTTTAGCAGCATTTTCTATAACTGTTTTACCTTTAGCTAAGCATGCAGCTAACATGATATTAATAGTTGCTCCAACACTTACAACGTCCATGAAAATTTTTGCTCCAGTTAATTCTTCAGCAATTAAATACATAGCACCTTGTTCATTCGTTACCTTAGCACCTAAAGCTTCAAACCCTTTAATATGTTGATCGATTGGTCTCGGACCAAGCGGACAACCTCCTGGCAAACCAATTACACACTTTTTAAAACGTCCAAGCATTGCACCCATCATATAATAAGAAGCTCTTAATGATTGAACTTTATTATTAGGTAATGGTAGATTAACCGCATCACTTGGATCAACAACGATTTGATCACCATTTAATTCAGTTTTTATATTTAAATCTCCAAGCAGGCTCATTAATGTCTTAACATCTGAGATATCTGGCAAGCCGTCTAGAGTTACAACATCATTGGCCATTAAACTAGCAGGTATTAATGCAACCGCACTATTTTTGGCACCACTAATTTGGACTTTGCCATTTAGTTTTTTTCCGCCTTTGATTTTTATTACTTCTTGAGACATATGTTTACTCCTTTACTTCATCGTCTTAGAGAATGCATACTCTCTCAACATGAATAATATGATAATTAATTCCATTATATACTATTCAATAACATAAACGCAAAAACGTAAAAAGTAAATAGTAAGAAATAAATTCATAAAAAAAAGACCTTGAAAAAGGTCTTTTTTTAAATAAATTAAGCTTGGTTTGAAGTACCAAATTCTTGGATTTTACCTTGTACAGTTGCTTTAATCGCTTCACGAGCAGGTCCTAAATATTTACGTGGATCGTAAACTTCACTGTCGTTGTTTAACACTTCGCGAACTGCTTTAGCAGAAGCTATTTGGTTCTCAGTGTTAACGTTGATTTTAGCTGTACCGTATGAGATAGCTTTTTTGATATCGTGTGTTGGGATACCAGTACCACCGTGTAATACTAATGGTAAACCAGTTGAAGCACCGATTTCTTCCATTTCTTTAAATCCTAAGTTTGGTTCACCTTTGTAAGGTCCATGAACTGAACCTAGTGCTGGAGCTAATGTATCGATACCAGTTCTTTCAACTAGTTCTTGACATTCTTTAGGGTCAGCATAGATAACACCTTCAGCGATTACGTCGTCTTCTTGTCCACCAACTGTTCCTAATTCCGCTTCAACAGAAACACCGTTAGCGTGAGCATATTCAACAACTTTTGACGTGATTTCAATATTTTCTTCAAATGAATGATGAGAAGCATCAATCATAACTGAAGTGAATCCAGCATCGATTGCTTCTTTACATTTGTCGAAACTTGAACCATGGTCTAAATGAATAGCTACAGGTACTGTAATGCTATAATCTTCAATTAATCCTTCAACCATTTTTACGACAGTTTTGAAACCGCCCATATAACGTGCAGCTCCTTCAGAAACACCTAAAATAACTGGTGCATTTTCTTCTTGAGTAGCTTGAAGAATCGCTTGTGTGAATTCTAAGTTATTTAAGTTGTATTGACCAACTGCATAACTATTTTCTTTCGCTTTAATTAACATTTCTTTCATTGAAACTAAAGGCATTGAGTTTCCTCCTATATGTGCAAGGCACGAATATTTACAAACTAATTATACCAAATTATTTTCATATTTGCATCTTTTGAAAGCCCTATCCTAAATGTTTTCTTACAATTTTCATAACTTCTTCAATTGTAAACGGCTTCATTAATACACCAGTTATATTGTCTTTAGTGAGCGTCTCTATATCTGTAGACGTTTGGAAAGCCGAAATGATATAAACTGGAACATCTGGATTTGTTTCTCTTATTTTAAATAAAACTTTTTCTCCTGATATACCCGGCATTCTTTTATCTATAAATATAAGTTTATATTCATTTTCGAGAAATTTATTTATACCTTCTTGGCCATTTTCAGCTGTATCAACATGATATTGATTTAACTCAAAAATTTCCTTTAATAATTGTCTTATATTTTTTTCATCATCTATAATAAGTACATCCATTGAAGATACCTCGCTTTTTATATAAAATAAATTTATTATCATTTAAAGGAGAATGCAATAGTGCTTAAAATTTTTAATACACAGCTGAACGGCATTTTTAGTAAAATAGATGCACAAGAAGAAGAAATCGCAATTGCTTCACAATTACTTATGCAAGCTGCTGGTGGTGAAGGTAAAATCCATATAAAAACTTTTGATGAGGCTAATCACCTTTCATCATTTATAACAGAAAGCAAAGAAAGTTTGCCTCAATCTCAAACAATGTCTTCATTAACAGATATAGATTCCATCGATACAACGGATCGCGCTTTATTAATTGCGCCATTCTTTACTGATGAATTAAATACTTGGATAGAGAAATTAACTGATAAAGATGTTGATTTTGTTGTTATAGCGAATAAAGACAAAGAAAATAAAGCCCACGAAACTTTAATGCATTATATTGATTTATATACACCACGACCAATCGTACCTACAGCTGATTACAGCAAAATTATAACACCACATATGATGGCAATAAATTACATACATTATATCATGTATGCTGAAATGTATGAGATTACTCAAGACTTAAATGAAGAAATATAATTAGTTTGTAATCATAATATTTAAGGGTAAAACAAATTTTTATGAGGTGTATAGGAAGCAAATGTTGCAAGACAAACGCCACGTGCAACTTAGAGCATCAGAATGTTGCTAGACGAGCGTCACGTGCAACTTAGAAGACCAGAATGTTGCTAGACAAGCGTCACGTGCAACTTAGAGCGTCGGAATGTTGCTAGACGAGGTCCACGTGCAACATAAATTCTCCTTATTGACAAGACTATTGAGAAAAGTCAATAAGGCCCTCGTTATTGACACGTTTGGTGAGAAAAGACAATAACTTGCCCGATACAACCTAAAACTGAGAATCCTTAAAAAAGAAGAGTCTGGGACATAAATACTTGTCCCAGACTCTCTTTAATTTAAAACCTATAATTATTGTTGATGATTAATACTTGCTTCTACAAATCCATGGAATAATTTTTGTGGACGTGTAGGACGAGATATAAATTCTGGGTGGAATTGACATGCTACAAACCATGGATGATTTTCTAATTCTACAATTTCTACTAATCTTCCATCTGGGCTTGTACCAGAGAATCTCATACCGTTTGCTTCTAATTTTTCACGGTAATCGTTATTGAACTCATAACGATGACGGTGTCTCTCTTCTACTTCTGTTTCGCCATATACTTTATGTGCAATTGTCCCTTCTTCGATTTTACATGGATAAATGCCTAATCTTAAAGTACCACCTAAATCTTCAATGTCTTTTTGTTCTGGTAATAAGTCGATGATTGGATAAGGTGTATTTGGATTTAATTCTGCTGAATGTGCATCTTGTAAACCTACTACGTTCCTTGCAAATTCAACTGTTGCTAATTGCATACCTAAACAAATACCTAAATAAGGTACATTGTTTTCACGAGCATATTGAATTGCTAAAATCTTTCCTTCAACACCTCTATCTCCAAAACCACCAGGTACTAAAATACCATCAACATCTGCTAATTCTTCTTTATAATTAGTTGAATCTAAATTTTCAGAGTTAATCCATTTAATTTCAATATCTTTTTTGAAGTCATAACCTGCATGTTTTAAAGACTCAGCTACTGATAAATAAGCGTCTTGTAAACTAACATATTTACCAACTAATCCTATTTTTACAGAACCATCTAGATTACGTACTGTTTCTAGTAATTGATTCCATTCAGTTAATTCTGCTTCTGGTGCTGCATCTAATGATAAACGATTAATAACGATATCATCCATATGTTGTTCTTGTAATGCAAGTGGGATTTGATAAAGTGTATCTGCATCTCTACATTCTATTACTGATTGTTTCTTAATATCACAGAACAATGCAATTTTATCTCTTAAATCTTCCGTCATTTCATACTCAGTACGAACAACAATTAGATCTGGCTGTATTCCTAAGCCTCTTAGTTCTTTAACACTATGTTGAGTTGGTTTTGTCTTCATTTCACCAGCAGCTTTAATGTATGGAAGTAAAGTACAGTGAATATACATAACATTTTCTCTTCCAAGATCACTTTTAATTTGTCTAATTGCTTCTAAGAATGGTAATGACTCTATGTCACCTGTTGTACCACCAATTTCTGTAATAACAACATCAGCATTTGTACTTTCACCCGCCATTAACAATCTTGATTTAATTTCATTTGTAATATGCGGTATAACTTGAACAGTACCACCTAAGAAATCCCCACGTCTTTCTTTTTTAAGTACGTGTGAATATACTTTCCCAGCTGTTACGTTTGAATATTTATTTAGATTAATATCTATAAATCTTTCATAATGTCCTAAGTCTAAATCTGTTTCAGCGCCATCTTCTGTTACGAAAACTTCACCATGTTGATAAGGACTCATTGTCCCTGGATCGACATTTAAATATGGATCGAATTTTTGTATCGTTACATTAAGTCCTCTATTTTTAAGTAATCTTCCTAGTGATGCTGCTGTAATACCTTTACCAAGAGACGAAACTACGCCACCTGTAACAAATATGAACTTTGTCATGTCCTTACCTCCATTTGATAATTAAAAAATAAAAAAGCTCCCACTTACATTAATTAAAATGTAAGATGGGAGCTATAGTTTATACGTTTGCCCTATTTAAAGGAGCCCAAATAAAATATTACCATCTTTTAATGAAAAGTCAATTATAATTCTTCTTCTTCCTCTTCTTCCTCGTCGTCGTCTTCTTCCTCTTCTTCGTCAACGACTAACCCAGCTTCATCTAATTCATCTTCAACTTCTTCATCTTCTGGATCTGCAGGATCATTTAATCCTTCTTCATCATCTTGAGCGATTGTTATATCAACATCTTTAGTTTTATCTTCTTCACCTAATAATGTGATGCCTGTATCTTCTTCATCATCTTCATCTAACACGTTGAATTTTTGAATAGTTGGTGCTATCTTCTCTTCGATATCTTCAACTGAATACCAGTCACGAAGACCCCAAATGTTCTCGCCTACACTTAAAAAGCGTCCATCTGTATTTAAATCTGTATAAAATTGTAGGATACGGTTTTCAATTTCAGAATCTTTATAATTACCGATACGTTTAAACTCATCAACCATGTCATATAAATTTGTTTCTTTGCTATTCTCACTTAAATAAATATAAGCCATTTCTATAAATGAATGTTCATCAACCATTTCTTTAGTAAAATCTTTTAATTTCATGCTTTACTCTTCCTTTCAACAATCGTACTATTGTCGCGCATTAATATTTATAATCATAACAGTTTACGATTATAATTGACAAGCTGATTTTTAGCAAATGTTTGTTAATAGTTAATATATTTCATCAACTTAATATAATCGTCAGCTTTTTGTATTTCAACAAAGTTCGCTTTGTAACATAATGCTTTTAATTTATTGTTTGAACCAAACAGAGATATGTGCAACTCTTTCTTGTCTGGGAACTTCCTTCTTACGAAAGTACTAAGTTGTCTTAATGCACTTTCAGCTATACCTTCTTTTCTTTCGCTCTCTTCAACTTCTATACTTCGAATATCAAAGTTATCACTTTTATGTTCTAAAACAATAATACCCACTTTTTTATTATCTTTCATTAAATGTATGTTTATAAATTCATTATCGTAGTCATCATCATGTAATTCTAGTTTTAACGAAGATACATACTTAGAATCTAAATCTAAATAATACAATCGTTCTTTGCCAAGTGGTCCTTCTTCTTTAGTTGCGGTATGCATGAAGCCTGCTCTTTCATACAAGTTCCATGCTGCCTCATTTTCAGCATCTACTACTAAAAATAAATGATCAAAATCAGGAAACACTAATTGTACATATTCAGGCAAATTCATCATGATTGTCGTGCCATAACCATTACCTTGATATTTTTCATTGATTGAAAGTGAACGAATATACACAACATTTTCTGGTGTTTCATAACCTTCATGCTGATAATATTTATGTAAAACGAAGAAACCAACTATTTCATTGTCTCGATTAACTACGACATTTGGTCTTCTATCAGAATCTTGTATCGCTTCATCTAGAACTTCTTTAGGTAGTGAAGAATATATTTGTTGACGCTCATTTAATTGAAATTCAGATAGTGCTGTTCTCATACTTTCTTCAAATGGTTTAATAAAAATATCACCGAACTGTTTTTCTTTAATCATTTACGATCCCCCCGTTGATTTAAATATATCATAACCAATTATAAGTTACTTCCGCAATTAAGAACCTTTTATTTATAAAATATGTATGTTATCTCTATAATTTTTAGGGTACTTGAATATAGACTGTTAAAGTTTAAAAAGGGGGAAAACAATGAGTCAGTCGAATGAACAACCAGATAATCAGAGTAACAAAACAACGTTAGTGTTCTGGGTATCCATGTCTATAATCATATTAATCACTTTATTAGCCGGAGTATTTCCTTCAGGCTTTGGAAAGTACGCCAATATTTTATATGGATGGATATCCAATAGTACGGGATGGTTATTCCTTATTATTGTATTTGTTTTAGATATATTTTTAATAGGGTTAGCTATAACTAGATTTGGACGTTTTAAGTTAGGTAGAGATGACGAAGAGCCAGAATTCTCATTCATATCCTGGGTTGGTATGCTGTTTTCTGCAGGCTTAGGTGTAGGTATCGTCTTTTGGGGCGTTGCCGAACCTATGACACATTATTTAAAATCACCTCTTCCTAATGAAGTAGACGGTAGTACATTAGAATCAGCAAGATTAGCAATGGGATATACATTTTTCCATTGGGGTATATCTCAATGGTCAATCTTTGCTATGGCTGGGCTAATCGTAGCATTCTTCCAATTTAGAAAAAGAAGAAATGGCCTAATTTCTACTGCTATGGAACCAGTATTTGGTGAAGCTTATAAAAAGCCATATAGAAATGTCATTGATGTGTTAGCGATTGTAGCTACTGTTATGGGTATTGCTACTTCAATCGGTTTAGGTATTATGCAAATCGGTGGAGGGCTTAATCATGTATTTGATATACCTAACAATAATTGGACTAAAATTATTATTACCATCATTATGACATTAATATTCCTAGGATCTGCCGCTTCAGGCTTGAACAAAGGCGTAAAATGGTTAAGTAATTCAAACATTTTTATATGTTTTGCATTACTAGTATTCATTCTAATTTTAGGACCAACACAATTTATATTTGAAACATTCACAGTTGCAATTGGCGATTATATCACGAATTTTGTTCAATATAGTTTAAGATTAAATCCATATGAAGGAGATAATTCTTGGATACAACAATGGACAGTGTTCTATTGGGCATGGGTGATTGCATGGTCTCCATTTATAGGTGGATTTGTAGCTCGTGTTTCTCGTGGTAGAACAATACGTGAATTTGTAATCGGTGTTCTAATTATACCACCACTTATCTCAATGAGTTGGATTGCGACATTCGGTGGAACAGCAATGTATCTTGTTATCAATAAAGGTGCAAGTATAGCAGAAGATGTTAAAGGTGATTACACAGTAGCACTTTTCTCATTATTATCACACTTCCCACTATACGAGTTCACAAGTATACTAGCGATTATTTTAATTTTCTTATTCTTAGTTACGAGCGCTGATTCAACTACATTTATTCTTTCAAGTATGTCGGACAGAGGCTCAATTACACCACCATTCAAATACAAATTAGTTTGGGGTATACTGATTGGTGCTATATCAGTTGCAATGACGTTAGCAGGTGGCTTAGAAAGCTTACAAACTGCTTCCATCGTCGCCGGTCTTCCATTCGCATTCATACTCTTTATGATGATATTCTCTATCATGAAAGCATTGCGAAGAGAGCCTACTAAGCATTTCAAAATGACTTATATCGATGACGACACAGATTTTTCTAAATCATTAGAAGAACGTGAAGACGAAGAAAATAAAAAATAAAAAATATATACACTTTCACATAGAAAATTTGAATTTCTAAGTGAAAGTGTTTTTAATTTATACTTAACTTTCTTATCATTATATTTATAGTATAATGAATAATAATTTATGTTGTTATATTATTTAGGTACAAACGCATATTATAATAAGGAGTACATTCATGAAAATTATTCAACCAAAAATAAAGAAAGAATTTGAATATGAACCTGAAGAGCACTATACACTGTTACAATCTTCTTATGATTTATATTTTAACAAAGCGCATATCGAATTCGATGAAGACACAACGCAAATGGATACACTATATTTTAACCAATGTACGTTTGAATCTATTGATTTTACGAAAATACATGGACTTGACCTTGTGTTTCAAGGCTGTGACTTATCAAATTGCCAGTTTGAAGACGCTTCATTAAATAGAATACAATTTAAAGATTGCCGTATGATTGGTGCGACATTTACTGACTTAACACTTAAACATGTACAATTTTCAAATTGTCAGTTAAAGATGAGTCAATTTGTTAATTGCCAATTTGACCATGTTTTATTTAATGATAATCAAATGTCTGAAACTTACATATCATTCTGTAAGCAAAAGGCGCTTGAAATTAAAGATTGTAGTTTACCTTCATTAGAAGTGGTAGAAACATCTTTAAATGGCGTTGATTTATCATCAAATGAAATAGAAGAACTTGTAATACAGCCTACAGATTTAAAGGGCGCTACTGTTTCGGAATACCAAGCCTATGACATACTCCCTTTATTTGGAGTCAAGGTAACTTAAAGTTAAAGGATGATCAGCATGAATAAAATGATAGATTTATTAAAGCAATTTGGTTTAAGTGAATATGGATCAAAAGCTTATATTTATTTAGTACAAAACCCAGGTATCACTGCATACAAATTAAGCGAACTATCAAGCGTACCCAATTCAAAAATTTATGAATCATTAAATAAATTAGAAGAACAAGGACTTGTATACTATAATTTACAAAATCAAAAAAAGTTTTATTATGCTATTTCACCTAAACAAACAGTAGAATTATTTGAGAAGAAACAAAATAATGCATTGATTCAATTAGAAGAAGAAATGGATAAATTAAATATCGCAAATCAAAATGACGCCATACAAATAGAAGTTTTAACAAACTCATCAAACATATATAGTAATATTTCAGAAGCGGTTAAAACTGCAAAAAAGCAAATAACTGTTTCTATTTGGCCAGATATATATGAAGTCATAGACAAAAATGCGCATAAAGATATTCATATCCAAGGAATGACTTTTCAAGTAGATAAACCAGGACACGATTTAATCAATCACAGATATACCAATTATGTTCAAAGCTCATTGACCCTTAAACCATTTATCGTAATCATCGATAATCAATATATGATTTACGGTCAAACACCAGATGATGATATGCGTGCGTATATCAGTCGAGATAGTACGCAAATTAAAATGATGAAAGATTACATTTGGCACGACGTTCTTGTGAATTTATATATAAGCAAGTTCGAAGAAAATATAGAAGACGAAATAACCCTTAAGAGAAAAAGATTTTTCTCTTAAGGGTTATTTTAATGGAAAAATTATTTTACTACGTTGGGATGTAGTAACTACCTAAGTAGTTAGTAATAATGTATCAAACTATTCTACCATCGTCAATTATTATTGGTAAATATAATTTTTTTAATTTATGACCGTTGCGATCAAGGTAAGCAATCTCTAAATCATGTTCTCCATCAGGATCTATTGGTGTATATCTAAATGTAACGTGTCCCTCATAAACATTATGCTTATCAAAGTATGGTCTATCCGGCACAAGTCTTTTACCTTTTTTCGTTTTAAATTCATCAGACTGTTGTAAGATTTCATCATTAACACGTAAAAATAAACTTGCATCAATATTATTATAATATTTATCTGGATAGTCATCCTTTTTAACTACTTTGATATCAGCACTTAAAAATATCTCTTTATCTTTAACTTTATAACTCAAATTACTAAATTTCATTGTTCCAAAAGTTATATTATGCGTTTGATTAAGTTTAATTTTCTCTTCCTTAAATTCATAATCTTGAAATTCTCCGTTTACTTTACGATACTGAATGAATCCTAATATAACGAGAACTACAAATACAATTAAAGAAGATAATAGAATTACTTTATTTTTCATTCTAATGCACCTGCTTCTATATGAACAACCTCATCTACAACACTTTCTATGTCTTCAAATTGATGTGAAGCAATCAGTATTGTACATCCTTGCTGTTTTAATTTTTCAAGGATTTGAACAAGTTTCTCAATACTCTTTCTATCCAAAGCATTGGTAGGTTCATCTAAAACAATTAATTCAGGATCACCCATTAAAGTTTGAGCAAGGCCAACTTTCTGTTTCATACCTAGTGAATATTTCCTAACTTTTCTTTTATCTTTATAATCTAATCCAAGTTCTACTAAATATTTAGTCATTTCATTGATATCTGTTATTCCTTTTAATGCAGCTACTAATTTAAGATTTTTTAAAGCCGTAAATTCAGTTATAATGCTTGGTTTTTCTATAAATACACCGACTTTAAGAGGGTATTTTGAGCCAAATTTAAGCGGTTCATTATTAATCATTACTTGCCCATCAACTTTAATCAATCCTAATATCGCCCTTAAAAGCATTGTCTTGCCAGACCCGTTACGTCCTTTAAATCCATAAACTTTACCACGTTTGATTTCTAAATTAATATTACTCAGCAATTGATTACGCTGATGTTCTTTTGAAACATTTACTAATTTAATCATTCTTCATCATCACCTCTTTGGAATTTAATGTGATGACCACGTCCTAATTCAATAAACAACAACATATTCACCACAACAATAGATAGTGCGCAATACAATAAAAATGTGTAAGATACACCTTGAATTCTTGAAAACAAAGATGCATTTAATATATTAATATCTAAATCAAACCTTGTTGTGGCAGTTACCCACAATAACGATATCATAAAGCTTATATAAAACTTATAAGCAATGTAAGTCCATATAAATACAATCATTAAGAAATATACACTCACTATTAAATAGGATAAATGTATAGCATTAATACTAAATTTGCCTTCGATAAGGGAAATGATCAACCATATACTTATAATATAAATTATACTTATAATAAATGGGACTATAAGAAGAACCATCCATTTTCCAATAATATTTAATAACATTTGCCACTCTACAATGTAATAGTGGTAAATAACGTGTATAAATCGATAAATGAAGATAATAGCAAGTACCATAATTAATATATATAACCCAGGTATTCTATATAAATGCATACTCAATTCAATGTCATTGTTACCTCGAAAAATAAATTCCCATAAACCAACTCTTATATATGGCTTAAATAACAATAAAACCAAAATAAATATCCCATTTATAATAATGAATATTTTCCATAAACTTTGAATGATGCCACCTATAAATTTTAAAATATTCATCGCATTATTTCCTTCTTACTAATAATCCACTCTACAACTAAATAAAGGAATATTATGAGAACCAATTGATACATAATCCACTGCCAAGAAAGTGAAAATAATCTCTTTGAATCAATAATCAACCAATTCCTGTTTCCACCTTGCATTATGATGAAATCTAAATACATTAAAATATTTGCTATTATTAAAGAAATACCACGATTTAAAAACTTAAAATATAATGTTATTGACACTAAAGAAATCGTAAAATTACCTACCATCAACAAACAAGCTGTTACAAAAAATATCATATTAAATCTAACTTGAAAATTCATTGCAATTATGCTTCCGAATATCATTAGTAAGCTTATTATTAAGGATATAAAACTTACATATAGTATTACATCAATTTTTAATTTCTTCCTATATTCAATAAATGTATTATGGATATATTCGTCTCGATAAAACACAATAGTGTTGATAATTAAAATAGGCAATACAACATAAGTAAGCGTAAAATTACTCAACAATAAATTTGTAAATTGAAATTCATCAGAAGGGAAATAATCAACATTCCTCTTCTGATAAAAAGCTATTAACACAAAGAACATTGTATTCCAAATTAGAAACTTTATATTAATCATTGAAGCAACTCTATATTTAATCAAGTTCATATTTTTGCATACCTCTTATATAGAAATAGATTGATAAACTGACATATAAAATAAAAGTCAACAAAATCGGCAAAACATCTATATACATAAATCCTGTTTTTCCTAGCAAAAAGTATATCGGTGGCGCTATATATGGTTCATCAGTAAAATTAGTCAAGATAATTAGTATAATTTGAAAGATAAATGACCCTATAATTGCATATATCCTCTTATTCGTATATAAAGAAAGAGTTATCGATAATACATTCATAGTGGCAGCCCACATACCAACTAATAGAATATATAATAAAATATATAATATCGGCATAGCATAATAAAGAGAAGCATTTAATGTATAAGTTGTAAAAAAACCTAATGGTTTATTAGTAAATCTTTCTGGTAATATATTCGGCAGTATTAAAAATTCACCAATAAAATTCATTATTAAAGGAGTAATTACAAGTAACGCAGCAACAACACTAGAGTATAAAATCACTTTTAAGTCAACATTCTTCTTTAATTGATACATATAAGCATAATGTAACAAATTTTGTTTACGATCTTGTATATATATGTCACTAACACCTACAGATACAGCTAAAGGCATAATTAGTAAATAAATTAATGGTACCCCACTAAAGCCATCAAATAATAAAGATTGCGTATATGGAGTGTTTTCTAAAAGTCCAAAAGTACCGTAAGACCTATAAGCTTCATATAAATGCAACATAGATATACTTGTTAAAATTAAAAATGCTATAACAAATTGTAGTCTTATTATGCGTAAATTCATATATTTTAACATTGATAACCCTCTCTTTTACAATCATTATTTGAGTTTTTATTATTAACTATCGGGACTCCATACACCATCAAGATATCCATTAGCATATGTTTTCGCATCTATTCTAACAGCAACGCCTGGTGCATATCTTTCAACGGCTAAATTATATAATTTCGTTACTGATCCTCTAGTAGCCCAATAATAATGACCATTGGATACATCTCTTCCGTCATATAAAGCCGCCCAAATAGTCATACCCCTTACTCTCCTTGAATTCTCACCTACCCAGCCAAAAGTCTTATTATAATAAGCTGATGTATTTAATTTACTTCTAGCTGGAGTATGATCATATGGACTCCACATCCTAAATTCATTATGCCAATAAGTATCAGTAGTGTTTCCTTTTGCATTAGCAACAGATTGACATGTTAGCAATAAAATGAAACAAGTTATGATTAAAGCGAGTCTTTTCATAAAAATCACTTCCTATCCTAATTTTTCCATCATGATGTTATAAGTATTATAATACCTTGAAAGCGCTTTTACAATAATTGAATAATATTTTATTATTGATTAATTGCGATTAATTTGAAATATAAAAAAAAGACTTTTGCTATTTAGCAAAAGTCTAAAATTAATATTTTATTCCCTTAACAAGGCATCGCGTTTAATACTACTTTAGGATCTGTAACTGTACCAATCATTCCCGGTTTTAAGTTCACACCTAATGCAATATTATCTTGTTTTAAATCTTCTAGCCATTCTTCAAATACTTCAGTTTCTACTTCGATGATGTCATATTCCTCAAAATCATTGCGGTGTACTTTTTCTACAAGTTTTCTTGTACTCCACACTGTCATCATATTTGGTAGGCTGCTGTCTTCTTCTGAAACGATAATAAATTGCTTTTGCCCTTTTACTGTTAACCCGTATACGTAGTCTTCATTGCAAATATCTTCAGCAAATTCTTCAATACGAATATCATCTAACTCACTCATGATTTGTTCGATAAATCTTATCGCTTCGACTTCTGTACCTGAAAATTCTTCATAACGGTCTACTATGAATCGGTCACCTTCGTCTAATATATCGTCCATTTCATAAGTTACAAAGCGGTCTAGATCTAATTCCATCACTTTTTCGTATGTTGTAATGTTAGTTTCTTTTAAATACTTTTCTGCGTATTCTTGTTTTGACCAAATTAAACGAGTATTTGTATCTGCATCTCTTAAAATTCTTTTATCTGTTAGAACAACGTAAAATTTTTCTTTCGTTAATATTTGTTTGAACATAGACATATCCTGGATAGCCATTGTTATACCACCCTCTTCTTTATATTTAATACCAATAAAATATAGTATATTTAAAAGCTATAAGTCAATGAAAATTTGCTTTAATTTCCATAATTATTTTAAACGCTATTCATCGTAGAGTTCAGAAAGGAATTTTTGTTCTAATTGAAGTGCTTTAGATTCTGTTTCAGCATGCCATATGCCAGCAAATCTTGCATTTACTTTATTCTTTCCAAACCAATCCCCATCGAAGAATGAGAGTGGATAAAGATGGCCATCTTCAACATATTTTTCAATCACTTTATAAAAGTGTTCGTTATCTCCTTTTGCATGGTAACTTAAAAATTTATGAAAACCATCTTTTAATCTATTTTTAAGTAAAAGCATACTCGTTGAACCATTTTGTCTAAAGTTTAAATCTATGGCATATATTTTTCCTTCTTTATCTATCAGTAAATCAAAGCCTGAAACACCTTTATAACCATAATCAACACCATTTTGCATAATTTCATATCCTGCATCTATAACGCTTTGTGGTACTTCGTCTGAATTAACATTACCATTATAAAATCCGTAGTCATCTGTTAATTGTTTAACTGCCCCTATATATTGGATACCAGTATCTTCACTATATACATATTGTACACAATAATTGTCTACCTCTTCGATAAATTGTTCTATAATAATATGTTCTGTTTCAGCAGCTTCTTTAATTCTTTGATTTGCTTTCTTTAGATCATCTTCAGTATAACATATCATAACCCCATACCCACCTGCTGTCGGTAATTCATCTCCCGGCTTTAATACAAGAGGTAGTTCCCAATTTTTAATTTCTTCTTCATATTCTTTAACACTAACACATTCACGTCTAGGTAAATACTTTCCTTTAGTCCACTGTGATAATTTCGATTTATTATTTAAGTCTATAAACTTTGGTTTATATATAGCATAATCGTCCTTATCACATAAATGTTCTCCATGAATATATTGAAAGAATATTTTATTACGTTTATTTGTTAATTGCTGTATCAGTTGTTCGTAACTTTCTTTATCTTTAAAACGATGTATATTGTCTGGCACTTTTTCTCCAACTAGATTTAACAAATCTTCTATCCTTTTTGTTAAACATGCTTCATGAATAATCATTGGCATTTTACTAATAACCAATTCTCTAGCTGTTAAAAAATTAGATTGATCTTCTTCGGCTTTTAACCAAGGATTATCTTCATAGGATGGCCTCGAATTATAGATAATATTATCTTCATATAAATCTTTAAGTGTTAATAATAAAGGTTTATGATAGGCTTTTGTCATAATAAGTTCTCCCTTAATGTTTGATGATGCTCGATAATCTCATTTCTAAGGGGTACGTTCTCTATTAATTCTAATCCCATCGATGCTAATATTTTAGCACCGCTTATCAATGCTTTATCTCCCATTGTACTTGCTGCAGCTTGGCAAAATTCTTTCGTATGACCAACTAAATTAGATGGTCCGATTTTAATATGTGGATGTATAGTAGGTATGATATGACTTACATTCCCCGTATCTGTTGATCCAAAACCAAAATCATCTTCTATAACATCTTCTCCTAAAGATTCTGCATGTTTTCTAAACAATTCATCTAAAGGTTTATTAATAACAAATTCATTTACACCATTTTGTATTGGTCTTACTTCTGACTTACAACCAGTTTGCAATGCAGCTCCTTCAGCGATTTTTCGAACTCTATCAGTCAGTTCATCTAAATGTTTACGTGAGGTTGCTCTAGTATAAAATCTTGCATGTGTAAAATCAGGAATAATATTTGCCGCTTCACCTCCATTTAATATTACACCGTGCACTTTATCTGTTTTCTTAATTTGTTGTCTCAACATACTTACACCGTTAAAGAAGGACAACATAGCGTCTAAAGCATTAATCGCTTCAAAAGCATTCTCAGACGCGTGAGCACTCCTTCCATAAAACTTTACGTCGAATACATCTACTGCTAATGATGGCACTGTGACATACGTCTCATGGCCAGGGTGTACCATAAGTGCAATGTCTAAATCGTCTATAATACCCTCTTTAACATAACTAGCTTTAGCGCTACCATTAACCCCGCCTTCTTCTGCTGGACAACCAAGCACGACTATTTTACCGCCCACTTGGTCAATAACTTTTGATAAACTAATACCTGCTAAAACGCTCGAAGTACCGATTATATTGTGTCCACATGCATGCCCTAAGCCTGGCAATGCATCATATTCCGCTAAAAAACATATCGTTGGACCTTCTATTTTCGTGTCATATGTAGCTATAAATCCAGTCGGATGCTTTGCTATATTTTTCTCTATCTTAAAATGATGATTTTTCAGTTGATCACTTAACAATCTTGAAGCAAAAACTTCTTCATTACCTAGTTCTGGACGTTCGTGTATTTGATGGCTCATAGACAAATATAAGTGTTTATTTTGTTCAATATAATTTAAAATATTTTGCGATAAATTGCTCATTCACTATACAACCTTTCCAATATAAAAGCGCACTCCTTAGTTAGGAAATGCGCCAATCGAAATTTTATCTCTCAGTTGAACACTGCAGGATTTGGCACCTTTCCATGTAGGGAGGTTGCTGGACGTCAAAGGGCCTTTCCCTCAGTCACTCTTGATAATACGTATGAAATTGTTTTAATTCTAACTTTAACACTCGGATATGTCAATGTTTTGCGAGCGCATCATTTGAGTTTAAGTACCATTTTTCAGCCTTTTTCTCAAATTCTTTAATCATACTATCTTTACCTTGATAATACTCTACACTATCCGCTGGAAAATCTATAGATAAGTCATGTTTAAGGCGACTATATCGTTCTCTCTCACCGTTAAATGTTCTCAAATAATCTCTAAAAGAAATAAGTCTCAATATGTGTGGGCTGTCTTCATCATAGATATGTAAATGATGAGAGACATCACCGTTATGATTATATTTTTTAAAATAACGATTTCCAATAACGCCTCGTTCACCTTTAGACTCGTAACCTAGTGCAGATAATTCCTTTGTATAATCATCTATCGTTTCACTATCTTTTACCACCATTAAAATATCAATGATAGGTTTAGCTGATAACCCCGGGATAGCTGTAGATCCAATATGTTCTATATTTATGCTATGTTCTTTTAATAACGATTGTAAATATTTCTTTTCTTCTAAAAAAAGATGTTGCCATATACTATCGTATGGGACGACTCTTAATCTCTCCATACACATCACTCCATTTTCAGAATAATTTATTTTATTATCTTATAAAGTAACACATAAAGAAAGTAATTGAAATCTGAATTTATTGTTTTTTCAAAATTTACTTGATATAATGATGCCGAAATCAAAGGAGGAATCTTCATGACAAAGATGAATGTAGAAAGTTTTAATTTAGATCACACTAAAGTAGATGCACCATTTGTAAGACTTGCGGGAATTAAAGAAGGTTTAAATGGAGATGTTATTCACAAATATGATATTCGTTTTAAACAACCAAATAAAGAACATATGGAAATGCCCGCTTTACACTCTTTAGAACATTTAATGGCTGAAAACATTAGAAACCATACTGATAATGTTGTAGATGTAAGCCCAATGGGTTGTCAAACAGGCTTTTACGCTTCATTTATAAATCATGACGATTATGATGATGTCTTAAATATTATAGAAAAAACGTTAAAAGATGTTGAGCAAGCTACAGAAGTTCCAGCATGTAATGAAGTACAATGTGGTTGGGCAGCAAGCCACTCATTAGAAGGTGCTCAACGACTTGCAACTGAATTCTTATCGAAAAAAGATGGATGGAATGTAATATTTAAAGAAGATTAATAAAACACACTATTAATTTTTAAAATAGAAAAAAGGAGTGGCACAGAGATTTAATTTTTCAAAAAAATCTCTGTGCCACTCCTTTTTAATTACATTTTTCTAACGATTTTAATAAGTACATATTGTAATGGTAATCTACCCCATAAAGCCCATGTAGGTAATTGTTTCCCATTTAACGGTATATTTTTTTGTGCCATATATACGTTTGCTGGAAATACAGCAACTAAGAACCATTCAATTAATTTCTTAGTCATACTATTTGGTTTTCTAACGAGTAATAAAATACCGAAAATAATTTCCATTACGCCTGAAATCCATACAATTCCTTTTTTAAAGGGCAAGAAATTAGGTACAATAGCTTCAAAACCTTCTGATCTCATAAAATGCATAAGGCCTGCAAAACTAAATGCCAGACCAAAAATACGTCTTACTGCGTTCATTATTTAATCCCCATTTCACTTAAATAGCTCTTACCGAACTGCGGTAATTCTACATTAAAGTTATCTGCAATTGTTGCACCAATTGAACTAAACGTTGTATCCCCCGAAAGTTCGTGGTATTCCGTAATGCTTGGGCTAAACATTAATAATGGAACATATTCACGAGTATGGTCAGTACCATCAGCTGTTGGATCATTACCGTGATCTGCTGTAATAATAACTAAATCATCTTCGCGAACATTTTCTAACAATTCACCTAAACGATTATCGAAATCTTTAATTGCTTGAGCGTAACCTTCTTTATCTCTTCTATGGCCATATAACGCATCAAAATCAACTAAATTTAAGAAACTAATTCCTGTAAAATCTGTATCTACAACTTTAAGAAGTTGGTCCATGCCGTCCATATTATCTTTCGTACGTATTGCTTTTGTTACACCTTCTCCGTCATAAATATCATTAATTTTACCAATTGCAATTACATCGTAATCTGCATCTTTTAGCGTGTTCATGACAGTTTTACCAAATGGTTTCAATGCATAATCGTGTCTATTAGATGTTCTTGTGAAATTACCTGGTTCTCCTAGATATGGTCGTGCAATAATACGCCCGATTAAATATTTAGGGTCTTTAGTTAGTTCTCTAACTTTTTCACAAATATCATATAATTCCTCTAATGGAATGATATCTTCGTGTGCAGCAATCTGTAATACTGGGTCTGCTGACGTATAAACGATTAAATCGCCTGTTTCCATTTGATGTTTACCGTATTCTTCTATAATTTCAGTACCTGATGCTGGTTTATTTGCCACAACTTTTCTACCTGTTAAATCTTCTATTTCTTTAACAAGTTCTTCAGGGAAACCTTCAGGATATACTTTGAATGGTTTATCAATATTTAATCCCATGATTTCCCAATGTCCTGTCATTGTATCTTTTCCTACAGACGCTTCACTTAATTTTGTATAAAATGCTTCAGGTTTTTCTACATTATTGATAACTGGTAAAGATTCTATATTTCCAAGTCCTAATTTTTCTAGGTTTGGTAAGGATTCTTTGAAACCTTCTAGCGTATGCTTTAATGTATGTGAACCTTCGTCACCAAAATCTTTAGCGTCTGGTGCTTCGCCTATTCCTACTGAATCCATTACAATTAAATGAATACGTTTAAATCGGTTTGTCATTTGACACACTCCTAATCTGTAATCACTTTATGGATTAAAGTCGGCTTCACTTGTTCATCAGAAATATCAATGTTATTTAAAATTTTCTCTTCAACATCTTTAATATCTTCTTGATTTGCATAGATTGTTACAAGTGATTCTCCTTCTTCAACTTTATCTCCAACTTTTTTATTTAATACTAAACCAACGGCTAAGTCAATTATATCATCTTTTGTAGCTCTTCCTGCCCCTAAAAGCATTGAAGCAACACCAATCTCATCAGCTACAATGTTAGATACATATCCAGATTTTTTCGCCTTTACTTCAAATGTATGTTGAGCTTGAGGTAATTTAGAAACATCATCAACTACCGAACCATCTCCGCCTTGGTTTTCAAGGAATACTTTAAACTTCTCAAGTGCTTTACCGTTTTGGATAACTTCTTGTAATTTTTCTCGTGCCTCATCTAAATTCTCAGCTTTTTTAGCTAATACAACCATTTGAGATCCTAAAGTTAATACAAGTTCTGTTAAATCTTCAGGTCCTTTACCTCTTAACGTTTCTATTGCTTCTTTCACTTCAAGTCCATTGCCAATTGCTCTTCCTAATGGTTGACTCATATCAGAAATAATAGCCATAGTATTTCGCCCTACATTATTCCCTATTTTCACCATTGCATGCGCTAATAATTCTGAGTCTTCTAGCGTTTTCATAAACGCACCAGCACCCGTCTTCACATCTAAAACAATCGCATCTGCTCCAGCTGCAATTTTCTTACTCATTATAGATGACGCAATAAGCGGGATAGAGTTAACCGTTCCAGTAACATCACGTAGACCATAAAGCTTTTTATCTGCTGGTGTTAAGTTTCCAGTTTGACCAATAACAGCTACTTTATCTCTATTTACTAAATCAATAAATTCTTGTTCTGATATTTCTACATGGAAACCTTCAACCGCTTCTAATTTATCTATTGTACCGCCAGTGTGACCTAATCCTCGGCCACTCATTTTTGCTACAGGTATATCTAATGCGGCTACTAAAGGAGCCAATACTAAAGTAGTTGTATCTCCCACACCACCTGTTGAATGTTTATCCACTTTAATGCCTTCAATTTCAGATAAATCAATTTGGTCACCTGATTCAACCATTGCCATCGTTAAATATGCACGTTCGTTATCAGTCATGTCTTGGAAATATGTCGCCATTGCAAAGCTTGAAGCTTGATAATCAGGTATTTCTCCATCAGTATACCCTTTAATGAAAAATTCAATTTCTTCTTTCGTTAATTCTTTCCCGTCTCGTTTCTTAGCTATAACATCTACCATTCTCATAATGAAACCCTCCTGTTTATGAATACGCTTACTTGTAATTCAAAAGATTAAAGGTACATAAACGTACCTTTAATTTTAATAATCTGAATCAGATGATTCACCTTTTAATATTTTCACACCTGCTGAAGCACCAATACGAGTTGCACCATTATCAATCATCGTCTTAACATCTTCGTATGAACGGATACCACCTGAAGCTTTAACGCCTAAATCAGGACCAACTGTTTCTCTCATTAATTTGATATCTTCTGCAGTTGCGCCACCTGATGAAAATCCAGTTGATGTTTTAACGAAATCTGCATCTGCAGCAAGCGCTAATTCACATGCTCTAACTTTCTCATCTTCTGTTAATAAACAAGTTTCAATAATTACTTTAGTTGTTACACCATTTGCTGCTGCTACAACACTTTCAATATCACGTTTAACTTCTTCATCACGACCGTCTTTAAGCGCACCAATATTGATGACCATGTCTACTTCTTGTGCACCTTTTTTAATAGCGTCTTCTGTTTCAAAAGCCTTCACTTCACTTGTTGTTGCCCCTAAAGGGAACCCAATTACTGTACAAACTAATACATCTGTACCTTCTAATGCTTTTCGTGCATGTGCAACATGTGTTGGATTAATACATACAGATTTAAATCCATATTCTTTCGCTTCTTCTAATAAAGCATCAATTTGTTCCAGTGTTGTGTCTGGTTTTAAAGCTGTGTGATCGATATATTTTGCTAATGTCATAGTGAATCCTCCTCGTATATTCTATCTTTAACTATATTATAAACAAGCTTTGAACAAATGTAAAATGATATAAGAAATTTTGTTCATAAATCTAGTAATGCTTGTGCTGTATATTGATCAGTGATCAATATATTACTTAAATGACCTTCTAAAGCACCACGTATAGCAGAAATTTTGTGGTCTCCTCCAGCTACTAAAATAGAATTTTCTATTTCTTTTAGAGCATCTAATTCAATACCTATCGTTCGGTCATTTATAGCTTGATCTGCAACTTCCCCTTGCTCGTTATAAAAGCGTGAGCAAATATCTCCTACAGCTGAGTGTTTAATTCTCTCTTTTTCTTCATCGTTAAAAAATCCTAATTTAAATAATAAAGAAGAATCTCTAACTGTTCCTACTGTAAACAAAGCGATATTAACTTGTCTTCCTTGTTCTAAAATAGATTGGATGTGTCTATCTTTTTCTACCATTTGCTTAACTTCTTTCACATCAAATATAACTGGTAGAGGCAAATCTCTAGGTGTCGCATTATAAGCTTGTGCAAACCTTTCAAGGATTTGATGGCTTCTTGTGTCTATATGAGAAAAACTAATACCACCTTTAAGTTGTATTACACCAATATCTTTTAAATGTGTAGACTGTAAAAATTGAGACACTTGATACATTGTTTTACCCCAACTAATGCCAATATTATCTCCATCTTTAACAATAGTATTTAAATATTCCGCGGTACGCTTTCCAATAGCACTTTGTACGTTTAAATAATCATTATGCGATGCATGTTCAACAATACAATCTTTCAATTGGTATTTAGCTTTTAATAGTGAAGCTAAACTTTCAGCATCTTGATATGGATCTTCAATTGTTACTTTGACAAACCCATGTTCTTTCGCGTGATTCAATAATCTCGATACAGTTGGTCTAGAGATATTAAGCTTTTGAGCTATTGCTTCTTGACTTAAACTATCTTCATAATATAGTTTTGCTACGCGTATGCTGTCTTTATTTTTTTGTAAATCCATCTCCATTCACCACTTTCTTTCAACTTAATCGTACAAAAATTCGCAAAAAATTGAAACAAATGTTATCTTTAAATTGAAAAAACTTTTATTTTTAAAGGAGAAGATAGTTATGACACAAGGGACACCGCATATTCAACCAAATGGTGTAAAAATTGCAAAAACTGTACTAATGCCTGGGGATCCATTACGTGCTAAATTTATTGCTGAAAACTTTTTAGAAAATGTTGAACAATTCAACGATGTAAGAAATATGTTAGGATACACAGGTACATATAAAGGAAAAGAAGTATCGGTTATGGGCTCAGGTATGGGTATCGCTTCAATCGGTATTTATTCTTATGAACTATATAATTTCTTTGATGTAGAAACGATTATCCGAATTGGATCATGCGGTGCTATGCAAGAGAATATCAATTTATATGATATTATTATTGCACAAGGTGCATCTACTAATTCTCGCTATGTTGACCAATTCAACGTACCAGGTTACTTCGCACCAATTGCTGACTTCGGTTTAGTATCAAGCGCTAAAAATAAAGCAGACGAAATTGGAGCAACTACTCATGTAGGTAATATCTTCTCAAGTGATATTTTCTATAATGCAGACACAGAAGTAACAAGTAAATGGGCAAGATTAGGTATTTTAGGTGTTGAAATGGAATCAGCAGGTTTATACGTAAATGCTGCTGCTGCCGGTAAAAAAGCACTAGGTATCTTTACAGTTAGTGACCACTTATTAAGAGACGAAGCAACAACAGCAGAAGAAAGACAAAATTCATTTACTCAAATGATGGAAATTGCTTTAGAAATCGCTGAATAATTAAGAGAATATATTAGTAGGGAGTGGGACAGAAATCTCATTTTATTAAAAAGATTTCGTAGTCCCACCCCGGCAAAGATGACTAGGTATGAAAAAAGCTTGATATAAGCGCATTTTCGTACCAGTCAGCTACTGCCAATACAAAAAGAGAGTCTGGGACAATCATTTATGTGCTAGGCTCTTTTTTATAACGTTGTTATATTCAAGGGAGCTATGTTGCACATGGATGGTCTCTTGCAACATTCTAGGTTCTTATTGTCATTTCTCGTAAAACTTGTCAATAACAGTACCCTTATTTCCTTTTCTCACTAAACGTGTCAACAAGCAAAACTATATATATCAAATATTCTACATTCTTTAATAATAAAAAAAGCCCCGGCTTATTGAGAATTCTCAATAAGCCGGGGCTTGATAATGAGATAGATTTATTTAACCTACCTCATTTATATTTTATTATCCTAAGAATGATTTAAGCATCCAGTTGTGTTTTTCAAGACTTGTTACCATACCTAATAACATGTCTCCTGTCATTTCGTCATCTAATTTTTCTGCTAATTGAATACCTTCTTCTAATTGTCCAATTACAGTTGTGAAGTCTTTTGATAATTGTTCTACCATTTGGTTAGCTGATAGATTTTTCTCTGCTTCTTTAACTTCTGACCATTCTAAAGCTTCTTGTAAAGTAGCGATTGGGTTACCATCGATTGCTAAAATACGTTCAGCAATGTCGTCTATATATACACTTGCTTCATTGTATAATTCTTCAAATTTTTCGTGTAGTGAGAAGAAGTTTGGCCCTTTTACATACCAATGATAATTGTGTAGTTTAGTGAAAAGTACTGTCCATTCTGCTACTTGTTTGTTTAATACTTCAATTACTTCTTTATTGTTATTCATTTATTACACTCCTCTAAGATTTGTTTATTATTTGCTCTCTTTTGATTACAACAACTATTATATTATAATCATTCTAATCTGTCAACGCTATTTGCACACTTATTTATAACGATTCTAAATAAGTTGCAAATTCTAAAAGTTTTTTTCTCAAATAAATTAAGGTAAAAGACTACATTAGTCTTTTACCTTATTCACCATAAAATAAACATTTATTTAGATTTTTCAAGTTTAAGTGGTACTTTAATTTCTTTATCTACTTTTTTACCTTCCATCAGTTTCAATACTGAACTTACTGATTCTTGCCCCATTTTTTCAGGTTGCTGAGCGATTGTTGCATCTAACTTACCTTCTTTAATAGATTGCATCGCATCTTCATTTCCGTCAAATCCTACAACGAGTATATCTTTATCGCCTACCGCTTCTATTGCTCCTAAAGCCATCTCATCGTTATGAGAGAATATTGCTTTAACACCTGGATGAGCTTGTAATATGTTTTGAGTGACATTGAGCCCTTCTGCACGATCAAATTTAGCGCTTTGCTTTGCGATAACATCTAATGATTTATCTGCTACTTCATGGAATCCTTTTCCTCTTTCTCTAGTAGCACTTGCGCCAGGTACACCTTCTAATTCAGCGACTTTAGCATTTTCACCTAATTCATCTAAGATAAATTTACCACCCATTTTACCGCCTTCTATATTATCCGAAGCAATAAATGTAGCGACATCACCTTTATCAACTGATCTATCTAACGTAATAACTGGAATACCTTCATTGTTAGCAGATTGAACTGCACTAGAAATGGCACTTGAATCAGTTGGATTCACAACTAAATAATCAACCTGTTGTTGAACTAAGTCTTCTATATCATTTGTTTGTTTAGCAGAATCATCCCTTGCATCTACTACTTTAACATTCATACCTTGCTTTTTAGCCTCTTTTTGAAGTCCTTCTTTAATTGAAACAAAAAATGGATTATTTAAAGTCGAAACACTTACCCCTATTGTAATATCTGATTTCTTTTTATTCGTTTTACTACCATTGTCTTTTTTTAATGGAGATTCTAACGAACATGCTGATAAAAACACTACCAACGAAAGAAAAAGTATTAAAAATTTCTTCATCATTTATCCCTCACTTTGTTAATTATTTTTTACGATCTATAAGAACAGCAATTAATATAACAATACCTTTTACTACTTGTTGATAGAATGAAGATACACCTAATAAGTTCAATCCGTTATTCAACACGCCGATAATAAGTACACCAATTAGTGTACCAACGATACGCCCTTTACCACCTGTTAAAGACGTTCCACCTAACACTACTGCTGCTATGGCATCTAGTTCATATGAAGTACCAGCAGTCGGTTGAGCTGAATTTAGACGTGATGTTAATATTGCTCCAGCTAAAGCTGACATTAAACCAGATATACCATAAATTAAGATTTTTACTTTATTAACTTTGATTCCTGAAATTTTAGAAGCTACTTCATTTCCCCCGATGGCATATGTATGTCTACCAAAAGTTGTCTTCTGTAGAATAATTGCCAATACAATAAATACGATAATCATCGTTACTGCCGGTACTGGTATACCAAAGAAATAACCTTTACCAAACAATTGGAATAAATAACTATCACCTAAGTCTGTTATAGGATTACCATCTGTAATAACTAACGTTAATCCTCTAAAAATTGTCATAGTTGCCAATGTTGCAATAAATGGCGCCATGCTACCGAAAGTAACCAAAACACCGTTAAATACCCCTAGTAAAAATCCTCCTAATACACCAACAATTAAAGCTACAATTGGATCAAGACCACTCGTAATTAAAATTGCTGTAAATGCACTTGATAAAGCTAATATAGACCCTACTGATAAATCTATACCACCTGTCAAAATAACAAACGTCATACCAAAAGCAATTAAACCGTTAATAGATACTTGTCTCAATAAGTTAAGTAAATTCGATAAATCTAAAAATGCAGTATTTAAAACACTTATAACAACCACTAAAAGAATCAATCCTATAAATGGTATAATTTTTTCTAACAATGATGATTTAGCTGTTAACTGTTGCATTTAATTCCCCTCCTGTAGCCAATGTCATAATATTTTCTTCTGTAATTTGTTCCGCTTCAACTTGTCCCTTTATTTCTCCTTCTTGTACAACTAAGACTCTATCACTCATACCGATAACTTCTGGTAATTCTGAAGAAATCATTATAATAGAAACACCGCGCTCAGTTAATTCGTTCATTAATTGATAAATTTCTCTCTTTGCTCCAACATCAATACCTCTAGTCGGTTCATCTAGTATTAAAACTTGTGCACCCGTACCAATCCATTTAGCTAAAACTACTTTCTGTTGATTACCACCGGAAAGTGAAGAAACAAGTGCTTTTCTATTTGTTTTAATATTTAGTCGTTTACTCATTTGATCAGCAAATATATGAACAGACTTTTCTTTCGTAAAGCCTTTATTGGAAAAGCTTTCTAAAGAAGGTAAAACCATATTATCTTCAATAGAGAAATCTAATATCAGACCTTCGTCCTTTCTGTTCTCTGTAATAAGCCCAATTCCGTTTTTCATAGCGTCTTCTGGTGAATTAATGGAAACTTTTTTATCGTTAATCGTAATGTCTTTACTGCCTTTATCTATGCCGAATAAACTTCGCATTATTTCAGTTCTGCCAGCCCCCATTAGTCCACTAACACCAAGAATTTCTCCTTTTCTTAATGAAAATGATATATCTTTAATTTGATGTTCATCATTATTTAACGATTTAACGTCCATGATGATATTACCAGGTGAAACAGTTCTTTTCGGGAATTGTTCTGTTAAATCTCTACCTACCATTGATTTAACTATCTCATCATAATTAGTACCATTCGTTTCTTTATATAACACTGTTTTACCATCTCTCATTACAGTTATCTCATCAGATATCTCAAAGATTTCTGCCATTCTATGTGAAATATACACAAATGCAACGCCTTGTTTTTGCAAGCTTTTAATGAGCTTAAACAATTGATTAATTTCTTTATCCGTTAAAGCAGCTGTTGGTTCATCCATAACGATTATTTTAGCGTTCGTCATCAATGCTTTAGCAATTTCTATCATTTGTTGTTCACCAATAGAACATTTTCCTGCAACTTTTTTAAGTGGTATTTTAAAATTTAACTTTTCAAATACTTTCATTGCTTCTTTCTTCATTTGTCTCTCGTTTAAGATTCCAAATTTATTTCTAATTTCTTTACCAATAAACAAATTTTCTAACACTGTTAATTCTGACCAAATATTTAATTCTTGGTGTATAAAAGTTATGCCTGCTTCTTCAGCCATTTGTGCATCTTTATATTCAATATTTTCATCTTTGTATATTATCTGACCCTCATCTTTGCCGTGTATACCTACTAAAATTTTCATTAACGTAGATTTACCTGCCCCGTTTTCTCCCATCAATGCATGTACAGAAGCTTCCTTTAAAATAAAATCTACCCCAGTTAATACTTTATTTTGTCCAAAAGCTTTATGTATATTCTTCATCTGTAACATGGTAACCCTCCTTTAGAATAAAACATCACTTTCCAATATGACATTTGCAAATGGTGTTGCTTCTCCAGTTCTAATAATCGCGACTGTATCATTTGTTAATTCTTTAAATCGTTCATGTGATACATATTCTGTATCAATATTAGATTGAGTAATCTTTTCAAAAAGCGGAACATTATTTTCTTTTATTTCTTCCGCAACGATCATTTTTTGAACCGACATATGTTTCATCACTTCTTCGTAAACGCTTTCAAAATTTGGCACACCAAAAGACAGTGCTAAATCAATTTTCTTCACTTCTTTTGGAATTGGTAGACCACAATCTGCTATTACTATTCTGTCTGTATGACCAAGATCACTTAATACTTTAGATATTTCACTGTTTAAAATCCCTGTTTTATACATGCCATTCTCCCTCTATTTCTGAAAGTTTAGGCATACCACCTTGTGCACCCATACCTGTTACTGAATAACTTGCTGCTAAGTTTGCAAAATCTAACGCTTTTTCTAGATTGAATTCTTTCTGTAACGCTACTGCAAATGCACCGTTAAATGTATCACCTGCGCCAGTAGTATCTTTAACTTCTCGTTTATAACCTGGTACTTCTACCTTTTTGTTACCATCATGATAGACTGCACCTTTATCTCCTAAAGTAACAATCAATTTATTCGGATATTTTGCTAACGCTTCATCCATATTTCCTTTAAACATTCCGTCACTTTCTGTTTCATTAGGTGTTAAGTAATCAGCTTTTTCAATAACATTATCACTAACTTCTCTAAAAGGAGCTGGATTTAATATAGATGTAATTTCATTTTCCTTACAGTAATCAATTACATGTTCAACTGTTTCACTAGGTATTTCTTGTTGAAGAAGAACGATGTCACCTTTATTAAGGTGTGCTAAATGTTTCTCAACATATTCAGGTGTTACTTCGTTATTGGCAGATGGAACAAAAATGATACTATTATCTTGTTCAGCTAAAGTTATGTGAGCAGTACCTGATGGCATTTGTGTAACGGGTTCCACACCATCTACTAAAACGTAGTTATTTTGTAGATTTTGATAAATTTCTTTACCGAAATCATCATCTCCTATGCGCCCTACTAAATATACTTCTTCCCCTAACCTTGCTGCTGCCACAGCTTGATTAGCGCCTTTTCCACCTGGTGTAGTGAAAAAACTATCTCCTAATATCGTTTCACCTTTTTCAGGTCTTTTTGAAGCTGAAACTACTAAATCTATAGACATACTTCCTATAACCATAATCTTTTTCATTTTACTCTCTCCTCGTCGATTGTCGTTCTATTAAACTAACGTCTAATATTTGATGATGTTCTCTTTCTTTACCTTCTAGTTGATTGATAAGCTGCTGACAAGCCTTTTTGCCTATTAAATATGCTGGTTGATGAATTGTAGTTAAACTTGGTGTATACATACGAGATAATGGTATATCATCATAACCTACAACTTGAACATCAGAAGGAACTTTAAATTCATGATGTAACAAAGTACGCATAACAGCAAATGCGCTCACATCATTACTACAAATAATACTATCAATATTGTGCTTATGAATCATCGATACTAAATCTTCTTCAATGAGAAAACGTTCATCTACAGTAATGTAAGGGATGTTCTTTTCATCAAAAATAGATTTAGCACCGGATAGTCTTTCGTTAAATGATTTATATTGTAAGTTTTGTTGCATAATTAAAACAGATTTTGTCGAACCTTTAATGACGGCTTGAGCTTGTAACTGTCCACCTTTATAATGATTTGTTTCAACAAATTCATGGTCGGCATACACTCTATCTAATAAAACAAATGGCATATTATATGATTTAAAAGAATCAAATGTTTCTTGAGTAGATAATTGTGATGCAATAATCCCACTACAATTATGCACATTGAATGTGTTTATATACGCTAATTCTTTTTCTTCATTTCCATCACCATTACCTAAAATGATGTGATAACCCTTAGCCATCGCTTCATCTTCAACACCTCTAGCGACAACCGTGAAAAATGGATTGCTAATATCAGGTAATAATAAACCTATCATTTTAGATTTACGTTTATACAATGTCCGAGCTGTTTCATTTGGTCTGTAATTTAAATCTTTGATCGCTTTATTAATCTTCTTTCTTGTTTCTTCTTTGACATACCCACTTCTATTAAGAGCTCTTGAAACTGTCGCCACTGAGACACCAGCGTATTTAGCAACTTCTTTAATCGTAGCCATTCGTTCAACTTCCTTTTGTGTAACCGTTTACATAAAAGGATACCACCACTCTAAAACTATTGCAATACTAATCTAAAAAATACTGACGTTCTTCTTTAGTTGGTAGTTTACATGCTTGCTTAAATTGGATGCGATGTCTTATTTTTGCAAATGAATCGTAACCTAGATTTCTAAGAAAACGAGGCACTATTTTCAATAGGAATGCAAAAATTTTATATTTCTTAATTTGATTCAATAAGTGAATAATAGCATCTGTTTTAGTAAATACTTGTGATTTATCAACTACAACAATTGTGTCTATATTTTTCAATTCAGGTTGAGCTTTAATTAAGTTCTCTCCATATTGCCCTTCTAATTGTGCAAATTGGAATCTCGTTGGAATATTATGATGAATCAACCACATTACTACTCTATTACAATAACCACAATCACCGTCATAGTATACTATAGCCATAAATATCACCTTATTCCTTTCTTTAGTTTTAAGATAACACGATTATAAGAAACATTAAATTAATAAGGAAGTGAACCAGAAATCTCATTTTGCTAAAACGACTTCATAATACCATTCCGTCAATGATGACTAAGCTTGAAAAAATTTGGTATAAACACACTTTCATTCCAGTCAACTACCCCTATATAATGAAACAGTCCGAGACATTTATATATGTCCTGGACTGTTATTATTGTTATTGAACTTCTTTAAATTGTTTATATTCTTGTTCGTTAATTGTTATAATTTTAAATCCTATGTATCCAAATATTATAGATATGATTGGGACAGTATAATTGAATACTGCATACATCCCATACTCCAATACGTTTACATTTAAGGTCTGAGCTATAAACACACCACAAGTATTCCATAAGAAAAATACTGAAGTCACTGTTCCACCATCTTCTAGAGCTCTAGATAAATTTTTAGGGTGTAACCTCTTTTCTAAAAACGTATTAATATACATTCTTGATGGTACAACAATTGAAATATATTGTTCTGAGCATGAAGCGTTTGTACCAATACATGAAATAATAACAGAAGCGATTAGTCCACCAGTACCTTTAGCTACTTTCAAAACTTGTGTAATAATTGCCTTCAACATACCTGAATATTCGAGTATTCCACCAAATGTCATCGCAACAATTGTCATAGAAATGGTATAAAACATCGACTCCAAACCACCCCTATTAAATAGTTCTTTTACGAGTTCATTCTTCGTTTCTAACACATATCCTGTTTGTAAAGCTTGAACGCTATCATGAATACTTCCACCTTGAACAAAAATTTGTGATAAAAACCCTAAAATAATACCAACTACCAATGCAGGTATTGCAGGTACTTTTAAGGCTACTAAAATAATAACAATCAGTGGTACTAATAGTAGCCAAGGTGATATGACAAATTTATCAATCATTTCATTATTAATTGCATCAATTTTATCTTGATTAATGTCACCTGCAGAAAATTGTCTACCAAGTATAAAGAAGGCAATTAACGAAATTACAATCGCAGGTACAGTTGTATAGAACATATGCTTAATATGATCGAATAGATTTGTACCAGTTAAACCTGCTGCTAAATTTGTGGTGTCAGATAAAGGGCTCATTTTATCACCAAAATAAGCACCTGATATGATAGCACCCGCAATCATACCTGCTGGAATATCCATGCTCAATCCTATACCCATTCCGGCTACACCTACTGTAGCCATTGTAGACCAACTACTACCAATGGCTAAAGATACAATGGCACATATAATAGCAATAGTCACTAAAAATAATGAAGGCGTAATAAGTTTTAAACCGTAATAAATCATTGTTGCAACTATACCTCCACCTATCCAGGCTCCAATGATTAAACCAACTAGTATAATAATAACAATCGCAGGTAGTGCTAATTTTATCCCTTTGTACATCATTTCTTCTATATCTTTCCATGTATGTCCGTGATAATAGGCAACTATGGCTGCTATAGCTGTACCAATCATTAAAGGTATGTGAGGCGCTAATTCTAAAACAACAACAGTATAGAGCATGCTGACTATCATAAATAGAAACGGAATAATCGCCCATACAAAACTTATATTCTTCGGTGTAGATTCTTTTACCATAATGACTAATCCTCCTATAATAAAGCGCTTACATTTAAAATTGTATAACTTTCCACCATAATTTACAAATTAAATTTTAAAATATAATTTGATTATAAATACAAAAATGCATTGTAAAAGTTAGCCTTTGACTAACTTTTACAATGCATTTCTTTAATATTAAAAAGATTTATAATCTAAGCTACATTTAACATATCCAATACTTCTTGCATTATCACTTCAAAATCATCTTTATAATCATCGTTAAAGCGTAATATAACTGCTCTTTCATCTGTTTTTAAGCGGTTTTTTAATATATATTTCTTTTCGAATAATCTCTTAATAGCACGAGCAGATTTGTTTTGCTTTATGTATCCTTTTTCAATTGCATCTTTAAGGTGTACTTCTTTCACTTCATTTAATTTCATTAAGAAGAAAAATTCATGTTTCTTTAAGCCATACTTTTGTTCAATTACTACAAAGATATTGTCAATTTTATTTTGGTAATCAAAGAATTCAGAACATGAAGTAATTGCTTCTGAATAAGATTGAGTGCTCATTGTTGTAACCTCCTAAAAATTAGTTAATTAAATTATCTTAAAATAATCTTACCATAAAATTAAATAACATCAATATGGAATTTAATAAAATATTTGACATTTTGTGTAAATTAGAATAATTTATATGACTACATACAAAAGAGGTTTATTTTTGAAGACAACTACAATTTTTTTAAATACAAAAAAAGATTATAACGATAACGTTATAATCTAAAAGGAATAAACTATTTCAGTTTTTATTATTTTTATCTTTCAAATAAAATTCTTTGCTTGTGAAAAATTCTCGTGTCAAGTCTTTAACTTTAGGTGATAACATAATAACAGCTATAATATTGGGAATAAGAATGCATGCTAACGCTATATCTAATAAATTCCACAATTGTGTTCCTGCCCCAAACGCACCGAGTGCTATAGATAAAACATAAACTATTTTCATAATAAATCCAGCAGTTAATCCAAATAAATATTCTGCCATTCTTGAACCATAATAAATAACTACAATTATAGTAGAGAATACAAAGAATACCATTGATATAGAAACAATCCAGCTTCCAAATGTACCAAATGCATCATTAAAGGCTCTAGCTGTCAGTGCAGCTGATTGTTCTTTTGCATCATCTGCTTTCCAAACGTCTGAAACCAATACAACAAACGCTGTTGTACTACATATAATTAAAGTATCTACAACTATTTCACTTACACTCCAAAAAGCTTGTCTCACTGGATGATCTGTCTTAGCAGCAGCGTGGGCAATTGGAGAAGTACCTAAACCTGCTTCGTTTGAATAGATACCTCGAGCAAATCCCCATCTAACCGTTGTAGCTAAAGCAGCTCCAAAACTACCTCCTAATGCTGCATCAGGATTAAAAGCTTTTTCAACTACTAACGCTATGACTCCCGGTAAATGTTGAATGTTCATTAAAATGATAATAAAACCCATAATACAATATAATCCAACCATAACCGGCACAATCATTTCAGTGAATGTTGCAATTCTTTTAATGCCTCCAAACACAACTAAAGCAGCTAACACAGCTAAAATGATTCCTGTATAACCCATATCAATATTGAAGGTATCTTCTACCGTGCTTGCTGCTGAATTTCCTTGCACCATAATACTCGGAATGAGTTCCAACATAAGCGCGAATGCAAAAATAAAAGCGAATACTATTCCAACTTTTTTATTTTTCATTCCTTTTTTCATATAGTATGTAGGTCCCCCTACAAATTCGCCTTTACTATTCTTTTCTCGATAATGTATACCAAGTACGTTTTCACTATACTTTAAAGCCATCCCTAAAAATGCAATAACCATCATCCAAAATACTGCACCAGGTCCACCCATCATGATTGCTGTAGGTACCCCTACGATATTTGCTGCACCAACAGTAGAAGATAAAGCAGAAGTTAATGCTTGCCTCGGTGTGATTGTTCCTTCACCTTTAGGTTTTTTATTAATACTGCCAAATGTTTGTTTCATCATATAGCCAAAATGTCTAAACTGTATGAACCCTAAATAAATTGTTAAAAATAAACTAGATACTAATAATAGAGTTACGAGTGGATATCCCCATAACCAATCTGAAAATGCTACTATTTTGTCCATAAACACGTCCCCTTTGTTGTTTATTGATAAGAGCAATTTTAATTATATATATCATATTACAGAAAATTCTATCAATTTAAAAGATAATTTTTCACTTATAAATTAAAAACACCATTTGATATTAAACAAATAGTGTTTTTCAATGAAAATTTATTTTATTTATCCAACGTGTATTACACGACAATGTTTTAAAAATTGATGTGAATATTGTTTTTTTATATCTTCAACTGTCCCATAACATAAACCTATCATTCTCCATTTTGGATTATGGCGGTAGAATGAGTCTTTTTCTAAACTCCATTTTACCATTTTACCATCATGATTATATCTAGGTAGTGTCATTTCATGACCATCTAAAACATTTAGGAATAGTTGGAATATTTCAGGGTCTATTCGCTCAAATTGATCGATTACAAGCCATTCTCTTTCTGAATTTGTGATATGCCCCGTGATAAATCCTTCACGATAATATAGAGCTCCACTTTCGTTAGGTAAATACCTTCCGTATAACATTTCTTCAGAAAAATCTGGATGCCCTGTTGTATAAATACCTTTAGCAAGCTCGCGCTCTACGTAATGTTTTGCTTTTTTTATACCTTCTTCTTTACTATCACATAACATTAATATAATTGGCTTATCTTTTTTATCTTCTTGTTCTTGTGGAATCGAGACTTGATATTGTTGTGAATTATTTTGAGAAAACTCACCTCTACTCATATCCATCATTGCATCATATTGAGCTTTTGTTAAATTAGCTATAGATTGCTTAGAATTTTCTTGTAAGAAATATAATTTTTTTAATGTTTGATGTCTATTTAGTTCTGCTACACTTATAGGATTAATATCCTTTTCATATCTAATAGTTATGCAAGTTGAATCAGTTCGTCCTGGTTGTGGTGGAAGTTTATGTATACTATCTGTAACTTCACCAACACCAATAATAGAATGATTCGCGTTTTTATTTAAGAATACAAGCTGATCCCCGATTTCAAGTTGTGTATAATAAATATAACCATTTCTTTTAATACCATTCACTGTATGTGTGAAAATAGTATATGTTTCATCTTCTTCAAACTGTATTTCTTCTGAAAGTAAGAAATATCTAGGTATTTTAACTTCTCCTTGTCCTAGGCCAATAATTAATTCAAATTCTTCTTTAGATATACGATTGAATAATTGATCCGTTAGTTGCTTAATACGCAATTCTAAATGTTCACTTCTCTTTAAGTATTCAACTGAAAGCATTGTTAAAGAGGTTTCAAATTTAAAATGAATGCTTACTTTTTGGTTGCCGCCTGTCTGAACATCAATAATTTCCCCATATCCTAATAATCCCACTTGATTTTGGACTTGATAATAAATTACTTTATCACCAGGTTTTGCCGTCTTAAAGGCATGGTAACCTTGAGTAGGATTAAAACTTGCACCCGATTCAAATACTGCAACTTGTCCTTCTAGAGGTTCTGTATGATTCCACCTATTATATCCACAATTTAGCCAAAAGTAGTTTGTTTCTTCAGACATATGTATACTCCTTGTTATAAATAATTATCAATTTTAAACGATTTACTATGTAAATATGACGTTTATTATACTAATCATATTTTTTACATGACATTAATATTAACATTGTATAAGACATTAGCATCCGTGTCTATGTTTACACAAGTAAAAACTGAGACATTATATATGCCTCAGTTCAAGATTAATGTATAAAATTATAACTTGGTACGAGTGAAGCTGGTACAGTTCTGTATGTTAATACACCAGGTGAAGATGTAAAATTCATTTCTGATACTTGAATACTACCGTCATTATTAATGCGTTCAACAAACGAAACATGACCGTAATAACCAGCAGAAGATTGTAAAATCGAACCTACAGCAGGTTTATGATTTACTCTATATCCATCTTTAGCTGCAGCGCTAGCCCAGTTGTTCGCATTCCACCAATAAGTGCTTATTGGTTTACCGATTGCTTTACGTCGATTAAATACGTGCCAAGTACATTGACCCCAATCATATAAATTTTGGTGGTAGAACATAGGAGGTGTATAGCTACCAGTGTTATTAGAGCTTGATTGTCCACCACCTGTTGACACTGAACCACTTACTTTTAATTTTTGGCCCGGATAAATAATGAAATTTGATAAACCATTTAAAGACATTATTTTTTGATATGTTGTACCATATCGAGCAGCAATTACTGATAATGAATCTCCTGATTTAACCGTATAAGTAGTTGTACTAGTAGATGTGTTTGATGAACCCGTATTATTTGAACTTGAACTACTAGAAGTCCCTTTTACTTTTAATTTTTGGCCAGGATAAATAATTGTATTATTCAACCCGTTTAAAGACATTATTTTTTGATATGTTGTGCCATATTTACCAGCAATTACTGATAACGAATCCCCTGATTTAACCGTATAGTATGTTGTTGATGACGTTGAAGTCGATCCTGTATTCGTATTAGACGAACTAGAAGAACCAGGTACTTGAATGATTTGATTCGGAAAAATTAGATTAGAGCTTAATTTGTTTAAGCTTTTAATTTTTGCGATAGTTGTATTATGTTTTTCAGCAATTAACCAAAGTGAGTCTCCGCTCTTAACTTTATATGATGCAGCTTCAGCACTTTGTGATGTTAAAGCTACTGCTACAGAAGCACCTACAAATGCCGTTAATGTCTTCTTCTTCAAAATTAGTTACCTCCATTATCTTACATTTTTATATAAAGATATTAATTCTTCCTAATTATACACTGTTATGGCGCAATTTTATATTACAGTTTTATTTCATTTATATTAATAGAATTATAGAAAAATTCTTTTAAAGACAATTAATTTTTTTATTTATATGATGAGAATACACTGTAAAATTGAAATAAATGACAATATAACAATTTAAATCTGCACAAAAAAACTGTCGTCAAAGTTATTAACTTTACGACAGTTTAAATGTATATTACAAAACTAATAATCTATTTATTGAAGTATTAACGATAAACCGGCTAATGTTGGCATTAAATTAACTAGAACGCCTCCGATTTTCAACCCCATTGTTATTTCTTTATCTTTAAAAGTACTAATAGCTAATATTAGCCCAATTAAAGCAATAATAAATGGTATCACTGGATTTGGATATTTTGGCTGTTCAAAAAATATTCCTAGACCAGCTATAACGGCACAAACAAGTGATAAATATAAGAATTTTTTCATAATAGTATAACTCCTATCTAGACGTAACTTACTATAACTTCTAGTTGCCCGTTAATGTGATTATCTAAATCATCAGCCGTTAATATGAGGTGACTTCCCGTTGACACTTCATATACATTTCCGTCTGTTATGATTTCACCTTCCCCAGAAATAATACTCACTAAGCAATAATCTCTAGGTTTTCTGAAGTTAAATGTACCTTCTATTTGCCATTTCGTAACAGTGAAAAAGTCGCTTTCTACAAGCATTTGACCTTTTTGTTCATCAGAATCTATTCTCACAGGTGCTACATTTGGGCTTGTTGGTCCTATATTGATAACATCAATACTTTTATCAAGATGTAATTCACGTTTCTTACCATCTTGCTCAATTCTATCGTAATCATAAATTCTGTAAGTAGTATCTGAATTTTGTTGCGTTTCTAGTATCATAATACCTTCTCCGATTGCATGCACTGTACCACTTGGCACATAGAAAAAGTCTCCCTTTTCAACTTTAACGCGCTTGAATAAATGATCCCAATCTTCATTTTGAATATATTCTTCAAGCTGTTCTTTCGAATTTGCATAAGTTCCATATATAATTTCTGCGTCTTCTTTTGCGTCAAGAACATACCAGCACTCAGTTTTACCAAACTCACCATTTTCATGTTCGTGTGCATATTCATCATCTGGATGAACTTGTACAGATAATTTTTGGTTTGCATCTAATATTTTCGTAAGCAATGGAAATTTCTTTTCTGAAGGATTTCCAAATAATTCAGGATGTTCTTCCCAAACCTTATCCAATGTTTGACCTTCGTAAGCTCCATTGACAATAACATTAGGTCCATTTTGATGCGCTGAAATACCCCAACATTCCCCAATATTACCATCAGGAATGTCGTAGCCCATTTTTTCTAAATTACGTCCTCCCCAAATACGCTCTTTAAACACGGGTTTCAATACTAATGGAGACATTTAATCATCCTTTTCTTTTTTGTCGTTAAAAATATATGTAAGTTCAATTAATTAAATTAAATATATACCCTTCGTGATTGTACCATATAGTGCTTTACTTATGAAATACTGAAATGGCAGTGGGACGGAATCTCATTTTTCTAAAAAGACTTCATAGCCTCATCCTAGAAAGAATGAGACTACATTTTAACTTATTATTTACTCCAGTATATATCTCCACCAGGTCCTAATGGTAAACCTAGTAAGAACCATATAATCATAAATATAGGCCAAACGATCGCCAATACAATTGAATATGGCATTAAACTAGAAATTAATGTTCCAAGTTTCATATTCTCATCATATTTTTGAGCATATGATAGTAATAGTGGTAAGTAAGGCATCATCGGTGTTATTGGATTTGTGATTGAATCTCCTATACGATAGACCATCTGTGTAAACGCAGGATGATATCCTAATAACATAAACATAGGTATAAATATTGGTGCTAATATCGCCCATTTTGCGGACGCGCTACCTATTAGCAAGTTAATTAAACAACTTAATAATATTAATCCTATTATTAACACAACACCATTTTGACCTTGTAATAATTCTGCACCTTTAACTGATATAACTACACCTAGGTTGCTCCAATTTAAATACGCTAATAATTGTGAAGCAAAAAATACAATTACAATAAAACTTCCCATTGTCGCCATTGAATCAGTTAACATTTTCCCTAAATCTTTTGTATTTTTAAGTTTACCTGACATAATTCCATAAACAAAACCGGGAACAAAGAAAACAACAAGAATGATTATACCAACACCATCCATTAATGGCGATTCTTCAATTAAGCTTCCAGTTTTAACGTTTCTTAGCCAGCCATTTTCAGGTATTGATAAAGCTAATAAAATAACTATAACCGCAAAGAAACTCCAATTAGCAAACTTTAATGCTTTGTTTTCTTTAGATGTTATTTCATTATCATCACTTGAACTATCTGTTTCTTCTTTATATGTACCTAGACGTGGTATAACAATTTTCATACTTACAAAATAAATTGCTGGTAATAAAATGATAGAAGATGCTGCTATAAAATACCAGTTCATTGCTACGTTCAACGAAATATCTTTGCTAATAATTTCAGCTGCTGGTTTAGTAAATGCATAAACAAGCGCATCACTCATCCCTAAAGTTAAATTCGCTGCAAACGCCCCTAAGGCAGAAGCATATGCCATCGCTAAACCCGCTATCGGGTGATAACCAAGTTTAATAAAAACTAATGCCGTCAAAGGTGGTAAAACTACTGGAGCTGCATCTCCAGCAGCATTCCCAATAATACCTACAAATATAATAATGGGTACTATGATTTTCTTAGGTGCTTTATTAACTATCATTATCATTAATTTATCAAAATATCCTGTTTTTTCTGCTACACCTATTCCGAGCATAACTGCAAGTACAAGGCCTAATGCTGGGAATTCGGAAAAGTTTGTTATAGATTCACTTAATATTTTAGAAAAACCTTCTCTAGAAATTAGATTTGTTACTTCTACTGTTTTTCCTGTACCTGGGTTTTCAACTTTTATATTGAACAAAGATACAAACCAAGATAGTACAATTAATCCTACACATAAAAGGAAAAATAATATACTTGGATCTGGCAATCGGTTTCCTGCTTTTTCTATGAAGTTTAAGAATCTATTAATAATAGAAACTTTTCTCTTTGTCTGATTCATAATAGCCCCCTTAATATAAGAAATTAGAAATATTATATCATAAAATATCTATATATTTTGAAGTTTCAGACGATTTGTAATGTATGATTTTATTATTTATATAAAATCTATTTATTCGGTGTAATTTGGATATTATTTTTTTAATAATTAATATTGCTAAACTCTTGAAGGGACCTTATACTTAAGATACAAATATTAAATTGTAATAATCTTTTTCATTATTGCAATGATAAGTTACAGTTTATTATTTTACTGTGAGAAGTCTTTATATATGATTATGAAATGGAACGGATGGGTTATACATACCCAAAGCGATAAGCATCCTGAAGCTTATCGCTTTTTATTTTTATAAATAGTATATATAACGAATAGAGGCCGAGACAAATGTCTCGGCCTCTTTCGGTTTATTGATCAAGTGTTTCACCTCAAGCTTTATTTAATATCATTAATAATTATCTAATGTGTTTTAATACTGCGTTTTCAACTTCAGACAAATGAAATGCCATTTTTTCTTCAGCTAATTTACTATTTTGACTTTTTATAGCTTCGTATATATCTTTATGTTCATTATAGAGCTTCTCAATCGATTTGCTTTTTGTATATAAATATATTCTTCTTGTTTCTTTCATAGTATGTTGCATTAATTCTGATACATTGCGCAATAGCTGTTTTAACATGTAATTATTTGAAGCATCAGCAATAGCAAGATGGAATCTTAAATCTGAAGCTTCTCCTAATTCATTTTTTTTAATTGCTACTTTCATATCAAAAAGTGCCGCTTCAATTTCCTTAAGATTATTTTCATCACGATTAGATGCTGCTAATCTTGCTACACCAACTTCAACTATATTACGTACTTCTAATAAATTTTCGATGTCTTCCACATTAGCATTAATCGCTTCAAGATTAAATTTTGTTTCTTCTCTATTTATAACAAAAGTTCCTTGTCCATGTTTAATATCGACATATCCCATTGCTCGTAAAGCATTCAATGCTTCTCTAATAGTAGCTTGACCAACACCAAAACTCTCAGATAATGCTTTGATTGATGGTAATCGATCACCAGGATTTATACGACCTTCGTTAATATCAAATATGATGACATCTGCAACTTTTTCATATAATTTCTGATTCGATATTTTCATTTTTATTTCTCCACCTTGTAAAATCATTAGTAGAGCAATTATATCATTTTATATTTTTGACTTGATCACATTTTAAGATTTTTTAGAAAATTCCCTTTCAATGCTTGAAATTGCTTCTTCTAATGTTGCTCCTGTTGATAATGATACGCTCGCTAGAAATGCTCCTTCAACAATAGGCCCGTCAACTTTATATAATTTATAATCACCTTCGTATAAATCAATAGCCATTTCCAAGTTCATTTCTGCTGATCCAATATCGTAAAATAATAATGCATCTTCTGTCAATTCATCGATGATTGCGTTAACTGTATCGATACTTGTTCCTATTTCACCTTCATTATTACCGCCTTTAGCGATTACTGATACATCTGGTGACATTTGTGCTAATAAGTCTTTCACACCTTGTGCTATATCTTTACTATGACTAATAATTCCTATTGTCGCCATTTTCTACACATCCTCACTTAAAGCATTTAATACAAATACCATACTTTGTGCACCTGGATCAATATGTCCAATTGAATCCTTTTTGAAATATGCTGCTCTTCCTTTAGTAGCTTCTAAATCTTTCGTATCATCTGCAAATTGTTGTAATTGTTCTTTACTTATAGATTGATTATTTTCTAAGTACTCAGATGTTTTCTGTAGCACATCATACATCGTTTTTTCGCCACCAGAAACTTTACCTCGCGTTGCTACAGCATTTTTAAATTCATCAATGTATTCTTTCAAATTATCTTGATTAATTTCATCATGGTTAAGAGAAGCCATTTTTACAAAACTAAATCCATAGAGTGGACCAGACGCCCCTCCTACAGAACTCATTAATGTCATACCTGTTGATTTCAAAACTTCACTTAACGTATTCCCAGAAATTTTCTCGTCAACTGCTTTGAAACCTCTCAGCATATTAACGCCATGATCTCCGTCACCAATTGCTCTGTCTAAGTCTGTTAAAAGTTGTTCTTCTTGTTCAAAAGTATTTCTTAAATCTTTTAATTTTTTAGTTAATAAATCTGCATCCATGGATAAATCCTCCTATACGAAATATTTACTCTCTGTCGGTGCATCAAAAGCATCGCGATATTCATCATCATAAGGTACTAAAGTAATAGAAAAACCTTGCATATCTAAAGCTGTCATATAATTACCGATTAAATATTTTTCGATATTTAATTCATTTTCTTTAGCATATTCATTAAAGTAATGTGAAACAATCGCTAATTCAGAATCTGGAGTTGCACCCATACCATTAATCATTACGATTAATGTTTTATCTGATATTTCTTTCTCTAATTCGTGCATTAACCTTTTAATTATTTCATCGATTGGTTCGATATCCTCTTGATATATACCACGTTCACCATGAATACCGATTCCTATTTCCATTTGATTCTCTTTTAAATCAAAACCATATTGACCAGTAGTTGGTACTAAACAAGGATAAATAGCCATACCAATTGTTCTTATCTTTTCGATAAATGTTTCTGTTCTACTCTTTATATCAGCGAGATTGAATCCATTATCGGATAAGAAACCTGCATATTTATGGACTAAGACTGTTCCGGCCACACCTCTTCTATCTTCTATGTTTTCGATAGATATATCATCTCTCACCACGATTGACTCACAAGAGATACCTTCCATCTCAGCCATTTCTTGTGCCATCTCAAAATTCATTACATCCCCTGCATAATTTTTCACTATTAAAAGAACACCTTCATCTGTAGCTACATGTTTGATTGCTTCTAAAATTTTATCAGGAGTAGGAGATGTAAACACTTCACCACATACAGCTGCATCTAACATACCCCCTGCCACATAACCAGCATGAGCAGGTTCGTGGCCTGAACCTCCTCCAGAAACTAAAGCAACACCTTTTGTTTTTAAATTTTTTCTTACTACTACATTTTCACTTATTATTTCAACCGCATCATCCATTATTTCAATGCCTTTTAACATATCAGCAACAAAATTTGTTTTTTCTTTCATTAATTTCTTCATACTATGACCTCCCGATTGAATTCTATTACCTCAATACTATTATAAAACGTTTAAGGTAGTAAGCGTTAACAATATGGATATATATAAAATCCATACACAAGAGACATTATCAAGAATTCGTATAAGCTACATTGAATAATACGTTATTCTATAAAAGTCATGTTATGCATGGATTTTTATACTAAGTTATTTATTTTATTTGATACACTCTTGTTTCAAAAGGTTTTAACTTTTGTGTTTTTTCAATATCTCTATAATTATTCAGTAATAAATCATAATTTTCAATTTTAAATGCTTTAGATATATCCGCTTCTTCACTAGTTAAATTACACATTATAATAACTTGATTGTTATCAAGCTTTCTCTTATAAGTATAAATTTGTGGATGATATTCATCTACTAATTCATAAACACCATAATTAAATACATTATTAGATTTTTTAAGTTTAATTAGCTTTTTATAGTAACTTAAAATTGAATCTTCATCTTCTAATTGTTGTTCAACATTTATATTTTTATAATTAGGATTTACATGGAACCAAGGTCTTTCTTTTGAAAATCCTGCATAATCAGTTTGATTCCATTGCATCATTGTTCTCGAATTATCTCGATTTACTTTACTGAAATCATGTAATAATTGCTCTACGTTTTCTCCATTTTCTTTTTTTAATCTAACTTCATTTTTGACTGATACATCATTAAATTCTTCTAATGATTGGAATGGATAGTTAGTCATACCTATTTCTTGTCCTTGATATATAAATGGCGTCCCTTTTTGTAAGAAGTAATTCGTCGCATGACTTGTCGCACTTTCATACCAATAATGTTGATCGTCTCCCCACGTTGAAACAAGTCTTGGTTGATCGTGGTTTTCAATAAATAAAGCATTCCAACCCTTACCTTCTAATTGGTTTTGCCATTTGGTCATAACTTCTTTATATCTTTGAATGTCGAACCCTGCATCTTCAGTATTCCATAATCCTAAGTGCTCAAATTGAAATATCATATTAAATATTCCATTTTCAAACCCGACCCAATTTTCAGCATCATCTGGAGAAACACCGTTCGCTTCACCGACTGTCATAATATCATACTTATTAAAGGTTTCGTCTCTCAGCTCTCTTAAATGTTCTAAAATACCTGGTCTATTTGTATATCGCTCGAACGCAGGTTTAAAATTCGTTTCATTTTCAGCATATTCAATATCACCATCTTCAAATGATTTTTGAATATGTGTAATGGCATCTACTCTAAATCCATCAATTCCTTTATCAAACCACCAATTAATCATCTTATATAATTCTTTTCTCACATTGGTGTTTCTCCAGTTAAGGTCCGGCTGTTTTTCGCTAAATATATGTAAATAATATTCATCGGTTTCTTTTGTTTTTGCCCATGCAGATCCATTGAAAATACTTCCCCAGTTATTGGGTTCTTTATCATTCTTACCTTCTTTCCAAATATACCAGTCTCTTTTAGGGTTTTGTTTATCAGACTTGGATTCAATAAACCATGGATGTTCATCCGAAGTATGATTAATAACTAAATCTAAGATTAATTTCATACCGAGTTCATGCGTTTCTTCCAGTAATAAATCAAAATCTTCCATCGTACCAAATTCTTCCATTATATCTTGATAGTCACTTATATCGTAGCCATTATCATCATTAGGTGACGTAAAAATTGGTGAAACCCAAATTACATCAATTCCTAAATATTTTAAATAACTTAATTTCTCTCTTATGCCGTTAATATCGCCTATCCCATCGTCATTAGAATCTTTAAAACTTCTTGGATAAATTTGATAACATACAGCTTCTTTCCACCAAATACGCTCTTCCATATTTAAACATTCTCCTGTCTTTTTGTAGATGCTCTTTCTATAATCTCAGTCGGTATAATAGTGTTTTTCTTAATTATATTTGGATCTTCTATTAATTTAATCATGGCTATACCTGCTTCTTCCCCTAAATATTCAGGATGAATATTTACAACTGTTTGAGGTGGCGAAGCAGATTCATTAATGAAAGAATCATTAAATGTTGCAGTCATTACATCATCAGGAATTCTTATATTGTAGTGATACAAAGCACTTAATAAATTTATATTTAACATGCTATCTGATGTAATAATTGCACTTGGAAATACTTTTTGTTCCTTCATTTTCTTAACGACTTCCATAATTTCATTTCTTTCAGGTCGTGCATTAAAAATTTGAAATTCATTAACATTATTTTTTATGCAAACCTTTTTAAACCCTTCAATTCGATCTATTGCCACTGCATACGAATCTGGTTCAGCAATAAAAGCTAAATGGTTATGTCCCTTATCTATCATAAACTGCGTCATTAATTCGCTCGCTTCAATATTATCGTTATCAATATGAATAATATCTCGTTCTTGTAGTTGCTTGCCTATAACAACAAACGGGAATTTATTTTTTTTAAGTAATTTTATAATTGGATCATTTTCTTTTGAATACAGCATGATAAATCCATCAATAGATTTAGATTTCATTAAACTTTCTACTTCTGCGATTAATTCTTCTGACTCAATCGCAGTGGTCATAATCGTAGAATACGCTCTTTTTTTACATGCGATAGATATGCCCATCAATACATCAGTAAAGAACGGATTTTGAGTCATTTCTTTAGATGCTGTCTTTAAAATTAATCCTATTGTTTTTGTTTTTTGTGTTACAAGTGTTCTTGCAGCTACATTAGGTTCATAACCTAATTTTCGCATAACAGCTTTTACTTTTTTCGATGTATTTTCACTGATGCTTTTATGACCGCTTATTACTCTTGAAACTGTTGAAGGGGCTACATTAGCCTCTTTTGCGACATCTTTAATTGTAACCACAAAACCACTCCTTATTATCCTTTAGTTGCACCTGCAGTTAATCCAGTGACTAAATATCTTTGTAAAAGTAAAAATACGATTGAAATTGGGATTGCTATCATCATAGCACCTGCAGCAAAAACTGTGAAATTATTACCGAACTGGTCATTTATAAAATTAAATAATCCAACTGCCAATGTATATTTTTCAGGACTTCTTAATAAGATTCTAGGTAATATAAAGTCCATGAATGGTCCCATAAAATTAAACAGTGCTACTACTGCTAATATCGGTTTAGCTAAAGGCAACATAATTGTGAAGAATATTCTCATATGCCCAGCACCATCCATTTTGGCTGACTCATCTAATTCTTTTGGTATTGTATCAAAATACCCTTTCACTAAAAACGCATTCATCGGTATTGATCCACCGATATAGATCAAAGTTAGCCCAAATAATGAATCTAAAAGACCGATAGTATTTAACAAGATATAAATAGCTACCATCGCCATTAAAACAGGAAACATTTGAAGTATTAAAAATGCTATTAACCCATATTTTCTACCTACAAATCTATATCTTGAAAAAGCATAAGACGTTAAACCTACAAATATAACTGAAAACAATGCATTTGCAGTCGCAACGATTAATGTGTTTTTATACCAAGTTAAATAATCACTAGAAGGATCTGTTAATAAAAATATATAGTTTTTTAGCGAAGCATCTTTAGGTATCATACTTGATCCATATAAATTTGAACCCGAGTTTAAAGATAATCCTAATGTCCATAATAACGGATAAATAATGATAATAAACATAACAGCCAAAATACTATACATCAAAATAGCTCTTAATATATTTTTGTTTTTCTTATTCATTAAATATCCCCCTCATCTTTAAACGTACTTGTTTTTCTAAATTGTATAAATGCAATTATTGCGATAAATATCCCAATAATTAATGAAATAGTAGCTGCCATATTATAGTTTTGCATATCGAATGTTAAGCGATAAACCCATGATATTAATATATCTGTACTTCCTGCGTTTTGGCCTGATACTGGCGGTCCACCTTTATTAAATAAATATATAAGGTTAAAGTTATTAAAATTACCTGCATATTGCATAATCAATAACGGAGCAGTTGCAAACAAAATATGAGGAAATGTTATGTTTCTAAATTTCTGCCAACTCGAAGCGCCATCCATATCAGCCGCTTCATACCAATCTGATGAAATACTTTGTAATACACCAGTAAATAAAGCAAATACAAAAGGAAAACCTAACCATACTTGAATGAATATCAAAGCTATTTTCGCCCAAAATGGATCGTTTAACCACGCTGGTGCTATACCTAATAAGGGTTGCAATATATCATTATTTATTGAACCAAAATCATCGTTAAATATTGCTGCAAATATTAAAATAGTAACAAATGATGGTACTGCCCATGGAAGAATCAATACTGTTCTAATTAATTTTTTAAACTTTACCAACGGGTGATTTACAATTATAGCCAACAATAATGCCAACACAATTTGTAAAGTTGTAGCTACTAGTGTCCATACAATTGTCCAAGTTAATACATTAAAAAAAGTTGTCTTCCAAATAGGAACAGTTAATAACGATTTAAAATTATCAAAGCCAACCCATTCTAATAAATTTCTAGGAGGTGCATTATATAAATTATAATTCGTAAAAGCTAAAAAACACATAAATAGTAATGGAAACACTACAACAAAAATTAATAAAAAAATACCTGGTGAAATCAATAAATAAGGGAATGTTTTATCCCATGTTGCAACCATACGCCCTTTACTATCTTTAATTTCGTGACCTCTGTTATATTGTTCGGCATTTCTATATGCATCGATTATATTTACAACGTAAAGTGTGATAGCAAATGCTATAAGTATGAGGGATATAATCCCTTGCGCTAACAATACTCTTGAATCATCTAGTTTTGGCACTGTACCAAGCGTAAATAACCCCCAAAATCCAATGTTCATAAACTGATAAAAAACACTTATAAAACTAATAAAAAATATAATAAAAATACTGCCTTTTATGTATCTTTTATTATAAAATTGTCCAACACCTGGAATAATGGACAATATCCCAGCTAATTTAGGATTTCTATTCTTCATATTTGACACCTTCTTTTATTTTTTAGATGCATTCATAATTTTCACCTGTTCGTCTATATTACTTTTTGCTTCATCTAATGCTTCTTTTGAATCTTTCCCATTTGACATAAATATCGCTGCATTTCCCATAGGATCCCAGACCTGACTCATTTCTGGAATATTAGGCATTGGAACAGCATTTTGTGCTTGTTGCTCATATGGTCTTAGAAGTTCATTTTTAGATGAAACATCTGTACGTCCTGTAATTTCTTGCATATCGTCAGTATATTTCTGCATGTTCTTTTGATTTGTTAGAAATAATAATAAATCTTTAGCCCAATATTTCTCCTTACTGTACTCTGATATAAACCAACCACGAACACCTAAAAATGGTTTCATTTGTTTGCCATTATCTTTAGGTAAAATCGCTGTACCAAAATCGTCACCTAATTCTTCTTTAAACTCTGAAGTTTGCCATGGACCAGTCACAAACATGCCAACTTTTCCTTCTTTAAATAAACCAACAATGACATCTTGATCTGCTGACTTTGTGATATAACCTTTTTCATACCATGATTGCAGTCTTTTGCCACTTTCTACTACAGCTTTATCATTTACTGCTACATCTGTAGTATCAAACCCGTTATCTTTTTCTTTAAAAATGTATCCGCCTTGTGAAAATAAAAATGGGTAATTAAAGTAAAAGTTTTTAGCATCAAACATGAAACCATATTGTTTTTTATCTTTATCAGTTATGTTTTCAGCAATTTTTTCTACATCTTCCATAGTCTTTGGTGGTGTTTTTACAAGCTTTTTATTATAAACGACAGCCGTTGATTCAACTATTACTGGTAATGCTAATTGTTTACCTTCGTAGTTTAATGCATCTAATGCATCTTTTGAATATCCTTCAAGTTCTTCTTCTGTAAAATCAATTTCTGCTGCCAATCCTTGTAAGTATGCATCTCCTGCTCTATCCTGAGGTTGAAAGAATAAATCAGGTCCTTTTCCAGAGGGGCCATCTAAAGATAAATTGTCAACTTGGTCATCTTGAGCAGTGTTTTTTAGAATAATTTCTATTCCTGTTTTTTTAGTGTATTCTTTCGTTACTTCTTTATAGAAAGACATTTGCCTATCTCCATCAACCCACATTGTTAACGATTCAGGTTTTGAAGTCTTTTCATCATCATTTAAAGCTTTATCAATATCTTCTTGTGTACGTTTTGGACCACAACTTACTAATAACGTAACAACTAGTATCACTGAGCAAAATTTTATTATTCGCTTCATATGCTCTCCTTCTTTCAAGTGTTAATTTGACACTGATTTAATTTTTTATTTTTTCTCCGGTTTCTTTATCAAAGAAATGACATTTATTTAAATCGATGGCTAATTCAATTTCTTCATTAGGATTTACTACTGTTCTTGCATCTAATTTCGCTGAAAATTCATTGTCACTAAACAAACCATGTATCATTATTTCTGAACCTAATAATTCACTTACTAATACTTTTGTTTTGAATGTTGTATCCTGATGTGCTGATATAAATATTGGTTCATCGTGAATATCTTCTGGTCTTATACCAAATCTTATGTCTTTCCCATCATAACCAGCATTTGTTAATAATCTTGTCTGTCTCTCATTCAACTTAATCACTTGATCGCCTATTTCTAAGTTATCTTGATTTATTCTTGCATCGAAAATGTTCATTGCAGGTGAGCCAATAAATTGAGCAACAAACTCATTTTCTGGCGAATCATACACTTCTCTTGGTGTACCTATTTGCATGATATCTCCATCTTTCAATACAACGATGCGACTAGCCATTGTTAATGCTTCAGTTTGGTCATGTGTTACGTAAATTGTTGTCGTTTGTAGACGTTCATGTAATTTCAAAATTTCAGTCCTCATTTGGACACGTAATTTTGCATCTAAATTAGATAAAGGTTCATCCATTAAAAATACTTTAGCATCTCTAACAATCGCTCTACCTAAAGCTACTCTTTGTCTTTGACCACCAGATAAAGCTTTAGGCTTTCTCGGTAAAAATTCTTTTAAACCTAAAATTTCTGCAGCATATTGTACCCTTTTGTCTATTTCTTTTTTATTCATTTTTCTAAGTTTTAAGCCAAAAGCCATATTATCGTATACTGTCATATGTGGATATAAAGCATAATTTTGAAATACCATCGCTATATCTCTATCTTTAGGTGCTACATCGTTCATTCTTGAACCATCAATAGAAAATTCTCCATCCGTTATATCTTCTAGCCCTGCTATCATCCTTAATGTTGTTGATTTGCCACACCCTGACGGACCGACAAACACTATAAATTCTTTGTCTTTAATATGTAAATTAAAATCATTAACCACCGTATTTCCTTTATCATAGGTTTTCTTAATATTTTCTAATTTTAAATCGGTCATATGATTCCCTCCGTTAATTGAAATCGCTTTCATTTTTAAATATAAACTTATCATATGTGTAATTTAACAATTTGTCAATGAATTTTACGCAAACGTTTGCATTTATATTTACATACATATATTAGTCTTATAAATATTTATCTATACTATAGCGCAAACGTTTGTTTTAATAATATGCTTTATTGTTGCAATTTTAGTTCATAGGGTGTACTATATGAAAAGTAATAAGTACAGGAGGTGTACTAATGGAAAATAATGAATTAAAAAAAGCATTTAACCTATTTCAAGAATCTATTGTTAACATTCATAGCGAAGTAGCAAAAATTTTAAATAAGTCTGGGTTAGATGAAGTAATCTCTAAAGAACAATTTCAAACTCTAAAAATTATTAAAGAGTCTCCTAAATGTACATTTAGTTTTATAGCTCAAAGACAAGGTGTTTTTAAAACAGCAATATCTAATAGAATTAATAAACTAAAGCATTTAGATCTTATTTCAATCCAACAAGGTGAAGATAAAAGAGAAAAATCTGTATTGCTAACTGAAAAAGGATTATCTCTTGTTAGTCGTACTGAAGATATAATCTATGAAACTTTTAGTCGTAAATTATCTTCTCATTTCTCTGATCAAGAAATCATCACATTCGTTAAACAGCTCCAAAAAGCAAACAATCTTATAACTGGAAAGGATAATGCTAAACATGTTTGATGATATAAAAAACTTATGGACACATAAATTTATGCTCATTTCTTTAATAGCAATCATGCTTTTACCGCTTATTTATAGTTCTGTATTCGTGGGGTCTTTATGGGATCCTTATGGTAAAACTGACGAATTAAAAATATCAATAGTCAATTATGATAAAGGCGGCGAAATTAATGGTGAGAAGACGAATATAGGTAATGACGTCGTTGATAAATTAAAGGATAATGATAAATTCAAATGGGAGTTTGTAGAACAATCTACTGCAGATAAACATTTAGAACGCGGTGAATCTTATGCAGTTATAACAATACCTGAAAATACAACTAAAAACGCTGGGTCCATGTTAGATAAATCTCCAGAAAAAATTGATTTAAATATTAAAACAAACCCTGGATATAGTTATACTGGTTCTCAAATTGCAACTAAAGCAGTAACAGCAGTTGAAGATAATCTAAGTAGTTCTATTCGAGACAAATACATTACAGAAGTATTTAATGGCATGAATAAACTTACAGATGGTTATAAAGATACCTCTAAAGCTTTAGGACAAATGTCTGATGCAGAATCCCAACTTATAGATGGTAATCAACAAGTTGAATCTGGGTTAGAACAAATGGCACCTATGGCCGGAGCTCAAGGAGAGCAACTTCTACAAGGTAGTAAGCAAGTATCACAAGGTCTAAATGAACTACAAGCTAATAATAATAAATTGAAAGATAATATTGATAAAGCTATTAAACAGTCTGAAGGCCAATATTTTAATAAGAAAAATACAGATTCCATCAATAAACCAGTTAAATCAAGTGAAAACGACTTAACTGAAGTAGATAATTATGGTCAAAGTTTCGCACCATATATTCTTGCATTAAGCTTATATGTCGGAGCAGTAGCCTTTGCTGCAGTCTATCCAATAGATAAACGTATGGGAGATTCAACAGGAATCAAATGGTGGTTAAGTAAATTTGTTATTTATTTCTTACAATCTGTAGGTTCCGCACTCGCACTAGCAGTACTATGTCTATATATATTTGATATGGATATCGCCAACCATGGATATTTCACACTGACACTTCTATTATGGAGTTTAGCAGCTTATATGATTGTTACTTTCTTAACTGTAGTATTAGGTAATATCGGTAAATTCTTAGCAATCATATTATTAATTTTGCAGTTAGGTTCAAGTGAAGGTACTTTCCCTATTCAATTATCAGGCAAGTTCTTCCAAGACTTACATCCATTTTCTCCAATGAGCTATGTCATTAAAGCATTAAGAGAAAATATATTTAACTTTACAAGCGACGTAACATACTTACAATCTATGTTGATTATTGGAAGTATCGCAATTGTCTTTGCATTACTATCAATGCTTGTTTATACAATACGTTCTAAATATCCAAACTTTAGACGTAAAGCAAACGAAAACGATTATTAATACAAGTACGTATCCTTATTTAAAAAGAAGCTGGAACATTATAAATGTTCCAGTTTTTTGATTTTAGGTCAGAAAAATTAAATTCGTGAGTCTATGTGATCGTAAATCCAATAAGAGCGGGTCTATTTGGATTTTTGTCTTAATTAATCCAACAAAATGAACTCTTATTGGATTTTCGGCTTAATTAATCCAACAAAACGGCTCTTATTGGATTTTTCGGCTTTATTAATCCAACAAAATGAACTCTTATTGGATTTTCGGTTTAATTAATCCAATAACAACATATTCTTTAGATTTTATATATTCTATCCAAAAAAGAGCCAGGGATTTATATCCCAAGCTCTTTTGTTTAATATATTTCTTAACTATATTTATTTTTCTTCATAGTCTATTACAATTTTACCTATACTATTTCCTTGTTCTATCATTTCATGAGCTTTTGTAATTGTTTCTACAGTTAAGCCTTTTAATGTTTGATAATGTGTTGTTTTAATAGAGCCTCTATCTATTAATTTCATCAATTCACTTAAATATTTATGATGTTGTTTCATATCTTCAGTTTCATATTTAGGTCTTGTAAACATAAATTCAAATGAAAATGAAACACTTTTATCTTTTAATAAGTTTAAATCTACTTTATCCATAAAATTAACTAACCCTACAATTTTACCTCTAGGCTTTATCATTTCTGCCATTACCGCAAAGTATTCATCACTATTATGCGTATCAAAAATATAATCTACTTCATTGATACGGTGAGCTTTTAATTCATCTGGTAAATGGTGTTTATGATTTAATACAATATCAGCGCCCATTTTTTCAGACCATCTTCTTGTTTCTTTTCTAGAAGCTGTAGTAATTACAGTTAAACCTAGATGTTTTCCAATTTGAGTTGCTATTGAACCAACACCACCAGCTCCATTAATAATCAGTAATTTCTTCCCTTCATTATCTTCAGGGTTTGTTGATATATTTAACCCTTCGCAGAGCGCTTCAAACGCTGTAAGTGAAGTTAAAGGTAATGCAGCAGCTTCTACATTGGATAAATGTTCTGGTTTAATACTTACTAGTCTTTCATCAACGAGTTGATATTCTGCATTAGAACCTTGTCTTATGTTAGATCCAGAGTAGTATACTTCATCTCCAACATGGAATAATTCAACGTCATTTCCAACCGCTTCTACAACACCTACTGCATCATAACCTAATACTTTATAATCATCGTAGTTTGCCGTTCGTAACTTTGTATCTACCGGGTTAATACTTGCTGCTTTTACATTTACAAGTATATCTTTACCTTCAGCTTTAGGCGTAGGTAAGTCTAATTCTTCAAAACCGTTTTCTTCATTTAAATCAAAGCCGTTTTTAAATCCAATTGCTTTCATTTAATCCTCACCTCTTATTTTATTTTATAAAGGCTTACTATAATAGTTATGATCTTCATCTAAAACCATACCTAATTTTTGATATAGTTTGTTTCCAGCTACATTTGTTTTCTCAGTCTCCAAATACATTATCTCATACCCATTTTCTTTACCATATTGAAATGCTTGGTTCATGAGTTTCTCACCAACGTGTTTACCACGTGCTTGCTCAGTAACAAACAAATCATTAATAATAAGTAGTTGTGACATTTTCATCGAAGAAAGCATCGTATATAATTGTATAAATCCAATAACATCATTTTCTTCTTCAGCTATAAATATAGTAGCATTTTTATTTTTTAAATTATTATACAGAAATGTATTAGCCTGTTCTTTATTAGATTTTTTCCCCGCATGAACACGATATGCATCAAAAATTGGTACAATTCGTAAAATGTCATCTTCGTTAATTTTTACGATATTCAATTGTATATCCCCCTGTTTATCTATAAAAATTTATCTATCACTCATAATTGTGTTTTCATCAGCTTTAAGTTTCGGTCTTACTACAAGTTCGCCACTACATTCTGGGCAAACATAATATAGATTTTCTGCACAATCACGGCAAAAAGTATGTTCTTTAACACAAATAAAAGCATTACTTTTTTCATGGAAAACATAATCGCAATTGTCGCATTTTGTTTTCATTTCCAATACCATCTCTATCACTCCATTATTGTATGTTAATATTGATTATAATTATCATATCATTTTTTAGTATTTAATATTAATATGAAGGTGATTATATTGGAAAAAGAACTTGTCGGTAAATGTAAGATTTGTCAAAAGAATATTTATTGTAACAGTGGTTTTATAGAAGGTATTGTTTTAGAAGATAAGACATTAATTTGTTTTAAATGTACAAAAAACAGGCTGAGACATAATTAAATGTCTCAGCCTAATTAATTATACGCCTTGATCGAGTTTATCCATCATAGTTTTCATCAATTTTATTTGTCCAGTATGGTAATTAGTATGCGTTACACCAAAAGGTATTGTTTCAGCAAAAGTTGTCATATTAGCTAATGGCTCATTTCGTTTACGATCTAATTGGTCATCTACAATATTTAAAATTCTATCTAACTGCGTATTTAAAATACCTTTTAATTCTTTAAATGTAGGTTCAGCGCCAGTAAAGCTTTGTGGTGAAGTACCAGGTGCAAATGACTTTCCTAATTCAGCCCCTAAAGTATTCTCTTCCTCAGTCGTACCAAATACAAACGTTTCATTTGCAACTATGATATGACCTAGCTGCCACTTAATATTATTATTAGCCAACTCTAACTGAAAGTCTGCTTCTTTCTCATCAATATCTTTTATAATATTTGATAACATATTATAAGAAATTTCGAACTGTTCTTTTAGCATATAAATCTTCCCCCTATTATTATTTCATTAATATGAAATATCTACTCATGATTCGGAAGTTAATCAAGTGACTTTCTACTTTATCTTAATATCCTATATACAACATAACTTGTTATAGCATATGTATCAAGAAACAGGCTTTATTCCATGACTGTATAGGGAGTTTAATTTTATCGTATATTATTTAACCAATAGCCAATCTAATATATCTAGAAAACTTATAGCTTATATATTCTTTTCTGCTACAACTATATAAACAGGTTGATTAGCAATTTTACCTTCTGGATAAAATACATCTACTTTATCAAATCCTGCATCTCTAACTTGTTCTATCATATCTTCTGACGAGACTCTTGGAGCTTTTGTTAAATCTAGCTTTTCTAATTCAATACATAGAAATACTCCTTTATTTTTTAAGACTCTATATATTTCATTTAAAGCCTGCGAAAGTGGACTTACTTCATGCAATGATATTGATGCAATTGCTCTATCGAATGTTTCGCTACTTAATTGAATATCTTTAAAATCTGATACTAGTGTTTCAATATTCGTAATTTCTTTTTCCTTAGCTTTTGTATCTAAATAATTTAAAATGTCTGCATCAAAATCAATTGCAGTTACTTCATCTACGTACTTAGATATTGGAAGACTTATATACCCTACTCCAGCTCCAAGATCTAATACTTTATCCACTTTATTTAGAGAAATAAATGGTAGTATATCTTCTACTGGAATTCTTTGTATCGTCTCTAAGTTATTGATTTTCTTTGTTAATTTTTGATTCATTAAAATACCTCCTCAAATAGATAAAACAGAATTTATATATAATTTAATTATGCTTCTTTGCTTATATCGTGCTTTAATAAAATACTAAGACTTTATCAAAATTTAATTTTAATGCAGTAATTTACCTTTCGAAGATATTAAAGACTTTTTATATCTTTGATTAAATCATAATAACACCAGATATAATACAAGTCAACTTGGAGGTTTAGAGATTTTAATATATTTTATATAATGATAAAAATATTTATTAGTTAAGTATAAAAAAATCCCATAAGCATTTGCTTATGGGATTCAAAATAATATTGGTAAACAATATTAACGTTTTGAGAATTGTGGTGAACGACGAGCGCCTTTAAGACCTGGTTTCATACGTTCTTTCATACGTGGATCACGAGTAAGTAATCCTGCGCGTTTTAATGAAGCACGGTATTCTGGGTCAGCTTCTAACAATGCACGTGCAATTCCGTGACGGATAGCTTGTGCTTGTCCTGTTAAACCGCCACCTTGAACGTTTACTAAAACATCATAGTTTCCTTTAGTTTCAGTTACTTCAAATGGTTGGTTTAAATCTAAAATTAATGATTCAAATGGTAAGTAGTCGCGTACGTCACGTTTGTTAATTGTTATGTTACCTTCACCAGGTACTAAACGTACACGTGCTACTGAATGTTTACGACGGCCTGTGCCTTGATATTCAACTTGTGCCAATGTAGTATCCTCCTCTTAATTAACCACGTAACTCGTAGTTTTCAGGTTGTTGTGCAGCATGTGGATGCTCTGCACCAGCATATACGAATAATTTTTTACCTTGTTTTTCACCAAGTTTATTATTTGGTAACATACCTTTGATAGATGTTTCTAATAAACGAACTGGGTTTTTCTCTTTTAATTCACCAGCTGAAATTGATTTGATTCCGCCTGGGTGATTTGAGTGACGGTAGTAAATTTTATCTTGTTCTTTGTTACCTGATAAGTAGATTTTGTCAGCATTGATAATTATAACATTATCTCCTGTATCAACATGTGGTGTATAAGTTGCTTTATGTTTACCGCGTAAGATTGATGCGATTTCTGATGATAAACGACCTAACGTTTCTCCTTCAGCATCAACAACAAACCATTTGCGATCGATGTTTGCTTCATTAGCCATAAATGTTTGACGCATTATAGTGTCCTCCTAAATTTTAAAAAAGTTCTGGTCAAGATGTATGAATTCGCCTGTACCAAAGAAAAAACATACATCTTATATTCCGTTATCTGATTCCTGCTTCTATATCTTAAAACACAATAAGATTCCGGGGCTTATCGTGGTGGTGATATAAAACAATACCGTTAACTATAATATAATTTATTTCGCTTTTTGTCAATTGATTTCAAACAATTTATATAGAGTTTTTCTTATGAATGTGAATGTGTTCTCCAAACTCTTCTTTGAGTTCTTCTTCGCTAAGATAAATTCTTTCTAAGTATAATCCATGTGCAGGTGCTGTATGTGGCACTTTATTACGATCTCTTTCTTCAAGTAATTTATGAATTTCCTGACCGCTTCTTTTCCCTTCACCTACAAGAATTAGATAAGCTACCATAACACGTACCATATTATATAGGAAACCAGAACCTGTCACGATAAATTCAAAGCCTTCATCCGTTTCTACAACTTCACTTTGATAAATTGTTCTTTCTTTGTTTTTTACTTCTGTCTTTTGTGAACAAAAACTTGTAAAATCATGTGTTCCTAAAAATAATTTTGCTGCTTCGTTCATTGCGTTTATATCGACCGGTTTCTTTTGTTGTACTTTTGTATCGTGTTCAAATACTTTTCTAGCTTCGTCTATATAAACTTTGTAACGATATTTTTTACCTACACAATGATATCGACAATGAAATGTATCACTGATTTGTTCTACGCTTTGAACATATATATCTTTTGGTAAAGCAGAATTAAATGCATACTGCCATTTATCTGGGGCGATATTCAACTCTGTATCAAAATGGAAATACTGCTCTATAGCGTGAACACCTTTATCCGTTCTACTAGAAGGATGAATTCTAACAAATGTACGGTGCATTCTTTTTAGAATTCTTTCAAATTCATATTGGACTGTTCTTTCATGGTGTTGTATTTGAAACCCCATGAATTGTCCTCCATGATATGAAATTTTCACTAACATCCTCAAAATAGGCACCTCAATTTCTTAATAAATATATAACAATTGCTATGATAATAATTGTTGATAATGCTAACGTATCTCTCATACGCCAATTTAACTTACGATATGTTGTTCTAACATTTGATGCATTATAACCTCTTGCTTCCATTGCTATTGCTAAGTCATCTGCTCTCTTAAAAGCCGAAATAAACATAGGAATTAATAAAGGTATAATAGCTTTAAATCTATTCATAATACTTCCAGACGTAACATCTGAACCTCTTGATGTTTGAGCCTTTATTATTCTTTCCAATTCATCCATTAAAGTAGGGATAAACCTTAAAGATATAGACATCATCATAGCCATTTCGTGAACTGGAAACTTTATTTTTTTTAACGGTCTTAGCATTGATTCTATTGCATCTGTTAAACTAATTGGGCTTGTAGTAAGGGTCATAATAGTTGAAATCATAACAAGTAACACAAGTCTTAATACAATAAATGTACCTTGTACTACACCATTTTGTTCAACTGTAAATATTTTAAAATCAATGAGCACAGGACCGCCTTTTGTTACGATTAAGTGCATGACGAATGTAAAGATAAATAGAATCATCACTGGAGTAAGACCTTTAATTAAAAACCAAAGTTTTATTTTTGATAAATACATAATGAATAAAACGGATAAAATCATGAAACAATAACTCAACCACGAATTACAAAAGAATATTAACACCATAAAAAGTAGTACAAAAATCATTTTCATTCGAGAATCAAGTTGGTGAATAATTGTATTACCAGGAATATAACGACCAATTATCAGTTTATCTGTCATGTTTCATCACCCACTTATCATACATATCTTTAAACATTTCTTCAGAAGTTGCAAGTTGATCAAATTGCATATTGTATTTGCGCTCAACAGCTTGTTGTAATTGGATGATTTTTGGAATGTCTAAATGTGCTTGTCTCACTAATTCTTCATTAGTAAAAATATTAATAGGTTTATCTTCAGCTATTAATTCTCCTGCTTTAATCACTTTCACTTCATCTGCGTATTTCAAAACGATGTCCATTTGATGAGAAATAAGTATTACTGTAATACCTAGGTCCATTTGTATTTTTCTGAACAAATCCATCATGTCTTGTTGTCCTTTAGGGTCTAAGCCCACTGTAGGCTCATCAAGGACTAATATCTCAGGTTCCATAGCTAGTACACCCGCGATAGCTATACGTCGTTTTTGGCCACCTGAGAGCTCGAATGGCGACTTCTTTAATAAAGCATGTTCCATACCTAATAAATCCATTAATTCTTCTGCTCTTTTAACTGCTTTATCTTTATCCATACCATAATTAAGTGGACCGAATATAATATCTTTTTCGACTGTATCTTCGAATAATTGATGTTCTGCAAATTGAAAAACGATACCAACCTTTTTACGAACAGGAGATAATTTCTTAGATTTTGTCTTTCTATTGATTTCTATTTCATCAATAGTTAACTGCCCTTCAGTTGGTTTTAATATTGCGTTTAAATGTTGGATTAGCGTAGATTTCCCCGACCCAGTCTGTCCTACAACTGCATAAAATCTCGATTCGTTAAAAGTGGTTGAAATATGATTTAACGCTCTATATTGAAATGGCGTTTTTAAACCATAGTCATAACTTACATTATTAAATATAATTTTCATAAGCGATTCACCAACTGTTCAAAAGATGAAAACGCGTAATTATTTAATAACAGGCTATTCATTCTCATTGCGAAAGGTAAATCTAATCCTATTTCAGTTAAATATGCCCCTTCTTTAAATATTTCTTCTGGGACATCTTGTTTATAAACTTTACCTTTATTCATAACGATAATTTCATCAGCTTCTACTGCTTCTTCTAAATCGTGTGTAATTGAAATGACTGTTAAGTGACGTTCATCTTGTATAGTTTTAATTAAATTCATGATGCTTCCTTTTCCTTCAGGGTCTAACATTGCTGTTGCTTCATCTAAAATAATGACATCTGGCGACATAGCTAAAATACCTGCAATTGCAACGCGCTGTTTTTGACCGCCTGACAAATGAGATGGCTCGAATGTCTTCATTTCTAACATACTTACTTCAGTTAATACTTGATCTACAATTGTATGCATAAGACTATATTCTATGCCTTGGTTCTCCATTCCAAACGCAACATCATACTCTACAGTAGAGCCTATAAACTGATTATCAGGATTTTGAAAAACGATACCGATATGTTTTCTAACTTCGTCGATATTTTCTTCAGATACTTTAATATCTTTTACAATAATATCTCCTTCATAATTATTGTTGATACCCATGAGCAATTTAGCAATTGTAGACTTACCTGAACCATTATGGCCAACGATTGATGTCCATTTACCGCGTTTTATATTAAATGTAACATTTTCCAATGCAGTAGGTTCATCTTCATCGTATTTAAATGTAACATTCGAGAACCTAATAATTTCGTTCTGCACCATCTATATTCATCCTTCGAAAATTAATTGTCTCTCTATTTTACAGCATCACGAAAGAAAAGTAATCATATATTGCTTTAAAATACTTTTAATTACTTAAGTTCAAATATAAAATTTATGTTTGATTATCTTTTAATTTTTTCCATAAAAAAAATCCGTATAAACGGATTTAAAATAAAAAAGCGCGCACTCCACCATAGACGAGTTCACGCGATAAGTCATTCAAATGTGATGGAGTACTCTGAGCTAGACAATATCTATGTGTGGTAAACATTATCATTGCACTCATTTGCTTTGTGTGTGTGTGAAATAAACTGTATTTATAAAGAATGATTGAAGTGACTTGCGTCACTCCAATAAAGAATAAATTATACTAATTCAATAATTACTGACTCTGCTCCGTCACCGCGACGTGGTCCCACTTTCATAATACGAGTGTATCCACCTTGACGCTCTTCGTAACGAGGCGCAACATCATTGAATAATTTTTGTAAAACAGTAATTGTTTTGTCATCTTCTAGGATTTTAACATCACGTAATGTTTGAGCAGCTCTACGACGTGAAGCTAGATCACCTTTTTTACCTAAAGTAATTAAGTTATCGACAACTTTACGTAGTTCTTTAGCACGAGCTTCTGTAGTCTCGATGCGCTCAGAAACGATAAGTTGAGTAGCTAAGTCACGTAACATTGCTTTACGTTGATCCGAAGTACGACCTAATTTTCTGTAACCCATGAATTAACCTCCTTTATTAGTCTTCTTTTCTTAAACCAAGACCAAGATCTTCTAATTTATATTTAACTTCTTCTAGAGACTTACGACCTAAGTTTCTCACTTTCATCATATCTGCCTCAGATTTATCTGCTAATTCTTGTACAGAGTTAATTCCTGCACGTTTTAAACAGTTGTATGAACGCACTGATAGGTCTAATTCTTCTATAGACATTTCTAGTACTTTCTCTTTTTGATCTTCTTCTTTTTCAATCATAATTTCAGCATTTTGTGCTTCATCTGTTAAATTAACAAAAATGTTTAAGTGTTCAGTCATGATTTTAGCACCTAAAGAAACTGCTTCTTGAGGAGATAAAGAACCATCTGTCCAAACATCTAAAGTTAATTTATCATAATCACTACTTTGCCCTACACGTGTGTTTTCAACAGTGTAATTAACACGATTTACTGGAGAATAAAGTGAGTCGATTGGAATGACACCAATTGGCAAATCACTTGTGTTATTTTTTTCCGCTAAAGCGTATCCGCGACCAGTATTAGCAATTAGACGTATTTTAAGGTGACCACCTTTAGATACCGTTGCAATCTTTAACTCTGGGTTTAAGATTTCAACATCACTATCATGCATAATATCTTTCGCAGTAACTTCACCTTCATCTTTAATATCGATTTCAAGTGTTTTATCTTCTTCAGAATAAATTTTAAGTGCTAATTTCTTGATGTTCATAATGATAGTCGTAACGTCTTCAACTACATTTTCGACTGCTGAGAATTCGTGAAGAACACCTTCAATTTCGATATTTTTAACTGCCGCACCTGGTAATGAAGATAATAGGATACGACGTAAGGAGTTGCCTAGTGTTGTACCATAACCACGTTCTAGCGGTTCAACAACGAACTTACCGAATGTAGAATCATCACTAACTTCTATTGTTTCAATTCTAGGTTTTTCGATTTCAATCATTATAAATATATCCTCCTTATAAACGTCGATTAAATTTTATTAATTTCTATCCAGTGACTTTTGAACTTATGAACTAACAAAAATTATACACGACGACGTTTTGGTGGACGACATCCGTTATGAGGTACTGGTGTAACGTCTCTAATAGCTGTAATTTCTAATCCAGCTGATTGTAACGCACGGATCGCTGATTCACGACCTGGGCCAGGACCTTTAACTGTAACTTCTACAGTTTTTAAACCATGTTCCATAGCAGTTTTTGAAGCTGTTTCTGAAGCCATTTGTGCTGCGAATGGAGTTGATTTTTTTGAACCTTTGAATCCTAACGCACCAGCTGAAGACCATGATAATGCATTACCGAAATCATCAGTGATCGTTACGATTGTATTGTTGAATGTTGAGCGAATGTGAGCAACACCACTTTCGATATTCTTTTTCACTCTACGTTTACGAGATACTTGTTTACGTGCCATTTATATGTGCCTCCTTTACTTATTATTTTTTCTTGTTCGCTACTGTTTTAACTGGTCCTTTACGCGTACGCGCATTGTTCTTAGTTTTTTGACCACGAACTGGTAAACCACGACGATGGCGGATACCACGATATGAAGCTATTTCCATTAAACGTTTAATGTTTAAGTTTGTTTCACGACGAAGGTCACCTTCAACTTTGTAGTTATCTACAACTTCACGGATACGACCTAATTCGTCATCTGTTAAATCACGAACACGTGTGTCTTCAGATACGTTTGCTTCTTTAAGAATTTGTTGTGCTGTTGTTTTTCCGATACCATATACGTAAGTTAACGAAATTACTATGCGTTTCTCACGTGGTACGTCAATACCTGCAATACGAGCCATTTATTTACACCTCTCTTTTATTAGCCTTGTTTTTGTTTGTGTTTTGGATTTTCACAAATCACCATTACTTTACCTTTACGACGAATAACTTTACATTTTTCGCAAATTGGTTTTACTGATGGTCTTACTTTCATCTTTGTATACCTCCTTGTATTTGGAGTGACGATTATTTATAACGATAAGTGATTCTTCCGCGTGTTAGGTCATACGGAGACATTTCAACTGTTACTTTGTCGCCAGGTAGAATTCTAATATAATTCATTCGAATTTTACCACTCACGTGTGCCAAAATTTCATGTCCATTTTCTAATTCTACTTTAAACATAGCGTTTGGTAAAGTATCTAATACAGTACCTTCTAATTCGATTACATCTTGTTTAGCCATGATCATTTCCCCCTTTTTCTATTCATTATCGTGAAATACTAATTGTATTTCATGTTTTAAAACCTGGTCCAAAATACGAGACATACTTTAGGTGATTAAATCACATAGAATAAGCACAGGTTTATAAAATTGGGATGATTTTAATACTTAAGATTTGCATTCGACAACACTTCAAATACTTATCGCTTTTAGTAATCACTCCGATTGTATTTCAAAAACCTAAATACTGTCTTGATCCTTAAAATTGAACGCTAACACGCGTTCAAGAACCACCTAAAGCTAGGCGAATTCGGGGTGAAAGCGTCATTACTTTAATGTTTCAAGAATTTGAATAACATCTTCAGTAACATTTTCAATTTCACGAGAACCATCGATGTTTTTCAAAACACCTTGATTTTCATAGAAATCTAAAAGTGGTTTTGTTTGTTTAACATTAACACTTAAACGATTTGCTACTGTCTCAGGATTATCATCTTCACGTTGGTATAGTTTACCGCCATCAAGATCACAGATGCCTTCAACTTTTGGTGGATTAAATACTAAATGATAAGTTGTTCCACATATTTCACAAATACGTCTGCCAGTTAAACGATTCATAAGTTCTTCTTCAGGCACTTGGATGTTAATTACTGCATCAACTTCACGACCTAAGCTACTTAATATATCATTTAATGCATCAGCTTGTTCTACTGTACGAGGAAAACCATCTAGTAAGAATCCTTTTTTCGCATCTTCTTCAGCAAGTCTTTCTCTAACGATACCTATAGTCACTTCATCTGGAACAAGTTCCCCACGATCCATATAAGATTTCGCTTGTTTACCAAGGTCAGTCTCTTCTTTAATCGCTTTACGGAACATATCACCAGTTGAGATATGGGGAATAGGGTATTTCTTAACAATTTCACTCGCTTGAGTTCCTTTACCTGCACCAGGTAAACCCATTAAAATGATGTTCATAAATGCCCTCCTACTTGTTTATCGTCTTCTAAAGCCTCTATACTCTCGTTGATTAAGTTGAGCTTCTAAAGTTTTCATTGTTTCAATAGCAACACCGATAACGATTAGTAAGCTTGTACCACCAACTTGTATAGCTTGTGGTAAGTTCATTAACTTAATAGCTAAAATTGGAATTATAGATATTACAGCTAAGAAAATTGAACCAACAAATGTTAAACGATAGAGCACTCTAGTGATATATTTTTTAGTTTGTTCGCCAGGTCTAATACCCGGTACATAACTACCTTGTTTTTGTAAGTTTTCTGCCATTTTTTCAGGATTAACTTGAACAAATGCATAAAAGTAGGCGAAAGCTATAATTAAAATAACATAGACTATCATTCCAATATTATGAGATGGATCTGCATATCTAGTAACTGTTTGCGCCCAATCTTGTTCTGGGAAGAACAATGTTAAGGTTTTAGGCAACATGAAAAATGCCATTGCAAAAATTACAGGTATAACACCAGCTGCATTAACTTTTAAAGGTAAATATGTTGCTTTTGCAGATAATCCTGCACCTGAACCTTGTTGTTGACGTTTAGCATATTGAATTGGAATTTTACGAATAGCTTGTAGTACATATACTGCACCAACTGTAAGTAAAACCATACCAACAAATAAACCAATCGCTTTTAACCAAGCCATTGTAGTATCATCTGCACCAACAAAGCTTTGTTGGTAAAATTGTATTAATGAGTTTGGTAATGAAGATAATATACCGGCAAAGATAATAATTGAAATACCATTACCTACACCGAATTGTGTTATCTGCTCACCTAACCACATTAAGAAAGCTGTTCCAGCTGTTAATACGAGTGCAATTAAAACATAATTTAAAACTGAAGTATTTTGAATTAAATTACCGCCAAGCATATTATTAAATGAATATGACATACCTAAACCTTGAACGAAAGCTAAAACGATTGTGAAATAACGCGTAAATTGATTAATCTTTTTACGTCCTACCTCACCTTGTTTAGCCCACTCAGTGAATTTAGGCACAACATCCATTTGTAATAATTGCATTACAATTGAAGCAGTAATATAAGGCATAATACCCATAGCTAAAATTGAGAAGTTCTGCAAGGCACCTCCACCGAATGTATTAAACAAATCGGTAATACCTTGCGAACCTTTATTTTGATTAAAAGCATCTGGATTAACGCCAGGAGCTGGAATATAAGTCCCAACTTTGAATATAACGAGCATTGCTAGTGTGAATAATATCTTGTTACGAATGTCTTTAGTCTTCAAAAAACTAACGATCGTTTCAAACATTAGATCACCTCATGCGTTCCGCCCTTACCTTCGATTGCTTCAATTGCTGAAGCTGAGAATTTATGAGCTTGTATTGTTAATTTCTTTTCTAATGAACCGTTTCCTAATACTTTGATACCTGATTTCTCAGATTTCACTACACCTGATTCAACTAATAATGCAGGTGTGATTTCAGTTCCATCTTCGAAACGATTTAATTGGTCTAAATTAACAATTGCATAATCTTTACGGTTGATGTTAGAGAATCCACGTTTTGGTAAACGACGGAATAATGGTAATTGACCACCCTCGAAACCTAAACGAGTACCGCCACCTGAACGTGCTTTTTGACCTTTATGTCCACGTCCACTTGTTTTACCGTTACCTGTTGCCATACCACGACCAACACGGTTACGCTCTTTACGAGCACCTTCAACTGGTTTCAATTCATGTAATTTCATTTTGGCACCTCCTTAATACTTTGATTATTATTATTGTTCAGTAACTTTGATTAAGTGATTAATTTTCTCGATTTGCCCACGAATCGCAGGATTGTCTTCAACTATAACAGTTGAGTTTGTCTTTTTTAGTCCTAACGCTTGAACTGTCTTACGTTGAGTTTCAGGGCGACCTATAATGCTACGAGTGAGGGTAATTTCTAATTTAGCCATAGTGTTTTTTCCCTCCTTAATTTAATAATTCTTCTACTGATTTACCGCGTAGACTAGCTACTTGTTCGGCATTTTTAAGTTCTTTAAGTCCTTCAATTGTAGCACGAACCATATTGATTGGTGTATTTGAACCTAATGATTTACTTAAGATATCAGTGATACCAGCAAGTTCTAATACCGCACGAACTGGTCCACCTGCAATAACACCTGTACCAGGTGCTGCTGGTTTAATTAAAACATTACCTGCACCAAAACGTCCAATAACTTGGTGAGGAGTCGTTCCTTCAACACGTGGAACTGTTACTAAATCTTTTTTAGCAGCTTCTACTGCTTTTTTAATAGCTTCAGGTACTTCTTGTGCTTTACCTGTACCGAAACCTACGCGACCATTTTTGTCTCCAACAACTACTAAAGCTGTGAAACGGAAACGACGACCACCTTTAACTACTTTAGCTACACGGTTAATCGTAACTACGCGCTCTTCAAATTCTTTAACTTCTTGTTCTTTACGACGCATGAGTGTCCCTCCTTTAAATTAAAATTGAAGTCCGTTTTCGCGAGCTGCATCAGCTAATGCTTGAATACGTCCGTGATATAAATATCCTCCACGGTCAAATACTACAGTTTCAACGCCTTTTTCTGACGCACGTTTTGCAACGCTTTCGCCAACTTTAGCTGCAGCTTCTACATTACCTGATTGCTCTATATTTAAGTCTTTATCTAAACTTGATGATTGAGCGATTGTAACACCGTTTACGTCATCAATAACTTGAGCATAAATATGTTTGTTTGAACGATAAACATTTAAACGTGGTTTTTCGCTTGTTCCAGCTAATTTAGAACGCACGCGAGCATGTCTTTTCAAACGAACTTTATTTTTGTCGATTTTAGCGATCATGTTAGTGCTCCTTTCTTATCTTAGTGATTACTTACCAGTTTTACCTTCTTTTTGACGAACATATTCGCCTTCGTAACGAATACCTTTACCTTTATAAGGTTCTGGTGGACGGATTGAACGGATGTAAGATGCAACAGCACCAACACGTTCCTTAGAAATACCTTCTACTTTAATTTTAGTGTTTTTATCTACTGATAATGTGATACCATCTTCAGCAGTAATTTCAACTGGGTGAGAATATCCTACGTTAAGGATGATGTTATTACCTTGCATTTGAGCACGGTAACCTACACCGATAAGTTCTAAGTTTTTCTCAAAACCTTTAGATACACCTTCGATCATGTTAGCGATCAATGCACGAGTTGTGCCATGTACTGTTTTGTGTTCTATAGAGTCAGATGGACGAACAACTTCTAAAGTGTTCTCCTCTTGTTTATATGTCATTTCTTCATTAAAAGTACTAGTTAATTCACCTTTAGATCCTTTTACTGTAATCGTGTTACCTTCGATAGCAACAGTTACGTCTGAAGGAATCTCAATAATTTTCTTTCCAACACGGCTCATTATGTGGGCACCTCCTTATAATTTTATAATTACCAGATATAAGCTAATACTTCTCCACCGATTCCACGTTGTCTAGCAACTTTATCAGTTACAACACCTTCAGATGTAGAGACAAGTGCAATACCTAAACCGTTAAGAACTCTTGGAATCTCGTCAGCTTTAGCATAAACACGTAAACCTGGTTTAGAAATACGTTTTAATCCTGTGATAACACGCTCGTTGTTTTGACCATATTTTAGGAACATACGGATAACACCTTGCTTATCATCTTCGATATATTCTACGCTTTTTACGAATCCTTCGTTTTTAAGGATTTCAGCGATTTCTTTTTTAATGTTTGATGCAGGTAACTCTAATTTTTCGTGACGTACCATGTTTGCGTTACGTACGCGAGTTAACATATCTGCAATTGGATCTGACATTGTCATTTGTGTATCCTCCTTTCATTCTTTTGAGTTTTACCAACTAGCTTTACGTACGCCAGGGATTTGGCCTTTGTACGCTAGTTCACGGAAACAAATACGACAAAGTTTGAATTTACGGTATACTGAATGTGGACGTCCACAACGTTCACAACGCGTATATTCACGAACTCCGAATTTTTGTTTACGTTGTTGTTTAGCGATCATTGATTTTTTAGCCACTTAATTAGCCTCCTTTATAATTAGAGATTACTTTTGAAATGGCATACCGAATTGTGTTAACAATTCACGAGCTTCCTCGTCAGTGTTAGCAGTTGTTACGATAACGATATCCATTCCGCGTACTTTACTTACTTTATCATAGTCGATTTCAGGGAAAATTAATTGTTCTTTAACACCTAATGTGTAGTTACCGCGACCGTCAAATGCTTTTTTAGAGATACCGCGGAAGTCACGTACACGTGGTAATGAAACTGAGATTAATTTATCAAAGAATTCATACATTCTTTCTCCACGTAATGTTACTTTTGCACCGATTGGCATACCTTCACGAAGACGGAAAGTCGCAATTGATTTTTTCGCTTTAGTTACTACTGGTTTTTGACCAGTGATTGATTGCAATTCTTCAACAGCTGAATCTAAAACTTTAGAGTTTTGAACCGCATCACCGATACCCATATTTACTACGATTTTTTCGATTTTTGGTACTTCCATTACTGAGCTGTAGTTAAATTTTTTAACTAATTCAGATGAAATTTCATTATTAAACTTTTCTTTTAAACGTGTCAAAGTGGATCCTCCTTTCACTTAATAATTATTCTTTTGATGATTTAATTTCTTCGCCTGATTTTTTAGCGATACGAACTTTTTTACCATCTACTACTTTGAATCCAACACGAGTTGGTTCGTTTGTCTTAGGATCTAGTAATTGAACGTTTGATACATGGATAGTACCTTCTGTTTCTAAGATACCACCTTCTGGATTGAACTGAGTTGGTTTCTGGTGTTTTTTAATAACGTTCACACCTTCTACAACTACGCGTTCTTTCTTAGGTAATGCTTCTAAAACTTTACCAGTTTTACCTTTATCTTTACCTGAGATAACGATTACGTTGTCACCTTTACGTACGTGCATGTGTAGGCACCTCCTTAGGAATTTTGTTTTTTATCATTATAGATTAAAGTACCTCTGGCGCTAGAGAAACAATCTTCATGAAGTTACCTTCACGTAATTCACGCGCTACAGGACCGAATATACGTGTACCACGTGGACCTTTGTCATCACGAATGATTACACATGCATTTTCGTCAAATTTGATGTATGAACCATCTTCACGGCGTACACCTGTTTTAGTACGAACAACAACAGCTTTAACGACTTCACCTTTTTTAACAACGCCGCCTGGTGTAGCATTTTTAACAGTAACGACGATAACGTCACCAATGTTTGCTGTTTTACGACCAGTTCCGCCTAAAACTTTGATTGTTAATACTTCACGAGCACCAGAGTTGTCTGCCACTTTTAAACGTGTTTCTTGTTGGATCATCTTTGTTTGACCTCCCTTATCTTTATACTTCTATTAAATAATTACTGATTCTTCAACGATTTCAACTAGACGGAAACGCTTAGTTGATGATAAAGGACGTGTTTCTGCAATCTTAACGATATCGCCCATTTTTGCTGAATTATTTTCATCATGAGTTTTATATTTTTTTGAATATTTGATTCGTTTACCATATAATTTATGAGTTTTGTAAGTTTCTACAACTACTGTAATAGTTTTATCCATTTTATCTGAAACTACTTTACCAACGTAAACTTTGCGGTCATTTCTTTCGCTCACAGTAATGAACCTCCTTTACTTGATTATTTATTATCTGCTGCTTTCTCTTCTTCGATTTCTCTTTCACGAACGATTGTTTTCAAACGTGCAATCGTTTTTTTAACTTTTCGAATGTTAGCAGTCTCTTCAAGTTGACCAGTTGCTAACTGAAAGCGTAAGTTGAATAATTGTTCTTTAGCTTCTTTAATTTCTTTTTCAATTTCAGTAGTGGTTAAATTTCTGATATCCTTAGCTTTCATTTGTGTCACCACCCAATTCTTCACGTTTTACAAACTTAGATTTAACTGGAAGTTTGTGTGCAGCAAGACGTAATGCTTCACGTGCTACTTCTTCTTGAACACCTGCAACTTCGAACAAGATACGTCCTGGTTTAACTACTGCTACCCAACCTTCAACTGCACCTTTACCAGAACCCATACGTACTTCTAAAGGTTTTTTAGTGTAAGGTGTATGTGGGAATATTTTGATCCATACTTTTCCGCCACGTTTCATATAACGTGTCATTGCGATACGAGCTGATTCAATTTGACGAGATGTAATCCAAGCTGCTGTTTGAGCTTGTAAGCCATACTCACCAAATGTTACTTCATTTCCGCCTTTTGAACGACCAGTTGTTTTAGGACGATGTTGACGACGGAATTTAACACGTTTTGGTAATAACATTATTATTTTCCTCCTTCACTAGACTTCTTTGTAGGAAGAACTTCTCCACGGTAGATCCATACTTTAACACCTAGTTTACCGTACGTAGTGTCGGCTTCTTCATGTGCGAAATCAATGTCTGCACGTAGTGTATGAAGTGGAACAGTTCCTTCTGAATATTGTTCTACACGAGCGATATCCGCGCCACCTAGACGACCAGATACTTGTGTTTTGATACCTTTAGCACCCAATTTCATTGCACGTTGGATTGCTTGTTTTTGAGCACGACGGAAAGATACACGGTTTTCTAATTGACGAGCAATGTTACCCGCAACTAATGTAGCATCTAAATCAACTTTTTTGATTTCGATAACGTTGATGTGTACTTTTTTGTTAGTCAATGCGTTTAATTTATTACGTAATTTTTCTATTTCTGAACCGCCTTTACCAATAACCATTCCTGGCTTACCAGTGTGGATTGCAATATTGATGCGGTTTGCTGCACGTTCAATTTCAACACTTGAAACTGAAGCTTCTTTTAATGCTTCTGCGATATATTTACGAACTTTTAAGTCTTCATGTAAAAGTGTTGCGAAGTCTTTATCTGCATACCACTTTGCTTCCCAGTCACGAATTACACCGACACGAAGTCCGATTGGATTAATTTTTTGACCCACTATATTCCCTCCTTAATGATTTGGTTAATTATGCTTCTTTAACTTCTTTTTCGCCAACTACGATTGTAATGTGGCTAGTACGTTTGTTAATCGCACTTGCACGACCTTGTGCACGTGGACGGAAACGTTTTAATGTAGGTCCTTCATTAGCGTAAGCTTCTCTTACTACTAAAGTATCAGGATTTAAATCATAGTTATGTTCTGCATTTGCTAATGCTGACATTAATAATTTTTCAACAACAGGTGATGTTGCTTTATTCGTTAATTTTAAGATGGCAATTGCTTCTGCCACTTCTTTACCTCTAATAAGATCTAAAACTAATCTCACTTTACGAGGTGCGATTCTTATTGTTCTAGCAACCGCTTTTGCTTCCATTGTGACTTCCTCCTCTTTTTAGAAATTAGCGTTTAGTCTTTCTGTCGTCTGCAGCGTGCCCTTTATAAGTACGTGTAGGAGCAAACTCTCCTAATTTATGACCAACCATGTCTTCAGTAATGAAAACTGGTACGTGTTTACGACCATCATATACTGCAATTGTATGTCCTATAAAATTAGGGAATACTGTTGAACGACGAGACCATGTTTTAATAACTGATTTTTTTTCACCTTCGTTTTGAGCTTCAACTTTTTTCATTAAATGATCATCAACGAAAGGTCCTTTTTTAAGACTACGAGCCATTATGGCGCCTCCCTTCTTATTATTGCGCGCGGCATTTAAGCCGCACACGTAAATAAGGTATTATTATTTTTTCTTACGACCACGAACGATAAATTTAGATGAACGTTGGCTTTTCTTACGAGTTTTCTTACCAAGTGTTGGTTTGCCCCATGGAGACATTGGTGAATCAAGACCGATTGGTGTACGACCTTCACCACCACCGTGTGGGTGATCGTTAGGGTTCATTACAGAACCACGAACTGTAGGACGTTTACCCATCCATCTAGTACGGCCGGCTTTACCAACTGTGATTAATTCGTGAGCAATGTTACCAACTTGTCCGATTGTAGCACGGCAAGTAGATAAAATCATGCGAACCTCGCCTGATTTAAGACGAACTAGTACGTATTTACCTTCTTTACCAAGTACTTGAGCACTTGTACCAGCAGAACGAACTAATTGTCCACCTTTACCTGGTTTTAATTCGATATTGTGAATTGTAGTACCAACTGGGATATCTTGTAATGCTAATGCGTTACCTAATTTGATATCTGCTTCTGGACCATTGAAAATTTCTTGTCCTACTTTTAAACCTTTAGGAGCAAGGATATATCTTTTCTCACCATCTGCGTATACTACTAATGCAATATTAGCAGAACGGTTTGGATCATATTCAACTGTTGTTACTTTAGCTGGAATTCCATCTTTGTTACGTTTGAAATCAATTACACGGTATTGACGTTTATGACCGCCACCTCTGTGACGAACTGTCAATTTACCTTGGTTGTTACGTCCCGCTTTTCTCGGAAGCGGTTGTAATAATGATTTTTCAGGAGTCGTTGATGTGATTTCAGCGAAATCTGAAGAAGTCATATTACGACGACCATTTGTAATTGGCTTATACTTTTTAAGAGCCATTGTCGTTTTACCTCCTTAATGGTAATTGTTTATTAGTTGAAAAAGTCGATTGATGAACCGTCTTTTAGAGTTACGATTGCTTTACGACGTTTGTTAGTGAAACCATTGTAACGACCAACACGTTTAGCTTTCGCTTTAATGTTCATGATGTTAACTGAATCTACTTTAACGTCGAAAACTTCTTCGATTGCGATTTTAACTTGTGTCTTATTTGCACGAGTATCTACATCAAATGTGTATTTGTCTAATCCCATATCTGATGAAGATTTCTCTGTGATTACGGGGCGCTTAATAACATCTCTTGCTTCCATTATCCGAGCACCTCCTCTACTTTATCCACAGCTGCTTTTGTTATTACGACTTTGTTAGCGTCTAAAATATCTAAGACGTTTAAACTTTGAGCGTCAATAACTTTTACACTTGGAATGTTACGAGCTGATAATTCAACATTGTTATCTAAAGCATCAACGATGAATAATACTTTTTTAGAAAGTTCTAAATTGCTCATTACATTTTTTAATTCTTTAGTTTTAGGAGCATCAAAATTGAATGCTTCTAATACTGCTAATTCGTTATCATTTGCTTTTGCAGATAATGCAGAACGTAATGCTAAACGACGCATTTTCTTAGGCATTTTGTAAGAATAGCTTCTTGGTGTTGGTCCGAATACGATACCACCACCACGCCATTGTGGCGCACGAATTGTACCTTGACGAGCACGTCCTGTACCTTTTTGTTTCCAAGGTTTACGTCCACCACCACGAACTGCTGAACGATTTTTAACTGCATGAGTACCTTGGCGTAATGAAGCGCGTTGTAAGTTAACTGCTTCAAATAATACGTGTTGGTTTGGTTCGATACCAAATACACTATCATTTAATTCGATAGATCCTGATTTAGAACCATCTACTTTTAATACATCAAAATTAGCCATAATGTTGTTTCCTCCTTTCACCTAAATAATTATTTATTACCTTTTTTGATTGAAGTTGTAAGTTTTACTAAGCCTTTTTTAGGACCTGGAACATTTCCTTTTACAAGGACTACATTGTTCTCTGCATCTACTTTAACGATTTCTAAGTTTTGCATAGTTACTGTGTTTGCTCCCATACGGCCAGGTAATCCTTTACCTTTGAATACTTTAGAAGCATCTGAAGCCATACCCATTGAACCAGGGCTTCTGTGGAAATGAGAACCGTGACTCATTGGTCCACGTGCGAAGTTATGGCGTTTAATTGAGCCTTGGAAACCTTTACCTTTAGAAACGCCTGTTGCATCAATAATGTCTCCTGCTTGGAATGTATCTACAGTGACTTCTTGACCTACCTCGTATGCTGAAACATCTATGTTTCTGAATTCACGAGTGAAGCGCTTAGGTGCTGAACCAGCTTTTTTAGCATGTCCTTCAGCAGCTTTAGTAGCATATTTATTAGATTTACGATCTTTTTTATATGCTTGTTTGTCTTCAAAACCGATTTGTAGAGCGTTATAGCCATCTACTTCTTCAGTTTTCTTTTGTAATACAACGTTTTGACTAGCTTCTACTACAGTTACTGGTATTAATTCACCATTTTCTGCGAATACTTGAGTCATTCCAATTTTTCTTCCTAAGATTCCTTTGGTCATCGAAAGTCGCACCTCCTGTTATTTTGAATGAATTATAATTTGATTTCGATGTCTACACCAGATGGTAAGTTTAAGCCCATAAGAGCATCAACTGTTTTAGGTGTAGGGTTAAGAATGTCGATTAAACGTTTATGCGTACGTTGTTCGAATTGCTCACGTGAATCTTTGTATTTGTGAACGGCACGGATTACTGTATAAACTGATTTTTCAGTTGGTAACGGAATCGGACCAGACACTTGAGCTCCTGAACGTTTAGCAGTTTCAACAATTTTCTCTGCTGATTGATCGATCATGCGGTGATCATACGCTTTTAAACGGATACGAATTTTTTGTTTTGCCATAATTTTCCCTCCTTGTTCGTCTACTTTATAGTGATAGACTTCTCCACGAAAACTCTCTTACACACCGCCATGGCAAAGCGGCCGGGTGTGTCAGTAACCTCTCGCTTCATCGCTTCTTAAAGTCCAACATTAGATATGATACATGATTTGAATCCATTAATCAATAGATAATCATATATTTCTCTAAGTTTTATCTAGCACATACCCATGTATTATAACGGAATTCTTTTACCTTTTCAATAGATAATTTAAAATAGATAATTTGTAATCTAAATGTTATAATGTAAAAAGTATTTTTAACAGGTGGTGAAAACATGAAAAGAGGAATCAAGTCAGTATTACTTGTTCTTTCTATTATATTAGTAATTTCTGAACTTTTATTAGCTATTCCTTTTATAGGTGGGAGCATTGTTCTTTCAACTGGTTATAATGCCCTTGTATTTAATGGTTCTTTATATTTCATATCTACATTGATATTGTTAATAGATAATCAAAATTCTGTCAAAGCTATTTTTGTCATACCTTTAATAGGATTAATTGCGAGTTTTATTTCTATCATTCCCGTTGTTGGATGGTTATTACACATATTAATGGTCGTATTAATGGTTATTTTCTTATTTACAATTATAATAGCCCCTGTGTACATTCCATCTAAATCGTTCAAAACTACTTATAAAGATTAAAAAAGTCACGCGCTTATGCACGTGACTTTTTTTATGAATGAACAAACATGAAATATGCTACGAATACAAAGAATAAACCATACATTATAGGATGTATTTCTTTGTGTCTCTTTGCAACTATCATAGTAATAGGATAGAAAATAAATCCGCATGCTATACCTGTCGCAATTGAATAAGTTAATGGCATCATAATCATAGTTAAAAATGCCGGTACTGCTATTTCGAATTTCTGCCAATCAATTTTACCTAGGTTGCTTACCATTAACACACCAACAATAACTAATGCCGGTGCTGTTACAGCACTTGTAACAACTGACATTAATGGAGAGAATAATAACGCGGCTAAGAAACAAAGACCGGTTACTACGCTTGCAAAACCTGTTCTTGCACCTACAGCAACACCTGCGCTTGATTCGATATAGCTTGTAGTTGTAGATGTACCGAAAATAGCCCCTACTATAGTAGCTAATGAATCTGAGAATAGTGCTTTTCCAGCTCTAGGTAATTTATTATCTTTCATTAAACCTGCTTGGTTTGCTACTGCAACTAATGTACCTGCTGTATCAAAGAAATCAATAAATAAGAAAGTTAATACAACGATTAAGAATTGCACATTAAATATAGTGGATAAATCTCCAAAAGCTTCAAATGCTGCACCGAATGTTGGTGCGACACTTGGTACTTTACCTACCACGCTACTTGGCATGTCGATTAAGCCTGTTACTAATCCACCAACTGCCGTTAATACCATACCAATAAAAATAGATCCTGGAATTTTTTTCGCCATCAATATAATAGTGATGATAATCCCGAATACTGCTAATAATACTTCTGGATTGTGCATTGTACCTAAAGTTACTAAAGTAGAATCTTCTTTTTGAACAATACCTGCTCCTTGTAAACCTACAAATGTTATAAATAAACCTATACCTGCTGAAACTGCCATCTTAAGTTCAAACGGTATAGCATTAATGATAACTTCCCTTAACCCACTCATTGTTAGAAAAGCAAATATCACACCTGAAAATAGTACGCCCGTTAATCCTGTTTGCCATGGAATACCCATAGTTAATACTACTGTAAACGCAAAAAATGCATTTAATCCCATACCTGGTGCTAAACCAATTGGGTATTTAGCTATAATTCCCATGAATAAACAACCAACTAACGCTGCTAATGCTGTCGCTACGAATACTGCACCTTGATCCATTCTCATAGAATCAGGTATATTTTCAACACTAGCTAAACTTAACATTGAAGGGTTAACTGCTAATATGTATGCCATTGATAGAAATGTTGTTAGCCCACCTAGTATCTCTCGCTTATAACTTGTTCCTAGCTCATCAAATTTAAAGTATCGTTTCATTTCAAGACTCCTTTATTAATTTCAACACTGTACATTGTATTACTGTAATGTTTAAAAATCAATACTTTTACGAACATTGATTAAAAACATTCACATTATGTTCGTATTTGTGACTAGAAAGCAATTTGAATCGTAATTCCTTCATTATATATAAATAAAAAACATCAACAATGATATTTCGTACGTAACATTGTTGATGTTTAATTTTATAATTTTAAATCTTTTAAGGCATCTTTAAATGGATTGTTTTCAACTTCTTCATTTTTCATATATTTGTTCATTTCTTTTTTACTGATTTTACCTGTCTTTTTATTTTTAAGTCTTTTATCCATGTGTTCTTGTGATTCAGTATGTCCACATACACAACGATACACTGCCGTTTTTCCTGTACCATATAACGTAAGTTTCTTCTTACAGTTTGGACATCTAGCATTTGTAACTCTTTGCTGATTTTTCTTCGTTTTACAAGTAGGGTCCTGGCAAACTAACATTTGGCCATTTTTCGTTTTAACTTTTAACATAAATTTTCCACACGTAGGACATTCTGTAGTCGTTAAATTATCATGCTTAAATTTGTCATCGCTATTTTTTATATCAGAGATAATCTCTTTCGTAAAACTTCTCATCTCTTTCATAAAAGCTTCTTTTTGATACTGACCTTTTTCAATTTGTGTGAGTTTCATTTCCCATTCAGCAGTTAATGCTGGAGATGTTAGTTGCTCAGGTGCTAAGTTTAACAATTGTTTGCCTTTAGGTGTTATTTTAATTTTACCTTGTACAGCTTCTATAACATTAGAACTATATAACTTTTCGATAATATCTGCTCTTGTAGCTACAGTACCTATTCCACCAGTTTCATTTAATGTTTTAGACATTTTCTTATCATTCAAGTTAAAGAATAATTGTGGTGATTCCATAGCTTTTAATAATGTTCCTTCATTAAAGTAAGCTGGTGGCTCTGTATCTTTTCCAATGACATTTACTTTTTGGATGACCACTTGTTCGTGTTCCTTAAATGGTAATGCTTTAACAACCGCTTCTTCTTGATGAATTGCTTTAAAACCTAAATCAATTGCTACTTCTTGAACCAATTTAAAAGTCTCACCTTCTACAGTTAAATCAACAGTTGTTTCTTCATATTGATATGGTGGAAGTAATACTTCTAAAAATCGCTCAGCCACTAGCATATATATTTTTTGTTCTCTCGGTGATAATTGATCCATATTTGCTCTAACTTCTGTTGGAACAATTGCGTGATGATCCGATACTTTTGTATTATCAACAAAATGTTTCCCTGCATGTATTTCTTTTTTAATTAACGGTACAGCATATGATTTTAATGGTGTAGCAGTTAAAGTAGATACCCTATCTTTTAATGATGAAACCATATCACTTGTTAAATAGTTTGAGTCTGTTCTTGGATAAGTTAAAACTTTATGTTGTTCGTATAAAGTTTGCATAGTATTTAACGTTTCCTTAGCACTCATCTTATAGCGTTGGTAAGCTGTTTGTTGAAGGCTAGTTAAATCGTATAATTTTTGAGGGTGTTTAGTTTTCTTCTTTTTATTAACTTTTTTAATTTCGCCTTTTTTATTTTGTAATTTATTTTTCAAGCTTTCGATTTTTTCTTTATCAAAAATTCGGTCACTATTTTGTGTAAGCCATTTGAATTTATAACCATCCACTTCAACGTTCATCTGATAATATCTTTCAGGTTTAAATGACTGTATTTCGTCTTGTCTCATCTTAACAAGATTCAATGTTGGTGTTTGCACTCTACCACAAGATAATTGTGCATCGTATTTAGTAGTTAGTGCTCGTGTTGCGTTTATTCCAACAATCCAGTCCGCTTCACTTCTACATAATGCTGCTTTATATAAATTGTCATATGCTTTACCAGGTTTTAAATTTTTGAATCCTTCTCTAATTGCCTTTTCAGTAACTGAGCTAATCCATAATCTTTTTATTGGTTTCTTTATTTTAGCTTTTTCGATAATCAATCTTGCTACTAACTCACCTTCTCGCCCCGCGTCAGTTGCAATGATTATTGATTGAACGTCATCACGTTTCATTAAATGTTGTACAGTATTAAACTGACTGCGCGTCTTTTTAATAACAACATGTTTCATATAATCAGGAATAATAGGAAGTTCACTTAATTTCCATTCTTTAAATTTCTTATCATATTCCTCTGGTGTTGCATTCGTAACTAAATGACCTAACGCCCATGTCACAATATATTGTTTGTTCTCGAAATAACCTTTCTTTTGATCATTAACGCCCATTGCTTTAGCAATGTCACGACCAACAGATGGTTTTTCAGCAAGAATTAATGCTTTCATAATTATTTCACCCATTCTTTTTTCATTCTTATTAGTATAACACGGATGATTATCCATCTAAAGTTATCAAAAACTTTTATAACAAGACAATTAATCGTATAATAGATTATAAATAATCGATGTCCATTAAAGGAGTGACTTTCATGCAAATACTTCCACTTAAGCAAATCGATCCTGTCGCCCAGTATATACAAGAGAAAAACATTCAAGATGAAAATCATGTACAATATATTCCAGAATGTATTGATAGTATTAAGTCATCTTTAAATAACAAATTTGATGAACAATCTTTTTTCTATCTTTACAATAATGAAGAAATAACCGGGATTCTAGGTTTCGAAAAAGTAGATAAAGAAACTGTAAATGTATGGGGCCCTATCGTAAATGACACTTCTGAAAAAACGTTACAATCATTAAAAGAAGCTTGGGATATGCTTTTAAATAATCATCCAGAAGTTAAATATTGTCACATATCTTTACATAAAAACCACATACTCAACAATAGTAAGTTGAAAGCATTGCGAGCAGGCTATGTTGAAACACAATATACACTTGAAATACACCAGCCCCCTCACGAAATAGAGGAACAACATCAAATGATTCATTACAGTAAACCATATTTTTATTCGTTCGATAAACTTCATTCTAAAAGTTTCATAGATAGTGAAGTAACTTCTGAAGATATAATAGACTCTTTAGATGATGACCACGCTTTATATTTATTTATGGCGGAAGGTCTCGTAAAAGGATACATTTATCTTTCAATAGATATACCAGAACACTTGGCAACTATTCCTTACCTTGCTTCACATAGAGATTACAGAAAACAAGGCATCGCTTTTCAAATGATTCATTATGCTACAACTCAAGCTTTCAATCATAATGAAGTTGAAACAGTACGCATTCATGTTGACAGTAAAAACTACGAACAAATACAGCTTCTATATGAGAAAGTTGGATTTAAAATTACAAACGAAGTGCATCATTTCAAGTACGTTCGCCTCTCCTAGTCAGGTACTGCCAATATAAAAAAGTCTGGAACATAATCTATGTTCCAGACTTTTTTATTGTAATTTAACATTGTAAGCGATTTATTAAGTTTATTAATTGTTTTGCATATTTAATAATGGGTAAAATGGAAGATGAATTCAATTATAGAAAGCGAGTTGTCCATATGGATTATCTTATAGCTCTGTTACCAGCATTGTTCTGGGGGAGCGTTGTATTAATTAATGTGAAAGTCGGTGGCGGACCTTATAATCAAATTTTAGGTACGACTATCGGTGCATTTATTATAGGTATATTACTCTTCATTTTTGGAGATGTAGAATTTACATTCCGTACTATTATTATAGGGATGATTTCCGGTGCCTTCTGGGCTTTAGGACAAGGATTCCAATTACGGAGTGTTGATTTAATTGGTGTTTCTTTAACAATGCCAATATCTACAGGTTTACAACTATTGGGTACAACATTATTTAGTGCCGCATTCTTAGGTGAATGGGATACTGGCACACAAGTTGCACTTGGACTAACAGGATTAGTTCTTTTAATCATCGGTGTTATTTTTACTTCTGTGCAGAAGAAAGGTTCAACTAGCAGTGGTAATTCTAAAAAATTCGGCCAAGCAATACCGATTTTACTTATTTCAACTGTTGGTTATGTAGTTTACGTTGTAATCGGCCAAGTATTTGGCGTAGAAGGATGGGATGCTTTATTCCCTCAATCTATAGGTATGGTTATCGGTGGTGTGATTTTATCATTTAAACATAAGCCATCCGTTAAATATACAACATTTAATTTATTACCAGGTATAGTATGGGCTTTAGGTAACATGTTCCTATTTATCTCTCAACCAAAAGTTGGGGTTGGAACAAGTTTCTCATTCTCACAAATGTTAGTTATCGTCTCCACTTTAGGGGGTATATTCTTATTAGGCGAACAAAAAACAAAACGTCAAATGACTTTCATTTGGATTGGTATAGTCCTCATAATTATCGCAGCATTTATTATAGGGTTTGCTAAAGGATAATTAAATTAAAGAGAAGGAGTGTTTAATATGTATAATGATTTAAAAGATAAAGTCGTTATCATTACAGGAGGTAATAGCGGTATAGGTAAAGCAACTTCAGAACGTTTTGGAAAAGAAGGCGCTAATGTCGTTATTAACTATCTTAACAATTCAGAAGAAGCGGAAGAAGTTGTAAAAACTATTCAAGATTCAGGCAGCAAAGCAATTGCTGTTCAAGGTGATGTATCTAAAGAAGAAGATATTAAAAACTTAATCCAAAAAGCTCACGAAGAATTTGGCCGAATAGACGTTATGATTAATAATGCTGGTTTTGAAAAGCCTATACCAACACACGAAATGAGTACAGAAGAATGGTCTAAAGTAATAGATATCAACTTAACTGGTGCTTTCTTAGGTAGTAGAGAAGCGGTCAAATATTATTTAGAACATGATATTAAAGGACAAATTATTAACACAGCAAGTGTTCATGATAAAATTCCATGGCCAAACTACGTTAACTACGCTGCAAGTAAAGGCGGTTTAAAATTAATGATGGAAACAATGTCAATGGAATACGGTAAATACGGTATTAGAATTAATAACGTTTCACCAGGTGCTATTGTTACAGAACATACACGTGAAAAATTCTCAGATCCTACAACAAGAGATGAAACATTAGAAATGATACCATTAAATGAAATTGGCGAAGCATATCAAGTAGCCAACATTAATGCATTCTTAGCATCTGAACAAGCAAGCTATGTACACGGTACAACTATTTATGTAGATGGCGGAATGACTAACTACCCTGCCTTTATGGGTGGTAAAGGGTAATATATACAAAGCCCGAACATGATTTTGTAAAGTGTTTACGCCCGGGGGAATACCCTAGGCAAGCATGCGCTTTCAAAAGCTAATATATAAATGCTCCTAAACCGTTAGATTTTTAATTAACGAATTAGGAGCATTTTTTTCTTGAATTATTTATGTCTCATACGCTTTTTCTATACAAATAATAACTGATACATATATAAAATTACAATTGAAATAATAATACTTAGATTAGTGGCCATACCGACAATAGGCAACGTTTTATATTTGAAAGTAATAGCGTATGAAAGCACTGATACACCTATCGGCAACAACCAGCCAATTAATAATGTTGTTTTAATCATTGGATCAGAAACTGGTAAGAAGAAATGGACAAGTAGTCCCATTAATAGACCGAATCCATAATGGAATAATAAATATTTAACAACGATTGGTAAATATGCCTTTTCAATTTTGAAGTTAAGGAATAAGCCTAATAATATCATAGACAATGGCATATTAGCGTTGGATATAATTTCAAAGAAGTTTATCGCTTTTCCTGGTATTTGTATGTTTAATATGTTTAAAATGAACATAATAATATAAGTCATTAGAGGCACAGTTTTTAATAATTTTACGCCCATTTGTTTGAAATCAAATTGGTCTCCACCATCATTAAAGTAACTGCCTACAAAATAAGTTACTCCAAACATAATAATCGCCGTACCGATATCTAGCATACCAAAATATAATAACCCTGTTTTAGGCCATATTTGTGCCACCAACGGGTAAGCAAATAAGCCGATATTTACAGAAGCGGCCATCATCCCTACTGTACCTCTTATTTGATTATTATATTTTTTCTTGAATAACCATATAATAAGTAATTTAGCTAAAACACCGTATAAAATCATTAATATAGGTAGCCAACCTAAAGATAAGTCCAAGTCTGAACCGTTCAAATTGACGATAACTAATGATGGTAAAGTTACGTTTAGTACTAGTGTAGCTAATACATTACCATCTGAAGCTTTAAAGAATTTCAACTTTTTAAGTATGTACCCTAATGTAATCAATAAGATTATCATTATGAAATTTTCAGTCATTTTATCACTTCTCTCGTAAAACTCACATTTTTATATGTTAACATTGTTTAATTTTTATGCACACTTTTTGTTTGAAATTCTTTTTAATTATACTAAAATTAATTTAGTTATGTTTTAATATATCATGAAACTCAATATCAATTATACTTGCTAAGTCATTTGGGTCTATTTCAACTTGATACCCTCTCTTACCAGCACTTATAATAAAACTTGATAGAGACTGAGCACTGTCATCAATAATTGTTTTGAAAGATTTTTTCATACCAATTGGAGAACAACCGCCTCTTACATACCCTGTTACTTTTGTAAGTTGATCAAGTGGTAGTAATTCAAGCTTTTTCTGTCCAACAGACTTACTTGCTTTCTTAATATCTAAATGTTCAACTACTGGTATTACAAAAATATAATGCTCATTTTTATCATTCATTAGAACTAATGTTTTATACACTTGCTCTACTGGTTTTTGTATAAGTTTTGCAACTTGATCCCCTTCAATATGTTCTTTCCCTATTTTAAATTCGTGGATATGATAAAATATATTGTGTTGATCAAGTATACGCATAGCATTCGTTTTTAATTTTTTCATCTTTGTCACCAACTTTAATTCATTCAATAATATAAAGGAGTGTTTCAATTATGGATTTAAACCAACAATTGTCTGAACTTAAATATGATTATATTCGTATTCAAAATGATTTAGAAAAGCGAGAATCTACAGGTCAAGCAACTCAAATGTTAGAAAAGCAACTCGAACAAATTGAGGATGAAATTAGTAAAGTACGTGCTCAATTAAATCAAGATTAACGAAAGGAAGCAACCATGTTAATTTTAATTCTTTTATTATTCACACTTATTTATCTTATCATAAGCTATTTAAGTATTTATCAACTTCATACGATGTTAACTCAAGCTTTACGTTTTATCATGGGACTTATGTTATTAGTCTTTTTAGGAAGTATGATATTTACTTTTCCACTTCAATACTGGTGGTTACTAGCTGTATTGCTATGCTTAGTTTTAAATATAGAAATTACAGCATTTAAATATCGTGTGAAAGATAAAAAAGGTATTCAATTACTTAATTTAATGACAATTTTCATTCTCATTATTTATGTTATTTTAATATTTATTATTTTTTAATTAATTTCGGAAGAGTCCAGGCCATAAATAATTGTTCTGGACTCTTTTTTATTAATATAAATCCGCTAAGCTTTGTAATCTTTTCGCACCTTCATATAATTGTTCATCATCCAAGGCTAATGATATTCTTACATGATATTTACCATTTTCTCCAAATGGAATGCCAGGTGCTACTAAAATCGATTGTTCTTTAAGTAAATATTCTACAAAAGATTCACCATCAAACTTCGGTGGAACTTTTAACCATAAAAATATACCACCTTTCATCGGCTCAAATGGTATATTCACTTCATTTAATGCAGCTTCAAACTTTGTTCTTCTTTCTTTAAATATTTCGTTTTGTTCATTTAAAAAGTCATCACATTCATTTAATGCCAATGTGCTTGCATCTTGTAATGCACCAAACATACCAGCATGTGTGTGAGTTTGATATTTTTTTAGCGCTGCTATCATCTCTTTATTCCCCACTGCAAAACCTACTCTATAACCAGACATATTATAACCTTTAGATAGTGAATATATTTCAATTGCAGTTTCTTTAGCATCTTTAGATTGCAAAATGCTCGGATTCTTTTCATCAAATCCAAAAGCACTATAAGCAAAATCATGCACAATTTGAGTGGACGTGTCTTTAAATCTTTGAATTGTTTCATCAAAGAATGAAGTCGTTGCTACTGAACCAGTGGGATTGTTTGGATAAGTTAAATAAATTAATGTTGTATTTTTTAAAACGTCTTGATTTACTTCATCCCATTTAGGTAAGTAATGATGTTCAGGCTTTAACTCAAGCGGATAAGGATTGGCTCTCGCTAATAAAACACCAGCTAAATAGTCTGTATATCCTGGATCGGGTAATAGGACATTTTCATCAGGTTCTACTACGCAAGTTGGTAATGAGACTAAACCATTTTTAGTACCGTATAATATACACACTTCATCTTCTGGATCTAATTCAACATCGTAATGCCTCTTATAAAAATCTACTATTGCTTGTTTAAATGTCGATTTCCCGTGAAAAGCTCCATATTTTTGATTTTCCGGTTTTTGAATCGCATTAATAAATTCGTCAACGATCACTTTAGGCGTTTCCCCATCTGGAATACCTACTGCCATGTTAACAAGTGGTAACGGTCCGTGTTCAACTTTGCGCCCCATCGTCTTACCAAAATAACTATCAGGTATTTGAGACAATAATCGAGATGTTCCCATTATAACGACTCCTTATCAAATAAATTCGAATAAATACTATATGAATATATTCTATCAGAGTATATATATCACACAAGCTTTAGCTGATTAATTTACTAAGAATTATATCATTTTATTTAAAAATTAAAAAATCAGAGGAAAACTCTTAATAATAAGAATTACCTCTGATTAATTTCTAATGACTATATAAAATATTTATTCTACCCTTTCACTTGGGTTTTTAAATATTTTCTTTTTAAATTTCATAATGATTTCATATGAAATTGGTACAACTAATAATGTTAATATCGTAGATGAAACAAGTCCACCTATAACAGTTATAGCTAATGCTTTAGATATCAGTACAGAACTTCCACCACCGAATAACAACGGTACTAAAGCACCAATTGTAGCAATGGCTGTCATTAATATCGGACGTAAACGTGTTCCTGCTGCTTCAATTAAAGCTTCTCGTGTTGACATACCGCTTTGTTCCATATTAATAACTCTATCTATTAATACAATCGCATTGGTTACAACGATACCAATAAGCATTAACATACCAATCATACTTGGAACTGAAATTGTTTCTTGCGTAATTAACAATCCAGCTACTACACCAATAATAGATACTGGTAATGAGAATAGTATCGCAAATGGTGCTAATCCACCTTTAAATGTTAAGACAATAACTAAGTAAACGATTAATATCGCAGCTGCCATTGCCAACACTAATTGTTCTATTGCTTCATTAATATCATCATTGGTACCACCTACGTTTACATCTACATCATTAGGTTTATCTAATTTAGATACTTTTTGATTAACATCAGATGTTACTTTGGCAACATCGTCTGCAGTAATTTTTGCATCTACTGAAACGGATATTTTATCATTTTCTCTCGTAATTGTATCAGGTGAAGTTGTTTTCTTAAGTGATGCTATCTCACTCAATTTAACGTCTTTACCTAATGGTGTCGTTAATTTTGTATTTTTTAATTTGTCTTCTGACCAGTCTGTTTTTTCATCCTTAGTCAATTTCACATCTATAGATTTACCATCGTCATTTAATTTTGTAACGACTTTATCTTGTGTTGTTTGATTAAGTGTCATTGCAATTTGACCAGCTGATAAGCCGAGTTTCGTTGCTTTATTTTGGTCTACTTCAATATCATACTGTTCATATGATTCAGAAAGGTTTGAACTTACGTTTTCAACTCCACTTACTTTAGCAATTTCTTTTTCTACACTTTTAACTGTATCTTCTATTGCTTCAGTTGATGGTCCAGAAACTTTAACAGATACTTCGTTTGCTGTACCGCCTGTAGAAAAGTCTTGTTGTTTCCATTCTCCTTTATGATCAAATGTTCCAATGTGATCCATTACTTTTTTACCAACATTGTCCCAATTTGGAGTATCTTTATCATATTTCACCATTAAAGCCATATCATTTTGAGCTGACGGATTGAATGGATTTTCTCCACCGACGCTATATTGAACAAAGTCTACATTTTTATCTTTTGATAAATATTTTTCTGCCTGCTCACCATTTTTAACAACTTGTTCTTCTTTTTCACCAGGTGAAGGTTTATAAGTTAGTGCTAACATCTTGTCTTCACCAGTATCTATAAATGATTTCCCAATATACGGAGTAAATACTAAAACGATACTCGCTACGACAAGTATAAGACTTAGTAATATAACAAGCCACTTATGATTTAAGTTCCATTTTAATACATTTTTATATTTACCAGCTAACCAATTGCCTTTTTCTTTTTTGCGTTTTTTAATACCATTTTTAAAGAATATGTGTGATAACACTGGTACTATCGTTAACGCGATTAGTAATGAAGCAAGTAAACTAAATGCTACTGCTAAAGCAAATGGTCTAAACATCTCACCGATTTGACCAGTTACAAATGCTAATGGTAAGAATACGACAATTGTAACGATAGTAGATGACATAATCGGAATAAACATTTCTTTAGTTGCACTCGTGATTAATTTTCCACCAGTTAACTTTTCAGCGCTATCCGTCATCCGTCGATAAATATTCTCTATAACGACAATCGAATCGTCAATTACACGACCTATCGCTACTGTTAAGGCACCTAATGTTAAAATATTAAGTGAAACATCTAACGCCTTTAACCCTATTAAAGCCATTAGTAATGACATTGGTATTGATACCATTGCTATAATTGTTGATTTCAAATCTCTTAAGAAGAAGAGTATGATGATTACGGCTACAATTGAACCTATCAACGCTTTTTCAACCATTGTAGATACAGAGTCTTTAATAGTTGAAGCTGTTTCCATTAATTGTACTGATTCAATATTTTTATGATCTTTCTTATAAGCTTCAACTTCTTTATCTACATTATCTACTACATCCACTAAATTGGCATCCGTAGCTTTTGTAACTTGTAACGCAAGGGCATTTTTGCCGTTAGTTTTTGAAATTGAATCTCGTTTCTTTTCTTTTTTAACATCAGCAATGTCTGACAGTTTTACTGTTGGAATACTTTGCGATGCTTCAGAACTTTCTTCATCGCCTTGCCCTGCTTGCTGTGCTTGACTTGCCTGTTCTGCTTGACTAGCGCCTCCTTGACTAGCTTGCTGGTCTCCACCACTCGAAGCGCCACCAGTCATTGGAATTTCTAAATCTTTTAATGCTTTAATTGATGTGAAACGACCATCGACTACTATAGATTTCAAGTCATCTCCGAAAGTATATAACCCTAATGGCGATTCTTTTGTAGCACCATCGATATATTGAAGAACTTCATCTTCTGACAAACCTCGTTTAGTAAGTTCATTTTGATTAAATTCTAAGTTAACTTCTTCCAATGTTTGTCCTGATAAAGACACACTTTCAACTCCATCAACTTTTTCAAGCTTAGGAATTAAATCTGATTCCATTTGTTTTGTAACTTTTTCTAAATTATCATTTTTATCAGAAATTGAATAACTGACTACAGGGAATGAGTACATAGACATTCTACTCATGTCTGGGTCTTGAACGCCTTCAGGTAAATCAAGTTCCTCTAATTTCTTTCTTAATTCTGTTTCTGCTTCATCCATGTCTGTTTGGTATGTATATTCTAATGTGATGGCAGATGCATTTTCTAACGATTGACTCGTTACATTTTCTACACCTTCTAAGTTTTGTACTTGTTTTTCTACAGGTTCTGTTACATTATCAAGTACACTTTCGGGTGTAGCACCAGGATATGGCGTTGTGACTGTAATAACGGGTGTTGTTACATCCGGTAATAACTCAAGTTTCATTTTAAAAGCTGAATATACGCCACCCAATAATATAATAATTGTCATTAACAAAATGGCAAATTTATTATTGAGTGAGAACTTTATCATTTTTTGAACCACTCGTTTTCCCCCTATTTATCTTTTCTTAACTCATTCTATAATATAACGGTCACTATTCATACAACTAACAGAGAATAAAGCACTAAAAATTTTTAATTTTTAGTGCTTTATTAATCTTAATTTCTCTTTATTTTTTTCTCTATTTTTCTCTTATAAGTTGTAACAGCCGGTTTAACCTTTTCTATTGCTGTATAAATTGGTTTATTTAATACATAATCAAATTCACCAATTTTTTCGCTTAAGTATGTTCCCCAAACACGTTTAAATGCCCATAAACCATAATGTTCATGATCTTGGTCTGGGTTATTGTCAGTGCCACCAAAGTCAAACTTAGTTGCACCTTTTTCTTTAGCAAAACGCATCATTTCGATAATCATACGATGGTTCGGTAAAAATTCACGATACTCGTTTGAAGAAGCACCATATAAATAATATGATTTTTTACCACTAAATATAAGAATACCACCTGATAAATAAACGCCATCTGGTTTTTTCTCTTTAAGTTCTTCCATTTCTTGAATGCGTTTTTCATAATTTCCTAGCTTTTCTTCTGCATCTTTTAGTTGGTTTACAACTTTCTTATTTTGACGTTTATTTTCTAGTTTTTCTTTTTCTTCTAATAAAGCGTCACGTTCTTTAAATAAATCTTTAAGAACTTTATCTGGAACAACTTTGACTAAGAATAACTCACAATCTCCATCTGGATGTAAATGGTCATAGATGTTTTCAAAGTATGACAAATCTCTAGTTAAGAAATTATCACGTTCGCCAGTTTCTTCCATGATTTGCGCAAAGATTTTTAAATCGTCTCTATTTCCTATAATTAAATCAGTTCCTCGTTTTAACGAGTTTCTCACACGTGAACGATTACGCTTATCAAAGCTTTGCATTAAATCTTCTTCAGATTGATCTACTTTAGTAATCATCGTCATTCGTGGTTGAATATATGATTTACTTAAACCATCTTCAAAACCTTTATGTTTGAATCCTAAAGAAGTTAAAAATTCTAATACACCTTCTGACTCTTCTACTTCAATATCAGGGTCAATTTTAATCGCATAACTTTTTTCATTTCTAGCTAATTCTTTCGAGAGTTCCAAAAGCATTTTTACAGATTTTTCATCTTTGTAATCTACTACAAAACCTCTTGATATGTAACACAATGTGTAAGGTAATTTTGGTACTTTTTTAAATAACATTTGCGCTACACCAGTAAGTGTTTCACCGTCACCTACAGCAATACGACGAGAATACCAACCTGTAAGCTTTTTGGATTCTGCCCACTTTGTAAGTTGCAACATATCACCATTAGGATGTTGCTTTACAAATTCATCATGTTGCTCATGAGTGATATTCATTTTTTTAATCGCCATTTATAAATCTCCTTTTTATCAATTCGTTTCTTAATTATACAATGAAACGTTCATTAATTTCACGTATTAGCCTAACATTTGTTATACTTAATAAACAAAACCATAAAGTTAGGATTGAAATAAATGAGACAATTATTACTTGTGTTGTTCATTATACTCAATACTATCATGATTGTTACAAGTTTAAACGTTGATATTGAAATCAATTTTTTAAGTTACCGTGTTATACTTGTTGCATTCAGCTTTTTATTGAGCATAGTATTCATCCTTGAAAATGCTAATAAATCCACACTAACTTTAGCAATTTTAAGTGCACTTGTTGCTTTAGGTCATTTATCAATAATTATTCAGAATGTATACCTTAATGTATATTCTAATTAAATTCAAACATCTTGAGCTTTGGTGCTAACCTCTGCTCAGCATAATTCTCCCAATCCACTGGACTGGGAGAATTTAATTATATCTATTAAGTTTAATTAACTTTAAACACTTTTCTATTAATCATGAATAAAATGATTAAAATGAGTGAAACTATGACAATTGTTAATACATATGGTATAACATCGTGTTCTCCTTTTATCCCGACAAGTGGTGTTACAAGTCCTCCAAATGCAAATTGTGATAATCCTAATAAACTAGAAGCACTTCCAGCACCACGTTTATTGTTTGCCATAGCTATTGAAAATCCTGTAGTACCAATTGCAGAAACAGGACTTACTAAAATAAAGAAACCAATCATAAGTATCCAAATTGACCAACTATTTAACAATGTTAGAGATACTATAATAACGCCTATAATTTGTACAAAAGCAAATACTTTCATCAATGTATGTTCATCAAAACGATCAACCAATTTATTAACCAACTGTCCTGAAAATATTAAACCAAGTCCATTAAAAGCAAACATCCAACTAAAAGCAAAAGAGGAAACGCCATATACTGATTGTACGATAAATGGTGATGCTGAAATATAACTAAACAGTAATGCAAAAGTACTACCTTGTATAAATAATGGTAATAAGAATTTTGGATTTTTTAATAATTCTTTAAAGTCTCCTAAAATTTCGCTTATTCTACCCGAAGAACGATTATTTTCAGGTAATGATTCTGTTAATTTATAAAATGATAAGCAGAACATTATCGCTCCAAAAGCTGTCAGTACTAAAAAGACAGTTTTCCAAGTAGAGAATTCAAGTATTATCCCCCCTAGCACAGGTGCTAATATAGGCGCGACACCGTTAACGAGCATTAATACAGCTAAAAATTTAGTTAAAGCCTTTCCGGAATATAAATCACTCGACATTGCCCGGGAAATAACTGCACCTGCTCCGCCGGTAAAACCTTGAACAAATCTTAAAGCCATCACGACATATATATTTGGAGCAAACACACATAATATCGAAGCGATAGTGTAGACAACCAACGCAACCATTAAAGGTTTCTTACGACCAATAAAATCTGACAGTGGTCCTACAAATACTTGTCCTATTGCTAAACCTATCATAAATAATGTTAAAGTAAGCTGTGTATTCGATGTGCTTGTATTAAAATCATTACTTATCTCAGGTAATGCAGGTAAATACATATCAATAGAGAATGGACCAAAAGCAGTTAATAAGCCTAATATAATAATTAAAAATAACGAAGGTTTAGCCTTCTTTTGTTCGATCATAAGACATGCTCCTTTATGTATAATACTTTCTATTATATGCTTTTTAAATTTCAAATATCAATATTATATTTTATTACAATATATAAACGCTTTACTTTCACGAAACCATCATTCAAAATATAGTCAGAAACAAAGTAACGGAGTGAAATAATGAATATATTTTTAACCGGTGCAACAGGCTTTGTAGGTGCTGAATTAATAAAATCACTTGCTAAAGATGCGCACAAGAATTTTTACATTTTATACAGATCTGAACAAAAGAAATTAATGCTATTAAATAAAGTGGAAGAATCATATCATGAAAGAATGCATTTTATTTATGGTGATATTACGAATGAAAATTGTAACGTTAGTGAAAATCAAATTAAAGACATACCACAAATAGATAAATTTTATCATTTAGCTGCTTTAGTGAAGTTTAATTTTGAATTAGCTGATGAATTGTTCCAAATTAATTATACGGGTACTCAGCATGCAATAGAATTAGCGAAAAAGCTGAATAGTAAACATTTCCTTTACGTATCCACTGCTTACACAATAGGTGAAAAAGAATTAGCCTATGAAGAACTTCACCCGATAGATGCGCCAACAAACAACCCATATGAAGCTTCTAAAGTACAAGCTGAACATTTAGTCGCTCAGGAAAAAGATATGGCAACATCTATCATAAGACCAGCTATCATTATAGGAGATTCATTAACTGGAGAAGCAGATTCTAAATTTACATTATATGGATTTATGAAAGCTTTAAAAGTTTTTAAACGAAGAATCACTAATAAAAACATTGAAACTGTATACAGATTATTTGGAGATAGCACACATACTTCTAATTTTGTACCTGTTGATTATGTTGTAGATGTTTTGACGGTGGCTTGTGATTATGCAGAAAATCAAAAAATTTATCATGCAACAAATAATTATCCGCCTTCAAATGATTTTATTTTTGAAACAATAAAAAAACATTTAGACTTTCATCAATTAGAAGTCGCACCTATATCTGAAATTAATACCATTACAGATGAAGAAAGAGTGCTTAATAGTTTTATAGATGTATTTGCACCTTATTTTTCAAAATCCATAAACTTTAACGATGAAAATACAGCATATATGATGAATCAAGCAGGCAAAGACACTTTACAATTAAGTCATGATGCACTAGATATGATTATTCGTGTATATTTTGAAAAATAAAGGTTTCTTTATACAAATGAAACAGCAACCCGTTATTTTAAAATTAACAGGTTGCTGTTTTTTTACGTTTAACCACCAATATAATTCATGTTGATTTTGTTTTTCTTACGTCTCGCCACTGTTGCTTCCGTTCTTTCATCTGAATATTTATCATCTCGAATATTCCATAAATATTTGAGTGTTGATAATATTTCATTATCTGTCTTTCCATCTCGCAATTCAGTTTTTATATCATAACCATTTTTCTCAGCAAAAAGACAACCATAAAATTTTCCATCTGAGGAGATTCTTGCTCTTGTACATGAAGAACAAAATGATGCAGATACACTTGTAATTAATCCAAATTGAGCACCATTATCTTTATGTCGGTAATAAGTCGCGACCTCGCCAAAATAACTTGATTCTACTGGTTCGATTTCAAAATGTTGACCGATTTGTTCTAGCATTTCTTTTTTCGTGACTACTTTATCAAAATTCCAACCATTATCATTTCCTACATCCATAAATTCTATAAATCTTACGACAATATTGTTATTTTTAAAGTATTCTACTAAAGGTATAATTTCTTGATCGTTAATACCTTTTTGTATAACTACGTTTACTTTTACTTTAAAACCTATTTTCTTAGCGTAATCAATTTGTTCAAGTATTTGTGAAGCAGAGATATTACGGTTGTTAATCGATTTAAATAGTTCATTATCTAATGCATCTATGCTGACATTAATCCTTCTTAATCCTGCATCGTATAGATTTTGGCCGTGTTTTTTTAGCAACAAACCATTCGTTGTTAAACCAATATCATTAATACCTTCAATTTCATTAATACCTTGGATTAATTTATACAAATCACGTCTTAAAAGAGGTTCTCCTCCTGTAATTCTTACTTTTTCAACACCAAGGCTACTGTATAATCGAGCTAAACGGATGATTTCGTCAAAACTGAGCAGTTCTTGTTTAGGTAAAAATACAAAGTCATCGCCAAATATTTCTTTTGGCATACAATAATCACATCGAAAATTACAACGATCCGTAACAGATATTCTTAAATCTCTAATTGGTCGTCCTAATTTATCCTTGATTGCTTGATTCATCGTAACGCCCCCTCTACCTACAACAGTTAATGCTCTATTTCTTTCAAATCCTCTTGATAGTTAATATTTTTATACCAATTATGTTGATTATTTATTTCATCCACATCTAACCATTGTGCAGGTCTATTTTCATATATTTCTTTCATTCTATATTGACCTTGATCTAAAGATTGTTTAATTTCACTTTTAACACGATGACTATAAAATGCTAATGTTGGCATTTTAAAACCATTCGCTTCATATCCAGCAATATCTAGCTGTTCCTCCATTACTCGAGATATAAAAAATTGATATAAATAACTGATAGATTTTTCAGTTACCATCGGTGTATCACATGCAATCACAAAATAACATTCGGTATCGTATGATTCCATTACACTGTATATACCGCTTAATGGACCGTTATTTGCATATACTGGTTCATCTACTACAACATCACTATAATCAAATGAATCTTTTAAAGTTTCATTTGTACTTATTACAATTCTCTCGAATAAGTTGGTTTGATTCAAAGTTTTAATAATTTTTTTATAGAATACTTCCCCTTCAATTGTTGCAAAAGCTTTTGGTGAACCAAAACGACTGGATTGTCCTCCAGCTAGAATTATTGCTATCATTTTTCTTTTACCCTCCACTAACTGGTGGAATAAGTGCAACTGTAGCATCACTAGTTATTGTGTCATCATCTTGCACAAACTCCTCATTAACAGCTATTTGAAAAATTTCTCCTTTTAATTCCGGATAATTTTCAAATAAATATTGCTTAAATTCTAACACAGAGTATGTTTTATTGAGCGTAATTTGCTCTTCTTTTTTGTTTAATAATTCTTTTAAATGAGCAAAATACAATACTTTCATAATCAGTCCTCCATTTTAATTGAAGAATGGTATTGTTTTTGGGAACCTTGCCATTCTTCACCATCTTCCCATATCTCTTTTTTCCATATTGGTACAATTTCTTTTATACGCTCTATAGCATATTCATTTGCCGCATATGCATCGTGCCTATGAGGTGAAGAAACACTAATAACAACTGCAATATCAGAAATTTGTAACTCACCAATTCTATGGGCAATTGCAATAATTGTACCTGGCCACTTTTTTTCAATTTCTTCGCCTATTTGAGCCATTTTTTTCTCAGCCATAGGCTTATAAGCTTCATATGCTAAATATTCTGTCTTGATGCCTTTTGTCCATTCTCTCACATGTCCTGTAAATACTACAATAGCTCCTTGTCGTGAGTTTAATGTCCATTCTCTATATTTTTCTGGATTTATTGGTTCAGAGACAATTTCAAATTGTTTCATAATTGCACCTACTCTTTTTGGAATAACCATTTTTTAAACCAATCAAGAAATAGTTTTCTTTCATCTTGATTGTATGCATTAAAGTTATAGACTACATTGCTTAATTTATCGTTTAGATTATCTGTATTTTCACCCAATACTACTTTAGGGTAATCTTCAGATTTGAATCCTTCAATCAATAAAATATCTGGTTGTATGGATAAATCTTTGTTAATAATTTCTGTTAATGAACGATGAACTTTTGTGACACGTTCAATTAATTCATGTCCCAAAACGATACTTTCTTCTGCACCATTATTAATAAATGAAAGACTATCTACTTCTTTATGATTTAAAGATATATCTTGTGTTCCATGCCCATGGTGTTTAATCGTCGAAACAGATAACTGGTATTCTTGGCATATTTTAATTAAGTCATTAATCAAAGTTGTTTTACCACTATTTTTATAACCTACAATTTGCATGATTTTCATATATTTAAATTACTTTCGTATGATTGATGATCAGTAAGTAATACCTTTACTTCATCACCTTTACTGTAACCTCTAGTACCACTCGGCAATATAATCATTCCGTTGCTTTTTGCTATTGCAACCACAGCGTTTGATTTATTAAAACCTGATGGAACAGCAATTACCCCATCGATTGTAAATGAGAGTTTACCTCGAATGAATCTAGTAAAAGGATTAGGTTTTTTAAAGTCTTCACCTAATTTAGCATTTATAATAACTGGATATATATCTTTGCTTGCCATCATTTTTAGAATAGTTGGCCTTGTGAATAAATGAAAGCCCGAATAACATGCAGAAGGGTTACCTGATAAACCAAATAATAGTTTGTCATTTTTATAAGCTACTGTTGTAACACTACCAGGTCTCATTTGTACTTTATTAAATAATACTTCTGCACCAATTTCTTTATATACTTGTGGTAAATAATCAAAGTCACCTACTGATACACCACCTGTAGTAATGACGATATCATTTTCAGACAGTGCTTTATTTACGCTTTCAGTACATCCTTGTAAGTTATCCTCTTGTATTTTATAAGTTTTGGATTGAATATTCATTTGATCACATAACGCTTTAATCATTGGGCCATTTGAATTTCTGATTTTACCTGGTTCTAATGGTTCATTGGGTCCTACTAACTCACTACCTGTTGCAATAATGGCTACTGTCGGTCTTTTAAATACTTTTACTTTTTCATAACCAAAAGTAGCTAACACAGCTATAACACCACTGTTAACCAATTGACCTTTTTCTAATACAACATCATCTTCCGTACATTCTTCACCTTTAAATGCAATATTTTCTCCAGGTTTAAAAGGTTTTCTAATTGTAAATCCATTTTCATTTTCTGTCGTTTGTTCAAACATAACGACTGCGTCTGCACCTTCAGGTAAAGGAGCTCCAGTCATAATACGAACCGCTTCGTAACCTTTAATGCGCACTTTAGATGGTGTTCCTGCTCCTATGTGATCAACTACGTCGAATTGTATTCGGTTATTACTTTCTGCCTCTTCTGAATCTTTACTATTGATAGCAAAGCCATCGAATGGTGATTTATTAAATCTAGGAATATCATATGTAGCGATAACATCTTCCGCCAATATATAATCCAGAGCATCATCAATATGTACTGTTATAGGATCTTTATTCTCAACAACTTCAATAACACGTTTTATCGCATCATCAACTGGTATTGGTTTTCTAATTTCAACTGTCATAATATGCACTCCATTCATAATTTAACTATGTTCACATGTTATAATAAACTTAAGAAAGGATGATTATACATGTCAGATTTCACACATTTTAATGAACAAGGTCGAGCGAAAATGGTAGACGTTTCAAATAAAGAAACAAGTACAAGAATTGCTGTCGCTCATTCAAGTATTCAAGTTAATGAAAAAATTTATAACCAAATTCAAAATGGTAAAAACAAAAAAGGTGACGTACTAGGAACTGCTCAAATTGCAGGTATTATGGCTGCAAAAAACACGAGTCAGCTTATTCCTATGTGTCATCCTTTACAACTTACAGGTATTGATATCGAATTTAACTGGGATGTTGAAGATTTGAATAACTTAAATATAACTGCAACAGTTAAGACTAAAGGCCAAACTGGCGTTGAAATGGAAGCATTAACGGCTGCCAGTGTATCAGCTTTAACAATTTATGATATGTGTAAAGCTGTAGACAAAGGCATGATTATTGGTGAGACTTATTTATCTCATAAATCCGGAGGCGTTAATGGAGACTTCAATCGTCAATAATTTACTTATTAAGCTCATACACTAAATGATTTAATTCTTTGGTTATGAGCTTTTCCATTGCCAATTTCACAGCGCCAGTTGACCCTGGTATAGACATTATAATTTGCTTACCTACTGTTCCAGCGACTGCTCTAGATAAAATTGCACGAGAACCTACATCTTCTGTATAGCTCAAATATCTAAATATTTCTCCAAAGCCCTCTATTTCTTTGTCAAATAATGGTGTAATTGCTTCGATTGTAACATCTCGTGTACTTATACCTGTCCCACCTGTTGTTATAATGGCGTCAATATCTTGGGATAACCATGTTTGAATAGCTTCACGTATAAAAGATGCATCATCTCTAACTATTTTATAATGCTCTTCTTTTACCGACACATTCATACCATTTAAATAAGATAGAACAAGTTGCCCACCTTTATCAGTTTCTTTATTTCTAGTATCACTAACTGTTAAAACTGCAATGTTTATATTTCTATCAATTTTATCAATCACACTCATTATTTAACCTCCTAGCCAAACATATTTTCTACAAATTGTTTACCTTCTTCTACAGATCCGATATCGTGAATTAATAATCTTCCGTTATTAAAAGCAACAACTCGGTGATCATCATATAAATATTGAATCATATAAGCGTTTGATCTATGCAACAAACCATTTTGAGCTATAAACTTTTCAATAGCTGGTCGATTTAACTTTTCATTAATATATTGAATTGTATCGCGTCCACACAGCTCAGTAATCATTTGACTTGATGATGATAAATGAGGATAAGTTGGATTTTCTCCGCATGTTTCACATTCATCTCGTTTCATTTGTGTAAAACCAAATGATTGATGGTCACCTTCCCATACATCACCGAATGTTAACTTCGGCGTAAACTCTTCTCCAGATAAAATTTTAAGCGCATCTGTTACTTGTAAGCTGGTCGCCATAGTAACTGCTGGATTAATGACACCAACAGTATCACAAGTGCGATTTATAGCCGGAATTTCTGGCAATAAACAATTAAAGCACGGTGTTTTTTCTGGGATAAATGTAGCTTGAACATATGTAGATTCTAAGCAAGCACCATAAATCCATGGAATATTCATTTTATATGCAAAATCATTTATTAATAATCTCGTATTAAAATTATCTGTAGCATCAATGATGACATCAGAATATCTTGCAACTTCTTGTAATAATTTAGCGTCACATTGTGCGATATAAGTTTTTATTGTTATATCTTCTCTAATTTTTCTTAAATGTTTTTCTGCAGCGACTACTTTTGGAAGCATTTCTTTTATATCACTTTCAGTAAATAACGTTTGTCTTTGCAAGTTTGATACTTCTACATAATCACGATCTATAATATTTAATCGCGCTATCCCTGAGCGTGTTAACTGTTCCGCAACATGCGTTCCAAGTGCACCCATCCCTACTATTGTCACATTACTTTTTGCTATATTTTCTTGTCCTTTTTCACCAATTTTATCAAATAAAATTTGACGAGAATATCGTTCGTTCATTTATACCAACCTTTCACGACTCTTTATCTCCATTATAGATTGAAATTGCAATATCCTCAATCAATAGAGGGAATTGAACAGAAATATAATAATTTAGGGAGCGGTACAGAAATCCTAATTTTAAAAAGATTTTATAGTGCCACTATAACTAATGAGTTTGAGACATTGATTATGTTCCACTCCCTAAGAACATTAAATTGTTTTCTTTTCTACTTTTGTCATATGCATCATCGAGATTAAAGCTACTAAACCAAATATCGCTAACAAGAAAAATGCTAAATGGTTTGAACCTGTTAAGGCGGTGACCATAGTAATAATAAGTGGTGGGAAAAATCCTCCTAAACCGCCCATCATTGATACGATTCCGTTTACTACACCAGCTTCTTTGCTGAAATAAGTAGGAACAAGTTTGAAAATTAGTCCATTTCCAATACCTGCAGACACACTGATTGTTAAACAACCAATTGTAAATAACATGATATGATTTGATAATGCTAGTATTAAAGCACCAGCTATCATAATGCCAAAGAATATTTTCAACATATTTAATGCATTAAATTTATCGCCCAACATACCACCGATTGGTCTTAATATTGTAGCTATTGCGATAAACACACCAGTTCGTATGCCTGCATCTACCTTGTCAATTTCAAAGTGTCCTACTAAAAAGTTTGGTAAAAATAATCCGAAAGCTACGAATGCACCAAATGTGATGAAATACCAAAAACTGAAATAGTAAAGTTTATAGTTGTTTGCTACTTGTTTAGTTTGTTTTAACATAGGTACTTTAACTTTAGGCTCTTGTTTATCTCCAAAAACAAACATCAAAATAGCAAATAACGCCATTACTAGTACATATAATTGAACAGTATGTTGCCAACCTATAGCCCCTGCTATTGGTGGAGATAAAAATGATGAAACAGCTGTACCTAAATTACCCATACCGTATATACCATTAGCAAAACCATGTTTTTCTTTCGGATAATATTTAGGAATCGATGTAACACCAACTGAAAACACTGCACCACCTAAACCAATAAAGAATCCAGCTATCATTAGTCCTGTAGTTGAAGTTGCTTGACTTAAATAAAATACTGGAAAAATTAAAATAATAAAACTAATTAAAAAGACAAGTCTAGATCCAATTAAGTTTGTGTAATAACCAATAGGAATTCTTAGAATTGAACCTAGAATAACAGGTATCGCTAAAATAATAGCTTTCTGACTTTCTGGTACGTTAAAATCTTGTGATATGTATGGCATTAAAGGAGCTAAAATACTCCACACCATAAATCCTGCCATTAAGCTTAAGGTTTGTAACGGTAATTGGACTTTACCTGTGTTGTTTTTCATGACTTTCACCCTTTTTATTTGTAGATAATTTAAAACTCTTTTCAACTACATTTTAGGTTATTTGTGAAAAACTGCACATAAGGAATTCCCCTTACCTCCTTCAGTAATTTCCCTATAAAGTAATGGGTGTGAGGTAGAAGTACTTAACTCAAAATAATTCTCCTAATCTGCTGATTTGAAAGTGCGTGGTCGTCTAATGTATGGCTCGAGTCTGTAGTCTCTCGCTCATACTATTCCCTTGGGCGTCAGCACTTTACAAATTCGTTCAAGTGAAATTCAGAGCTAAATTGATAGTTAATCTAATAAATTTAGCTCTTATTGGATTTTCGGCTTAATTAATCCAACTAAACAGGTTCTTATTGGATTTTCGACTTAATTAATCCAACTAAATGGCTCTTATTGGATTATCAACTTAATTAATCCAACTAAACAGGTCCTTATTGGATTTTCGGCTTAATTAATCCAACTAAATGGCTCTTATTGGATTTTCAACTTAATTAATCCAACTAAACAGGTTCTTATTGGATTTTCGGCTTAATTAATCCAACTAAATGGCTCTTATTGGATTTTCAACTTAATTAATCCAACTAAACAGGTTCTTATTGGATTTTCAATTTAATTAATCCAACTAAATGGCTCTTATTGGATTTTTGTCTTAATTAATCCAACAAAAGGTGTTCTATTTGGATTATTGCCATAGTTAATCCAACAAAATGTGTTCTATTTGGATTATTGCCATAGTTAATCCAACAAAATGTGTTCTATTTGGATTATTGCCATAATTAATCCAACTAAACGGGCTCTTATTGGATTTTCGGCTTAATTAATCCAACAAGCAAGTCATCTCTTGCCACTATAAGTCGTATCCTCAAAAAATAACGTGCAAGGCTCGATGTCCTTGCACGTTACAACTTTATATCCTATTGATTTGTACGATATGGTGATTAACCATTTAAAAATCTAATAATTTTTTCTTCATAGCATATTCAACTAATTCTGGACGAGATTTTAAATTAAGTTTATCCATAATTCGTGCTTTATGTGCTTCTATTGTTTTTACTGAAACAAATAACTTTTCAGCTATGTCTTTATTTCCGTACCCTTTTGCGATTAAAGGAAGTATCTCTAATTCTCTTTGAGATAAAATTTTAAATGGATCATTCGAGTTAGTATCTGCTTGGTTACTTGGGTTAACAAGCTCATTAACAAGTGCACTCGTAACTTTCGAATCAATATACATTTCATCTTTATAAACTGTTCTTACTGCGTGAATTAATTCTTCATCAGGCGCATTTTTCAAGATATAACCTTTAGCTCCATTTCTTAAAACATGAAACAGATATTCTTCATCGTCAAACATCGTTAATATAAGTATTTTAGTTTCCTTAAAATCTTCTGAAATTTTACCCGTCGCAATTAATCCAGATTCACCTGGCGGCATACTTAAATCCATAATCAATACATCAGGCTTATGTTTAGCAACCATTTGATATGCTTCTATTCCATCTGCGGCAGTTGCCACTACTTCCATATCTTCTTGATAGTTTAATATCATAGAAAAACCTGTTCTAACAACTGCATGATCATCTGCAATTACGAGTTTCATTTGTCTTCCTCCACGTTTATGCTATTGGCACTTTTAATTTAATGTTAGTACCTTTACCTATTTTGCTTTCAATATTAACGCTACCACCTACTATTTCTGCACGCTCTTGCATGCCATACAGACCTAGCCCTGACCCTTTAGGTTGACTTCCAATAACAAAACCGGCACCTTGATCAGCCACTTCTACTTGAATCATATTGTCTTCAAATAACATGTGTACATCAACACTATCTACATTAGCATATTTTAAAGAATTAAATACCGCTTCTTGGACAATTCGGTAAACAACCGTTTCAATTTCTGGATTAAATCTAAGCTCAACAGAATCAAAGTGATAATGAACTATAAATCCAAAGTTCTTCTCCAACTGTTTGAAATATGATTTAAATGCAGCATTTAAACCTAAGTCATCTAATGAAGATGGTCTTAACTCTAAAGATAAATTGCGAATATCATCTATTAATCTAGACATTATACTTTCTATATCTTGTGACTGAGTTTTCAATTGATCTATATCATCTTGGTATTTAAGTAATCTCAACTCTACACTGACATTTAATAATTCTTGAACAACACCGTCATGTAGTTCTCTTGAAATTCTTTTTCTTTCATTTTCTTGTGCTGAAATGATCTTTTGCATCATTGTTTGTTGATGTAATTTTTGTTGTCTTTCAATTTGTGGGGACACATTTTGTAGCGTGTACACCATGATATCTTCTTCTTGGCTAATCGTTTGATAAGTCGCAGTGAAAGGTTCTACTGATCCACTGTTTGTTTGCATAAATACTTGGAAGCTTGTATTACCAATGTTCGTTGATTCTAAGAAACAATCTCTACACGATTGTAGTGCGTATTCATTTGAATAACCTTCACACCTACTACATATAGCATGTGTCAAAGGCTCTTGATTATCTTCTGAAATGATTTTTCTAGCCGCTTTATTCATATCAATAATTTGTCCTTTACTATTTAAAAAGACGATCATTTCACTTGTTTTTTCATAATACTGCTTTAAAATATTGTTTAATTTTGAAGCGTTATCTACACTCATGAATTAATCATATCCTCTCTTTGAAAAGGGCCAAAACTAGAAAAATGCAATTGTTCTAAATTTGGTAATCGTTTATCGTTTCTTTGTCCTAACAATAGAACACCCTTCACTCTATTTTTAATCCATAATGGAAATGCAATAAGAGCAGTTAATTCCTCGCTTTGAATAATCGGATAATTAAAGACTTGGTCATTGTAAATGCTGTCTTTAATATTATGAAGAATCATTTCTTTACCACTCTTAATTACAATTCCTGCTATACCCCTGCCGTTTCTTAAAATGATGTTTTTATATCTATGATTCAAATTTCCAGATACATACTGCCATTTTATGTGACTAGACAAATTTGTGTCCAAAGCCATAGCGATACCAGCAAAATCAAAATCATACTTATTTCTAATTTGATCAAGTTTTTCTTGAAAATTAAAATCATCAGACATTTTTCAGCACCTCAACTCATTTTTCAACTTTAGTTTAATTCGTTTTATGCTTTCTGTAAATAATATAACTTCTACTAAAGTAAGTTAATGGCACGCTCCACACATGTACTAATCGAGTGAATGGCCACATACTTGTTATCAATAACCCTAAAATAATATGCGTCTTAAATGTCCACGGAACAGTAGTCATTAATTCCGCATTAGGTCTAAAAATCAACAAACCTCTAAACCACACAGAAATTGTTTGTCTATAATCAAAATCTGGTACCGTTGCATTCGTCCATAAAGTAGCTACACATCCCATAAATACAATCGCTAATAATAATATATTAACTAAAATATCGGAAAATGAACTCATTCTTCTTACATTGTGTTTAGTAATTCTACGAGCTGTTAATAAAAACATACCGATTAATGTAACTATACCAAATATACTTCCGATATAAACCGCTCCTATATGGTATAAATGATTGCTTACACCTATAGCACTTAGCCATTCAGCAGGTATACCTAAACCAACAATATGCCCAAAAATAACTGGAATAATACCTAAATGGAATAAAATACTCCCCCACATTAATTGCTTTTTCTCAATGAATTCACTTGATTTTGCGGTCCATGAAAACTGATCATATTTAAATCTAAATATATGCCCAACTATAAATATGGCTACACATAAATAAGGAAAAATGACCCAAACAAATTGATTAATCATGACTCGCCACCTTCTCTTGTTCAATTACACATGATTTTAATGTTTCACGTAATGCTTTAATAAGATGGAAGTATGGACTATTTTTCTGAGCTAAAACTTTCATTAATTCATATGTTCCGTCTTCGATAACCATCACAACGAGCGTTAAACTTTCTTGTGCTCGACTATCTCCTATCCATTCAGCTGCATATAAAAATTCTAGCATTAATGGTAAAAAATCCGATAATTCACTTTTAGGCATTTCTAAACCAAACATTTCATATAAAACTTTTAACCTTGCTAACATTTGTCCTCTTTCTTTTTGTTCAGTTAATTTATTATAAGTCATATACAAAGTTGTTTTCTTTTCAAAATCAAATGTCTCTGTATAAACTTCTTGAATATCATCTAGTGATATTTCGTACATATTATCCCAGTATTGTTGTATAGAATCATAAGCTGGATGTTTTTCATCAAACGCTGATTCAAAAGCTTTTGGATGAAAATCTAATTTTTCAGGATACGTAAGTTGATTACTAAAAAAACCAAAACTCTTTTTATATTGATTCAAAGCTTCTAAATTAATCACGGAAAATCCCTCCATAGAAGTTCTCATTATAAATCTCTTGCCCTGATTTACCATTTGATATACTTTGTACGCCACATCCGTCACAATTCGAGCCAAACATTTCTCCACCAAAACCTTGGCTACCTTGTGCTCTATAAGTATCCATGTATCCTTCTTTATGAGATGTTGGTACTACGAATCGATCTTCATGTTTCGCTATAGCTAATAATCTATACATATCTTTAGTTTGTCTTTCTGATAGGCCTACTCTGTCTAATCTAGATAAATCAAATTCTTTGTTACTAGATTTTGCTCTCATATAGCTACGCATCATAGCCATTCTTTGCAATGCTAATTTAACAGTTCTAGTATCACCAGCTGTAAGCATGTTAGCTAAATACTGTACTGGTAGTCTCATTTCTTCTATAGCTGGGAAAATCATATCCGGATTTCTAATAGAATCTTTACCTTCAAAGTAATTCATAATTGGACTAAGTGGCGGACAATACCAAACCATAGGTAAAGTACGGTATTCAGGATGTAGTGGAAACGCAAGCTTATACTCTATAGCTAATTTATAAACTGGTGAATTTTGAGCCGCTTCAATCCAGTCTTGAGTGATTCCGTCTTTTTCAGCTTGTTGAATAACATCTTCATCGTATGGGTCTAAAAATAAATCTAATTGTTTTTCATATAAATCTTGCTCATTTTCTGTTGAAGCTGCTTCTTGTACTTTATCAGCATCATATAGTAGTACACCTAAATAACGCATACGTCCTGTGCAAGTTTCAGAACAAACAGTTGGTAATCCAGCTTCAATTCTAGGGAAACAAAACGTACATTTTTCTGCTTTATTTGTTTTCCAGTTGAAGTAAACTTTTTTATATGGACACCCCGTCATGCAGTAACGCCATCCACGACAAGCGTCTTGGTCTACAAGTACAATACCGTCTTCATCTCTTTTATACATAGCGCCTGATGGACAAGAAGCTACACAACTAGGATTTAAGCAGTGTTCACATAACCTAGGTAAATACATCATAAATGTTTGGTCAAAATTAAATTTAATTTCTTCTTCAATCTTTTGTATGTTTGGATCTGTCGGACCTGTAACGTGTGCACCTGCAAGATCGTCCTCCCAGTTCGGTCCCCATTTTATATCTAGCTTTTTTCCTGAAATAACGGATTCTGCTTTTGCAACAGGTGAATGTTTACTTTCTTTAGCTGTCGTTAAATGCTTGTAATTATACGTCCATGGTTCATAGTAATCTTTCATTTCTGGCATATCAGGGTTGAAGAATATTTTACCTAGTGCAATTTTTGATAGTTTACTACCTGATTTTAATTCTAATTTACCTTTTTTATTTAGCACCCATCCACCTTTATAAGTTTCTTGGTCTTCCCATCTTTTTGGATATCCTATCCCTGGTTTAGTTTCAACGTTATTGAACCATATATATTCAGCACCTTCTCTATTTGTCCATGTACTCTTACACGTAACACTACAAGTATGACATCCTATACATTTATCTAAGTTCATAACCATAGCTACTTGCGCTTTAATCTTCAAGCCAATCTACCTCCTTCATTTTTCTAATGGCTACATATACATCTCTTTGGTTACCGATTGGACCGTAATAATTAAATCCATAGCTAATTTGTGCGTATCCACCGACTAATTGCGTTGGTTTTAGATGAATACGTGTTGGTGCATTATGTGAACCTCCACGAGTATCTGTAATTTCTGACCCTGGTGTTTCAATATGTTTATCTTGAGCATGATACATAAACATCGTGCCTCTAGGCATTCTATGAGACACTACTGCTCTTGCTGTTACTAGCCCATTTCTGTTGTAAACTTCTAACCAATCATTATCATTAATATCATTAGATTGTGCATCTTCTTTAGAAATCCAAACTGTCGGCCCTCCTCTGAAGAGAGTTAGCATGTGTAGATTATCTTGATAAGTTGAGTGGATATTCCATTTACCATGTGGTGTTAAATAACGTAATACAAGTGTATCAACGCCACCTTTAATCTGTTTATCCTTCGTACCAAATACCATAGGTGGTAATGTCGGTTTATAAATTGGTAAGTTCTCACCAAATTGTAGAAACACCTCATGGTCAATATAGTAACTTTGTCTACCTGTTAATGTTCTAAATGGTACAAGACGTTCAATGTTAGTTGTAAATGGTGAATATCTTCGTCCTAACTTGTTAGAGCCTGGGAATACTGCTGTTGGTATAACTTCTCTAGGTTGAGCAGTAATATTAGGGAATGTAATTTTTTCAGATGCTCTTTCTGCAGAAATATCTTTAAGTTCCATTCCTGTTTGTTGTTCTAAATCTTCGTATGATTTTTGTGATACTTTACCGTTTGATGCAGATGATACATTTAATATGACATCTGCAACTTTTCTAGCAGTATCCATTCTAGGCAAGCCATTTTTAACCGTGCCATCTTCCCACGTATCAAGCATTAACTTCAATTCGTCATATTGTTCTTTCACAGAAAAGCTAACACCATGAGCACCTATTTTACCTTTTTCTAATAAAGGTCCGACTGATATATATTTGTCATAAATTTGAGTATAATCTCTTTCTACAACTGCAAATCCAGGCATTGTTTTACCAGGTATTGCTTCAATTTCACCTTTAGACCAATCTTTTACTAAGCCCAATGGTGTGGCTATTTCTTGTTGTGTATCATGTGCTAACGGTGTTGTTACAACATCTTTAAACACGCCTTTCATATGTGTTTTAGCTAATTCTGATACTGATTTTGCTATGGTTTTATAAATATCCCAGTCTGATTTTGATTCCCATAATGGATCGACTGCTGGGTTAAATGGATGTATAAATGGATGCATGTCTGTTGATGATATATCGTGTTTTTCATACCATGTTGCTGCTGGTAAAACGACATCAGCATATAAAGGTGTAGTCGTCATTCTAAAATCTAAAGCTACTAACAAATCTAATTTACCGTTAGTTTCTTCACGCCATACAATTTCTTCTGGTTTTTCCGTTTCATTTGGATTTGCTAATAATCCATCTTTAGTACCTAATAAGTGTTTCATAAAGTATTCTTGACCTTTAGCAGAACTCGAAATTAAATTAGAGCGCCATACAAATAATGTTTTAGGATGATTCTTTTTAGCATCAGGATCTTCAATTGCAAATTTTGTTTTTTTAGATTTAACTGCATCAACTGCTCTTTTAACAATTGCTTCATTGGAATCATCTCCTGATTCTTTAGCTTCTTCTCCAAACAATAAGCTATTGCAATCAAATTGCGGATATGAAGGTAGCCAACCTAATCGTGCAGCTAAAACGTTATAATCTGCCGGGTGTTGGTGTTTAAGCTCATTAGATAATGGTGACTGTAATTTATCTACACCTGATTCTTCGTATTTCCATTGATCTGTAGCAAAATAGAACCAACTTGTAGCATTTTGTAATCTTGGTGGTCCTTGCCAGTCTTTTGCAAAAGCGATTGTTGACCATCCTTCTATCGGTCTACATTTTTCTTGACCAACATAGTGAGCCCAACCACCACCATTTACGCCTTGACATCCACATAAAATAACTAAGTTTAAAATAGCTCGATAAATCGTATCTGAGTTAAACCAATGATTGATACCTGCCCCCATAATAATCATCGAGCGTCCTTCTGTATCGATTGCATTTTGAGCAAATTCCCTTGCGATTTGAACAACAACTGATGATTTTACACCTGTTATTTTTTCTTGCCATTTTGGTGAATATAGAGAGTTTTCATCATCATACCCTGTAGCTTCTAATGGATGATTAAAGCGTCTTATTCCGTATTGACTAGCCATTAAATCATAAATAGTTGATACGTAAATTTTTTCTCCATTTTGATTTTCAATTTCTTTTACTAATATAGGTCTTTCAAAAATACCATTTCCTTCGTTATCAAAATAAGGAAATTGAATGGTCATAATTGATGCATCGGCGTCTTTAAAAGTTAAAGCTGGATCAATGACAGTGCCATCTTCATTTTCTAATTTTAAATTCCATTTCACATCTTTTTCATAACGTTGACCCATTGTGCCATTCGGAACTACGAGTTGTTTAGAATTTTGATCATATACAACAGGTTTCCATTCAGCATGTTCAGTCTTTATACCTAAATCACTTGAACGTAAATATCTTCCTGCTTTATAGCCTTCTCCATGGGGTTCTAATTGAATAACAAATGGCATATCAGTATATTGTTTAGCATAATTAATAAACATTTCTTCTTTTTTATCTTCATAATATTCTTGCAAAATAACATGTGTCATAGCTTGAGCTAAAGCCGCATCTGTACCTGGGTTAGGTGCAAGCCAATTGTCCGCAAATTTCACATTTTCTGCATAGTCTGGAGCTACCGAAACGACTTTAGTTCCTTTATATCGTACTTCTGTCATAAAATGAGCGTCCGGCGTTCTCGTTAAAGGTACATTCGACCCCCACATAATAATGTATCCTGCGTTATACCAATCACTCGATTCTGGAACGTCTGTTTGTTCTCCCCAAATTTGTGGTGATGCTGGTGGTAAGTCTGCATACCAATCATAAAAACTTAACATTTCTCCACCTAATAGAGATATAAAACGTGCACCAGAAGCATAACTAATCATCGACATTGCTGGTATTGGTGTAAAGCCAGCTATTCTATCTGGTCCATATTTCTTAACAGTATAAATAATTTGAGCTGCTATTAATTGAGTAACATCTCGCCAATTAACACGTACGTGCCCGCCTTTACCACGAGCACTTTTATATAATTCAGCTTTCACATCATCTTCTACAATTGATGCCCAAGCTGCTACTGGATCTCCAAATTCATTCAATGCTGCTTTCCATAATTTCCATAGCTTCCCTCTTACATATGGAAATTTAATACGTAACGGACTATATTCATACCAAGAGAAAGAAGCTCCTCTTGGACAGCCTCTTGGTTCAAATTCAGGCATATCGGGACCACATGAAGGATAATCAATTTGTTGATTTTCCCATGTAATAACACCGTTTTTTACAAAGACTTTCCATGAACAAGAACCTGTACAGTTTACACCGTGTGTTGTTCTAACAACTTTGTCATGGCTCCATCTTTCTCTGTACATTTTTTCCCATTCTCTACTCTTCTCTTCTAAAATTGACCAATTTCCATTAAATTTTTCTGTAGGTTTAAAGAATTTCAAACCGAGTTTAGCCATATATAGAACCTCCTAATATTTGCCCTTTATTAATAAAATTGTACATTTTTTCACAAAGTATATGTATTAGGGGATTACCTATACCGCTTCTCGAAATCCCTAACTAAAGATAAAAAAGCTGAGACATCGATAAATGCCTCAGCTTACAAATATTATTAAGTTAAATATTCATTTAATCTCTATTATTTCATGTGCTAATCGTTGAACTTCTTTTTTAGAATGTGTTACGAGAATGATAGGAATATGCCATGTATTAAATATATATTTAATAAGGTTCATCCCTTCTTCTTTAGTTTCATCATCAAGACTAGAAAATGGTTCATCTAGCAATAATAAATTAGGTTTCACACTTAAAACTCTACAAAGTGCAACGCGTTGTGATTCTCCACCCGATAATGTTGAAGGATATTGCTTTAAGCAATGTTCAATTCGCAAATGTTTAATTAATTGTTTTGTATTTTCATTTTGACTTGTCATAAAATGAATGTTTTCATTTACCGTCATATGAGGAAATAGTTGATAATCTTGGAATAAATAACCTATATTTCTATCTTGTACTTTTACTAAATGGTGATGATTACTTAATAAATTGTGGTTAACTTTAATCTTACAGTCATCCGCTTCATTCAAACCTGCTATTATATTTAACATCGTAGTTTTACCTATTCCCGACTTACCTACTATTGCGTATATTTTAGGTTCATTAGATTGAACGTTCATTTCAATCGTTCGCGTTTTGAAATGCTTTTTAATTTGAATATCAATCACTAATATCTACTCCCATTTATGATTCTTCTGGTTCAATATGTTAATAGTGCTAATAACGCAAATAGCAAATGCAATCAATACAAGCACCCATATCCAGGCTTTATATTCTTCTCCTGCTTGAACTAAGAAATATATTTCTAAAGGTAATGTATTCGTTAATCCAGGTATATAGCCAGCGATCATTAAAGTTGCACCAAATTCACCTAATGCTCTTGCAAAGCTCATTACAATACCTGAAAATATTGCTCGCTTTGATAATGGTAAAATAATCTGTCTAAAAATCTTACTTTCGCTAGCTCCCATTGTTCTCGCAGAGTTTAACATTTTAGGATTGATAGATTGAAATCCATTTATTACGTGTTGATACATTAAAGGTAAACTTACGATAACAGCTGCTATGACAGCTCCAACCCATGTAAATATAATTTGAACATGAAAGACTTCATCTAAAATGCCACCAAACAATTTGTTTTTAGAAAATATAATCAATAATATAAACCCCATCACAGTAGGTGGCAAAACGATTGGTAACATAATAATACTTTCAATAATAGGACGCATTTTACCTTTATATCTATGCATTAATTTCGCCAGAAAAATCCCTAATATGCATACAATAATAGTACTGATTAACGATACTTTAATTGATATCCAAAGTGGTGTTAAATCTGGCATAATTTATCTCCTATTCTTCAAAGTGATAATCTTTAAATGTTTGTTTGGCTTCTTTTGTTTTTAAGAATTCAAACCATTCTTTTGCTTCTTTATTATCAGTTACAAGACCTGCTCTATAAACAATAGGTCTGTCTAAAGGTGCATCAGATAATTTTTCAATATTTCTCACTTTTTCATTTTTACCTTTATAAATATCTGTAGCATAAACAAAGCCTGCTTCTGCATTTTCATTTTGTACATAATTTAGTACTTGTTTAACATCTTTTGCAAATACAAAAGTACTCGTCATGCCATTATATATATCTTCTTTTTTCATATATTCAATTGCATACTGACCTGCTGGTACACTTTTTTCTTCACCAAGAGATATTTTTTTTGGTGAACTGATATCTTTTAAATTTTTAATTGGAGAGTTTTTATATTTTATAATGATTAATTTATTTTCAGCATAATCATAAACTTCAGAAACTTTATCTTCATCTTTTAATTTATCGATATCAGAAGTATTAGCTGACATCATGACATCGACATCTGCGCCAGCTTCAACTTGTTTACGAAGACTACCTGACCCACCATAGTTAAATTTAATTTTTGTTTTAGGATGTTCTTTCTTAAATTCTTTTTCTAATGCTTTTGTAACATCTGTTAAACTCGCTGCTGCTGCAACAGTAAATGTTTTGTCAGCATTTTCTTTTCTAGCTTTGTCCTGATTTGATTCTGAACTACATCCAGCTAAGACAAGTAGTAATGTCAGAATCAATAGTAAGGCCTTCTTCATTTTCTCATTCATCTCCGTTTCAAAATATGTATAAACTTAATTTACACCTTTCAATCGATTAATGAAAGTTCCTTATATATTTTTTCACAAATATGTATTAAATAGAATAATCAAATTAATTTTCAGGGTAATATGATTGACAATTTAGGGCTTTACCTTACCTAAATTAATTTAATTTTTAGAATATAACGTAAGTTATGTAAAAGCTTTCTTCTTTTAAAAGTTCATTCTTCACAGTAAAATAGTAATCATAAATAAATCGATAATTAAAGTGAGGAATATATATGGAGCAGAATATGACTTTTAACCAACCCATTTTAAGATATGAACATCAAGAATTAAGAGAAACTACAGATGATTATGTCACTGAATTCCCAATTACCATTATGGTTAATGGCGAAGAATTTGCTACAATAATTTGCTCACCGAAGAACCTCAAAGAACTTGTTCTAGGATTTTTAGCTTCAGAAGGCGTTATATTCAAAAAAAGTGATTTAATGCAAATTTCAATAGATGATTCGAAAGGTTTTGCTCATGTAGAACTAAATAAAAAAATAAATCTTAACGATAATAAATTCACACAACGTATGATTTCATCTTGTTGTGGTAAAAGTCGCTCTTTTTATTTTAACAATGATGCTTTAACTGCTAAAATATCGAATTCAAAAATAAAAATAAAGCCGAATCAAATTCTTAGTATGATGGACCAGCTTCAAACAGAAAGTAAAATTTTCCAACAAACAGGTGGATTGCATAACGCTGCTATTAGTGATGGCGACATGTTTTATGAACATCGAGCTGATATTGGTCGACACAATGCGCTAGATAAATTATACGGATACTGCATCCAAGAAGATATACCTGTAAGAAATAAAGTGCTTATTTTTAGCGGTCGTATTTCCTCGGAAATATTAATAAAAGCAGCAAAGATTGGCGTTGGTGTTATACTTTCCAAATCAGCACCGACTAATTTAGCTATTGAAATAGCTAATGATCTTAACATAACAGCTATAGGTTTTATAAGAGATGGTAGCTTTAACGTATATTCTCACCCAGAACGACTAGAAATAGATTAACTACTAGTTTACAAGAATAATGCTCTTTCAAAAATGCATAACTGCATTTTAAAGAAAGAGCATTTTGTACTTTTTATTCTACTGTAAATTCTTTTAATGCTTCATATTGGAATCCACCATATTGATAACCTTGTGCTTTATACATATCTTTTGCAGTATCTTCACCATCTGCAACGAGTATTACGGATTTCCCTTTCGCATAATTCGCTACAAACGATTGCATTTGTGATCCTATACCTAGTCTTCTCATTGGTTCTCTAACAGTAAAGCTATCTAGTTCGACATATGCTTCATTATCCCATATTAGTAAAATCCCAGCCGGTTTCCCTTTATAATAAGAAATGACTTGTATAGGATTGTCCGAATTAAATTGCTTTTTATTATCTTCTACTTTCAATTCTGCATAGTCTGTCCCAAACTTTTTATCAAATTCATAAGAAATATTTAAAAAATCTACAATATTATCTTCATCTGTAGGCATTACTTCTATATCTTCATGTGGTTCTTTTAATAATCTTTGAGGTGTAACTACATATAATTCTAACCAACTATACTCATAACCTCTATAAGTTAAATATGAACTTAATGGTTCCTCAAGTCGCTCATTTTCTGGGAATACAAATTTTAAAAATGGTTGCTTATGTTGATCATGTAATGCTTTTAACAATTGTTCATCTTTTTTAAAGGTATGTAAATCAGGCATAATTTTATAAACTATTTTATTTGAATCATATTGTATTCTTTTATGCAAAGTTTGATAGTGAATATATCGATTTGTAGTTTCTAAAATATCGCCATCGGTAATTATATCTTTAAACGATATCATATTACTTCACCTCTTAACTATTTCTTATCCTTTTAATTTCAGGTATATGTTTTAAACTAAATAATAACATAGTTGTTAAAATAGCTTTAACGATATCTCCTGGCAAGAATGTAGCTGCGAAAATATACCTCTTAGAAATAGAGATATTCATGAATTCCCCCATGACAAATCCACCGATTAAATTCAATAATAGTACACCTATTACTATATTAATGATAAGTACGTAAACAAATGTTAACTTCTTCCACTTTATATCGATAAAGTAACCAATAAGAAATGTAATAAGCGGGTATCCTAATATGTAGCCTGCTGATGGACCGAAAAATACACCTAATCCGCCTCTTCCTCCAGTTAAAATAGGTAGTCCGACTGCAACTAATAATAAAAATATAACTACACTAAGCGTACCTCTTTTATACCCTAATAGACACCCGGCCAACATGATGCCTGTATTTTGAAAAGCTATTGGAACTGGCATAAAGGGTAACGGAATTGGTGGTATAAATGCTAGCATAGCTATAAATGCGGTAAACATTGCGATAATAACGATATCTTTTGTCTTCAAAGTTTTCACTCCTATTAATAAGATAAGATATATTATATCACATTGTTAACCAAAATAAATATTAAGTTAACAATAAATCAAAAAGTGCTACAGCCCCATATAAAGCAGAGTCATTACCTTTTGAAGTTGTTTCAATACGTGCATGCCCATAATCTTCTGGTAAATATTGATTTATATATGGTTCAATTAAATCAATCAGCTTCTCCTCTTGTTTTGAGATACCTCCACCAATAAGTATAATCTCAGGATCAAATACTATTTGAACCTGTGCAATTCCTTCTGCGACTTTTTTAGCCCAGTTCTTTAATATAGTCATTGCTTTTTCATCATCGCTATATGCCAACTCAAATAACTGTTCTACAGAAACAGGTTCACTATATTGCTGATTAATTATTGATTTTAAAGCATTTGTTGAAGCACGGTCTTCATACGTTGTATTTGTCTCTCCATCATATAATAAATAACCAATTTCACATGCTTTATAATTCGCACCATCTAATAATTTATCTTCGTAATAAGCGCCTCCTATTCCGGTACCAATTGTCATTAAAAATAATGATTGAGTATTACCATCATGCTCAGATAATTCCCCTAACAACGCACAAGACACATCGTTGTGAATCTCAACATTATGAGTGATATATGCCAATGACTTTTTAAAGTTTGTTCCATTATATCCAGGTATTGTCGGGCCTGCATAAGTAATCACACCTTTTTCAGAGTCAACCACTCCTGCTGTTGAAATACCTACTTTGGGATTATTCAACTCGAAGTCCTTCACATACATTTCTATAATATTTTTAACTTCATTAAGTATTTCGTTTTGAATATTTTCCGGTGTTTTGACTTTTTGATAACCATGAAGTTTTTGTGCTTCATCTATTACTCCAGATTTAATATAAGTTCCACCTATATCTATAGCTATTTTCATGTTAGCCCTCCTTAAGTGATAAATGCTTAGTCATTAATTCTTTTGCAGTTGTAATGTCTTTATTATGGATTGCTTCTACTATACGTTTATGTGTTTGAGATGTTTCTTTATAGTCAATTTCTTGCTGTTGATTTTCAATATGATAAAAGTATGATTGTACGACTGTACTCAACTGTTCAAATAGTGCGTTACCAGTCGAATGTAAAATTGCTTGATGGAATTTACGATCATTCTCATAATGATTCTTTACATCCTCATTTACTATTTGAGACAATAATTCAATATCTTTATTATTTTTAATAATTTCTTCTATAGCTGCACATTCAAAAATAATTCTTAAAGATAATAAATCTTGTTTCGAGCCATTTGCAACTTGAAAACTAAATAAAAAACCTTCTACTAAGCTCGTTACATCAGGTGCTTTAATGACTGTACCTCTACCTTGAACCGTTTCTATAACACCTGTATGTTCTAAATAACTAAGTGCTTCTCGTACAACAGAACGGCTTACACCATACATTTCAGTAAGCGCTCTTTCTGTAGGTAATTTGTCGCCCATAGTTAAGCCATTTGATAAAATATATTGTTTAATTTCTTGTAAAACTTGTTCCTTTAAACTTTGTACTTCTATTTTATTTAAATTACTCATGATTTACGCTCCAAATCTTCTATCCATTCAAACACTCTTGAAAGATGGTTATTCATTATTTCATGCGCTAAAATTAAATTTAACGATTCTATAGCTTCTATAATCTTACTATGTTCGTAAAAAGATTTTTCTATATCTTCTTGAACTACGACTTTATTGAATTGATTCTTTGAAAAATATTCTTTAATAACTTTACTCATAGAAATAAGCGTTTGATTTTTAGTAAATAAAATGATGGTTTCGTGAAAAATCGAATCATATAGCGCCAATTGATCAGCTTGTTTTATAGAGTCATAATATTTCTTATTAATATCTTTCAACTTTTGAGAGTCTACGTTTAATTTTCCTTCGATAATTAAACGTATAGCACCTAATTCTATAATTTTACGTACTTCTAATAATTCTTTAATTTTAAATCCATGAACTTTCATGTGAGACTCAAAAAGCATAGATAGATGCTTATCTTTTTCAGTTATATACATACCACTTCCAGATTTAACTTCTATTAAACCACTTTGTTGTAACCTACTAACTGCTTCTCTTACTACTGTTCTACTAACACCTAATTTTTCAATGAGTAATTTTTCAGAAGGGAGTTTATCACCATTTTCAAACTGATGAATTGTTATATATTCTTTTAATTTTTCAACTGCTACGTCCACTAAGGATGTTCTTTTCATCATTGTATCTCCCCCCTTTTTAAAGTTTATTTTATCATACAAAAATCTAGTTTTATAAAAACAATTGACACTTAATGATGCAATCGCTTACAATATAATTATAAATTGGTCTGACAATATTATCAATTATAAAAATAAAAAAGGAGTTTTTAATGATGAAAGGCTTATATTCAGCGTTACTAGTACCATTTGATAAAGAAGGAAATATTTTAGAATCAGGTTTGAGACAAATTGTGCGTCAAAATATCGACGTTCAAGGTATTGATGGTTTGTATATCAATGGTAGTTCTGGGGAAAATTTCTTAATAAACACAGAGCAAAAAAAGCGAGTATTCGAAATTGTTAAAGATGAAGCTAGAGATGAAATTAAATTAATCGCTCAAGTTGGCGCATTAGATTTAAATGAATCAATCGAATTAGGTAAATTTGCTACTTCTCTTGGCTATGATGCATTATCAGCAGTTACACCATTTTATTACCCATTTAGTTTTGAAGAAATTAAATATTACTATAATGCAATTATCGAAGCGACTGGAAATGACATGATTATTTATTCAATTCCTGCGCTTACTGGCGTGAATTTATCCATTCAACAGTTTGAAGAGCTTTTTGAAAATGAAAAAGTAATCGGTATTAAATATACTGCTGCTGACTTCTTCTTATTAGAAAGAATTAGAAAAGCATTCCCTGATAAATTAATTTTATCTGGTTTTGATGAAATGCTTATTCAAGCAGCTATATCTGGAGTAGATGGCGCAATTGGTTCTACTTACAACATTAATGGTCAGAGAGCAAGAAAAATTTTCGAATTAGCTAAACAAGGTAACATTCAAGAAGCTTATGATATTCAACATGAAACAAACGATATCATCGAACAAGTACTTGCTTTAGGAATATACCCTACATTAAAAGCAGTATTATCAGCTAAAGGAATTGAAGCTGGAGAAGTAAAAAGACCTTTAGCACCTTTAGATAATGAGGGATTAGAAAAAGTTAAATCACTCGTTTCAAAATACAACTTATAATTTATTGATGAACAAAGGGGATGTCATACATGAATGAAGTAGGTTTTGGTACAGCAAACTGGGTCGCATTGATACTTTATCTATTGGGAACACTATTAGTCGGGGTATACTTTACTAAGAGAGCCGGACAAGATACAGAGGCGTTCTTTAAAGCAAAAGGTAAAGTACCGTCTTGGGCTGTAGGTTTTTCAATATATGCAACTACATTAAGTGCCATCACATATATGGGTACACCAGAGCGTGCGTTTAATACAGATTGGTCGTATGCTGCCGGGAATATTGCAATTATTGCAATCATACCGTTACTTATCTATTTCTATATACCTTTCTTTAGAAAATTAGATGTAACAACTGCTTATGAATATTTAGAAGAACGTTTTGGCGTTATTATAAGAGTTATTGGCTCATTGGCTTTCACATTATTCCATGTTGGACGTGTCGCAATCGTTATTTACTTACCAACATTAGCAATCACAGCCGTTTCTGATATTAATCCTTATTTAATCGCCTCACTGGTTGGTCTATTATGTATGATTTATACATTTATGGGCGGTATCGAAGGTGTTATTTGGAGCGATGTTATACAAGGTATTATTCTGATCGGTGGCGCAGTAGCAATTATCTTCTTAGGTGCGTTTCAAATTGATGGCAACTTTGCAACAGTAGCTCAAGAAGCGGTACAAGACAAGAAATTTATATCTATGGATAATTGGAAACTTGGGGGCGCAGCTGCTGCTATACCTATCATCTTTATTGGTTCTATATTTAATAACTTACACCAATATACGGCCAGTCAAGATATCGTTCAACGTTATCAAACAACAGGTTCTGTAGCTTCAACAAATCAGTCACTTTGGACTAACGGTTTACTAGCATTTATCACAATTCCGATTTTCTATGGAATGGGAACTGTATTATATTCTTTCTATAATAATACAGCAGCTTTACCAGAAGGATTTAACACATCCGCATTAGTACCTTATTTCATTTTGACACAAATTCCGCCGTTTGTTGGTGGTCTATTAATTGCAGCGATATTTGCAGCTGCTCAATCAACAATTTCATCTAGTTTAAACTCGATTTCAGCATGTGTCGTTGTCGATTTAAAACAAAGATTTTCTAAAAATAATGATTCTAAAAATAATGATTCTAAAAATGATGTACTTTTAGCTAGAATCATCATTATAATAGCAGGTGTATTCGGTACATTAGCTTCATTATATTTAATCAATCAAGAAACTAATGAAACATGGGATCTATTCCTATTAGTAACAGGACTATTTGGTGTACCAATTGCAGGGGTATTCGCTGTAGGTATCTTTACTAAAAAAGCAAACTCAATCGGTGTTATTATCGGTTTAATCGTTGCAGCAATTGCTTCGTACTTTATTGGTAAAACTGATATCACACCATTTACAGTATCAGTAATAGGATTCTTTATTGCATTTATCGTAGGTTACCTTGCGAGCTTACCATTCTACAAACAAACTAAGAATATTAAAGGCTTAACAATATATACGATAAATGATCAATACGTAAAAGAAACTAAATAGTTCGATTATAATGAATTAAACTAACGTACTAAAAAATATAAAACAGTGGAGTCAGAGACATTAATTTATCTCGGACTCCACTGTTTTAATATTATTTATAAGTTTAATTTTATGACTTAAAGTTGATTAATCAGCTTTTTTTAATAATTCTTTCTTTAAGAATTCACGTTGTACTTCTAATGAATACGGATCATTATACCAGAAAGTTTGAGCATCAATTTCTATTACTTTATCATTCTTAACAGCAGGTATAGATTTGTATGATTCAGTATTAATAAATTCTGGTTTTTCTTGTCCTTTTGTTAATGGTAAGAATAAATAATCTCCAGAATATTTTTCAATTTCTTCTTGTGAAATTTTCTTCCATCCATCTTTTTTAACGTCTTTCTCAACGCTTTCAGGCATTTTTAGACCAAATGCTTGGTAAAGTACTTCTGTACCTCTACCCCAGTTTTCACCGTAGCTGTAGATATCTTTTTGGAAAGCTTCGATTACAGATACAGTTGTATCTTCACCGATTTTCTCTTTAATTTCTTTACCATCTTTAGCAGTTTGTTTCTTCCATTTTTCTACCCATTTTTTTGCTTCATCTTCTTTATTTACAAGTTTACCTAGTTCAACTTGCATATCTAAATAATTGTGCTTGTTGTAGTCATATGGAATAGTTGCTGCAATCTTTTTATATTTGTTTAAATTTTTATCTTGGTTATATGTAATGATTAAATCTGGTTTTAATTTTGCTACTTGTTCAACATTATCTTCACTTACTTTTTCAATGCCTTTAATTTTATCTTTTAACACACTTGTTTGATCTGTTGATGCTGGAACTCCTACTGGTTTAACGCCTAAATGTAAAAATCCACCAACATAAGACGGAGCTAATACGACAATTCTTTTAGGATCTTTTGGTATATCAATTTTTTTACCATCATCCAATGTGTAACTCACTGTATCATTACTAGATTTTGTATCATTTTTACTTTTGTCTTCTTTATCTTCTGATTTGTTCCCGCATGCTGCTACAATCAAAGCTAAAGCCAAAACTAATGTTAATAACTTTTTCATAATACCCTCCTGTTGATAACGATTATCATTTGCAATAAAGCAATTATATATTGTTTTCCAAAATATATCAATAAGAATTTTTAAATAAATAAAAAAACTACCTTACAAAAAGGTAGTTTAAAAATTTATTTATTTTTGGCAGGTAATGTTTTCACCAAAGTGAATAAGACTACTGTTTGGAAGAATAACATTATACATAACCCTATTCTGATATAAAAGTTATCAACCATCCATATAGAAAAACCAACCACAATATATACACTAATAAGTAATTCGAATTTCTTTTTCAATGTATATCCTCTATATTTTTGAAAATCTTCAACATATTCTTTATATACTTTAGTATTTATAAGCCATTTATGAAAACGTTCAGAGCTTTTTGCGAAACAAAAAACTGCTAATAAAATAAAAGGAGTAGTTGGTAGTAAAGGCAATACAGCGCCTAAAAACCCGAGCGCAGTTGCAAGTATCCCGATCGACATGTAAACATATTTCATTTAACTACCTCTCTTTAGAATGATTATGTACATTATAAGAACGCCTAAGTTAAAAAAGCAAGTAAAAGTTATTTGAATATTGTTGGTTTAAATTTCAAATGATACAATAAAAGAATTATAAAAGATTAGAATTGAGGGATTTATTTTGAAAAATGAACAGCTAAAAGGCACTTTACTTGTCTTATTTGGTGCTTCTTTCTGGGGTATAGGTGGAACAGTTACAGAAAAATTATTTACAGATTATCATTTACCTGTTTCATTGTTTGTAGCTGTTCGTTTAACACTGAGTGGTTTCTTCTTGTTATTAATAGCTAAACTTATTCAACGACAGCCTTTAATGCATATATTTAAAGTAAAGCATTCATTATTTCAGCTTATTATCTATGCTTTATTTGGTATGTTAGGCGTCCAATATACATTTATGGCAACGATAGACAAAGGTAACGTAGCTGTGGCAACATTATTACAATTTCTAGCTCCTGTAGTCATTCTTATTTATTTACTGCTAACTAGAAAAAGTAAATTTAGAATTGCAGATATTACGATTATTTTATGTTCATTATTTGGAACAAGTTTATTATTGACTAATGGTAATTTTTCTACCCTTTCTGTTCCAAGTAATGCAGTTGTTTGGGGATTATTAACTGCATGTGCAGCAGCTTTTTATACAGTTTATGCTACTAAATTATTCATTAATTGGCCTTCGCTAGTAGTTATCGGTTGGTCCATGTTTATTGGTGGTATAGCTTTATCTATCATTAATTTAGACTTTTCATTTCCTTGGCATTTACTCGATTTAAAAGGCGTTTTATATTTTATTTTTGTCATCACTTTTGGAACAATGTTTGCTTTTTGGATGTATCTAGAAAGTGTTAAATACATAAGTCCTCAAACTACAGCATTATTTGGTGTGATGGAACCTGTTACTGCAGTTATCTCTTCAGTTATTTGGTTAAAAGTTTCATTTGGATTATGGCAATTAATCGGTATGATTATCATTTTAACAGTAGTACTTTATATGTCGATTGGTATGAAACCTAGACGCAAAAAACGTAAAAAGTATAAAGTTAATAAAGCTTTATAAACATAAAATACCAATAACGCTCATCTCCTTAAATAGATTAAATGGAGTTGAGCGTTAAATTTTCTTCTCTTATTTTGTTCTTTCTTCTCGTGCTTGTTTAGCTAACTTTTTAATAGTAATATCATCCATTGGCGGATTATGAAGGCCAGCTCTAATATCTCTATAATATCTTTGCAATGGGCGTTCCATCTCTAAACTTTTGGCACCGACAATTCTCATGGCACTATCAATAATTTTAATTGCGTGATTAACGACAACATGCTTTGCTGCACCTATTTCTTCATTAATTCGTGCGTTTGTTATAGGTGGATTTTGATATTTATCGATTACACTATAAATATAATGGCGGGCTGTTGTAAGCTCTAATTCCATGTTCCCTATATTTTGCTCAACTGCTGGTATATCAGCGATAAAACCTTCTATGCTACCTGGACTATACTCGTTTGCAAAATCAACAGCATAATCACGTGCAGCCTGTGCAATTCCTAAATAAACAGCTGGTATATGAAGGTTCCAAGGATTTGGTACGGCGCCACGTGGACCTTCAGATACTTCTACTAAATACTTTTTATCTATTTTCACATCGTCTAATACTAGATCATGGCTTTCTGTAGCACGCATACCTACCATGTTCCAATTTTCTGCAATTGTTAATCCTTCAGTTTCCCTAGGTATTAAGAAAAATCCTAGAGCTTCTTTTTCAGGGATAAAAGCTCCGACTAAAAAGTGAGTCAATCTTTGGCTCATTGTCGTAAAAGTTTTCACACCATTTATAATATACTCGTCACCTACTAATTTAGCATTTGTACTCGGTCTAGCACCACGAGTTGGACTTCCCGTATCTGCTTCACTAACCGCCCTATTAACGATTGCACCATTTAGAACTTCTTCAGCAAATTCATCCATGATTTCTTCATCCCACAAATTTTCTGAATATATTTGGCCAACGACACCCATATGCCATCCTATCGATAAAGCTGTTGCACCATCAATTCTGCCTAAAGTTTCTTGTAATATAATAACATCTTCAGGTGTCGCGCCCTCTCCACCATACGATTTTGGCAATACTATTTTTGTATAACCTTCTTTAATCAACCAATTAATATTTTCATAAGGAAATTTTGAGTGTAAATCATTTTTTTCAGCATGTTTTTGTAAATCCTCTTTATGATTTTCAATTTTATTAATCCATTTCTGTTGAAACTCTGTTTTAATAAATAAATCTCTGCTCATCGTTTTCACGCTCCTTAGTATCACTTTATCACTGTCATAATATGCTTTCAATATATATCCGACTGTACAGATAAGTTTTTAAGTATAAAAGTGAGTGGGATAGAAATCTCATTTTATTAAAAAGATTTCGTAGTCCCACCTTGTCAACTACTGTCATTATAATGAATAAGGCTGAGACATGTATTTATGCCCCAGCCCAAAAAATTAAATTAGCACTAAATGAATAAATTGAGAACACTATTATTTCTCATTTTAATGATTTAATATGATTCACCTAGTTCATCAAAGTCTTGATCATTATATTTATCTTCATCTAATTGACCAGTAAGTTTAGCTGTCGCTGTTCCTGCTAGCATAGAATCATTAACGTTTAAAGCTGTTCTACCCATGTCAATTAATGGCTCTACTGAAATTAAAACCCCTGCTAATGCAATAGGTAAATTTAATGTAGATAATACGAGAATTGCCGCAAATGTTGCGCCTCCACCTACACCAGCTACACCAAATGAACTGATTACAACGACGCCAATTACTGACAATATGAACGGTAAGTCTATATCTACACCTGCACTTGGCGCAATCATAATTGCGAGCATCGCTGGATAAATACCTGCACAACCATTCTGTCCTATTGATAACCCGAATGAACCAGCAAAGTTTGCTACGCCTTCAGGTACACCTAAACGTTGAGTTTGCGTTTGCACGTTTAATGGTAACGTACCCGCACTTGATCTAGATGTAAATGCAAATAATAATGTTTCGCCTGTTTTTTTGACATAAGTAGAAGGATTTAAACCAACTACTGTTACTAGAATTAAGTGAATAATAAACATCGTTATTAAAGCAGCGTAAGAAGCTAATACAAATTTTCCTAACGTCCAAACCGCTTCAAAATTACTTGTCATAACTGTTTTTGTCATAATAGCTAAAATACCATATGGAGTTAATCTTAATACAAATGTCACGATACCCATTACTAAAGCGTAAATAGCATCGACACCTCTTTTAAGTAAGTTACCTTTTTCAGGTTCTTTTCTCATCACACGTAAAAAGCTAAATCCAACGAAACCAGCAAATATTACGACAGCTATTGTAGATGTTCCTCTAGCACCTGTGAAGTCTAAAAATGGATTAGCTGGCAATAGCTCTATAATTTGGCTTGGTAAATTGTTTGCTTCCATATCGTCCGATGTTTGTTGAATTTCTTGTCCTCGACTATTTTCAACATCACCCATGTCTATTTGTGATGCATCTAAATTAAATATCATTGCATATATAACGCCAACTAAAGCTGCAACTGCAACGGTACCTATTAAGAACGTAAATATCCATGCACCAACTTTAGCAAAATTTTGCCCTATAGCTATTTTCGTAAAAGCAGAAACGATTGAAATGAATATTAATGGCATTACAATCATTTGTAGTAGTTTAATGTAACCAGTACCGATTACATCCAACCACGAAGCGGTATTTTCTGTCACTTTAGAATCTACGCCATAAATCAAATGTAATACTAAACCTAATAATATCCCGATGCCTAAACCTATTAATACACGCTTAGAAAACTTCACGTGTTTTTTACTTAAGTAGGCTAATACCCCTATAAATATTAAGAAAACAACAATATTTATGATTACCCATAATGTTTCCATTTAGTTTTCCTCCTAATTCTTTTAATTCCGATATACTAAATAAGAATACACGTAAAAAAAAGTAAATGCAACAAGATAATTAGTATTTTAAAAATTCTGATTTTATATAAAAACTAAAATCAAAAAGTTCTAACTAATTTATATCCATTGCATTTACAAAGCTTGATTTATTATGCGTTATTTAGCTCTTCTAAGATATCTTCAAATTGCCAACCTTTTTCCTCAAGTACATTTCTATAGAAAGGATCTTTGCCAATTAATTTAATTTCATCTGCTAATGATTCTACTTCGTCTAAATGGTGCGTTGTTAAAATAATTAAGCACGATGACTTCAGACTATTTAATAAGTGATGTATGTCATATCTTGATTTTAAATCTATACCGACAGTCGGTTCATCTAAAATTAATATATTTGGATTACCTAACAACCCAATTAACAAATTGACTTTTCTTTTAGTTCCACCTGATAAAGAAGAAACTTTCGACTGTCTTTCAGTCAAATTTAATTTTTCACAGTAAGTTGTTATTTGTTCATCAGTAATTGATTTTTTATATAAAGCTTTAAAGAATTTAATGTTTTCATTAACAGTCATATGTTCAAACAAAGCAATGTCTTGAGGTATATAACCTATTTTATTTTTTATTTGTCGATTATTTAATTTTTTCCCAAAATAAAATATATCACCACTAGTAGGTTGTTCAAGGGAAGCAATCATTCTCAGCAAAGTAGATTTACCAGCACCATTTTCACCTAGTAAAACAGTTAATGTCTTATCGTTGAATTCTGTACTAAAATCGCTAAATATATGTTTATTTTTATAATTTTTATTGAGGTTTTTAATCTTAATCATCAATACACCACCTATATTTGTATAAATACATATACAATATTTATAGCTATTGCCCATAATAAAGCCATAAATATTTTATGACTTAATGTATTTATTTTGAATAATAATACCGAAAGTCCAAATTCATAGATTAGCAATATTAAAAACGTTATCAAGTAAAATTTGAAACTTAATGACCATGATAAACATAATCCTATTATGAAAATGATAAAAAATAATAATAAAGTATGTGTTAAAATATATGTCAAATATAGTTTCATTTTAGTGTTATTAAACATTAGTAATCTTTCTAGAGCTGCATTTTGCTTCAACCTTTGATGTAACACAATCTGGCTTGTACTGATAACTAATAATAATGCAATAATTAATCCTGCGCTTATAGAAACGTCGGAATTTTTATTTACAGCATGTTGTTCCATTTTAGAGTTTGGCGTATCTTTTTTATATTCTTTTTTGATTGTTTCTAAACTTACATTCTGTCCTGATTTGTCTAAATGGTTTTGAATAATGATTGGAATTTGTTGTTCATATAGTGCTTTACTAGTTACTTCTAATGCAATCTCACCAATAAAATCATCTTTATAATATAAAGGTATTGCATCTCTTAAATTATTATTAGATAGCTTTTTGTTAAAACCTTCAGGTATTTGCATACTCACTATAGCTTGCTTTTTTTGAATAACATCTTCAATATAAGCTTCATCTTTTTGTAATTTAATTACTTCCAAATATTTAGTATGTTCCAAAATATGAATTAAATTTTTAGATTCACTAGATTGATCCATATCTTGAATCGCTATAGGGACTTTAAATACTTTATTTGAAGAAGCTTCAACCATAAAAACTACACTTACAGTTAAGATAATAAAAAGTATTAAAATGATATATTGTACCCATTGTTTTAATACGACTAAATTGACTATAGATTTCATTGGCGATACCTCCAAACTAAAGAAATAACCAATAAACACATAACTATTAATATATTCCAATAAAACATAGGGTGTATATTTAATATATAATTGTTAAGTATTAATTCTAATAATTGATTCATTACAATAGTAAAAGGAGACATATCTATAATATTATTAAACAGCCCTTTTAAATAAACAACAGGAATGGTTGCCCCAGAAAATATTAGTATAACGACAGTCAAAACAATTTTCCAAACATAATTAAATGTTTGTCTTGCTGTTACATCAATAAAAATAAATATAGCCGTCAATGTAAAAAGATAATATACAATATAAATTAACAAAGTTGGCCAGTTATACATTTCAAAATCAGGATTCAAAAATTTTAGAATCAACCATAAACCAAAGCAACTCCATATAGCTGTATAAATTAAGCTGAATAACCCTCTCACAATAGTTAATTTTTCATAAGAGAAATGAAACATACTAAGTCTTTCCTTTAAGGCATTTTTTTGGTTCATTTTTAATATACTGAATATAGAAAAGAAAAAGAAAAAAATGGATACAAAGTAAAATGCTACAATATAATAACTTGCTGTATCGTATACTTTTACTGGTTCTTCTTCGAAAGAACCATTTCTATTTAATCCTGTAAATAGCATATCAGTCATCATAGTGAGCAACTCTTCATCAGAAGCATCTTCATATACATGTGTATATGATAGTGCTCCCCCCATCGATAACATTAATCTACTATATACAGAATCTGTTAATTGCATAATAACTATACTTTCTATGGACTGTGTGTCATATGTATTAACAACAATTGGAAGTTCTCCATTTTTATAAAAAGCTTTTGTCATGCCTTCTTTAAATAAGAAATAACCATCTATTTTTTTACTTTTTAATAATTTTGCTGCTTGTTGTTCATTATAATGCTCAATATTAAGATTATCTCCAAGTGATTGTCCATCACCAACAGCATTTAATATTAACTTTGTTTCTTTAGATTGATCTTTATCTACGATACCAATTGTAAAGCTGTCGTCTTTTTGGTTAAAATGTTGAATCCCTATCATTAAACCAAGCAATGCGATAAATAATAATAAAATATATACAAGCAAATACCACTTTTTAATTAAAAAAGAGTGGTATATGTTGAACAATTTTAAAGTCGACATATAACCACTCCTTCCATATTAATTAATATCGTTTGTTACATCTTTTACGATATCTTCAAATTTGTCTTGAACTTCGTCGCCAATATCATCTACTTCTGAAGATGATAAAGTATTAAAATCTACTGCGCCGTCTTTTTTGAATTTAATATCTTTCTTCAATTCAGTTTTGCCATCAATCATTAATTTAATTGGCTCACCATTTTGTTCAAAACTTATATTAAATTTTTGTTTTTGCTCATTATTTTTAACATCAGTTGTTAAATTATTTTCATAATTTAAATCAAATTTGCTACCAGTTGAAGGTGTTAAAGTTACTGTACCTTTATCAGTACGTTTATCTCCATCAACTTTAGATTTATTATCTAATTGAACCATAGTATTGCTATATTCATTTTCTTTTACATTAAGTTTGTATTTATCACTAATGTTATCACCATCAGTAGATTTACCTTTTAATGTTATTACATCTTCGTTGTCAGGAACTGATAGTTTGTAATCAACTTGAACGCCATCGTCAATAACGTTTGCTCCTGTTAATTTAACTTGTTCGTCATCTTTATTAGTGATTGTTAAGTCACGCTTTAAGATTTCTTTTCCATCTACAAATATAATTGACTTCACTTTTGGATAATTAGACTCATCTTCGTCTTTTGCTTCTTTTAATAAATCATCAATCTCTTTATTATATTCTTTAACATTACCTTGTTTTTCAGCAATTTCTTTGATGTCTTTATCCTTTTTCGCTTGTTCTAATACTGAAACAGTGATTTTTTTAGTATCTTTAGAGCTTAAATTCATCGTAACTTTTTTTAGTTTCTTTTCGTCACCAAAGATTTTAACTTTTTCTTTATCTTTTTTAAAGTTATCGTCATCTAATTGATCTACGATAAGATCACTATATCGTTTAGATATTTTATCTATTTGGTCTTGTGAAACTTGAGAACTTGATAAAATTGTATTTAAGTTTAATGAATCATTTGTAACATTATTACTTTCACCTTGATCAAGTGATTCTCCAGTTGCTTTTTCAATACCTTTTTTAATTTCATCATTTTTCACTTTATAAATACTATCAAATAACGGTGTTTCTAAATACTGATTGTTTTTATCAGCACCCCACTGGAAATTACCAATTTTATTATCTGCAATTGTTGGTTCAATACCTAATTTAGAGTTTTTCTTTTTTGGATCATGTCCTACATTAAATATAAGATTAGTTGAATCTATAACTGATTTTGGTAGCCCGATTTGTGCTAATAGACTATCCGGAACTTCAACTCCCAATTTATAAGACATTTCATAAGACTCATCTTTCATTTTGTCTTGAAACTTAGATTCGTTTTCAAATCTGTCATTAAAATAATCTTTCCATAAACTTGCTGACTTTTGCTCACTTAATAAATATGTATTCTTTGGGGTGTTAGTTAAAAAATAATAAGTCGCTGCCCCACCGATCCCTACAACAGCAACAAATGCAACTACTATTGCTATAATAAGCACTTTAATTTTAGTAGACATATTCTACACCTCTTTTGATTTGATAACATTATCATATCAAATGTTACAACTTTATAACATATTATTTTGAAATTAATTATATTTTTTTAAAAATACACATTTTTCCTGGTTTATTATAACTTTCAGCCATCTTATTTTTTTCTATTTTAATGATTTGAGCTTTAGAAGGCCAAAAAGCTGGTAATATTAGCTTATTATATTGCTTCCATAGAGGATCAATATAATAATAATAATGTTCATCAAATCCTATTAATAGTGTTACATGTATATTTGAAACTAACTTTTTATTATTTCTTCCTATTTTAAATGTTTTCCAAACAGGCGATTGACCTAATTTTGTATGATAAATTAAAACCGGGTGCTTTTTTGCTAATATGTTCTCTAATTCATACAGTGTTGTACCTGTACCGTCTACCAAATCTGCATCAAACTTATTAAGGTAAGGTGCTAAAACATTAGGAAATATACTTTGGTGTCTTAAAAAGCTAATTAAAAATTGATTGCCTACATAACCTTTTTTAGGATTATCAATATGTGTTGGCCAATCTTTCATTATAGTTATAGCATCAATTTTTTTATAATAATAATTCAGTAACATTGAACTTGATACACCTTCACACCCCATAACCATCGGTATAGGAAACAACTGGCTTTTTGGCTTTACAGATAACAACACTTTCATAATTTCATAACTCCTTAAAATTTATTTAATAAAGATAAAAAGTGTCCCTAATAAGGCACACTTTCGATTTTTATAAAACTTCTCCTTCAATTTCCATTAACAAATTTTTAATTTTTCGATGTTGTATTTTTGAGACTTCAATTGCTACAGTTCTTTCATCTTTATCGTTTCTCTTTTTAGAAATCAAACCTTTTTCTTTTAAATTTTGAACTGCTTTAGATATATAATAAGGCTTAAACTTTGAATTTTTTATAATATCTTTAACATTATAGCAATCCTTTTCACCTTTATATATATAAACTAATATATATAGTTCTTCAAATGTTAATACAAATTGGCTTTTTATTTTCGTTAAATGTTCTTTGGCTTTCTTGCTAACTGTAACTAATTCTACTACATTTCTAATTTGTACGGCTTCCATTGCTTACCACTCCCCAAGTTAAAATAGCTATTTGTTGAATTGGTCGATTAAGCATTTTATCTTTCTTATAGCATATTTTTCCTTTTCAACACAATGAATTTTTATTTATTTATTATTTTATAATAAGTTTTAAAAACATTCAATAAAATTTGTAAAAACAGGAAATCAACTTCCATTAAATCCTATAAATCTCTTTAATATCAATACTTTTATGGAATAGAAACTAAAATATTTACTATCGTCTTTATTTTAAAGTTCTTAATATTTTAATATTAATTACTTTTAAAATATAAAAATAGAAATAGTAGTTAAACCTGTTTCCAAACAAAAAAAGTAGTAAAAACTCTTAACGAATCAAGAATTTTTACTACTTTTAAATTGGGAGTGGGAAAGAAATCTCGTTTTATTAAAAAGATTTAGTAGTCCCAACCTGTTCATTATTATGATTAATAATTATTTTTTCTTACCTAGTGTATCGATAAAGCTTAGTACAGATAAACCTAATAATTGTAATGCATGCTTAGACCCTTTAAAACCGTGGCCCGCTTCATAGTGTTTATAAGCTGCTACTGATAATACTGATCCAATAATTAACGACCCTAATCTTGAGAATGTTTTGCTGAATGCACTTAAGAATAGAAATGCTGAACCTAATACTTCAAGTCCACCAGTTAATTTCATTGCGTTTCTAGAAAGACCAAATCCTTCTTCAAATTGTTGAGCCATACCGTCATCGTTTTTTACTTTCGGTTGACTAGCTTTAAATAACTCTTTACCTACATATACGTTTAATAAATATCTTAACATTACTAAATTTCCTCCTTATTTTTCATATAATCATCAACAATTGGCTTAACTTTTTCGCCTAATAGTTTAATAGATTTCATCACTTTTTCATGAGGCATAGAGCCTACTGGTAAATGAAGCATAAACCTTGTTATACCAAGATCTTCATGAAGCTTAATGATTTTGGCTGCAACTGTTTCTGGACTACCAACAAATAATGCGCCATAAACAATTTCTTGTTCAAATTTTTCGATTGAGTACATCGGCCACCCTCTTTCTATGCCTAATTGATTAATAACATAAGCACTAGAAGGATAGTATTCTTGTTTAGCTATTTCATCAGATTCAGCTACATAACCCCAAGAATGCGTAGCAATAGGTAACATACTTACATCATGTCCTTTAGATTCAGCTATAGCTTTATACATCGCTACATTGCGTTTAAAACGACTTGGCGCACCACCTATAATAGCATAAGTAATAGGCAAGCCCAATTCCCCCGCTCTCATAGATGATTCTGGATTTCCTCCTGTTGCCAACCAAATAGGTAATTTCTCTTGTACAGCTCTTGGATAAACATCTAATCCATTAATTGATGGTCTTGTTGATCCTTGCCAATTAACAGTTTTATTCTCATTAATATTTAACAATAAATCTAGCTTCTCTTTATACAAAATATCATAATCTTTCAAATCATATCCAAACAAAGGAAATGACTCTATAAATGAACCTCTCCCAGCCATAATTTCAGCTCTACCATTGCTCAATGCATCTAGAGTTGCAAATCTTTGGTAAACTCTCACTGGATCATCTGAAGAAAGGACTGTCACGGCAGAAGATAATCTTATTCGATTTGTTTGAGGAGCTGCTGCTGCTAATACAGATACTGGATCAGATACTGCATAATCTTCTCGATGATGCTCACCTAAACCATATATATCCAATCCTACTTTATCAGCTAAAATAATTTCTTCTACAATTTGATTGATTCTTTCTGATGCTGTGAAAGGTTTATCAGTACCATCGACAGGAGATAACTCTGCAAAAGAAGAAAGACCTAATTCAAACTTCATATTCTCACCTCGATATACTATTTATACTAGATATAATTATAATACTATTTTAATAAATGTCAAGGTTCTTGTTAAATAAAGATTTAAATTTCTATACTTAAATACGCCCTTAAAAGTAAACATAAAAATGAAAACTTTTAAGGACGTATATAGAAATTATTTATTCATTCAATTTACAATATTCTAGTAATGCTTCTTTTAAAGGTTTTGTTAATTCCAAATTTCTTATATCATCAATTGTCATAGGATCTAAATAAATACATTTAATAGGGATATTATTTTCAAAAGCTACTACTGCCTCCCCATCAACACTTCCTTCAAACATCACTTCTACGGTAGGAAAATAGAGACCTAATACATAAATGAGCGCATCTCGATATCTTTCTCGATTTTTAATATATTCTGCTACTTGATCGTCTTGTATATAATAAGCATCTACAAGTGTCATGCCTTCTATATGTTTAGGTATGGATGTAATATGCGTTTCTGTCGAGACATTCTTTCTTTTTTTAAGAAATTTAAACATATTGTTATCTTCCTTTAACTTTATATTCTAATTTGATTTACTACGTTGATATTCTTGATATTCAAAAAATACTTGGAATAACATAATAAGCATAGCAGGATGATAATCATTCGTTTGAATATCAATTTGATGATTCGAAGCAATTTTAAACCTTTCAGACTTTGTTTCCATCAAAACTTGGTTTCGCTGATTTGTTACTCTTACTGTTCTAGAGATAAATCCAGATTCAAATACTAACTCATCATTGTTTATACCTTTAAATATCATTTTAGGTTTCCAACCTATTTTAGTTTCAACAACACCTATTTTTTTATCGTTCTTAAAAACTTCCCATACTGTTTTAAAAGGCGTTTTAAGTTTACCTTCTAAACTTTTCTCTTGGAGTACAGAATAATTTCCACCTTGAAATTCAATGATAAAATTATGTTTTTTTCTTCCTAAAATCGCAAAAGTTTCTTGATGCGTTGATGTATAATATAAACTCAATTTATAAACTGGTTCTTCATACTGATTGAAAACGTCGATGGGCTTTGTAGAAGATCCGAAGAAGTTTTCTTTAAAATGAAATTGATTCATACATTATCTCCTTCAATAAGTATTTATTGATTTCATTTTATCATAGCCTTATCCCTTCCTCTATAATCGAATGTATTTAATATAAATAACTTATTAATTATTTTATTTACTTCCTCTTCAGCACTCTTCTTTATTGAAACAAGTACCATTCTTTCATCTTGTTCATTTCTATATTTCATAACATAGTTTAGTTTGACTAATGCTTTAACAGCTTTATTAATCTTCACCATATCCCAATTAAATTTTAGTTTTATTGCTTTCAATGTGCATACTTCATTTTGATATTGTTGAATAAGTATCAATAACATTAATTGATCCATACTTAAACGATATCCCTCTACAATATCTTTTTTTATTGAAACTAATTGGTCATTTATATAAAGCGTAACTTCTATTATCTGATTTGTATTGATAGTGTCATACCTTTCAATTAATAATGTTTTTAAATCTTTTGTTACTTGATGAATTAAAGTTTCAATTTTTATTCTGTGACGAGTTTCTACTATTATAAGTATTTTTCTCTCATCGTCTTTTGCACGTTGTTTTTCATAATAATCTAAATCTTCTAAGTATGAAATGACATGCGTTAACATTGTCTGATTTATATTTAGCAATGCTTTAAGTTCTCCTGTAGTAAAAGATGATTGTTCTTTCCGATTATACATATATTTTAATATTTTTAAGTGATACATATTAATTTCAAATTCTTTTTTTAAGTACTTCTTTACTTGGCTATTTACATAATTCATTCTTAATAAATCATTAATTTGCTTATTCATTTATAAAAACCACCTTAATTAATTAAATTTATTTTATTTTTATATAGATATGTTTAATAAAACTTGGTGATGAATAATATTGAACAATTAGATTATTTGGTTCTTTCACAATACTTACTTCTCTCAATTCTAAATCCATGTTCGTTAACAATTCATTATTACCTAGCTTAGTGTTTTCGCTTATGATGATATTACTTGGCCTACATACAAAACTATTTATTTCTATATTTTTCATTTTTATTCTTTGATGCATCATTTTAAAACTATGTGTATTTGGAAACACGAGTAATTGATATTCATAAAAATAATTCGTTAATAATATATGCTCATTAAAATAAACAATTTCTCCTCTTAATCTTTTCAGTGTTAACATCAATTCAAACAGTTGTCTTTGGCTTTCAATGTTTGATTGTTTTTCTTTAATCATAAAATGGCTGCTTTGAGAAGGTATCATACTATCTATCCATATGTCATTTATAAGCATCGTTACTTTTTCATTATGAAATACACTCCATTTAAATATTGAAACAAGTGATGTAATTCTATTAGGAAATTTAGGTTGGTATAAAATGTTGAACGAAGGGATATCTTTAAATTTTTCGCTTATTTCCTTGTTAATATCAGTTTCATTTTTTATTTTATATGATATAAGAAAATGCGAGTCCAATTTGTGAGACATTCGATGAGCTAAATAATCATTGCGAGTGTTTAAAATGAGAATCATGGTAGCATCTACTATATATTTAGAAATTGTCTCAGTTATAATATTGAATTGCTGATAAGAAGTATCAACATAAAACTTAAACGATTGCATTCCATAATAATATGTACATTCAGTCAAATAAATTAATAACCTTTCAAAATAAATTAAAAAGTTATTTAAACTAGAATGTTTATTCAATTGAATTTCAAATGAAATATCAAATTGGTTTTCTAAGCAAAATGAAAATATTTGATCAATGATTTTGTTATCTTCAAAACCTAGTTCGTAAAATTCACAAAGTAATGCATGTGAGAACAATAAACAATATTTACCGTATTCTCTACGCATGCATAATAACTTAGATTGGTGATACTGGTTTGTTAAAGTTTCCTTATGAGTAACATAAACAAGTAGATCAGGTGATAATACATTTGATGATTGAACATTTCTCATATCAATTTCTATATTATCCTCTACAATTAAACTCATTTCTGATTCTCTAATGAATTCCCGTAACATTGAAAAATCATCCATTAAAGATGTCTTATCATTACGAAACGAAAAATATTCATCTTGATACATTTGTTTTCTAAATTTCCCCGGTGTAATATCGTATCGCTCTCTAAAATTTTTTATAAAGCTACTTTCATTACTATATCCATTATCTATAGCAATTTGAGATAAAGTGTGAGCAGTGTACATTAATTCATAACTACTATAAATCAATCTTACGTCTTTTAATAAATCGGTAAATTTCCTACCTGTATGTTGCCTTAATTTATTTGAAAGCTTCCTTTTTGAATATAGGCTTGTCCTGGCTACCTCTGCTATTGTTATTTTATTTTTATTATTCTTATAAACATAATCTATAGTATTCGCTATATCAGAATATACTTTATCTCGGCCATAATTTAAGTAATTATCGTCAATAACTCTTGAATCGAAGAGTAATTTTGCTACATCATTAATACTTCCAAATATACTTTCTAAAACATTCCTATTCTCTCTACCTTCCCTATTTAAATAATTAGAAATGAGTTTAATCATGCGCGCCTTTAATAAAGCATTATCTATTTTATTTGGATTTAGAAAATAATGCTTATTAAAATGATATATTTCATCTAATTCTATCCTTGAGAGTGTAAGACAGGCGATGATTGTATCTTTATTGCTGATGACACCAAAAAGTTCAAGATCATTTATGATAATGACATCGCCACTTTTATATTCATTTTTAGAATGATTAATAGAAATACTTGCTTTTCCTTCTATTATATATAGGACAATAATTCCTAAATTAAATTCATATTGTATATTCAACGGATGATAAATTTTCAAATTACAATCATGTAGCATAACTAACACCTCTATTTAACTTGCAAAACCTTATTAATAAGTAAAGTAATTATAATTCAAAAATTATTGATAAAAATACTTTATTTCTGACTTTTTATTATGAAATTTTGTACTTATTTAATTTCGTTAAAATCAATATTTTTTAGTAAGGTAGTATGAATCAGTTGATATAAATTTATAAAGTCAAATATTTATTTATGTCTTAAATATTACAATCGTGTAACAATAAAAAATATTTTAAATGAAAATTGCTTATAAATACTGTTATTAAAGCATTTCAAACTCATATAAAAGTGTTCAGAATTATTACATGAAATCTTAAGATATTTAAATTAAATTACAAAGCTTTAACATTCAACACAAAGCATTCAATTTCTGCTAAAGTAGATTTTGTTGATAAACAGCAGAGAAAAAAACTTATAAATTACAAAACATATACGAAAACTTTTTTAAATTATCTAGGAGGATTTTTACATTATGAAAAAAATAGCAACAGCAGCAATTGCAACGGCAGGAATTGCAACATTTATGGCACATGACGCAGATGCGGCAGAAAATAACCAAGGTTATAACCCAAATGATCCACATTCTTATGAATACAACTACACAATTGATCAACAAGGTAACTATCACTACACTTGGAAAGGGAACTGGAACCCTTCAACTCAATCATACGGTAACGAAGCTCAACAACAAGTAGCTAACAATACTAGCTCAAATAATACTGAAGCTTCTTCTAATACAAATTATTCACAACCAGCATTCAATGCTGCACCAAACGGTGGCGGTTTAGGAGCTACAAATACTGCTTCTTCAAACCAAGATAACGTTCGCGTTTCAACTACACAAGCACCAACATCAGATAACCAAACTACAACTTCAAGCTCAAGTTCAAAAGTTAGCACTACAACTACTTCAACTTCTCGTCCATCAAATGGCGGAGGCGCTAACTTATACACAGCTGGTCAATGTACATACTATGCATTCGACAAGCGTCCTGACTTAGGTAACACTTGGGGTAACGCAAATAACTGGGCTAGCGCAGCTGCTCAATCAGGTTACACTGTAAATAACAAACCTTCATCAGGTGCTGTATTACAATCAACATCAGGTGCATACGGTCACGTAGCATATGTTGATAATGTTAATTCAGACGGTTCAATTGAAGTTTCTGAAATGAACTATGCAGGTGGAGTTGGAGTAGTATCTACTCGTACTATCTCAGCTACTGAAGCAGGTTCTTACAACTACATTCACTAAGATATTTTTAAAAAAGAGCAATCATAATGATTGCTCTTTTTTATGCTTTAGTATCTACTTTTTTTATGCTAATACCTGTCATACCATAAAATGCCGCGAAGATAACACATAGATAACATGGTACTGCCCACCAGAAGAAATCTCCTAACGATACATGTAATAAATCTCTATAATAAATGCCAGATGTACCCCATGGAATAAATGGTAATACCATAGTTCCACAATCTTCTAGCGTTCGTGACAGATTGACTCTGTCTAAACTTCTTTCATCATACACATCCATTAATAATACACCAATCATAATAATAACAACTGATGCAACACCAGCAGCAAATACTAAAATTAAGCTACCAGCAATAGTTACAAATATAAGATGTGAATCTTTACTTATTTTACTAGATATTGTTGACAGTATTACTTTTAAACTGCCAGAAGCTTCTACAATTCCCGCGAAAGCATAACCACAAAAAATTGTAACAATTATTTCTGTCATACTCATTATGCCACCACGTTTTACAAGTTCTACCATAGAATTTGATGCATCATTATTTGATAAAGATGTCATACTTATATCAAAACCATTCATTGTAACGTTAAAAGCATCAACTAAATCAAAACCATTGTTAAATATACCAACAACCATAGCTACTGCACTTGATAATAACATCATTGGCACTGTTGGCTTACCCATACTTATGCCTATAACAATTACAATTACAGGTACCCAAACCCAAAAATTTAAATTAAAAGCTGTATCAATATTGCCTAATAAAGTATTAATACGTTTACTTTCAACATTTTCAGCATTAAATTGTAAACCTGCAAAGAACCATATTACAAGGCCGATTACTGATGCTGGAACTGTAGTCCACATCATATGTCTTATATGGTGAAATATATTTACTTTAGTTACAAGGGCGGCTAAATTAGTAGTATCAGATAACGGCGACATTTTATCACCAAACACGCCACCTGCTATAACAACACCAGCAATCATGCCTGCTGGTATATTCATTTCACTTCCTATAGCCATCAATGCAATCCCAGCTGTACCTACTGATCCCCATGCAGTTCCAGTCGCTACAGAAGTTACTGCTGTAATAATAAAAGCTGTTACTAAGAAATATGTAGGATTTATCATTTCTAAACCATAATAAATAAGTGCAGGTACAGTGCCAGAAAACATCCAAGTACCAATTAATATACCTACAGCAATAATAATAAAAATTGCAGGCATAGCAGTAGCTAATCTTTTAGTAATACCATCTTGTATTTCTTCCCAACTCAAGCCTACTCTTATTGCTATAAAGCCAGCATATATAGCTGCTAAAATAAGTAATGGTTGTATTGGGAATTGTAAAATTCCAAAACCTATTAAAACTATTATCCCCATGACCACAATAGTTGATACTGCTTCAAAAAGTGTTGGTAGCCTCTTCATATATCAAACCCCTTTCTAATAAATGAAGATTTCTTACAATTTTTTATAATAAAAGAAGTAGTTGTATATTTTACCAACTACTTCTTTTGTTTTACATGTGTTATAAATGAATTATTACAAGAAAATGACATAAGTATTCTCACAATTCATTAAAAAACCCTATATTGATGGGCTATATCCTATATTACTACATGTCATATTTCTATTTAAATATTACTAAAAGATTTTATAAGGTTATGATTAAGTAACAACTCGATGAAAATACACACAAACTCAATTTCATCTGTTAGAGTATATTTTGTCGTCGGAAAACGACACACACTTAAAATATAAATTATAAAATTAAACATATACGAAATTTACGGAGGAATATTTAAAATGAAAAAATTAACAACGATTGCAGTATTAACTACGGGATTAGCTACAACAATTATAGGGAATGGAGAAGCTTCTGCTGATACATTTGACCAAAACCAAAATGTACAACAAACTCAAACTCAAAACTATAATTACAACTACACTAGTAACTATAGCCAAAATTTCAATACTTCAAACATGAATGGATCAATTAATTCTTCATTCACTCAAACAGCAACACAAACTACAGGTTCATCAGCTAACTTATACACAGCTGGACAATGTACTTATTATATCTTCGATAAAAAAATGGAAGATGGAGATCCTATCAGCTCAACTTGGGGCAATGCTAACCAATGGGCTTCAAACGCAGCAGCTGATGGACACACAGTAAACAATACACCTAAAGAAGGTTCAATCTTACAATCATCTGCTGGTGCATTTGGTCACGTAGCATACGTTGAAAATGTAAACTCAGACGGTTCAATCGAAGTTTCTGAAATGAACTACCAAGGCGAAGGTGTTGTATCTTCTCGTACTATCTCAGCTTCAGAAGCTGGTTCTTACAACTACATTCACTAAAATTTGAATACTTTTTAAAGAGTCCGGACATAAATAATGTCTGGACTCTTTTTTTATGCGATAAAAAAAGGATGTTTAAAGCTCTAACGGGCTAAATATTTTAGTCTTGCCTATAGTATTTTTCAAAATCGAATATTTTTCATTATTATTCCTTAAAGATTAGTAGTTCACCGCTAAAACATGTATAATAATACCAATAGTTAAGCGAGGAGGAAATGATATGACGAACAGTGAACAAAACCCTTTTCAAGAATCTACAATTCATGAAGAAAATAATATAAATGTTGATAATCAAACATCTACTAATGATGATGAACGTTTATTCGGGATGCTCATATATTTAACGAGCCTATTTACTGCATTAATTGCACCTTTAATTATATGGTTGATTAAAAGAGATGAATCTTCTTTTGTAGATCGAATCGGTAAAGATTATTTAAACTTCTTTATTTCTTATACAATATGGGGAATAGTTGCTGGAGTACTATGTTTGATTATTATTGGCATTATTTTACTTCCAATATTAGCGATTTTAGGATTTATCTTCACCATTATAGGCGCAGTTAAAGCTTATCAAGGTGAAACTTATTTACCACCATTATCTATTCGCTTCATTAAATAGAAATAATTAAAACACTTTTTGTATAAAAAAGTGTTTTTTTTCTTTTTAATGATAAAAGAGGCTCATTACTTTAATTATTAATCATGATAAAATAACTTGTATTCTTTTACACTCAAGAATACATATATTTATACGTCCCCTTTTTAAACATCATTTGTGCAATTCCTAAGATGGAATCGCATAATTTTTTTGTATTAAAAACTATAGTGCTTTAAAGGAGGAAATTTTTTGAAAGAAAACCTTAAAAAACCAAGAAGAAGATATATAAGTCTACCTACTCAAATATTAATTGCTTTAATATTAGGTGTTGTTGTAGGCTATTTTTTAAATGGACAAGATCAACTTATTAAATTTATACAACCAGTCGGTGATGTATTTTTAAACCTTATTAAAATGATTGTAATTCCTATTGTATTTTGTTCATTAGCATTATCAATATCTAATGTTGGCGATATGCATACAGTCGGTAGATATGGTTGGAAAACATTACTTTACTTTGAAATCATTACAACTATTGCTATTGGTTTAGGTATTATATTCGGTAATTTATTTAAACCAGGTTTAGGATTAGATGCAGATAAATTGCCTAAAGGCGATATTTCTACATATGAAAGCACTGCTGATGCAGCAGAAAAATCTACTTATGGAAATCATATAATAGATACAATTGTAAGCATTATTCCCACTAATATATTCGAAGCTTTAGCTGCGGGAGAGTTACTCCCAATTATATTCTTTGCTGTATTCTTCGGATTAGCTATCGCTGCAATTGGAGAGAAAGGACAGCCTGTTAAGGATGTTCTTGGAGGTGCACTAGAAGCTGTATTTTGGATGATACATAGAATTCTACGCCTTGCACCATATGGTGTATTTGCTTTTATTTGTGTAACGATTATGACATTTGGATTATCTGCATTAATTCCATTAGTTAAGCTATTAGCTGTTGTTGTAGGTGCTATGATATTCTTTATTGTTGTTGTTTTAGGCATAGTAGCCAAAATTTGTGGTATTAACATTTTTTCAATTGTTCGCATATTGAAAGATGATTTATTACTCGCTTTCTCAACATCAAGTTCTGAAACTGTTTTACCTTCAGTGATGGAAAAAATGGAAAAATTCGGCGCACCAAAAGATATCGTATCCTTTGTAGTACCTACAGGATATACTTTTAACTTAGATGGTTCTGCTTTGTACCAATCTATAGCAGCGTTATTTGTTGCTCAAATGTATGGCGTACATTTAAGTCTAGTAGAACAACTTATTCTAATGTTCACTTTAATGATTACGTCTAAAGGTATGGCTGCTGTTCCTGGTACTTCTATTGTTGTATTAATTACCACTCTAGGATCGATGGGGTTAAATCCAGAAGGTTTAGCATTAATCATTGGTATCGATAGATTATTAGATATGATGAGAACGTGTGTTAACGTAGTAGGAAACGCACTCTCTACAGTCGTTATTTCAAAATGGGAAAATAAATATGACCATGAAAAAGGTCAACTATATTTAAATTCTCTAAAAAAATAACAAAAAAAGATTCGGCTTGGGGGAGCCGAATCTTTTTTATTTTAATGAATCCTGTATTTCTTTAATTTCTTCTTGTTTTAAATCAACTACAATTTCTCCGTCTTTAGTGTCTTCTTTCAGAGCTTCTTTCGCTTCTTCTGAATGGTATAGCTCAGCAACTCTTTTTAAAGTTTTATTATCTTTATCTTTTGTATTTGCAGCTATAAAGTTGATATATGGTTTAGCAGCATTTGCATCTGGGTTTTCTGAGTAGATAGGGTCTTTCTTAGGATTTAATCCTGCTTTAGATGCAACACCATTATTTATAACAGCGATATCTACTTCATCTAACGCTCTAGCTGTTTGTTGAGCATCGACTGCTTTAATATTTAAATTCTTTTTATTTTCAACTATATCTTTAGGACCACCATCTAACCCAAAGTCTTTCTTCAATTTAATATACCCTGCTTTTTCTAATAATTTTAAAGCTCTAGCTTGGTTAGAAACGTCGTTTGGTATAACAACTTTAGCACCGTCTTTTAAATTTTTAATATCTTTTATTTGATTAGAATAAATACCCAGTGGAGCGAACACAGTTGTTCTAATTGGTGTGATTTCTGTTCCTTTATTTGCTCTTTGGAATTGATCTAAAAATGCAAAATGTTGGAATGAGTTTAAATCAATATCACCGTCTGACAATGCTTTATTGGGAACATTATAATCCGAAAATTGTTTAACCTCTACATTAATATCTTCTTTTTTAGCTAATTCTGCTACTTTATCCCATACAGCAGTATCATTTGAAGCGATACCCACTGTTACCTTTTTATCATCTTTTTTATCACCACATGCTGCTAATAGTAAAACTAATGTCATTAATAATGTTAATACTTTTTTCATTTTATTCGCTCCTTTTCTTATGTATATAAATAAAAATCCCTTTTAAGCTTAGCTCAAAAGGGATTAACTTTATCTGCCAAGTTTAAAACTTGATGGATTTAGCACAGTTCTCTTTATAGAGTCCGCTGCTGAGATTTCATCGGGCCATATCCCTCAATCTCTCTTGATAATTTTTATTTGATTAATTCTGATAATACCTATCATATTACTCTAAGTCAATACTTTTTTTAACTTCTTCTTACAATTTTAGACAATACATTACCTAAAGATTGGATAAGTTGTACCATAATGACTAGAATAACGACCGTAATGACAATAACAATTGTATCAAAACGTTGATAACCATAAGCTAAAGCTAAGTCACCAATACCGCCCCCGCCTACTGCACCGGCCATCGCTGTAGCACCAATTAAACCGATAATAGATGTTGTTAATGCTAGAATTAAAGACCCTAGTGCTTCAGGTAATAAGAAATGTCGAATAATTTGAAACGGTGACGCTCCCATAGAATGTGCCGCTTCTATGACGCCTGAATTCACTTCTAACAGTGAGTTCTCTACTAATCTTGCAATATAAGGCGCAACATAGACTGTTAAAGGTACTATTGCTGCAGAAGTTCCAATAGATGTACCCACTATCATTTTAGTAAAAGGTACAATAGCAATAAGTAAAATAATAAACGGTACCGAACGGAATATATTAATAACTGGATTTAGCACATGATATATAAAAGCATTTGGCCAAATACCATTCTTTCTAGTTATAACAAGTAAAATACCTAAAGGAATACCAATTAATGCACCGATTACTAAAGAAACAGTAACCATGTATAACGTTTGGTATATAGCGTCATATAGTTGAGATGAATCTAAAGATGATCCAAACATTATGCTTCAACCTCCTCATATTCAATATTTAAATCTGTTAAATACTGAAAACTATTTTGAATTGCTTCTTGTTCTCCATTCAAGCGTAGTGTTAAATAACCTACTGGTGTACCTTGAATGTCTGACATTGATGCAAACAGTATATTTATTTGTACGTGGAATTTAGTGATTAAATCATTGATAATACTATGTGTCACTTGTTCACCATCTATGTATAATTTAATGTCTGTAGCAGTTTTATCTTCAGGAATAAGTTTTCTTAAGTTTGAAGATATATCTGTAGTTATGACAGTTGATACAAAGTTTTTAGCAGTTGATGTTTGGGGGTGACTAAACACATCTAATACAGGACCAATTTCAATTACTTCACCATTTTCCATAACCGCTACTTTATTGCATATTTGTTGGATAACACTCATTTCATGTGTAATTAATAATATTGTGACTCCAAATTGTTCGTTAACTCTCTTTAGCAGTTTTAAAATTGAATCTGTAGTTGCAGGATCAAGCGCACTTGTTGCCTCATCACATAATAAGATTTTAGGATCTGTAACTAATGCTCTAGCAATTGCTACTCTTTGTTTTTGACCACCTGATAATTCATTTGGATATTGTTTACCTTTGTCTTCTAAACCAACAAATTCAAGCAATTCATTCACTTTATCTTTAATATCATTTTTATTTTTACCTTGTAAAATTAAAGGCATAGCTACGTTATTAAAAACTGTCTTTGAATTTAACAAGTTAAAATGTTGAAATATCATTCCTATATTTTTCTTAATGACTTGTAACTTTTTCTTCGAATATTTATTCACATCATGACCGTCTACTAATACTTCTCCAGATGTCTTTTCTTCTAATACATTCACTAACCTAATTAAAGTACTCTTCCCCGCACCGCTATATCCGATAACACCGAATATATCTTGCTCTTCTACTTTAAAACTTACATCTTTAAGTGCTTGTATTTCAGAATTCTTTTGTTGGAAAATTTTATTCACATTTTTAAATTCTATCATAACATTTATCCCTTCCGAATTCTTATTATTATGATAAGAATTATATTGATGTTTACCTTTAACGTCAATACTTATAATCAAACTTTTCTAAATATTCATATATCTATATTGTATTTTTTCTCTTAAATACTTTATTCACATTTTCTCGATGAATTTTTATTAATGTAAGCGTTATCAATAAAATATTGACAACTTTGTGAACAATCAATAAAATGAAACTTAAGATGTATTTTTACATCCAAAAACAAGGGGGTTATAAGTATGGCTGAGCATGATTTCAAGCGTTTAGCAGCAGATCCAAAGTTTAAAGAACTTGTGAAAAAAAGAAATAACTTTATATTTCCTATATCTATATTCTTTATTTTTGCTACACTGCTATTTCCAGTATTGACTGGATATACAAATATCTTGAATAATATTGCATTTTGGAATATCTCTTGGGCATGGATTTACGCATTATTATTATTCATTATGGTATGGACACTTGTCACTTTATATATGCGTAAAGCTAAATCTTTTGATAAAGATGCTGAAGCATTATTAATGGCGCATAGAGAGGGGCAAAACAAATGAATGTAATTGTTGTCGTTATGTTTATACTATTTGTTAGTATTACATTGTTTATTACATATTTTGCATCTAAAAGAACGCAATCAGCAAATGACTTTTATACTGCTGGAGGCGGGTTAACAGGTTGGCAAAATGGATTAGCAATTGCTGGTGATTACTTATCAGCTGCATCATTTTTAGGTATAGCGGGTGCCATCGCATTATGGGGATTTGATGGTTTCTTCTATAGTATCGGTTATTTAACCGCGTATCTCATTGTGTTATACATTGTTGCAGAGCCTTTAAGAAACTTAGGTAAATATACTTTAGCAGATATGATTGCAGCACGATTTGAGCTTAAAAAAGTTAGAGCAATGGCAGCAGTATCTTCCATTACCATTGTTATTTTCTATATGTTAGCTCAATTAGTTGGAGCTGGTGCACTTATTCAATTGCTATTCGGTATACCTTATACACTTGCTGTTATTTTGGTCGGTATCATGATGACAATTTATGTATTGTTTGGTGGTATGACTGCAACAAGTTGGGTTCAAATGGTTAAAGCCGTATTACTTATGATTGGTACTATTATTATTTCATTTTTAGTGCTATTACATTTTAATTTCAATCTTTCTACTATGTTTGGTGAAATGCACAATATTAAATCACCTGCTTTTAAAAGTGAATTTATCAACCCTGGCTCACAAGGTAAACCGCCTTTAGATAATATCTCACTAATTATTGCTTTACTATTTGGTACAGCAGGTTTACCTCACATACTGATGCGATTCTTTACAGTTAAAGATGCCAAAACAGCAAGATCTTCTGTAATGTGGGCAACATGGATTATTGGTATATTTTATATTTTAACGATATTACTAGGATTTGGTGCGGCTGCATTATTAACACGTGAAGAAATCATAAACGCTAACCCTGCTGGTAATATGGCAGCCCCATTATTAGCTGCAAAGTTAGGCGGAGACTTCTTAATGTCATTTGTTTCAGCCGTAGCATTTGCTACGATATTAGCAGTAGTAGCTGGATTAGTATTGACTGGAGCATCTGCTTTCGCGCATGATATTTACGGGCAAGTGATAAAAAAAGGGAAAATTAGTGAGCGTGAGCAAATGAAAGCAGCAAAATTAGCATCATTAGCGGTTTCAGTTGTATCTATTATACTAGCCTTATTTGCACAAAATTTAAATGTAGCGTTCTTAGTATCATTAGCATTCTGTGTCGCAGCAAGCGCAAATTTACCTGTTATTATATTCACAATATTTTGGAAGAGATTTAATACTCATGGTGCAATAACTGGTATAGCTGTTGGCTTAATTGTGTCACTTGTACTCGTAATATTAAGTCCAAATGTCATGAATCCAGAAGGAACAGCATTTATTACAATGTCACCAATATTCCCATTATCAAACCCTGCAATCATATCAGTTCCAGCAGGATTTATTGGTGCATTTTTAGGGACATTCTTAGGCAAATCAGAATCTCATGATAAATTCCAAGAAGTGCAAGTTAAATCAGCCACAGGCATTTCAACTTCAGATATTTCACATTAAAAATCAGTTCAGTTATGTTAAAAGAGTCTGGGACATAAATAATTGTCCCAGACTCTCTTTTTGTATTGGCAGTAGCTGACTGGTATGAAAATGCGCTTATAACAAGCTTTTTCATACCTAGTCATCCTTGCCGGGGTGGGACTACGAAATCTTTTTAATAAAATGAGATTTCTGTCCCACTCCCTTTCTTAATTTTTAATTAGCCTATTCATAAATTATTTTAATTTCGCTTTTTGTAAAAATTTAACTTTTTTACTTAATGATTTTGAAGACATAGATTTCAGCATTTTATTTCTCATTTTTATTTTCATCGTATTGGATGCCTGTCCAGCTTTTCCAATTTTCCTAGATTTTTTAATTACTTTTCTAGTGTGCTTAACTCTTAGTTTATTGTATCTTTTTAATGCTGCATCAACGTCTTTTTCTTTTAATAAGTTGGTTAAAGTAACAGCATCTTCAATAGCTTGTCCTGCTCCTTGCCCCATATTTGGCGTCGTTGCATGAGCTGCATCACCTAATAATACTACTCGTCCTGAAATGAATGATTTTAATGGTGTAAGGTCATACATATCATGGTGTAAAATACCAAGTTCTTCTTGAGCATCTAATACATTACGTACTTCATCAGGATATTGATTAAAATATGCTTGAAGATGAGGCTTTTCGAATGATTTAAACTGTAAATCGTTCTCTTTGGCATTCATTGTACAGAACCAATATAATTCGTCATCCTTTAAAGGTACAATTCCAAATCTACCTTTATGTCCCCAATATTCTAATGCAGTAGTTCGATCAATATTCAAGTTTTCATTTACAACGCCTCTGAAACAAGTATACCCTGCGTATTTAGGTTCAGATTTTGGTTGAATTTGTTTCCTAATATTTGAATTCAAGCCATCTGCTGCGATAACTAAATCAGCTTCTGCTTCTTGCCCATTTTCAAAATATAACCTTATATTATCTGGAGTTTGTTTAAATTCTTTTAATTTATAATCTAAATTTATACGTTCTGGAGGTACATGTGTTTTTAATATTTCATGCAAAACACTTCTATGAATTGTTATATTTTGTTCCTCATCTTGGTTCATTTTTAAAGTGTTTAAAAATGAATCTAGATTAGTTCGAATTTCGATTTTGTTAAGGGCTTGTCCTTCTTGTTCAATTGCATATGTCATTTTGTAAGGCTTTAATGCTTTTAGTACATTGCTTCCAATGCCTATCCCAGCACCTACTTGATTCAAGTCATTTCTTTTTTCATAAACTTGTACATCATGCCCCGTTTGATAAAGTAAACCAGCAGCAGTTAAGCCACCTATTCCCCCACCAATTACTGCTATTTTCATTTTGTTCACTACTTTCTTTAAAATAAAAATCTTTACTTCTCAATTATAATTAATATAACTATATTTTAACATGAAGTCATTGCGATAAATAACCCCAGTTCAATTAATAAACCCCAAAAGTTAAATTATTAGTAACTTTCGGGGTTCTTATTATCAATATCAAGAACTAGAGTTATCTATTATTTATAATAATCTTTATATATTTCAGCTTTCTTTAAATCATGTTTATCATAATAACTTTCCATAATCTTACCAATACTCGTCGCCCAGTTCACATCAGTCGCATATAAATGCTGTCCTGGATTGTAAGGATTCCACCTCATTTTGTATAAAGTATCTTGTCCATTATCTAGATAATCTTTTCTTACAAATCTTGCGCCACCATCTATTGCTTTTTCAGGTGAAGTCCAACCCTTCTTACGCGCATAACTGCTTCCTGTTTCAACTGCGTCTTGATCAAAAGCACCAATGCCATAAAAGTTATAAAAAGTTTTTCCATTGGACATTTTAACACCGCTAGCCAACTCAGAATTGCCGTTTCCAGTTTCTATGAAAGCATGACTTAATAAATAAATAATATTAATATTATACTTATCTTGTGCGTTTAAAAATGCTTTTTCTTTACCTTTCAAAACACCTTTATCTTTTAAAATATCTTTAACTTGTTTTTCAGATATATCAACTTTTTCAGATATATCCATGAATTGTAAATCTGTTTTACTCTTATCAATATCCATATACTTATCGATATCTTTCTTATCTGCATACACAAATTTATTATCTTTTTGTGTCACAGCTGGTGAATCACTCTTTGTCTGAATTTCCAAAGCTTCTTCATAAGTATGTGTTTGATGATTCTTGAAAAAAGGAGACTCGAAAATAATTAATAAAATAATAAATACAAATATAATAATGAGTCCTAATATTAGGGTGAATCTATCTTTCAAAAAGTTAATGATTCTCACACCTTTTCTTTTAATATAACCATATTACGTTATAAACTTATCTTAAAATATAACAAATATCAATAAAACCGTTTATTTTATATTTCTAAATAATATAAAAATAGAGTCCAGAACAATTATTTATGTCCCGGACTCTCCTTCATTTCATTATTCTTCTCTGCTCATACCTTTTAAGAAATTCAACAGCATTGTTATACTGCTATTTATTTCTGGGTCTTTTAATGCACCTAATAAATCTTTAACTGAAGTTTTATTATTCGAATTGGCTCTATTTGCTACTCTCATTCCGTTATTTATCTTTTTCACAAATATAGAAGCTTCTTCTAAATCTAAATCTCCAAACATAAACAATACGTTGCCTATATTATCTAATATACCTTCATACTGTTCTTTATTTAATTCTGTTACAATGTTCCCCGTTATAACTTTTCTTTGAACGATTGCTGCATGTACAGCATCTAATGCTTCTGCTTTTTCTAAAGCATCGAGTATATCCATTCCTTTTTCAATAGCAATTTTTTTATCGCTCAATCTTTCTTGCAGGATTTTCATATCCTTTTCAATTTTGTATTCTTTCGGCTCTTCCATTCGTTTAATGACTCTAATTCTCTCACCCATTATAATTCGCCACCTTTATTTGGGAATGTATAATCTGGTCTTTCCCATTTATCTTGAACTCTAACACTGATTTGTGGATTTCTCGTACCAAATCTATAATTGTGTTTTGGTATTGGCGCACGACCATTTTTTGTAATGACTTCAAGCTTTGCATAGTTATCTTTATATGCTGGTGTATTCGTATCCTTATCAACGTCACTATCTGTAACAAAGTTTGGTGCACCTTCGTTTTGGTCGTTCAATGGAATGTAAATATGATTACCTGACACTCTATCTGTAACTTGTACATTCAATTCTGTTGTACCAGCTTTAGATGTGACTTTCACTCGTGCACCGCTTTCTATACCATGTTCTTCTGCCAATTCTTTTGAAATTTCACAGAAATTCTTTGGTAATTTATAAGCTAAACCAGGTACTTGATATGTCATATTACCTTCGTGGAAATGTTCTAATACTCGCCCATTATTAACATGAAGTGACATTTCTTCAGTCTTTTTAGATTCTACCTTGAATTCTAATGGGTACAATCTCGCCTTACCATCAGGGAAATGGAATTGCTCAGTATATAGTAATGGTGTATCAGAACCATCTTCATTCATCGGCCATTGTAAGCTATTATAACCTTCTAATCTATCGTATGTTGCGCCTCTTACTAACGGCATTAAACTTTGTGCTTCAAACCAAATTTCACTAGGATGTTTATAATCCCAGTCTGCTCCTAATGATTGAGCAATCAATTGAATAATTTCCCAATCTGGTTTGGAATCTCCAAGCGGATCTAATGCTTTATTAATTCTTTGAATACGTCTTTCAGTATTCGTAAATGTACCGTCTTTCTCTAATGATGGTGACGCGGGTAAAACAACGTCTGCAAATTCTGCTGTTTTTGAGAAGAATAGATCCTGTACAACTAAGAAGTCTATTTTTTCAAAAGCAGATCTGACATAGTTAAGGTTAGCATCGACTACCCCTGTATCTTCACCTTTTATATAAAGTGAACGCAATTCACCTTCATGTATACTATCTATCATTTCATGATTGTCTAACCCAACTTCACTATCTAACTCTACATTCCACGTTTTTTCAAATGGTTGACGTATTTTTGCATCAGTAACATCTTGATAACCAGGTAATGTGTTAGGCATACTGCCCATATCACTACACCCTTGAACGTTATTATGTCCTCTTAATGGATAAGCTCCTGTTCCTGGTCTCATATAGTTACCAGTCACTAGTAAAAGGTTTGATATAGCTGTACTTGTGTCACTACCTACGCGATGTTGTGTTACACCCATAGCCCAACAAATTGAAACGGCTTCTGTTTGAACAATTTCTTTAGCAAGCGCTTTTAACTCATCTTTACAAATGCCCGTTCTTTCTTCAGCATATTCGAGCGTAAATGGTGCCAAACTCTCATAGTATTCATCAAAATCATTAACATATTCAGAAATAAATGCTTCATTATGCCAATTTTGATCGATAATATATTTAGACAATGCTGATAACCATACTAAATCTGTCCCTGGTGTAGGTTGATAAAATTTATCTGCACGGTCAGCCATCTCGTGTTTTCTAATATCAAACACATATAGTTTTTGTCCTAGTAATTTATGCGCTCTCTTAATACGACTTGCGATAACTGGGTGCGCTTCTGCAGTATTCGTTCCAATAGTAATAACCATATCTGCTTTCTCTAAGTCTTCAATTGAACCTGAGTCTCCACCATAACCAACTGTTCTAAATAAACCTTGAGTTGCTGGAGATTGGCAATAACGGGAACAGTTATCTACATTATTAGTACCAATCACTTGTCTAGATAGCTTTTGCATTAAATAAGATTCTTCATTTGTACATTTAGATGAAGAAATAAATCCTAATGCATCTTTACCGTATTCGTTTTTGATTTCAGAGAATTTCTTAGTAACAAGTTCAATTGCTTCTTTCCATTCTACTTCTTGGAAATAACCTTCTTTACGTACAAGTGGTTTTAATAAACGGTCTTCTGAATTGACGTAATCCCAAGCAAACTTACCTTTCACACATGTTGAAATGTGATTAGCTGGAGAATCTTCATGTGGTAATACTCTTAGAATTTCTCTACCTTTAGTCCATACGTCGAATGAACAACCCACTCCACAATATGTACAAACTGTTTTTGTCTTTTCTATAGTTTCTTCACGCATTGCCGCTTCTGAATCTGATATAGCAAACAATGGTCCATATCCTGTTTCTGCCTTTTTAGTTAACTCTATCATTGAACGCAGTAGACCAGGTTTTTGGTCCGTTATATAACCTGCTTGTCCGAGCATGTCATTTTCCATTAAAGCGTTACAAGGACACACTGTGACACATTGTCCACAGTTCACACAACTTGATTCATCTATTGCTTTATCATTATCCCAAATTACTCTTGGCTGTTGACGTTTCCAATCAATCGTTAAAGTTTCGTTTACTTGAACGTCTTGGCATACTTCTACACATCTACCACACAATATACATTGGTCTGGATCGTATCTATAAAAAGCACCAAAATCTTCTTCATAACCTTTAGATTTAAATGGTATTGATTGATGTTCCAAACCAAATTCGCCCATAGTATTATGAATTTCACAATCACCATTATTGTAGTCACATACCGTACAATATAGTTCGTGATGCTCAAGTACTCTGTCTAGTGCTTGTTTTTGTGCTGATTTAACATTGTCTTTCTGAGTATTTACAACCATACCGTTTTCAATCATTGTGCTACATGCTCTTTGAAGTTGTCCATTTACTTCAACAATACATGAATCACACGTTTCGATTGGACCAAGTGATTCGTTATAACAAATTGATGGAACAAAAGATAACTCTTGAGCTTTTATAAAATCTAAAAGTCTCATACCTTCTTCTACAAGATAATCTGTACCATCAATTGTTAATATTTGATGTTCTTGCATATCATTGTCCCCCTCTTATTCAATTTTGCCCATAAAAGTCATATTACCCAATATTTTCAATGACTTATTTTAATTATAATTTTACATTTTTACTAATGCAAACATTTGTAGAATTTAACAATATTAATTATCTGAAATTTCTAAAATCTTATTGCTAAGTATACGGAACTTTGCTAATCTATTGTTATTCTATTTTGAAAGAGGTTTTAGCGATGATTACATTTATTTCTTCCATTATCATATTGATTTTAGGTTATGTTTTTTATGGAAAATACATAGAGCGTGTTTTCGAAATCTATCCAGATAAAGAAACACCTGCTTATAGTAAGCAAGATAACATGGACTTTGTACCAATGCCTGCCTGGAAAGGTTGGATGATACAATTATTAAATATAGCGGGTCTTGGACCTATTTTTGGAGCAGTTTCAGGTGCATTATATGGTCCAGTCGCATTTATATGGATAGTAGTAGGATGTATTATCGCAGGTGGCGTGCATGATTATTTTTCAGGTATGCTTAGTTTAAGACATGGTGGCGCACAGTTTCCTAAACTTGTACAACATTATTTAGGTAAGTTTATTAGAATATTTACAGATATTGTATCTGTCGTGCTTATGGTATTGGTGGCTGCAGCTTTCGTAGCTGGTCCAGCACAACTACTTTCATCAAAAACACCTATTTCTTTCTTGGTGGCATTAATTATCATATTTGCATACTTTATTCTTGCTGCTATTCTTCCTATTAATAAAATAATTGGTCGTATTTATCCAATATTTGGTGTTATTTTAATTGTGATGGCTGTTAGCGTAGCAGTTGCGTTGATATTTAGTGGAAAACCAATTCCAGAAATTACAGTTCAAAACTTACACCCTAGTGGCATCCCAGTATGGCCACTTCTTATGGTAACAATATCATGTGGTGCTATTTCTGGTTTCCATTGTACTCAAAGCCCTATTATTTCTAGAACTGTTAAAAATGAATCAGAAGGCAGAAAAGTATTTTATGGTGCCATGATTTCCGAAGGTATTATTGCTCTTATTTGGGCAGCAGCTGGTATGACTTTCTTTGGTGGTACTAAAGGTTTAGGAAGTCAGTTACAATCAATAGGACCAGCAGGTGTTGTAGATCAAATCTCAATTCAATTACTAGGACCTGTAGGCGGTGTATTAGCATTACTAGGTGTTATTATTTTACCCATTACTACCGGTGACACTGCATTAAGAAGTTCTAGAATGATTATAGAAGATTTTGTTAAAGATAAAGTGAGCATAAATTCTAAAGCTTTAATGATTGCTGCAAGTTTTGCTGTTGGTATTCCTGCTTTCTTTCTATCTACAATCGATTATTCATTCTTATGGAGATATGTAGGTTTCACAAATCAAATTGTCGCAACTGTCATGTTATGGGTTAGTGTGAGTTATTTACTTAGATATAATAAAGCACATCTCGTTGCTGGGATTCCAGCATTGTTTATGACAGGAGCTGTCAGCGTATATGTGTTATATGCACCAGAAGGATTATCCCTCCCTTATAACACTGCTTTAATTGGTGGCGCTGTAGTATTTATTATTGTTTCAATATTATATGTGAGAGCAATACTTAAACAAACCGAACCAATTGCATCGCCAACTCAAGATTTATATACATCTTAATTCGAGATTAAATCTATCTATGCATAACCAAACTTATTCTAAGCAAACCTAGCCTGGATAATGTGTTATGTATAGATTTTTTATTTTTAAATCATGACTATCTATAGTTGAAGCATAGCTGTATGATATGATTAAAACAGTTTATAAAAAGGAGCGTATTATATGACTTTCAACGTACAAACACTTAAAAATCAAAATCCCATCATTTCTAAAATGGCAAACCCTGAAGAAATTTTTTGGCAAAACCCAGACTATCAGTCCGATTCCTCGCTTCCTTTTACAATTGATGATATTAAAGATGCGGAAGCAAGATTGAGCCGTTTTTCTTCATATATAAAAACAGTTTTTCCAGAGACAAAAGAAAACAATGGAAAAATCGAGTCTCAAATTTTTTCATTAGATACATTTAAAAATATAGAATTTCCTAATTTAAAAGGTCAATTGCTTTTAAAAGGCGACCATGCCTTACCTATTTCAGGTTCTATTAAAGCACGCGGTGGTATTTACGAAGTTTTGAAATTTGCAGAAGAAACAGCTATTAAAAATACTAACTTCACTGAAAATAGTGATTATAGTATTTTAGCAACTGACCAATTCAAAAATTTATTTTCACAATATCGCATTGCTGTAGGTTCCACAGGAAACTTAGGCTTAAGTATAGGTATTATGAGTGCGAAATTAGGGTTTAAAGTCACAGTACATATGTCACAAGACGCAAAAGAATGGAAAAAAGCTTTATTAAAATCTAAAGGTGTGGAAGTTGTAGAACACGTTCAAGATTATGGCTATGCTGTTAAAGAAGGCAGACAGCTTGCTCAAAACGATCCTTATTGTCACTTTGTAGATGACGAATCTTCAAGTGATTTATTCTTAGGATATGCAGTAAGTGCACTTCGTGTTTATAAACAACTTGAGGAAAGAAATATCACTGTAGATGACAATCATCCTCTATTTGTTTATTTACCATGTGGTGTTGGTGGTGGCCCAGGAGGCGTAGCTTTTGGCCTTAAAATGATTTTTGGAAAAAATGTTCATCCCGTATTTATAGAACCTACGGAAGCACCTTGTATGACTTTAGGTATGGTTACTAAATTACATGATGCCATTAGCGTACAAGATATCGGTTTAACTGGTAAGACTGTAGCAGATGGTTTAGCTGTTAGCAGGCCTTCAAAACTAGTTGGTGATGTAATGACATCATTGTTATATGGTGCTTGTACTGTAGAAGATAATCAACTATATCTTTATTTAAAAACTTTAAAAGATCAAGAAAATATCTTTATAGAACCATCTGCAACATCAGGCTTCCATGGTGTAAAAAATATAATAGAAATTAATAAAGATACAGAAAATGCAACCCATCTCGTGTGGTCTACTGGAGGTAATATGGTACCTGATAAAGAACAGGCATTATATTATCAAAAAGCTGAAGAAATAATAGATAAGGAGTAAGATAACTTGATATTACTAATTATATTAGGTGTTGTAGCTGGTCTATGTGTACCACTTCAAACATCAATAAACACGAGATTAGGAAGTTATACAAAATCGCCTATCCTTGCTTCTTTTTATTCATTTTTAATTGGTACGTTAACATTAATCATTATTAATTTAGTAATGAATCCTCAAAAATTAACACCGTCATTCATTATGAACCAAGAATTTTCTTATGTATGGTTTACTGGTGGTATGCTAGGCGTAGTTTTCTTAACAGGAAATTTATTGCTCTTGCCAAGAATTGGCGCTGCTTTGACAGTAGTAATGACAGTATCAGGTCAAATTATTATGGGACTATTTATCGACCAATTTGGCTTATTCGATGCAGAAGTTCATACTATTAATATAGGCAGAATTAGCGGCGTTTTGCTGATGTTAATTGGTATAATATTTATGAATTACAAAAAGAAATCTGCAAGAATTATTACGAATGAGACGCAATACACAAAGTTTTGGATGATTTTAGGTTTGTTTACTGGTTGTTTACCACCTATCCAAACTGCCATCAATAGTGCATTAAGATATGAAGTTCAATCTTTCTATTTATCATCACTCATTTCTTTCGCGATTGGTACGATAGTATTACTAATACTATCTCTTATTATAGTTAGAAGAGTACGTTTTAAATTAAACCAGGAAGGACAAGGTAGAATCAAACTTATTTATTTCATCGGTGGACCTTTAGGAGTTGTATTTGTAACAACTAATATTCTACTAATGCCAGAATTGGGCGCTGCACTAACATTAATGGTTGTTATATTTGGGCAAATGCTAATGGGATTAATCATCGATCACTTCGGTATGTTTAACACACCAAGGTATAAAATTACTGTAAGAAGAGCTGTTGGCGCATCTTTAGTCTTTATCGGTATAATAATATTGAAATTATTTTAATTCATTAAGGGGTGAATGATATGGACTTAACATTACAATCTGGGGATGGTATGTTAAATATTAGAGTTGGTGCTATCATTAAATCGAATAATCACTATTACTTTCACTATGATAAAAAAAGAATTACTATGCCTTAATTGGTGGGCGCGTTAAATATTTCGAAAGCTCAGATTCGGCAATTAAACGTGAAATTAATGAAGAGTTAGGCATTGAATGTAATAAGGTACAATTCGTTACTACAATACAAAATTTCTTTGAATACCAAAATACGTCTATTCATGAAATTTTATTTATGTACAAACTTGATTTAGATGAACATATTAAAAATATTCCTAATAATCATAATCAAAATAATATCGATTATGTATACGTTAATTTAACGGATATTCCAGAGTTAGACATTAGACCTGAAAAAGCAAAAGAAATCATACTAAAACAAATTGACATACAACCATTATTTATCGATAGAAATTCTACTAAATAATAGTAATTTTTGTTTAGAGTACATTTTTATGTACTCTTTTTTAATTATTTATATTCTTTATAATCAATTGTGCTTATATTTTCTCACTCAGCTAAATTTTACTATTCTTATTCTTTATCATAAATATTAAGTAAAACTTTAAAAATACAGTGTTTTTATTGTAAAATGTTTATTTTATTCACCAATAGGGTAGTTTAAGTGAACAAACTGTTCACAATTACTTATATTTTTTCTAATTGTAATAATTCTTTTACTTGTCTCTTTGCTCAGTTTAAATTATAATAAGTATGAAATTAGAATTATTATAATTAAGGAAACATAGGAGGACAATTATGACTAACAATTCAAAACTTACAGGTCTTTTTGGTGCACCTGTATCAGATCGTGAAAATACTATGACTGCTGGTCGTCGTGGCCCTATCTCAATGCAAGACATTTATTTCTTAGAACAAATGGCGCATTTTGATAGAGAGGTTATTCCAGAACGTCGTATGCACGCTAAAGGTTCTGGTGCTTTTGGTACTTTTACAGTAACACATGATATTACACAATATACAAACGCGAAAATCTTCTCAGAAATCGGTAAACAAACAGAAATGTTTGCACGTTTTTCTACAGTTGCTGGTGAACGTGGTGCTGCAGAAGCAGAACGTGATATCCGTGGTTTCGCGCTTAAATTCTACACAGAAGAAGGTAACTGGGACTTAGTTGGTAACAACACACCTGTATTCTTCTTCCGTGATCCTAAATTATTCGCAAGTTTAAACCACGTTGTTAAACGTGATCCAAAAACAAACATGCATAACCCACAATCAAACTGGGACTTCTGGACACTTTTACCTGAAGCGTTACACCAAGTAACAATCTTGATGACTGACAGAGGTATACCAAAAGGTTTCCGTAACATGCACGGTTTCGGTTCACACACTTATTCAATGTACAATGATGAAGGCGAAAGAGTATGGGTTAAATTCCACTTCAGAACTCAACAAGGTATTGAAAACTATACTGCTGAAGAAGCGGAACAAGTTATTGCTAAAGACCGTGAATCAAGTCAAAGAGACCTATTCAACGCAATCGAAGAAGGCAATTTCCCTAAATGGAAAATGTACATTCAAGTTATGACTGAAGAACAAGCTAGAAATCATAAAGACAATCCATTCGATTTAACTAAAGTATGGTTCAAAGACGAATACCCACTTATTCCAGTTGGTGAATTCGAATTAAACCGTAACCCAGAGAACTATTTCCAAGATGTAGAACAAGCTGCATTCGCACCTACTAACATCGTTCCTGGTATTGATTTCTCACCAGATAGAATGTTACAAGGTCGCTTATTCTCATATGGAGATGCTCAACGTTACCGTTTAGGCGTTAACCATTGGCAAATCCCTGTTAACTCTCCTAAAGCTGCGGAAAACGTATGTCCATTCTCTAGAGATGGTCAAATGAGAGTTGATGGTAACTTTGGTAGCGAAATTAACTATTATCCAAATAGTTATAGCAAACACGAATCACAACCTGAATATAAAAAACCAGGTCTTGAAGTAGAAGGACAATTATACGAACACGATTTCCGTGAAGATGACGATAACTACTACGAGCAACCAGGTAAATTATTCCGTCTACAATCACCAGAACAACAACAACGTATCTTCCAAAACACTGCAAATGAAATGCAAGGTACTACTGACGAAGTTAAACACCGTCACATCCGTAACTGCTACAAAGCAGATCCAGATTACGGTAAAGGTGTAGCTGAAGCTTTAGGCATTGATATTAACTCAGTTGATTTAGAAGGGTAATATAAAGAAAAAACACGCCATGTATAATGGCGTGTTTTTTTATACATATAAATAGATGAAGTAGCAAAGTGTGAATAGTTGTGGACCCTCTCTTGCGATACTCAGAGTGTCTAACAACTTTAAAATTCGATTTTCTAGCCTTTTATACTTATAGTTTTATAATAATAAATACAAATTTTAATAGACAGAAAAAAATAGGGAGCGTTACAGAATCTCATTTCACTAAAAGATTTCTGTTCTGCTCCCCTCTTTTTTAATTAACTGCTTTTTGTGTCTTAATCATATGCAGGAAGTAATAGCTTACTAACCCTATTAAGGCTACAATAGCCATTGCGAAGTATAGGCCAGAATATCCTATTGAGTTTGTAAAGTTACCTAATACATATGGTCCAAAGCCTAATCCGAAGTCTAGACCTATAAAGTATGTTGAAGTTGCTAATCCCATTTTTTCTATTGGAGATACTTTGATAACCAACGCTTGGAAGATAGATTGTAAATTCCCAAAGCCTAATCCTACAAATGCACCTGCTATTAATAATACTAATCCACTGTTTGCAATACTGATGAGGAATAGTCCTAATACTAGACAAATAAATGCTGGGATGGTTACAATATTCTCCCCTCTTTGATCCATAATTCTACCTGTGAATGGTCGTGTTAGTAGAATTGCAATAGCGTATACAACGAAGAAGAAACTTGCTGCATCTACTAGATTATTTTCTTGTGCGAAGAATTGAATAAATGAAAGTACTGAAGAATATGCAATACTCACAATAACTACAACAATTGCTATCGGTAATGCATGAACTGAGAAGAAGTCCGTTAGTTTAAATCCTTTTTTAGTTTCATTTTGTACTGCTACCGGTGTTTCTATCTTCATAAATATTGACATTACAAATGCGATAACAATTAAAGTTGTACAAATTATAAATAATCCTTCCATTGGTATGTGTTGATATAAGATTAGCCCTATAAACGGCCCTATAGCCGTTCCTAGTACCATACTTAAGCTGTACATACTTATACCTTCACTACGTCTATCCGCAGGTGTTATATAAGCTGCTATTGTCCCTGTTGCAGTACTTGCAATACCACTGGCAGCTCCGTTAATAATACGTACAATTAATAGTAATGCGAATGACGATGCAGAAACTAAATATAATCCATTAGTAATAACTAATAATAAACCTCCGATTACTAATACTTTTTTCGTTCCCAATATGTTGATATATTTACCAGTTATAAATCTACCAACTAAAGAACCCACAATAAATAGTCCTGATGCTAGTCCTGCGAAGCTATCAGAAACATGAAAAGTTGCTTTACTATATCCACCTACTGTAACTAATAATAAATACATAGATAAAAAGATAAAGAAACTAATAACAAAGTTAAATATAAAATCTTTCGTCCATATAGGATGTTTAATTTGATTATTCACTACTCCGTCGCCTCCTCAATTAAATAATTTCGAAATTGATTTAACAATTCCTCTGCTTTTAATAACTCTTGTTCATCTGCACCTATTGCTTCAAAACATTTATTCTGAAATTCTAAGACTTGTTCATAAATTTCTTTATGCATTGCTTCGCCTTTTTCAGTTAATGTTAAAAACTTTTCTCGTTTATCTTCTTTACTGTTAATGGCTTGAACAAGGTTAAAATCAATAAGCTTTTTGATTATTTTACGAGCTGTAGGCTTTTCTATAAAAGAACGCTTGGACACTTGTACGAGTGTTGTAGGTTGATTTCCTGCAATATCACGTAAGACTCTATACTGAGCTGCATATAAATCATATGGCTCTAAAATCACATTAATATGATGTATATATGGCCTATAAACGTTTATGTAACTATTAAAAAAATTATTCATTCTTTTATACCGCCTTTTCTCATAAAAAATAAAGTTAGCTTTGCTAACTAATACTACGCTATTCTACTCCTCTCAAATATTTATGTCAATATGCTTTTCTAATTACAACATTACATAAGCAATTTTTACTATAATGGAATTAAATGATTAATAGGAGGAGAAAAGATGCTAGAACATTTATTTAATAAGTTAAATGATAAAGAAGAAGAAATGATAGCCATCAGAAGATATTTACATGAGAACCCTGAATTATCTTTTGAAGAGGAACAAACAGCTAAATATATTGCTGACTTTTATCAAGATAAAGATGCTATTGTAGAGACAAATATAGGTGGAGAAAATATACATGGCATTAAAGTAACGATTGATTCTGGTAATCCTGGCAAGACACTTGCGTTAAGAGCCGATTTCGATGCCCTGCCTATTAAAGAAGATACAGGTTTAGAATTCTCATCTAAAAATGAAGGTGTCATGCATGCTTGTGGTCATGATGCGCATACAGCGTATTTAATGATTCTTGCAGAATGTTTAATAGAAATGAAAGATAAATTGAACGGAAAAATTGTTATCATACATCAACCAGCTGAAGAAAAACCTCCAGGTGGCGCACAATATTTAATTAAGGATGGCATATTAGATGGCGTAGATAATGTTATAGGTGTACACGTTATGAGTACTATGCCTGTTAACAATGTTTATTACCGAGAAGGAAATGTTCAATCTGGACGCAACTTTTTCAAATTAAAAATCACTGGTAAAGGTGGACATGGTTCTTCTCCACATTTAGCTAACGATCCAATTGTCGCTGCTAGTAGTTTCGTTATGTCAATACAAACAATTGTATCAAGAAGATTGAACCCATTTGATATGGGCGTTATTTCAATAGGATCATTTGATGGAAAAGGACAATTTAATATCATTAAAAATGAGGTTGAACTAGAAGGTGATGTTAGAGGGATGAATGATGACGCCCTTGAATTAATGGAAAATGAAATTAAAAGAATAGCCCATGGATTAGAGACAATGTATGGCGTTGACTGTGACTTGCAATATACAAATGATTATCCAGTACTATATAATGATCCAAGTTTAACGAAACAAGTCGTACAATCTATTGAATCAGCAAATATTCCCGAAGTTAATGAAGTTATAAGATGTGAACCACAGCCACCTTCAGAAGACTTTGCATACTATGCTGAAGAGTTACCGTGTACATTTTTCTATGTTGGAGCAAGTCCGAAAGATAAAGAAACCTACGCTCACCATCATCCTAAATTTGATATTGATGAAAGCGCAATGCTGATTGCAGCTAAAACAGTTGCTGCTGCCACAGTAGATTATTTAGGTAAAAAATAATTTAGTTATGATAAAACTAGCAATAAAACAGCCTGGGAGATAATTGTCATGGTAAATCCAATAAGAGGCGTCTGTACTTGGATTATTGTCCTAGTAAACCCAATAAAGGTGTATGTACTTGGATTATTGTTCTAGTTAATCCAATAAGAGGGTCTGTACTTGGATTATTGTCCTAGTTAATCCAATAAAGGTGTATGTACTTGGATTATTGTTCTAGTTAATCCAATAAGAAGGTGCTCTACTTGGATTATTGTCTTAGTTAATCCAATAAAAAGTGCTCTACTTGGATTATTGTCCTAGTTAATCCAATAAAGGGTGCTCTACTTGGATTATTGTCATACTTAATCCAATAAAGAGTGGTCTATTTGGATTATTGTCCTAGTAAATCCAATAAAGGCGTCTGTACTTGGATTATTGTCGTAATAAATCCAACAATAATATCAACTCTTGCCTTTTGATTAATCCCATCCAAAAAAGAGCTAAGGATTGATGTCCCTAGCTCTTTTTATTTACACACTCTTATCTTTTCTTTTAGGATACCCAACGATTATGGATACTATCCCACAAACGACGAGTAAATAAGGATAAAACGAATATGGTATCAATGAGACACTTGAAATGCCTGCAACACTTGTTGCTGCTAACACTTGGCCTCCGTATGGTATGATACCTTGTACACTACTTGCAAATATATCTAGTATGCTGGCAGACTTCCGGGCGTCAATTTCATAATCTTCCGAGATTTCTTTTGCTAAAGGTCCAGTAGTTATAATAGCAATTGTATTATTAGCTGTAGCGAAGTTTGTTGTAGTTACTAAACTTGCTATACCAAACTCTGCTCCCTTTTTAGTTTTAACTCGACTTGTTACAGTATTAAGCAACCATTGAATACCGCCTTGATATTGAATCATTCCGATAATACCTCCGATGAATAGAGCTATCATCGCTATATCTTGCATACCTATTAAACCGTCAGATATGGCTTTTAAGTTTTCATTAATTGTAAAGGATCCTGTGGTCAATCCGATAAAGCTTGCAATTACAACACCTAACACTAACACCATTAAAACATTCATACCACATAAAGCGGCGATTAATACAAATAAATAAGGTATCACTTTAACTAAAGAATAGCCACCTTGACTTGTTTCTGCTATACCTAAATCTTTAGTTAGAAACCAAAGAATAATAACTGTCATAATCGCTCCGGGTAAGACAATGAAAAAGTTCACTTTAAATTTGTCACCCATTTTAGTTTTTTGAGTTCTAACAGCTGCAATAGTTGTATCAGATATCATCGATAAGTTATCTCCAAACATTGCGCCACCTACAACTGTTGCTATCGATAAGGCAATTGAGATATCTGTTGACTCAGAAATACCAACACCTACAGGGGCCAATGCCGCTACTGTCCCCATGGATGTACCCATCGCAACTGAGATAAACGCACCTACGATGAATAAACCAGCTAGTAAAAATTGAGGTGGAATTAATGATAAGCCAAGGTTTACAGTCGAACTTACCGCTCCCATTGCTTCAGCCGTTTCACTAAACGCTCCAGCAAATAAAAATACAAATACCATTAATAAAATATTAGGGTGGCCTGCCCCTTTTGTAAATATGTCTATTTTTTTCGTTAAATTAGTTTTTGGATAAATAATAAATGCAAAAACAGTTGAAATCAATAAAGCAACATTTATTGGTAGAAAATTAAAATCACTTGTAATAATACCTGTACCTATAAACAAAGCAACAAATACTATTAAAGGTGATAGTGCCCAAAACGATGATTTTTTATTTATTTGTTCCATTGGAATCTCCTTATTGTTAACTTTAATACTTCAAAAGATTACATGACATCATACTATACGTCAAATTATTTTTTTGATGATTAGATTATTTATTTTAGGCAATATCATATATAATAGTGGTTAAATAATATTGAAGGGGTTATACGATGATTATAAGCAATACTGTGAATAGCTTTATACACAACCATCAATTAACAAAATCATCATTTGAATTATACTATACGAGATATTTTAATGAATTCTCAAATGCTGGTAAATATGTTGATAATCTTGTATCAGCTCTTCCTTATACTATTCCAAAAATCGAAAATGACATTCGAAATGTATCACATGTAAACGATCAGCTCGTACACATTATATTTGATATTCGTTTGCTGTTTTTAAAACAATATAAAGTTTATTTGCAACCTAATATCTACTTTTTAATTGGTGACTATCAAGATTTTGGCACCATCCCTACAAAATCTTCAACAACATTATTTTTATTTATAGAAAAGTTATCCGAACGCGTTGATGATTTATATGCAATGGTCGCCTATTACTTCACTAAATTATACATACATCAAACAGAGTATATTCAACTCTTCTTCAATGAACAAACTCAAATTAAATACCCTAATATGCTTTTAGAAGAAATAGCAACTTTAGGCATCATGCGGCAATTAAGTATTAATTATCCTTTTATGTCAGATTCAAATTATAATAAAATACAGAAATTAGAACAAGAACTACATTATATATAACTTCAAAAGGAATGGAGGTGAGACAGATATATACGTCTCAACCTCCACTCCTTTATTTTTTATTCATCATGTGTATTTTTCAAAGACTTCATCAAGTCTCTTATAAGAATAGTTACACTATGTTTTTTTGATAAATTACTTATATATAAAGCTACTTCTAATTGTTTAATATCTGTGTCATCAATAATTTTCATTTCTTTTTTCGATTGAACGATATTATAAACTAGTTCACTAAACAGCATATATCTATTAGAATTAATCGTAATATCCAATGCTGATTGAGCATATGCTAAGCATCTATCGTATAATGCTTCACTAAAATAAATATTCGATAAAGTATAATATAGTTTTATTTTATAGTTGTCTTCTACGTTAAAACGTTTAGCTATTTGCAAACCTTCTTCTAATGAAGATTTAGCCAACTGATTATTACTTTCTCTATAATAGAAAATTGCTCTCGTATTACAAACTGAAACTTGTAATTTAGTAAACATATTTGAATCAATTAACTTATACGCTTCTTCTATTAATAAGATTGCTTGATTTATATCTTCATATTTATAAAAAGCTATGATAGATCTCACCCATTTAGATGCTGCAATTTCGTCAGTGGAACTATTTGATAAATAGTTGCCATCAATAATAGGTGTTAAAGCATCGTAATCTCTATCTTCAAGTAACCTTTCAATTACTTTTAACTTTTGTTCAAGTTGTGTATCTAGTTCTTCCCCAACATATAAATAATCCATACTACAACTTAATTTTCTAGAAATATTAAACAGCAATTGCGATCCCGGTTGCAATTCGTTTTTTTCTATTTTAGAAATCTGGCTTTGTGTTGCAATACCTTTTGCTAGTGATTGTTGAGATAACTTTAAATCTCTCCTACGTTGTTTAACACGTTCTCCTAATTTCATCTATAACGCTCCCCGACATTCTATTGTCTTTATTTCATACATCTTTATGTTTAAACTTATTACACTTAATAAATCTTACATATTTTATATATAAAAAGACTAACTATGTCTCTTCATTCTAATCTCGCTAGAAAGAAAATACAATTAATTTAGCTATTATAAATTTGCGACAATATCAGTGATACTTTGCTTTAATGATTCAAGTAATTTAAAATATGTAACAATATACAATTTCATAGGGGGCAGAACTCATGTTCACAATCATAAAAAATGGTGATATTTATTCACCAAAATATATTGGCCAAAATTCAATTCTTATTCAAGGTCAAACCATCCTCAAAATCGGTGATATAGATATAGAAAAATTTAAAGATATCGACCCAAACTTGAATATAATTGATGCAGAAGACAATATTCTTATACCCGGTATAATAGACCCACACATTCATTTATTAGGCGGTGGAGGCGAAGCAGGTTATATGACGCGAACGCCAGAGGTGAATTTATCTGAACTTATAGAGTGCGGTATTACATCAGTAATAGGATTAATAGGTACAGATGGTATTTCTCGTACACTTTCAAGTTTATATGCAAAAGCCAAAGCTCTTGAAGCAGAAGGGATTTCAACATATATGTATACAGGTAACTACCACTTACCTGTTACTACTATTACTGATTCTATAAAAGAAGACTTAATGTTAATAGACAAAGTAATTGGTACTGGAGAAATCGCTATTAATGACTTTAGATCTTCTATACCTAACACAGATGAACTGGCTAAAATTATTGCAGAAACTACTGTTGGAGGAATGTTGAGTGGTAAAGCAGGAGTTACTCACTTTCATTTAGGAACTGGAAAACATAACTTAAATCAAATTCATAATTTACTAGCAAACTATGATGTCAAAGCGAATAAAATATACATTACGCATTTCGACAAAAGTTTAGATTTACTTAAAGAAGGAATCACTTTAAGTAATCAAGGTGTTTATATAGATTTAACAGCCGATACAAATACTGTAGATTGTGTAGATTATTATCTTCAAAATAATGGCGATATCGCTCAACTCACTATTTCATCTGACGGTCACGGTAGTTTACCTAAATTTGACCACAATAATCAACTTGTTGGGTATGATGTTGCTAAATGTTATACATTAACAGAACAACTCTTTAATTTACTCAAACATTATCATCAAGATAAATGGGATGATATTATAGCACTGTTCACTTCTAACGTAGCTAATGCATTAACATTGCATCATAAAGGACATATTCATGAAAACTATGACGCCGATATTTTAATCATTGATAAGAATAGCAATAAGATTAAAAATGTCCTAGCAAAAGGAAAAGAAATGTTATCTGATTACAAAGTAATACGTAAAGGTATGTATGAATAATTAAGGGCCCGGGGCAATTATGTAAGTCCCGGACCCTTAATTTCTATATATCAATATTATTTAATATTTTCTTTGCATTTTCTTTAAGTTCGTTTACTTTTTCGACGCCTTTTGTTCGTTCAATATAATCGTAACCTTCTTGTAAATGGAATGTTCTATTCGAAGTGTTATGTGCATCACTTCCGATTATATGAATAGCATCTTTATCTAATAAGAAATCCGCAGATTTTTTAGCATCTTCTCCATATCTATTAACTAATGATCCTGCTGTAACTTGGCATAGCGCACCTCGTTCAATTAAATCAAATAATATTTTTGGGTTATCTTGTATAGGAATTATTCGTTCTGGATGAGCTAATATAGGTCTATAGCCAGCATTAAATAATTTATCAAATGTTTCATCTGCAAAGTCTGGAATACTAAAGAACGGAAATTCAATTAATACATAGCGCGAACCTTCAGTTATTGGTAATAATTCACCGGACTGTAAGCCTTCCAGCTCTTTACCAAACATATGAATTTCCTGACTCGGATGAACTTTTAAATTTATGCCATTTTCATCTAGCAATGCTTGTACTTCTTTTGTTCGGTTTTTAACTATATTAGCATCATTTTTAAATCTGTGTTCTATATAGTGTGGTGTAGCTACTAAATCAGTTATCCCTAACCCTTCTGCAACTCTAGCTAATTCAATCATACTGTCAGCGTCAATTGGTCCATCATCAACATCATAAAGCAAATGATTGTGTATATCTATCATATGTACAGCTCCTTTTTATGAATCAACTTTTTCTACAAATTATCCTTATTACCTTTATTGTAACAAATTTTCACTCAATCAATATATCAAAATGATTTGTGTTCTTGTATAAGCAAAGAATTTGAAAATTCCAACCACTTTAATCATGATTAATATATAAACATTTAGGAGTGAATTACTAATGGAATTACAAGATGTCATTAACAAACGTCGTTCAGTAAAACAATACGAACCTTATGAAATGGATCGTGAAACGATAACAAAATTATTAAACAAAGCTTCTTTATCACCTTCTGCTTGGAATTTACAACAGTGGAAAGTTGTTGTAGCACATTCTGATGAAGCTAAAGAAAAACTATACGAAGCAGCGAACAAACAAATTAAAATTAAAGAATCCAGCGCTACTTTCATCGTGCTAGGTGATTTAAATGCCCATAATATAATAGGTGATATTGCCGATGACTGGATAAAGCATAATCATATACCTGCTGAAAAACGCGAAGGGTTAATCCAAAGTGTTAATACTTTCTTTGAAGATGAAACAAATAAGAGAGATGAAGCGGTGCGTGGCGCTTCACTATTTGCGATGAATTTAATGTTAATAAGTGAGGACGAAGGCTATGCTACTTGCCCAATGATTGGTTTTGACAAACAAGCTGTTGTCGATGCTTTTAATATCGATGATAATTTAGTACCTGCTATGTTAATTACTATAGGTAAAGGTGAAATGTCTAATAATAGAGCATCTCGTCATGAAGTATCATCATTTGCTAAATTTGAATAAAGACAATACATAATGTCTAAACTTTGTAATAATATTATAATATTTCACCTCAAATTTATATTATAATAAAAGTAACAAAGTGAGGTGTTTAAATTGAACAAACGTTATCAAAAAGTTCTATTACTTTACTTAATCTCAACGTTAGTACCATATACTTTGCTTAACAAAAATAAAGATATTCAATTAACGAAATCATGGTTACCTAGTTCATTAATTGGATATGGTATATTTGCATATGGATTGAAGATACTAACTCAATTAAAAAAAGCATCTAAATAAGATGCTTTACTACATGTGAGTTTGGAATATAATACTCAAAAAATTCTCCTAATTCGTTTTTTATGAACGAATTAGGAGAATTTATTTTGGTTTTTGCAAAGTGCATACTTGCCTAAAACAATTCTTACGTCTTAGGCTTATTATTTTCTTTATACATATTATCTGTTATTGCATATATTACATCATCAACTATTTTATCTTTATGAATACGATTTTTAGGCATTACGCCTACTTTTTTCATGCCAAGTCTTTTCATAACTTGTCCTGATTTGGGGTTTAATGTACTATGTACACCTTTAACTTGATTTAATCCCATTTCTTCAAATGATAATTTCAACAATTGATTAGCTGCTTCTGTTACATAACCATTTCCGCTATACTTTAGGTTAATCACATAACCAATTTCTGCACGCTTATGTTCTACTTCCACTCGTAAATCAATCGTACCTATAAATTTATCGTTCTCTTTTAATATAATACCGTATTTTCCTAACGGGGATTGTAAATAATACTTTGTAATGACTTCTCTTGTTTCATCTTTAGACAAATGTGTTGGAAAGACATGCGTTGTATTTTCAATATTAGAAGCATATTCAAATAATGATTGCGTATCTTCTAAAGACACAGGTCTCAATATAAGTCTTTCTGTTTCCATTGTTTGATATTCCGCTAATTTCACCAGTAAGTCCATATTATTTAATCCCCCTTTTAACCTTTATTTATATTCGCTTTGTGCAAGTCCTAAACAACCTATTACGCCTTGATCATCATTTAAACTAGGTTTCACAATATAAGTTTCAACTGGTGGTAAATTTAAATAACCATTATTCAATATTTCAAATTGCTTATGAATTTTATCTAATAAATGATCTTGATGCATGACACCACCACCAAAAATAATCTTTTCAGGTGATAACATTAGCGTTGTATTATAAGCTGCTTGAGCTATATAGTATGCTACCATATCCCAAGTCTTATCTTGTTCTTCAATATCTTTAGCTTTAATACCTGCACGTTTTTCTATAGCTGGCCCAGACGCCAATCCTTCTAAACAAGTATGGTGGAATGGACAATTACCTTCAAAATCATCATCTTCATGTTGTTTTATAGACATATGACCCATTTCAGGATGACTTAGTCCTTGAATGTAACGACCATTCATCATAGCTCCACCGCCTACACCTGTCCCGATAGTGTAATAAACTGCTGAATCAACGTTTTTTGCAATTCCTTTTTGATATTCGCCGTATAAAGATGCATTAACATCTGTAGTAAATGCTATAGGTACGTCAAAATATTCTTTTACTGAACCAATAAAATCAAAATCTTTCCAAGCTGTCTTCGGAGTAGATGTAATATATCCATATGTTTTTGACTCTTTATTTATATCGATAGGTCCAAATGAACCTATTCCAATACTTTTCAATTCATAATTTTTGAAAAAATTAATAACTTCAGTCATTGTTTCTTCAGGATATGTAGTTGGTATAGAAACACGTTCAATAACATTTAATGCTTCATCACCTATTGCACATACAAATTTTGTTCCTCCCGCTTCAATTGCTCCATAATATTGCATGATTGACACTCGCTTTCTCATTATCTAATATTTTTGTAATTTTAAAACCATTTTTTCTTTTTAAATACAACTAGCATGATTGCTGCTATTGCTACCATAATGAATAATACAATGTAATAACCGTTGTGCCAATTTAATTCAGGCATATTTTCAAAGTTCATTCCATAAATACCGGCTATAAGTGTTAATGGCATGAATACGACAGAATAAATCGTTAAAATTTTCATAATGTTATTCATTTTAAATGAATTCAATGAAATATAATTATCCCTTATATCACTTGTCATTTCCCGTGAAGCATCAACCATTTCCATCTGTTTAATAAGATGATCATTAATATGCATGATATATAACAATTGTTGTTCATTCAAATTTAATACTTTTCCTTCACGCATCCGATAAACTAAATCTTTCATTGGTTGAACAGTTCTCTTAATTAATAACAATTCTTGTCTTAAATTAAAAGTATCATCAATCAAAGTCTTTGTAGAACTATCTACATTATGCCGATCTTCAAAGTTAAAGACTTTATCTTCAATATCATATATAAACGGAAAGAAATTATCTGTTATATCATCTAAAATATTTAATAATATATCTTTTGGTTCTTCATATTGTACCGTATGATTAAAAAGTTTTCTTTTAATTGTATCAATTTCCTCAAATCGTTCTTTATGGAAAGTAACAATATAATCATCGCCTATGAATATATCGATTTCTTCTGATTCTAGCGTTTTTAAATCTAAAGCATGAAATACTAAAAATTGATAACCATCATACTGTTTGAATTTTGGTCTCTGTTGTACCAAAGTAGCATCTTCAATAGATAAAGGGTGAAAATCAAAATATTGTGCGAGTACATTTGTTTCTTCTTCAGTTGACTCGTTCATATCAACCCATATCCATTTATACTTTTCTTGAACTTCACTAGGATAAGTAGTTTCTTTTATCTCATTATTTAAATTTATGTAATAAGTTTTAATCATATTTTCACCGCTTAGAATTGATTTAAATTCATTATATATTATTTTAAAGTTTAGAACATAAATTGATTGTTTAAAATAATTCTCCTAATTCGTTGGAGTTTTAATTAACAGATTAGGAGAATTTATGTATGTATACGATTTTGAAAGTGCAAGCTTCAACATCAGCACTTTGCAAAATCGTTACAGTTTATATTTGATACTATTATAACTTCAGAACAATTAGTCTTGCTCCTTTTATACTTAATTAAGAAAATACGATAGTCTTGTTTCCATTAACAATCACTTTATGTTCACAATGCCATCGTACCGCTCTGGCTAGTACTTCTGATTCTACATGACGACCTGTATTTTTCATATCTTGTGCTGTATAGCGATGGTTCACTCTTACAACATCTTGCTCGATAATCGGACCAGCATCTAAGTCTTCTGTTACATAATGGCTTGTAGCACCTATTAGTTTAACCCCTCTTGTATACGCTTGTTTATATGGATTAGCTCCGATAAATGAAGGTAAAAATGAATGGTGTATATTGATTATTTTCAAGTGGTGTCTATCAACAAATTCAGGAGATAATATTTGCATATATTTAGCTAATACTAATAAATCAACGCCATATCCTTCACAAATTTCTGTTATTTCCTCTTCACTTTGTCGCTTTGTATCTTTTGTAACTTCTACATGATGAAATGGAATACCCATGTCTTCTACAAATTTTCTATTATTTTCATGGTTGCTTATAACGCAACTAATTTCGATAGGAAATTCTTGTCTGTTTGCTCGTAACATAATCTCACTTAAAGCGTGATCTTCTTTAGAAACGAGTAGCGCAGTTTTCACTTTCGTGTTAGCGTCATAAATTTTGAAATGTATATTTCTGCTATTTAGTTCTTTTTCTAATAGTCCTTTAACTTCATCATTTTGATCGAAGACTATTCTTAAATATAAATGATTTTCATTTTCTTGAACATCTGTATAGTGATCCAAATGAAATATATTAGAGTTTGTATTTTTAATAGTTGTAGAGATTAAAGATGTGATCCCTATTTCATCTTTACAATCTGCAAGTAAAATATAATGATTATTCATGTTTCTCATCCTTTTATAAATTGTGTAAAAATTCTTACGATAATAGCTATTATAAAATTTTATATGAGATAACACAATCAAACTTGCCTACTTATTCCAATGTAAGCGAATTCAGTTAATAATTATTATTTAAATACATAAATTGATCCAATTGCAATTCTTCCAATGTATCTCTTATTAATTTTTTTCTTTGGAAATAATTTAATCCATATTTTTCAACTGGAACAACTTTACCTTCGTAAACATACTTACCATTAAATAAAGTGCGATTTTTTGTCACTTTAATAGTTGAGAGCGCCCCTTCTTCTGGCGAAATAAAAAATGAATCAAATACTTTGTAGATGAAGTCACCAATTTTTTTATTATATTTGGTTTTGCCTAAATTAGTAGACACAGCTCCCGGATGTACAGCCGATACATTTAATCCATGTTTACTAAAACGTTCATCCAATTCCTGCATAAAGTAAAGTACTGCTAACTTAGATTTACTATATGATTTAACTGGGTTAAATTTTAGTGGATAAGCAAAATTATGATTCCCCATAGCTGTATATTTGTATGCACCTGATGATACAATAATAATTTGTTTATCTTCACTTTCCATTATTTTTTCGAATAAAGTATGTGTTAATAAAAAATGACCTAAATAATTTGTTCCAAACATGAGCTCATAACCATCTACAGTTTTTTGCCTTGTTAAAGAAACGACACCCGCATTATTAATCAGGCAATCTACATGTGTATAACGATTTAAAATATTAGTTGCTGCTTGCATTACACTCGCTAGATCAGATAAATCACATTTGATGATATCAACACGCTTATAAGGGTGTCGTGCCTGTATGAGCTGCTTAACTGATTCTCCTTTATCAACGTTTCTACAAAGTAATATTAAAATATCATATTCTGACGCTAATTCAATTACAGTGCTTTTGCCTATACCAGACGTAGGCCCGGTAATAGCTAGAATTTTATTCGACATTATAATTACTCCTTTTATTTATTAAGTTATATTTACCCGAAAAAATGTATAATTAACATAAATGAGAATGAAAAATCGCTCTTTCTATTCATAAGATTTTTTATCGCTTTGTCATGTCTACTGCCAACATAACGAATCAGGCTGAGTCATTTATTTATGTCCCAGCCTGATTCGTTTCTAAAATTACTTTTTTATATAATTTTCATGAACATAAATTAATTCTTTCGCCATCTCTTTTATAATTTCAGTTGAAATAAGTTGATCTTCTGCGTGTACCAATAACAGATTAAGTTTAATCTCTTCTCCTGCAGATTCGGATTGGATGAGGTCTTTATGAACTTTATGTCCTTCAGTTAAATATTTGTTGCCTTCTTCAACTAAATCATAAGAATCATTAAAATTATTTGATTTTGCTTCTTGAATTGCTTGCATATAGGTACTTTTAGCCATGCCTACATTCGTTATAATCTGAAAAGCTATCTGTTCGTACTTTTCCATTTAATCACCTTATTCCATTAGACTTTCTGCTTGTTTAAGTACCCCTTCTCCATCCATCATGCCATATTGTTGCATGCCTATAACGTCGATTGGAACTTTTCCGTCAGCTATTTTTTCTACTTGAGCTTTTTGAAATCTCACTTGAGGTCCTAATAAAATGACATCAACTTCATCTATTTTCGATTCAGCTTCAGATAAAGCTAATGCTTCAATTTCATAATCTTTATTTTCTTTATCGGCAGTTTCTTGCATTTTTTTAACCAACATACTAGTAGACATTCCCGCTGAACAAACTAATAATATTTTTTTCATTTTTATCTCTCCCATAATTTAAATTTAAAGAATGCCCAAGGTTTTAAGTAATCTAATAGTTGCAAGTCATGATTTTCTATTTTTCCTACAACATTCACTTTTCCTGTGTTGAGCATCGGTTTTAAAGCAATTTGTAACTCCCCTTTATATTGACCATATTCATCATTATCGATTAATACATCGCCTCTTTTTATAGCAACTGTATGATGAGGTGGAAATGATTCTTGTTTATATTTCACTCGACTTTGAGTAGATCGAATCATATAGTCGCTTACATCACCTCTATAAAAATGTGGTTCTTCAAAAATAATTTTCTTTTCTAAATCTGTATAGCTTCCCACTAATTTAATATCAAAAGTTATCGGTTCATGGATTAAATCACTCAATTCCTTTAATTCTTTTTCAGATGGATAACAATTACTGATAATAACATCATCTATTAAGCCAGTTGCCCATAAATATTTTGCTTGAGAAGTAATCGGCAAACCGCGATGTTGTTCTAATGTAGGAAGCCCTTCTGTAATAGGCCAAGGTCCAAAATCCGCTTCTTTACTAGATACAAATGCAGCTGTTCTCAAGCCGTAATGTTTAAATTTCTTACTGCCTTCTATAAAAAAGGCTTCAGATATACCTGCATAACGATGGGGATAAAAGTTATGACAACCTACGAGCCGATTTCGATTAGGTTCAAAGTCTAATACATTGTCTATATAATGATTCATTACGCTCATATTCAGCTCTATTTTGATTCCATATGGATTATAAGTCATATCACTCGTTTCTTTTGCTCCTACCCCTTCGTCGAGTCTGATACCATCTACACCCATTTCATAAAAGAATGATAAATCGTTAGTTTCAATATTTAATGCTTTAAATGTTCTAGGTGCTACATCAACAAATATTTCAAAATTTAAAGACTTTGCGAATTGAATAATTTTTTTGATAGATGGAAGTATTTCAGATTTGTTTTCTTCAGTAATTTGTAATAAGTTCGTAAATATTCTAGAAAAACCGTACTCATGTGCTTTCTCTATATACTTTAAGTCATCAGCTTCCTTAGATTTCCCCGGATATAGAGATACCCCCAATTTTCTCATGATATAACCTCACAATTCTTTCAATTAATTTCTTTTTTATAATTTTGAATAATTTTACTATTTAGTTTATACTATAACAAAATTAAAGCGCTTACAAACAAAGGGGGATTAACATTGAATAATTTTGCAACTTGGATAGAAAATAAGCTTTCGGGACCAATGACTAAGCTTTCAAACCAAAGACATCTACTTGCTATTCGTGATGGGGTTATTTCAGCGTTACCATTCATTATATTTGGTTCATTTTTCTTAATATTTGCAACACCACCATTGCCAGAATCTTGGGCAATTACTAAGTGGGCAACAGCACATGCCGAAGAAATTTTAATACCTTATAGAATGACTATGTTTATAATGAGTTTGTATATTGTTTTTGGTATAGGATATAATCTTGCAAAATCCTACGACCTTGATCCATTATCTGCCGCACAACTTTCTACCGCAGCTTTTCTATTAACTATCGCACCTAATATGGACGATAAATTAGGTTTTGTTTTACCTATGACAAATTTAGGTGGGCACGGTTTATTTGTCGCAATGATTGTTGCTATTCTTTCTGTAGAAATATATCGTTTCTGTAAAATTAAAAACATCACGATTAAAATGCCACCACAAGTTCCACCTTCCGTCAGTCGCTCATTCGAATCTCTTATACCTGTCGTTTTTGTTCTAGGGTTTATGAGTATCATTACAGTACTATTCCAACTAGACTTACATTCACTCGTAGATAAAATTGTCGGACCGCTTGTGTTTGCAGGCGACACACTACCAGGTGTTTTAGTGCCAGTATTTTTAACAACATTCTTCTGGTCATTTGGTATTCATGGAATGTCTATTGTCGGTACGATAGAACGACCATTATGGGAAGTTTATTTAGCTAAAAACGGTGAAGCACATGCAGCAGGAGAAGCACTACCTCATATTGCACCCGAAACATTTTTCCAATGGTTTGTATGGATTGGTGGCGCGGGAGCAACCTTAGGTCTTGTAATTTGTATATTAATATTTGCAAAATCACAATTCCTTAAAAAAATGGGTAAAGCAGTTGCCATCCCTTCTTTATTTAACATCAATGAACCAGTTATATTTGGTTTACCAATTGTATTAAACCCAATTATGGTCATCCCATTTATTTTAATACCTATCGTTTTAACGATTATCACTTATATCGCAACTGCCCTAGGATTAGTCAATGCGACCAGTGTAATGCCTCCATGGACTTTACCTGCTCCAATTGGTGCATACTTAGCCACTGGTGGTGATTGGCGGGCTATCATACTCGTATTAATCAATATTGCAATTTCTGTCGGTATTTATTTCCCATTCTTTAAAATGTATGATCGTAAAATGATTTTAGAGGAAAGTGGCGAATCTAAAGAAGAAATTGAAAAAGATATGGAAGAAGAAAACAAATAATAATGTAGAAGATATAAATAGGGATGAAAGATGTACGAAGAAAACTATAAATTTTTATAAAAAATAAGCATATCACTTTCAAACTGAAACAATCCGTTAAGTGATATGCTTATTTATTTTGAGTTAGAATTTATGTTTCAAGCTCTTAAATATTAAAAAATAATATCAATAAAGAACCAAATGACCATAACGACCATGATAAGTGCTTTTGCTATTGTACTTGTTAAAAATCCTAATAGTGAACCTATACTTGCATTAAGTGCAGCACTAATATCACTCTTTTGTATAATTTCTGAAACGAATACTAAGATAAACGGTACGATGATAATACCGAAAGGTGGAAATACAAAGCAACCAATAATAACACCAACTGCTGCCATTGTCTCTCCTAATTTAGAACCACCAAATTTTTTCACAAAGTAACTGTTCATGATGATGTCCGACAAAATCATAAATACTGTAAAGAGTATCATAACCGTCCAAAATACCCATGATAATTTTGATGAATCTATTGCAAAATGATATATAAAGTACCCTATCCAAAGAAATAAAACGGATGGGATAATTGGTTTGATTAAACCGATAAATGCAATTACAAACATTATAATGATAAGTAACCAACTAATTGTTGTCATGTAATTTAGAACTCCTAACTAATTTGTGTATTGTTTTGTTCCTTATGTTCTATAGTGAAAATTAAAAGAACAAACGCAAGTGCTATCGAAAAACTTGAAACAAAGAACACATTTCCTAATCCTACTATATCACTCATGACACCACCAAGTAAATTTCCACCTAGTTGTCCAATAACCATAGCGTTCGCAAATAAAGTCGAAGCGTAACCTGGAAAGTCTGGTAAAATATCTTGGAAATAACTGATACCAAGCCCTAACAAAATAGCTAAGAAAAATGCTAAAGCTAATTGTCCAATTAACATTGCAGTAAAACTATCAAACACCCCGATACTGAAATAATAACCAAAGCCAAATATTGAACCTACCATGAGTAAAGTTTTCGTTCTGAATTTACTTGCGATAGCTCCTAGAATAATCATAAGCGGTACTTCTAAGCCTGCACATAAACTTGCTAAATAACCAACATGAGACTCGTCATCTTTCAAATATTCAGTTACATATAAAGGCATGTTTAAAGTATACATCCATTGCCCAATATGCAATAGAATGAAAGCTAAAAATGGTATAAGTAAAGTCGGTTCTTTAATTAAGTTCGGAGCTTTTTTCTCTGGAAAATTCCCTACTATATTATTTAAGATTTTCTTTGGTTCCTTATAAAATAATAATAGTAATACGAGTACAGTTAAGAATATAGTAACCGTACCACCAAATAGACCGTCATAACCCAATAGTGAAAGTAATACAGTACCTATCAATGGACCAAATAAGAAACCTAATGAGAAAGTTGATCTTAAAACAGTATTGGCAAAGATACTTCTATCTTTATATTCTGATTCATTAATAGATTCACGAGCAGAAGCATACATTTGAGGCATTGCAGGTGCTGCCAGGCCTTGGAACATTCCGTATAATACAATGAAGATCCAAATAGTATGTACATAGAAATAAATGGAGAAACATAAAGCACCCATTATAAGGGCTGTTGCGATAAGATATTTACGGTTGATTTTACCATTATCTGAAAACCTAGCTACTATAGAATTCACAGTGAAGGATGCTCCAGCAGCAAGAGCCATTAATAGACCATATTGGCCACTAGTCATTCCTAAGTGTTGTGTCGCATATAACACTAAGAACGGGGTAGTGATTGCGATTGCCATACCGAGTAATCCCATATTCACTGTAAAGAGCTTATAATTTTTGATTTGAAACAGTTTCAAAAACATGAATTCACATCTTTCTTTATTTTATTATATGCTTGTACTTTATAGCTAAACCCCTGTTACGTCAATGCTAAAATTGATATAATTTTTCTAAAGTTATAAAATAAATTTACATGATTTAAGAAGGAGAAAAGCCATGGTATTTAAAATTGATTATATTTCTACTGGTAAAGTTTCTAACGTTACGTTCGATAATCAAAAAACAAAAAAGACCGCCATTTATAAAACCCCTATTTCAAATAGTATGTTTTTATCAAAAACAGGGTTTGTTGAAGATGAACAACAATATAAAGGGCACGGCGGTCCTGAAAAAGCTATATGTTTCTATAGTAAAGATAACTATCAATATTGGAACGATATCATTCACCTGTTGCCTGAATATGCAATTTTTGGAGAAAACTTAACAGTCTCTGGTTTAACTGAAGCGGATTTAAATATCGGTGATACATATCAGTTAGGTGAAGCCACTATACAAGTATCTTGTCCAAGACAACCTTGCGCTACAATCGCGCAAAGGTATGGTATAAAAGACTTAGTTAAAAGAATGGCAGACAGTTGTAAAACAGGATGTTATTTTCGCGTAATCAAAGAAGGCTATGTATCACAAGGAGACGATTTAGTATTGATTGAACAAAAAAAGCCTTCCCTTTCTATACTTGAATTGAATGAAACACGTTTTAAAGATAATAAAAACAAACAACGCATACAATCAGTATTAAATCATGATGGTATAAATGAAGAAACAAGAAATATATTTAGTAAATTATTAAAATAGTTGATAACATCGTACAAATCTCTATCGGTTACTTCTTTTTAACATCAATTTGGTTTATGTAATTTTTAATCACTTCAATAAATGATTTTACTTGTGGTAATTGCAATACACTATGTTCATAACAAATATATGTTGACCGTTTTAAAGGCTTTTTCATGATATTTAATTTTTTAATTTCAAAAAGGTCTGTATCTATATCACCTATAACTAGCTCAGGTAAAACTGTAACGCCTACTCCATTTAATAACAATGCTTTACAAGTTGCGATTTGATCTACTTTTATAAGAGCATGGTATTCTTGTTTGAAATAATCTGAATACCATTCTTCTATTTGCTTTAAATATATTGGTTCAGCTTGAAATTCAATCATCGGTAATAAATGCAAATCATGCTTTCTATTTTTAGGATAAATAAAGTAATGTTGTTCATTTAATAATAAGTCGTTCTGTACATTCATTACTTCATTACCTCTAATTACTGTTACATGAAATTCATTCTGATATGATTTAATATGTTCACTTGAGCCAATTTGTAATTGTATATCGACGTTAGGGTAAAGTTTAGTATATTGCCCTAGAACTTGAGGCAAAATTGTTTGTCCAATTAACGAGGATACGCCAATTGAGATACTCCCATTAACTTCCCCGACTTTCGAACTTATTCTATCCAGTAATAAACGCTCTTCTTTAAGCATTTTTCTTGCGTGATCAATAACGAGCGAACCTTCATTAGTTGTTATTAATTGCTTCTTAGTCCTTATAAAAATATCTATACCAAAAAAGTTTTCGATAGATTTGAGACGTTGACTGACGGCAGGCTGCGAAATATAGAGAATGTCAGCAGCTTTCCTCAATGTCTTTACATCTTCTAAAGTCACTAATAGTTTGTAATCATCTACTTTCATAAAAAGACACCCTCCTCACATTTATTTCATTATAACATGCTTTAATTATTACAAGCATGTCTTTAAGCAACTACTACTTAAGACCGAATTATAAAAAATCTTACTATCTAAATTGAATACTTTTTTAAAATTAGTTATAGTTAAGCATGTAAATTAAATAGGAAGGATCTTACTATGTTACTTATTGAGATAATAAAGTATATTTTTCTAGGTTTATTGCAAGGTGTAACTGAACCCATACCTGTATCATCTAGTGGTCACCTTGTAATGGCTCAAGAATTTTTAGGCTTACATACAGAAGGTTTAACATTTGAAATTTTTGTAAATACGGCTTCATTAGTTGCTGTACTGATTTTGTTTAGAAAAGATATTATCGAACTCATTGTTGATACTTTAAAATTTATTAAAGGAGATCGCACTGAAGAAATAATTCGAAACTTTAGATTTGCTATGTATCTTGTAGTTGCCACGATACCTGCTGGTGTTCTTGGGTTAATCTTTAACGATATAATTGGCGACACAAAAAGTGTTATGCTAGTCGGTTTCATGTTAATTGTAACTGGTATTGCACTATGGTTTATTAAAAATAAACACGGTCAAAAGTTAGATAAAGATTTAACGTTAAAAGATGCGATTATAGTAGGGCTATTTCAAGCTATTGCATTAATTCCAGGACTTAGTCGTAGTGGTGCAACGATAGTTGGTGCTTTAGGTGTTGGTATGAATCAAAAAACAGCATTTAAGTTCTCATTCTTACTTTATATACCAGTAAGTTTAGGTACTGCATTACTTGGTATTAAAGATATCATTCAAACACCACCAGATTCTTCATTAATGATTTCTTATATGTTCGCATTTGTAGCTTCACTTGTGGCCAGCTATTTCTCTTTAAAATGGCTAAAAGGCATAATGGAACGCGGACAATTAGGTATATTTAGTAAATACTGTTTCGTTGTAGGCCCATTAGCAATTATACTTGCACTGATATTCTTATAAAAACTTTTAAAAAACGAGCATACACAGTTAATACTGTGTATGCTCGTTTTTTATGTAAATCATAGTTTAGGAATATTTATTTATTTATTTATTATTATTCTTATTTGCATTCATTATTTCATGAAAACAATATCTTATCTTTTTTTCTATTCCTTTAAAATCTGTTTCTAACTTGAACATAATCTCATGAGCAGTAACATATGCCTTATGAAATTGCGCTTTAGAAATTTTGTTTTCTTTAAGCATTCTTTCTAAATCATCTTCATCAACTAGTTCATATTCCCCTGTCTTTGGTATCACCAACACATCTAAGCATAAATCTAAAGTTCGTGCATTTCCAAGCTGGGTAATATTCCTCAAATTCACATCAAAATAATACTGCACTGGTTGATTTTGTTTATTATACATCACAGTAATACTATATGGCTTTTTCTCCGGTAATATTTGCATCCATTTATAGCCCTTGTCAGCTACTGTAATTTCTTTACCTACAACATTTACTATTAACGGTTCTTTTACTTCAAGCATCGTTACAAGTCCTACAAGACCTTTAAAGTGATTAGTATCCAGCGCAACTTCTTTATATTCGCGATTAAGGAGACGTCGCCAATGACGTTTGTCAATATACTTAACTTTCACAAGTTACCAACTCCTTTTATTCATTATATAAAAAACGGGAGCTGATATAAAGCATTCGAGTAATCTTTTATTATTTTTATTATTTCCCACAAAGAAACCACAAGAAGTTTGAAATTCTTGTGGCTTTGAAATGATTATTTATATATAAAATTTAAACTTTAAAACATATGTTTTTTTAATTCTAAAATTTTACATTATTCATGTGAAATATAATGTGACTTACCTTTTAAGAATAAACTTAAGATTAATGCAATAACACTAAACAGAGTTGCAATCCAGAAAGCGTCATTTATACCTTGTACAGTTGCAAGTTTATTTAGAAACTCAACAAGTGCTGACATGCCACTTTCTTTTCCACCAACAGAATCTGAAAGTGCTTTAACTTGTTCTTGAATAATTGGATCAGTTGAATCTAAATTATCTGACATGTTAGCTAAATGCGTAGTCGTATTTTGTGTCATAACTGTTACAAGTATTGCAGTACCGATTGACCCTGCCAATTGTCTCACTGTATTACTGATTGCATTACCATGCGGTATCAATCGTTGAGGTAATGAATTCATCCCAGCCGTCATAATAGGCATCATGATAAAACTCATACCAAATGAACGTACGATATAAATAATTAATATTGTTGAATATGGTGTATCCATATTTAACTGTGTTAACTCCCATGTTGCAAAAGTCATAATTGTTAAACCAATTAAAGCTAATGGCTTAATACCAAATGAATCTAGCATTTTACCAGCAATTGGTCCCATAAAGCCCATTATTAATGAACCTGGTAACAATAATAAACCAGAATCTAATGGAGAGAACCCACGAAGATTTTGTAAGTAAATTGGTAATAATATCATACCACCAAATAAACTCATTGTTACGATAACGTTAATAACTGTCGTTAATGTGAACCCAGAATATTTTAATGCTGACATATCAAGCATTGGATTTTTCATTCTTATTTCACGAATAACAAACATTGTTGTAAAGATAACGCCAATAATTAATGATAATGAAACTGTTGTAGATGTCCATCCATTATTACCCGCTTCACTGAAACCGTATAATAATAGTCCAAAACCTAACGTACTAAATATAATACCTTGAACGTCTGGTTTAGGGTTAGACGTTTGCTGATAAATTCTAAACCAGAAATAACTGATTATGATAGAAATTAAACCAATAGCAAACATTCCGTAGAACATGATATTCCAATGGTAATTTTGTACAACCCAACCTGATAACGTTGGTCCTATAGCTGGTGCTAAGATAAATGCAATACCTAATGTACCCATTGCTGCACCACGCTTTTCTGGTGGGAAGATTGTCATAAACACATTAGAACCTAATGGCATTAGCACACCTGCTCCAACAGCTTGTATGACACGTCCTGTCATCATCATTGGAAAGTTTACTGACAACGCGCAAATGAATGATCCGATTGTAAACAGAATCATTGCTATAATGAATAATTTTCTATAAGAATACTTACTGATTAAAAAGGCGCTGATTGGGATTAATATACCATTTACAAGCATAAATCCTGTCATTAGCCATTGACCAGTTGAAGCTGAAATACTAAATTCATTATTAATAACAGGCAATGCTACATTTAATAATGTTTGGTTTAAAATTGCTATGAACATACCGAACATCATTGCAATTAATATTTTATTTCTTGTAATACCTTTACCATAAACAAAATTAACATGATTCTTTTTAATTTGTTCGTTGATTGGTTCGTCTTCATGTATTTCCATACCACGTTCAGATAATACAGAGTCTTCATCTTCTGAATTATTATCGTCAGATACGTTTTCTTTAAATGATGGTTGATCATTTTCATCTTGGTTCATTTGTTCAACTTGCTCTTCTTTAGATTCTTTTTGATGACGGTTAACTGTTAAGCTATCATCATCTTTAGATTTAAGTTGACTGTATTCTTCTTTATGCTCTTTTTCAAAAGATTCATTAGAAACTTGTTTTCTTTTTTTACGTTTTAATACAAATGCATTAATTCCAATCCAAAGTAAGATTGCAATTATTATATAAGCCACCGTAAAGGTTGATGTCATAATACACCCTCCTTAATTCTTGTGGATTCGAACTTCAACATTCATTCCTGGAACAACATTTGTTGATGGCTTAGAATCAAATGTGATTTTCACTGGAACAACTTGTGTCACCTTTGTATAGTTTCCATTACTATTTGATGAAGGCATCAACGAGAAACTTGATGCAGTTGCTAATCCAACTTGAGACACTTTACCTTTAACACTAGCTTTTTGACCATCGATATCAATGTCAACTGCTTGTCCTTCTTCTACATCCTCTACATCTGTATCATCAATGTTTGCAGTTACATATAAATCATCAAAATTATATGCATAAGCAATCGGTGAGCCAGCTTGTACTAAATTGTTCTCTGTTTCAGAAGTTTTTACGATTGTACTTTTTGATGGTGCTTCAATCTTCATTTTTTGAGATTGACCATCTTCACCTTTACCTTCTACTTCACCAATTTTATCGCCTTTGTCATAAGTTTTACCTTCTTTAGCGTCAAAACTAGTTAAATTACCTGATACTGGACTAGCAATTTTAATTTGCTCTCCATCCACTTTTGCATTTTCTGTTTTTACATAATCTGTTGCTTCACTATAATAATGGAATCCTACTAGGCCAATAGCCACTAAAACCACTATCGTGATAACATTTACAAGCACGATTTTTTTCATTACTTTATATCCTCCATATTTCAATGATTTACTTATTATACGGCTACTCTTTTACTAATTAAACCAACAAAAATTAAAAATTTGTCGGGTTAAATTAACTAAAAAATCAGATAAATCAACATATTAAATTAAAGTTTTTAAAGTATATTAATATATATTCTATACTTTATTTGTTAAAATATAGGACATGTAAGTTAACGAGGTGAATTATGAAAAAACATGCGAGACAATTAATTATTAGTAATATGGTTTATTTATTGGAAGATTATCACTTTGACGAAATTACAATAAAAATGTTGTGCGCAGAAAGTGGTATTAACCGTTCAACTTTTTATGCCCATTTCAAAGATAAATATGATACATATGATGAAATCCAAAAATATCACATGAGTAATTACGAAAATTTAATGGATAATATTGAACTATCTATTATTGAAGAACCAGCCAATAGAAGGAAATATGTAAAACGGTATTTTACAAATGTTTTTTATTATATTTTGAAATACCAAAAATTTTTCTACAGTGTCTTAGTTTTACATCCTGAACGAGATTTTATCATTAACTTTATCAAGCTTATAAAAGACAGAATTGAAAAACTCATTTCTAAAATCGGTACATTACAAGATGCCAACTTCTTTCTTGAATATACAATTGGTGGACAAATCGCATCTATATATAGTTGGTTACGTGACGGATGCAAAGACTCACCTGAAAAAATGGCAGATATTATGTATAGAAACATCTTAAGAATAAACAGATAAAAATTAATGCTCCTATTTCGTTTGAATTTTAATTAAGGAAATAGGAGCATTTATATTAGAAGCTAGATAAACCAGTCTCTTCTTGTATTCTATATAATAGTTTCTTCCACAGGGATTCATCTTTATATTCATCATACTGTGCAGTGTATGAATGTTCATTATTAATCCATGCATCATTAAATGTTGTAGATAATTTTTGAAACGCAGGATCATCCTGTTTACCTTGAATTATAATATCAGTTTCCAAATTGTAATCATTAATATTTCTTCTAGTTAAATTGGATGAACCTAATATCATCGTTGCATCTTTATTTTCATGTTGTTCAAACAATAAATATTTAGAATGAAATTGTTCCCCATTGCTTAAAGCCCATTTCACTTTAATATTATTATTTGTTCGATTAATTAATTCACTAGCTACCGGTTTATTAGGCACGCCTGGTTTTTCTTTACCAAAAGCTTCCTTATTAATATCTAAAATAATTTTAATATCTACATTTCTTTTAGATGCTTTTATCAGTTCTTTAACAACATCATGGTCAGATAAATAGAACATACCTATTGAAATACGGTCTTTGGATTGTACTTTCTTAATGTTACTAATGACCTTTTCTTTAATTTTACCTTCTGTAGCCAATTGTACAGTATAACGTGCATTATCTTTCCAACTATTATGATTGATTTTAAAATCTGATTCGTCATATTGAGCACCGCTCATATTTATAGCAGCAATCTCAGATTTTATGAGTGCCTTTTGAATCGGTCCAGACACTCTTACACCGATATTTTGATGATAACCACTTGAATCGTGGGGGTTGCTAGAAAGTATCATCCCATGATTTTCAGTAACAAGTGTTTTTCTGTGATTGGCTTTCATATTTAATAACTTTAAATAACTTCTAACAGTAACATTTGGTGCTTCTCCACTGAGAGGGTTAGGCAACTTACCTTTCTCACTATTACCAAACCATTGAAATAATGTGCGATATGCACCTGAATAAATGGGATTAGAATCTCTTAACTTACTTAAATTTGTGTAACGTACATCTATATTATGATTCTTTAAAGCTTTTATATTATCAGGCGTGTATGAGCCATAAAATGTATTGATAGGGTCTGTTAATATTATGATTCTAACATTTGGATTCTCTTGTTTTTTCTGAATTAAAGAATCTGTAATCCGTTTTGATATTGGTGGATACTTTTTGTATCCAGTTTGATAACCATTGAATAAAAACATATCCATTATAATAAAATCATTTGCTTCTTGAATGGTTTCATTGACTTTATCAAATATTTCGTGATCGTAATGCATTTCATTTCCGGACTTATATGATAAATCAGTTAATAGTTCTACATCATCTGTTTTAGTCTCTGAACTTAATTTTGATACTCCATGAGGTAAGGGCTTAAATACGTTATAAATACTGACTGCTATAATCGTGAATATTATTATATATAAACTCCATAAAATATAATGTTTCTTAAATTTACTTCTTTTCTTTTTATTTTTTGTAGATTTTTTTCTTTGCTTTAAATTATTTTTACTCTTCACATTTTTTTTCTTTTTATTTGCCAAATTTATAACCCCCTCTCCTTTTATTTTTATTATATCAAAATATAATTGACAGCGATGGATTACTTTGGTATTTTTATTAATATTGAATTTTTCAGAATTTTTAGAGAAAATACATAGGAGTGAAGTAAATTGACAGAAGCATTAAGACCTTTCCGTGCCGACCATGTTGGCAGTTTATTACGCACAGAACCTTTAAAAGAAGCTAGAGAGAAATATTTTGAAGGTAATCTATCTAAAGATGAATTAAAAAAAGTCGAAGATGAAGAAATAAATAAAATAGTCGAAAAACAATTAGAAGTCGGTTTAAAAAGTATCACTGATGGAGAATTCAGACGTGCTTATTGGCACTTTGACTTCTTAGAAAATTTAACAGGTATTGAAGATTATGAGCCTGAAATTGGACTGACTTTTAACGGTGTAGAAACTAAAAAGCACGACGTAAGAGTTGTTCAAAAAGTTGAATTTAATCCTAATCATCCACACTTTGAACATTTTGAATATTTACATAAGCAAGTTGATGGTAGAGCTGTAAGTAAAGTGTCTATTCCAAGTCCAAATCAATTATTTCACCCAAATATTTTAAACCACGATATTTATCCTGATATTCATGATTTTGCTAAAGATGTATCAGAAGCTTATCGTCAAACTATTTTAAAATTTTATGAACTAGGTTGTCGTTACTTACAAATTGATGATGTTTATTGGGCTGGATTAGCAGCAACAAAACAACTTATCAAGAATAGAGAGCGTACAGAAGATGAAAAAGCAGAAGCGATTAAATTAGCCGCTAAAGTAGTGAATGATTCATTGAGAGATCTACCAAATGACCTATTAATTACTACTCATATTTGTAGAGGGAATTATCAATCTTCATGGGCAATTAGTGGTGGATATGAGCCAATTGCAAAAGAGCTATTCACAGAAAAATTACAAGGTTTCTTCCTAGAATACGATGATAATCGTTCAGGAGACTTTGAACCTTTAAGATATTTTGATAGAGACGATGCTTATATCGTTCTAGGATTATTCACTTCTAAAACTGGTGAATTAGAAGATAAAGAGAATATACTAAATCGTCTTGATGAAGCGACTGAATATGTATCGAAAGACCAACTATGTTTAAGCCCACAATGTGGCTTTGCTTCAACTGAAGAAGGTAATATCTTAACAGAAGAAGCACAATGGAAAAAGTTAGCTTATATTGTTGAAACAGCAAAAGAAGTATATGGCGAACTATAATAACAACAATTAAAAATGTTTAACTATTTCATTTAAATAATGCTCCTAACCCTTTATTTTAATTAAAGGATTAGGAGCATTTATTTTGAGTATGAGATTTATATTTCGCTTTTTTGCTATTTTATTCAATGGATTCAAATGCATACTTTTTAATTGCTTCTTCGTATTGGGGGTAATCTTCTAACAATTCTTCTTGAGTAAACAATTCGAATTTTTCAAATTGAAAACCTGGTGAACACATACAGCCTACTAATGCAAAATCATTATCGCCTTCAACAGTTGATGCAAATATTGTATTTTTAGGTACAAGTGCTTGTAACACATCACCATCTTGAATATTAGGCCCTACTTTTACTTGTTCATAAACGCCATTGGAATGAATCATGTGCACAGTTAATGTTTGTCCTGCATGATAGTACCACACTTCATCTGATTGAATACGATGAAAATGAGATATGTTATCTTTTTCTAATAAAAAATATATACTCGTATACATCGCATTTTGGTCATCCAAAGTATGACTAGATTTAATAATTTCTTTATAATAGCCACCTTCAGGATGAGGCTCTAAATTTAGCATATCAATCCATTGTTCTTGATTCATTTTTATCTCTCCATTTATAATTCAACGTTATGATAAACTTGTTGAACATCTTCTAAGTCTTCAATAGCATCGACTAATTTTTCAAACGTTTCTAAATCTTCTTCAGATAATGTTACTTCAGATTGTGCTAACCAAGATAATTCAGCAACTTCGAAGTCCTCTACACCATTATTTTTTAGTACAGTTTGGACTTGAGCAAATTGATCAGGTTCAGCATAAACAATTGTTAAATCTTCTTCTTCAATAACATCTCTAACGTCTAAATCTTCTTCCAATAATAATTCAAAAACTTCATCAGTAGATTTACCTTTAAATGCAAATACTGCTGTGTTATTAAACATGTATGCTACTGATCCAGAAACACCCATATTTCCACCATTTTTACCGAATGCAGCTCTAACGTCACTTACTGTACGGTTAACGTTGTTTGTTAATGCATCTACAATAAGCATTGAACCACTTGGACCAAAGCCTTCGTATCTTAATTCATCATAATTTTCTTCTGAACCGCCTTTTGCTTTTTCAATAGCTCTATCTACTATATGTTTAGGAACAGAATACGTTTTAGCTTTTTCCAATACGAATTTTAAATTTTGATTAGCCTCTGGGTCTGGCTCACCTGATCTAGCTGCCATGTATATTTCACGGCCGAATTTCGCGTATATTCTACTCGTATTTTTATCTTTTTGGGCTTTTTTTTCCTTAATATTATTCCATTTACGTCCCATAATTCCATCTCTCTTTCAAAGTGAGTTATTTTAACATTCTTATTATACAATATTGCGCTCATCTCGCAAAGTTTACCGTTTTATGTAAAAAAAGTGAGATTGAAAAATCTTGATAAAAGTAAACTTTTAATTTTGCCATATACTACCATTATAATAAAATAGACTGAGACATGTAATTTTGTCTCAGTCTAATTATTTAATCTCTCAAAATACTCGCTAATCTAAGTATATGCATGATGATGTTAAGTAAGTTTATAAATAAGTTAAATCCCATTTCTCTCGGTGAAAATTGACCTCTTTTCATTCGATTGAAATCGTACACTGTATATAATAGGAATAAACCAATTCCAATAACTGAAATAATTGTATGGAATATAGGATTATTTAAAAATATACCAATAAAACTAGCAATAACTAAAGCTACTAATGTAACAAATAAATATTTTCCCAATCCCGCTGCATTATCAATCATGAAGTAACCTAACACACCAAAAGCAGCAAAGGCTCCTATAGCTAACGCGATATTACCATAAAATGCTTGAGTACCTAATGTTCCTAGGTAATACATAAACGATGTATAAGATAATATACCAATTAAAAATGCGAATAGATTTGATATTAATCCGCCAAATTTTCTAGATGATTTTGTAAATAAAGAAATCATTATCATAGCGAATAAACCTATTGTTATAGGTAGATATAATGCTGGTGGCACAAACTGACCTAAATATGTACCAATTCCAAAAATTACCCAATAGTATAAAAAATACAACCAAGTTTTTCGAATTGATGAACCTCGTGATTCTATTTCTTGATATGTACCGTAGTTATGTTCATAACTCAATTTTTATCATTCCTTTTATAAAGTATTATTCATATTTTACATGTTAGACCTTAACATATCAAACGAGTTGATTGATTCAAATTTGTAATATTCAATCAACAACCATATATTACCATATTACATATATACCCCACCATCACAGTTACTATGCATATAAATATTTTTCAAAACAATATTTAATATTATTGTGTTTTTATTACAAGATGATTACATACAGTACACAGGTTTTTATTTTTGTTACTATTTATCTATCGAGGGATTTATATATTAGCTATTAGCTTTATGCTTTATAACATAATATCGAGATAACAAGGAGGATAAGCCTTTGAAAAAATTTGCATTCGCGGTAACAGCAGTTTCAGGTGTTGCAGCAATCGCCGCTCATAACGATGCTGAAGCTTCTACTCAACACACTGTCAAAAATGGTGAGTCATTGTGGGCTATTGCAGATCAATATGGTGTGTCAATAGATCAACTGAAATCAAGTAACAACATTTCAGGGAATATGATTTTTCCTGGACAAGTCATTACTGTAAACGGAAGTAGTTCAGCTGGAGGAAGTGGTTCACAAGAAACAGCAACTTCAGGTTCTACATACACAGTTAAAAATGGTGATTCTTTAGAAGTAATCGCCCAAAAACATGGTGTTTCAGTTGACCAACTTATGAAATCAAATAATTTACAAGGTTATATTATCTATCCTGGTCAAACTTTAAAAATTGCAGGTGGTAGTGGTAGTGATACAACTGCACCTTCTGACAATACACCACCTTCTCAAACAGGCGGTAATCAAACATTTAATGACCAAAACTTATACGACTGGGGACAATGCACATATTATGTCTTTGACCGCAGAGGTCAAGCTGGTAGTGCAATTAGCACATACTGGGGAGACGCAAAATATTGGGCTGGCGCTGCACAAGCAGACGGTTTCCGTGTAGATAATACACCAGCTGTTGGTTCAATTATGCAATCAAGTGCTGGTCAATACGGTCATGTTTCATATGTAGAATCTATTAATGCAGATGGTAGTCTACTTGTGTCTGAAACAAATTACAATACACCACCGGGTGTAACAGACTACAGAACAATCCCTGCATCTGAAGTTTACAACTATTCTTATATTCATTAATATATTGAACGAGTCATTGAAAAAGGCTGAGGCATAAATACATGTCTCAGCCTCTTTTATTATAATGGCAGTAGCTGACTGGATTGAAAATGCGCTTATATCAAGCTTTTTCCAACCCTAGTCATCCTTGCCGGGGTGGGACTACGAAATCTATTTATTAAAATGAGATTTCTGTCCCATCCCTTTTTTAATTTAAATTAAAAAGCACACTTTCAAGTTACAATTGAAAGTGTGCTTTCCTATTTTTATACAAATAGTACGCAAATATGATAAATAATAAACGATAGTATTATTGATACTGGTAATGTAATAATCCATGTAATAATCATTCTCTGAGCTGTAGTCCATTTAACACCTTTAACGCGTTGAGAAGAACCTACACCTAAAATTGATGAAGATACAACATGTGTTGTTGATACTGGTAAATGAATAAACGTCGCACCAAAAATGACAAATGCTGATGATAAGTCTGCTGCAACACCATTTGCCGGACGAATTTTCATAATGTTACCACCAACAGTTTTAATGATTTTCCAACCACCTACTGCTGTTCCAAGTCCCATTGCGGTAGCACAACTTACTTTAACCCACAATTCTATATCAGTTGTAGATTGTAGATTAGCTGAAATAAGCGCCATAGTAATAATACCCATTGCTTTTTGAGCATCGTTTGTACCGTGTGAGAAAGCTTGTAAAGCTGCTGTACCAATTTGAATAAATCTAAAGTTTCTATTTGTTCTTGTTAAGTTATTATTTTTAAATACAACTTTAAAAATGGAATACATCGTAAACCCGACAATAAAAGCAAGAATTGGAGAAGCAATTAATGCTAATATAATTTTAGAAAATCCTTGGTAATGTAATACGCCGAACCCTGCCGAACCGATTGCAGCTCCAGCGATAGATCCAATTAGAGCATGTGAAGACGAACTTGGAATACCAAAGTACCAAGTTATCAGATTCCATGCTATTGCTGAAAGCAATGCTGCTAAAATAACAATCGAACCATTTTCTAATTTGAATGGGTCAACGATATCTTTTGCAATTGTTTGGGCAACACCTGTCGCCATTAAAGCTCCGATAAAATTCATTACTGCTGCTAATAATATGGCATGTCTTGGTTTAAGTGCCTTTGTAGATACTGCTGTTGCGATAGCATTGGCTGTATCATGGAAACCATTAATAAAGTCAAAAAGTAACGCACATACAACAATAGCTACGGTAAGAATGAGTAAACTATCCATTTTTTAAACTCCTTAGCTATTTTTCATAATGATTTGTTCAAGTTTGTTTGCTACTAATTGACATTTATCTGCTACATCTTCTAATGATTCGTAAATATCTTTTATTTTTATTAATGTTACAGGGTCTGTTTCACTGTTGAAAATGTATTTAATAGATTGTCTTAAAATACCATCACAGTTAGTTTCATATTCTTTAATGTTGATTGAGTGAACGCGAATATGTGAGAATTTCTTCTCTGCTACAAGTGACACAGCAATTGCAATTTCTTTTACTGCTGCTTGAATGTTCTTAACGAATTCTGCCATGTAGTCATCAGAATAACTGATAGAGTACATTTCAAACATTGCTGATGTTTCTTCCATTTCATCTAAAACATCATCCAATGCATCACAAAGTTCAAGAATATCTTCTCTTTCAATTGGTGTGATGAAAGTTTGATTTAAATCTGTAATCATTTGGTGCATTAAATCATCACCATTTGATTCATAGGCTTTTATCTTATCTGAATAAGCTTTCAAATCGAAGTCAGAGTCAAAATCCATTTCTCCAAATTCAACAGATGCGCGGCTTAAATTCTCAGCTATAGCTTCTAGCTGTATACCAAACTTATCCTTTTTCTTATTAAACATTAATAATCCTCCCAAAATATACATCATAATTTACGTAATTACTCTTCCATTGTACTCTTTCAAATTGAATTAAACCACTATTTATTAATGTATTTTTAAATTTTTAAGTTCTTTGTAAACTTTCTGAAAATACAATGTTTACATTGATTTTTTATAACATAAAAAAAGACTAATGGCAAGCATTAGTCTTGAAAACCTTTATAACGCGCGTTGTATAACACGTTTAGAATGTATATAAGCAAGTACTCCAAAGAGAACATATATTAAAGAGTATAGTGACATAACAATTAATACTGGTGTGTAGAATGATTCTCCCATAAAGAACCAACCTGATTTAGCAGCAAAATAACCATGACACAAACCGATAATAAGTGGTAATGCAAAGTTAAAACTAATTTTCAATGCTATACCACGTGACATATCTCTTGAAGTATAACCAAGCTTTCTTAAAATCTTGTAATTTGAAGTTTCATCTTCAGTTTCATCAATTTGTTTAATATATATGATACAACCCGTTGATAGTAAGAAAGCTATTCCTAAGAATCCTAGCACGAATAACATTAAACCTAATGTGCTTTTAGAATTTTCATATATTTCATTGTAAGATAAAGCACCGCCATTTTCATCTTTTGCTACCTTAGCGAATATACTTTCAGCTTTTTTAATATCTTGTTTATTTTTTAAATTAATACCATATTGATCATTATAACTATCATTTTTAGCTTCATTCTTTTTCATTTCATTGAATGTATCATCTGAAACAACATTAACAGGACTATTAAATGAAACTATACTTGCTAAATATTTATCATTATTAATTGATTTAACTTTTAATTTTTTCGTTTCATTATTTACCTTATAAACAATTGGCTCTTTATCATCTACTGTTACAACTTTATCTAACATATCACTATAACCAACTATTGCAACTTCATCATTTTTTAAATTTATATCTTTAAAATCTGAAGCTTTTGCAACAACAGTCGGAGAATTAGATTGTTGACCTTCCATATCATTTCTAGCTTTAAATACTTTTGAATCATCTAACTTATAGAACGTCACATGGAAATCATGAACTTTATATGGAATACCTTCGTTTTTAAGTTCTTCTTTAAATTGTTTCGCTTTGTCTTCTTTAATGAAGATATAGTCATCTGGTGATGTATCACGAGCAGTTTCTGCTGCATTATAATATGAAATGTAACTTAAAGATAAGAGCCCTACTGCTAAAGCTGAAACAATTGCGATAATTGTAAGAGATAAAGCATTTGTTTTCATTTTATGCATAATAGATGAAGTTGATACAACATCTGTAACAGTTAACATTCCTCTTTTATACTTACGTATCGTATTGAATATTAAAGATATAGAACATCTAAATAGTAAGTAAGCACCTACTATTGTTAAGAAAAGTATAGTTAACATTCTTGTATATAAATCGATCATACCCTTAGAATTATCAAATAATACACTTGATAAATAATAACCACTAATAATCATAATGATACCTATTGCACCGAATATAAGCTCGTATAATTTTATTTTTTTAATTTTAGTATCCGTTGCATGATGTTCATTCATTAAAGTTAAAATTGTTTTTCGTTTAATGAAAATATAGTTTTGTATAGATATAATAATGTAAATAACAATCATTAATATTACAGTTTGTAAAAGTGCTTGTATACTAAAATCTAAATGTGCTTCTTGATTTACTCCAATTATTTTATAAAGTATCATAAGTAAAATTTTTGATGAGAAAAATCCTAAAATAGTACCTGAAATAACTGTAAGTGCAAATAACACTAGATTTTCTAAAGCGAATATTTTAAATACTTCACGTTTAGTCATACCTATTAATTGATATAATCCCATTTCTCTTGATCTTCTTTTTATAAATAATTGGTTTGCATATAATAAGAAAATCACAATAATAACAGTTAATAATGTTATTCCAATTTTAATACCTGCGTCTGGCTTAACGCCAGATTGTAGGCCTTTTAAATCATCTGAATACTTTAAAGTTACAAATCCAAAGAATAACATGACGCTCATCGTAATTGAAAAAACATACATACTATAATGCTGGATACTACGTCGTAAGTTTTTAATGACGATTTGATTAAAGCTCATTTACGACACCACCTAACACACTTTGTGTTTTGATGATTTCTTTATAGAATGTTTCTCTATCATCGTCTCCTTTATAAAGTTCAGAATAAACTTTACCATCTTTTAAGAAAATAACACGATTAGAATAACTTGCAGCTACCGAATCATGTGTAACCATTACGATTGTTGCACCAGTTGTTTGATTAAGTTGATCCAACTTATTAAGTAAATCTGAAGCTGATTTAGAATCTAATGCACCTGTCGGTTCATCAGCAAATATTATAGATGGTTGTGCTATAAAAGCTCTTGCTGCAGAAGTTCTTTGCTTTTGACCACCTGAGATTTCATTAGGATATTTGTTTTGGATATCTAAAATACCTAATACTTTACTAACTTCTTCGTATCTTTTATATGCTTCTTTTTTAGAGATTTTTTGAATTGTTAATGGCAACATAATATTTTCTTGAACAGTTAACGTATTTAATAAATTGTACTCTTGGAAAATAAAACCTAATTCTTTTTTTCTAAAGTTCGACATCTGTCTGTTATTCATATTTTGTAGTTGATTACCATTGATTTCAATTTGTCCACTAGTTGCGTAATCGATAGAACTTAATACGTTAAGTAACGTTGTTTTACCAGAACCAGAAGGTCCCATTATGCTAATAAATTCGCCTTTTTCTACTGACATATCTATTTGTTTTAAAACTTCTTGTTGATTATTTTTAGAACCATAAACTTTTACTAGTTGTTCGGTTTTTAATATGCTCATTTTCAAAACTCCTTTAAATTTGTTTATGGTTTAATATTAATCGTTTACCGCTTCTAAATCCTTCGATTCATGATACAATTTGAACTTACAAAGTGACATTATTGTCACTTTGCAAGTTCAATTGTTGTAAACATATTCGGATTAGGGAAAATGAGAAGGACTTTTGTACCTTCGCCGTATGTTGATTTGACATTCACTTTTATACTTAGTCCTTCAGCTATTTCTTTCACAAGATATAATCCCATGCCCGTCGCAGTTGATTCCCTTTGATTCGTTGTAGAAGTAAAACCTCTTTCAAAAATTCTTGGTAAATCTCTTGCTTTTATACCTCTACCTTTATCTTCTATTACTAAATAAGTTTGACCGTGTTGTTCTCCAGATTTAATCAATATATCACTATTTTCAGTGTATTTTAAAGCATTACTTATAATTTGTCTCAAGATGGTACGGCACCATTTTTCGTCAGTATAGACTTCTGTATTATCTATTTTTATATCGTAACCGACACCTTTGGCAATGCTTATATTTCTACCATGCTGAATTTCTTTTATGACCATATTTTTCAGATTAAAGTGTCCAAAGTAAAAGTCATTAGATTTAGAAGTTAATCTTCTAATGTATAATTGTTGATCGAGTAAGTAATCGATACGACTCCACTCATACAATAAATCTTGCTTTAACTTTGTGTCTTCTATTTGATCTAACAATAATTTCATAGCAGTGATAGGTGTCTTCACTTCATGAATCCATTCTAATAAATCATTTTTAGTTTGCTTAAGTTCTTTATTCTGTTTATGAATAGTTGAACGACTCGTTTCTTCATAATCTTCAATATAGTTAAATATAATTTTTTCATAAGCAGAATGTTGTAAGTCTTTATGTTCCATTTCTTTTAGAGACATATTCGACTTTAAAGCATGATAAAACCTTGTTTCTCTTGAATAGATTAATAACAAAAAGATAACAAATAAAATAAGATTAACGCATATTAAATATTGAGCACTTTTTACAGATATCGCTACATCAAGCCAAGAAGTGATGAGAATCACAATTTGCATAGCTATAAAAAATATTATCCACGGCCATCTTTCTTTTAAAAACTGTCTAAGCATCCTATCCCTCCGGCTCGTGGGCAATATAACCCTTGCCTACTTTTGTTTCAATTAAATCATTTAAACCAATGTCCGTTAATTTTTTTCTTAGTCTATTAACATTTACTGTTAAAGTATTATCACTAACAAATTGCTCATCATCCCACAATGCGGTAATAATTGTATCTCTTGTTACGATTTCATTTTTATGATTAAGTAAAATTTCTAATATAAACATTTCATTTTTAGTAAGTGATATTTCAATATCATTTTTTTCTATAACATGCTTACCATAATCTACACGAGCTTTATTCCATAATTTCACACGAGGTTCTTCTTTATTATACTGATAGACCCTTCTATATATTGCCTGTAATTTCGCAACGAGTACTTCTGTGTGGAATGGCTTTTGTATAAAATCATCTGCACCTAGTTCCATACTCATGACTTGGTCCATAGGATGGTCTCTAGAAGATAAAAATATTATCGGCACATTAGATTGTTGCCTAATCATCCGACACCAGTAAAATCCATCATATTTAGGTAATTGAATATCAATAATAACCATTTCTGGTTCTATTTTTTGATACTCTTCAAATACTAAACTGAAATCATTAATACCATGAACAGACCAACCCCATTTCTCAAGTTGAGTTTGCATCGCTTTAAATAGTGTTTCATCATCTTCTATAATTAATAATTCCATTCTATCCCTCTACTTAGTATATTTTTTTGATTCTCCTGCCTCTGAACGTAATTGAAAATCTTTAATTCTACAATCAATCTCAAATCCTTTTAATGTAACATTATGAATAGGTGCTTGAGATAAATAATAAATCCCCCAAGGAATTCTAGGTATATAATTAAATAAATGAACCATAAATTCATTCGTTTCTTTAAAACGTCTAAATTCTAAAATGCCATTATCTTCGTACATATTTACAGCTAGTGTGCCGCCTACTACTTTAAATTGTATTATATCATCACCAATATCATGACGTTCTCTTTGTAATTGTAATAATGGTTTATTACTATGCTTAAAATAAATATAATAAGTATCTTTGTAATGTTTAATCCTTACAAGCGTGCCACTTGTTTCTTCTAACCATTCAAAATAGTATTCCATACCTTGTTCTAAATTCCATGAATACGGTAATGGCATACGATGTACACTTCTAACATCATCATATTTCGACCTTTGCAATTCAATAGAAACAGCAGGTCGTTTAATAGATTGTTCTGTTTCGATAACTTCTGTACCGTATGATTTTAAAGTTTGAATTGTTTCTTGATCAAAAGGAGAGCCTGTAATATATATGATTTGTTTAACATTATTTGCTTTACATGCTCTTGCCATATTATCGCTAGCTATAATGTTTAAATTTCTTGCATTACTTTGAGTTAATTTTGCAGATTTTTTATTTGGATCTAAATAATATATTGCAATATCTATATCTTTTAATGCTTCTATCATATCTTTCAAAACAAAAATATCGCATTTTCTCCATAACACATCTTCTTCAGTCATATCTTCTTCATATTTTGTAATAGCATATAAATTGCCTATATCTTTTAAAGTATGAATTAAATGTTTACCTATATATCCTGAACCACCAGAGATTAATACATTCGGTTTCATGTTGAAACACTCCTTTATTAACGGTCTTTACACATATGTTATACTGATTATAACTTTAAACTTTAATTACCCTAAATATAACACTGATTATAAATAATAAATAGAAATAGGAGATATTTTATGGAGGAAATCATTCGAGAAATTAGAATAAATGACGTTGAAAATTTCAACCAATTATTAGATAGCGTTATTAACCAGTCAGAATATCTTTTGTTCAATCCTGGTGAACATCAAATTTCTATACAAAACCAAACATTATTTTTAGAAGAGATGATTACTACAAGTAATTCTACTATAATCGTTGCTGAACTAAATGATGTCTTAATCGGTTATGTTACTATTCAAGGCGGTCGTACACATAGAAACCAACATTCTGCAAAATTAGCAATGGGTCTATTACCAACATTTAGAAATAAAGGAATCGGCTATAAATTACTACAAAAATCTGAGTCTTGGGCGATGGAAAGACAACTCCATCGATTAGAGCTAACAGTTGTTACAGAAAATGAACCCGCCTACCGCTTATATGAGAAGTTTGGTTTTAAAAACGAAGGTAGAAAAAAAGATACTTTGTATTTTAATGAAAAATATTATGATGAATTTGTAATGGCTAAGCTTTTATAAATTCATCCACCTATATAAAACTAACAGGCTAAGACAATTATTTGTCTTAGCCTGTTAGTTTTTATTTATCTTTTTTTACAACAGTTTCAGATTCACGCTTTGTATTATTTTCATATGGTGACTTATTAGTGTTCGCACCTAAGAACATCATTACATTATTATAATTTTTCTTAGCTTCTTTTAAGTTCATATGAAATTGATATTGGTGACGTAATCCGTGTGTACCATCAAAGAATGTTGTTGTTGTTTGAACATTATATTTTTTTAGTACATCGTTAAATTCTCTATTTTGTGGGTCAAATGGATCTGCATCCCCTACTGTTAAAAATGTAGGAGGATAATTATCTGTAATCTGTTCAACTGTAGATAATTGATTAATTTGAGAAAAGTTTCTTTCCCATTCTTCAGAGCCTGTGTAACTTGTCATAAATAAATCAATTCTAGGAAATTCCGTACTTCTAACAGTTTGCATATTATATAAACCACCGAATAATATAACGCCTTTAAGGTATTTACGTTTAACTGTTGGTTTCATTTCCATTTGTTGTCGTAATTTTGGATTTGTTTGTAGTGCAACATATTGACTCGCAATCTGTGCACCGGCTGAGTCTCCACCATATACGATTTGGCTATGATCAATGTTAAATTTGTTTCTATTTTTGAGTGTATATTTTGTAGCTTGATCTAATTGTTGTATAGGCGTTGGGTATCTAGAAGCTGGTGCTAACGCGTAATTAACATTCACAATAATATATCCCTGCTCTGCAATTTGCGCTAAGTAAGGATTTTTATGCCTTTTATCGCCAGCTATAAATCCGCCCCCATGCGTCCAAAAAATAACAGGTAATTTTTCACCTTTTTTAATATTGGATGGTGTTATTATATCCATTTGGCTATTTGGAGCTTCGTGCCCATATGCCACATCGCGTGAAAGTTGAACTTTTTTGTTATTAAGTAGCAACTGGTTTGCCTTTTGAGCTTGCAACTGCATTTCACGTTGTTTATGTTCTTGATATTTGTTATAGATATAGAAACCGCTTATAACAACGATGATCGCCACTATTAAAATAAACAATCGTCGTTTCTTTCTTTTCATATGTTCACTTCCTCATGTAAGAAGATAGTTTAACATATACAATAATTTTATGCGATATGTTTTTTGTTGTCTTTTTTTCGTAAAATATACTTAAATAATATAGCCGCACAGATAACTAAACCTATAACACCCATAGCTGGATATAATTTATCGATAAGTGATGAGAACCCAACAAAACTAAGTCCATAAGCTGCTACCATTGCGATAGTAAGTAATACAATATATTGTTTAGAAAAAGGCACTGTAAATCTAGCAGTAAATGAATACATTAACCCTAATATTGTGTTATACATTACCATTAACATGATAATCGATAATGCTAAACCAACTATTGGAGAAATGGTTCTAGCTAAGGCTAAAGTTGGTATTTCTACTCCAATAATGTTTGGGTATTCTGATAGTAAACCTGAATTGATTAAACCTAATAATACTAAATAAATAACACCGCCGATAATTCCACCTAAACCTGAAATTTGTCGTTTATCAGCATCGCCACCTATAGCGACTAAAGTACTAAATCCTACTGAAAATGCTAAACCACCGTAAATAAATCCTTGTAAAATCCCCCATAATAAACTTGGTTGTTTTACAGTTGAATTTATATCACTAATGCTTACATGGCCATTCACAAAGAAATAGCCTGCAATAATTAGAATGACAATGATTAAGAATGGTGTTACGACACCCAAAGCTTTAACTATTTTATCAAAATCTAATAATAATGTTATATATATAACAATACACATTATTAATGCCCCTAACCATGTTGGGACGCTGAAACTTTCTTCAAATGCAGAGCCTGCGCCAGCAATCATCGTGACAGATATACCAAATAAGAAAAAGATTAATACATAATCAATCACGACACCGAATTTTCCGAATAAGTAATTAATAGTTGAGCTATGGTCATCAGCATCTAACGCCGTACCAATTTTCGCGACTTGTCTACCAAAGAAGGCCAACATAATCCCTGAAATAATAACGCCTATGTATCCATATAAGCCATAATGAGTGAAGAATTTCATGACTTCTTGACCAGTAGAAAATCCTGCACCTACCACGACTCCGACATAGGCAAAACCAATTTTAGTTGCTTCTTTTACATTTGACACAAATGTTCCTCCTCATTTAATTGAATCAACATATAATCTTATACCCACTGTTTTTTAAAATATTCATTAAGATTAAGAAAACCTCTTACTTATGTAAGAGGTTTTATATTTTTACATTTATTGTTCACTTTTACTTTCTAAACTTTTGCTATAGTTAGCTCTTGTAACTGTGAAACCAACAATTACAACTAATGCTAATAATACAATAGCGAACCAATAAGACTGATGTAATCCAATAGTCATCGCTTGGTTTACATCTTCTGTTGTAGGGTTTTTAATGCCTTCTAAAGCTGCAGTTTGCCCACCGTTCATAATACTCACAAATACTGCAATACCTAATGCTCCACCTATTGGTTGAAGCATATTAGATACAGCTGTTCCGTGTGGATACATTTCTTTAGGTAACGCATTTAAAGCATTAGTATTAGCAGGCATAAGTACAGCTGATATACTGACCATCAATATAATATAAACAAGTACAAATACCCATACCGATATACCTGGATGAATGTTTGCGTAAAAAATAGACACACCTAATAATAAAAGTAATCCTGGTACAACTAGTTTTCTTGGCCCAACTTTATCAAAAATAGCTCCCATAAACGGTGAAAGGAAACCATTTAACAATGCACCAGGTAATAGAATGAGACCAGCTACTTTTGCACTAAAGCCCATCGGACCTTGTAGATACATAGGCATTACAATTTCCGAAGCAAACATCGTCATAATAACAGCAACGAATATGATAACGCCTTTAGTATAATTATGATATTTAAATACTCTTAAATCCAATACTGGCTCTTCAAGTTTAAATTGTCTTAAAACAAATAAAACGATTGAAATTGCGCCCACGATCAACGTAATGTAGATGGCTGGATTCGTAAAACCACCTTCAATTGAACTAACTGATGAAACGCTGTATATGATACCAGCAATACCTACTGTAGACATTACAATTGATGCAATATCGACTTTTGGTTTTGTAACCTCTCCTACATTTTGTAAATATTTATAAGCAAATATAAATGTAAATAACATAAATGGAAGAACAATTAAAAATAACCATCTCCAACCTAGGTAATCAACGATAACTCCCGATAACGTTGGGCCTAATGCTGGAGCAAACATTATAACTAAACCAAATTGACCCATAATCTTCCCGCGTTCACTTTCTTTATAAAGCATCAGCATGGCGTTCATAACAGTAGGTATCATAAGTCCCGTACCTGCAGCTTGAACCATTCTTCCGACTAATAACATTGGAAAATTCAATGCCAATCCCGCAATTAATGTTCCAATTGAGAATATAACAACTAACCCTAAAAATAGTTTTCTTGTGGGGAACCACTGGTTAACGATTGCTGATAACGGCGTTAACACACCCATTACCAACATGAAACCAGTTGCCATCCATTGCACAGTTGGTGCATCTACATTAAATACAGACATTAGCTCTTTTAATGCTATATTCAAAAGTGTTTCATTTAAAATCATAAAAAATGTTCCCACTAGGAACACTATCATTATGATTCTTCTCTTAAATTTATTATCCATGTCTTTCTCCTAATTTTTATTTTTTTAACTTTCCTATGATGCCATAAAAAATAAACCTAGTCAATTGACTAGGTTTAAGCGTTATTGAATTTAGACAGTTGAGAAAAATCAACTACAACTTGATCCATACGCTTAGCAGTTTCTTTCATTATGTTTCTTGCTACTTTATTTTCTGGATCTAATTTTAAAATTTGTTTACTTAAGTCAAAAGCTTGTTTATCAGTCAGCAAAGGTTCAGGAATAGCATGTAATAAAAGCATCTGTAACAAACTCTTCACTTCCTTATGTTCTGTAAGAATCATAGAACGCTCTGCATGATAATAAGCTGTATGGAAAGCACCTTCATGATCACTATATGGATATACATGTAGAAGAAATGCTAAATCGTGTAATTCATTCGTTTCTTCTCTTTTTATGCAATCGAGTATAAAAGTATAAAACATTGTACTTTCATCTTCATGAGCTGCTGAAATAAAGTGTTCTTCAAATTCTAAGAAATCCACTTCGGACATCAATCTATATGCAGTATCAAATTCGCCACTTAATATATGACCTTTAATCAAATCTTTCATTCAATGTCCTCCTTCTCTCTATGCAACATCTATCGAAGTTAACTCTCAATTTTATGGTTAAAAATATTATAACACGTTTTTATTATAAATACTTTCAAAAACTGGTATATTTTAAATTTTAAAATAAATATGATGGTGATATTTGCATCTATGATTAAATCTTGCAGAACAGTGCGGACATACCTCACTTAACATATAATCATTAATGGACAATGTTTGATTACAGACACCACACAAAATTGCATGTTCATCAAATTCATCTTTTTCCCATCTTATTATTTCATGATTTTCATTTTCATTATGACATTTATAACATGAATAAAACTTATTACAGCATTTAAATTTTATTGCTATGATATCAAGTGGCGTATGGTAATGTGTACACCTCGACTCATCGTCAACAGTTAAACCGTGTATGTTAACCATGTGTACCTCCTCAATTTATAATATTTAAAACTTCTCATAATAAAGTATACTTTGTCAATTTTATACGCTTTGACTTTTAATGTTTTATGTTATATATTTATATATGAACACATATTCATATGAAAAGGAGTACACTATGACACAATCTAATTTATTAGATGAAGAAACATTATTATTAGTTTCTCAAACATTCAAAGCATTAAGCGATCCAACTCGCGTAAAAATATTGCATTTACTATGTACTGGTCGTCATTCTGTAGGCTGTATAGCAGAAACACTTTCTTTAAGTCAATCTTCTGTTTCTCACCAACTTAGATTTTTAAAAAATTTAAGACTGGTTAAATTCGATCGCGAAGGAAAAAGTATTTATTATTCTATAGATGATGACCATGTGATTTTACTGCTAAAGCAAGCTATAGAGCATGCTAAACATTAAATATATTTGGGGGTAAAATTTATGTCACACGATCATCACCACGATCATGCACATAACCATGTGCATACTAATAACAAAAAAATATTGCTCATTTCGTTTATTATTATTGGTTTATTTATGATAGTAGAGGTAATTGGTGGTTATATTACAAATAGTTTAGCTCTATTATCAGATGCTGGTCATATGTTAAGTGATGCTATTTCACTATTTATAGCACTTATGGCGTTTAAATTTGGCGAACGCGTTGCAAATCATAAGAAAACTTACGGGTATCGCAGGTTTGAAATACTAGCTGCTTTAATTAATGGTGTACTTTTAATCGCCATTAGTTTATATATTTTTTACGAAGCTTTTGAAAGGTTTTTCAATCCTCCTGAAGTGGCATCAACTGGGATGCTTATAATCAGTACAATAGGTTTAATCGTGAACTTATTCATAGCTTGGTTAATGTTTAAAGGTTCTGACACGAAAGATAATTTAAATATGAGAGGCGCTTTTATACATGTACTCGGTGATTTATTAGGGTCTGTCGGTGCAATTGCAGCAGCTTTAATTATGATTATATTTGGTTGGAGATTAGCCGATCCAATCGCAAGTGTTATTGTGGCACTTCTTATTATTAAGAGTGGCTATGGGGTTACAAAATCAGCACTCAACGTTTTAATGGAAGGTACGCCGCCAAACATCGATGTTAACGAAATAACCGAAACTATTAAATCACATCCTGACATTATAGATATACATGATTTACACATCTGGTCAATAACAAGTGACTTAACAGCTCTAAGTTGTCATGCTGTTGTAGATAGTCAAAAAACTGTCTCAGAATGTGACAATATAATAGAAGAAATCAATCACAAATTAAGTCATAAATCTATTCATCATGCGACAATACAGTTAGAAACACCAAATCATCAACATGACGATTCATTATTATGTTGTATGGAAACAACTGAACATGTGCATTAAATTAAATATTATAAAGCCTTCCCTTTAAGTATCTACTTTAAAAGGAAGGCTTTTTATTTAAATAAATGATTCAAATATCAATTCTTTTCCTGGAACGTTCTTTTCTTCGAAGCCATCTAAAAATGCTTGGTTATCATATGGTACTTTAATACGTTCAACATTTATTGCACCATCTTTAACTTCAACGATACCATACACGGCATAAGCACCGTTGTTAAGACCTACTGAACCAGGGTTAAAATAAATCGTCTCAATATCATCAAAATGGTGTAACACATGATTGTGTCCAAATGTAACAAAGTCTGCATCTATACCATTAAATAAGCCATGAACATGTTCTAAAGATGGTTCAACGATTGGTTGAAACGGATCTTCACTTATATGCTTATCCATATCTTCTTCTAATATACGATAATGGGTAAAGTAAAAATTCAGCCCATCTATTTCTTTTGTGATTTCTCGGTCTAATTGATCTAAAAAAGTATAATATTTAGAATCAAGATGTTCTACTATCCATTGATGGTGTTCGTAAAATTTATTTTTAAGACTTTCAGGATACGTTTCATTATGAGCTACTGCCATAATTGCTTCATCATGATTTCCAGCAATATTGGTCATATCCTTGCGATTTGTAACAAAGTCCAATACTTCATTCGTCTTATGACCAACTCCGATATTATCACCTAAATTATAAATGTGTTCTATATCAGAACGACTATCTATATCCTTTATTACCGCTTCTAAAGCATCATAATTACCATGTATATCTGTTAAAATAGCAAATTTAACCATAATACATCTCCTTAAATCACACTATTATTGTTGATTCACTGCTCCTGTTATATCTATATTTCCAGTAACAACTTGGAATTCTTTTCCAATTGTACCATCGTTATTTAAAACAGCTTGTATAACTGAAGCAACGTCTTGGCGAGGGACTTCTCCACGTTCAACTTCTCCTGCTATTTCAACTTTTCCAGTGCCCTCATTATTAGTTAATAAGCCAGGATGTACAATTGTATAAGGTAGTTCAGATCTTCTTAAATGATCATCTGCATAATGTTTTGCGATTGTATAAGGTTTTAAATCACCTTCGAATGCTGAACGTCTTGTATCAAATGATGAAACGAGAACGAAGTGTTCAATACTAGCTCGTTTACTTGCTTCTATTGATTTCACAGCACCATCTAAATCAATAATAATTGTTTGATCAGCACCAGTGTGTCCACCAGAACCAGCAGTGAAGACAACTTTATCTGCATCTTTAATTTTTTCAGCAATATCATCAATATCGTCATACTCTAAATCAAGAGAAGCTGTTTTAGCACCTATTTCTTCAAAATAGCTAGCTTGGCTCGTTTTTCTTATTCCTGCTGTTACTTGATTACCTTCTTCTACTAAATCTTTTACAAGTAATCTACCGATTTGTCCATTTGCACCTATAACGAATATATTCATATAAAACACTCCTTATATTTTTTCATGGATAAATTGATAATTATGCAATCTATCCGATGTAATAACTCTTTTTGTTACTTCATATGGTTTCTCATAGTTCATATCTGATACAACTATATTACCATTTGAGTGTACTTCTTTTACGATTGCTACATGACCTAAATCACCATAATCTGTTTGCAGTATAGAATCTTTTGCTGGCTTACCATTCACTTTAAAGCCATCTTTTTTAGCCCTTTCCGCCCAGTGTTTAGCATCTCCCCACGAAGTTGGAATCCTTTTATCTATTTTTAAACGCTCTTCAAATACATAAAAAGTACATTGACCTTCTTGATAGAAATTACCTAGTGAACGGTCATCAGTTTTATCTTTTTGTTTAATTTGTTCTGTTCGTGATGCTATTTCTTTTTGTCGCATTTCTTTTTGAATATTATCAACATATTGGGTTACAAAGTTGAAGCCACCTTGTTGCTTGAATAAGATAAGCATCGTAATGATTATAACCCAAGTAACAATAAACATCGTGAAACGAAATAACTTCTTCATAGCTCACTCCTAAATTTAATCTACCCTCAATATATGAGTAATTTAATATGATATCAAACAAACTGCTTATTATGATAATTATATTAACTTTATCTCCCCCATATTTTTGACAATATTATGACATTTATAAAACTTTTTATGTTACGCTATTGATATAAAATAGAATACGGAGTGATCAATATGTTTGAATTTCATTTAGATTATTGGCGAAATGGTCGAGGGCTTCATTTAAAGACAGTTCTACTTTCAATATTAACGTCAATTGTTCTTGGTATCATCATGTTAGTGCCAGGTGTTATATTTTTAATAGGCGCCATTAGCATGATATCTTCTCAAGATTTCTCTGGCGAGCCTTCAGGCGGAGGTATCGTAGCTTTTTTAATATCTATGGTAATAGGTTTTATCGTTAGTTTATTATTATATGTTTTTGTCTTAATACCTATGACTTATGGGTTCTTAAAATATTATAAAGATACAGACTTAGGACGTGCGCCAAGATTTTCTGATTTGTTATTATTCTTCAAGAAAGGTAAATACGTAAAGACACTTAAACTAACTGCAATTATGTTTGTCATTTCTGTGGCATTAGCAATTGTATTATATATCGTTGTGTTTATTGTAGAATTGATATTTATCGCGATATTTGGCACTTCAGCTGCGTTTATAAACGAAAATAACTTTGGTGCTATGTCAGTATCATTCTTAATTATTATGTTACTTATGATGTTAATCATCTTTGCGCTTTACATACCAATTTATTATGTTGTCATTTTCTTAGTTAATACGGTTCTTGTACATATTGACCAACAATCACTGCCAACACTAAATAAATTATCTATAGGTTGGAACAGCACAAGTAAAGGTCCTAAAAGTGCGTGGAAATTACTATTTAGTAATGTATTATATTTCATTGTTGCTTATATCATACTCGCTATAATCGCAGTTATTACCGCGCTTATAATATCATTACTTCCTGACGTACTAAAAATATTACTTGGCATTTTCGCTTATATTTTCGCATTTGTTTATTTAATAGCTATGAGTTATATCATGTACGGAAGTGCAATGAACTTCTATCATAAAAATAAAAATGCACTATACCCACAAAATGATCAACCTGATGAATAAATGATTAATAAAAAACTGAGAATCAAACCTTTAATTTGGATGATTCTCAGTTTTTTTCATTATTTTATTAAAGAAATTAAACCGTATAAAGTCTGGTATTCATAGTCAGGTTCAACATCGATATGTTCAAACTCCGTTAAATATCTATTAATCCATGCTGTCTTATATCCAAAATTCTGGGCACCAATAATATCCCATTTATTAGAAGAAACAAATAAAATATCTTCTTTGTTTAAATCTAATTTTTCATATAAATATTTATAACTGTTTGAATCTGGCTTATAAAGTCCTATTTCTTCTAAAGCTACAATATGTTTAAATTTATCTTCTATATGTGCATGTTCTAAAACAGTTAATACCATCTCTTCATTTCCATTGCTAAATACAATCTTATCTATATTCTCTAACTGATTTAAAACTTGTTCAGTTTCAGGAAAAGCTTCTAGATTATTATATTCGTTTACACATTCAGATACATCTTCTGAATCGTAATCATATTCATTTCTATCTAATACATACTCAAGTGAGTCTTTTACTACGAGACTAAAAGGTTTATATTGATTTACTAATTGTCTTACGTGAATATATTCAATTAACTTTTGTCGCCAAGCTTTTGCGATTTTTTCTCCGTTGCCCGGAAATAACTTCTCACACTTATTTTTAACACTATCGATATCAAATAACGTTCCATATATATCAAATACTATCGCTTTAATCATAGTATCACTCCTTCAAACGAGTACTATTATTAATATATCCGAACATTATTATTTCAATCGCTCCAAATAAATTGTGCACTACTTACATCTACGTAAATTACACGGCTAAAATATGACTTCTAACCAAAGTAATTCTCCTAACCCGTTATTTTTAAACTAACAGATTAGGAGAATTACTTTTGTATGAGATTCTTATGTTTTATTCAGATAAAAATTTAAGTTTTAAAAATTCTGCTGCACCATTTTCGAGGTTAGATAATTGTGTTACTTCTTTACCTAGTAGCTTAATATGATCTGGTGCATTTTTCATTACGATAGGATTATCTACATGTTCTAACATTTGTCTGTCATTGTCACTATCACCAATAGCGTAAGTTATAGCATCTTCTTCTATTTCGAAATGCGTTAAAACTTTTTGAATAGCTGTCGCTTTATTAACGCCTTTAGGCATTGTTTCTAAATTACAAGGTGTTGAATTTGATATTGATATATTTAAAGTTTCTTTTAAAGGTTCAACTACTTTTTCCCATCTATCGATATCAGTGTGATACTTTTTGAAGAAGTAGATTTTAGAATAGGCATCATTTGGTATTTCATCTACCCAAGTGATTTTATCTTTCATTGCTTCTAATCTCGATTTCCATTCATTAATTTCTACATCTGCATCATCTGACTGCTCAAGTTCTAAAACTAATAATGCTTTATCACGATTTAAAGCTATTCTATCTTTATGATAAGGGAATAACTCATAATATATTTGGTGTTCTTCAGCTAAATCAATTAATTTATGTACTGTATCCATTTCTAACTGATATTTAAATATTTCTTCACCATCAATATAACCAACTGCTCCATTTGAAGATAAAATACCATCTACTTCAAAATCATCTGGCACAAGATAGTGTATCTCGTCATATGCGCGACCGGTTGCTAGAAAGACTTTCACACCTTTATTACGTACCTCTTTAATAATATGAGTTGTGTAATTTGTTACTCTATTATCTTCATTTAAAATCGTACCGTCCATGTCTAAAAAAACTACTTGCGTTGTCATGTATAATCCTCCAAAGTTTATTTCCATTATTATTATTTCACGGAAGATTTATTTAATCAATTTTTTAGACTTTAGATAAAATTGGACGTCCACTTTTAAAAGTTACATCTACTTCTATATTGAATAAATCACTCATAGTTTCTGAATTAACAACTGATTCAATCCCCCCTGAAGCAAATACTTGTCCTTCTTTCAGCAACAATATATGTTTGAACACTGGCAATACCTCTTCTAAATGATGCGTTACATAAATCATTGTCGGACCATTTTTATCTTGACCGATATTTCCAATTCTTTCTAATAAATCCTCTCTTGCAACAAAATCTAAGCCGTTAGTCGGTTCGTCTAAAATAAGTAACCTAGGTTCTGACATTAAAGCTCTACCAATTAACACACGTGTTTGTTCACCTTGAGATAATGTACTAAATCTTCTATTTATATATGGTGTAATACCTAGCATCGCACAAATTTCTTCAGCTTTATTTCTAATCTCATCTGTAGGATCCTCGTATACACCAATTGAAGCATACGCTCCGCTAATAACAGTTGTAAAAGCATTATCTTCTTGACGCATTTTTTTAAATAACGATTGTGAGACATAACCGATTTGCTTTCGAATATTATCCGCTGAGTAACCTGGTTTGCCTTGTTTCATATCTAATATTTCAAATTCGCCAGACGATGGCGCTGTATAAGCATTTATAATATCTAATATAGTAGATTTACCTGCTCCATTTAAACCATACAACACCCAATGATCCCCATCGTTTATTTCCCAAGAAATATCTTTTAATATGTAATTACCTTCACGTATCCAGTTGATATTTTTTAAATCAAGTAACATTTTGTCATCCCCTCAAAGTTTTCATAATATTCACTCATTGTACATGAAATTACTTTGATGTTAAAGACCAGGATTTTAACAAAACTCTCATAAAAGAAGGAGTCTAAAACATAACTAACTGTCTCAGACTCCTTGATTATAATTTTCTATTCTAATTCTAATTCTAACCGAACCATATCTTTGCACTGTATGCCATTCTCATAAATGGGCTCATCATAATATTTTATAAAGTAATCAATATCAATGGACTTCATTCTAAAGCCTGCTTGTTGATATAGCTTTAATTGCCCAATCCCTGAATTACCAGTACCAACAGTAACAGTGTGACAATCTAAGTTTTTAGCTACTTCAATAATATAATTTATTAACTGTTTACCTATACCTTGATGTTGATAATGTTTATCCACAGCTAAGTTTACAAGTTCTAATGTATTTGGCCTCGTTAATAATCCAACTATAATACCTACTGGTTGTCCTTCTTTAACAAATGCAAATACTTCTCCACGTGAAGTATAATCATTTATTGCTTTTTGATTATCATCTGCTAATGAAAGCAACTCATAATGCTTATCAGTTAACAATTTGCATGTTTGGATCATCACATTCACCTACAGTTTTTATTTAGTAGAAGTTTTTTTCCTTTTTATAAACCAAATTATAAAAATTACCGCACTTACTGCAATAACTGCGTACATAATATTTGAATAAACATCCATATAATTTACAATTTGGTGCCAATTATTCCCTACTTTTGCTCCGACTAGAACAAGTACTAAGTTCCATATTAATGTACCTAACGTCGTTAATACTAAAAACAGCCATTGATTCATACCACTCATACCGGCTGGGATAGATATTAAACTTCTAATAAGTGGAATAAACCTACAGAAAAATACTGTCCAAGGTCCATATTTATCAAACCAAGCATCAGCTTTTCTAACATCTTCTTTTGTTAATCTTAGATACTTTCCCCATTTTTCAATGATTCGTTCAAGACGTTCAACGTTGAGAATACGACCAATCCAATATAATATGACCGCTCCACCTACAGAACCAATCGTCGATGCTACGACCACACCAAATATAGATAATTCGGATTTAGTCGTCATAAACCCTCCAAAGGTTAAAATGACTTCAGATGGTATAGGTGGAAATACATTCTCAACTAATATTAATAAGGCTATACCGAAATAGCCAAACTGTTCCATTACACTTGTTATCCAACTCTCCATTAATAGACTCCTTTAAGTTGTTTTCAATAATTTATTACCGTATTACATAAAACATAAACCATAAATTCAAAAAATTAAAAATAAAACTTAAACTCCATTATATAACATTACAAGTGTGTTAGTGTCGGACTTTAGTATGAACATTTAATTAACGATTGTTATTTAAAATTTTCAGATTAATTAGAAATATTCAATAATTTACTTTATACTCTTATTATAACATTTTAAAGGAGAGTGATGAATTTGGGTTGGTATGCAACTTACTTTATAGTTTATTTCATATTTATGCTTGCAATAGCATATTATTATTTCAAAAAAATCAAAACTTATGAGGATTACTTAATCGGTGGTTGGAACACTGGGTTTTGGCAAATTACGGGGACAATTATAAGTACATTTTGTGGAGCCGCAGTATTCATCGGTTGGGTAGGACTCGGTTTTACAGTTGGGTTATCAGGTTATTGGAAATTCGCTTTTGTAGCGATTTTATTTTCATTAATATTAATCTTAGGATTTGCCAGGCCACTTAGAAGGCAAAAGCTCATTACTTTAGCAGATTTATTTACTAAAAGATTTGGTGGTAAAGCAGGAGTAGTGCCTTCCATACTATCTGCGTTTATATATTCAGTACCGACAACGGCTCTACAAATGGTCGGTATGTCTACTGTCTTTAATATTACTTTTGATATGAATGTTTCATTAGGTATATTTATATCATTTGTCGTCATCTTAATATTCACTGTAATCGGAGGATTACCAGCAACTATGTTAACTGATGCTATTCAATCAATCATCATTATTATTGGTGTCGTTATTCTTGCGGTTGTTACGGTAGTTCATGTTGGAGGACTTTCAACACTTTTTGAAAACAGTAGTTCTAAACTTTTAAGTATTTCAGGACCAGATGGTTATGGGGAAGTCTTACTTTATGCATTATCAGTCGGGCCATTTTATTTAGTATGGCAATCTATTTGGCAGAGAATCTTTGCTGCAAAAAGCGAAAATGTAGCTGTTTCAGCAAATGCCTTAGGGTTTGTAATTTCAGGTTTCATTTCTATTTTACCTTTTATTATTGGCTTAGCAGCAAGACAATTTGTTCCGCTTGATATGCACCCTGACTTAGTCTTTTCATATGTAACAGATTTATTATTATCTAGCCCACTAGGAGGACTTGTATTCTTAGGTTTATTAGCTGCTTTAATGACAGGAGCAACATCATTTATTTTACAAGGTAGCAGTAACCTGACAATTGATTTTTATCAAACATTTATTAATAAAAATGCTAGCAGCAGAAAAATGTTAGTATTTTCGAGAATTTCAGTTGCAATCATAACAATATTGGCTTGTTTATTTGCTTATACTGTAAGTGATATCGCCACTACATACCAATGGGCTTTAAGATTAACATCTACTATACTTGTCATACCATTTATTGCAGTAATGTTCTGGAAAGGTGTAACGAAAATTGGCGTTATGGTAAGTATGATAGGAACAGCAATACTTGTCTTATTATATCCTTTATTTAATTTACCTATTGATCATGCAATATTTGGATTTATAATTTCATTTATTTTATTAGTAGGCACAAGTTTACTAACTAAACACGATAAGTTAGAAACGATTCAAGCTGCTTATTTTGAAAAATTAGACAACCCGAATTTGGAGGATTATTATGAGTAACTTAATGATTAAAAACGTTAATATTATAGACATGGTTAATCCTAAACCTTATAAAAGTAATATATTAATTAAAGATGGAAAGATTAAAGAAATTAATACATCTATCAGTAATCAAAATGTTGAAACATTAGATGGTAAAGAACAATTTATTATACCTGGTTTTATTGATACACATAGTCATTTATTACTTTATGGCTTATTTAAAGAATTAGTAGATGTAAGGCCTGAAATAGTTAAAAATATTTCAGACATTAAAAAAGCATTGAAACAACAATTACCTAAAAAGGATTCAGGGGAATGGATAGTTGGTCAAGGTTACAACGAACTAGAGCTTGATGAAGAACGACATATTACGAAGCAAGAACTCGATGAAGTTTCAACTGAACACCCTATTTACTTACGTCATAGCTCTGCACATATGGGGGTTGCAAACAGTAAAGCTCTAGAAATAGCAAATATTAATGATGAAACAGAAAATCCTGAAGGTGGCTATTTTTCTAAAACGGATGGTACCTTAAACGGTTTACTTTATGAATTACCAGCAGTAGAAAAACTGTTACCTTATTTACCGAAACCATCTAAAGAAGAGATGATTGATGCGCTGAAAAATGCTGCTCAAGATTATATTGAAAAAGGTATTACAACAGCTTCAGAAGCGTCAGTTGGTCTAGCGCATGGTAAAGATGATATATCTGCTTATCATGAATATATACAATTAGAAAATGACATTAATTTAAGAATCATGATAGATTACCAGCTGCTATTAAATGATGAAAGAATCAAAGATAAAACATATCAAGAATTAAATGAACAAGTACAAAGACTTTCAAACCAAAAATGTACTTTGGATAGCGCTAAATTTTTCCAAGATGGATCAATCCAAATAAATACAGCAGCACTCACACAACCCTATAAAAATGAAAATACAAAGAGTGAGATTATTATAAAACAAGAAACATTAGAAAGTTTATATACATCGTTCGCAGAAAAAGGATTTCCATTAACAACGCATGCGAATGGCGATGCTGCTATTAAATCCATTATAAAAGCTTATTCTAAAATACAGTCTTTACCAAATTATAATCATGAAACACGAATTGAACATATTCAAACTGGCGAATATGAAGACATTGTGGCTATGAAAAACAATCAAATTTCTGGTTCATTTTTTACTAATCATATATATTATTTTGGTGATCAACATTATGAAAAATTTTTAGGTCCTAATCGGGCAAATCTAATAGATCCTGCAAGATGGGCTGAAGATTTAGGCGTGTTATATACGTTGCATTCAGACTGTCCTGTAACGCCCATCTCTCCAATAGATAATATAATGATTGCTTGTAATCGTAAAACAAAAAGCGGACGTACTTTAGGTGAAGAATTGAAATTAACACGTCTAGAATCATTAAAAGCAATGACTATAAACGGCGCAAAGCTCAACCATACCGAAAATCAAAACGGTACAATTGAGCCTAATAAAAACGCTGATTTTGTAATATTGAATCATAACCCATTAGACGAATCAATCGATCTAAATGATGATATGATTCAATATACGATTATTGGAGGAAAGGTAGTATATAAACGCTCATAGCCCATTAAATTATAAAGTGCCTATGAATCCACCATCAATATTAACTGAAGCTCCAGACACATATGAAGCAGCTGATGATGATAAGAAAGTAATCACATTGGCCGCTTCTTCTGTGTTCCCAATTCTTCCTAAAGGAATTGAACGGTCAATTTTTGAGTATTCTTCCCAAGATAACTCAGGATTTTCATTTTTCCATCTTTTTTCTAATTGTTCACTTCTTATAAGTCCTATACATACTGTATTGACTCTTATATTATATTCACCTAAATCTTTACTCATCGCTTTTGTAAGTGCCATGCCAGCAGCTCTTGATACAGAAGTCGGCAACGATGATTTAGGAGGTGTCTTGCCTAACGCTGCTGTGACATTAATGATTGAACCTTGTTCATTTTCTTTCATATAAGGGATTGCTGCTTTTGAACAATTTATGGCTCCAAATAATTTTAAATCAAGATCATCTTCCCAAAGTTCATTTTCCACTTCTTCAAACGCATGAGCTTGAGATGTACCAGCATTGTTCACTAATATATCTATCGTCCCAAACTTACCCACTGTTTCTTCTACAGCTTTTATACATTCTGACTTATCTGTTACATCAGCAACAATAATATGGACATTAGCTTTTGTGTGTTTTTGAATATAACTTTTTGCTTCTTCTAATCTATCTTTATTTCTAGCACAAATAGCTACTTTTGCTCCCTCTTTCGCCAAACATAAAGCTGATTCTAAACCGATACCTTTACTGCCTCCAGTAATTAATGCTACTTTGTTCTCTAATTTAAAATCCATCTAATACCCCTTTCTTTAGTTGTACTTATATCTCAATATACGTTAGTCTATACCTTACTGCAAAAATTCCCCCTTGTTTTCATGATAACTTTAGTTTCCTTATAAAAATGGGAGTGGACAGAAATCTCATTTTCTTAAAAAGTATTCGTAGTCCCACACTGCTTAGGATGACTAGTATTGAAAAAAGCTTTTTATAAGCTTATTTTCAGTCAAATCAGCTAATGCCAATACAAAATAAAGTCCTGGACAATTATTTATGTCCAGGACTCATATAAAATTCATTATATTTTCTTGTTATGCTTCAACATCGTATCCTTGATCTTCTATTGCTTCTTTCATCTGATCAAAGTTTACTTTGCCTTCTTCATATGCTACTTGTACATTATTTTCTTCTAAGTTTACAGTGGCATTATTTACACCATCTAATTGATTTAAAGCACCTTCTACTGATGATTTACAATGATTACAAGTCATACCTTCTACTTTAATTGTTTGTTCCATTATATACATCTCCTTATAATTTATAGTTTAACTCTTTTTAATCTTAGAGCATTAGTGACAACACTAACTGAACTTAGAGCCATTGCTGCCCCTGCTATCCACGGTGCTAATAAACCGAGGGCAGCTATAGGTATACCAGCTGTGTTATACCCAAATGCCCAGAATAAGTTTTGTTTAATATTTTTAATTGTTGCGTGACTAATCTTGATTGCTTTAGGGATTAATAATAGTTCTCCCCCTAAAATCGTTACGTCAGCTGCTTCTATCGCTACTTCAGTTCCAGTTCCTATAGCTATTCCGATATCTGCTACTACTAATGCAGGTGCATCATTTACACCATCTCCGACCATAGCTACTTTCTTACCTTTATTTTGTAAAGCTTTTATTTCGTTTGATTTTTCTTCTGGTAAGACTTCTGCTATAACTGAATCAATACCTACTTGCTTAGCAATAGCTTGGGCAGTCCTTTCATTATCACCTGTAAGCATAATTACTTCTAATCCTTCATCTTGCATCAGTTTAATCGCTTCAGGTGCAGTTTCTTTAATTGTATCAGCAACTGCTACTACGCCTTTATATTGACCATTAACTGCCATTAACATTGCAGTCTTGCCTTGATGTTCAAAGTTTGTAAGTGTTTCTTCAACTTGATTAACTGAAATTTGAGCATCAGTCATTAGTTTTCTATTACCTACTAATATTTCATTTCTATCTATAATCGCTTTTATACCGTGTCCAGGTATTGCATCAAAGCTTGATACTTCTTTTAAAGCTAAATCCTTTTCTGTTGCATATGCAACTATTGCTTCAGCTAGTGGATGTTCAGAACCTCTTTCTGCGCTTGCAAGCAATTGTAGAGTTTCATCGTCACCTGTAAAGTCAGTCACTTCTGGTTTTCCTTTTGTTATTGTTCCTGTCTTATCTAGAACAATAGCATTTAATTGGTGTGTTCTCTCTAAGTGACCGCCACCTTTAAATAAAATACCACTTTCAGCTGCTTTACCAGTACCTACCATGATAGAAGTAGGTGTTGCTAACCCTAAAGCACATGGACAAGCAATAACGAGCACTGCAATTGCAGCTACAAGTGCGCCTTCAAATTGTCCTGGGTTAACTAAAGTTATCCATATCACAAATGTTAAGATTGCTATTCCAACCACGATTGGTACGAAATAACCTGATATAACATCGGCAAGTCTTTGTATAGGAGCTTTAGACCCTTGAGCTTCTTCTACAACTTTAACGATTGATGCTAAAGCAGTATCTGAACCAACTTTTGTTGCTTTCATTTCAATTGAACCATTTTTATTAATTGTTGAACCAATTAACGCTTCATCTATTGATTTCTCTACCGGTATAGATTCACCAGTAATCATTGATTCATCAATAGAAGTATTTCCTTTTATAACTTTACCGTCTACTGGTATTTTTTCACCAGGTTTAATTCTTAAAACATCACCTACTGCAACTTCTTCTACAGGTATCATCATTTCTTTGTCTTCTCGAATAACTCTTGCTTCTTTCGCTTGTAAATTAAGAAGTGATGATAATGCATTTGTTGTTTGACTTTTTGCTCTTTGCTCTAAATATTTACCGAATAAAATAAGAGTGATTAGAACCGCGCTTGTTTCAAAGTATAAATGTGGCATGTATTCTGGATTACCAATAGTTTTAATCGCTTCGTATAAACTATAAAAATATGCCGCACTAGTACCTAATACAACAAGCACATCCATATTGGCGCCGCCGTTTCTTAAATTTTTATATGCTCCAATATAGAACTGCCATCCTATTACGAATTGAACAGGTGTAGCAAGAATAAATTGAAACCATGGATTCATAAATATACTAGGTAATTGAACATGAAATAAATGAACAAGCATTGTCATGAATAGTGGTAAGGATAAAACTGCTGAAATAATTAATTTTAATTTCATTTGTTTTATTTCTTTTTGTTTGTGTGTTTCTTTATTTTTCATTTCACTTTTTGCTTGTGCATCATATCCTAATTTTTTAATTTTATCTATGATTGCTTTAATATCCACTATTTCAGGATTATATTCTATATTAGCCTGTTCTGTAGTTAAATTAACTGTTGCTTGCTCAATGCCTTCTTGTCTATTTAATACTTTCTCGATACGACTTGAACATGCTGCACATGTCATACCAAATACATCAAGTTCTGCCTTTTCTGTTAACACGCCATATCCAAGTTTTTCAATTTTATTAGTTATATCCTTTAAATAAGATTGTTCAGGATCAAATGAAACAGATGCTTTTTCTGTTGTTAAGTTCACTTTGGCATCTACACTGTCCATTCTATTTAATACTTTCTCAATTCGACTTGAACATGCTGCACATGTCATGCCAGTGACGCCAACAGTTGTTTGTTTCTGATTTGCCACTTATACCACACCTCCTTATTTAGAAAATTGTTTAAGAACACTCATTAATTCATCTATTGTTTCTTCGCCTTCGCCTTTTTGGATAGCATCTGTAACACAATGTTTAATATGACGTTCTGTTACTGCAAACCCAACATTCTTAAGTGCAGACTGTATAGCACTAATTTGAACGAGTATATCCACACAATAACGCTCTTCTTCAACCATACTTTGAATACCTCGTACTTGCCCTTCAATACGTTTTAATCTATTTAATACTTTCTCTTTTTCTTCTTTAGTTCTTGGTGTTACAGGATGATCATGTAAAAACTCTCCCATATACTCACGTCCTTTCTTAATTAATACTATACCCCCCTAGCGTATATTTTTCAAGTTTTTTGTTTATAAAATTAAATATGATACATAATTTTCTATAAAAAAGATCTATTAGTCCAACCCCGGCAATGATTACTGGCAATATAAAAAAAGAGTCGGAGACATTGATTATGTCCCAGACTCTTTAAAAACTAAAATATATTATTCAACTGTTACTGATTTAGCTAAGTTACGTGGTTTATCTACGTCACAGCCTCTGTGAAGCGCTGCGTAATAAGAAACTAATTGTAGTACTACTACTGAAACAAGTGGTGATAATAATTCATGTACATGTGGGATTACATAAGTATCCTCATCATGTTCTAACCCTTCCATAGAAATGATACAAGGATTAGCTCCACGTGCTACTACTTCTTTTACATTACCACGGATAGATAAGTTAACTTTTGCTTGAGTAGCTAATGCAATAATTGGCGTACCTTCTTCAATTAAAGCAATTGTTCCGTGTTTCAACTCTCCTCCAGCAAATCCTTCTGCTTGAATATACGAAATTTCTTTAAGTTTTAAAGCACCTTCTAAGCCAACATAGTAGTCCATCGTACGACCAATGAAGAATGCGTTGCGAGTTGTTTCTAAGAAATCTTTAGCAATTTGTTCCATTTTAGAAGCATCATCGACGATAGCTGTAATAGCTGTCGTTACTTTTGCAAGTTCTGGTAAAATATCAACGCCTGTTTCTTTACCGTGAGCATTTGCTACAACTTGTGAAAGAATCGCTAATACTGCGATTTGAGCTGTATATGCTTTTGTAGAAGCAACAGCAATTTCAGGACCTGCATGTAAGATTAATGTATGATCCGCTTCACGAGATAAAGTAGAGCCAGGAACATTTGTAATCGTCAGTGCTTTATGACCAAGACGTTTCGCTTCAACTAATACTGCACGACTATCTGCTGTTTCACCTGATTGTGAAATAAAGATAAATAATGGTTTCTTAGATAGTAATGGCATATTGTAAACAAATTCTGAAGCTACATGTACTTCCGTAGGTACTTCAGCCCATTTTTCGATATATTCTTTACCTACTAAACCAGCATGATAACTTGTACCACAAGCTACAATGTATATTCTATCTGCTTGTGCAACATCATCGATAATTTCTTTATCGATTTTTAAGTTACCTTCATCATCTTGATAATTTTGAATAATGTTACGCATAACTGCAGGTTGTTCATGAATTTCTTTTAACATGTAATGATCGTAAGTACCTTTTTCAACATCTGATGCATCAATTTCTGCTTTATAGCTATCTCTATCGATAACATTGCCTTCTTGATCTTTAATGATTACTTTATCTTTTTTCACTATTACAATTTCATTATCTACTAACTCTTTATAAGTATCTGTGACAGCTAGCATCGCAATTGCATCTGAAGCAATAACATTGAAGCCATCTCCAACACCAACTAATAATGGTGATTTATTTTTAGCAACATAAATAGTTTCTGCATCTTGTTCATCTAATAAGCCTAATGCATAAGAACCATGTAGTAATGATAATACTTTATTAAAAGCTTCTTCAGTTGTTAAACCTTCATTTGAAAAATGTTCAATTAATTCTACAATTACTTCAGTATCAGTATCTGATTTAAATGTTACACTTTGTAAAAATTCATTTCTTAATTGTTCATAGTTCTCGATTACACCATTGTGTACTAAAGTAAAACGACCTGATGTTGATTGGTGAGGGTGCGCATTTTCGTAGTTAGGAACACCATGTGTTGCCCAACGAGTATGTCCAATCCCAATATTTCCATCAAAATCATTATCTGCAACTTTACGTAATTCAGCAATTCTACCTTTTTCTTTAAATACTTTTATTTCTTCTTCGTTACGAACAGCAATACCTGCTGAATCATAGCCTCTATATTCTAATTTTTCTAATCCTCTAAGTAATAATTCTTTTGCATTGGCTGTACCAATATATCCGACGATTCCACACATAAATTAAATTCCTCCAATTTTAAATAAGCGGTTAGACAACTTCAAAAAGTATCCAGTCGCTTTCAGTACGTTATTGACTTCATGGCTGTTTCAATGACTTTGGACATACAGTCACCCATATGCTTTAACCATTGAACTTTCGAATGAGCCACATCCGGGATAGCATCCGCCGATAATTCGATAACCATCCTCCTCGTCAACAAAAGCGAAATTATTCATTCAACATGTATCTGAATATACACGCATCTTTAGTCATAATTCCCTTTTGTTCAGGCGCTATAAGTTTCCTTATTTTGATAAACCTCACAATCCTCCTTTAGTGAACTTTCTTTATTCTACAATGAATCTCAGTATTGTGCAATTATATCACTATATATATCAACTTATTTTAGAAATTTATATTCAATGAACTTGTGATAATAATTTATAATAAAAAACGGTTGAGCCATAAAACATATGACTCAACCGCTTTTATATTCATTTAATTATTCAATTCCCATTTCTCTTTTAACAATTTCTGCAATATTATTTACATATCTTTCAGCATCTTCTTCAGTTTTAGCTTCTACCATTACACGAACTAACGGTTCTGTTCCAGATGGACGTACTAAAATACGGCCTTCTCCATTCATTTCAACTTCAACTTTTGTAATAATTTCTGCAACTTTAGTATTTTCTTCAACACCATACTTATCAGAAACTTTTACATTGACTAAACGCTGAGGATATTTTTTCATTTTACTTGCTAATTCGCTTAATGATTTACCAGTTCTTTTAACGATGCTTGCTAAATGTACACCTGTTAGTAAACCATCACCTGTTGTATTATAGTCCATTAATACGATATGGCCAGATTGCTCGCCTCCAAGACTATAAGAACCTCTTCTCATTTCTTCTACAACATATCTGTCGCCTACTTTAGTTTTGTCGGATTTTATACCTACTTCTTCTAAAGCTTTATAAAAACCTAAATTACTCATTACTGTTGATACAACCATATTATCTTTTAATTCACCTTGTTCAGCCATATCTTGCGCTAAAATGAACATAATTTGGTCACCGTCTACTATTTGACCTTTTTCATCAACCGCTATAATTCTGTCTCCATCACCATCAAATGCTAAACCAAAATCTGCTTCGTACTCTACAACTGCATTAGATAGTTCTTCAGGATGTGTAGATCCAACATTTAAATTAATATTATAGCCATCCGGTTTACAACCAATTGTCTCACTAGAGGCTTCTAAATCTCCGAATAAATAAGGAGCTAGAGAATATGTAGCACCGTGCGCGCCATCTAATACAATTTTAAGCCCTTCTAAGTCTCCATCGACTGTTGACTTAATATAGCTCATATATTTTTGAGCGCCTTCGAAATAATCAGATATATGATTTAATTCCTTACCTGTAGGTCTTGGTAAATTATCTTCAGTTGAATCTAATAATTTTTCTATTTCTAATTCTTCATCATCAGTCAGCTTGAAACCATCTGGTCCGAAGAATTTAATACCATTATCAGCTACTGGATTATGAGAAGCACTAATCATAACACCTAAATCTGCTTCTACTTCTTTAGTTAAATAAGCTACACCTGGTGTTGAAATGACACCTAATCTCATAACTTCTGCTCCTATTGATGATAGACCAGCAATTAAAGCAGATTCTAACATTTCTCCTGATACTCGTGTATCTCTACCTACTAATACTTTCGGGTTTTCGCTATTATGCTTTTTGGCTAAAACATATCCACCAAATCTACCTAATTTAAAAGCAATTTCAGGAGTTAATTCAGAATTCGCTACTCCCCTTACACCATCAGTACCAAAATATTTGCCCATTTGTAATTCTCCTTTTATTTCCATTAGTTTTTAGAAGTTTTTATTTTTGCTTCGACTTTGTTGAATTCGGCTTCGTCTATATCATCAGGTAAATTTAAATCTACCTTTTTCGTTGTATCATTATCGATATCCGATACATCTACTGGCACATCTATTGAACTAATACCATCTAATACATTACGTGAACCGTATATTTTAACTTCTGATTTATCTAAACTTATATCGTCAATATTTGTGTTTTTTGAAGCAGATCCTTTTGTGACAGGATTTAAACTTACTGTTTTACTCGATCTCGCAACTTTAATGTTTACATTAACAGTATCAGGTCTAATTTGAACATCTAATTTGTTCAAGTTACTATCTAATACGCTAATGCCTGCTTTCTCAGTTGTATCATCAGTAAGCTGTTTATTTTCATCTAATGTTGCCTTTACATATGCGATTTTATTTAATTCTTCTTGACCACCAGTAATCGTTATTTGTGATGGATTAACTGTTTCACCTAATAATTCATAACCGGAAGCGATTCTATTTTGATTGATTTCAGCTTCGATTGGGAATTTCTTAGATACTTTTTCTTGTAAAGAAACAGTTGTGGTTTTCGGAATAACTTGATAATTCAAATCTTTGTTTAATCCTTTTACTTTAAAGCTTTCTTTATATTCTCCTACTGATTTATTCTTTAGATTAAGTTCCACCTTAAAATTAAGTAATTTTTCTGTTTTTAAGATTGTAGATTGTGGTCCTGAAACTTTAACATCTACTGTCTTAGGTGCACCTGATAAGTATAATTCTTTAGAATTGTAAACTGTTTCAACAGGAACATCCTCTATAACATGATCAGAATTTTTTAACGTTGTTTCGTTAAATAAACTACCAAATACATTATTAACAGATAAGAACATGACTAAAGCTAGTACTAATGCGACAAAACGTAATCCCCATTTAGATTCTAGCATCTACTTCACATCCTTTCTGCTTTGAACAGAACCAAACCAATGCTCAACTAGTAATTCCCTAAAAGTATCACTAGATATTTCTTTTCTTAATTTACCATCAAATGAAACAGAAATCGACCCCGTTTCTTCAGATACAACTACTGTAAATGCATCTGAAACTTCAGAGATACCTACCGCCGCTCTATGTCTTGTACCTAAACTTTTAGATATTTTTTGACTATCTGATAATGGTAAGTAACTTGCAGCTGTAGCAATCTTTTGTTCTCTAATAATCATAGCCCCATCATGTAATGGTGTATTAGGAATGAATATATTAGTGAGTAGCTCTTGAGTAATATCAGCGTTAATAGGAATGCCCGTCTCTATGTAATCCTGCAAACCTGTTTCTTTCTCAAAGACTATGAGTGCACCTATACGTCTCTTAGCCATGTATTGAACAGCTTTATCGATACTATCAGTTAGACGTTCTTGTTCAGCAGAGGTCGTTACGTTTACGCGTTTAAACAAGCTACCTCTACCTAACTGTTCTAGAGCTCTTCTAAACTCTGGTTGGAATATAACAATAATCGCTAAAAATCCCCATTGTAATACGAAGTCAAATAATAGCGTTGTTGTTGTTAAATTTAAAAAATCACTTACTGTTCTACCAATTATGATGAAAAATATACCTTTTAATAATTGTATCGCTTTTGTACCTTTCACTACTGTAATAATTAAGTACAATACATACCATACAATAATCAAATCAAGTATACCTGTTATAACTTTTATGGCACTTAAATCGCCAAAAATGTCAGGTAACTGCATAGTATCTCCTCCGTATTTCGTTAACCTATTATTTATTATATCAATTTTTCAGTTATATTGTTAATTTAAATAAAAAAGAAGTCTCTATAATTAGAGACTTCTTTATTTATAATGATTTTATTCATAATTGTCAATTATAATAGTTTTTCACCAAAAAATGAACCCATTAATCCAATCGCTAATCTAGCTGTTTTATTATATTCATCAATAAGTGGGTTTACTTCTACTAAGTCAGCAGAAACAATCAATTTAGATTCATGCAACATTTCCATCGCAAGATGACTTTCTCTATATGTAACTCCACCAGGTACAATAGTTCCTGTTCCTGGTGTTTCAACAGGATCTAAAGCATCAACGTCTAGCGATAAGTGAATACCATCCGTTTTATCTTTTAGATATTCTATCGTTTCTGAAATGACTTGTCCCATACCTAACCTATCAATATCAGCCATAGTATATGTTAAAATACCTGCTTCTTTTATGTACTTTTTCTCGCCTTCATCTAAATCTCTCATACCTATTAATACGACATTTTCAGGTTTAACTTTATTTTTATATCCACCAATGTTTGTCAGTGCTTCATCACCTTCACCTATCAATGCTCTTAATGGCATACCGTGTATATTTCCGCTAGGAGAAGACTCTAACGTATTTAAATCACCGTGTGCATCGTACCAAATCACGCCTAAATTTTCATAGTGTTTACTAATACCAGCTATAGAGCCTATTGATAAAGAATGATCTCCACCTAGTATGAGTGGAAAGTGACCTTTTTCAACGGTTTCATTCACAGATTCGTATAAATTATTTGAAAAAGCAATTACTTCCTCTAAATTACGAAGACCTTTTTGTTCACTTTTATATTTCTTCATGTCTAGAACTGGTGATTGAACATTACCTTTATCAATTACTTCATGTCCAATATCTTCTATTCTCTCTATTAAACCAGCATATCTTAATGCATCCGGTCCAAAGTTAACTCCTAATTTACGTTGACCAAAGGCAGTGGGTGCACCAATAATTTCAATACGTTTACTCATATTTTAAATCCCCCTTAATTGTCATTACTATTATATTCTAGTATATGTAAGCACTTACATCAAGGTATATAAGGGTTTATGGATATTATTAATATATTACAAATATTTATTCATATATGTATATAGAAACGCCTTTGTAACAATATCCTAATACATATACATGTATATGCAAAAACGCTTAAAAACAAAAAAGACATTAGTGAAATCACTAATGTCTTCAATATGAGCCATAGAGGATTCGAACCTCTGACCCTCTGATTAAAAGTCAGATGCTCTACCAACTGAGCTAATGGCTCTAATGGCTGGGCTAGCTGGATTCGAACCAGCGGGTGACGGAGTCAAAGTCCGTTGCCTTACCGCTTGGCTATAGCCCAACAATGGTGGAGGGGGGCAGATTCGAACTGCCGAACCCGAAGGAGCGGATTTACAGTCCGCCGCGTTTAGCCACTTCGCTACCCCTCCAGCTTATTTAGTTATTAGAAATGGTGGAGAATGACGGGTTCGAACCGCCGACCCTCTGCTTGTAAGGCAGATGCTCTCCCAGCTGAGCTAATTCTCCATATAAAAATGACCCCTACGGGACTCGAACCCGTGTTACCGCCGTGAAAGGGCGGTGTCTTAACCGCTTGACCAAGGGGCCATGGCTCCACAGGTAGGATTCGAACCTACGACCGATCGGTTAACAGCCGATAGCTCTACCACTGAGCTACTGTGGAATAATACTAATAATTTGCCCGGCAACGTCCTACTCTCGCGGAACGTAAGTCCAACTACCATCGGCGCTAAAGAGCTTAACTTCTGTGTTCGGCATGGGAACAGGTGTGACCTCTTTGCTATCGTCACCAGACAAAGTACTTGCTTGAGACAATTGATAAACAATTGCTCTTCTCATTGTTATGAGAATGTATTGCACATTCAAAACTAGATAGTAAGCAGATTTTACGGCTCAAAAACCGATTTTAAAAATTTGATTAAGTCTTCGATCGATTAGTATTCGTCAGCTACACACATTACTGCGCTTACACCCCGAACCTATTAACCTCATCATCTTTGAGGGATCTTATAACCGAAGTTGG
>NZ_JBMOVZ010000004.1:0-166349 GCF_049310805.1 Mammaliicoccus sp. JADD-157 | reverse complement strand
AGCTGCAGCACTAAGGGGCGGAAACCCCCTAACACTTAGCACTCATCGTTTACGGCGTGGACTACCAGGGTATCTAATCCTGTTTGATCCCCACGCTTTCGCACATCAGCGTCAGTTACAGACCAGAGAGCCGCCTTCGCCACTGGTGTTCCTCCATATCTCTGCGCATTTCACCGCTACACATGGAATTCCACTCTCCTCTTCTGCACTCAAGTTCCCCAGTTTCCAATGACCCTCCACGGTTGAGCCGTGGGCTTTCACATCAGACTTAAGAAACCGCCTACGCGCGCTTTACGCCCAATAATTCCGGATAACGCTTGCCACCTACGTATTACCGCGGCTGCTGGCACGTAGTTAGCCGTGGCTTTCTGGTTAGGTACCGTCAAGACTTGTTCAGTTACTAACAAATTTGTTCTTCCCTAACAACAGAGTTTTACGATCCTAAGACCTTCATCACTCACGCGGCGTTGCTCCGTCAGGCTTTCGCCCATTGCGGAAGATTCCCTACTGCTGCCTCCCGTAGGAGTCTGGACCGTGTCTCAGTTCCAGTGTGGCCGATCACCCTCTCAGGTCGGCTACGTATCGTTGCCTTGGTAAGCCGTTACCTTACCAACTAGCTAATACGGCGCGGGTCCATCTATAAGTGACAGCCGAAACCGTCTTTCAACATTGAACCATGCGGTTCAATATATTATCCGGTATTAGCCCCGGTTTCCCGGAGTTATCCCAGTCTTATAGGTAGGTTACCCACGTGTTACTCACCCGTCCGCCGCTAACATCAGAGAAGCAAGCTTCTCATCTGTTCGCTCGACTTGCATGTATTAGGCACGCCGCCAGCGTTCATCCTGAGCCAGGATCAAACTCTCCATAAAAGAAGTAAGCTTGATTAGCTCTTGTTGATTGGTTAAGCCAATCACTCTTTGAAGTACTTTCAGTACTCAATTATTGGAATTAACGTTGACATATTGTCATTCAGTTTTCAATGTTCATTTTGCATCACAAGAAATAATTATACACGCTTCATTTGGTGAAGTCAACAACTTTTTAAAATTAATTTTTGAAGTGTTTTGATGTTTTCAATATCTCTCGCTCACAAGATATAACTATACAGGCTATACAACCCTTTCTCAAGCATCAAAATTACACCAAAACACTTAATGTACCCTAATATGATTATTTCTCTACATATTCTTTTAAATCTTTATAGATTTTTTCTGCATCTGCGTATCCTTCTCTATATAAAGCATCTAATTTCCTTGGATCTTTCTCTACTCTATCTACTGCTAGTGTGTTAGTTGGTCTTATTACAAAGATATTTCCTTTATCTTCTTCCTCTTCAATCCAATCTAATGTTTTGTTGTAATGTTTATATCTTAATTCCATTAAATGATTAACTTTAGGATAAGCCTTCATTCTAAATACTTTAGAAAACCTACTAGGTGTTTTTCTATATCCTTTTGGTCTTGTTAATATAAGAACGTTTTTAGTATATCCTTCTTCAATAGATTTCTTAATAGGAATAGGATCAACAATACCACCATCTAAAAGCGTGTGTCCTTTATATTGAACAGGGTTAGCCATCAATGGTAGAGAACTTGTTGCTTCTAATGCAGTTAATAAACTACCCTTTGTATCATTTTTATCAAAGTAAACTGCTTCACCCGTTTCGCAATCTGTTGTAACAACTACGAACTTCTCTTCAGCTTGATCAAACTTTTCAAAATCAAACGGTTCTAAATAAGTTGGAATATAGTGATAGACAAAATCCATCCCAAATAATTCTTTCCTCTTTATATAGTTAGATAAAGAAAGATATCTTTTATCTTTAATGTATTTAGCTGTCACACGATGATTACGCCTAAACTGTCTAGAAATATAACTAGCAGCCATAGAAGCACCAGCAGAAACGCCGATGTTATATTCAAAATATATATCTTCTTTTATAAAAAAGTCTAAGACACCAGCTGTATACATACTTCTCATGCCGCCGCCTTCTAAGATTAAACCTGTGTCTTTTATCATATTTACACTCTTTTCTAATCATATAATTGAACAAAAGCAACCTGCTACATATTTGTAAACAGGTTGCAAAATAATTCTTTAAATTTCAGTTCTGCCAGTAATAGCTTTAGAAAGTGTCACTTCATCTGCATATTCTAAATCACCGCCGACCGGTAAACCGTGAGCTAATCTCGTTGTCTTTATGCCTATTGGTTTAACAAGCCTAGAAATATACATTGCAGTGGACTCGCCTTCTATATTAGGGTTTGTCGCTAAAATGATTTCCTTTACTTCATCACTTTTCAGACGCTCTAGCAATGATGGTATATTAATGTCCTCTGGTCCAATTCCTTCCATTGGAGATATCGCACCGTGAAGTACATGGTACATACCATTATACTCGCGCATTTTTTCCATCGCGATAACATCTTTAGAATCTTGAACAACACATATAACTGAGTGATCTCTTTGTTTGTCTTGGCATATTTGGCAAGGCGAAACATCTGTTATATGACCACATGTTTCACAATATGTTAATTCTCGTTTTACATCAACAAGTGCTTTTGCAAACGGAACAACGTCATCTTCTTTCATATCTAATACATGAAACGCTAATCGCTGTGCAGTCTTTGGACCAATACCTGGCAATTTCATGAAACTATCAATCAATTTCGATATAGGTTCTGGATAAAACATCATTACATCATTCCAGGGATGTTAAGACCTTTTGTATGTTTACCTAAACGATCAGCAGTTACTTCATCAGCTTTAGTCAAAGCATCATTTGTTGCAGCTAAAACTAAGTCTTGTAACATTTCGATATCTTCAGGATCTACTACATCCTCTTTAATAACAACATCTAAGATTTCTTTGTGTCCTGAAACAACAACTGTAACCATTCCGCCACCAGCTGTTCCTTCAATTTTTTCTTCTTTTAATTTTTCTTGTTCTTCAGCCATTTTCTTTTGCATTTTTTGCATTTGTTTCATCATTTGTTGCATATTTCCGCCACCGCGCATAATTTTGTCCTCCTAATATCTATTATAATTATTATAGAAAATTAATTTTTGTCATATTTATTATACATACCTTTGAAGTCTATGTCATGTATTACTCATCTGTTACATGAACAGTATCTTCGCCGAATAATTCTTGAGCTTTCTTAACAATATCCGCTTCTTCTTTGTTCTCTTGTTCTGGTTCATTTTTAGTTTCGGTTGGATTTGCTTTCTTTGATTGAATATATTGTTGCCTTACTTGTAACCATTGAGAATTAGGAACACCCACTACTTTAACTGTCTTATTCACTATTTCACAGACTATAGATTCGATATGTTCTCTTTTCTCATCGTTCTTATTTACGATTTCGCAATGAATGTCTTCATCAAATTTAACAAGCACGTGATCTTCACTTGCAGCTACTGGTTCTGAATTTAATAACAAGCTGACTAACGCTCGTTGATCTTTCTGCTTAACTGATTCAATAACTGCTTGCCATTTTTCTTTTAATAAATTCAAATCATCTCTATTTGCATGATCTAATACACGTTCAATTTGACGTATTGAGAATACATGTTTCGATTGTTTCCTTGCAACACCTTGTTTGTTTTCAACAGGTTTCGCTTTTGGTTGTACACCGTTTTGAGAGAGTTGCGTGATTTGAGCTTCTAATTGTTTAATTTTATTCTCTACATCGCTAGAAATATTTTGGTTAGGTTGCTCTTGTTGTGTTTCTTGTTGACGATTACGTGTAACCAGTTCTGTTAATTTCACAATCAATATTTCAATATGAACTTGTTGATTAATCGCAAAACGCATAGAAACAAGTGTATCATTTATACAATCAATCATTTTGTACATTGTATTTAAATCGATTTGGTTTAAAGCATGTTCTTCATCTTCTCGGTCAGTAGTCTTTGCTACAATAGCATCTCTAATAAAGTAAATCATATCATTAACAAGTCTATTAACTTCTTTACCACTAGATATAAACTCATGATATCTCATAAATGCTTGCTTGATATCTTTAGCAACGATATCTTGAAACAGAGCATTTAAAGCTGCTTTGTCCACACTGCCCGTAACATTCAACGCGTGTTCATGTGATAAATGACCGTCTCCAAAGGCAATCGCTTGATCCATAATACTTAAAGCATCTCTCATGCCACCTTCAGACACTTGAGCAATAAATGCTAATGCTTCCTGTTCATAAGTAATCTCTTGTTGATCAGCTACGAATGCAAGTCTATCTTCAATTTCTCCAGAATTGATTGCTTTAAAATCAAACCTTTGACATCTTGAAATAATAGTTGGTGGAATTTTGTGAGGTTCTGTTGTTGCTAATATAAAAATAGCATGACTAGGTGGTTCTTCAAGTGTTTTTAAAAGCGCATTAAAAGCTCCAGTAGTTAACATATGAACTTCATCAATAATATATACTTTGAACTTAGATTCGCTAGGTGCATACTTAACTTTATCTCTAATGTTACGAATTTCATCTACGCCATTATTACTCGCTGCGTCTATCTCAATAACATCTGAGTTAGTCCCTTGTGTGATACCTTTACAAATTGCACACTCATTGCAAGGTTCACCATTTGTATTTACTGTGCAGTTAATTGCTTTAGCAAATATTTTAGCAATACTTGTCTTTCCTGTTCCACGTGGGCCATTAAATAAATAAGCATGCGATTGCTTTCCTTTTTGGATAGCATTTCTTAATGTTTTCGTTACATGCTTTTGACCAACAACATCTGAAAATGATTGTGGTCGGTACATCCGATACAAAGCTTGATAATTCAAAATGGCACCTCCAAGTTTAATTCTTCATAACAACTATTATATCACGAATCAATATTTCTTCTTAATATAAATCATCGAAATTCTTCTGGAAAATGAACTATACCTCGTACTTCTTTGTTAGGATGGTCCCATAAATATTTGAACATAAAATCTTCGTTCTTAATTTCAAATGAAGGATAAATGTCAAATTCCGCTGCATTTCTATAACCTAGTTCGCGATAATATGTTTCATCTCCCATGACGACAACACCAATATAACCATTTTCATAAGCTCGATACTCTAAAGCTTCAATTAAAGCTTTACCAATCCCTTTATTTTGGACTTCTGGTAAAACTGATACTGGCGCTAAAGTTAGAACTGTATTACTATCTTCTTCTGAATCGACTGTTACTTCTGTCATCATCGCATGCCCTAGTATTTTTCCGCCTTCTGTCTTGGCAACTACTTCTAACTCGGCATTATAATGTGGAGATTTTCTAATTCTACCTATTAATTCATGTTCTTTCGCATTTACATAATCAGTATTTAAAAAAGCTTTTTTCACTACTTCTTTCGCTAATTCATATTCAGATTCTATAATCGTTCCGATATATAATTGCGTCATATATACTATATCCTCCTGATATAAGAAAAAGGGTGACCGAGGTCACCCTTTTTTGATTTATATATAATATGTTTAGTTGAATAAAAAATATACCGTGCACCTTTGCTTGGAACAAACATCACAAGCGTTACCTCAGTCGTTAGCTAAACTTCGGCAACCCTACGGCACATACAATGATCCACTTAATGCTGCTTCCTTCCGGACCTGACATGATTCATGGGTTTGTATTGCATAGGACCGACGTCTTCAGACACCACGTGCTGAGGGCAGACCTCACAATAATATGTCCGCGGCAAAGGAATTCAGTCTTGCTAAAGCGGATTTCAAGTACAGGGAACCGCTACCTCCCCACTTAGCACGGCACTTTATATAGTACAACAAAACCATTATACTTGGCAAGAAAAAACTATTGATCTATTACAGGTTTATTCAAAACCCTTCTAGAAAAATCGACAAATTTGAATTCTGTCGCAATATGTCTAGAGATATTATATTGAAATCTTTCAGCATTACTCAAATGAACAATACCTCTAACTGTAGCTGTATATAAAGGATCTAAATGCCCAAAATATCGTTCTTCTTTCTCTGTCATTTTTTCAAAAGTAATAGATTTATTTGAATAGCTTATTTCTACATTCATTTCATTTTCAATATATTGATAAATCGAATGAGACGCTACTTCTTTTGAAAGTTTGGGTATCACTTTGCAAACAAAGTAATCCTCATCCATGATATGAACTTTATTATTTTTTTGTCTTGTTCGAATTACGTGCCATAGCTTATCGTGATTATTCAATTCTAAAGCGTGTTGAACAATTGGCTCGTCTTCAGCATTGATAACTTCAAATACTTCAACTACCGTTTCATAGTCAAGACCTAGTCTATTATTAATTTCTTGGAAACTGATCATTTCAGATATTGGAAATTGAATAATTCCTTCATATATAACAACTGAACCTTTTCCACGTAACTTTTGTATATAACCTTTTTCTTGTAGAAGATTTAATGCTTTTCTTACTGTTTCTCTCGAAGTTGAATATATCTTTGTTAATTCATTTTCTGAAGGTAATTGTTGTAAGTGTGCATATTCACCATTTATAATTTTTTTACAAATTGACTGATAGATTTTCATATACTTATTCATTGTTTCACCTCTATACCTTCAAAACTTCATAGTTAAATGCTTTTTAAATTAACAACAAATGCATCAAAAGGCTCTAGCATATTGCCATTTAAATCATTATTAGCCACTATCAATTCGCCTTCCATATCAATATCCTCAGGTATTTCAACCTTATCATTTGTATAGTTAGCTACAATCAACCACTCTTCATTATCTAACTTTCTTTTGTAAATAAACAAGTCTGGATGATCCATATATAGTGGTTCTACATCTCCATACGTTATAATATCATGTTTATGACGAATATCAATTAACTGCTGATAAGTGTAGAAGATTGAATTCTTATCTTTAATCGCCGCTTCCACATTAATTTCTCTATAGTTATCCGGTATGCCTATCCAAGGCGTGCCTGTTGTAAAACCGGCATTTTCCTCATCTGTCCATTGAACAGGTGTACGTGAATTATCACGAGATTTTTGTCCAATAACTTTCATAATCGTTTCTTCATCCAAGCCTTGATTCCTTAGACTACGATATGCGTTTAATGTTTCAATATCTCGATATTGATCGATTGATGTAAACTTAGGATCAGTCATACCTATCTCTTCACCTTGATAGATATAAGGTGTTCCTTGCAACATATGAAGTGATATAGCAAGCATTTTAGCTGATTTAACTCTGTTAGCTTCTGTTTCATCATTACCAAACCTTGTCACAACTCTCGGTTGATCATGATTACACCAGAAAATAGCGTTCCATCCATTACCTTTAGCAATATTAACTTGCCAATCCATCAGAATACGTTTTAATTCTATAAAATCAAATTTCATATCAGACCATTTCTCACCATTTTTATAATCTACTTTTAAATGATGGAAATTAAATACACTATTTAATTCTTGTCTTTCAGGGTTGGTGTATTTTATACAGTTCTCTATTGTAGTAGAAGACATTTCTCCTACAGTCATAATATCTTTATTTCCAAAAGTTTTTCGGTTCAATTCATGTAAATATTCATGAACTTTTGGCCCGTCCGTATAAAATTCTTTACCGATTTCCTCTGAATCTTCAAAAGCACCTTTAGAAATTAAGTTAATAACATCAAATCTAAAACCATCTACGCCGAAATCAATCCAATAATTTATCATTTCATAGATTTCTTCTTTCAATTGGTCATTTTCCCAATTTAAATCAGCTTGAGAGACGTCGAATAATCTTAAATAATAACTTTCAGTTTGTTCATCGTACTCCCAAGCGTTACCACCAAATTTAGATTCCCAGTTTGTTGGCGGCTCATCTTTAGTACCTTCTTTCCAAATATAATAATCTCTATACGGATTATCTTTAGACTTTCTAGATTCAACAAACCAATGATGTGACGTAGACGTATGATTAATCACAATATCCAGCATTACTTTAATGCCAAGTTTATGTGCTTCAGTAAGTAACTTTTCAACATCTTCTTTCGTACCAAAATCAGGATTGATTGCATAATAATCACTAATATCATATCCGTTATCATTCATTGGCGATTCATAAATAGGTGTTAACCATACATAATCTACACCTAACTTTTGTAAATAAGGCAATTTTTCGATAACCCCGTTTATATCCCCTTGACCATTGCCAGTCGTGTCGTTAAATGATTTCGGATATATTTGGTATACTACTGATTTTTTCCAATCTGAAACCGCCATGTTTATGAACTCCTTTATTTAATAATATTATTCTTGCACCATTTCTTTCGCTTGTTCTTTAGCAAATCTTGAGAATACCACTGTTAAAATAGCTGGTAACACCATAGCTATTAATGTAGCGATAATATATACACCCCAATATTCACGTGTTATAGAAATAATTGCCGGCACACCACCAACACCAACTTTTCCTAATACGCCGTTTGCGCCAATAAACGCACCTAGTAAACAAGATGAAACGATAGAGGCTATAAACGGGTATTTCAATGGTAAATTAACACCAAACATAGCTGGTTCAGTAACACCTAAGAAAGATGATATTCCTGAAGTCATTGCTAAACCTTGTTCTTTTGCCATTTTACGCTTTCTATAAATCAACCAAGCACCAAATGCCGCTGAACCTTGACAGATATTAGATATAGCTAAGATTGGCCATAAATAAGTACCGCCTATACTACTTCCCATCAGTTGGAAGTCTACTGCTAAGAACATATGATGTAAACCTGTAATAACAAGCGGAGCATAGAACAGACCATATACTGCGCCACCTAACCAACCTGCGCTATCAAATATTCCTTTAATACCATTCGTAATAAGTGTACCAAGTTCTAATGCTAAAGGTCCTATAATAATAAATGATAAGAATCCAGTTATTAATAAAGCGACTGGACCAACGACTAACATTTTGATTGAATCATGCACACGTTTAGCTAAGAATTTTTCAATTACAGATAGTACCCATGTTGCTATTAATACCGGCAACACTTGACCTTGATAGTTCAATTGTTTAATTTCTAAACCAAACATATGCCATACTGGAATTTCATCTGATTTACCGCCACCAAGATCATATTGAGAAGCTAACTGAGGATGAACAAGTACAAGTCCTAATACTAATCCTAATATTGGACTACCTCCAAACACTCTCATAGCTGACCAACCAATAAGGGCAGGTAAGAAGATAAATGCTGTACTCGCAATAACGTTAATCATGTTTGCAAAATCAGCTAACCATGAATACTGGTCTACTAAAGATTTAGGACCAAATAAATCTTCAGCTGTTAACACATTATTTAACCCCATCAATAAACCTGCAGTAACGATTGCAGGTAAAATAGGAATAAATACATCACCGAGCAATTTAATTAATCTTTGCAAAGGATTCATTTTTTGTTCCGAAACTTTCTTCACTTCATCTTTAGAGCTTTCTCCAATTCCCGTTTCTTCTTGGAAAATTTTATAAGCTTCGTCAACTGTGCCTTGACCAATAACGATTTGAAATTGATTATTTGCTGCAAAAGACCCTTTCACTAAATCGACGTTGTCTAAAGCTTCTTTATTAACTTTACTTTCATCATTTAACACTAATCTTAAGCGGGTAACACAATGTGTGGCTGCATCTACGTTGTCTTTACCACCTATAGCATCAATAATCTGTTTCACTTCTTCTCTATTTACAGACATTGAACTCACTCCCCCTGTTTTTTATTACTTGAATTATAACTTGTATATACAAGTATGTAAAGGCTTTCAATAAATATTACTTTTATTCTGTAGTATGATTGAATAAAGGAGGTATAAATTATGTCATTTTTAACACATGAATATATGGAACACGATAACGTTTCATTAGAATTTGCTTCCGAGAATGAGACATTTTTAACAAATCACAACGAAAAGAAAATATTCGAATCAGCAAGTTTAATCAAAATTCCGATTATGATTTATATTTTTTCGAAGTTAAATAAAGAAGAAAGACAAGAAAATTTAAAAATAGAACATAAAGTGAGTGGGAGCGGAGTATTACAAACATTGGATATCCCGTACTTAAGCGTTAACGACCTTGTTCAATTAATGATCGTCGTATCTGATAATACAGCAACAAATATATTAATTAATTACTTCGGCCAACAACATATCAATTTGTTTATACAACAAACTTTGAATTGTAAAAACACTGAATTAAACCGATTAATGATGGATGCTGACGCGATAGACCAAGGTAAACAAAATTATACAACTTCTGAAGATATGATTAACATGCTTCGATATATCACTCAACATGCAAATGGAGATGATATGTTAGAAATTATGCGTCATCAACACTTAAATGATAAAGTTTCTATCTTTAAATCATTTTATGAAGATCAATTGATTTATTATTCAAAAACTGGAGAATACGACCATGTAGCAAACGATGTAGGCATTATACAATTTAAAGAAAAGTGTTATTATTATAGTTTTCTTTCTAACACAGAAAATCCCGAAAAAGCGATAAAATTCTCTCACGATTTCGGGTCTTATATGATTCAATCTATATTAAAATGTTGATAGCCTAGCTGCTTTTACTAAGATTTTTTGATAATAACTACCTGTTAGTTTAACAATTTCAATACTTCTAGGTGTATGCGGTGCATGAATCATCATATCTTCACCCATGTAAATACCTACATGGGAAAGAAAACCTTTATCTTCAGGCTTACTGAAAAATAGTAAGTCTCCTGGCTTTAAAGAATGTTCATCTAAAGGAATATCCGTCATAGCTTCATATTGTTCATCTGCATCTCGAGGTATATTGAAATTCTGGCTTTTATACATGTGGAAACATAATCCAGAGCAGTCATAACCATAACTAGACATACCTCCCCATAAATAAGGTAAATCAATAAATAATTTAGCATTATCTATAACGCCTTGCATTGAACCTTGTTTAAATGCGCCAAATTCATCACTCAGTTCAATATCTTTGCCATCAATAAGTCCGATACCTTCTGGTGTCTCTACTTCGATAAATTGTTGATCTAATTTTAAGACAGGCAATACTGTATTAAATGATAAAATTTGTTTAGTTGTGAAATCTGTATTGAACAATGTAGTTTTTGGCACTTTGACGCGCATGCGCTGATTGGATGCCTTGATATTCATATCGCCCAGTTGACTAGAAGGTATAAATCCTAGATAACCTTTATCATGTTGTTTGGATGGTTGTTCTAAACAGATAACATAACTCCATCCGTCTTGCTCTTCCAATACTTCAACCGCTTCACCATACAGTACTTGTGTGTCTATTCGACTGTCTTCAGTAAATGATAGTTTTTCTTCTAAATTAAGTTCCAACAACCATCGTTGGATATCAGCTGGGTACATAATACCATCACGATCTATATCTCGTGCTTTATCTGTATCTCTCCAAATTGTGCCAACGTTTACTCTGCAATACTTGATCATACACTCACCTTCTTAAGTAAAGATTTTCTATCAATTCCTAAACCATAACCTTTTGGCGCCGTCACTTTCGAACCATTATAAGCTATACCACCTACTACTTCACGATTAGAAACCATAAGAGGCGCATCGAAATCCACTCGTGTTACTTTATTGGCAGCTAAACTAAAGTGTAACGCTGCAGTTACTGAAACATGCGTTTCCATCATACAACCGACCATACAAGTAATATCATATTTGTTAGCTATTTCATGTATTTTACGCGCTTGATGAATGCCACCTGTTTTCATAAGTTTAATATTCCATAGATTAATCGCTCCAACCTCAACTAATCGTTTAGCATCATGGACACTAAATAAGCTTTCATCTACCATTAGTGGAATTTGATAATCTTTTGTTAATTTACCTAATACTGAAAATTCATTTCTATTAACCGGCTGTTCTATACTTTCAATATTTAATGACGCTTCATCAAAATGTTTTAAAGCTTGTTCTGCTCCCTTTTCATTCCAAGCCTGATTAGCATCTACACTAAGCGTTGTATCTTTAGGTAAGGCAGCTCTTAAAGCTTTTAATCTATTTAAGTCTGTTTCAACACTATCTTTTCCGACTTTTATTTTTAAGTGATTATATCCTTCTTGTATGTATCTAAAAGCATCTTTAACCATTTCATCTGCTTCATTTAAACTTACTGTATAACAAGTTTCTAATGATTTATTTCCCGGGTCATTATTTAAGTATTCATACAGAGGAGACTTCGCTTCTTGTGCAAGCAAATCATATAGAGCGATATCTATTGCTGCCTTTGCACTAGAGTTTCCTACTAAGGCTTCGTCCATTTCATCCAATAAACCAATAGATAATGGCCTATTGATCAGCAATGGTTTAAAAACCTCTTCTATAGCTGCTTCTATTCCACCTTTTGTATCTCCCGTAATAACATACGTTGGTACTGCTTCACCAACACCAACCATCTCTTTCTGATTCGTTTCAATAAATACATAAATACTTTCTATAACATCAACAGTTCTAAGAGCTGTCTTAAAAGACTTTTTCAAAGGCGTTTTATATCTATAGTATTTAATATCTGTAATAAACATACCCATCCCCCTTTGCATTAATAAACACCAGACTCAATTTGCAAAACCTTTTTATCTACATCTAATATTGCTTTAGTCCCAAATGGAATGCCAAAATGTGGTGTGCAATGGCCTATATCCACTTCATTTACAGTAGGCTTATTTAAACTGCCTATAAAATGCTGTAATACTTCTTCCATTTTTAATGATTTCTCTGGCTTTTTAGGTTTACTATTAGTAAATGGACCAATTATAAATCCAATTGCATCGTCTAGCTTTCCAGCAGATTTTAATTGTTGTAAAAAACCATCTACTTTATACGGTTCTTCTCCTACATCTTCTAAGAAAAGTATTTTATCCTTTGTATCAATTTCATAAGGTGTCCCTAAACTAGATACTAAAAGCGATAAACATCCCCCTACTATCTCTCCTTCTACGCGACCACTCACAAATGGTTTAAATCTTAACTGTTCTACAGGGTAATTTAAATCTTTACCTTCAAACAATTGTTCAAAGCTATTAATGGAAATATCATGATAATTCTCTCCAATATCAGAAGAGATCATTGGCCCTTGAAATGTTACTAACCCAGTTTCTTGTCTAATGGCATTATGTAAGCAAGTTATATCACTATAGCCCCATATAATTTTTGGGTGTTTTTTAAAAAGATTAAAATCAATTTGTTCAACAATACGCGGTGTTCCATATCCTCCACATGCACATATGATGCCCTTTACTTCATCATCCATTAACATATCAAGCAAACTTTTTAGTCTTACTTCATCTGTTCCCGCTAGATGACCGTAAGTATCGTGTATATTTTCCGCTAATTTAAAATGAATATCATATCGCTCTTCCAAACGTCCCAAGCCAATTTTTAAATGTTCTTGGTTCGGAGGGCTTGCTAAAGCAACAACACCGATTGTATCTCCCTTTTTTAATCTCTTCGCTTTCATTAAAACACCCCTTTTTGTCAGAATATTCTTATATTATAACAAAATTATAAAACATTTGTACAAAACAAAAAGCACTACCTACAAAAGTAGGTAGTGCTTGTTTATATAATAGTCTTGGATATTTAATAATAATGGCGGAGGAAGAGGGATTCGAACCCCCGCGAGCCGTTAAGCCCCTGTCGGTTTTCAAGACCGATCCCTTCAGCCGGACTTGGGTATTCCTCCAAATAAGACAATATTTATCTTATACCAAGCCAAGACTGATGTCAATAATATTTCAATAATTTATATTGTAATTTTTTCCTTTAACGCCTTATCTACTGCTTTTGCTACTTCACGTCCTTCTTTAATTGCCCAAACAACTAAACTTTGACCTTTTCTAGCATCTCCTGCAACAAATATTTTATCTTGATTTGTTTTAAAGTCTCTTTCATTAGCTACGATTTTATTACGATCAGTATTCAAGTTAAATGAATGAGGAACTAAATGTTCTGTACCTTCAAATCCTATTGAAAGTAATACTAAATCTGCGGGCCAATGACGTTCTGTACCTTCTACTATAACCATACCGTCATCTGTTTCTTTTAATACTTGTGTATATAGACCTCTAATATTACCGTTTTCGTCTACATCATACCTCATTGTTTGAATACCATAAGCTCTTGGTTCAAATCCAAATTTTTCACGATATTCTTTATGCGCATAATCTAATTTAAATATAGGCATTGGTAATGGCCACGCAGTGTTTTGTTCCATTTTATCAGTTAATCGTACATATTTATTAAATTGGACTACTGATTTACAATCATCTCTTAGTGCAGTTGCCACACAATCTGCACCAGTATCTCCCGCGCCAATTACAATCACATTTTTCCCTTTTGCCGTTATTGTTGGTTCTTCAATTTCTCCCATTTGTAGTTGTGTTTGTTCAGTTAAATATTCCATTGCGAAATGAATACCAAAACTCATACGTCCTTCTAATTGTAAGTCTCTACCTTTTTGAGCCCCTGTACAAACGATAATAGCATCATATTGCTCATTAAGTTCTTCTTTCGTGATGTCTTTCCCTACATTAATGTCGGTCTTAAAAACAATACCTGCTTCTTCCATCAATTTAATACGGCGCTCAATAACTGATTTATCCAATTTCATACTTGGAATACCATACATTAATAGTCCTCCTGGTCTATGATTACGTTCATATACCGTGACTTGATACCCTAATAAATTTAACTCTTCTGCTGCGGTTAAGCCTGCAGGTCCACTTCCGATAATAGCGACTTTTTCTTCTAAACGTGTATTTGGAACTTTCGGTTTAACGATCCCCATATCGTATGCTTCATCTATAATTGTACGTTCTATACCTTTAATCGCTACTGAATCATTATTTATTGCTAACACACAAGATGACTCACAAGGTGCTGGACAAACACGTCCGGTAAATTCAGGAAAGTTATTAGTTTCAGACAATCTTTCAAAAGCTTCTTCGAAATCTTTTCTATATACTAAGTCATTCCATTCCGGAATATAATTACCTATTGGACAACCTATCGTATCTCTCCCAAATGATGAACCTGTTTGACAAAAAGGCGTTCCACAGTCCATACAACGGGCGCCTTGTGTCGAAGCATCTTCTGTAGTAAATCTTTGTTGGAACGGTTCATATCCATTAATTCTATCTTTTAAAGATAACTCATCCAATTGCTTTTTAGGATACTTCATAAAACCTTTAAATTCACCCATATTATGCCCTCCTTCTTAATAAACAGAAGCTAATTCTTCTTCATCACCTATAGATTTACGATCATCAAAGAACGCATTTAACAGTGCATCTTCTTCATTTTCTAGTTTATGCTGTGAAATTTTCTGCATCATCAATTTATAGTCTTTCGGAATGACTTTTACAACTTTCTCCGCGATTAAATCAAAATCTTCTAACATGATTTTCGCCTTTTTACTATCTGTATATTTAACATGGTCCTCTAGCATTAATTTCAAATTAGTAATTTCACTTTTATCTTTTAAAGTTTCAAATTCTAGCGTGTCAAGTGCGTTTGTTCTTTTAAATGCATCTATGTCAGACGGAGCAACGTAACACACGCCACCACTCATACCTTGACCGAAGTTACGTCCAACATCACCTAAAATTACGACACGTCCACCAGTCATGTATTCTAGACCATGGTCACCCACGCCTTCTACAACCACATTTACACCACTATTTCTAACGCAAAAACGTTCACCAGCTCGTCCATTAATGTATGCTGTACCGCTCGTTGCACCATAAAAACATACATTACCAACAATAATATTATTTTCTCTTGCTTCGTTTGAAGCCTTTAAAATAAGTTTAGCGCCTGATAACCCTTTTCCGAAATAGTCATTCGCATCGCCAGTATGATGTAAAGTCATACCTTTAGGCGTGAATGCACCATAACTTTGTCCTGCATGTTTAAACGTTTTGACATAAATCGTATCTTCTGGGAGTCCAGGTTCTCCATGTACTTCCGTAATATAACTACCAGTTATCACACCAACATTACGCTCAATATTTCTAATATTATAGCTTCCAACAAATTTCTCACCATAATCAATAGAAGCTTTAGCATCATCATAAAGTTTAGACAAATCAAAACCTTTATCAAGTTGGTGATCTTGATCCATAATGCGATGTTTATCTCCTTCGATAACAAATAGTAATGCCTCTAAATCTAGCTCTTTCGCTTTAGGGTGTGTGTAGTAGCGTTCCGAAACTTCTAATAAATCTGTTCGACCTACTAACTCATCCATAGACTTAAGGCCTAATGAAGCTAAAATTTCTCTTATTTCCTCGGCAATAAAATACATAAAGTTTACTATATGGTCTGCTTTTCCAGTAAATAGTTTTCTTAATTCTCCATTTTGTGTAGCAATCCCTACTGGACACGTATCTTTATGACAAACTCTCATCATAATACAGCCAAGGACTACTAACGGTGCCGTGGCGAAAGCAAATTCTTCAGCGCCTAATGCACATGCTAATGCAACATCGCGGCCAGTCATTAATTTTCCGTCTGTTTCTAATGTGACACGGGAACGTAAACCATTTAACATAAGTGTTTGATGTGTTTCCGATAAACCGATTTCCCATGGTAGACCTGCATGTTGAATACTTGTCTTAGGTGAAGCACCAGTACCGCCGTCATAGCCACTAATAACAATTTTATCTGCATGAGCTTTTGCTACACCTGCAGCAATTGTTCCTACACCTGATTTTGAAACAAGTTTCACACTAATATCTGATTTGCGGTTTGCATTTTTTAAATCATGGATTAGCTGTGCTAAATCTTCAATTGAATAAATATCATGATGTGGCGGCGGTGATATTAAGCCTACACCAGGCGTTGAACCACGAACTTCAGCTACCCAAGGATAAACTTTAGTGCCTGGCAATTGTCCGCCTTCACCTGGTTTAGCACCTTGCGCTACCTTAATTTGAATTTCTTTAGAATGTTGCAAGTAATCGCTTGTAACACCAAATCTACCAGATGCAACTTGTTTAATAGCACTCATATAATTTGTACCATCTGGTTTCACGATGTAACGCTCTGGATTTTCTCCACCTTCACCACTGTTACTACGACCACCAATACGGTTCATTGCTTCTGCTAATGTTTGATGTGCTTCTTCAGATATTGAACCAAAACTCATTGCCCCTGTTTTAAATCTTGTTACAATTTGATCAGCTGATTCTACTTCTTTTAAATCGATTGCTTTTTTCTCTTTGAATTCAAGCAAGTTTCTTAAATGGGTCATTCTTTCACTATCAGCCGCTTCTGAATATTCTTTAAACATCTTGTAATCATTTTCTCTACACGCATGTTGTAATAAATGAATAGTTTTAGGGTTAAAGGCATGATAGTCACCTTGTAGTCTCCATTGGAACGTACTTCCAGAATTTAAATATTTAATATTTTCAGATTGTCTCGCTTTATTTTCTTGGTCTATCGTTTCAATTGAAATCCCTGATAGTTTAGACGGTGTACCTGTAAAGTACTTATCGATCACATCTTGGCCTAAACCTATCGCTTCAAATATTTGAGCGCCTTGGTAACTTTGAACAGTCGAGATACCCATCTTAGCCATTACTTTAATCAATCCTGCTGACAACGTTTGACTATACGCATCGATATTCTGCTCTACAGTACCTGTTAGTCTAACCGTTTCTGTTAAGTCTTCTATTGTATACTGTGCTAAATATGGAACAACTGCATTAGCGCCATATCCAATTAAAGTAGCTAAATGATGGACTTCTCGACATTCACCTGAATATGCAATGATACTTGTATCAAGTCGCTGACCAGTTCTAATTAAACTTTGATGAATATGACTAACTGCTAATAACATCGGCATAGCAAATTGGTTTTCTAAATCATTTACCGACTCATCTTCTAGTACTATTATTTCTGCACCATTTGCTACAGCTTGTGAAACTTTATGCGATAGTTCGTCTAAAGCATCTTCAAGCGATGTTTCATATACCGTAGAAATAAATTTTGTCTGATAAGTACTATTTTGGATTTTTTGAAGTTGTGCTTTAGACAATACAGGATGATTTAGCTGTATACGTTTCGTATTATCTTGATGGGGTTCTAATAGATTACCTTCTTTGCCTAAATAAACCATTTCACTCGTTACAATTTTTTCTCGATATGAATCAATTGGTGGATTGGTAACTTGTGCGAAGTGTTGTTTAAAATAATTAAATAATGATTCAGGTTGTGTACTCAATACTGCAACTGGTGTATCAAATCCCATAGCACCAATCGGGTCTTTTCGCTCACTAACTAACTCCGTCATATATTTATTGATTTCTTCTTTTGTATAACCAAACCTTCTTTGTAATTGGAATAATTGATCTTGACTTGTTCTTGATGGTGTCGCTATGACGTCGTTAATATTTAAATCTTGTTGACGTACCCATTCTTCATAAGGATATTCGCTTGCTATTCTTTGTTTCAATTCGTCATTTTCAATAACTTTATTTTCTTTAAAATCAACAAGTAATAATTTTCCTGGGTTTAATTGACCTTTATATAGAACATGCTCTTCATCAACATCAATTACTCCAACTTCAGATGAGAAAATAATTTCATTTGAGTCAGTAATTGTGTATCGACCTGGTCTTAATCCATTTCTATCTGTTAATGCTCCTAATTTATCACCGTCACAAAAACTAATCATCGTTGGTCCGTCCCATGGTTCCATCAAATAACTGTAATATTCGTAGAAAGCTCTAATTTTAGGGTCTTGTGTTTCGTTGTATAACCATGGTTCAGGTATAAGTAACATAGCCGCTTGCTCTGGTGGGATACTTAAACTTAAAAATTCAAGCGCATTATCTACAATAGAAGAATCACTACCAGATTCGTCTAAAACTTCTCCAATTTTATCTTTAACATCTCCAAAAATCGTTTCTATTAATTTATCTTGGCGCGCTCTCATCCAATTCACATTACCTTTAATCGTATTGATTTCACCATTATGCATCAATAATCTATTAGGGTGAGCTCTTTTCCAACTCGGAAATGTATTCGTACTAAATCTTGAATGAACTGAACCGAATTTTGATTCATATGCGTCATCTAATAAATCGACATATAATCCTTTAATTTGATCCGATCGCAACCAACCTTTATATACAATCGTTCTTCTAGATAAACTTGCAAAGTATAAATCTAAATTTTGCTCTTCACCATAACGTTCAATTTGTTTACGAGCAATAAATAACGAACGATCAAAATGTTCGCTCGTTTTATTTTCAACAAAAACTTGTTGTATTGCTGGCATTGTTTCTGCAACATGATCAGCTAATACAGAAGTATCTACTGGTACGTCTCGATACGTTATAACTTTTAAGCCTTCTTCTTCAAAGAAAGCATTGAACTTTTTTTCGTGAATACTACCCGCAATCTTTTTATCTGTAAAAAACATCCCTACTGCATAATGTTCTTCAGATGGTAATTTTAACTTTAGCTTCTGTTTAAAATAGAGGTGAGGGACTTCTGTCATAATACCAGCACCATCGCCAGTAATACCATCAGCGCCAACTCCACCTCTATGATCTAATCTGCAAAGCATTTCAATTGATTTCAGTACAATATCATGTGACCTTTTATTATCCATATTGGCGTAAAAACCAATTCCACAAGCATCATGCTCATCTGCTGAATCATATAGGCCAAGTCGTCTTCTATCTTTTTTTAATGACATACTACATCACCTCGAATTTAAAATTTCAGAATCTTCTCTAATTTATAGTTAACATCATACTTTAATGTGACTTATCTTAACAATATATAAAATAGATGAAATATATCTAAAAATTAGATAATATAAATCTAAGAGGTGGGAAGCGTGGAAATTAAACAGTTAATATACTTTAGAGAAGTCGCACAACGAGAACACATTTCAGAAGCTGCATTAGAATTAGAAATTGCTCAATCAGCTATTAGCAGACAAATTGCAAATTTAGAAAAAGAACTCAATACAGTTTTATTTTTAAGAGAAGGTAGAAATGTAAAATTAACTGAACGTGGTGAATTACTACTATCTTACGCGAATCAAATTTTAGATTTAGTAGAAGAAACTACTGAATTATTTATTCATCAAGACCAGACTGATAAGAGAGCTATTAGACTAGCTTATACTGAAAGCTATGTTGCACAAGCCTTACCTGCAATTATTAAATCGTTTGAACAAGAACATAATATAGAAATAAGACCGATGCTTATGACACCTATAGAAATTGAAGAAGCTCTAAACGCTCATCAAATAGACATCGCACTTTGTGAACTAACACCTAAAATGATGAATAATAAAAACACTATTAAAAACACTTTGTTTGAAGAAACTTATAATTTATATGTTCATAACAACAATGATTTATCTATGAACCCGAAACCACCATTGTCTCAACTCAGTCATCAATATATTTATTATTACAACACACTGCCGGATCAAATCGCACAACTTATAAGGAAGCATGCTTCACAAAAAGTATATCGAATTTCAAATCCAACTTTATTAAAACAAACACTACTAGCTGAGAAAGGTGTTTTAATTATCGCTGATTATTTAAGTGGTGGTATAGAGGATGAACGCCTTGTTAAAATACCTCTTACGCACACAGAACTGAAAAGAACAATTTATATCGTCTATCAACAGAACAACCAACATGCGCAATTAAATGCATTCGTCAATTTTGCTCAGACTTTACTTCATAGACAAACGACTTATCATTAGGAGGTAATTAAATCAATGGACTTTATTAATAGAACAACCGAAGAGATTGCTCAGGATTTACTAGGGGTAAGACTGATTCATGAAACTGAAGACTTAACTTACACAGGTTATATTGTAGAAACAGAGGCATATGTAGGTATTCACGATCAAGCTGCACATTCCTTTAACGGGAAAAATACAAAGAGTGTCAAATCGCTATATTGTGAAGGTGGCACAATTTATGCTCATAGTATGCACAAACAGTTGCTCATCAACTTCGTTACACAAACTGAAGGTGAACCTCAAGGTGTGTTATTAAGAGCTATAGAACCTGAAAATGGCATAGAACAAATGGAAATCAACCGTAATCACAAGACGGGTGTGGAACTTACAAATGGACCTGGGAAATTCACACAAGCTATGCAAATATCTAAATCACTGGATGGTACAAAAATTGGAGCGGGCAGTCTTAAAATCGATACGGTGAATCGGAAGTACCCTAAAAACATCGATACATCTGCTCGCATTGGCGTACCTAACAAAGGTGAATGGACAGAAAAACATTTAAGATTTACTGTTGCGGGGCATCCTTATATTTCGAGAGCGAGAAAGCGTGATACATTACCAATAGAACAAACATGGAAATAGTTTGAATTCACATTTTTTCATACGTATACTATACGTTATTCAATACAAATTAAAAGTGATGGTGCAATGATATGAAACAGCAATTCAAAACGAGTTTAAAGAAACCTTTCAATATAGCGATATTAGCTTTCATCGTATTATTAATAGGGGCTTTAATCTTCACAAAATATAACGCGCAATTTTATAAGACACCTATTGGCCACATCACAAATATTACGGATCAAAAAAGTAAAAATACAGTTGACCAAAATAAAAACAAAGATATCGTACATACCGAAAACATAAAATTAAAAATTGTTAACGGAAAATATAAAGGCAAAACATTAACCGTACCTCATAAATACACAGACTCACTTACTGACTCTGAAAAGTACCGTAAAGGTGATGAAGTTCTCATCTCATACACTGGTGAAGAAAGCTCTGCAATTATTAAAGGCTTAAAACGAGATACGTCTGTCGTGTTTATGACCGGATTATTTTTATTCACTTTACTCATGGTTGGTAGAAAATCTGGCCTTTATTCAATTATCTCGTTGTTTATAAATGTATCTGTCATTTTAATAATGATTAATTATTTCATGAAAAACGATAATCAGCATTTCTTTATTTTAATGGCTATAACCGTTATTTTTTCTACTATCATTTCGTTACTTTTAGTCAGTGGGTTTTCAAAAAAGACATTCGTTGCAATTCTTTCAACATTGCTCGGCACTTTTATCAGTATAGGAATTTCTCAACTGATTATGACTTTAACAAACAGTAATGGTATCAAATATGAAACGATGAGCTTTTTAACAATTCAACCAACACAAATATTCTTAGCTTCCATCTTAATCGGTTCTTTAGGAGCCGTTATGGATGTTGCCATCACACTCACAAGTTCGTTATATGAAATAAAGGCGCAACATCCTACAATATCTATGAAGCGGTTAAAGCAATCTGGTATCAATATAGGTAAAGATATTATGGGTACAATGACCAACATACTATTCTTTGCATATTTATCCGGAAGTATCCCAATGGTTATACTTTATTTTAAAAACAACAATACTGTAACGTATACACTATCGATGAATTGGTCCCTTGAAATTTCAAGAGCTTTGATGGGCGGAATAGGTATTGTCATCACGATTCCTATTACGATTTTTATCGTGATGTTATTTATGCAGAGAGAGGAGGCTAAATAATGGATACTACTTTCATTTTAGCTGTTATCCTTCTCATTTTAATGATTTTAGTTGGAGGCAAAACAGGATTTCGTTCATTTATAACATTATTCTTAAACATATTCACATTATTTATCGCAATATTACTTATTATCTATAAAGCACCAATCTTTATCGTGCTTATCATCTTTTGTTTATTAATAGCATGCATCAATTTGTTCTATATCAATGAATATAATACAAAAACACAATCAGCATTTTTAGCTACAATAATAACAACGCTCATTCTCATAGGATTAATATACTTTATTGTAGATATATCTATGTTGCAAGGTTTCACAGAAGAAGAACAAGATGAAACTTATATCTTTTCGATGAATATCGGTATTAACTATGCACAATTAATGGTCTTTACCATCGTTTTAGCTGTAATTGCAGCTGTAATAGATTTAACAATTTCTATCAGTTCTCCTATGTACGAGCTATATGAAGCACAACCAAATATATCTTTAAAACAACTCTTTAAATCTGGACTTACTATAGGTAGAGATATATTATCAACAACAACAAACACAATATATTTTGCTTATATAGGCGGACAAATTACATTGTTCTTTTGGTTTGGAAAATTAAATTATACATTTGGAGAAATTATAAACGCTAAAATATTTGCAGCTGAAATCATTTCAATATTATTAGGTGGTATAGCAGTCAGTATCGCTATTCCTATAACGTCTATCATCACAGTACAATTAATAAAAAGACGCAATAAATTAAATGAACATTAGAGTATGTAAAAAAAGTTCGAAAATAAATTCCTTACTCAAAATAAATGGGAGTGAGACAGAAATCTCATTTTAATAAATAGATTTCGTAGTCCCACCCCGGCAAGGATGACTAGGGTTGGAAAAAGCTTGATATAAGTGCATTTTCAATCCAGTCAGCTACTGCCATTATAATAAAAGAGGCTGAGACATGTATTTATGTCCCAGCCTCATTTTTTATAAAACTTTAGATTTTGTTCGTTCTCAAGAACATTTATCTTCTGAATTCTTTTCTAATTAAATAGGCTCTAAATTTGATTCAATTTCTTCTCTCTTAGACTCTAAGAAATTTGGCAAATCTAATTTTTCTCCTAGTTGATCAATATCATCGTATGGGACACCCGGTCCTTCTGTAGCAAATTCAATTAATATATGTGAATGTCTGTAGTACAAGCTTTTGAAGAAATCTCTATCTATTATGCCAGAATGTACGACATTCTTACTATCTAATAGCTCTTTTACTTTCTTTAACTCTTCTTCATCCGCGACTGATAAAGCAAGGTGGTGAATACTACCTTTACCCGGTTTTTCTCTTTTTCCTTGTTCTTCAACTAGTACGATATCACTATACAATCCTTCTTGATCTCTTGTATAAAGCAATTCACTTTCGGAATCAGCGACATCAAAGTTTAAATCATTTTCCAAGAAGTTTTTCATATCAGTAACTTGGTCCATTTTAAATTCTATTGGCCCCATGCCCATAATCTGGTGTTCTTTCGGAACATCTGAATAACTATTATTACGCCAATCTTGTGGCGTCCTTCTATCACCATTCGGTAACAATACCATTTCTAGACCTTCATGATCACGAAAATGAAGTGCCATAAGCCCATTGTAAATGCCAATCGCATCATGGTCGACGTCCATTTCTTCAAAGCGCTTTTTCCAATAACTTAAACTTTCTTCACTAGGTACAAGCAATCCTATTCTAGATATACTATTCGTACCTTTGTAAGTTTGACCCATCGGCTTTAACTCAAAAAATGTTAATGACGTTCCAGGTGTGCCAACTTCATCTCCATAAAATAAATGGTACATAGATGTATCATCTTGATTGACTGTCTTTAAATACAATCGTAAACCAAGTTTGTTTACATAGAAATCTTTATTTAACTTCGCATCTTTCGTTAACATTGAAATATGATGATGCCTTAATATTTCTACCATAATTGTACCTCCTATATATTTAAGTACATTATAACTGTTTCATTATCCATGCACAAAAATACAACTCACTTTAGACACCGGTCGCAGTGGACTCAGTGAGAGGGTAGTCTTAATATGCATATTTTTCGAAAAATCATTTTTTTAAATGTATGATTAAAAAATAAGGAGAGATGCGTCATGACAAGTGAACAGAAAAAGAGATCAATTTCTTTGTTATTAGCTGGTTTTATTATTTTTTCCAGTTTATATGTAACTCAACCGATATTTAATGGCTTAAGTCACTATTTTGATGTTTCGTTATCTGATGTGAGCTTAACACTTTCTATTTCTACTTTTATGCTAGGTGTCGGATTAGTTATCGTTCCAATGTTAAACAACATTGAAAAAAAACGTATGATGTCTATCTCTGTATTATTAGTGAGTATACTTTCTTTGATTAGTGTATTTGTTAAGCAATTTGAGGCTTTCTTAGTGATTCGAGGATTAATGGGTTTAGTACTTAGTGGCGTTCCTTCTACTGCCATGGCATATATTGCTGATGAAGTTCATAAAGACCGTGTAAGTAAGGTTATGGGTTTATATGTTGCAGGCACAACGTTTGGTGGTATGTCTGGACGTGTCGTTGTCGGTATTTTAACTGATTTATTCAATTGGCAAATTGCAATTGGTACATTAAGCGTAATTAATTTAATTTTTGCTATCTTGATGGTCTCTTTATTACCTGTATCAAAAGTCCAAACTCCGAACTGGATTTCTCCTAAACAACATTTGCTTAAATACATTCAATTATTAAAAATTCCAGCAGTTTTAAAAACAATGTCATTATCATTTTTATTAATGGGTACATTCGTGACAATTTACAGTTATATTACTGTTAGATTTGAACAACCTCCATTCTCTTTAAGCGAATCCACTATTGCTTTTATATTTATACTTTATTTAATTGGTACATATAGCTCTATCAATTTCGGTAAATTAAGTATTAAACTTGGTGTTAAAAAAGCTTACGCACTTGCCATTACCATTATGATTGTAGGAATTGCCTTAACATTCATCACATACTTACCTATTGATATTGTAGGTTTAGCAGCAATGACATTTGGATTCTTTGGAGCACATTCTATTCAAAGTAGTTATATAGCGACACTTACAGAATCAAGCAAATCTCATGCGTCTACATTATATTTACTAGGATACTATGTAGGCTCAAGTTTATTAACAATATTAGGCGGTTATATCTATGTACATTTAGAATGGTTAGGCATTGGTATATTGTCACTACTCTTAACCTTTATAGCTGTATTCATTAGCCGTTCTCTATTTAGAGATAGCACAACTTAAATAATTTATTAATAAAAAGAGTAAAGACATCTACAGTGTGTAGATGTCTTTACTCTTTTTTATTGTTAACACTTTTTGCTTTATGCTAAACCTAGTTTTTCTAGTCCAAGTTCTTCTACTGTTAGACCTTCTTCAAAGAATTCTCTTTCTAGAATTGTCGATGCAATAGCGATAATTGCATCTATATTAGGTGTCTCTACGCCGATAACTTTCCCTAAACTTGACCAAAGTACTAATCCGTATGCAATATCTTCTGTAAGATAGCGATTGTCTACTGAATTTGGTCCATGTATTTGAGAAAAGACAGGACTGTCATTAAATAATTTATTAAGAGGAACGTTTTCGTCTTCTATTGATAAATAACCTCTTTCAATACGAGCACCTTTAGCAGTATTTAACTCAAACCCTAATTTTCTTCCGAGTGCCAATCTTTCTAATTCTACAGCATGAAGTAATTTTACCGTATGAGGTGTAATACCTTCTGAATACAATGAGAAATCTTTTGAGTAATCTATTCGACCAACGTTTAATAAAGTTGGGCCAGGATGTACTTCTGGATTACCGTTTTCTAGGTTTGTTTTCCATAAACTTTCTTCTTTAACAACATAAGGGTATAACTGCTCTACTAATTTAAAGCTTTCATTTAAATAAGTTTTATAATATGTTGAAAAGTGCACTTTTTTCACATTTAAAGATACGTTTACTTCTGCAGTATCATAATTAACACGTGTAGCATACGTTAATGTGTTAACTTCAGCAAATTGTGGTCTAAAATCAATATGCTTAGATTCTAATACATTAATAAACCTAATAGATCCCATTGCTGCTGCCATGTTAAAGAGTATTAATTGATTCTCTTTAACAAAAGGCGCCATCGTTTTAGCATAATGTTCTATAAATGATGATGGTATAATCATTTGAATTAATTCTGCATCTTTCAATACATATTCAATATCATCACTAATATTCGTGAATTTTATAAACTTACTATCGCCTTCATTATTAAATTCAAATCCACCTTTTTCAAAAGCTTTATCAAATTTATTTATAGACTGGTTTCGGCAATATAATTTAACCTCGTGACCTTTATCTATCATATCTAAAGCAGCTGTTACTGCACCATTACCTGAGCCAACAATTGCAATTTTCATTTTTAAAACTCCTTTCTTTTAGTATCATAAATAATTGCTTATTTTATAAATACCCAAGAAATTTTAACATAATGATTACAATTATTAACTAAAAACGTTTAAAAATTTTATTTTTCATTTAATTCTTTCGTTGATACACGCTCTATAACACCAGTTATAACGTTAATGATGGTATCAATATCTTTATCTTCAATAACTAATGGAGGTGCCAAACGAATAATATTTCTTTGTGTTTCTTTACATAAAACACCTTGTTGATTAATTTCTGATACTATTTCTTGTGCATTTTCATTGAGTTCTATTCCCATAAATAAACCACGGCCCCTTACTTCTTTAATAATTGTACTTTTAATTTCTTGGAGACCCTTTAATAATTTATCTCCTAATTCTACAGAGCGCTCTGGTAGAGACTCATCGATTAACACATCTAATGATGCTATTGAAACCGCGCAAGCTAATGGATTACCACCAAAAGTCGATCCATGTGTTCCAGGTGTCAGAACTTGCATAATATCATCATTAGCAGCTATTGCTGATATTGGATAAAAGCCACCACCTAAAGCTTTTCCGAGTAATATTATATCCGCTTCAACGTCTTCCCACTCAATTGCTAACATCTTACCAGTTCTGCCTAATCCGACTTGAATTTCATCAGCTATTAATAATATATTATGTTCATCACATAATTCTTTAACTTCTTTAATAAAGTTCTTTGGTGGAATATTGACGCCACCTTCACCTTGTATTGGTTCTAATATAATAGCTGCAGTTTGAGATGTGATTTTAGAAGATAAATCCTCAATGTTTCCAAATTCACTATATTTTATATTGCCAGCTAGCTCACCAAACCCTTCTTTATATTGATCATTTGATGATAAAGATAATGAGCCTATTGTTCTGCCATGGAAATTACCTTCCATCGCTATAATTTCAGCATCATGCGCATTTAAACCTTTCACATCTTGTGACCATTTTGTCGCAACTTTAATCGCTGTTTCTACCGCTTCAGTTCCAGTATTCATCGGCAAGACTTTATTTTTATTCGTGAGTTTGCATACTTTTTCTTCCCACACGCCTAAATTATCACTATATAAAGCTCTTGAAGTCATCGTAATCTTTTGGCTTTGTTCCAAGAATGCTTGAATGATTTTCGGATGACAATGTCCTTGATTTAATACAGAGAAACCTGACACACAATCAATATATGTATTACCTTCTGAATCTTTAACATATGCACCTTTACCTTCTGTCAAAACAATATTTAAAGGGCTATAGTTATTCGGGCTATACTTTTCAGTTAGTTCAATATAATTATTCATTTAACATCCACCTTCATAATAAATATTCTATATTTCGTATTATTATTCATATATGATACATATTATCGGAGAATAAGTCAAAACAAAAAGAGAAGTTTTTCACTTCTCTTTTAATAATTTAATCTATTTAATTTAATAAGTCTTTGATTGCTTCATCAATTTCTGGATATTTAAATGGAAAACGCATCTCCAATAATTTCTTAGGAAATACTCTTTGTACATCTAATATCATTGTCGATTGTTCACCTAAGACCGCCCTTAAAGCAAATTTTGGTACTGGCAAGAAATGCGGTCTATTTATAGTTTGAGCAATTGTTTTTCCTAACACTTTTTGACGCACAGGGTTTGGACTACAAATATTATACACACCTTGTTTATCTTTATTATTAATTAAAGTTGTTATGGCCTCTTTTAAGTCTTCAAGATGTATCCAGCTCATCCACTGTTCTCCTGAACCTAAAGAACCGCCAACAAAGAATTTATAAGGCTTAACCATTGTAGTCAAAGCTCCTCCCTTATTAGAAAGAATGATACCAAATCGACCGATAACGACTCTTGTTCCTAATTCTTTAAATAATAATGCTGTTTCTTCCCATCTTTCAACGACTGTAGATAAGAAGTCATGAGATAAGAATTGATCATATTCGTCATAAGATACAACTTTGGAAGGTGGATAATAACCAACTGCGCTCGCGTTAAATAATACTTCTGGTGCATAGTCTTGTGCCTCAAAAAATTTAAACAAACGATTCGTTGATTCTATACGGCTATTCATAATAGTTTCTTTATAATCCTCTGTCCAACGGTTCATTAAACTAGCTCCGGCTAAATTGATTACAACATCTATTTTCGGTATTGCTTTTTCCCAATTGTCTTTCGACCAATTAATATAATATAAAGATGTATTGTTAGAATCTCTATCACTTCTCGTTAGAACATAGACCTCATCGTTATTTGCCAAATAATAATCAACTAGTTCACTTCCTACTAAACCTGTGCCACCTGTTATGAGTATTCTTTTCATTTTATCCCTACTTTAATTTAAGTTGTTTTATTTGTTCATCTATAATGGTACTATACCCTTAAATCAAAAAATGACCCATAATAAATAAACGACAAGGAGTAGTTATCATGCATATAAGAAAAGCAACGATTGATGACTTAAATATAATTGTAAAACTAAGAAAACAACAATTAATAGATGAAGGCTCAAACCCCATTATAGATATTGATCATGATTTAGAAACATTTTTTACAAATGTCATAACAGACGAATCTCTTTATCAGCTTTTAGCAGTCGAAAATGAAGAAGTAATTGCTACGGGCGCAATTATTTATTATCCATTTCCTCCTTCATACATAAACCAATCAGGAGAACGTGCATACGTAACTAATATATACACACATCCTAACTTTAGAGGTCGTGGCATCGCACAACAAATTATTTCTTTACTCATTAAAGATGCTGAAGCGCGTGACATTAAAAAAATATTTTTAGCTGCTTCTCCTTTAGGTAAACCCGTTTATAAAAAATTAGGATTTGAAGAAGCACATGAATGGATGGAAATAAATTATGATTTATAAAATAACGTTAACTAATTAATTTTAAACCGATTGTACTTGCTAGTATGATTCCGATAAATAAAATTCTTTTCATGTTTTTGGATTCACCGTAGAATATAATTCCTAATAATGCACCACCGACAGCACCAATGCCTGTCCAAACAGCATAACTTGTACTCATTGAAATACTTTTCATTGCGATTGTTAAACAAATAAAGCTTAAGCCAAAGAATAACATGAGACCTAATAAAGATTTAACGTTATTTCTTTTTGAGTAAATATTTATGAAGAGTACGCCTAACATTTCAAATAAACCTGCCATAATTAATATTAACCAAGCCATTTTAACTTTCCTCCCCTTCTGGTGTAACTAATTTAAGACCTACTATACCGATGATAAGTGTGATGATTAAAATGATTTTGCCAATAACGACTGGCTGTCCGAAAAATACAAAATCAACAATTGTGACACCCGTAGCACCTAAACCAACATAAACTGCATACGATGTTCCAACAGGTAATGCTTTTGAAGCTGTTATTAATAAATAGAAACTAATTACAATAGCTATTAAAGTAACAATCCATTCTAATACGTTACTTGAATGTGTTAAACCAACTACCCAGACCACCTCAAATACTGCACCAATGATAATTTTTAACCAATTCATTATGATTCCTCCTCAAATTAAAAAGCCCGGGAAACTTATATTAAAAATAAGTCTCCCAGGCTTTTATCCTTCCGTGTCACAAGCATTAACTTGTGGCTTTCTCTCGGTCCAGGCTAACATTGTGTTACGGAACCCTAGAAAGCTTTATTAAATTAATTTGAATTATAGCAAATAGATTTTGACTGGTCAATAAAAGTATAATTCGTATCACAAATTAACAAATAACAACGCAAATCATATATAATATATATAACAGACTATGATTTAAAGTAATTGAGGTGAAATCATTGAATCATACAGGATATCGTATTAAACAAAGAAGGGAAGAACTTGGATTTACGACATATAAATTAGCTAAACTAGCTGATGTAAACCAGTCTACAATTTCTCGTTATGAAACGGGACAGACTTCTAAACTAACGCCAAAAATGGTCGAAAAATTAGCTATCGCCCTTTCAACAACACCTGCGTATATCATGGGGTGGGTCAATGTCCCTGAAGCTTATGAAGACGAAGAAGACTCCATGCTCATTAATGAATCTATACAATTATTAAGATCTTTAAGTAAAGAGAAGAAAAGAGAAGTTTATCATTTAATAAAAGATATTTCTTCAAAATAATTTATAATGATTTTATAAAAATAAGCATATCACTTTTTATCTAAAATATTAGTTAAGTGATATGCTTGTTTATTTTGAATTGAGACTTATGTCCTAAGTGCTTCTAAAATATTTGATTAATCTATTTGAATAGAACCCACATCGCTCGTAATTTTCACTAAATTATCTCCAGATCCTACTTTTTTATTTTTCAATTCTGGTTGATTTATTTTAGCATTACCGACGTCTTGTTCAATATCTAAAAATGTATTCTTTGGTGCTTCATTATATATTAGTTTAATAGCACCTGTGTCTGTCTTAATATTAAGTGGTTTATCAGCTGGTACACCATTCATTTTAATTGTTCCTGTGTCTGCTTCTAATTTGCCACTTTTAAAATCTATATTATGTGTTGAAATTTTTCCAGTATCTGAATCCACTTTTAAATTTCCCAATTGTGAATTTGAAATATCTATCACACCTGTATCTACTTTAAATGTTGAAGTTTGAGATTTAATATCTTTAACACTTAATTTCCCTGTATCTGTTTTTACATTTAAGCTATTTAATTCTTCTGGTACTGTAACTTCAATTTGTGTATGCATGTTTTTAAATAAATCAAAATTTATTATGTCAAATTGATTTTTAACATTAATATCTAAAGTATCGCCTCTAACCTTTGAGCTTACTTGGAAATCATCTTTGCTTCCAACTGATTTCACTTTAAATTGGTTACCTTTTTTAATTTTTACGGCTGCATCTTTTCCATTTACTTTGATATTCTTTATCTCACTTTGGTAAGTTTCATTAATAAGCGTTTCTTCACTCGTGTTCTTTGCTGATTTTTGACCTTCTATTAACATCATAGTGCCAAATAATATAAACAAAATTAATCCAGCACCAAATAATATCCATAATGTTTTATTCATGATTTAGCACTTCCTTTAACGATAGAAATATTCCATCTTAAATATTTTACAAACAATTTATACGACCATTTCGTTAATAAATAAGTGACTGTAAATATCATTAAACCTAAACCAAAACTAGTTAGGACAACATAAACGTCAATTGATTGTATTGCATCAAATCCATTGTAAAGCCCTTTTACAATCAACATTGCTGGTGTAATTAATAAAGATAATGTTGTCACGATAAAACTAAATAAAATAGAAATAATAATGACAAATGGAATTAAAATAACAAAGAAATTTAATATTCCTAGTCCCATCACAGATATAATGGCTTGCCATACATTACCCACTTTATTATTTGTTTCTGCTCTATCAAGTGCTAATGTCGCATTGAGCTCTTTAGCAATTTCTTTAGGATGTCCTAGCTCTTTAGCAATCATATCTTCAGTTTGTCCGTCTTCGATACCACTAATAAAATGAGTTTCATATTCATCTAAAATATCGGCACGTTCCTCATCAGAAATATTCTTCAAATGTTTATTTAACGTGTTTAAATATGTCTTTTTATTCATCAATTTCACTCTCCTCTAAAAATAAATCTACCGCTTCTGTAAAGCTCTTCCATTCATCTAACAAACTTTCTAACCTCTCAATTCCTAAATCCGTTATTTTATAATATTTTCTAGCTGGTCCTTCAGTTGAAGGTTTGTAATAAGTCGTTAAATAATCGTCTTTAACTAAACGTCTAAGTAATGGATAAATCGTTCCTTCAGATATCATGATTCTAGGTGTTATTTTTTGAATTAATGAATACCCATATTGGTCTTCACCTTTGATAATAAGTAATACTATAAATTCAAGTGCACCTTTTTTAAATTGTATATTCATAATTTTTCCCCCACATTATTCAGTACTAAACAATGTATAATAGCTGTTGCAAAAAATATACCACACACTATTAAACAATGCAAGGTACTGAACAATAAATACTTTAGATATATTTATATCAAAAAGTAAAAATACGATATAAAAATAAAATCTCCTAATCCGAAAGTTAACATCTAACGGATTAGGAGAATTATCTTGAACAAGGATTTTCAAATCAAATACTATCTATTTAAGCATTATAATTTTTAAGCATTTTTAAATATTTTTTCTTTTTAGATCCTGAGAAATAAAAGTCATAATAACCATTTCTTTCAGTCACTTCATATTTAGTTAAACCAGTTATATCAAATAGTTGTTCTTTTGTAATTCCTTTTTCTTTAATTATGTTATTAAGTTTATCATTTAAAACTTCACTCGATATAAATAGATTAAAGTTTAGGAAAAATAGTATAATCCAGAACGCGCCCATCCATAAAGTGAATGTTGATGTTTTAAATATGGCTAAACATACTATGATTAAAATAGCTGGTAATACAAACGTAAATGTAAATCGAAGTGGCTTAAATTTAATATTTTCAATTACTGAATTCAATTAGAATCACCTCATTTAAAATTTTGTTTTTCTAAGTTGTTTTTCAATAAATGTACGTTTTTCTTCTAAATGTTCTGGCAAATAAAGTGGTATTTCTTCGAAAGATTTTTGTTCGAACTTCACTTCGTCGATATTGAGTTTCATTGTTGCAACTTCAAAAAGCACTTGGTTAGGATCTCTATAATAAATAGATTTAAAGAAACCTCTATTTTTTATTGATGAGTGTTTCATATTCAATTTATCTAATGTCTTTTCAATTTGAACAAGTGCTTCCTCATCATCTGCTGAGATAGCTACGTGATGAATACCCCCAAACCCTTGTTCTTCAAGTTTATTAAATGTGTCATGCACGATATGTATCTCATGGTACATACTGTGTTGATTGTTATGCAATATCTCAACGGGTAATTGAGTATCGAAAAATGTAGTACGTTCGTACGCTTCCCAGTTGTATAATTTTTGAAAAAATTGTTTACTTGCCTCAGGATACATTGTTCGCATATGTACAGAGTCCAATGCAATAATTTGATATTCTATAGGTATTATACCTTTTTCATCTGTGTAATAATCATCTAAACTCTCTTGATCAGACATAACGATTAAACCTAGTGGTGTCTCGTCTGGACCTTCGAAGCGAATAAGACTGCGGTCAGTGTAAATTTCTAAACCATAGTGACAAACGTCAAGTTCATCGAAGCGTCTTTCCCAGTATTTTAAAGATTCTTTTGAAGGCACTTTAAATAATAATCTATCAAACGCATTCGTACCGAAATGATTATTAGTTCCCTCTTTCATTTCAAATAAAGTTACTTCAGTCCCAGGACGTCCGTATTTATCTGCAAAAAATATATGATACATTTCATAATTTTCTTGATTTACAGTCTTCATTAGCAAATTAAGACCTAATATATTACGATAGAAATTAAAAGATTGTTCTGCGTCATTATTTATAATGGATACATGGTGTATAATTGAATGGTGATTCATACACGACACCCCTTTCAAATTTATGGAGGAGATTTTATGGAATACTTCTTACAAGAAAATCAAAATAACAATACGCTTATTGTACTGTTTCACGGTACTGGGGGCAATCAATATCAGCTGCTACCTATCTCCGGTGAAATAATGCCAGATGTCAATACACTTAGCTTTTTAGGCAACGTTGGTGAAGGCACAGAAAGACGCTTTTTTGCACCACTGAAAAACAATCAACTTGATAGAGATGATTTTAACCATCGTACAAAATCATTCATACAATTTTGGAACCATTTCATTTACGAACATTCATATGATAAAGTCATATTTTTAGGGTACTCAAATGGAGCAAACTTTATACTTGGTCTGCTCGAGCAATCTTTAGCACACGTAGATCAAATTTTACTATTACATCCAGCTCAATTAAATTATAACATTTCAAAAAATTATCATAACACTTCTTTAATTATTACCGCTGGTGCTAACGATTATTCTGCGCTTCCAGGCGATGTGAAAGGTTTAGCAGAACAACTTAAACCTTACTTCAAAAAAGTTCATTTTGAACTATTAGATAGCGGCCATGAGCTAGTTGATCCAGAAATAGAGTTATTAAAAAGTTTAATTTAACAATTATAATCTTCCAATTTTAATTTGGAGGATTATTTTTTATTTTAATATTAAAATCTTCCAAAGTTAAATGGTCAATCGCTTTTAACTTAAATAGTTGCGGATGCAATAACCAAATGATGCCTAATATAATAAAGAAACATCCTGTTAAACTAATCATGGAAATAGGATTAATCACTTCTAATAAGAATCCTCCTATCAAGCTGCCCAATGGCAAACCTATCACACCTAAACTACTAGTAATGGATGTAATGCGTCCTAACATAAATTCTGGAATAATTGCTTGTCCAGCTGATAAAAATAAAATATTAGCTAATCCCACTGAAAGCCAACTGACAGCAAAGAAAGCAATATATAGATAAACGGGCAAAATAAATCCTACTAACAAACATACACCCGACATTAAAAATGTGATAACCATAATTTTACCGAAAGGAAATTTCTTAATAAAACTTACAACTAAAGTCGATGAAACCATACCTAATGAAATAGCAGACAAGAATAATCCGTAGTATACAGGTTCATTTAAATAATGAGATAAGACTGGTAATGCTGTATAAACTATTCCAATACCAAAATTAACGGAAAAAGCACCAATCTGAAAAATCCATAGCAAAGAATGTCTAACAATATACATACCTTCTACTAAAGATTGCTTATAATCTTTGAAACTGAATTGATTCGTTATATTTTGGTTTGCTTTTATTTTAATTGTAGAATACACAATTGCTGCTACAACAAACACAATCGTATTCATAACATATAATGAATAAATGCTCACCACTGATATTAAAATAGATATAACAGTATTCAATACTAAATCCATACTTTGATTAGAAAAAGACATCATGGCATTACCGGTTACAATTTTATCTTTTGGTAATAACGAAGGGACTAATTTATTACTAATAGGATAAGACACTTCGCCTAATAGAGCAGCTGATACTACAAGTATGATAATAATAACTGCATTTTCATAGTTGAAAAATAACATAACTGCAATAAACCCAATCAAAACTGCTTGCACAAGCTGAGAATTAATGAGTATTTTCTTCACATTAAAGTGATCAATAACAGGACCATAAAACATTTGTAAACAGCTTGGTATTACAATTAAACTACTCAATAATCCCGTCATAGCTGAACTTTTAGTAATATCGTAAATAAGCCACATCGTGGTAATGAAATAAATACTGTCGGCAGTATTTGTTAGTAACCTCCCAAATATCAAGCGCATAAACGAATGATGTTTTAAGACTGACCGCATTATTCATTATCCTGACGATTAAAAATTTTATCGCTAACTTCAAACCCTACCATGTTTAAATAATATAAAGGTTCTGAGCCATCTTTTTCTTGTTTATCAATATCTTCAATTAATTGATCTAGTCGCTCATTAAAAGATTCAAACTGCGCTTTAGACCACCTAGCTTGAACCGTCTTAGAAATTAACTGTTCATCAGTAGTAATTAAACCATAAGTATTCAAAACATCAATTGTTCTATTAATTTGCGCTAGCATCATACCTTTAGTAGAATTAGAAATTTCTTCTTGATAAACATTCAATAAATGAGGATTCACTTTAAAACCATTATGCGTCGCCACATAATATTTATACACGTTACTCCCTTTAACCTCGCTTCGACTCAATTTAACCATTTCATACTTTTCTAATTCTTTAAGGTGATAAAAAATTTTGGCTTTCGGTATCTCTAGTTTCTTGCCAATTTCAGTTGCTGTCATTTCTTTTTCAATAAGCAACATTGAGATTTCCATTCTCAATTTATCAGAAATACATTTCAGTTCATCAAAAGTATTAATTTCATATCTATTATATTCCATTATTTCCCCTCCATATTTTACGGTTAATTTATTTTAACCGATTAAATAAATTAAAACAAGGGGTATATATTTTAATGATACATGTAAGTCAAAATTTGGTACAAAGTATGGTCTAATCATAATCAACAGAATTTTTAATACTTATAAACACTTTCATGAAAGTTCACTACCTCCCTATGCACGGTTGAATATCTTACTCACTATGGTATGATTTAAAACTGTATTTTATTTTTAAAGGGGAAGTGAATGTTATCAATAAAGAAAAACAATTTTCTAATGTATTTGTATATGCGGCAAGTATTGTTGGTTTCCTTGTAGTAATCGGCGCTATTCTCCCAAAACAATTCGGAGAAATCACTGGTATGATGTCAGCTTGGGTATCGACTACTTTCGGATGGTATTACATGTTACTTTATACAGTTATTTTAGGCTTTACTATTTTCTTAGTCTTTAGCCCTATCGGGAAATTAAAACTTGGAAAGCCTGATGACAAACCTGAATTTCATACAGTTTCATGGTTGGCTATGCTATTTAGTGCAGGTATGGGAATCGGTCTAGTGTTCTATGGGGCATCTGAACCAATAGCTCATTATCTTGCTCCTCCAACAGCAAAGCCTGAAACAAAAGAGGCAATGGTAGAAGCTTTTAGAGGTTCCTTTATGGACTATGGATTTCACCCTTGGGCAATATATGGAATCGTTGCTTTATGTTTAGCTTATTCTCAATTTCGTAAAGGTGAAAATGGGCTTATATCTAGAACATTACGTCCTATTTTAGGTAATAAAGTTGAAGGCCCTATAGGTACAGCAGTAGATGTTATATCTGTCTTCGCTACAATCATAGGTGTAGCTGTCTCTCTAGGTGTAGGTGCTATTCAAATTAATGCAGGTTTAAATTACTTATTTGATGTGCCAAATAATAAACTAGTACAAGGCATTATCATCGTCATTGTAACAGTTCTGTTCTTATATAGTGCTTGGAGCGGTTTAAGTAAAGGTATCCAATATTTAAGTAATTTAAATATGATATTAGCAACTATATTACTCGTTATTTTATTTATAGTTGGCCCTACATTATTAATTTTAAATATGATGACAGCAGGTACTGGTGATTATTTAAACACGCTTATTTATAACAGTTTAGACGTCGCACCATTAAATGAGCAAAAAGAACAATGGCTGCAAACGTGGACGATATATTACTGGGGTTGGTGGATGAGTTGGAGTCCATTCGTTGGTTTATTTATTGCTCGAATTTCTAAAGGTCGTTCTATTCGTGAATTCGTATGTGGTGTTCTAGGAGTACCTGTAGTAATCAGTATTATATGGTTCACTGTATTCGGTGTTACAGGTATAGAAACTGGAAAAGAACACAATGCTATATTTAAATTGCCTGCAGAAACACAATTATTTGGTATTTTTAATGAACTGCCGTTTGGATTTGTTCTATCAATTGTAGCGTTAGCTCTGATTGCATCCTTCTTTATTACATCAGCAGATTCAGCAACATTTGTTTTAGGCATGCAAACATCTTTCGGCAGATTAAATCCATCAGGTTTTGTAAAAATTGTATGGGGCGTTTCTTTATCAGCTATTGCGTATGTATTGTTATTAGCAGGTGGCGATACAGGTCTAGACGCTCTGCAATCCGCCGCAATTATTTCAGCTCTACCATTTAGCTTTGTAATTATTTTGATGGTGATTGCATTCTATAAAGATGCTAACGGTGATCGTAAGTATTTAGGTATGACTATTACACCAAATAAAAGACGTTATCAAGAATATATAGATTCATTTGAGAATGAAAAAAGAGATAGTTCTAAAAAAGAAACTTATTATGATAATGGACCTGTATAATATAAACATTTTAAGATTCCGAGACATAAAAATTCGTCTCGGGATCTTTTTTTATGACAATTAGATTTCTGTTCCTCTACCTTTTAAATTTATTATGCTGTGGTAAAATTAGGAAAAAAGGAGGCGATTATAGTGTATATATTATCTCTTCAAGACGATGAAACAACTCAATTAATAGGTGCATTCAATACTGAAGAAGATGTAGTAAGTTGGATTAATAGTGTTCCTAATGTTAAGAAAGATCATAATGATAACTACATTCTAAAAATTGAAGATTTAACTGAGTTTATTAATATTAAATGGAAGGATTCTATTGTTCCACTTACTCAATATTCCTTTGGTACGGGCGAATACTTATACTTTAGTTGGGAAGAAATAGCATATATGAACCAACACCGTGGCATAACTTCAGGTTCGACTAAAATCGATAATTATTATTACGACAATAATGAAGTTAAAGAAGAAATTAAATTAAGACAATCTTTAAAACAAGCCCTTAAAGATTATTTCGAAAAAAATAATCAGCCCTATTACTTCGGTGGTAAAGGTTCTCAAGACGGAGAATACATCAACACTGAAGATGGAACATTTCTACATATTGATCCTTCTACTTTAGAAGAATGGAAGTCTACTCAAGATATCGAAAAAATCCTCAACATAAAGTGACATAAAGGAGTGGGACAGAAATTTCGTTTTATTAAAAAAATTTCGTAGTCCCATTCTATAATATTATTCTAATTTATGTATTCTTTTAGATAATAACCATATAAACCTTCACCATCTTTAGAAAGTACATGTTCGTATCCTTTTAATTCTTTTCTTTCTGTCTTCCATCCTTGTTTCTTATAGAATAACTGACCTTCTTTACTTGTTTCAATAGCACTGAATGGATCATCTTCAGTCTGAAGGCCATAGTCATTTTCACCAACAATCCAAGTTAATGGAAATGTTCCTGATACTATTTCATCTTTTTTTACATGATTCGCTATACCTTCTGTTTTCGGCGAACCCCCGCCACCAAATAGAACCGCTCCTCCTTCTTTAACGTTTAACATTGGTAATTGATCAATTAACCAATAAGTTGTCATTTCTGAACCACCTGAAAAACTTCCAATCCATAAATGATCATGATTGGGTATAGAAGAAATAAGTTCTATTAAATATTTTGAGTTTTCTTCGCCCTTCTTCCACCAAGTATAGTCATCGGCTGGTGTTTTAGGAACAATTAAAGTTAAATTCTTATCTTTAGCTACCTTCTTAACGCCAAGTTTTCCACCTAGATACAACTCTGAATCAGGATGACTTAATTCATAAGCACCGTCACCATGCAACCAAACTAATACACCTTTAGGGTTTGAAACAGGATAAATCATATATTCACCCTCAATTCCATCTTTTGAAGTATAGTGATGTATTTTATTATCTCTATCAAATTTTAAATTAACAAAAAAATATATAGCAGCCCCTATTACAATAAATGCAACTAGTGCTAAAAGTAACTTCTTTATAACGTTTCACTCCCTGCAAAATTCACCTATCCAAATATGATATTAACTTTATATTACATATATTTGTTAAAAAATTCCATAACAAACAAAGCAATTAATAAAATAAGTTTTTCTAAATCTGATTTACTTTGAGCCCTTTAAAACGATATATATTATGTATATAATTATATATATAAATATATAATTGGATGGAGAGAGAAATTGATATGGAACAATTTAAACATTATTTACTTAAATTCAAATGGCTTATTATTGCAATTATAGCTATTATTATTGTGGCAACTATTATTACATTAGTCGTTAAAAACAAAGCGATAGATGTAAAAGGAGACGTAGATGTAGAATTTTCTGGATATGATAAAAGTGGAAATGCTGCACTAACTGAAGGCTCAGAAGAAAAGATTGAACGTAAACTTTTAGTTCAAGCGCTAAAACAAAGCAAATTTAAAAATAAAGAAGTCATTGATATGATAAAGAATGGCGATGAAGATGATATAGACCCTATGAACTTCAATAACGAAGAACAAAAGAAACTTGAAAAAGCAGAGAAAATATACGATAGCGTTGAGCTCGATACATATAATGATAGTAATTTATCTAATGGTGATAAAACGACAGTAAAATTATCTGTAAAAAAAGGTATTTCAGATGATTACAAACTTAAAGTGAAAGAATTCAAAAAATCATTCAAAGCAAAAGGCCTTAAAAAACCTAAAACTGTAACAACTAAAGACATATTCTCTAATATTGAAACGAAATTTACTGGTTTAAACAACTCTGGAAAATTAAACTTAATTACTAAAGATGATGAAAGTGATGGTTATGATATTAGCTCATATAATTTTACCGTCTCTAACAACGGCAACTTGAAAAATGGTGATAAAATAAATTTAGAACTACCAAAAGAATTAATAAGTAATATACAAGACAGTGGTTCAAAAACATTTAAAGGATCAAAAACATATCAAGTTGAAGTTAAAGATTTACCAGACGTTAATGATATAGATAACATTAATGACATCATCGACAAAACAAAAACACAAATTAAAGAAGACAACAAAAGTACGAAATACAATAAGAAATCAACAGAAATATTAAGCAGCTATTACAAAATTGGATCTGAAGAAGATGAGTATAGCTTCGGTTATGAAGAAGATGATAACGAATCAGAAAAAGTAACACCAACATCTACGTTAGAACCGGACAAATATACAATACTTACTACAGCCAAAATAACAGACCATGACAAATATTCAGATGATACGACAAGATATAAAGGTTACGGCTATAAAAATTACACACTAGAAGGCAAACGCCTCATCAAAGATGAATCCACAATAGAAGTTATGAATAACTTCACAAATGAAAAACAAGAAGACCTTATAAACGAATTAAAGAGCGAAAATTTCGTGAAAGTTGAAACTAAGAAATAGAAAATAGACCCTAAAAATTCAGGAGTAAAGCTGAATTTTTAGGGTCTTTTATTTAGTTATATAGACAATTTAAACAAAAGGATTTCCATATTTATCATTGTATTTATAAAAGCCATTTCTATACATATAAATCTTTTTTTCGATATTATTCGGGCTAGCAAATTCTATTAATTCTAATACTAATTCTGTAAATTCAATAGGAGCTGTACCATTTGCAGTAACTAATTTTCCATCTTTCACTGCTTGTTCTTCTATAAAATTATCCTTAGAATTATATTCATTATAATCTTCCCATAAATAAACGGTATTTCCAGTATGTCTTGAGTCATTTAAGAAACCATGTTTCGCTAAGTAATCAACAGCACCACATATAGCTCCCACAGGAATACCTTTATTAAAGGTTTCTTGCACAAACTTTAATAGTTTATGATTGTCATTGTCCCAAGAATTAGCACCAATCATTATTAAAAGATCATAATTTTTAGGTTCGTCACCAATTATATAATCAATTAAAACAGTAAAACCTCCTAAAGAAACTACCTTCTCTTCAATTGAAATCGTATTAACAGACCAAGATTCACTTTGATTTAAAGTCGAAGACAAATAACTACCTTCCCAATCAGCAAAACCATCTAACAAAAGAAACAATGCTTTTTTCATAATTGAAGACTCCTTTTATTTTATTGTTTTAATCATACAAAATTTAAGGGATAAAATAAATTATTAGATGAATAATTAAATTTATAATTTCCTAGGAAATAGTGATTTATCTAAATTAGTCGATGTTTTTATTTTTCGTTGATGGAAATAATGTATTTGTAATTGTATGCTTTACATAGTAGGAGAAATGATTCCATGGTCTCGAAATTAACTGCACATGAAAATGTAGTTCTATACCTATCATATAGCATTGATGATTAATTATGGGATTGTAGGAACAGGTTATTTTGGAGCTGATTTAGCACGCTCCATTAATAAAATTGAAGATGCTAAAGTAATTGCAGTATTTGATCCAAATCATGCAGAGGAAATCGCTGAAGAATTAGAAGCTGAAACGTGTTCAAGTCTCGATGATTTAGTAGCTCGCAATGACATTGATTGTGTTATTGTCGCATCTCCAAGTTATCTTCATCGTGAACCAGTTATTAAAGCTGCTGAAAATGGTAAACATGTTTTTTGCGAAAAACCAATAGCTTTAAATTTTGAAGATTGTAGAGCTATGGTAGATGCCTGTGAAAAAAATAGTGTTATCTTCATGGCGGGACATATTATGAATTTCTTTAATGGCGTTCATTATGCAAAAGAACTAGTTACACAAGGCAAAATTGGAAAAGTATTATATTGTCATGCTACTCGTACAGGTTGGGAAGAACAACAATCAAAAGTTTCTTGGAAAAAAATACGTTCTCAATCAGTCGGCCATTTATATCATCATATTCACGGATTAGACTGTATCCAGTTTATTATGGGAGGTCTACCACAAAAAGTTACAATTGTTGGTGGAAATGTTTATCACAAAGGCGATAATTTCGGTGATGAAGACGATATGTTAATTATTAATTTAGAGTATGACGATGATCGATATGCTTTATTAGAATATGGAAATGCCTTTCGTTGGGGAGAACACTACGTCCTTATCGAAGGAACAAAAGGAGCTATCAAACTTGATCTTTATAATACTGGTGGCACACTAAGAATAAAAGGCGAAAAAGAATCACACTTTTTAGTACATGAAACGCAACAAGAAGATGATGAAAGAACTGATATTTACACAGGTCGTGGTATGGATGGTGCGATTGCTTATGGTAAACCAGGCGTCAGATGTCCATTATGGCTTCAAACATGTATTGATAAAGAAATGTCTTATCTTCACAACGTTCTTAAAGGAGGAGATGTAACAGAAGAATATGTTAACCTCCTTAACGGTGTCGCAGCTCTAGAATCGATAGCAACCGCAGATGCAAGCACACTTTCATTAAAAGAAGACCGCAAAGTTTCACTTGATGAAATTACGAATTAAGATAAAACCCTCCTGTCAAATCAACATTTGACAGGAGGGTTTATTAAGGAAAAGGATCATCCCATATTCTATTGAATTTTTATTCCCACTCGATTGTACTTGGGGGCTTAGATGTTATGTCATAGACTACTCTGTTTACGTGGTCTACTTCATTAACGATACGGCTTGATATTTTTTGTAATACTTCCCAGTCTATTCTGGCGAAGTCACTTGTCATTCCATCTATTGAAGTTACAGCACGAATACCTACTGTGTAGTCATATGTGCGGTAATCTCCCATAACACCTACTGAACGAATGTCTGGTAATACTGTGAAGTATTGCCAAATTTCTCTTTCTAGACCTTCTTCACGTACGACTTCTCTTAGAATCGCATCTGATTCTCTAACGATTTCTAATTTGTCTTCTGTGATTTCTCCTAATACACGGATACCTAACCCTGGGCCTGGGAATGGTTGACGCCATACAAGGTGTTCTGGGATGCCTAATTCAATTCCTAATGCGCGCACTTCATCTTTGAATAGTGTATTGATTGGTTCGATTAATTGGAACTGCATATCTTCTGGTAATCCACCAACGTTATGGTGTGATTTAATTGTTTGTGCAGTTTTCGTTCCTGATTCAATAATGTCTGTGTAAAGTGTACCTTGTGCTAAGTAGTCTACACCTTCTAATTTAGAAGCTTCATCATCGAATACGTACACAAATTCGTTACCAATGATTTTACGTTTTTGTTCTGGGTCTGAAACGCCATCTAATTTTTTCATGAAACGATCTCTAGCATCTACTCTGATGATGTTCATATTGAAGCCTTCACCAAAGTTCTCCATAACCATGTCGCCTTCTCCTTTTCTAAGAAGTCCATGGTCTACGAAAATACATGTAAGTTGATCACCGATTGCTTTATGTAGCAAGACAGCTACTACTGAAGAGTCTACTCCGCCGCTCATTGCACATAGTACTTTACGGTCTCCAACTTGTTCTCTAATTTTTTCGATTTCAATATCTACGAAGTTTTCCATTGTCCAGTTCCCTGTACATTCACAAACACGACGAATGAAGTTTCTTAATAAATCATTTCCGTATTCTGTATGTCTTACTTCCGGATGGAATTGAACACCATATAGCTTTCTTGATTTATCTTCTATAGCTGCATTTTGACAACTTGGGCTATCTGCAATGATTTCGAAGTTTTCAGGTATATCAATAACTTTATCACTGTGACTCATCCATACAGTTTGGCTATTAGGCAAGCTAAAGAATAAATCGTCATCTGATTTTACGTTTAATGTCGCTTTACCATATTCACGTTCACTTGCTCTTTCAACTGAACCGCCCAGTAATTTTGTCATTAATTGCATACCATAACAAATACCTAGAACTGGAATACCTAATTCAAAAATTTCAGGATTTACTGTGAAAGATCCTTCTTCATATACTGAATTTGGGCCTCCGGAAAGGATAATTCCTTTAGGATTCATCTTCTTAATTTCTTCCATTGAGATTTCATGGTCGTGTAATTCACTATATACGCCCATTTCTCTTATACGGCGTGTAATCAATTGATTATATTGACTACCAAAATCTAATACAAGAATTAATTCTTGCTCAAAAGCCATTTCCATAATAGTCCTGCTCCTTTAATTAAAATGAATAGTTTGGTGCTTCTTTAGTTATATGAACATCATGTGGATGTGATTCTTTAAGTCCTGCGCCAGTCATTCTAATAAACTGAGCTTCTTCTCTTAGTTCTTCTAAGTTAGCAGAACCAGTATAACCCATTCCGCTCTTAATACCACCAGTTAGTTGATAAATTGTATCTTGTAAAGGTCCTTTGAAATCAATTCTACCTTCAATACCTTCTGGAACGAATTTTTTAGCTGTAGTATCTTCTTGGAAGTAACGGTCTTTAGAACCTTGTTCCATAGCACCAAGTGATCCCATACCACGATATACTTTATATTGACGACCTTGGAAGATTTCAGTTTGTCCTGGGCTTTCTTCAGTACCTGCAAGAAGACTACCTAGCATTACTGCGTTACCGCCTGCTGCTAATGCTTTAGCAATGTCTCCTGAGAACTTAATACCGCCATCTGCAATGATAGCTTTACCATGTTTACGTGCTTCAGTAGCACATTCATAAATAGCTGTAATTTGAGGAACACCTACACCAGCTACAACACGTGTCGTACAAATTGAACCTGGTCCAATTCCAACTTTAACAACGTCTGCTCCCGCTTCATACAACGCCTTAGTACCTTCTTGAGTTGCTACATTACCTGCAATAATCGTTACATCAGGATATGTTTCACTTATGTTTTTAACAACTTCTAATACACCTTTAGAGTGTCCGTGAGCTGTATCTATAACTAAAGCATCTGCTCCCGCTTCGACTAGTTTTTGTGCACGTATAGGTGTATCTTTAGCAATACCTAACGCTGCCGCTACTAATAAACGACCTGCACTATCTTTTGCAGCATATGGGAACTCAATCACTTTTTCGATATCTTTAATTGTAATTAAGCCTTTTAGACTACCGTCTTCAGAAATTAATGGAAGTTTTTCTATTTTATATTTTTGTAAGATTTCTCCTGCTTGTTCTAAGTTTGTATCAACTGGAGCTGTAATTAAATCTTCTTTTGTCATAACGTCTGAAATTTTAATTGAGAAATTCTCTATAAATCTTAAATCACGATTCGTAAGGATACCAACAAGTTTCATATCTTGTTCGTTATTTACAATAGGTACACCAGAAATACGATATTTACTCATTAATGCTTCAGCTGCATATACTTGCTCTTCAGGTGTTAAGTAAAATGGATTTGTAATAACACCATTTTCTGAGCGCTTAACTTTTTGAACTTCATCAGCTTGTTGTTCAATAGACATATTTTTATGAACAACACCTAAACCACCTTGTCTAGCCATAGCTATAGCCATTTTAGCTTCAGTTACTGTATCCATACCTGCTGAAATAATTGGAATGTTCAATTTAATATTCTTAGATAATTTCACACTTAAATCAACATCACTAGGTAATATTTCTGACTTAGCTGGTACAAGTAATACATCATCGAACGTTAATCCTTCTTTTTGAAATTTATTTTCCCACATGAATATAACCTCCATTAATTTATTTTCATTTTCATTATTTCATATTTTCACTGGTTTGTTGATTGTTTAACCCATTAAAACATAAATTTAATATAATAGCTGCAAATGTCCCTAATACAATACCATTTTGAGTTAACCATGCATATTGTTCACCGAATGTTTCTAATGCCTGTGGTACTGCGGTAATGCCTGCGCCTATCCCAACTGATACTGCAATCACAAGTAAATTGTTCTGCTTGTTGAAATCTATGCCACCTAGCATTTTCACACCATATGCCATAACCATTCCAAACATTGCGATCATTGCACCACCTAACACTGGGAAAGGAATCATACTTGCTAACGCACCTAACTTTGGAATAGAACCACATATAATGAGTAGTGCAACCATCATATACATGATTTGATTCTTCTTAGCTCCAGATAGAGAAACTAAGCCAACGTTTTGAGAGTAGGCTGTATATGGAAACGCGTTAAATATGGCACCTATCACAATAGCTATACCTTCTGCACGATAACCTTTAGATAAATCTTTTCTAGAAATAGGTTGTTTTGTAATTTCACTAAGTGCATGATACACACCTGTGGATTCAATCAAACTGACGATTGCGATAATGACAAAGACTATTGTTGTTCCAAACTCAAATTCGAAACCACTAAATCTAAATGGACGTGGTAGTTCTAACCAATTTGACTTATGTAACTCTGAAGTATCTACCAATCCGTAAAATGATGCAACTGCTGTTCCGATTAATAAACCTAATAAAATAGCAATTGATTTAATAAATCCTTTAGACAATCGTTGAATCAGTAAAATGATAACGAGTGTGAATACACCTAAAAATATATTTTTACTATCTCCATAGTTTTTTTCGCCTTCCCCACCAGCTAAGTAATTCATTGCAACAGGCATAAGTGTTATTCCTATAATCGTTACAACACTACCCGTAACAACTGGTGGGAATAATTTTACTAAATATGAAAAGAATGGAGACATTATAATAACGATAATACCTGATAAGAATATTGAACCATATAACACACTAATTCCGTGTGTGTTTCCGACAAGTATCATGGGTGCAACAGCGGTAAATGTACAACCTAAGACGACCGGCAGTCCAATACCAATTCCTTTATATACTTGTAGAAATGTTGCTACACCACACATAAATATGTCTATTGCTACTAAATACGCTACTTCTTCGGGCGTAAAATCTAATGCTGAACCTACAATAATAGGCACCATGATTGCGCCAGCGTACATTGCTAATAAATGTTGGACACTTAGTATGAAATTTCTCATCTTATTCGTCCACCAATTTGACTTTGTTACCTGCTAAAGATGCAACTTGGCACAATGATAAGACGTCTAATCCTTCTGATTGTAATTTTTCTCTTCCCGGTTGAAAACTCTTTTCTATTACAATTCCAACTCCTGTAGTAGTTGCATTAGCTGATTGAACTAATCGGTGTAAACCTAATGATGCTTCACCATTCGCTAGAAAGTCATCAATAATCAATACATGATCATCTTCATCTAAAAATTGTTTCGAAATAACAACTGTACTTGTTGTATTCTTTGTGAACGAATGAATATCTGTGTGATAAAATTCATTTGTCATTGTAGAAGGTTTTGCTTTTTTGGCAAATAAACAAGGCACATCTAAATGTAGAGAAGCCATAATAGCTGGCGCAATACCTGAAGCTTCAATCGTTAACACTTTTGTTATTTTTTTCTCTTTAAAATGATCGACAATTGCTTGTCCTACTTCGTACATAAGTTTTGCATCAATTTGGTGATTTAAAAATGAATCAACTTTAAGTATCTTTTCATCAATAACTACACCATCTTCTTTAACCCTATTCTGTAGTGTCCTCACACTACTCGCCTCCTCATTTAGATTAAAAAAACACACCTTAATCCTAAAATATAGGTAAGATGAGTAAAAAATAATATAAAACCACACAAAATTGATAGTCTGGTTCCAGAGTTATTCGTTTACTCATAGTCGCATCGTTTAAGGCAATGCGGTAGAAACTTCTAAAGCCATATTCTTCAGATTATATGAGTTTTTAGTAATAAATTATTCATTGATAATAACAAAATATCAGTATTTTTACAATAGGAAAAACCTTATTATCACGGGATTTAAACACATTCTAAATAGACAGAATAATTAAAATAATGAGAATTTTTATCCTGTTTTGTTTGATTATCTCATAGAAGGGTATTTGTGAATTATATTGTATTTATGAAAACAATATTAAATTAATCTATAAACATCATAAGAGTATTCACTGATTGATGGTTTTTGCACATTACAAAATTTATGGAGGTTTTAAGTATGGGTAAAATCGAAAAGTTTAATACAGAAAGTGAATTACTACAACGAATAGACCAATTGAAAGCAGATGGATTAGGAGAACGTGATTTACAAGTTATAACTGAAAACCGATTAGAAGATAACTCATTAGAATATACAGACGTAAAAGTAAAGAATTCTCGAGGATCATTTAGTGATAAACTTACTGCATTATTCTCAGGTGAAAGCGCAGAAGAAAGAGTACTTACAGGTATCAATGTTCCTGACGAAAATGTAGATGAGTATAAAAATGCTCTGAATGATGGAAAAATATTATTGTATATCGACAATGATAATACTGAAGAAACTGAGAACTTTGATTCTAGCCATCCGAAAGATTCACAATTAGGTAACGAACATTACGATGACACTAAACCTTTCTCAAAAGAAGATAGTAATAGCGGTGTTTCAGCTGGAACAGGTGCTGGTATCGGAGCTGGAGCTGCTTCTGCAAATTCATCAAAAGATGTAAACAATGAATCAGACGATTCACAAGATGATAAAGATACCAATCGCTATGGTAACAGCATAGATGAAGAAAATGAAGCACATGATGATGTTGATGATCATTCTACAGCTTCTACTCTTGCGGGCACTACTGGTTTAGGTGCAGCAGGTTATGCAGCGAACCAATCAGAGCAAAATGAAAATGAAACATTATCTAGTGATAACGAAAGAGATTTAGAAGAACTTAAAAATCGTAATAATAATGATTCAAAACCACCATATGGTGAAGCTGATAATGTAAAAGATCAAAGAGATTTAACACGTGAAGATGAATCAGAATTCACTAGAGTTCACGATGATAGTGTTGAAACTGAGCGTTCATCTTTAAATGATGAAAGAGAAAATTTAAATGCTCAAGACACTAATGACGATTTAACACGACAGTCTGACTTAACTTCTAATGAAAACAGAAACGCTGCTGATAGTACAAATACAACGGCAGAAGATGAAGAAGCTGTTAGACTACATGAAGAGCGAGTGAACGTCGACAAAGAAAACGTTGAAACTGGTGAAGCTTCAGTTGATAAACATGTAGTTGAGGAAACTGAAGAGTTCGATGTACCTGTAGAAAAAGAAGAAGTTACTATCGAGCGTCGACCAGTAAACGAAAAAGTAGATAGCGACTTTGAATCAAATGAGGATGATTCTATTCACGTACCATTACATGAAGAACGTGTGAATGTTGATAAAGAAAACGTAGTGTCTGAAGAAATTGTAATCAAGAAAAACAAAGTACAAGACACAGAACACGTTTCAGAAAATGTAAGACGAGAAGAAGCAGATATTAATAATCCTACTGATGATGATAAACAATAAAACATCATTAATATTAAAAGGGTCCGGGGCATAAATAATTGTCTCGGGCTCTATTTTACGTATATGAAATATAAGAAAATACTGTATAAGCATTTTTAGTGTGATATGTTATAATATGACTAAATCTTGAGTCGAGGGGTTTATTAACATGAATTTTGAAGTTGTCACATCAATAGATGATCCATTGTTTAAAAAAGCATTAGATATGTATGAGGAAATTTTCAAAGTAGAAATCAGAGAAGATCGTCATGTGTTCATACATTCATTAACATCTGAATATATCAAAAATCATTATATATTTTTAGTTGGTCTTAAAGATGATATGGTTGTTAGCCTATCAACTGGTCATTATGAACCAACTACTAACTCTGCATTCATTAATTATTTAATGACCCACCCAGAATACCGAAATCGACGTGTAGGTACACAAACTTTAGAAAAAATCGAAGAAGAATTACACAAGTGTGGCCAAGAAGTACATGGTAGAGATGCTAACATGATTATGCTTGAGTCATTCGGTGTAGAATCATATGATTCTGAAGAAGGAAAAGAACAAGCTATTATGCGCAAAAACTTTTTCAATAGACACGGTTATGAAATTTTGCAAAACATATCATATATTCAACCAAATCCTCAAAAATCTTTACCACCTTCACCAATTAATTTATTTGTTAAACAATACTTACCGCTTCAAAAAGACGTTATTATGCCAAGTATACGTTCATGTTATATTAATAAATATATACACGGTAACGAAAATGACAGAGAATTTGTATATGAACTATTAGATTCAATGGGGTTATAAAATTACAGGCTGCGACATAAATAAATGTCTCAGCCTGTTTTATCATATTGGCAGTAGCTGAATGGTATGAAAACATGATTATATCAAGCTTTTTTCATACCTAGTCATCCTTGCCGGGACGGGACTACGAAATCTTTTTAACAAAATGAGATGCCTGTCCCATTCCCTAATTTTTATTTTTCTGTATATCTCTTTATAAGGTCTTGAGCTTTTTCTCTCTTAGCTCCCTCAGGATTTGTACCACACCACAAATTCATATAATCAGGATTGCCTTCTTTTTTAGACTTCCCTCTCATAGGCTGTGTTAATATATTTTGAATTGGATAAGGACAAATCGCTCTTTCAAATGCTTCAGCATAGACAATATAAGCATTTCTTATACCATTAGCATAGCGACCACTAAATGTATTTGTTAAAACAATATCTTTAGTAGTCGCTCGCAATATACTCTCTTTATGAATGTTAGGCACTCCACTTTCTTCTGTTGTTAAAAATGCTGTACCTAACTGTACAGCCGTAGCGCCTTTTTGAAGGAAAAATTGTGAACGTTCAGGGTTTGTTATTCCACCTGCTACTATTAGAGGTAAATCTATAGATTCATTTGCAAGATTAAATAATTGCTCTGTTGTAAGTAGGTCATCTGGTAATGACTGTTTAAAGGAGCCTCTATGCCCGCCTGCTTCCTTTCCTTGTAAAACAATTCCATCTACACCAACCCTCACTAAATCTAGCGCTTCCTCCAACTCAGTGGCTGTTCCTAATACTAATATTTTATGCCTGTGCAACTTGCTGACAAGCGCTTCTGTTGGTTTACCAAATGTAAAACTCGCAACTTTTACTTCTTTATCAATAATGACATCTATCATTTCGTCGAATTGATTTGTAATCTTTACTTCTTTAATTGGTTCATATTGAAGTTCTTCTTCTATTGGTTTCAATATTGCATTCATTCGATCAACTTTGTCTGGATTAATTTCAGGAAATTCTGGGATAAATAAATTCACGCCAAACGGTTTATCAGTCATTTTTCGTATCTTATCAATATCGCCTGATAATGATTCTGGATTCATATAACCCGCCCCTATTTGACCTAATCCTCCTGCGTTACAAACTTCAGAAACCAGCTTAGGTGTCGTTACACCACCAGCCATTCCTGCTAGAAATATTGGTTCTGACACGCCTAATTCATTCAATAGCATAGTTCTATTCATATCATTACCCCTTTCAAAATAACCATAAGCTGATTGCTTTATTTTTGTCATTATTTAGTTCATTATAATGTCATCTTACTAAAAGGAGTATCAAAATGTCACAATCAAAACTTACATTGACAGAAATTATAAAAAAAAGAAAATCAGTTAAGGAATTCGACCCTAACTTTAAAATACCTAGAGAAGAAATTGAAGAAATGATTGAGCTTGCTACAGAAGCACCTTCATCAATCAATTTACAACCTTGGAGATTTGTTATTATAGATTCAGAAGAAACTAAACAAAAATTAGATAGCCTTGTACAATTCAACCAAAGACAACTTCACTCTTCAAGTGCTATTATTCTCATATTAGCTGACTTAAAACATGCTGATTACGTTAGTGAAATTTATGAGAAAAACGTAGAACTTGGATACATGGATGAAAACTCTAAAGATTATTTCATTGAAACAATTTCTAATTTAATAAGCGGTGCAGATGAAAGCTACTTCAAAGAACAAGGTTTAATGGATGTAAACCTAGCTTCTATGCAACTTATGCTTATTGCTACTGATCATGGTTATGATACTAACCCAATTGGTGGTTTCGACAAAACGGCTTTACTTGAAGCTTTAAATATCGATACTTCACGATATGTACCTGCTCATTTACTTGCTATCGGTAAAGGCGCTAAAGCTCCGCATGAGTCAAGTAGATTACCAGTAGAAAGCATCATAGCATGGAACGACGAAAGTGATGGTACAGTTGGGAAATAATTGTTAAATTATTTAAATATGGACTAGTCTTCGTAAATAAAAACATCATTAATGAGATATTAATTCAAATCAAACCCTAAAAGTTAGATAAAATTCTAATTTTTAGGGTATTTTTTATATTGCTTTATTACTTAATAGAGTGTAGAATTTATTGCGCTAAGACTTTTTTACACGAACGCTTTAACGCTTTAAAGTATTTTATATATAAAGGAAGGTTTATTATGAAAAATTTATCACAATGGTCTTCTAATATTGGATTTATATTAGCAAGTGCGGGATCAGCTATTGGATTAGGTGCTGTATGGAAATTCCCATACATGGCTGGAACTTATGGCGGGGGTGCATTTTTATTCATCTTCATCATATTTACACTACTAGTTGGTTTACCACTACTATTAAGTGAGTTTATATTAGGACGATACGGAAAGACTTACTCAACAAATATATTCAAGAAAGTTTCTGGTAAGTCTTCTTTCAATTTAATCGGTTGGCTTGGTAATTTAACCGTGTTTGTATTATTTTCTTTCTATAGTGTTATCGGCGGTTGGATTATTTTATATATTATTAGGACGTTATTGGATAGCGTTGGTTTAACGCATTCCAATGAATACGGAAATATCTTTAATAATTATATTTCAAATCCACTCTTCGCATTAGCAAGTCAATTTGCGTTTATATTTATCACCGTTATTATTGTTAGTAAAGGCGTAGAAAAAGGCATAGAAAAAGCATCAAAAATTATGATGCCACTATTGTTTTTATCATTTTTAATCATTATCATTCGATCTGTAACTTTAGACGGCGCTTTAGAGGGTATCCAATATTTCCTTACTCCTAAAATAGCTGATTTAAGCTCTGAAGGTGTGTTATATGCTCTTGGTCAATCCTTCTTTGCCTTATCACTAGGTACATGCGGAATGATGACATACGCTTCATACTTAGACAGAAAAACGAATATCGTTAAAAGTGCTAATGCAATTGTATGGATGAACATCGGTGTATCAATAGCAGCAGGACTAGCAATATTCCCAGCTATTTTTGCTTTTGGTCTAGAACCCAACCAAGGTCCTGGATTATTGTTCATCATATTACCACAAGTTTTTGATCAAATGTTTTTAGGTTCATTATTCTATTTATTATTCTTATTATTGTTCTTGTTCGCAGCAATTACATCATCAATATCATTGCTCGAATTAAATATATCAAACATCACAAAAAACAATAATGATTATAGAAAGAAATGGGCTTATATTATTGGTGGGCTTGTGTTTATTTTTGGGATACCTTCCGCTTTATCAAATGGATTGTTGCAAAACTTTACATTTGGTGTCGGTACATTCTTTGATAACATGGATTATTTAGTAGCTAACATTTTAATGCCTATCGGAGCTTTCGGTGTCACAATATTTGTTGGTCACATTTTTGATAAAACTACTATTATGAAAGAGTTGAATATGCAAGATAGTAAAAAAGGACGACTCTTCGTTAACACTTGGTATTTCTTAGTTAGATTTGTTTTACCAATTATTATTATCGCAGTATTTATTGGTCAATTATTATAAATAAAAAAGGGCCATAAGGCTCTTTTTTTATTTATAATAATCAGGAATATACTTAATGAATCTATGTTGCTACGCATAGTATTTTTAATTCACTTATGATAGTCATTATTATTCTAAATTGTATACTTTTATACATTTATATAATCACGTTAAAAAGCGAGAGAACTTATGCCCCTCCCTCGCTTCTTTAAAGGAAACTTATTTATATAATCGTCTTTATATAAACTGCCATTATAATAACGACAATACATACTATAGCTAGAATTAATCTTATAATAAAACCACTTATCAACTCAGTTTCAATATCAATAGAAAATAGAAACTCCAATACAATTCCAATTAGAATTAATTGTATGATAATTTTTAGCATATTCACACCTCTACTTATATATACTCCGTTCTAAGGCAAAATCTATTTTAAGACTTTTCTACTATAGATTCAGTTGTCTGTTTTATTGTTATGACACTTTTTAAAATACAAAAAAGAAGCGGGTTATCCGCTTCTTTGATTTACATTATTTCATTTTGATTGTTTATTTATATTCACGCATACCTGGAATATGTCTTTATCCATATCCTTCCACTACGTATGTTTCTTTACGTAATGACTTTAAAGTCTGAAGCGCAGACATTGCGAGAAACTTCAAGTCCGACCTACGCTTGAATCGGAAACAAGCGTTTTAGATTTTAAATAGTACTGTTTAAAGATTTGATGATTTAAATTTTTCTCGATAATAGTCAATTATATCAACTAATATGAAAACACTATTGGCAAACAGTAAAACCATATATAGTATTACCGATATTACTTTTAAATTATCATTTATATCAAAAGTAATAAGTGAAATATATACCACTACAAAACCATAAAGAATAGTTAAGGATGACTTTATAATATTTATACATAACTCTCTCTTTCTTTTTTTCCAGGTAAAAAATTTCATTAATACAGGGGGCAATATAAGGAAGTTTAAAAATATTAGAAAACACAAATAAGCCAATAGGTTATTTATATCGCCCGAAACAATAGACATCGCTATTTTAAAAGGTAAAAAAACATTTACGACACTTGCGATTACAATAAAAATTATTGAGTATAGCAAGAAAATTATTGATATAGAAAATACTCCATTATCAATATCTTTATGAAATTTATAAGTATGTTTCAAAAAGTTTTTCTCTATATATTTATCTTTTTTATCTTCAAACATCACTTTATAACACACAAAATAGTAAACCATACCTATGATTATAAAAAGTCCATACACTCCTAATTCTTCATTTATAAAACCTAATAATATAGCGATTATTGTCGTAATACCTATGATATATTTGAAATTGTTTTTAAATTTCTTAAATATATAATCTTTATTTGTTTTCCATAAATGATAAGTCCAATATAAAACTATATTTCTAATTTTAAAGAGATAAGACAGTACACACCAAAATAATAGAATAATCATTAATATGATGATTACTTTCATATACAAACACCTCGTAATTAAATAATTGTTATATATTTTTGTATTAAATTCATTCGCAACATCTTTTAATGGTTCTATTATTTTTAATTAGATTTCTTCAGAAATATTTCAATATTCTTTTAGCTTCTCTACAGATAACTCTATCTCTTTTTATTTTAAAGTATTCCTATCCATTTCCAATAAGTCATGCTCATTATAACTATTAATATATAACCGATGACGGTAATTGGTACACCTGTTTTGATAAAATCTTTTACTGTGAATGTCTCTGTACCATATGCGAGCATATTTTGTGGTGAACTCACTGGTAATAAGAAACCAAAACTAATAACAAATTGTTGGATTAATACGAAACCAATCGACTGATCTCCTAAATCTAGCGTTTGTGTTAAAGCGATAAATACAGGAATCAGTGCTGAAGAAAGACTCGTTGCACTCGCAAACCCTAGATGTATAAGAATATTAAATAGTGATATTAAAGCAATGATTGCAATTAAAGGCATATGATTTAATCCCATTAAACCGAATGTTTTATCACTTAACCATTGTGCTGCTGTTGTTTCTAATAAAACAGTTCCTAAAGATATTCCTATACCAAATACAATAATAGTTCCCCAAGGGATTTTCTTTTCGACATCTTCCCAAGTAAATACTCCTATTTTAGGTGTAAGCATTATTGCTAAAGCGATGATTGTAATGGAAGATGAGTCTATAGGATGCAGTAATTTTTCTGTAGACCAGAATAATAGTAATAAAACGGAAATAGTGATGAGTCGCCATTCTCTTGCTGAAATAGGACCTAGTTCTTTTAATTGTTTTTTAACTAATTCTGTCCCGCCTTCGATTTCCTTTTCTTCAGGTTTAATAATTGTAATCATCACAAAGTATAAGACAACTGACATTATAATAGACCATGGTGCTGCATATAAGAACCATTCGCCCCATGATATATCTTGTCCCATAGATTTATTAATAAATCCGATTGCGACTATATTCTGTGCTGCTGCCGTCTTTATACCAATATTCCATATTGATACAGAATGGACTGCCGTTATAATCAGTAAAGCAGCTAGCTTACTGTTTTTAGACGTATTGAATGCTGCAATCATACCTAATAGTATAGGTACGACTGCGCCTGCTCGTGCTGTAGCTGAAGGAACAAAGAATGCCAATATTATTGAAACAACTATAGCTCCAATAACAATTCTATTAGTCTTATTTCCTACAACTGACAGAACTTGCAATGCTAAACGTTTATGCAAGTTTGTCACTTGCATGGCTGTTGCGAGAAAAAGCGCTGCAGCAACAAGCGCAACTGCAGATCCTGAAAATCCGCTTAAGGCCATTTTTAAAGCATTACTCGTTCCTAATAAAGCATTTCCTTCAACAGCTTTACCATCCACCGCGGGATTACCTAATGAATCAGCTAAATCTTGAACTGGACTAAAACCAGTTAATAATACAATAAGACCAACAATCATTACAGCTGATACTGGATATGTAACTGCTTCTGTAACCCACATAATGACGGCAAAAGCTAATATTGCCAGTGCGCACTTAGCCATAATAGGTAAATCGTTAGGTGTTGGTAATAATAATATTGTGATTAGTACAATAAAACTAATGATAATCCAAATTGGTTTAAAAGCTTTTTTCTCTGCATTTTTTGACATCGACAACAGCTCCAATTTATTGTTTATTATTCTATTTTCCTAAATAGTAACATATTTCTTATTGAGATATAACGAATTATTTAACTAATACTTGAACTTTATCACAAATACATGTAATGTATTAAGGGAAGCGTGACGGTTGTCTGTCGGCAGACAACCCGACCTATAGAAAACACTGTTATATAAAGGATGAGGCATAAAAATGTTAACAAAAGAATTCTCAGCTAAGGTTGGTCTTAGCGAAAAGCAAGTTAGAAAAATTGTACAGCACTTAGAAGATAGAGGTTATCAGCTTTCTAAGACGGAATATCGTGGAAGAGAAGCTACAGATTTCCAAGAAGAAGATATTGAATTATTCCAAGAAATTGCTGAAAAAGTGAAAGAAACTAACAGTTATGATCAAGCTTTTGAAACTTTAGAAAAAGAAAAAGATTTCTTACAAGTTCTTGTGAAAGATGAACCTACTCAACAAACGCCTGAACTTCAACAATTAATTGATGAATTAAGAACTGAAGTACAACATATGCGTAGAGAAAGACAAATGTTAGGAGAAATGCTACAACAAGTACATATTACACAACAAAAATTAGAACAAACTTTAGCTTTACAAGCGCCACAAGAAACTCAAAATAGTGAGCCAACTGAGAATACTAACGTAGCGGAGAAAGAAACTACTCAAACTGAAACTTCTCCTAAAGAAAAAGTTAAAGCGACTACAACTCAATCTGTTAAAACTGAAGATATAGATGAGACACCTTCTAAAGTAACTGTAGCTTCTGCAGAAGCATCAAAAGAAAACAACGAACAAGATGACGATAATAAGCAAGCTTCAGCAGAAACTAAATCTGAGCAAGCTGAAGAAGTTAAAGCAGAAACTACAGAAACTGCTAAAGAGTCTTCAAAAAAAGAAGAAGTTAAAGAAGAAGCTAAAGATGACAAAGAAGAGTCTACTACTTCTGAAACTTCAAACGATGAAACAGTTGTACCACTTACAGCAGAAAGCAATCAATCAGAAGAATCTCCAAAAGAAGAACCAAAGAAAAAAGGTTTCTTCCAAAGATTATTCAATATATAATATTTTAAGAACCCAGAAGATATGTGTCTTCTGGGTTTTTTGTTCCAAAATTTACTAAATCATTTTGACTTATGTTAAGTTTTTGTAAATTTATGAGCTTTTATTGTAAATCAAATTTCCACTTTGATATATTAAAAGCTAATCATACACAGATAAATACGATTAGGGGTGCTCCGTTAAGTGGAAACATTATATTTTGAAAACATAAAGTACAATGACTTGATAATAAACAATAATCAAACTGTTAAAATTCTTAAAGACAATATCGACTTCTATATTCATTTGAATTTAAAAGAAAACAACGAACAATTAATTATTTTTTCTAATGGTGCTATCGATCCTAATAAAAGTAAGCCACCAGTTTTTATGAGACATTCATGGCACGAAGACTTTAATGCAAGTTGTATTTTTATTGATGATAGAACTGTTCATAATAATAACTTGAGAATCGGTTGGGGTGTTGGCAGCGAAGATAGACATTATTTAATGGATTATAGTGATATTGCCCAAATGATTGCAAATATGCTAAGTATCCAACCTGAAAACACCTATTATTATGGTTCATCAGCAGGAGGTTTTATGTCCATGTATCTTGCCACGTTACATAAAGGTACTAAAGCCATTGTTAACAATCCTCAATGTTATGTTGATAAATATGATCAAACCAATGTAAATAAGCTTTATACATCTATATTTCCTGACTATTCAACAGAAGAAATCAAGAAGAAATATGCTATTAGGTTATCTATTACTAGTTTGTTTAGACAAAAAAACTATGTTCCAGAAATCTATTATGTACAAAATAGGTTATGCTCATCAGATATGAAAAATCAGTTTAATCCTTTTTGTAATATGTTGGACAGATATGATATAGATAGTACTAATATAAAATTTATCCTCTACAACAATTTAAAATCAGGTCACGCTCCCCTTCAACGAGCCGGAACAATAACGCTTGTAAATCGAATAATTGAAGGAAATCAAATGACGTAAGACTAGAGATGAAAAAGCTTAATATAAGCGCATTTGTATTCTAATTAGCTACTGCCAATATAAAGAATCAGGCTAGGATATATATTTATGTCCTAGCCTGTTTTCATGTCTTTTTAACTTGATTTTTATTCTATGTCGTTTATCCTAAATATAATTACTATAAAGGAAAGCGAGGATATCTATGATGGCTTACTCAACTTCCGAAATCTCTGAAGCCTTAAATACAATAAACGCTACTATTACAAATTGCGAAAAGACGCTCGGTAAATTTGATGAAAATACATCTCAACACTCGCTTTTAATTAACAGAATACAAGCTTTGAAAACTTCTAAAGGTGTTATAACATCAACTGAGTATTACGATAAAATCAAGCTAGAAGAAGCTTTACCGCCGATAGAATCTATTATCAACAAATCATCTAAAGCACAAATCAAACACAATAAAGAAAGCTCGACATACAAACGATTACAAAAGCATATACACGCAATGAAGATTGCTCAATTTTTTATATATGCATATTTAAAAAATAAATAGGTTAATTTTTGTAAATTTTATGTTAACCTATACGAGTACTGTAAAAAATCGATAAATTCTTAAAGTAGAGGAAAAAATTATGAAATTCACAAAAGAAGAATGGCGTAACACAGATTTCAAATTAAACATGGATGTCAGTCATTTAAACTTAGATGAAATCATCAGCTTAAATGATAATTTAACTACTACAGAAATAGACGAAGTATATTTGCCGTTAATTAACTTTTTGACAAACAAAGTTAAATTTCACAAAGACTACTCACAGAACATCAATACAAAATTACTCAACAAAAATAATACACCACCATTTATAATTGGTGTCTCAGGTGGCGTATCAGTAGGTAAAAGTACCGTTTCAAGACTACTCTTACACCTACTCCAAGAATATAATCCTGATTGGAAAGTCGACCTTATCACAACAGATGGGTATATTATGCCCAAACAAGAACTGATTGATAAAGACTTACTTTCTAAAAAAGGATTCCCTGAAAGTTATGATACAAAAATACTTATTGATCACTTAAAACAAATAAAAGAAAATGAACCAAATATACCAACATACACATATTCACATATCACATATGACAGACTTAAAGAACAATATCATTACGTTGATTGTCCAGATATCCTTATAATCGAAGGCGTAAACATATTCCAAGTGAATCCACACGAAGAAGAACTTGTAAGCGACTATATCGACTATAAAATCTATTTAGACTCAACAATAGATAACATGAAAAAATGGTATCTCAATCGCTTCTTATTACTACAAGAAGAAGCCTTCCAAAAACCAGATTCTCATTTCTACAGATACCGTGATTTACCTAAAGAAGAAGCAATCAAAATTGCTACAGAAATTTGGGAAGATATAAACGAAGTGAACTTAATAAAAAATATTTTACCAACTAAAAACAGATCAGATCTCGTATTGTATAAGAGTGAAAATCATGTAATTGAAAACTTGAGATTTAATAAATTTTAGATATCAAACCCCTCTAGTATCCAAACTAGAGGGGTTTGATATCTATTTAAATACCTATTTACCAACTTTCTCAAGAGGTCCTTCCGTCTTATATATTTTTGTGTAATAGCTATGGAATTCACTATTAAGTTTCTTTCCCATTATTATAGGGTATCGAATAGTTATAATTTTTTGGTATTAGTTTAAAAATACCAAAAAATAGAAGTCTCAAAATGGTATTTATATTTATAGATTAGGTGATTAATATGCAAATATTTAGAGTAAGTTCGAATCATGAAGTCAGTGCAAAATATCTAGACAATAGACGTTTATCTAAACAGATACTGGAGCTATATCAAATTATTAGAGTATGCCTGGCTCATATGGAACTAATTGAAGGAAACACAAAGTATATACACCATCCAATTGTTCAACATGTTTATAATGATGGTAATCCTTATATTATAGATACCTTCCAATTGTTGAAAGAGATGAATAAAGAACATATTCGAAGAGGTGGAAAAAGATCAGAGTCATTTAAACAAGATTTATCAAATTTAGCACTAATCATTGATAAAAATCGTAGTCATTTCTCTGATAAAAACTTACCTCCTTTTTACGTCTATGGTAATGATAAAATATACGGAGATACAGCTTACGAAGAATATATTAAATTATTATATTATAAATGGCAAAATGACAAGATACCGGCAAGATGCAACTGTTTGATTAATATTTAGGAGAATTATTATGAATGATTTAATTACAGGTAGAAGAGGTGTGGTTAATCATTATGAAAAATAATAAAAACAGTGAATTATTATGGGCTAAGCATAAATATGAAGTCATGTGGCACAGTCAAAAATACTATTTAAGCATTCGAGAAATGTTGAAATCACCTGTCACTTTAGATGCAATAGAAAGTGAAATAAATAATGCTAAACAGATTACGCCAACTAAAGGTTCTATAATAAACACGTATGACCATATGTGGGGATACTTCAAGAAAATCTCAGATAAAGAAGAAAAAACAACGTATTTATTATTAAAAGATCAATTTCTTAACGGCAATATAGAACCAAAAGAATTACTTCATTTCATAAAGCTTTTAAGCGAAAAATACCAAACCAACTATATTCTAAATTCGACTATTATTAGTGAATTAGAAATATAGCGTCATACTTTTCATAAATCCGAACATATTAAAACCCTCTAGCCTGATTGCTAGAGGGTTTTATCATACATTATAGATTATTGTTCTTCTTTAACGTATGGTAATAAAGCCATGTGACGTGAACGTTTAATAGCTATTGTAAGCATACGTTGGTATTTCGCTGAAGTACCTGTTACACGACGTGGTAAGATTTTACCTCTTTCTGAGATAAATTTCTTAAGTAAATCTGTATCTTTGTAGTCGATATGTGTAATACCATTTGCTGTGAAATAGCAAACTTTTTTACGACGACGACCACCTCTTCTTGGTCCACCTGCCATGATTGTGTTCCTCCCTTCTCGTTAAGTTTATATATAAACGTTTAAATCAACTGTTTAGAACGGCAAATCATCATCACTGATATCAATTGGTCCATTAGCATTTGCAAACGGGTTACTTAATTGTTGATTATTATTTGACTGTTGTTGATTTGAAGGTGCTTTTTGGCCTTGTTGGTTACCGCCAAAGTCTTGTCCATAGTTTTGGAATTCGTTATTATTTTTCTGGTTGTATGATTGGTTATCATTACCTGATTGACGTTGGTTTGCGCCTTTAGGTTCAAGGAATTGAACGCTATCACAAACAACTTCAGTTACATAAACACGACGACCTTCTTGGTTCTCGTAGCTACGAGACTGTAAACGACCTTCAACACCTGCAAGACTACCTTTAGATAAGTAATTGTTTACATTCTCTGCGGGACGTCTAAAAACGACACAGTTGATAAAGTCAGCTTCTCTTTCACCTTGCTGATTCGTAAAAGTACGATTAATAGCTAAAGTAAAAGTAGCAACTTGAACGCCTGAGGGTGTTACTCTGTATTCCGGATCTTTAGTTAACCGACCGACTAATACAACACGATTAATCATTTAATCTCCCCCATATCTTAAAAATTAAAATTATTTTTCATCTTCGCGTACGACAATGTGACGAATGATATCGCCAGTGATTTTTGATAAACGATCAAATTCATTGATTGCTTCATCATTTTCAGCCTTAATTCTAACGATATTGTAGAAACCTTCTGCGAAGTCTTGGATTTCATAAGCTAAACGACGTTTACCCCAATCCTTTTCTTCGATGATTTCTGAACCGTTTGAAGATAAAACGCCTTTGAAACGCTCAACTAAAGCTTTTCTAGCTTCGTCTTCGATATTTGGACGTACTACGTACATTACTTCATATGTTCTCATCAATTTACACCTCCTTGTGGTCTATGCGGCTTAATATCTTTTGTATTAAGCAAGGAATAATTTTCATTACTCACAATCAAGAATTATAGCACACAGCATTACTTTTTACAATCATTTTTTACACGTTAAATCTGAAGTGAACGACGTCTCCGTCTTTCATTAAATAGTCTTTACCTTCAAGTCTAACTTTGCCCGCTTCTTTAGCTCCAACCATGCCATTATTACTTAATAAGTCATCATAACTTACTGTTTCTGCCCTAATAAATCCTCTTTCGAAGTCTGTATGAATAATTCCAGCACATTGTGGGGCTGTCATACCTTCTATAAATGTCCAAGCTCTTACTTCTTGTTCACCTGCTGTAAAGTATGTTGCTAATCCTAATAAGTTATATGAAGCTCGTATTAATTTATCTAGACCTGCTTCTTCTACACCTAAATCTTCTAAGAACATTTCACGGTCTTCATCATCTAATGTTGCAAGTTCTTCTTCTATTTTCGCTGAAATAACAATAACTTCTGACCCTTCATTATCTGCGTATTCTTTGATTTGTTTCACATATTCATTGTCTTCAGGATTTGCTACTTCATCTTCAGCTACGTTTGCTACATATAACATAGGTTTTGCTGTTAATAAGCTTAAGTGTTTTAAAATAGTTTTTTCTTCGGCTGTAAACTCTATGCTTCTTACTGGTTCATTATTTTCTAATGTTTCTTTAATTTTTGCTAATATTTTTTCTTCGGCAACAGCTTCTTTATCTTTTTGTTTCGCCATTTTCGCGACTCTTTCATAGCGTTTTTCTACTGACTCTAAGTCAGCTAACACTAATTCCATATTAATAACTTCTATGTCATCGATTGGGTCTACTTTACCTGAAACGTGCGTAACATTTTCATCTTCAAATGCACGTACAACTTGACATACAGCATCTACTTCACGGATGTGTGATAAGAATTTATTCCCTAATCCTTCACCTTTAGAAGCACCTTTAACGATACCTGCTATATCTGTAAATTCAAAAGCAGTTGGTACTGTTTTCTTTGGTTTAACTAATTTAGTTAATTCTTGTAAACGATGATCCGGCACCTCTACGATACCAACGTTTGGATCAATTGTAGCGAAAGGATAGTTTGCCGCTAATGCTCCCGCCTTTGTTATTGCGTTAAATAATGTAGATTTCCCAACGTTTGGTAAACCTACGATACCAGCTGTTAATGCCATTTTATTCACCTTGTCCTTTTTCTAATATTTTTTTGATTTTTTTATCAAATTCTTGCCTTGGTAACATTATACTACGTGAACAACCTTCACATTTTATTCTAACGTCTGCTCCCAACCTTATGATTTTAAATCTATTGACGCCACATGCATGTTGTTTTTTCATTTCTACAATATCATTTAAGTCATATGATTTTATCATGAAACAGCCTCCATTTTAGATATTTATTGAATATTATTTGGATTATATGAAACCATCGTTGGTATTGGTGATTGTATGCCTTCTTTATCGAAGAATGATTTTATTTCTCTTCTTAAAATGCGTGCACCTGTACCATGTGCGTTTGGTTCTGTTTCTCCTGCAATTTTTATAGTAGCTTCACCTGCTGTTACAGTTTCTACTCCTAATATTTCAGGTTCATTAACAAAAATTGCATATTTTTCTTTTATAGTTGGTAAAAACACTTCTAATTTTTGTTCTACTTTATCTAGATCTTCTTTAATAGAAACAGGTATTTCTACAATAGCCATACCATTGTGAATTGAGAAGTTTACTATTTCGTTCATAGTTCCATTTGGTAAGATTGTTAAATCTCCTTCAAAGGATAAGATTCTTGTTGATCGCATACCGATAGATTGTACAGTACCTTCTGCTACTGTTGTCCCAGTCGTATTAATTTTTACATAATCTCCGACGTCAAATTGATTTTCAAATATAATAAAGAATCCTGTTATGACATCTTTTACTAATGCTTGTGCACCAAAACCGATTGCTAAACCGACTACTCCAGCTCCGGCAATGATACTTTCTACTCTAATCCCTAAATTACTTAAGATAGTTGTAGCAACAATAAACCAAACTACGTATGAAACTACATTCTGTAATAAGTTTACCATTGTTTTTGCACGTTTGTTAGACTTCCCTACCCGCTTCGTTCCATATTTAGTAGTGAAGAATTTTTCTATTAATTTATGCAATATTTTAATGATTATAAACGCGAGTATAATATAAAATAAGCCAATAAATATCTGTTCTATCCATTTCTGCCAATTGTCAGGGTTCATAAATGGATCAATTAATTTATGGATGATGTTGTTTATTTTTTTCAATTTTGCACCTCTTTACTGTTCTAACAATAATTCTATTATTCTTTTATACTCAGATTCTGAATTGAATTCAAGTGATATCTTGCCAGACTTTTTCGTTTTATGAATATCAATATTAGTTCCAAATTTTTCTTTTAATTGATACTCATGTTTCATAATAAATTGCGGCTTATTTTGATGAGCTTTACTTTTTGGTTTTCCTTTTTCATTTAAGAGCTTCACATGCTCTTCCAACGCCCTAACACTCATATGTTCTTTGATGACTTTTTTGGCCACTTCAACAATGTTATGTTCTTTTTCTAAACCTAGTAGCGTTCTTCCATGTGCACTAGATAACTGATCTTCATTAATCATATTTTTAACACTTGGTGGTAGATTAAGTAGCCTTAAGACATTTGCGATGTATGATCGTGACTTACCTAATCTATCAGCAACTTGCTGTTGTCTCAAGTTTAATTCTTCCATCATCGTCGCATAACTTTTCGCTTCTTCTAAAGGTTTTAAATTTTCTCGTTGTAGATTTTCGATAATGGCTAATTCTAGCATTTCTTCATCTGTTAAGTCTTTAATAATTGCTGGGACAGTCTGCTTACCGGCTAATTGACTGGCACGAAAACGCCTTTCTCCTACAACAATATCGTACCCTTTAATCGTTTCTCTGACGACGATAGGTTGTAACACACCATGCTGTGAAATGGATTGGGTTAAATCTTGTAATGCTACTTCATCAAAAAACTGTCGTGGTTGATAAGGATTTCTTCTTAATTTATCTAATGGAATTTCAATAATTTGATCACTACTATGGTTATAAGAAATTTTTTGAGTTAATTCATAATTTCTTTCTTTCATTTCATCACCGCGTCTATCCTTTAATTTGTTTCACGTAAAACATGCACACTAAATTATAACAATTTTAAACATCTTATGCACAAAAGAAAAATTAACGGATAAATTAAAATATTCAGAAAAGTTGTTGACAAAAAAATAAGCGCATAGTAATGTGTAATATATCAACAACGAAATAATAATTAAAAGCACGATAAAAAGGAAAGTAAATCTTAGCACTGCAATTAACAGAGAGTTCCTATTTGCTGAAAGGGAATATTGAAAGAAAGATTGAAAATGGCCTTGGAGTGGTGACATCGATATTGAGGTGTCAACGGGATCGCCCGTTATAGCGATACAGTATTAAAATCTCTTATATTGATGGCGTACTGGAAATTTTTTGTACTATTCCTTTTCTGCCACTGTATATTTTATTAAGAGATGGCGTACTTATAGAGGTGATGTCAGCAATGTCATTACAAACAAAGGTGGTACCGCGAGCTAAGCTTTCGTCCTTTACATCCGAATCATTTCGGGTTTAAAGGACGGAAGCTTTTTTTATTTTTATATTTAATTAGGGAGGAAGGCAATTATGAAATCTACTCAACTCGCTCAAATTTCATTAACAAAAGATCGAACGGGAGCAACAACAAATCCAATTTATCTTTCTACAGCTTATCAACACGAAAAATTAGGTTGTTCTACTGGATTTGATTATACAAGAACTAAAAACCCAACTCGCTCACAATTTGAAGAAGCTTTTGCAAAACTTGAAGGTGGAAAATACTCATTTGCAACTTCAAGTGGTATGGCTAGCATTCAATTGATTTGTAACTTATTTAAACCAAATGATGAAATACTTGTTTCTTTTGATTTATATGGTGGCACATTTAGACTTTTTGAATTTTATGAGAAACAATACAATATTAAATTTAAATACATTGATTTTTCAAATATTGATGAAGTAAATGCTTCTTTAACTGAAAATACTAGAGCATTCTTTATCGAACCAATATCAAACCCGTTAATGTTCTCGGTTGATTTAGATCCATTGTATGCAATAGCCCAAGAACATAACATTTTAACAATCATTGATAATACATTTTTAACACCGTATCTATCAACTCCATTAAAAGATGGTGCAGATATCGTTTTACATTCTGCTACTAAATATATAAGCGGACACAATGATGTATTAGCAGGTGTTGTAACAGTAGCAGATGATAACTTAGGTGAATTACTCGGACAATTTCACAATATGATCGGCGCTACACTTTCACCGTTCGATAGTTATTTACTAGTACGTGGTTTGAAAACCTTACATCTAAGATTAGACCGTGCTACAGAAAACGCCCGAAAATTAGCTAAGTCACTTCAATCAGTAAACAGCATAGAAGAAGTTCTTTATTCAGGAAGAACAGGCATGTTAAGCATCAGATTGAAACAAGACTATAGCGTAGATCGATTTTTACAAAATATAGATTTATGTATTTTTGCTGAAAGCCTAGGTGGTACAGAAACGTTCATCACTTTCCCGTATACGCAAACGCATGTTGATATGGCTGATGAAGAAAAAGACAAACGTGGCATTGATGAATACTTACTTCGTCTATCAATAGGAATTGAAGATTACGAAGACATCTACCAAGACATACTTCAAGCTCTGAAAAAATCAAAAAAAGAAGGAGTGTCATTATGAGCTATTCAAAAGAAACTTCATTAATTTTAGACTCAACTCGCGGACATGAACATTTATCAAGTAACCAACCATTATATTATTCATCAACATTTCACCAACATACACTAGGTGAAAATCAAGAATTTGATTATGCAAGAAGTGGAAATCCAAATAGAAAGTTGCTAGAAGAAAAATTAGCTAAATTAGAAGACGGTCAGTATGGATTTGCTTTTAGTTCAGGAATTGCAGCTATCACTGCAGTGTTTCTCACATTAGAACCTGGAGACCATGTTATTTTGCCGGATGATGTATACGGCGGTACTTTTAGACTAACCGAACAAATTCTTAAAAAATTTAAAATCGAATTTACAACAGTTGACCAGACTGATTTAAACCAAGTTGAAAACGCAGTTCAACCTAATACAAAGCTCATCTACGTTGAAACACCTTCCAATCCACTATTTAAAGTGACAGATATTGATGGAGTTGGACAGATAGCACGACATAACGATGCACTATTGGCAGTTGATAACACATTTATGACACCACTTGGACAGTCACCTCTTAAATTAGGCGCTGACATCGTTGTTCACTCTGCTACTAAGTTTTTAGGCGGCCATAGTGATTTGATTGCAGGAGCAGTTGTCGTGAATGATCCTAAATTAAAAGAAGATATTTATCTCATTCAAAATGGAACAGGATCAGGTCTAAGTGTGTACGATTCATGGACACTTGCGAAGCATTTAAAAACATTACCAATTCGATTTAAACAAAGTGTTCATAATGCTGAACAAATATATAGATATTTAATAACAAATGAAGCGATTGAAACTGTTTATTATCCAATTACTAATGACACACACTTAAGACAAGCTAAAAATGGTGGTGCTGTTATTGGATTTAGACTTAAAGACGAGTCAAAAGCACAGTCATTTGTAGATCATCTCAATATTCCACTTGTTTCAGTTAGTTTAGGTGGTGTCGAAACGATACTTTCTCATCCTGCTACAATGAGTCACGCTGCAATACCAGAAGAAATTAGAGCAGAGCGTGGTATTACTAACGGTTTGTTCAGACTCTCAGTCGGATTAGAAGATGTCAAAGAATTGATTACAGATATCGATTGGGCATTAAAGGAGGCTATATATGAAGATGAAAGAGGCGTTGAAGAACCGTATCTTAATAGCTGACGGAGCAATGGGTACAATCCTTTATTCAGAAGGATTAGATACTTGTCCAGAAAGCTATAACTTAACACATCCAAAAAAGATAGAAAAAATACATCGCTCCTATATAGAAGCAGGAGCTGATGTTATTCAAACCAACACATACGGTGCTAACTTTGAAAAATTGCAAATATATAATTTAGAGCACCGCGTCAAAGATATACACAAAGAAGCAGTACGCATCGCTAAAAGAGCAAGCAATGAAGACACATTCATACTAGGAACTGTCGGTGGTTTTCGAAACATAAGAAAAAGTGACTTATCCATTGAATCCATTCAATACCATACAGAAATACAAATTGAGACTTTAGTAAATGAAGGTGTGGATGGCATACTTTTTGAAACATATTACGACTTAGAAGAATTACTCGCTGTATTAAAAGATACTAGAGCAAAATATGACTTACCGATTATAGCTCAATTAACAGCAAGCAACACGAATTTCTTAAGAAATAGTACACCTATACCGGATGCTTTGCAGTCTTTACTCGATGCAGGAGCAGATATTGTTGGACTGAATTGTCACCATGGACCTTATCATATGATTCAAACTTATAAACATATTGATATTCCTAAAGATGCATATCTTTCATGTTATCCAAACGCAAGCTTACTTGATTTAGAAGAGAATGAACTTAAGTACAGCAATAACGCTGAATACTTTTCAAAATCTGCTAAAGAACTTGTAAATCAAGGCGTCCGCCTTATCGGTGGTTGCTGTGGTACTACGCCAGAACACATTAAGAAAATCAAAGAAGTCGTAAAAGATTTAAAGCCTGTACATCATAAAAATGTTATACCGATAGAAACAAAGAAATATCAAAAACAAGATAAACAAGAACCTAGCATTACCGAACTCGTTAGCCACAAACCTACCGTTATCGTTGAATTAGATACACCAAAGCATTTAGATACAGACAAGTTTTTCAAAGGTGTTAAAGCTTTAGAAGATGCTGAAGTAGAAGCGATAACACTTGCTGATAATTCTTTAGCTAGCGTTAGAATTTCTAACATTGCTGCAGCAAGTATTATTAAACAAAACTATAAAATTAGACCCCTCGTACACTTAGCTTGTCGAGATAGAAACTTAATCGGTCTACAATCTCATTTAATGGGGCTATCGCTTTTAGGAATTAATGATATTTTAGCAATCACAGGAGACCCTTCTAAAGTAGGGAATTTCCCAGGTGCAACAAGCGTGTTCGATGTTAATTCAAATGGTTTAGCAGAAATTATACAACAGTTTAATCAAGGTATTAACGCAGACGGAGCATCGCTAAGAAGGAATTCAAATTTCTCAGTAGCTGGAGCATTTAATCCAAACGTTCGAAGATTAGAACCAGCAGTGAAACGACTAGAGAAAAAACTAGATTCAGGCATTGAATATTTTATTACTCAACCTGTTTATGAACCTGAAAAAATAAAAGAAATATACGAAGCAACTAAACATCTAGATGCACCAATATTTATAGGAGTGATGCCAATAACCAACTATAATAACGCACTGTTTTTACACAACGAAGTACCCGGTATCAAATTATCTGAAGGTGTTCTTAATGCCTTTGAAAAAGTCAAACATGATAAAGAGGCAACTAGAGCACTTAGCATAAGTTTAAGTAAAGAATTAATCGACACGATTCACCAATATTTTAATGGTCTGTATTTAGTCACACCATTTTTAAAATATGATATTACAGTTGAACTTGCACAGTATTCAAAATCCATAACTGGTACACAATCTAAGGAGGCAATATTATGACAATTAAAACAGCAAATTTAGGATTCCCAAGACTAGGTAAGAAAAGAGAATGGAAAAAGGCAATTGAAAGTTATTGGTCAAATAAAATAGACAAAACTGAACTTGATCAAACATTACAAGATTTACACAAAGAAATTTTAACAATCCAACAAAATCATCATGTTGATCAAATACCTGTTGGTGACTTTTCACTTTACGACCATGTTTTAGATACATCATTATTATTTAATATCATTCCAGAACGTTTTCAAGGTCGCGAAGTAGATGATGATTTACTATTTGATATTGCTAGAGGTAACAAAGAGCATGTAGCTAGTGCTTTAATTAAATGGTTTAATACTAACTATCACTACATCGTTCCTGAATGGGATAATGTAACACCTCAATTAAATCGTAATGTATTACTAGATAAATTTAATTTTTCAAAAGAATTAGGTGTAAATACTCATCCAGTTATTTTAGGACCTATCACTTACGTTGCACTTTCAAAAGGCGGAAACCAAACTTTTGATGAGAAAGTCAGAACATTACTACCTTTATATAAAGAAGTATTCCAAACGTTAACAGAAGCTGGTGCTGAATATATACAAGTAGATGAACCTATTCTTGTTACAGATAAAGCTAATGAATTACAAGAAATCACAGAAGAAGCATATGCCTTCTTTAATAAAGAAGCTGCTTCAACTAATATCGTATTACAAACATACTTTGAACGCGTTGATTTGAATTTCGTTGGTAAATTACCTGTATACGGATTTGGGTTAGACTTCGTTCATGATAATGGTTATAACTTAAAACAAATCCAAGACGGACTATTCCCTAAAGAAAAAGCTTTATTTGCTGGAATTGTGGACGGTCGAAACGTTTGGTCAGCTAATATTGAGGAAAAGAAATCATTGATTGAAACTTTACAATCTTATACAGATGAACTTGTTATTCAACCTTCATCTTCTTTATTACACGTACCAGTTACTTTAGAAGAAGAAACTTTAGATGATTCAATACGTGATGGTTTAAGTTTCGCTACAGAAAAATTAGATGAATTATACGCATTAAAACAATTATTTAATGAACAAGATGATACTTTATATAATCAATTAAAAGAACAATTTGAACGTTTTGAAGGTCAATCATTCAAACAATTAGAATATGATTATGAAGCTGTTAAATCAGAGCGTGCAACACCATTTAAAGAGAGAAAAGTATTACAAGATCAATTATTAAATTTACCTGACCTACCTACAACTACGATTGGTTCTTTCCCACAATCTAGGGAAGTAAGAAAATATCGTGCTGACTGGAAGAACAATAGAATTACTGATGCACAGTATCAAGAGTTCCTTGAAAATGAAATTAAACGTTGGATTGAAATTCAAGAAGACATTGGCTTAGACGTACTTGTTCATGGTGAATTCGAACGTAATGATATGGTTGAATTCTTTGGTGAAAAATTAAATGGCTTCTTAGTAACTAAGTTTGGATGGGTTCAATCTTATGGATCACGTGCTGTAAAACCACCAATCATTTACGGTGATGTTAAATGGACAGCTCCATTAACAGTTGATGAAACATTATATGCACAAAGTTTAACGGATAAACCAGTTAAAGGTATGCTTACTGGACCTGTTACAATTTTAAACTGGTCATTTGAGCGTGTTGATATTCCAAGACGTGAAGTACAAGACCAAATCGCGCTTGCTATTAACGAGGAAGTGCTAGCACTTGAAGACGCAGGTATTAAAATTATACAAGTTGATGAACCAGCATTACGAGAAGGCTTACCGCTTCGTTCAGAATATCATGAAGATTATTTAGATAAAGCAGTACATTCATTTAAATTATCAACATCATCTGTCCAAGACTCAACGCAAATTCATACGCATATGTGCTATTCTCAGTTCGGACAAATCATTCATGCTATTAAATCACTAGATGCGGATGTTATTTCAATAGAAACTTCTAGAAGTCACGGTGATTTAATTCAAGATTTCGAAGACATCACATATGATTTAGGTATTGGTTTAGGCGTTTATGATATTCATAGCCCGCGTATTCCAACAGAAGAAGAAATTACTGTTGCTATCAATAGAGCACTGAAAGAAATTGATCGTTCATTATTCTGGGTTAACCCAGATTGTGGTCTAAAAACAAGAAAAGAAGACGAAGTTAAAGAAGCTTTAAATGTACTTGTTCGTTCAGTTGAAAAGCTACGTCAAGATAACACAGTCAAACAACCAAATTAATCAAAATAAGAGGTGATGTTATGTCATATCCATTGTGGGAATCACTGAGCCATCTAAAAAAATATAAATGGGTCGATTTAACGCATACTTTTGATTCTGAATCTCCACATTTTTCATCATTTAAAAATGCTGAAACGAAAACTTTATATCAAGTGAAAGATGATGGATTCTTTGCTCAATCTTGGCAATTTGCAACACAATATGGCACACATATAGATGCCCCTATTCATTTTGTAGAACATAAACGTTATCTACATGAATTAGGTTTACAAGAAACGGTCTTACCTTTAATAGTACTAGACTTCTCAAAAGAAGTTGAACAAGATGCAGACTTTAGATTAACAAAAGAACATATCCTTAAATGGGAAGCTGAGAATGGTCAAATTGAACAAGATACATTTGTCGCTTTTAGAAGTGATTGGTCTAAACGTTGGCCAGATAAAGAACAATTTGAAAATAGAGATGCAGATGGAAATGAGCATCTACCAGGTTGGTCATTAGATGCCTTGAAATATTTATTCGAAGAAAGAAAAATAAAATCAATAGGACATGAAACGTTCGATACAGATGCTTCTATTGATATCCGTAAACATAACGACATCGTAGGTGAACGTTATGTGCTCGGTTTAGATACATTCCAGATAGAACTGTTAACCGGATTAGATGAACTACCAACACGTGGTTCAGTCATTTTAGCCATTAGTCCAAAACCTAAAAATGCACCCGGATTCCCTGTCCGAGCATTTGCTATTAGCCCAAGTTAATAGCACACTGCCATATAGTATTTTTGAGCGAGTATTATATGGCAGCCCCTTACCTATATTAAATAAATACGTAACAAAAAAGCAGAACCTTTCGGTGGAGATCGAAAGGTTCTGCTTTTATATTAATATTTAGGTGCTGTTGGTGATAAAATTTGATGATCAATTTCAAATTCTGTTTCACTATTTTTACGATATATATAATAGAAATACATCGTCCATAGTATCGTTAAGCCAGCTGATAACCAATAACTAAGTGATAAATCTATACCTAAACCAATTGGCTGACTTAAAATATATGTGAATATATTCCACGTCATAAAGAGTGCCGGTATTAAAGCTACATAGAAGTTCTTATTAGATAACAATAGATACATCGTACCAATCCATAACGCCACTGTTGCAGTTGTTTGGTTAGCCCACGAGAAGTATCTCCATAATATTGTGAAATCTACTGTAGTTAGAATAAAACTAATCACAAACATTGGAATTGCTATTGCGAATCGTTTCCAAACTTGCTTTTGACCGAAGTTGAAATAATCAGCAAGAATCATTCTTGCACTTCTAAACGACGTATCACCACTCGTAATTGGCAATACAATAACCCCTAATATTGCAAGCGTGCCAAATACTGAGCCTAGTAACATAGTAGATGCTTCACTCACTACAAGCGCCGCTTCCCCTTTTGCTAGTACTTCTTGAAGTCCACCATAACCACCGAATAAACTCATAGCAGCAGCAGCCCAAATCATAGCGATAATTCCTTCTGCAATCATCATGCCATAAAATATCATACGACCATTTTTCTCACGATTTGTCGTTCTAGAAATGATTGGAGATTGAGTAGCATGGAAACCTGATAAAGCCCCACAAGTAATCGTAAAGAATAATAATGGGAATATAGGCGCTGAATCAGGATGCATATTCTTCAACGTTAATTCAGGAATTTCTGCACCAGTCATCAACAATCTAATGAAAATACCAACAGCTGAAATCATTAGAATAAAACCAAATATCGGATAAACTTTACCAATAATTTTATCAATCGGTAAAACTGTTGATAAGAAATAATATAAGAAAATCACAAATATAATAATACCTAAAGCTATTCTACCGTCCATTAACGAATGTAAAAGTAACGCCGGACTCGTAACAAAAACTGTCCCTGTAAGTAATAACAATAACAATGTAAACACGTTTACAAGGTGTTTCATAACATTACCTAAAAATTTACCCGCCAGTTCAGGTAAATGAGCCCCTTTATTACGTATAGAAATCATACCTGTTAAATAATCATGCACTGCTCCTGCAAAAATTGATCCAAGAACAATCCATAAAAACGCAACTGGACCATATAAAGCACCCATAATAGGTCCAAATATCGGTCCAACACCTGCTATATTCAACAATTGTATTAATGAGTTCTTATTCGTCGACATAGGAACATAATCAATATTATCACGTTGGTCATGAGCAGGAGTCGGACGCTCCTCTTTAACACCAAACATTTTTTCAATATATTTACCATATGTAAAATACCCTATAATTAACAAAGCAATTGATACTAAAAATGTTATCATGCAAAATCCCCCTTTTGTTTGCAAACGCTTTCAAATCAAAGTATAAATTATATATTAGTAAAAAACAATACTTAAAAATAATTAATCACTACTTATACGATTGGATAAGTAATAATAAAAAACTACCACCAAAATAATAAATAATTTGGTGGTAGTCATAATTCATATATTATATTTAAGAATTCCTTTTATAAACTTTAATCGTAATTTCATAAAAGTCTTTATGTTCTTCATCTATACGTTTTACTTTGATGCCTTCTTTTTCAACATTTTTAATACTTTGTCCAAGTGCATCAATTGCTTCTGTTATATCTTGTTCAAATTGAAATTGTTTAGCTTTTACTTTTTCAGATCCTCGTATTTTTTTCACACGATCTTCAGTTTGCTTAACATTTAAATTTTGTGACTGAATAGCCGTTAAGACATCTTGTTGTTCTTCATCTTCTAATCCCAACAAAGCTCTTGCATGTCTTTCAGTAATTTCACCTTTTTGTAATGATATGACGATGGGCTCTGATAGTTTTAACAATCTTAATTTGTTCGCTATGAATGATTGGCTTTTCCCCATGCTTACAGCTAAGTCTTGTTGTGTTATTCCTTCTAAATCAAGTAATTTTCTATAAGCCTCTGCTTCTTCTATAGCTGAAAGATTTTCACGTTGAATATTCTCTATAAGTGCCACAGCTGCAGTTTCTTTATCATTTAAGGGCTTTATGATGGCTTCAGTTTCAGGTAGATCGTTATGTTTAATTGCGCGAAATCTGCGTTCACCTGCAATAATTTCATACATACCTTCTTCTATTGGACGAACTACAATTGGTTGTAACAATCCATGTTCTTTAATAGACTGCGCTAATTCCTTTATCTTTGATTCATCAAAAACTTTTCTCGGTTGATAACGGTTAGGCACAATTTTTTCTGTTGAAATTATCGCGACGTTGCCTTCATTTCTTGCTTCTTCTATGTGTTCTAATTCTTTGTCTTTAAGTCCAAATAATTTAGAAAAAGGTTTTTTCATTTCAATCTACCCACTTTCATTCTTACGTATTTCCCAGGAAATTATTTTGTTAAAGGTTCTTTATTAGGTGTTCCTGGTTTTCTTGGATATTTCTTAGGTGTTTGTTTAAATTTATCAATCGCAATTATTTGTCTTGTGCTTTCTTCTAATGGAAGTTTAAATTCATAAACTTTATTTAATTTTCCACCTAACACTGAAATTGCAAACTGTGCATCATCTAATTCTTCATCGCCTTGAGAACCTTTTAATGCAACAAACTGCCCGCCTTTTTTAACTAGTGGTAAACACAACTCACTCAATACAGATAATCTTGCTACAGCGCGTGCCGTTACTAAATCAAAGCTTTCACGGTATTGTCCTTTGCCAAACGTTTCTGCTCTATCATGTACAAAATTCACTTTATCTATTTCAAGTTTATTAGCTAATTCATTTAAAAACTTAATACGTTTATTTAAGCTGTCTACAATCGTTATTTGTAAGTGTGGATATATAATTTTAAGTGGAATACTTGGAAAACCGGCTCCAGCTCCTACATCACAAATAGATTCGATTTCATTAAAATCTACATAAAAAGCAGGTGTCACAGAATCAAAGAAGTGCTTTAAATACACTTCTTCTTTTTCTGTTACTGCTGTTAAGTTAATTTTTTCATTCCACTCAACTAACATTTCAAAATATGTCTCAAATTGTTTTAATTGTTGATTAGTAAGTGTAATACCTGAATCTTTTAATGAGTTGATAAAAGTTTGTTCGTTCATTTTAGTCCACCTTCTGGATTTTACCTTGTTCAATATAAACAAGTAAGATAGATATATCTGCTGGGTTAACACCTGATATACGAGATGCTTGTGCAATATCTAACGGGTTAACTTCTTTAAGTTTTTCTCTCGCTTCAGAAGCTAAACTATTGATTGCATCATAGTCTATATTCAGAGGTATTTTTTTGTCTTCCATACGTTTAACTTTCTCAACTTGAGCTAATGATTTTTGAATGTAACCTTCATATTTCGTTTGAATTTCAACTTGTTCTTGGATGTCTTCATTAACTGGAGAAGTTTCTTGTAAGATTTCCATGATAGCATTGTAATCCATTTCTGGTCTACGTAATAAATCTAAAGCTAATATACCATCTTTAAGTGCTGAACCTCCACGGCTTTCAATAACACTTTGTGTATGTTCATTCGGCTTAATACGAATAGATTGTAATCTCTCTTGTTCAGCTTTGATACTTTCACGTTTTTGATTGAATTTAGCATAACGTTCTTCTGAAATCATACCAATTTCGTAACCGATATCTGTTAATCTTAAATCGGCATTATCATGTCTTAATAATAAACGGTGTTCAGCACGTGATGTTAATAGACGATATGGTTCATTTGTGCCTTTTGTTATTAAGTCATCAATTAATACACCGATATAAGCATCAGAACGACGTAATACAACATCTTCTTTACCTAATACTTTTCCTGCCGCATTAATACCAGCCATTAAACCTTGACCAGCCGCTTCTTCATAACCAGAAGTTCCGTTAATTTGACCTGCAGTAAATAAGTTTTTAACTAATTTAGTTTCTAATGTCGGCCACAATTGTGTAGGTACAATTGCATCATATTCAATAGCATAACCGACTCTCATCATATCTGCTTTTTCAAGTCCCGGTATTGTTTCTAACATTTTACGTTGTACTTCTTCAGGTAAGCTTGTAGATAAACCTTGTACATAAACTTCTTGAGTTTTACGACCTTCAGGCTCTAAGAACAATTGGTGTCTTGGTTTATCGTTAAATCTTACGAATTTATCTTCAATTGAAGGACAATATCTTGGACCAGTACCTTTTATCATGCCTGAATACATTGCTGATAGATGTAAATTGTCATCAATCACTTTATGTGTTTGTTCGTTCGTATAAGTTAACCAACATGGTAATTGGTCTAAAATATATTCTGTCGTTTCATAACTAAATGCTCTACCTACATCATCACCTGGTTGAATTTCAGTCTTACTGTAATCAATTGTGCCACCATTAACACGAGGTGGTGTTCCAGTTTTGAAACGAACTATGTCGAAACCTAAATCTCTTAAATGGTCTGCTAATGTGATTGAAGGCATTTGATGGTTTGGACCACTTGAATATTTTAAGTTACCTAAAATAATTTCACCACGTAAAAATGTACCAGTTGTTAATACAACAGAATCAGCTAGATATTGAGTGCCGATAACCATTTCCACGCCTTTTACTACATCATCTTCTATAATTAAACGTTCTACCATACCTTGCATAATATCAAGGTTAGGCTCATCTTCTAATACACGTTTCATTTCTTCTTGGTATAATACTTTATCTGCTTGAGCACGTAATGCGCGTACTGCTGGACCTTTACCAGTGTTTAACATACGCATTTGGATGTGTGTTTTATCAATTGTCTTAGCCATTTGTCCACCAAGTGCATCAATTTCTCTTACAACTATACCTTTTGCTGGACCACCAACTGATGGGTTACATGGCATAAACGCTACACTATCTAAGTTAATTGTAAGCATTAAAGTTTTTGCGCCACGTCTCGCTGAAGCTAATCCTGCTTCTACACCAGCGTGCCCTGCTCCGACAACAATAACATCATATTTTTGTGTCAAAATTTTTCCTCCTTTTATTTTCCTAAACAGAATTGGCTAAACAATTGGTCAATAAGTGATTCACTTGCTTCTTCACCTATAACTTCACCTAGCAATTCCCAAGTTTTGATTAAATCAATTTGTACTATATCTATTGGAATGCCTTCTTCAGCTGAATGAATTGCGTCTTTAATTGAAGACTTCGCGTCTTTTAACAGTGCAATATGTCTTGAATTAGATACATAAGTCATGTCTTGTGACTGAACTTGTCCACCAAAGAATAATTCTGATATCTTTTGTTCTAACTCTTCAATACCTTGTTGTTCTACCATCGATGTCTGTACGATAGGATGGTCACCTATCATCTCTTTCAGCTCATCCATATCAAGGTGCTGTTCTAAATCTGTTTTATTTATAATAACTATGAAGTCTTCATTTTTAATAGCTTCAAACAATTGGTAATCACTTTCTGTCAGTGATTCATTATAATTTAATACGAACAATATTAAATCTGCTTCTGACAAAGCTTTCCTTGATCTTTCAACACCAATTTTTTCTACGATATCTTCTGTTTCTCTAATACCTGCTGTATCCACTAATCGTAAAGGCACACCACGAACATTAACATATTCTTCTAATACGTCTCTAGTCGTCCCTGCTACTTCTGTAACGATTGCTTTATTATCTTGAATTAAATTATTAAGCATTGAACTCTTACCAACGTTTGGTTTACCTACTATTACTGTAGACAAGCCTTCTCTCATAATTTTCCCTTGTTGACCTGTCTTCAATAATTTATCGATTTCTTGCTCTATGTTAGCAGCTTCTTTTAATAGAAATTGAGATGTTGCTTCTTCTACGTCATCATACTCAGGGTAGTCTATATTAACTTCAACTTGTGCTAGTATTTCTAGTATAGATTGCCTTAGCCCTTTTATGAGTTCACTTAGACGCCCTTCCATCTGCCCTAAGGCTACCTTGGATGCGCGTTCCGTCTTAGAACGTATGAAATCCATCACTGCTTCTGCTTGTGATAAGTCAATACGACCATGTAAGAAAGCTCTCTTTGTAAATTCACCCGGATCCGCCATTCTTGCTCCATTTGATAACGTTAATTCAAGTACACGATTAACAGTTACTAGACCACCGTGACAATTAATTTCTACGATATCTTCTCTTGTAAAAGTCTTAGGCGCTCTCATAACAGCCGCCATTACTTCTTCAACAATTTCGCCACTGTCAGGATCCAAAATATGTCCGTAATTAATCGTATGTGAATCGACTTCTGATAATTGTTTTTTCCCTTTATATATACTATCAGCGATACTTATCGCATCCGGACCACTTAAACGTACAATTGCGATTGCGCCTTCACCCATAGGCGTAGAGATACTTGTAATTGTATCTAGTTCCATTATTTTTCTCCTCCACCATTCATGCTATTCATTCTTTTGATTGTAAATGGTTTTGTAACAATTTTCGAATATATTGTTCGAAAAAATGCGGAGCGAGATAACTCACTCCGACCATTATCATTTATTCTTGATGACTAAATATCGATGAGGTTCTCTTCCTTCAGAGTATGTTTCGATATCTTCAACTTTACTTAATGCCTGATGCATTATCTTTCTTTCGAAGTTATACATTGGTTCTAACTTAACTGGTCTCTTCGTTTGTTTAGCTTTTTTAGCCATATTTATAGCTAGCTGCTCTAATGTTTCTTTACGTTTCGCTCGATAAGATTCAATATCTAATATTAACGTGTAATATCCTTTAATATATTGATGCATATAATTTTGTCCGACAGTTTGTAAGGCATTTAACACTTGCCCTCTTTTACCTATTATATAGGAAGCTTGATCAGACGACATATCGATATACAATGTATTAGATTTAATTTTATAAGACCCTTCTACATTAATATTCATTTCTTTAATGATATTCAATATATACTCTAATGTTTGGTCTGCGATGTCATTTAACGAGTTTTTCTTCTCATTCTGAGAATGATTGGAATTATCTTCTGATACGGTATTTTCATTATCTTCTGTTATATTGTTGCTTTCTGTATCTTCATCTAGATCTTGCGTTTGTTGTTCATTTTGTTGATTTCGATTTCTTAAATCTTCTATTGAATTAAACTCTTTTAATTCTGGATCAATAATCGTTAATTCAATACGAGCATCTTGCTTCATAAAACCAAAAATGCCTTTTTTACCTTCATTTATTACATCGATTCTTACTTGTTGCTCTTGAACATTTAAATCTTTTAAACCTTGTTGTAGTGCTTGTTCTACTGATTGTCCTTCATAGTTTGATTTAAGCATACTGCAACCTCCTAGTAATTATTAAAATACTTAGGGAATACGTTTATTAAAAACTTTAGCAATCTTCAACACGTGCTCTAAACTCTTCTTTGTTTCGAGTACTTCCAAGTCTACTGCCTGGTTACGAGCAATAACAATGATGTCTTTCGGAATGATATTTTCTTTATGAACTTTAAAACACTCTCTAATTGACCTTTTTATTCTATTTCTAGTAACAGCATTACCTAATTTTTTTGAGACGCTGATGCCAAGTCTAAAGTGTTCGCAATCATTTTCTGAAGTATAAATAACAAACTGACGATTAGCAACTGACTTACCTTTTTTATATATTCTTTGAAAATCACTATTTTTCTTTATACGATAAGCCTTTTCCACAAACATCCACTCCACAATACATCACTTAATTATTGTTTATTATACAAAACAATTTCATCAATTAAAACAAAAAAAAGACCACTGCTCTTCAGTGATCTTAAGCTGATAATACTTTTCTACCTTTACGACGACGGCGAGCTAATACTTTACGGCCGTTTTTTGAGCTCATGCGAGCGCGGAAGCCATGAACTTTACTGTGTTTACGTTTATTTGGTTGATACGTACGTTTTACCATTTAAGAACACCTCCATTATTTATTCTTAACATCTAATTAAATAGTAGTTAATTGCTTGTATGATATTCATTTATATATATCAGAAGATTAATTTCAAAATTATTTATACCATACACGTGAAATGTCACAATTTCAATAACTACTAAACTATAACAAAATGATTTTTAAAAATCAAGAAGAATTTTAGAATGTGAAAAATAATAGTTATCCACTTATCCACAGTGAATATTAATCATTTTGTGGATAATTATTTAAATTTATTTTTTATTCACAACATAATCTAACAATTCCTCACATATTCACAGGCATTTGACAACTCCTTTTGTTTAAAAGTATAATTGTGTGGATAAGTTATACAAACCGTTGATATTACTATCATTCTTAGTTGGATTCTTGCATGTAAAGATTGTGGACAAGGGAATTAGAATAAATAGTTATCCACCGTTTGTGAGTAAGTTGTGGATAATTATTCACAACTTGTGTATTTCTTTATTAACAATTCAATTTTATGTGTATAACTCAATAAAAATTTTAGAAAGAGGACTTTTATGAATTCAAAAGAAGAAATTTGGGAACAGGTATTAGCAATTGCCGAAGATCAAATCGCTTCTGCTGGTTATAATACTTGGTTTAAAGGAACTTACCTACATCAAATTGATAGTAATCGTGCAATAGTTGTAGCACAAAGTCCTTTTGTAGCTGAGTGGTTAACCAATAAATATCATGAACATGTCATAGATTTTATCTATAATGTCATAGGCGACAGAGTTCAAGTTAAATTTATATCAGAAGACGATCTTGAAAGTGAAGATTTTACTGAACAACCTGCAAAAAGTAAGACAATTGAAGAAAATGAAGAAGTAACAAATAGCCAATTAAATAGTAATAACACTTTTGATACATTTGTTATCGGTCCAGGAAATCAATTTCCACACGCCGCTTCATTAGCTGTAGCTGAGGAACCTGCAAACGCCTATAACCCTCTATTTATATATGGTGGTGTTGGCCTAGGCAAAACGCATTTAATGCACGCTATTGGTCACTATGTATTAGAACAAAATCCAAACGCTAATGTTCTTTATACATCTAGTGAAAAATTCACAAATGAATTTATCAAATCTATCAGAAAAAATGATACAGAAAGCTTCAGAGATAAATATCGTAATATCGATGTACTATTAATAGACGATATTCAATTCATTCAAAAGAAAGAACAAACACAAGAAGAATTTTTCCATACTTTTAATGATTTACATCAAAACAAAAAGCAAATTGTTATTTCTAGTGATAGACCACCAAAAGAAATTCCAACATTAGAAGATCGCTTAAGAACTCGATTTGAATGGGGTTTAATTGTAGATATCACACCGCCTGACTTTGAAACGAGAATGGCAATTTTACAGAAGAAAATTGAAGAAGAAAACCTTGATTTACCAGTTGAAGCTCTTACTTATATAGCGAATTCTATTCAATCGAACATTCGTGAATTAGAAGGTGCTTTAACAAGAGTCTTGGCTTATTCTAAATTAAGAAACAAACCGATTAATACTGATTTAGTTGCTGAAGCACTAAAAGACATCATCTCGACACCTAGATCTACTAAGATTACGATTCAAGATATTCAACAAGTTGTCGGAAAAATGTATAACGTGCGTATCGAAGACTTTTCAGCGAAAAAACGTACTAAATCTATCGCATATCCTAGACAAATTGCAATGTATCTTTCAAGAGAGCTTACTGATTTCTCATTACCTAAAATTGGTGAAGAATTCGGAGGAAGAGATCACACTACAGTGATTCATGCTCATGAAAAAATTAGAAATGATATAGAAAATAATCCAGAACTAAAGACTGATTTAGAACAACTAGAAAAACAAATACGTGGATAATGTGGATAAGTTGTGCACATCCATACACAGTTTATCAACATGTGAATAACTTTTATATCGCATTTTAAAGCAGGTTATCCACCAATCCACAGCCCCTATTACTATTACTACGAATTTAAAAGATATATAATTAATATATAACGACTGGAAGGAGTTTATAAGTTATGAAATTTACAATTCAACGAGATTACTTTCTTAATCAATTGAATGATACATTAAAAGCCATTTCACCAAGAACTACATTACCAATACTTACAGGAATTAAAATTGATGCAACAGATAAAGGTATTATATTAACAGGATCAGATTCTGAAATATCAATTGAAATTACAATTCAAGAAAATATTGATGGTGAAAAAATAGTAGACATAGAAGAAAAAGGTTCTGTAGTACTTCCAGGACGTTTCTTTGTTGATATCGTTAAGAAATTACCAGGTAAAACAGTAAATCTATCAACAAATGATCAATTCAAAACATTAATCACTTCAGGTCATTCTGAATTTAATGTTAGTGGATTAGACCCAGATCAATACCCGTTATTACCACAAGTATCAGAAGATGATGCTATTAAATTACCAATTAAAGTACTAAAAAATATTATTGCTCAAACAAACTTTGCTGTGTCCACGTCAGAAACACGTCCAGTGTTGACAGGTGTAAACTGGTTGATACAAGACAAAGAACTTATCTGTACTGCAACAGATTCACACAGACTTGCATTAAGAAAGCTTAAACTAGAAGATGAAGACATAGAAGATAAAAATGTAATCATTCCAGGTAAAGCATTATCTGAATTGAACAAGATTGTTTCGGATTCAGAAGATGATATCAACATATTCTTTGCTAGTAACCAAGTGTTATTTAAAGTTGGACACATTAACTTTATTTCAAGATTACTAGAAGGTAACTATCCTGATACAACAAGATTATTCCCTGAAAATTATGAAACAAAATTAGGTGTGAATAATAGCGAATTCTATCATGCAATTGATCGTGCATCACTATTAGCACGTGAAGGTGGAAACAATGTTATTAAACTATCTACAGACGTTAACAAATTAGAATTATCTTCTACATCTCCAGAAATTGGTACTGTAAAAGAAGAAGTTACTACTGAAGAAGTTGAAGGGGAATCTTTAAAAATTTCCTTTAACTCTAAATATATGATGGATGCATTAAAAGCAATTGATAACGATGATGTACACGTAGAATTCTTTGGAACAATGAGACCATTCATACTTAAACCAAAAGATGACGAGTCAGTTATTCAATTGATTTTACCAATTAGAACATATTAATTATATTTAGTTATAGCTTGAGGAATCCTTTATTAATAGGGGTTCCTCATTTTTTTTATAATAGATGTCAAGTGCACTTGACACACTAAAAAAATTGATTTATTGTAAAGTTAACTTGACAGGAAGTGATTAATTGAAAAACAGGGTTTATGAATTTAGATCTGAAAGAAAAATGACTCAAAGTGAATTATCTCGATTAGTCAATGTGTCGAGACAAACAATTAATTCAATTGAACGTTATAAATTCAATCCAACTTTAGTGTTGGCACATAAACTTTCACAAGTGTTTAACGTAACGATTGATGAATTATTCATCTTTGAAGATGACGAGAATATCTCACAAGCGGATATTCAATCTAGTAAAAAGGAGTAAACTTATGACATTAATTATCGAAAATGTATCTAAGAAGTTTAATGACTTTAATGCAGTGAAAGATGTCAGTTTAGAAGTACCGAAAGGAACAATGTATGGCTTTTTAGGAGGGAATGGTGCTGGTAAAACAACTACTTTCCGCATGATTTTAGGCTTACTACCTAAAACAACCGGCGTTGTGAAATTTAATGATAAACCGATTGATTACAAAATGACTAATAAAATCGGCTATTTACCAGAAGAAAGAGGCTTGCATCCAAAATTAAAAGTATTTGAAGAAATTAGATATTTAGCAGAATTAAAAGGCATGAATAAAAAAGACATTGATCAAGAACTTGATTATTGGCTAAAACGATTCGATGCATTTGAAAATAAAGATAAAAAAATAGATGCTCTATCTAAAGGTAATCAACAAAAAGTACAACTTATAGCAGCTATCATACATAAACCTGAGTTGCTTATATTAGACGAACCATTTAGTGGTTTAGACCCAGTAAACGTTGAATTATTAAAATCAGCTGTTAAAGAATTAAAAGAACGGGGCACAACGATTATATTCAGCTCACACAGAATGGAACATGTTGAAGAACTTTGTGATTATATATGTATTATGAGTAAAGGAAAAGCAGTTGTTTCTGGTTCTCTTGATAAAGTGAAAGATGACTTTGGCAAAAAAGATATATACATTGAGGGGAATCATGATTTTTCATTCTTAAAAGATTTCGAGGGAATTGAAGCATTTGAGAATACGAAAAAAGGCGTTAAAATCAGAATTACTGATGAAAGATATGCTGAAGAAATATATAATCAAGCAATTAAACTTGGTTATCTTAAACGATTCCAAGTTGCTGAGCCATCTCTGAATGATATCTTTATAGCTAAGGTTGGTGATCAACATGAATAAGTTTTGGCCTACATTTAATTTAACGTACTTACAAAAAGTAAAAAGTAAATCATTTATTATTATGACTGCATTATTTATGCTATTAATCTTTGCATTAAGTAATGTGGATAAAATTGTCGATTTCTTTGATAATAGTTCCAAAACAGTTGCAATTCAAACAGATAACGAAATGATTTATAAAGGGTTAGAAAAACAATATAAACAAGATGATGATGTAGAAAAAGTTGAAAAAGTATCACTGGAAAAAGGAAAAAAAGGTGTGGAAGATGATAAATACGACCGCCTTATTCAAGTTGAAATAAAAAATGAAAAATTAAATGGCACAATTTATGAAAAAGGTTTAGTTAATGAAAATGAGAAAATGACTTTACAAACAACATTAAGTCAAATGCAATCATCGTTAACTGCTCAAAAATTAGATTTATCAGAGAAAGACTTACAGGCACTTAATACGCCAAGTGATGTACAAACTAAAGAAATTAAGTCAAAAGATGACGAAAAACAATCAAGTGATGTTAAACCGAAAGTACAAGCTTTAAATATAGCTATCGTTTACATCATCCTATTCTTATCATTTTTCATTACGTTGAATTATGCGAATCAAATCGGTACAGAAATTGCTACTGAGAAGACTACTAGAGTTATCGAGATGATTGTGACGAGCGTTAAACCATCTATTCATGTCGCAGCTAAAATATTATCTGTAATAGCAGTAGCTTTTACACAAATATTCTTTATTATTTTAGCCATTGTAATTAGCATATTTGCTTTTGATTTAAAAGGCTTATTTGATGCAGTCGGTGTTGAATTTGGTTCTGAGACTACAAGAATCATCATATATGGGCTTGTTTTCTTAATTATAGGGGTAATTACCTATATTACTTTAGCGGCTATTCTAGGGGCTTTAACGAGCCGTATAGAAGATTTAGCACAATCGATGATGCCAGTAACATTTATTTCTTTAGCTGGTTTCTATATTGCTATGTTTAGTATTGGAACTCCAGATACTATGCTTGTTAAGATAACAAGCTTCGTACCACTGTTATCGCCAATGGTTATGTTGCTTAGAACAATTTCTGACACTACGCCAGAGTGGCATATATTATTAGGTATTCTTATTTCAATTGTAACTTGTATCCTTTTATTAATATTCGCTGCAAAAACTTATCGAGGCAGTGTGTTAACTTATGATAAAGGACTTATTAAAAACTTTAAAAATGCATTAAACATGACTAAAAATTAATTCATTATAAAAAGTGCTATACATTTGTCACAAAACCTTAATGTTTTTTTACAGAAGCGTGTAGAATTTATGTAAGCGATAGTATAAAATTTATATTATCACTAAAGAGATTGAGGGATTAAAATGGCAAACAAAAATAGTAATAGCAATATTATATTTCTTATGATTGCAATTCTAATTATAGTTGCGGGTATTGTTATGCTTGTCGTGTTCGGTGGAAGCGGAGATGACAAAGAAAAAGATAGTCTCTTCGAAAGAACAGTTAAAGCTAAAGATTTATCTAAAGATACAAAGAATAATCCAACCCATAAAAAGGGTGATGCTAAAGTGCAAATTGTAGAGTTTGGAGATTACAAATGTCCAGCATGTAAAGCATTTGAAACAAATTTCATGGATAAAATTGAAAAAGATTATATTGATAAAGGCGAAGTAGAATATAGATTTGTTAATGCACCGTTCCATGGTGAAGGTTCTGAACTTGGCGCAGCTTCAGCACATGCTGTGAATAAAGTTGCACCTGATGCATACTGGAACTACCACAGAGCTTTATTTGAAGCGCAACCTGACGATCACGATATGCAAGGTGATGATGAATGGTTAACACAATCTGTAGTGAAAAAAGCCGTCAATGGATTAGATGTTGATAAAGATAAAAAAGAACAAATTATGAAATTAGTTAAAGATCGTAATTCAGAATCATACAAACAAATGAATAGCGATGCTGATTTAACGAAAAAATATGATGTCGACATAACACCGACAGTTGTTGTTGATGGTAAAGTATTATCAGATCCAATGGATTATGACAAAATTTCTGAAGCTATAGATAAAGCTATCGAAAAGAAAAATAAATCAAATTAGGTGGTCAATTTGAAACAACAATACGGACTTTTTATTTCCTGGGTAATAGCTTTAGTTGCAACTTTAGGTAGCTTATATTTCAGTGAAATACGTGGTTTTATACCTTGTACGCTATGCTGGTATCAACGTATATGCATGTACCCATTGGTGTTAATTACAGGTATTGGCTCATTTCAAAATGATTATTCTGTTAAAAAAATTGCATTACCAATTTCTTTAATTGGACTATGTATTTCGACATGGCATTATTTAGAACAAAAAGTACCTGGCTTTGCAGAAATCAAACCATGTACCCAAGGTGTGCCTTGCTCATCTGAATATATAAATGTCTTTGGATTTATTACAATTCCATTTTTAGCAGGACTTGCATTTTTATTGGTTAGTTTGATATTAATTTTTACTAAAAAAGATAAAATAATATAATACTAAGGCTGTCCCATTGTCTTTTGACTTTGTGGATAGCCTTTTTATTTTAAATATTAGCGTATTGTTTTTTCTTTTATATTTTAATTTTTTATAGATTTATTTTTGATTTAATGAATTGTACCTAAAAACATGATTTTTTAGTGAAAAAAAGGTATAATATAGAGATGACTAATTAAGATTGGAGTGAAGATAATGGTACAAGATATCTCAGTTGAAGACGAAATTACTTTAGGGCAATTCCTAAAAAATGAAGGCGTCATTGGAACGGGTGGTCAAGCTAAATGGTTCCTCCAAGATGAAGAAGTACTGATTAATGGCGAACGTGAGACACGTCGTGGAAAGAAATTACATGATGGTGACTTAATTGAAATTCCTTCTGAAGGTCAATTTCGCATCAATCATCTAAGTGAATAGATATGATATTAAGAGAACTTAATTTAACCCATTATAGAAATTATAACAAGTGTACACTTCAATTTAATCCAAATGTTAATATTTTGATTGGCGAAAATGCCCAAGGTAAGACAAATTTATTAGAATCAATCTATACTTTAGCGTTAGCAAAAAGCCATAGAACATCGAATGATAAAGAACTCATACAGTTTGGGGAAGAGTATGGTAAAATAGAAGGTGAACTTAGTTATCGTCATGGAAAAATGCCTATTTCTTTAATCATCACAAAGAAAGGCAAAAAGGCGAAAGTCAATCATCTAGAACAAAGTAGATTAACGCAATATATTGGTCACTTAAATGTGGTACTGTTTGCACCAGAAGATTTGAATATAGTTAAAGGTAGCCCGCAAATTAGACGGCGTTTTATAGATATGGAACTCGGTCAGATGTCTGCGGTTTATTTAAGTCATTTATCAAATTATCAAAGATTACTTAAACAGAAAAACCATTACCTTAAACAGTTGCAAATTGGCAAAATGAAAGATCGTACAATGCTAGAAGTATTTAACGAACAATTTTCAGAAGAAGCTGCAAACGTCACATTGAAGCGGGCGCATTTTATAAGTGAGTTAGAGAAGATTGCTGCAGTAATTCACAAAGGAATTACAAGTCAAAACGAAGAACTACAGGTTCAATATGAACCTAATATTAAACTTGCTGAAACGCATCATAATCAACAAGATTTGAAAGATGCTTTTTGTAAATTATTAAATGAATCTATGGATAAAGAAATAGAGCGTGGAAGTGCTAGATATGGTCCACATCGAGATGATATCAGTTTTCATGTTAACGATATGAATGTTCAAACTTATGGCTCACAAGGACAACAACGTACGACAGCATTATCTATCAAGCTAGCTGAAATAGAATTGATTAATCAAGTAGTTGGTGAATATCCAATTTTATTATTAGACGATGTATTGAGTGAACTTGATGATAAACGACAAACGCATTTATTAAGTACGATTCAAGAAAAAGTCCAAACTTTTGTAACGACTACGTCCGTAGATGGTATAGAACATGAAATCATGAAAGATGCCAAGGTATTTAATGTATCTAAAGGCAATATTATTGAGTAGATGAAAGTGAAGGTGGAAATACGTGTCAGAACAAAATAACGAAGTAAGTTATGGTGCAGATCAGATACAAGTATTAGAAGGCTTAGAGGCAGTCCGTAAACGCCCTGGTATGTATATTGGTTCTACAGCATCAAGAGGTTTACATCATCTTGTATGGGAAATCGTTGATAACAGTATCGACGAAGCTTTAGCAGGTTATGCTGATCATATAGAACTTATAATAGAAAAGGATAACTGGGTTAAAGTAACAGATAACGGTAGAGGTATTCCAGTAGATATTCAAGAGAAAATGGGACGTCCTGCTGTTGAAGTTATATTAACAGTATTGCATGCTGGTGGTAAATTTGGCGGTGGCGGATACAAAGTATCTGGTGGACTACACGGCGTGGGTTCATCTGTCGTAAACGCACTATCTTCTCAACTAGAAGTTTACGTACACCTTAATAACAAAATATATCATCAAGCATATAAAAGAGGTATTCCTCAATTCGACTTAAAAGTTATTGGTGAAACAGATTATACTGGTACGGCAATTCGCTTTAAAGCAGATGAAGAAATTTTCACAGAAACAACTGAATACGAATACGACATTCTACAAAAACGTATTCGTGAGTTAGCCTTTTTAAATAAAGGTATACAAATTTCGCTTAGAGACGAAAGAGACGATGAAAATATACTCGAAGATTCTTATTACTACGAAGGTGGTATTAAGTCTTACGTTGAATTATTAAATAAATCAAAAGAAGTTTTATTTGATGATCCAATTTACATTCATGATACTAAAGAGGATGTAGAAGTTGAAATCTCAATTCAATATAATAGCGGTTTTGCGACTAACTTACTGACTTATGCTAACAACATCCACACTTATGAAGGTGGTACGCATGAAGATGGATTTAAACGAGCATTAACAAGAGTGATTAATAGTTATGGTACTAAGAATAAACTTCTTAAAGATGGCGAAGAAAAACTCTCGGGTGAAGACGTACGAGAAGGTCTTACTGCTGTTGTTTCTATCAAGCATAGTGACCCACAATTCGAAGGTCAAACAAAAACAAAACTAGGTAACTCTGAAGTGCGTCAAATTGTTGATAAACTATTCTCAGAGCTATTTGAAAGATTTTTACTTGAGAACCCAAATGTAGCTAGAATCATTGTAGATAAAGGTACTATGGCGTCAAGAGCTCGTCTAGCAGCGAAAAAAGCAAGAGAAGTAACAAGACGTAAATCAGCATTAGAAGTTTCAAGTCTACCAGGTAAACTTGCAGACTGTTCAAGTAAAAAACCAGATGAATGTGAATTATACATCGTTGAGGGTGACTCTGCTGGTGGGTCTGCTAAATTAGGTCGTGACTCTAGAACACAAGCTATTTTACCTTTACGTGGTAAAATCTTGAACGTTGAAAAAGCACGTCTTGATAAAATACTTGGAAATAATGAAATACGCTCTATGATTACTGGACTAGGTACTGGTATTGGTGGAGAATTTGATATTAGTAAAGCTAGATATCATAAATTAGTTATCATGACTGATGCTGACGTAGATGGTGCGCATATTAGAACATTGTTATTAACGTTCTTCTATAGATTTATGAGACCGTTAATTGAAGCGGGATATGTTTATATTGCACAACCACCTTTATATAAAGTAGAACAAGGTAAAAAGAAATATTACGTATTTAACGATAGAGAATTAGATAAATTAAAAGAAGAGTTAAGCTCAACACCTAAACTGTCTATAGCACGTTATAAAGGTCTTGGAGAAATGAATGCAGATCAATTGTGGGAAACAACAATGAATCCTGAAAATCGTTCAATGCTTCAAGTAACACTAACAGATGCGATAGAAGCTGACGAAACGTTTGAAATGCTTATGGGAGATATTGTTGAGTTTCGTCGTCAATTTATTGAAGAAAATGCTGAATACGCAACGTTAGATATTTAAAGCACAATTTACGATTTAAGGAGGATATAATTAATGGCTGAAACACCTCAATCAAGAGTGAGTGAACGTAACATCAGTAGAGAAATGAAAGAGTCATTTTTAGATTATGCAATGAGTGTTATTGTATCTCGTGCACTACCTGATGTTAGAGATGGCTTAAAACCTGTTCATAGACGTATATTATATGGTATGAACGATCAAGGTATGACCTCAGACAAACCATATAAAAAATCTGCACGTATCGTTGGTGACGTAATGGGTAAATATCACCCACACGGTGACTCATCTATTTATGAAGCGATGGTACGTATGGCACAAGACTTCAGTTATCGTTATCCATTAGTAGATGGTCAAGGTAACTTTGGTTCAATGGACGGCGACGGTGCTGCTGCAATGCGTTATACAGAAGCACGTATGGCTAAAATAACAAGTGAATTATTAAGAGATATTAATAAAGATACAATTGATTTCCAAGATAACTATGATGGTAATGAGAGAGAGCCGGTAGTCTTACCAGCTAGATTCCCTAACTTGTTAGTGAATGGTACATCAGGTATTGCAGTTGGTATGGCTACAAATATTCCACCGCATAACTTGAACGAAGTAATAGACGGCGTTCTTGCGCTAAGTCATAATCCAGAAATTACAACAAATGAATTAATGGACATCGTTCAAGGTCCTGACTTCCCAACTGCTGGTTTAATTATGGGTAGAAGCGGAATAAGACGTGCTTACGAAACAGGACGTGGCTCAGTTTTAATGAGAGCTCGTGCTGAAATTGATGTAATGAAAAACGGTAAAGAACGCATTATTGTTACAGAAGTTCCTTACCAAGTAAATAAAGCAAGATTGATTGAAAAAATTGCAGAATTAGCACGCGATAAAAAAATCGAAGGCATTACAGAATTAAGAGATGAAACAAGCTTAAAAGTTGGTCTTCGTATTGTTATTGAAGTTAGAAAAGATGCTAATGCGAATGTTATATTAAATAACTTATATAAACAAACACCATTACAAACTTCATTCGGTGTAAACATGATTGCGCTTGTTAACGGTAAACCTAAACTATTAGGCTTACGTTCTGTAATATATCATTATTTAGAACACCAAAAAGAAGTTGTAACTAGACGTACGAAATATAACTTGAAAAAAGCTCAAGATAGAGCGCATATTCTAGAAGGTTTACGTATTGCATTAGATCATATTGATGAAATTATTAAATTGATTCGTGAATCTCAAAGCGATGCAGAAGCAATGGAAGGCTTGCAAAACCGATTCAAATTATCTGAACGACAAGCACAAGCCATTCTAGATATGCGTCTACGTCGATTAACAGGATTAGAGCGCGGTAAGATTGAAAGTGAATATCAAGATTTACTAAAACTTATCGAAGAACTTAAAGAAATCTTAAATGACGAAGAAAAATTACTAGAAATTATTAGAGAAGAAATCATTGAGATTAAAGAAAAATATGGTGATGAAAGACGTACTGAAATAACTGCTGCAGGACTTGATCAAATTGAAGATGAAGACTTAATACCTGAAGAACAGATCGTTATTTCATTAAGTCATAACAACTATATTAAACGATTACCTGTATCCACTTATCGCTCTCAAAATAGAGGTGGACGTGGTGTACAAGGAATGAATACAATCGAAGATGATTTCGTTAGCCAGTTAGTAACTTTAAGTACACATGATAATGTATTATTCTTTACGAATAAAGGTCGTGTCTACAAGCTAAAAGGCTATGAAATTCCTGAAATGTCTAGACAGTCTAAAGGCTTACCAATTGTCAATGCTTTAGAAATTGATAAAGATGAAAAAATCAGTACAATGATAGCAGTTAAAGATCTATCTAGTGAAGAAGACTTCCTAGTATTTGCTACGAAAAAAGGTACTGTAAAACGTTCTAAACTATCGAATTTCTCTCGTATTAACAAAAACGGTAAGATTGCGATTAACTTTAAAGAAGACGACGAGTTGATTGCGGTTAGACTAACGGATGGTACGAAAGAGATTATTATCGGAACGAAACATGCTTCATTAATCCGATTTGATGAAACGAAACTACGCCCATTAGGTAGAACTGCTGCAGGCGTTAGAGGTATTTCATTAAGAGAAAATGATGAAGTAATTGGATTAGACGTTACCGACGAAGAAGAACAAGATGAGATTTTAATCGTCACTGAAAATGGTTATGGTAAACGTACTGCTGCTGACCAATATCGAATTTCTAACAGAGGTGGTAAAGGTATTAAGACTGCCACTTTAACAGAGAAAAACGGTAGTCTAGTATGTATTACGACTGTAACAGGTGACGAAGACTTAATGATTGTCACAAATTCAGGTGTCATTATTAGGTTACATGTCGCTGATATTTCTCAAAATGGTCGTAGCGCTCAAGGTGTTAGATTAATTCGTCTAGGTGAAAACCAACAAGTTGCAACAGTTGCAAAAGTTGAACCAGATGAAAATGAAATAGCAGAATCTCCAATTGAAGGTGTACTAGAAGAAACTTTAGATACGCCAGCAACAGAGAATACAAATGAAAAAGAAGAACTAAGAGAAGACTTCATGGATCGTGTAAACGAAGATATTGAAAAAGAAGACGATGAAGACGACGAAGAATAATAAATAAAATACTCCCTCCTAATAGTCACTGTTATTATAGTGAAGTTTTAGGAGGGAGTATTTTTATATGTTTTATTATGTTTCAAATGATTTCATAGCATAAGGAATTTCATCTATAAGTTTAGATGGTGGGACGATGTACATATCTTTAGAAAGTTTTTCACCTATATAGCTATGCATATAAGTAGCATTGATAACCGCTTCTTCTAAATCAAACTGTCCTACAAAACTTGTTATCATCCCTGCTAAAGTATCACCCATACCACCAGTTGCCATAGCAGGTGTACCTATAGATAATTTATATTCATGATCTTTAAAGTATAATTCCGTACCATGTTGTTTCAAGACGACAGTAGCATTTAATGCTTTGACTGCTTCTTTATTTCTCTCATAAGTTTGTTCTTCGATTGGTATATTACTGAGTCTTTCCCATTCTTTTTGATGGGGCGTAAAGATAATTTCACATTCTGGTAAAGTATGCTTTAATTTACTCAATATCGTAATAGCATCACCATCAATAATTAACGTTTGGTGAGGCTGAATATTTTGGAATAAAAACGTTAAAGTATTATTGCCTTTAAAATCTAAGCCGAGTCCAGGTCCAATCAAAATACAATCTGATTGCTCTATTAATTTAGAGAGTTTTTTCAAGTCAGTTATATCTGAAACCATTGCTTCAGGACAACGTGAATGTAAAGCAGCAAAGTTTGATGAATGTGTAGAAACTGTAATTAAACCACTTCCACTAAATACACAAGCTCTTGCAGCTAACATAATAGCGCCACCTAAATTAGCATTTCCACCGATTAATAAAATCCTACCATAATCGCCTTTGTGAGATTCCTGCTCTCTTTTTGGAATTGTAACAGACGAAATTGTCTTCATGATTAACCCACCTTCAATTAATTGTACGATTTATTATGCCACTTTAATTATGAAATGAACAGTATATTCTACTAAACTTAAAAATAAAAACTTTACTAAGCTAATGTATTAATCAATCACTGTGTTACGGATATCTTAAAAAGTATTGTCATAAAAATTATGAAAGCGTATACTAAAAATATAATGTGAATATAGATATTAGTTATTAGATAAGATAGGAGCTTTCACATGACTGAACAAATATCAATTGGTAAGTACGCAACATTATTAACACTTACTGATGAGCAAACTGCGAAACAATTGAATCCAGACTGCGATCAAATGCAATTTATAGTTGGTAAGATTGGAACGATGTCGCTTAATAAGATTATCTCTTCAATAGAGACAGCAGCTAGAAGACAGAACCTTATATCTGAAACACAGTATAGAGAAACACACGCTTTGTATCATGCGATATTAGAAGCAGTAAATGGTATTACGAGAGGTGAATTATCTATAGGTGAAATTATGAGAACTGTTGGTTTAAAATTTTCTGTTGTGAGAGGATATCCATATTCTGATAAGCAAGAAGGAGAATGGATAGCCGTTAGTCTATACGGCACAATAGGAGCTCCTATTAAAGGAAAAGAACATGAAACAATCGGTTTAGGTATCAATCATATATAGACATAAGAACACCTATTAGACATTAGATAAGAGAAAGGTGCAACAAATAAAATTTTGTTGTATTTTTTTGTGTCCAAAGGAGTGTTATTTGTGACTTTAATATTAAAAGGTAAAGATTTAACGATTCAAGATATTAAAACATTTTTAGAAGAAGATGGGCAAATATCTATTTCAGAGGAAGCTTTAATTAATGTTAGAAAAAGTAGAGAAACAGTTGAACGAATCATAAATAATAAAGAAACTGTATACGGCATAACAACTGGATTTGGATTATTCAGTGATGTATTGATTGAGCAAGAAAAATATAATGACTTACAAATTAATTTAATTCGTTCACATTCTTGTGGCGTAGGAAAAGCCTTTCCAGACAATGTTTCATTAGTCATGATGATTTTAAGATTAAATACAATGTTAAAAGGCCACTCAGGTGTAACAGAAGACTTAGTAAACTTGTTAGTCGAATTTATTAACAGAAGAATTATACCGGTTATACCAGAGCAAGGATCTTTAGGAGCTTCAGGTGATTTAGCTCCATTATCACACCTAGCATTAGCTTTAATTGGGGAAGGCGATGTGCATTATAAAGGTGAAACACTAAACGCTAAAGCAGTCTTGCACAAACTGGAATTAGAGCCTCATTCATTACAAGCTAAAGAAGGTTTAGCATTAATAAATGGAACTCAAGCAATGACAGCTCAAGGCGTTATTGCGTATATAGAAGCGGAAAATATTGCTTATAATTCAGAGTGGATTGCTTCATTAACACATCAAGCTTTAAATGGAATTGTGGATGCATATGATGAGCATGTGCATATCGTAAGAAACTTTAATGAACAAATTGAAGTGGCTGAAAGAATGCGTAATTGGTTAGCCGGTTCAAAACTTACAACACGTCAAGGGGAAGTACGTGTGCAAGATGCATATACATTAAGATGTATCCCACAAATTCATGGAGCAAGTTTTCAAGTGCTAAATTATGTGAAAGAAAAATTAGAATTAGAAATGAATGCTGCAAACGATAATCCATTAATATTTGATAAAGATGATGAAACACTCGTTATATCAGGTGGAAACTTCCATGGACAACCAATAGCATTTGCTGTGGATTTCTTGAAAATCGGAGTTGCAGAATTAGCGAATGTTTCTGAACGTCGATTAGAAAGGTTAGTTAATCCACAATTAAATGGTGGATTACCAGCATTTTTAAGTCCTGAACCAGGTTTACAAAGTGGAGCAATGATTATGCAATATGCTGCCGCTTCGCTTGTATCAGAAAATAAGACTTTAGCACATCCTGCTAGCGTCGATTCAATACCTTCTTCAGCTAACCAAGAAGATCATGTTTCGATGGGTACGATTGGAGCAAGACATGCTTATCAAATTATCCAAAATGTAAGAAGAGTATTATCGATAGAATGTATCATCGCTCTACAAGCGGTAGAAATTAAAGGGGTAGAAAAGCTTTCACCTAGAACAAAAGAAAAATATATGGAGTTAAGAGAAGTTGTACCTTCGATAACTGAAGATAGAGTCTTTCATCACGATATAGAAAGGGTATGTGAATATTTAAGATAGTGAATTTTGAAACAAAGGGGTGTTGTGATGATTAATCAACAGTTTCAAGACAAAGGTAAAGATATGTGGAAATTCTATGTATTTAGCATTATAGGTATTATTTTATTCTTTATTCCTATACAAATAGGTAAAGATAATACGATACTTGTTGACCACATTCACTTAGGTATTCGGTCATTGTTAGGAGATTTAACTGCTTATTATGCATTAATTATCATTATAATAGGCGCTATTTTACCTGTTATCAGAATGGATTTTAAAAAATCTTTTACAGATTGTGTTCTTGTTATTTTTAAGCTACTTGGTGCAGTGATAGGCATTATGTACGTATTTAAGATAGGACCTAAATTATTATTTGATAAGGATTATGGACCGTTCTTATTTGATAAGTTGATGTTACCACTAAGTGTTTTAATTCCAGTAGGAGCGATTGCACTTTCCTTTTTAGTAGGTTATGGATTACTAGAATTTATTGGGGTATTGATGCAACCGATTATGAGACCCATATTTAAGACACCAGGTAAGTCTGCTGTTGATGCTGTGGCATCATTTGTAGGTAGCTACTCTTTAGGATTACTTATCACAAACAGAGTATATAAAGATGGCATGTATAACAAGAAAGAAGCGGTCATAATCGCAACAGGATTCTCAACAGTTTCTGCTACATTTATGGTTATTGTAGCGAGAACGTTAGACTTAATGGGTCACTGGAATTTATTCTTCTGGAGTACATTAATAATCACATTTGTTGTAACAGCAATTTCTGCTCATTTGCCACCGATTTCTAGAGAATCAGAGGCATATTACAATAATCAAGAAGGACAAAAAGAATCTAAAGTTAAAGGGAATTATATGAAAGCTGCTTATGATGAAGCAAAGAAACAATCATATCAATCATTAACATTATTTAAAAATATAGGCCTTAATCTTAAAGATGGCGTAGAGATGACGATGGCTATCTTACCATCTATATTATCGATTGGATTTTTAGGATTAATATTAGCTAATTTCACACCTATTATTGATTGGTTAAGCTATATTTTCTATCCATTTATTTATATTTTTCCTATTGATGATAAGCCTTTATTAGCAAAAGCATCCATGATATCAATCATAGAGATGTTCTTACCATCATTGTTAGTGGTGAAAGCAGCAATAGAAGTGAAATTTGTAGTAGCTATTACAAGTATTTCAGCAATTATATTCTTCTCAGCTTTAATACCTTGTATTTTAGCTACAGATATTAAAATTCCAATTTGGAAACTTGTGGTGATTTGGTTTATTCGTGTCGCACTTACATTATTAATAGCAATTCCATTAAGTTTACTAATCTTTTAATAAAGGGGAAATGAATTATGTCTAGAAATATTAAAGCGAAAAAAGGTTTAGAAATAGAATGTAAAGGTTGGGAGCAAGAAGCAGTTTTGAGAATGCTTTATAATAATCTCGATCCAGAAGTAGCAGAACATCCTGAAAAATTGGTTGTATATGGTGGTATTGGTAAAGCAGCACGTAACTGGGAAAGCTTTGATGCAATTGTAGAAACGCTAAGAAGATTAGAAAGCGATGAAACAATGCTCGTTCAATCTGGTAAACCAGTTGCAGTATTTAAAACGCATGAAGAAGCTCCACGTGTGCTTTTATCTAACTCAGTACTTGTACCTAAATGGGCAAATTGGGAACATTTCCATGAATTAGATAAAAAAGGTCTCATGATGTATGGTCAAATGACTGCAGGTAGTTGGATATATATTGGTTCACAAGGTATTGTTCAAGGTACATTTGAAACCTTTGCAGAGCTGGCTAATCAACACTTTGGAGGTACGTTAAAAGGCACGATTACTTTAACTGCTGGATTAGGTGGAATGGGTGGCGCTCAACCACTTGCCGTAACAATGAATGAAGGTGTTGTAATTGGTGTAGATGTAGACCCTTCAAGAATTGAGAAACGTATTGAAACACGCTATTGTGATATGATTACAGATTCTTTAGACGAAGCATTAGAAAAAGCAGAAGAAGCTAAAAATGCAGGAAAACCATTAGCTATTGGTTTATTAGGTAACGCTGCAGAAGTTCATCACGAAATATTAAATAGAGGATTTAAAATTGATATCGTCACTGACCAAACATCAGCACATGATCCACTAAATGGCTATGTACCAGAAGGTTATTCTTTAGAAGAAGCTGATAAATTACGTGAAAATGATCCTAAAGAATATGTTAAATTGTCTTCTGCATCTATGAAAAAACATGTTGAAGCTATGTTAGCTTTTCAAGAAAAAGGTGCAATAGCATTTGATTATGGAAATAACATTAGACAAGTTGCTTTCGATGAAGGTTTAGAGAATGCCTTCAACTTCCCAGGCTTCGTGCCAGCTTACATTCGACCATTATTCTGTGAAGGTAAAGGACCATTTAGATTTGCGGCGCTCAGTGGGGACCCTAAAGATATCGAAAGAGCAGATCAATTAATGAGAGAGTTGTTCCCTGAAGATAAAAAGTTAATGCGTTGGTTAGATATGGCAAGTGAAAAAATTGCATTCCAAGGATTACCTTCAAGAATTGCGTGGTTAGGTTACGGTGAACGTGCAAAAATGGGATTAGCATTAAACGAGTTGGTTAGAAATGGTGAAATATCTGCACCAATCGTAATTGGACGAGATCATTTAGACTCAGGTTCTGTAGCTTCACCAAATAGAGAAACTGAATCAATGAAAGATGGTTCTGATGCAGTAGGTGACTGGGCAATATTAAATGCTCTTGTTAATACAGCAGCAGGTGGCTCATGGATTTCAGTTCATCATGGCGGCGGAGTAGGTATGGGTTATTCATTACATGCCGGTATGGTTGTTGTAGCAGATGGTAGTGAACGTGCAGATAGACGTTTAGGACGAGTACTTACGACAGATCCGGGTATGGGTGTAGTAAGACATGCAGACGCAGGTTATGAAACTGCGATAGACACAGCTAAAAATAAAAACGTAGATATTCCAATGTTAAAGGAGACAGAGAACAATGAATGATATTTTAATTCAAAACATAGGTGAATTAATTTTACCTAAGAAGACAGAAGGCCCACTAAAAGGCAAAGAATTGAATGATTTAAAAATTGTTAACAATGGAACAGTTGTCGTTAAAGATGGCAAAGTCGTATATGCAGGAGAACATACAGAAGAGTATGAAGCGAAAGAAGTGATAGACGCGACAAACCAAGTCGTGTCTCCTGGATTAGTAGACGCACATACGCATTTAGTATTTGGTGGCTCTAGAGAACATGAAATGGCGCTAAAACAACAAGGTGTAAGTTACTTAGATATACTTAAACAAGGTGGAGGAATCTTAAGTACAGTTGAGTCTACAAGAAACGCTTCAGAAGAAGCATTATATAATAAATCGAAAAAAGAAATTGTTAGAATGATTCAATTTGGAACTACAACAGTTGAAGCTAAAAGTGGTTACGGTTTAGATAAAGAGACTGAATTAAAGCAACTTGATGTTGCACATCGTTTAGAAGAAAATACACCAATTAGAATGAAACATACTTTCTTAGGACCTCATGCAGTACCTAAAGATGCAAAAGATAATGCTACTTTCTTACAAGAAATGATTGATTTATTAGATGATGTGAAAGATAAAGCTGACTTTGCTGATATATTCTGTGAAACAGGCGTATTTACAGTAGAAGAATCAAGACGCTATATGCAAGCAGCTAAAGATAAAGGATTAAAAGTTAAAATTCACGCTGATGAAATTGATCCGTTAGGTGGTCTAGGCTTAGCAATTGATGAAGGTGCGATTTCTGCAGATCATTTAGTTGCTTCAAGTGAAGAAGATAAACAATCATTAAATAATAGCCAAACAATCGCTGTGTTATTACCTGGCACAACATTCTACTTAGGAAAAGACCAATACGCAGATGCAAGGGGTATGCTAGATAATAATGGTGCAATTGCTATTGCTACTGATTTTAACCCAGGTAGTTGTGTAACCGATAATTTACAACTTGTAATGAGCATCGCAGCACTAAAATTAAAATTAACACCAAACGAAATTTGGAATGCTGTTACCGTCAATGCTGCAAAAGCAATTGATGCTGAAGCGGGTACAATTGAAGCTGGTGATCAAGCTGATATAGTTGTATGGGATATTCCAAATCATGAATATTTACCATATCATTATGGCGTAAACCATGCTCAAATAGTTATTATTGATGGTAAAAAAGTCTATGAAAACACTGGACTTATTACCGAATCTTAATTATTCCTTGAAAAGGTCATAGCCATTTGGTATATTTAGGTTAATTTAATAACTATATTGTTTAGGAATAAGTAATTTAAGCGGGTATGTATAGAGAGCTTGTGGTTGGTGCAAACAAGACATGAAACTTAAATGAATCTATCCTTTTTAAGAAGAACAATCGGTTTAAACCGTTATATGACTTAGAGTGCAGTCTATTACAGACTGTTAAATAGGGTGGCAACGCGTAAGCACCACGTCCCTTGTGTAATAACAAGGAACGTGGTGCTTTTTTTCTTAAACAATATAGAAAATAGGGAGGAAACATTATGTTAGATATTAAAATGATTAGAACTGAACCTGAATATGTAAAAGAAAAAATCGCTAAAAGAGGCGACGATCCATCAGTAGTAGATGAAATATTAGAATTAGATAAAGAACGCCGTGAACTTATTGTAAAAACAGAAGAACTTAAATCACGACGTAATAGAGTAAGTGGAGAAATTGCTCAAAAGAAACGCAATAAAGAAAATGCTGACGACGTTATATTAGAAATGCGTCAAGTCGGAGATCAAATTAAAGAAATTGATCAATCATTAAACAAATTAAATGATGATGTAACTTACAAATTAGTAAGAATTCCTAATTTAATTAGTGATGAAACACCTGTCGGTAAAGACGAAGATGATAATGTTGAAGTACGTAAATGGGGCGAACCAAGAACATTTGATTTTGAATCTAAAGCACATTGGGACTTAGTAGAAAATTTAAAAATGGCTGATTTTGATAGAGCAGCTAAAGTATCAGGTGCACGTTTTGTCTTCTTAACTGGTAAAGGAGCACAACTTGAAAGAGCATTAATGAACTTTATGGTTACAATGCATACGACACAACATGGTTATACAGAAATGATGGTTCCTCAATTAGTAAATGCTGATTCAATGTTTGGAACAGGGCAACTGCCTAAATTCGAAGAAGACTTATTTAAAGTTGAAAAAGAAGGACTTTATACAATTCCAACAGCAGAAGTTCCTTTAACGAATTTCTATCGTGATGAAGTGCTTCAAAATGAACAGTTCCCTATCAAATTCACAGGACAATCAGCTTGTTTTAGAAGTGAAGCGGGTTCTGCAGGCCGCGATACAAGAGGTCTCATTCGTCTACATCAATTTAATAAAGTAGAAATGGTGAGATACGAGCGTCCTGAAGATTCATACAATGCATTAGAAGAATTAACTAACCATGCTGAAAAAGTACTTCAAGCTCTAGAACTTCCTTATCGTACAGTTAACCTATGTACTGGAGATATTGGCTTTGGAAGTGCAAAAACATATGATATTGAAGTTTGGTTACCAAGCTACAATGATTATAAAGAAATTAGTTCATGTTCAAATATGACAGATTTCCAAGCAAGAAGATCAAATATTAGATTTAAACGTGATAAAGATTCTAAACCAGAATTTGTACACACTTTAAATGGTAGTGGGTTAGCAGTAGGACGTACATTTGCTGCTATTGTTGAGAACTATCAAAATGAAGAGGGTACAATTACTGTTCCTGAAGTATTAGTACCATTTATGGGTGGTCAAACTGTAATAGAATTATAAATGTGTGAAACAGTATAAAAAGGGTAATCATATTAATGGTTACTCTTTTTTTAGATTTAACTTGAATATAATTTTTATATCTGGTATACTTAGTATACAAAATAAATAAAGGGAGTTATGACACATGACTAATTTCAATTTCGACAAAGTACACAGTAGTTTAGAATTTACAGTAAAACACTTAATGGTATCTCGAGTTAAAGGTACTTTTGATGATTATGATGTAGAAGTTACTGGTGACGTAAATGATTTATCATCATTAAAAGCTAAAGTAACAATTAAAGCACATTCAATTAATACTAATAACCCTGATCGTGACGCACACTTAAAATCAGCTGATTTCTTTAGTGCAGAAGAAAATCCAAATATTACTTTCGAATCTAAATCTATAAGTGAATATTCAGTAACTGGCGATTTAACAATTGCTGGTACAACACATGAAGAAACATTCGATTTAGAATTTAATGGAGTAAGTAAAAACCCATTAAACGGAGAAACAGTTACAGGATTTGTAGTGGATGGTAAAATCGATCGTGAAAAATATGGCGTATCATTTAACCAAGCATTAGAAACTGGTGGCGTAATGATAGGTAAAGATGTTAAATTCGAAGCAAGTGCTGAATTTAGCTTAGGAGAGTAATATAAATAAAAGAATGGTAGCTCTTTGAGCTGCCATTCTTTTATTTATATAAGGATTATTAATTGTCTTAATATTTCGTCAAATTATATTGCTAAACTTAATTTGATATGATAAAACTAATACATATTAAAAACAAAAAAGAGGTAAGTCACACTGAGGTTAGACAAACGTTAGACTAACCTTTGAAACTATCTCCTTGAGAATGGAGGTATTATAAGTGCAGGAATCTGCAAGCATACATAAATCCTTGTTTTTACAAGGTGTTAAAGATTGTATACCAACAATGCTCGGTTATTTTAGTGTTGCGATAGCTTTTGGAGTAGTTGGTGTGTCATCAGGTTTATCCATTTTAGAAATTGCATTGTTATCCATTTTTGTTTATGCAGGTGCTGCTCAATTTATCATTTGTGCGCTTGTAGCTATCCAATCTCCTATATCTGCTATTTTCTTAACAATATTCTTTGTGAATTCTCGTTTATTCTTACAAAGTTTAGCTTTAGTACCACCCTTCAAAAACAATAGTTTGTGGTCAAATATTGGAATTGGAACTCTTGTAACTGATGAATCATTTGGTGTAGCTATTACAAAGTATGCAAAAGAAAAATCTTTAAATGCTACATGGATGCACGGGCTTAACATTTCAGCATATATATTATGGGTTACAACTTCGATATTAGGTGGTTTAATAGGTAATCTAATTCCAAACCCAGAAATGTTCGGATTAGACTATGCATTGTCAGCAATGTTTATTTTTCTATTAGTTGCTCAATTCGAAACGATACAAAAAAATAAAATAATTTATCATTTGTGGCTCATATGTTTAACAATTTTTTGTATGTTGTTATTTACGTTATTTATGCCAACGTTTCTTTCTATTATATTAGCAACATTAGTCGCTTCAATTACAGGGGTGGTGTTTGATAAATGACGATATCAATGTATTTACTACTCATTACAGCTGGGTGTTTCATTATGACATGGGTTATAAGAGTAGCGCCGTTTGTTCTATTATCAAGATTTGAATTACCGGCTGGAATCATTAAATGGTTACAATTTGTGCCGGTTTGTTTATTTACAGCACTTATTGTAGAAGGCATGTTAAATCAAGAAGGATCAACAGGATATCAACTTAACTTAGAAAGTGTTTTTGTTGCAGTACCAACTGTCGTTATTGCATTTGTCACGCGTAGTTTAACAATATCTGTTTTAGCAGGGATGTTGATTATGGCTATTGTAAGATTTGTCTTTTAATAACAAAGTATAAGTTATTGAAAGACCATTGCTTTTCTAGTATTCTTAATATTAATTACATAGTAAAGCTTATTCAGAGAAGTTGAGGGATTTGGCCCGATGAAACTTCAGCAACCGGTCACCTTAGATACGGTGCTACGACCAACGAGTCTACTCGCATAATAAGAATGATGAGAACTTCTTACTTCTTTAACGAGTAAGAAGTTTTTCTATTATATAAGAGGGGGTTAGATAAGATGATTTCTCGTGAAACAGGTTCAGTAGAATTAGGTCGATTTGAAACAGAATCAGGAGAAGTGATTGATAACTTAAAGCTTCAATATGAGCATGTCGGTTATAAGGGGCAACCGCTTGTTGTTATCTGTCATGCATTAACAGGTAACCATTTAACGTATGGAGATGATGAGCATCCAGGTTGGTGGAGAGAAATTATCGATGGTGGTTATCTGTCTATAAATGATTATCAATTTATAACTTTTAACGTTATAGGTAGCCCATTTGGGTCGAGTTCAAAATTAAATACACCCCATTTTCCAGATACTTTAACGATGAGAGATGTAACTAAAGCTAATATATTGGCTTTGAAACATTTTGGTTATGAAAAAATTGATGTTCTAATTGGTGGTTCATTAGGTGGCATGCAGTCTCTCGAAATTTTATATGACGGGTCAATTGAAGTAAAGAAAGCCGTTATTTTAGCGGCAACTGAAAAGACATCATCTTATAGCAGAGCTTTCAATGAAATTGCAAGACAAGTTATTCAAATGAATGGTCAAGACGGATTAAGTATTGCAAGACAATTAGGCTTTTTAACTTATCGTTCAAGTAAAGATTATGAAGCAAGATTCTCAGCAGATGATGTTGTCAGTTATCAAAAATATCAAGGTAATAAGTTTAAAAATAGCTTCAATAAAGATTGTTATCTCACTTTATTAGATGTATTAGATAGCCACGATATATTTAGAGGACGAAATGATGTTGAAGAACGATTAAAACAAATAGATACAAAAGTATTAACACTAGGGTTCACTGATGACTTATTATATCCAGATGACCAAGTAAAATCACTCGGTCGATTCTTCAAGTACCACAGACATTTCTTCGTGCCAGATAATGTTGGGCATGACGGATTTTTATTAAACTTTGGAGATTGGGCACCATATGTTTATCATTTCTTAAAATTACATAAATTTAAAGCACGTTAAGTCGTTAAAAAAGTCACCTACATTGTTTTAAAGTATAAAAATCTGTAAAATAGAGAAAGATGTTTAAAATAGATTGGGAAGTGAAAATTTTGTCTTTTAAAGTCGATATAAAAGCGACAATTATTTCAATAGTTTTACTAATGTTAAGTATGGTTATTATTAACTTTTTACCACCTTTAGCATTTGTAATACTACCGTTCATTACAATACCTGGAACAATACTTTGGTATCGATCAAAACCGTCGTTTTTTGTGACAGTTGTAGTGGCATTATGCGCAACCGTATTACTTAGTAACGTATATTTATTAACTGTCATGACACTGATGATTTTTATGAGTGTATTTATTGGACAATTATTAATAGAACGTACATCTAAAGAACGTATATTATATTTAGTAACAGCATTTATGAGTGTATTAACAATTGCTGGTGTGTTAATCATGCAATTAACGGGAAAACTACCACTAACAAGTAATGTTTTTAATGAATATTATGATGTAATCGTGTCTTATTTTGAAATGAGTGGTAATTTCAGTACAGAAATTCAAGAATCTCTTCAAGCTTCAATTGATATATTACAAGCTAGTATTCCTGGGTATATTATATTATGGGTATTTTTATTAGTACTTGTTAATTTACTCGTGACTTTCCCTATATTGAGAAAGTACAAAATCGCAACACCGGTATTCAGACCATTATTTATGTGGCAAATTAAAAGTAGTGTCGCTTTCATTTTTGTAATCACAGTACTCGTTAGTTTATTCGTAACGAAAGACAATGTTGTGATGTATGGCATAGTCACTAACTTACAGTTTGTGTTAGAATGGGTTATATTTATCCAAGCATTATCCCTATTCCATTTATTTATAAAAGTAAAAAAATTACCTATAATTGTAGCTGTAATTATTTTCGTTCTTGCTTTTATATTTAAACCAATTGCATACTTATTTGGCTTAATGGACATATGGTTTAATTTAAAACAACGCATAAAAAAGTAAATTGAGGTGAGTTTATGAACCGTCAATCAGTTAAAAAAGCCCTAATATTTCCTTATATTATTATGATGGTCTTGGCTTTAGCACTGCTCGTTTTAAGTTTTTTAAATTCAATATTTTGGGCGATTATTGCGACGGTTATTACTGTAGTCCTATTTGCAGCGAGTGTTTACTTTATTAGAACCAGCTTTGCAAAATTAGATTTATACATCGGGAGTCTAGCGGGTCGTATTACCAAAAGTAAAACGAGTGCTGTGAGTGATTTGCCAATTGGCGTAATATTACTCGATAAAAACTATAATATTGAATGGATTAATAATTTTATTAGTAGACGTTTAGAAAGAGATGTATTAAACGAACCAATAAATGAAATATTTCCAAATATATTAAAAAGATTAGAAAATACACAAGAAGTAGAAATTGAAGAAGGATCATACAAATATAAAGTCACTTACACTGAAAATGAAAAATCAATTTATTTATTTGATATAACAGAAACTTCACGTGTATATGAATTATATGAAAATGAAAAACCTATCATCGCTACGATATTTTTAGATAACTATGACGAAATTACACAAAACATGAATGACTCACAACGTTCAGAAGTGAATAGTCTTATTACTAATGTAATTAATGATTGGTCAACTCGTTATGAATTGTATGTTAAACGTTATAGTTCGGATCAATTTATTGGATTGTTAAACAATAGTATTTTAGAAGATATTGAAGCATCTAAATTCAATCTGTTAGATGATTTGAGAGATAAGACAAGAGAAATTGGGCATCCGCTTACTTTAAGTATAGGTATTGGTGAAGGCAGTGAGAACCTAATAGAACTTGGTGAACTATCTCAATCAAGTTTAGATTTAGCTCTTGGTCGAGGTGGAGACCAAGTTGCCATCAAGAACTTTAACGGTAACGTAAGATTCTATGGTGGTAAGACTGACCCAATGGAAAAACGTACAAGAGTACGTGCTCGTGTTATTTCTCATGCGTTAAGAGATATCTTAATCGAAGGTGACAAAGTCATTATCATGGGTCATAAATCACCAGATATGGATGCGATAGGTGCAGCTATTGGTGTTTCTCGTATTGCTAAAATGAATAATTTAGAGTCTTATATCGTATTAAATGATTCAGATATTGATGATACATTACAACGTGTTATGAGAGAAATTGATGAAAAACCAGACTTGAAAGAAAGGTTTATCACATCAGAAGAAGCATGGCATGAGATGACATCTCGTACGACATTAGTTGTCGTTGATACGCACAAACCAGAACTTGTAATAGATGAGAACTTATTAAATAAAGCAAATAGAAAAGTAGTCATAGATCACCATAGACGCGGGGAAAGTATTATTTCAAGTCCACTGCTTGTCTATATGGAACCTTACGCAAGTTCTACAGCAGAACTTGTAACAGAGTTGCTAGAATATCAACCGACAGAACATCGTTTAACAAGAATTGAATCGACAATTATGTTGGCGGGTATCATTGTAGATACACGTAACTTTACGTTAAGAACCGGTTCAAGAACATTCGATGCTGCGAGTTTCTTAAGAAGTCATGGTGCAGATACAATTCTTTGCCAGCACTTCTTGAAAGATGATATAGATACTTATATTAAGCGCTCAGATTTAATTAAGACAGTTAAACTATTCCGTGGTGGCGTAGCAATTGCACATGGTGATGAAGAACAAATTTATCATCCTGTTACAGTTGCACAAGCTGCAGATGAACTATTAGGATTAGAAGGTGTAGAAGCTTCATATGTTGTAGCTAAACGCTCAGAAGACACAGTTGGTATTTCAGCTCGTTCTTTAGGAGAAGTGAATGTACAACTAACAATGGAAGCTCTAGGTGGAGGCGGCCATTTATCAAACGCTGCTACACAAATTAAAGATTCAACAGTAGAAGAAGCAATCGAAAAACTTATTGAGGTTGTTGAAACAGATGAAGAAGGAGTGGAAGAATAATGAAAGTTATTTTCACACAAGATGTTAAAGGAAAAGGTAAAAAAGGAGAAGTTAAAGACGTGCCAGTAGGTTACGCTCAAAACTTTTTAATTAAACATAATTATGCTGTAGAAGCGACAGCAGGAAATATGAAACAATTAGAACAACAAAACAAACGACAAGAAGAAATCAAACAACAAGAAATCGATGATGCTAAAGCATTAGCAGATAAATTAAAATCATTAGAAGTTGAAATTTCTGCTAAAACTGGTGAAGGCGGTAAGTTGTTCGGTTCTGTTAGTACAAAACAAATCACACAAGCTTTACAAAAACAACACGACATTAAAGTTGATAAACGTAAAATGGATTTACCGAACGGTATTCACAGTTTAGGTTACACAAACGTACCAATTAAACTTCATAATAAAGTTTCAGGTACATTAAAAGTACACGTTGTAGAAGAATAACAGATTATATAAAATAGGTCGGTATTTGATTTACCGACCTATTTTAATGCGTTATAATAAATAATATTAAAAATGGAAAGGAGTAATCAGTATGGATGGTATGGATAATATGATGAATCCACGACAAATGCCTCATAATATAGAGGCTGAACAATCTGTTATCGGTGCAATCTTAATTGATCCTGAACTGATTAACTCAACAGGTGAAACATTAATACCTGAAGCTTTCTATCGAGCTAATCATCAACATATATTTAGAGCTATGTTGATGTTAAATGAACAGAATAAGGAAATTGATTCAGTTACCCTGATGGATGAATTAGCAGCTGAGTCTTTGCTAGAAGAAGCTGGTGGACCGGCTTATTTAGCTGAATTAGCAAACAATGTACCAACAACTAGAAACGTTCATTTCTATATAGATATTGTGTTTAAACATGCTGTTAAGCGTCAATTAATTCGTGTAGCAGATAGTATTGCTGAAGATGGGTATAATCCAGAGCTTGATTTAGAGTCACTATTAGGTGATGCAGAGAAGAGAATTTTAGAGATATCTGCTACTAGAGGGACAGAAGGTTTCAAAGATATTAAAGATGTTTTAGGTATTGTGTTCGATAATGCTGAACAGTTAGATCAAAATAGTGGTCAAACCCCGGGGATACCAACTGGATATCGTGATTTAGATCAGATGACAGCAGGTTTTAACCGCAACGATTTAATTATTATTGCTGCGAGACCTTCTGTAGGTAAGACTGCCTTCGCATTAAATATTGCCCAACAAGTTGCTACTCACGAGAACTTATTCTCAGTCGGTATATTCTCATTAGAGATGGGTGCAGACCAGCTAGCGACACGTATGATTTGTAGTACAGGTAACGTAGACTCTAATAGATTGCGTACTGGTTCTATGACGGAAGAAGACTGGAGTAGGTTTACAGTAGCTGTTGGTAAATTATCACGTACTAAAATATTCATCGATGATACACCAGGTATCCGTATCACTGACATAAGAGCTAAGTGTAGAAGATTAAAACAAGAACACGGATTAGACATGATTGTGATCGACTATTTACAGTTGATTCAAGGTAGTGGTTCACGTAGTTCTGATAATAGACAACAAGAAGTATCAGAGATTTCACGTATGCTTAAAGCTATTGCGAGAGAATTAGAATGTCCTGTTATCGCATTGAGTCAGTTATCTCGTGGTGTTGAACAACGACAAGATAAAAGACCGATGATGAGTGACATTCGTGAATCAGGTTCTATCGAGCAAGATGCGGATATTGTGGCTTTCTTATACCGTGATGACTATTATTCTCGTGGTGGAGAAGATGAAGATGGTGAAGCGGTAGATGCAGGTGCACAAGATGAAAACGGTGAAATAGAAATTATTATCGCAAAACAACGTAACGGCCCGACAGGAACCGTTAAATTGCACTTCATGAAACAATATAACAAATTTACAGATATAGATTATCAACATGCCGGTATGGAATTCGGATAAAAAAAGTTTTTAACCCAAAAGACGTACATTTATTATGACTTTGTAATAAATGTACGTCTTTTGTTTCGTGAAATGACAGTTAATTATTGTTTCGTTTGTGTTTTGAAGCATATAATTTTCAGGATAAAACCTTGTAACTACCATGGTTAAAGCTTTCTTAATGCAAATTTTTAGAATATTAAAATGTAAATTAACACCATAAATTAATGTTCGTTTTTAGTTTGCATTTTAAGTATAGGACTGATAGAATACTTAATGGTTAATGAGAAAAAGCGGAGGTGCTCACATGTCATCAATCGTAGTAGTTGGGACGCAATGGGGAGACGAAGGTAAAGGTAAAATTACAGATTTCTTAGCTGAAGATGCAAATATTATTGCGCGTTTTTCAGGTGGTAATAATGCAGGTCACACAATTAAATTTGACGGAGAAACTTATAAATTACACTTAGTACCATCAGGTATTTTTTATGAAGAAAAATCAAGTGTTATCGGTAACGGTGTAGTAGTAGATCCAGTAGCTTTATTGAAAGAATTAGACGCATTAAATGAACGCGGTGTAGCAACAAACAATTTAAGAATTTCTAACCGTGCTCAAGTTATCTTACCGTATCATTTGAAACAAGATGAATTAGAAGAAGAAAAACGTGGAGATAATAAAATTGGTACAACGAAAAAAGGTATTGGTCCAGCGTATGTAGATAAAGCACAACGTATCGGTATCCGTATGGCTGATTTATTAGATAAAGAAACATTTGAAAAACTTTTAAAACAAAATCTTGAATATAAAAATGAATTATTTGAAAAAATGTTTAACGCTGAAGGTTTCACGTTTGATGAAATCTTTGAAACATATTACCAAGCAGGTCAACGCTTGAAACAATATGTTACAGACACAGCTAAATTATTAGACGATGCTTTCGTTAATGATGAAAAAGTATTATTCGAAGGTGCTCAAGGTGTAATGTTAGACATTGACCACGGCACATACCCATTTGTTACATCAAGCAACCCGATTGCAGGTAACGTTACAGTTGGTGGCGGTGTTGGGCCAACTTACGTATCTAAAGTAATCGGTGTATGTAAAGCATACACATCACGTGTAGGAGATGGCCCATTCCCAACAGAATTATTTGATGAAGATGGTCATCATATCCGTGAAGTAGGTCGTGAATACGGAACAACTACAGGACGTCCACGTCGTGTTGGTTGGTTTGACTCAGTTGTATTACGTCATTCACGTCGTGTAAGTGGTATTACAGATTTATCAATCAACTCAATCGACGTATTAACAGGCCTTAAAACAGTTAAAATCTGTACAGCATACGAAATTGATGGTGTAGAAATCACAGAATACCCAGCAAACTTAAATGAATTAGAACGTTGTAAACCAATCTTTGAAGAACTACCAGGTTGGGAAGAAGATATTACAGGATGTCGTTCATTAGAAGAATTACCAAAAAATGCTCGTCGTTATTTAGAGCGCATTTCTGAATTATGTAACGTTAAAATCTCTATCTTCTCAGTTGGGCCAGATAGAAACCAAACAAACCTATTAGAAAACTTATGGGACTAATAAATTTTTAAATCGAAAACGCTGAGACAAATTAATTGTCTCAGCGTTTTTGTTTGAGTAAATAAGGGAGTAGATGTTGCAAGAGAAGGTCCACGTGCAATATATTGCTTCCTTATTGACAAGACTATCGAGAAAAGTCAACAAGGCCCTCGTTATTGACACGTTTACTGAGAAAAGACAATAACTTGCCCGTTACAACCTAAAACTGAGAACCCTTAAAAAAAGGAGCCATACAACACCTGCTGTATGGCTTCTTTTTCTAATAACGACAATCAATATCGAATTGTATTTCATTATTAATTAGTGTATTTCACGTTTTTTAAACCGTCCACCTTTTACTTCACTTACATCTCCGATTGATAAGAAGGCTGTATTATCTATTTCTGTTACGATATCTTTTAGCTTAGATTCTTCTAATCTCGTTATTACACAGAATAATACTTTTTTATCTTCTCCTGTATAAGCTCCTTCACCGTTTAAATATGTTACGCCTCTGCCTAAACGGTCGTTTATAGCTTCTCCTATGTCTCGATATGTATCACTGATGATCCATACGGCTTTTGATTCGTCAAAACCTTGTACAGTAACGTCTATCATTTTAGAGACAATAAAATAAGCTACTACTGAAAACATCGCTGATTCCCAATTAAAAACAAATCCTGCTGCAGCGAATATGAAAAAATTGATTAGCATAACAATTTCTCCAACTGAAAATGGCGCTTTACTACTAATAAGAATGGCACTGATTTCAGAACCATCTAATGATCCGCCGTATCTAATTACTAACCCAACACCCAAACCAATAATTGCACCACCAAAAATTGTAACCAAAAATATTTCTCTAATAAAAGGTTCAAAATGATGTAAATAAGCTGTTGTAACGGAAAGGACTGTAATTGCATACACCGTTGATATCGTAAAAGTCTTACCTATTTGTTTATATCCTAAAAAGAAAAATGGAATATTCAATAAGAATATAAAAAGACCAAGTTTCATATTAGTTAAGTGACTTAATATAATAGCTATGCCAACTATACCGCCATCTAATAATTTATTCGGCACTAAAAATAACTCTAAACCAATACCCATTAAGACACTGCCGATTGTTATAAAAATTAGTCTTTTTATAATCTCACCTTTACTTAATTTACGATGTCCCTTTTTTATTGTGAGCTTTTCTTCCATATCATCATCCCTTTATAATGTTCCTAAATATATTATATAAAAAAATTAAAATAAAATCTTGTCATTCTTTAAAGACCATGCTATAATCAATTTTGTGCTTATGAAGGCCCCTTGGTCAAGCGGTTAAGACACCGCCCTTTCACGGCGGTAACACGGGTTCGAGTCCCGTAGGGGTCACCATTTCAATTTCATACATATTAGGTCCCGTGGTGTAGCGGTTAACATGCCTGCCTGTCACGCAGGAGATCGCGGGTTCGATTCCCGTCGGGACCGCTTTTAATGCTTATCGTAATAACGATAAGCATTTTTTATGTTATTTGCCATTGAATAACGGCAAACAATAGAATTAATCATCAAATAGTGTTAAATTATAGTATAGGATATCATGCACAAATCTGTGCTCGAAGATACTTACTTTCAAAAAGAAATGAGGTTAGTGCTATGGCTAGAAAAATAGTAGTCGTTGATGATGAGAAACCAATTGCAGACATACTAGAATTTAATTTAAAAAAAGAAGGTTATGATGTTTATTGCGCATATGACGGTAATGACGCAGTAGACCTAATATATGAAGAAGAACCAGATATTGTCTTATTAGATATTATGTTACCAGGTAGAGATGGTATGGAAGTTTGTCGTGAAGTACGTAAAAAATTCGACATGCCTATTATTATGTTAACAGCTAAAGATTCAGAAATAGATAAAGTTTTAGGACTAGAACTAGGTGCAGATGACTATGTAACGAAACCTTTTTCAACACGAGAATTAATCGCACGTGTTAAAGCTAACTTACGTAGACATTATTCACAGCCTAGCCAAACAGAAGATGAAGAAACAAACGAAATAGTCATTAAAGATATTACAGTATATCCAGATGCATATTCAATTAAAAAACGTGGCGCAGATATCGAATTAACGCACCGTGAATTTGAATTATTCCATTACTTAGCGAAACATATCGGACAAGTCATGACACGTGAACATTTACTACAAACTGTATGGGGTTATGATTACTTTGGAGATGTAAGAACTGTGGACGTTACAATACGTCGTCTACGCGAGAAAATTGAAGATGATGCATCTCATCCAGAATACATTGTAACGCGTAGAGGCGTGGGTTACTTCCTGCAAACTCAAGAGTAGGATGATGCTATGAACTGGTTAAAAAAATTCCAATCCCTCCACATTAAACTTGTTGTAATATATGTTTTATTAATTATTATTGGTATGCAAATAATCGGATTATACTTTACGAACAGTCTAGAAAAAGAAATGACGCGTAACTTTAAGACGAATATCGAACAGCATGTTAAACAGATTAATTACAACATCAAGAAAGCATACAATTCGGAAGATCCAGACCGAAATTTCCAAAAAGAAATACAAGGCATTTTAGATGATTATGCAAATCGCACAGAAATTGATGAAATTCGATTTATCGATGAAGACCAAATTATTGTCGCGACATCTAAAGCCACAAACCAAAATACCGTCAACCAGAAAGTAAACGATAGCTCTGTTCAAAAGGCATTATCATTAGGAAAAGCTAACGACAAAATTGTCTTGAAAAATGATTCTGCAGATAAAAATAGAGTGTGGATTAAAAATAAGCCCGTACATTATGACGATAAAGTTGTAGGGGATATTTATGTTGAATCAGATATTGATTCTGTTTATGAACAATTAAATAACATTAACCAAATCTTTATTATCGGTACAGCTATTTCATTATTAATCACAATCGTACTCGGTTTCTTTATTGCGCGAACAATTACGAAACCAATATCAGACATGCGTAATCAGACGTTAGAAATGTCTAAAGGTAACTATACACAGCGCGTAAAAATATACGGTAATGATGAAATCGGCGAACTAGCCCTTTCATTTAATAACTTATCTAAACGTGTACAAGAAGCACAAGCGAATACAGAAAGTGAAAAACGTCGACTAGACTCAGTTATTACACATATGAGCGATGGCGTTTTAGCTACTGACCGTCGAGGTCGTGTTCGTATTATTAATGAGATGGCGCTTAAGATGCTTGGTTTAGAACGTGGAGAAGTTGAATCTAAACATATATTAGATGTCTTAAATATTGATGAAGACTATTCATTGGATGATTTACAAGAAAATAATGATAGTTTTGTTATCGATATTAACGAAGAGGAAGGTCTAATCGTACGTGTTAACTTCAGTACAATTATTCAAGATACTGGGTTTATAAATGGTTACATTGCCGTCTTACATGACGTAACAGAACAACATATTCTTGAAAATGAACGACGTGAATTTGTTGCGAATGTTTCACACGAATTGCGTACACCTTTAACTTCTATGAGAAGTTATATAGAAGCTCTAGAAGAAGGCGCTTGGCGTGATCCAGAAGTTGCACCTACGTTCTTAAATGTTACGAGAGAAGAAACAGACCGTATGATTCGTCTAGTAAACGACTTACTTCAATTATCTAAAATGGATAATTCAGGCGAGCAAATGAATACAGAACTAATTGATTTCAACATGTTTATCAATAAAATTATAAATCGTCATGAAATGACACAAGGTAAAAATGTTACGTTTGTACGTGACATACCAGTTAAAGGACTATTTGTAGAAATTGATCCTGATAAGATGACACAAGTATTTGATAATGTCATAACAAATGCGATTAAATACTCACAAGAATCTAAAAAACGTGTCGAGTTTCATGTGAAACAAAATACGTTATATAACAGAATGACAATACAAATTAAAGATAATGGTATTGGTATTCCTGTTAATAAAGTAGATAAAATATTCGATCGATTCTTCAGAGTCGATAAAGCAAGAACACGTAAAATGGGCGGTACTGGTTTAGGTCTCGCAATTACTAAAGAAATCGTAGAATCCCATAATGGTAGAATATGGGCAAATAGTAAAGAAGGCCAAGGTACATCGATTTATATCACATTACCGTGTGAAATAATGGAAGATGAGTTTGGTGATTGGGATGCGTAATAAAGAAGTCATTAAATCTGTTATACTCATCATATTCGTATTGTTCAGTGTTTTCATGACATATCGCGTATGGACTTTTACGCCCGAGTTAACTGACTTAGAATCCGATATGAACGCTGAAACACCTGCCATTGGACCTAAAATAAGTAAACCTATAGATAGTGTTATCATGCCCTTAAGAATTATTAATCGAAACGGCACGGATTTGAAAGGGACGTCTAACGTTGAAGAAATCAAGAAGATAACTGATGTTATGTTAGATAAAGATGTAAAGAAAGTAGATATCTTAACGAGTGAATCAGCTGTGCAGTTAGATGATTTATCAGAAAGATATACGATTTTAGACTTCCCGGACAGTGTCCCGAGTGAAATGTATTTAAATCAAGTGTTAGGGCTGAGCATGAGCAATTACCCTAAAATTAATTTTGATAGAATACTCGTAGATACGAAATCAACAGATCGAGCGGTTGTATATTTATTAAGTGAAAACAAACAAAAAGCAATCAAGCTGCAAACGACGATTAAAAGTCATGAATTTGATAAAATAAATAAAGAAGCGGCATCTAAATTTAAGCCTTACACAAGTATTATTACAAATCAGAATACGACGAATGAAATCAATCAGATATATGCACCTGAAACAGCAGATAACATCAATATTTATCGATATGTATCGAACAAAATTTCGGTATCGGATTTAAATGATGTAATCTTAGGTGATTCAGTTATTGCTCGTAATAATGATAATCACGTTTCAACTTATAATAACAATACAGGTATAGCGACAGTAAACGAGAAGAAACAAACATACCGTTATACAAACTTATCTGAAGATGAAAACAACATAAAAGACCTTTCTAAATCGATATCTAATTCATTTAAATTTATTAACGAACATGCTGGGTTTACAGATGAGTTTCGTCTATTTGGTACAGACCCGAAACAAGGTAACGTCAATTATAAAATGTTCTTAAATAACTATCCTGTGTTTGATGAAGATAATCTTTCTTCAATTGAAGCATCTTGGGGTAGAGACACAATTACAGAATATAATAGAGGGCTCATTACAACTGGTGTCGCTGTACCTTCTAAGAAAGAGTCAGATGAGATACCAACAGCAGAAGAAGTTCGTTTCAATTTAGCCTCAAATGCTGAAATAGATTTTAATAAAGTAACCAATTTTGCTATAGGTTATGATTTATCGTTACCAGTTGATGATATTGATAACCTACAAGATACAATAGAATTCACGCCTAAATGGTATATAAAATATGATGGCGAATGGAAACAGTACGAGAATGGAGGGTTAAAATAATGGATTGGAAACATGCCAAAACACTCTTCATTATCGTATTTATTCTCATTGATATAGGACTGGTTCTTGTTTATTTTAATAAAGTGAATAACTCTATTGTTCAAGAATCAAATGATCAATCTGACGTGAACTTTACAAAAGAAGGTATTGATTTACCGAATTTACCAAGCTATAAAAATAAAGAAATGCAAGCTATCACAGCTGATAGTAAATCGTTCACTTCAAATGACCTAGAAGGGGTTTATACATTATCTGAAAAAGATACAAAAATTAGTAAAGATTTAGATGATGAAAATTTAACAAAAGACAGCAAAGAGCAGACATTTAAATCTCTAATTAATAAAGAAGCCTACAAAGGTAAAGAATATCATCAAAAAGAGAATAATAAAGATAAAAATAAAGTCATATACGAACAAAACTATGATGATTTCCCTATATTGAATAATAGTAAAGGTGAAATTGTCTTTAACATCGAAAATGGAAAAGTTAAGAACTTTACTCAAACATATTTAGATAAGTTAAAACCAGGTACAGGTGATAACAATAGTAAACAAAAAGTAGTCGATGCAAAGACAGCTTTAGAAACCTTATATTACAACACATATTTAACAAAAGGCGATACAGTAGAATCTGTAAGGTTAGGCTATTATAGTGTTGTAAAAGAAATAGGTGGACAAGTACTTGTTCCAAGTTGGGAAGTTAAAGTGAAATCTAAAGAAGATGGAAAAGAAAAGACGACCTTACTATACGTTGACGCTATTAAGCCAGAATCAACTGTATTAGAAGAATCATAGTTTTAAAAAGCAGTAATTAAAGGAGATGAACACTTGTGATCGCAATGAGCGTACTCGCAAGTGGCAGTACAGGAAATGCCACTTATATAGAATCAGATAAAGGAAGCCTGCTCGTAGATGCTGGATTAACAGGTAAAAAGATAGAAGGTTTATTTCAACAAATAGATAGAAGCATTAGCGACTTAGAAGGCATCTTAGTGACGCATGAACATATCGATCACATTAAAGGGCTAGGCGTTCTCGCAAGAAAATATAAACTACCTATTTATGCTAATAAGAAGACTTGGCAAAAAATAGAAGCAAAAGATAAAAACATACCACTAGATCAAAAATTCAACTTCGAACCATTTGAAACAAAGACATTAGCAGGTATAGATATCGAATCATTTAGCGTGTCACACGATGCGATAGACCCGCAGTTCTATATATTCAATAACGACTACAAAAAGCTAACAATGATTACCGATACAGGATATGTATCAGATAGAATGAAAGGTATGATACATGGCAGTGATGCCTTCGTATTCGAAAGTAACCATGACGTAGATATGTTGAGAATGGGAAGATACCCATGGAAGACGAAACAACGTATATTAAGCGATATGGGACACGTATCAAACGAAGACGCAGCACATGCAATGTGCGATGTTATAACAGGTAATACAAAGCGTATATACCTATCTCATTTAAGTCAAGATAACAACATGAAAGACTTAGCGAGAATGAGCGTGGGTCAAATACTTAATCAACATGATATAGATACGAAAAAAGAAGTCACGTTATGTGATACAGATAAAGAAAAAGCAACACCAATATATTACTTATAACTAAAAGATATCCCCAATTTAGCGGTTGGGGATATCTTTTTATTTTGTGCACAGGAATACACACAGTTATACACAACTGTCCACAAAATGTGTATAAATCATGTACTTACCCACAAAGTTATCCACATTGTATAAAAAACAGTGGATAAATCATAACTAAATGAATAAAAATAACTTACAGAATTTTAAAAAAGAGAACAAAAATTTTAAAATGTTGATATAATGATAACTGAAACTGTGCATAAGTTAATAACCTGTGGATAACTTTTAAGACAATGTATAAAGGTGGATAAAGATGAAAATCACAATTATTACAGTAGGCAAGCTCAAAGAAAAATACTGGAAACAAGCAGTAGACGAATATAACAAGAGACTAGGCGCCTACACAAAGACCGAATTAATCGAAGTAGCAGACGAAAAAGCACCAGATAATATGAGTGAGAAAGATATAGAGATAGTGAAAGAAAAAGAAGCGGACAGAATCATGTCTAAAATCAAAGCAGACAGTCACGTTATTACCTTGGAAATAGAAGGAAAGATGTTAACAAGCGAGCAGCTAAGCAAAGAAATAGATAACCTCATGACACGAGGTAACTCACATATAACATTTATCATCGGAGGATCAAACGGACTACATAGCAAAGTACTACAACGCAGCAACTACGCCCTGTCGTTCAGTAAAATGACCTTCCCACACCAAATGATGAAAGTCGTGTTGATGGAGCAAGTATATAGAGCATTTAAGATTATGCGTGGGGAGAGTTATCATAAGTGAAACAGATAAATAGGTTATGGATTATTAGTGCATTTTAAATTCAATGAGGTGAGATATGGATAAATACACAGAAAAAGTAAATGATTTGGAATTAATTGAGACTACTAAATATTACACAGAATTTGTAGAAGGCTTTAAAAAAATTCGAACTTGGGCAGAAAATGAAAATCTAAAAGATGTAGTGAAATTAGCACAATATGAGATTGAAATTCTCTCTTTATTTGAGGAAACTCCGATTTTATTAAAAAATAAAAAAAGATTTTCAGTGTTTGTCACTTTGGCTGATGGTAGAGAGTGGCCAGATATTCAAAAGTTTAGTGATGATCAATTTGAATACTATGAAAAAAGATTGGATGAAACAAGTAATGTATTTTTAAAAGCAAGATATTCTGACTTTTTATTTGAATATGGTAATAAAAAAACAACTAAAAACAAACATGAAATTTCAAGATACTTACTATCAAGTCTTGTTGAGATTATTTCACATTATAGAGAAGGATTTGGTTACATTTCAGTATTAGCTAGATTAGTTGAAGTATCTCTACTAATGAGAGATAGAGAAAAACTCAAAAAAGCTGTTGAATTAATGTATCTACAAATAAGTGAATTTGATAATAATAATGAGTATAGATGGTTATATGCACTTTCGAAACTTACAAGAGAAATTTTAAATTCTAAGCATAAAAAAATAATTTTGGTAAGTCATTCAAATAAAATTATAAATGTTTTAGAAAATACTATTAAAAACTATTTTGAAGATAAAAATTATCACCTACATAGAATACTTTGTGAAGAACTTATTCAATACGGAAAATTCAGTTTAATTTCTATTGAAAGAATAAGTGCATTGCAAAAAGAAATTGGAAAAAGCTATGAATTAGAAGCAGAACACCAACAAGAAAGAAAAAATAAGAGCTTATTGGTAAAAGCGTCTTTTTTAGAAAAAGCTATGAAACATTATAAGGAAATTGGTGAAAGGGAAAAATTTAATAAGATGAAAATTTTAGTGAAAAGGACCTATGAAGAATATGAAAAAAGTAATGAAATGAGTCTAATAAGAATTCCAATAGAATTTCCAGAAGAGGAAATTGATAAATTCGTTGAACATTTTACTTCGTCAGATATACAAAATTCGTTAGATAAAATAGCATACAGTAATGACTTAATACCTAAAATCACAGTAATTGAAGAGCAGGTTGATAAGTTAAGTAAAGATTTTCCTTTACAAGATTTAATTTCAAAAGGATTATTGAATGATGGAAAAAAAATAGTGGAAACTACTACAAAAGGAAATAATAAAACAATCAATTTTAATAGTAATTACATGCACCATTTAAATATTAATGTTGAATTACTTCTTAAAGCTATTTTTGATAAATTAATATCAGAATTTGAAATTTCTACTGAAGATTTCATGCAAAAATTTAATAGATGGGATTTACTTGATAGTAAGAATATTCCTTTTATTAAATGTGGAATTACTAAGTTTTTAGAAAAGGATTATATAAGCGCTATTCATATTTTGGTACCTCAATTTGAATCAGTAGTTAGAAGAATGTTTTCTAAACTTGGTTATTCAACTACCTCTATTAAGAAAGGAATTACACAACAAGAAGTAACGTTTAATGAATTTTTACTCAGAGATGATATTAGATCAGCCCTAGGAAATGATGTTCATAAACTAATTCAAATTGTGATGGTTGAACAATCGGGGTTAAACTTACGTAATGAAATTGCTCATGGATTAATAGAATTACATAATATAAATTACACAAAATGTATTTTAGTTATTTATTTATTTTTGATATTAACTACATATAATATCGAAAAAATTGATTAAGTGATAATTAAAAAAATATATAATATTTGTGGAGGACATATCATGAAATTAGAAGAGTTGCTACTAATCACACAACAACCATTAATTGAATATTCTCAAAATAAAAAATTATTAGAAGGATCACGTTTATTTGATATTGATGAAAGGATGTATGAAAGAAAAATCCCCAAAATTTTAACTAATAGCGATAAGTACCATATTGTTGAAATAGCTAACTATGATAATTTAATAATTATTGATAATGAAGTAATAAATGGTAATGAATTAATTCAAGTCGGCCAATGTATTGACTTTGATAGTAACGTAATGAGCTATTTACGAAATTTGATTGTGAATAATGAATATGAGAATGATTTCTTTAAAATTTTAAATAATATAAAAAAAAGTAAACAACAAATAAGCTGCGTACCTTATTTAATAGAAAATGGAAATAATATCCATAGTATAAATAAAATAATTTCATATGAAACAATATTATCATTTTCCATATTTGATAGAATAAGCGAATTTGATTTTGAAAATCGCAATTTCTCTAGATATTTTAATGATTCAGAAGTTATTTTAGATACAGATGATAGATACTATCATATGATGAATATACAAGACTCTAATATAGTGAAATTTCAAGCAATTTATCTATTAGTTTTAATGGCATTTTTCATAAAAAATAGTAGTAAAAAATCAGCAGAAAATAAAATTGTTTACTTGATTCAAAATTTTATTAAAGAAACTGAAAATAAATTAGCTTACTCAGAGTTAGAGTTAAGTGTTATTTTTGATTACATAAATAATGGTGAAAATAATATATTTAAATCTACCAATTTGAATAGTAAAAATTTATTGAGTAAATTAAAAGGTATAGCTTGGGATTTATTTCATATTAGAACATCAGAAGACCAAATCGCTCTAAGAAATACCAATAGCAAAGAAGTTTTTTTACATTCAATTTTTACAGCAGATAAAGGCTTGAGTAATGTGATAAATAACTATTCAATAAGCAGGATGCTAGCACATGAAGAAAAATTATATGTATATAGAGAAAATAATATATTTAAAAAATTATCAAAAGATAAAGCTTCTAAAATACAAGAATTGTTAGAAAAAGGTAGAGATATTAGAATTTCTAATGTAAGAGAAGCAAAGTACAACATACAAGAAAATATTGAGATGTATGAAAATTATATTAATAAAATTGTTTCAAAATAGAATTATTAGAGTCGATTATAGAGAAGATAAAGTATTAAGCCATTATAATGATTTTTTACTTTAGTAATATCACTTACAAGGGGAAGCGTATCATAAATAATGCGGTTTTTATTAAATTATTATATAAATGTTAAGGTGTGAAATTTTAAAATTTTTTGAATTTTGGTATATTTAAAGAAAGAATAAATAGTAAAGTGAGTGAAACATTGTGGGATATCAAAGTGAGTATGCATTAGAAAATGAAGTACTTCAACAATTAGAGGGATTAGGTTACGAACGAGTTGAAATACATAATGTTGAAGCACTACATAATAACTTTCGTCAAATTATTAATGAACGTCACAAAGATGAACTAAAAGGAAAGCCATTAACGGATCGTGAGTTTGATCGTTTAATGACAGCTATTAATGGTAAATCTGTATTTGAAAGTGCTATGCAATTAAGAGATCGCTACGTTCTTAAACGAGACGATGACACTGATATTTTTATCGATTTCATAAATTTAAAACAATGGTGTCAGAATAAGTTCCAAGTAACAAATCAAATTAGTGTTAAAGATAAATACAAAAGTCGTTACGATGTAACGCTACTTATTAATGGATTACCGCTCGTTCAAATTGAATTAAAACGTAGTGGTGTAGCTATTACAGAAGCCTTTAACCAAATTGAACGTTATCGTCGACAAAACTATACAGGCTTATTCCGTTACATACAATTATTTGTGGTAAGTAATAAAATGGAAACGCGATACTATGCAAATAGTGATCGTGAAATCTTTAAAGGACAAATGTTCTATTGGAGTAACGAACAAAATGAGCGTATCAATTATTTAAAAGATTTTATCGAAGCCTTCCTAGAACCATGTCATGTGGCGAAAATGATTAGTCGCTATATGGTTGTGAATGAAACAGATAAGATATTGATGGCGCTGCGTCCTTATCAAGTGTATGCCGTTGAAGCAATTTTAAAACGTGCGCTTGAAACAAATAATAATGGCTATATATGGCATACAACAGGAAGTGGGAAAACACTTACGTCATTTAAAGCTAGTCAATTATTATCACAAGAAGAAAATATTAAGAAAGTTATTTTCTTGGTCGATCGTAAAGATTTAGACAACCAAACATTAGCTGAGTTCAACAAATTCCAAGAAGATTCAGTAGATTTTACAGGTAATACACATAAGTTACTAAGACAATTGGCGGACCCTACGGTACAACTTATCGTTACAACAATTCAAAAAATGGCGAATGCGATAAAGTCTAATGCGACTATTATGGAAAAATATAAGCAAGATAAAGTTATTTTTATTATCGATGAATGTCATCGTACGCAATTTGGTGATATGCATCGTCTTATTAAGCAACATTTTGGAAATGCTCAATATTTTGGTTTTACAGGTACACCACGTTTTGAAGAAAATAAGAGCCAAGACGGACGTGCGACAGCCGATATTTTTGACAAGTGTTTACACCACTATCTTATTAAAGATGCGATTAGAGACCATAATGTATTAGGTTTTTCAGTTGAGTATAATCAAACATTCAATGCACAAAAAGATTTAGAAGAAGAGTATGTTTCAAAGATTAATACATCTGAGATATGGATGGCAGATGACCGTATTGAGGCTGTGGCGCGTCACCTTGTATCTAATTATCATAAAAAGACAGACAATGGTAATTACACATCTATGTTTGCAGTTCAAAGTATTCCTATGGCGATTAAATATTATAATGTCTTTCAAAAATTAAAAAATGAACAAGTACATGATTTGAATGTAACGACTATTTTTACATATCAAGCTAATGAAGATTCACAAGAAAAGGAAGCATACGAACATTCTCGTGAAGTGTTAGACGATATCATGAAAGATTATAATAATGCCTTTGGTACAAATTATGATACTGATAACTTTGAAGGCTACTTCTCTGATGTATCTAAACGTATGAAAGAAGTTGTGCGTGATGAAAAAATAGATATCTTAATTGTCGTTAATATGTTTCTTACAGGTTTTGATAGTAGAAAGTTAAATACATTGTATGTGGATAAAAACTTAAAACACCATGATTTAATACAAGCATACTCAAGAACAAATCGTATAGAAAAAGAAAGAAAACCGTATGGGAATATTGTATGTTACCGTGATTTGAAAAAACAAACAGATGAAGCAATTGAGATTTTTTCGCAAACGAATAACACTGATACTGTCTTAAGTTTATCTTATGATGAATATTTAGCGGATTTTAAAGATATTTTAGATAAGGTGTTCCAGTTAGCACCAACACCATTTGATGTAGATCAGCTTGAAGATGAAGATGTAAAGAAAGAGTTTGTGATTTTGTTCCGTGATTTATCTAATACACTTATCAAATTAAAGACATTTGATGAATTTCAATTTACGCAAAATGAATTGGGTATTTCTGAACAAACCTACGAAGATTATAAAAGTAAGTATTTAAATATTTATGAAGAAGTGATACGTGGTAAGAAACAAGGTGGCGATGAATCGAGTTCTGTATTAGACGATATCGATTTTCAAGTTGAACTTATGAGAAATGACTTAATTAATGTTAAATATATTATGGACTTAATTGGTCAGATTAATCTTTCAGATGTTAAAGCACGTGATGAGAAGCGTCATCAAATTCACAAGTTGTTAGAAAAAGCAGATGATCAACAATTACGTTTAAAAGCAGATTTAATTCGAGACTTCTTAGATAAAGTGGTTCCTTCACTTAAAGAAGATTCAGATATAAATGAAGCTTATTACGAATATGAAGATGAACAAAAAATGATAGAAATAGATACATTCGCTGAAGATAAGACATTCTCACCTATCATTTTAAATGAAGTTGTAAGTGAATTCGAGTATAGTGGTAATATTGATCGTAAGTATATTGGACAAAATATTACAGAACCATTTATAAAGAGAAAACGTAAAACAGATCAAATTGTACAATTTGTAGAAGATACTGTCAAAAAATACGGTACAGTTGAATAAGTTTAAAAATTCCTTGTATTTTTTATTTACTACAAGGAATTTTTAGTATATACTTTATTTGTAGTAATAAAAAAATACAGATAGGAGGTCAGTGTTATCTCTGATATCATAACTTTTTTAAATGGTACCTTAATCAATCGACTTGAGGAAGATGATAGTCATAATAGTAAAGTATTCACAATTTATGATCAATATATGTTGGCCTATGATAGTGGTGAATTTCAAAAGACATTTCATGAAGCAAAAAAAATTCAATTACCGATTCCGCATAATGGGCGTATTGTGAAAACTGGAGATATAATCATTAATATGATGACAGGGGATTGTGTGAGAGTGAGTCCAGAAAATGCAGGTAGTATTCTACCCTATAATTATACATTAATTAAAATTAATCAAGATCGCGTAGATGCTGATTATTTGGTCTATTGGATGAATCATTCACCTCATGCTAAAAGTCAATTTAATCAGTTTATGCAAGGTGGCTCACTAGTGAAAAAACTTACACTTAACCAATTAAAACAACTTGAGATTAATCTACCTTCGATTGAAAGGCAACAACTTATCGGTAAATTAGCAGTAAAACGTCAAAAAATAAAATATTTACATGACAAAAAAACATATTTAATGGATAAATATCTATCAGAAAGTTTACTAAGGGAGGAAAATTAAAATGTCTACAACAGAAAAACAAAAACAGCAGCAAGCAGAATTACAAAAAAAACTATGGAGTATTGCCAATGATTTACGAGGTAATATGGATGCGAGTGAATTTAGAAATTATATTTTAGGACTGATCTTCTACCGATTTTTATCTGAGAAAGCAGAAGAAGAGGTAGCTGAGTTATTAAAAGAAGATAATATTTCATACGCAGAAGCATGGGAAGATGATACGTATCGTGAAGCGTTACATCAAGAGTTAATTAATTTAATTGGGTTTGTTATTGAGCCACAAGATTTATTTAGTAATCTAATTAAAAAGGTTGAAAATCAAACATTTGAAATCGAGGACCTTTATAAAGCAATTAATAAAATAGAAGAATCAACACGTGGTAAAGATAGTGAAGATGACTTTGATCATTTATTCGCAGATATGGATCTTAACTCTACTCGTCTAGGTAATACTAACGCAGCACGCACAAAATTAATTTCAAAAGTCATGGCAAACCTTGCGACATTACCATTTGTTCATAGTGATATTGAAATAGATATGTTAGGGGATGCTTATGAGTATCTTATTGGGCAATTTGCAGCGACCGCAGGTAAAAAAGCTGGAGAATTCTATACACCCCAACAAGTGTCAAAAATCTTAGCTAAAATTGTGACAACCAATAAACCTAATTTAAAAAATGTTTATGATCCAACATGTGGATCAGGTTCATTACTTCTTAGAGTAGGACGCGAAGCGGATGTAAGATACTATTATGGACAAGAATATAATAGTACAACGTTTAACTTAGCACGTATGAATATGTTGTTACATGATGTAAACTATACACGCTTTAAAATAGATAATGGCGACACACTTGAAGACCCTGGATTTAAAGGAGAAAAATTTGAAGCAGTAGTAGCGAATCCCCCTTATAGTGCTAAATGGAGTGCAGATCCATCATTCTTAAATGATGAACGCTTTAGTGGTTATGGTAAATTGGCACCGAAATCAAAAGCAGACTTTGCGTTTATTCAGCATATGATTTACCACTTAGATGATAATGGTATAATGGCTGTTGTATTACCACATGGTGTATTATTCCGTGGCGCAGCTGAAGGTGTTATTCGTCAGTATTTAATTAAAGATAAAAACTATTTAGATGCGGTCATTGGTTTACCCGCAAACTTATTCTTTGGGACAAGTATTCCTACAAGTATTTTAGTTTTTAAGAAATGTCGCGAAGCAGATGATAATGTATTATTTATTGATGCTTCTCAATCATTTGAAAAAGGGAAGAATCAAAACCATTTACCAGATGAATCAGTGAATAAAATTGTCGAAACGTATCGCAATAGAGACGAAATCGAGAAATATAGTCATAAGGCAACATTAAAAGAAATTAAAGAAAATGACTATAACCTTAATATACCAAGATATGTCGATACATTTGAAGAAGAAGAACCAGTAGATTTAGAACAAGTACAAAAAGATTTGAAAACGATAGAAGCGGAAATTAAAGAAGTAGAATTAGAGATAGACGGTTACTTAAAAGAATTAGGAGTGGTGACACATGACTAATGAACTGAAGAATGTACCAGAATTAAGATTTCCAGAGTTTGATGGAGAATGGGAAGAGAATTCTCTTGAAAATATAAATAGTTTTTCAAAAGGAAAAGGAATCTCCAAAAAAGATATATCAGAAGAAGGTACTCCATGTATTCTTTACGGAGAATTGTATACTACTTATAATTTTATGGTTAATAAAGTGAAAAGTAAGACATTACTTGATACAAAAAATTTAGTAAGAGGTTATAAAAACCAAATTTTAATACCCTCTTCTGGAGAAACACCTATGGATATAGCTACAGCAGCAGTAATAAACACAGATGATAAACTCTTATTAGGCGGAGATATTAATATATTAACTCCAAAAGAAAAGCATGATGGGAAATTTATTACTTTATCAATCAATGGAAAGTATAAAAGAGAACTTAGTAAATTTGCTCAAGGAAAGTCAGTGGTACATTTATATAATAATGACATAAAAAAATTGAAAGTAAAATTTCCTTTAAATATTAAAGAACAACAAAAAATAGGAGACTTCTTCAGCAAACTCGATCGACAAATTGAATTAGAGGAACGAAAGTTAGCGAAATTAGAAGAACAGAAAAAGGGATATATGCAAAAAATATTCTCACAAAAGTTAAGATTTAAAGACGCGAATGGAAATGATTATTCTGGTTGGAAACCTGAGCAATTGAATAGCATTTTTACTAAATATCAGAATACTATTTATTTAGATGATAATGAGGAATATAAAAGGATTTCTATATCTAACAAAGGAAAAATTACGCATAGAGATATAGCTTTAGGAAAAGTGATAGGCAGAAAAAGACAGTATTTGATAGATCTGCAAAAATATCCCGACACTTTAACTTTTATAAGACAGGGCGTTTTTTTAGGTGGAATTGGGTTCGTTCCCAATTCTTTAGACGGTCATATTGTAACAGAGAACATGCCCTTACTAAGCATGTCAGAAAAATATAATAAAAGATTCCTGACATATTTATTTGTTTCGGAAACTTATTATAAATCAGTGATAGTTAAAAACTTACCTACAGGCAGTGCTCAAAAAGCATTACATGAAAAAGATTGGTTACAAAGTTTTGTTAATATCCCTATTTATAGCGAACAAGAAAAAATTGGTGATTTTTTTAACCAATTGGATAAATTAATTGAAAAACAATCAGATAAAACTGAATTATTGAAAAAGCGTAAAAAAAGTTTCTTACAGAAAATGTTCGTTTAATTCTGATAATTACCTATTATGTAAATTAACTAGAAAGGAATATAAATTATGCAATTAACAATTTATGAATTAGTCATTTTAAATTCAATGAATATTGAAGTATACAGATATCAAAGTGATAATAGAAAAGAAGTTGAAAATAAAATTGAGGAATTAAAAGATGATTCAGGAGAAGAATATAAAGTTTTGACATATGGTGTTATTTCTACTGTAGGAGAATATACTGAAATACCAGATGATTTAGAAATGAAACTTCAAGTAGAAAAATTAAAGTTAAATGGCGCTAAAAAAAATTAGAAATAAGCCTCTCTCACTGCTAGGTGAGAGAGGTTCTAGTTTTATTAAAAGTAATATTATAATTTTTTTTTGATAGGTAATGGTTAATAATTGTTTGTAAATCATTATTAAGTACAGTTGTTATAGTATCATCATTCATAAAGTCATCATAGATCTTATCCAATGTTTTCTCATCTTCAATTGCTACGAAATGACATACTAGACCTTTTACTATTGAAGCGTAATCATGCGATGCTAAACAACTAGCAACTGTATACCAATCTGATTGTTTAGTTTCATGGTTCATAGATAATCCCCCTTTATTTCAATGTCCATTTTTGACGTGCTTTAGGGTTGAGTGGATGCATGACTTCATTTGTTGCTGGATTAATGAGCTTTTTGACTTTCTTTTTATGAGGTTTTAAAATTTCCATCACTTGTTCGACACGTTCAACAACTACAGGCCGCTTCGCATAGGCACCATAAGCAAGAATGACTGTTTCACTTTCGCTTATCGCTTTCATCAAGTAAATGTCAGTATGCTTATCAAAAGGCTCTTTGATGTGTTTGAGGTTTTCAGGTGTTTTGATATTAGAAAATAGATTAACAAGGTATACAGCACCATATTGCTCGGAATTAGCTAATTGGTTGAGGATAAGAACAGTTGTGAGATCAAGTGATAATACGCCATCTAAATGAGGATACATAGTTATTACTGTACAAACAGGCTTCTTTTCATCCCATGTCTTTTTAAGTAAGTAACGATGCTGTTCATCATCGCTAAAAATTGCTTCTGTGTGTATGGTGCTTTTGATTGTATTCATAGTATTCACTTCCTTTAATATTCTTCTGGCAACAACATGACATAATATGAAAGGTCTACATCATCTTCACGGATAACGTAGACCTTACTGATATTTATTGCTTTTTGACAATTTGCTTTATGAATTTTGGCATATTCAGGACGTTCTTGCTTATGTTTGATATATAGTTGATCATTGTATATATTGAATTGAAAGATGTGAAAGTAATCTATATCATCGCTTTCCATCGATAGTTCTTCTTCTCTTAGCGATACAAGTTTCCATATTTGTAGCTGGACTATTTGAGGTAATTTAGAGGCAATACCTCTTGTAATATACCGTTCCATTATCATTCCCCTTTATCTAATTCTTCTATAATTGTAATCACACTTGTAATGACAGTATTACTAATTTCTGCGATACGGATTCATGTCGTCATCATTGTTCATCTCCTTTTTGTAGTAAATAGCGTTGGTCTAGCAAAGGCATAACTGTATTATGAAAATATAAGAAATCCATTTCGTGATTTTCGTCAATATACCCTATGGCTACGAGTTGTTTCTGATAGTAGAGAATAAAGGGATATATATTTCTCTTATGGAGTGAAGCAGAGTAGTAAGTATATGTGTTAAGGATTTTGTTAGTCAGTGAACCAAGTTTGATATATTGGTCGGGTAGTATATTGTCTGCGACTTCGTCAATGGCTTCACATTGCCATTCTTCCTTTTGGGGTAGACTAAATAAATGTGTGATATAGTGCTTGAGTTGTTTCTCTAGTGTCATAATCATGACCTCCTCTAGTGTTTTTGATGTATTCATGTGATACATCATATAGATAATATATGCTTCAAAAAAAGGTTGTTTCGTTTGTGAATCCCATCTTTATTCAAAAAAATATTCCCATCAAAATTCGTCTCAATCGTTGGCATGACTAGGAAATCCCGTTATCCCATTCATTTCTCGGGAAATATATCCATATATTTATATCATTTAGTGTAGATTGGGTGAACGACTTACTTTTCTTTTATATTATTTATTAATAAATAATAATGGGATTTTGGGATTACGCTTGCGTAATCCTTCTCTTACATATATTTATCAGATCCCATTGTTATCCCGTTGATTTATCATGTTGGGATGTTCTTTCGTCATTCAATATAAGCTATAAATTGAGTCATCAATGATAGGTATACTGAAATTGTCTATTAGTTGAGTGTTATTGGATGGCGAAAGGACAATATGACGAAACTAAATTTGAAGATAAATAGTTTGAGGTAAAAATAAAGACGAAGTGCTGAGTAACACTTCGTCGAGAGGGGTATTATGGAAGAGTTGTTTAATGATTTCATGATTGAGTTTTAATGTGACATAGAACTTCTTTTTATGATGATCGTCTTTACGAATATCAATGTGATCTATGACTGTAAGGTATAATGCTTTGATTTGTGATGTCATTGAGTTGTTTTTCATACTGATGAATCGTATTTTTAAGCACAGATGTTAAGTCTGAATTATCTTCAAGCACTTTTATCAAGTTATCTAATTTGATTTGGACTTCATCAAATTGTTGTTGTTTATAAGAGATGTCATGATTTAAAGGAGACGTATCAACTTAATGCGCTTGATTGACACGTTCAAATATTTGCTTGATAACTTTGTCGCTTTTAACTAATATAACTATAAAGTATGAGGATTTAATTTTTTAAGTTGTGATGGATATTTAAATGTATTTTGGTTTAATATTGAAAGAATGTATTTCATAATTATAAATATTATACATGTGTGATTACCAATAATTAATGGAGTGATTGATATGAAATCAATTAAATTAATAAAGTATAATAGTGTTCTATATACCAATAAAAGATTAAAAAATATAAATCAGTTAAAGCTATCTAAACCTTATTTAGATTATAGTAATAGACTAACAAAGCCGATGTATAACTCTTTAGATGTCATTAATAAATTAAAATTATCCCAGTTAAAAATAATTAGTGTTAAATCGTATTTAACAAACATTGAAAATATAGTGGAAAATGTTCAAAGACATGTACCAAAAATAAATAATTTGATGGCAGATACTATAATTAAAGTAAATAGAGCTTTAAATGATAGCTTTAAAGTTCATATAAATTTGATTAATAAAATAACGACCAATATCGATTTTAGTAAGTTACGAGAAGCAATTAATTTATTAGAAGAAAGTTTAAAGCTATTCATTAAATACAGCGAGAAATACAGACTGAGCATGAAATTAGAATATTTTTCTGATTACTATGAAATTTATCTTGAAAAAGACAAAATCACTGATGAAGACATTTATGTAACCTTTAAATCTCATTACTCAGTCATTAAAAATAATCTCATTGAAAATGATTTTTACTATCCAAAGAGGGCTTATACCCAGCGAGTTATAGATAACTTTGAACATAAGCGTTATACAGAAGCTGCTATGCTTGCATTAGCATCTATTGATTATTTAGTTATATATAATACATATCAGGAAGAAAGAGAAGCTAAATATAAAAATATAAATAAGATTTTGAATAGAGATATACTAGGTAATGAAGAAGAAATCGAACAAGTTATCACTCAATATACTGTTAAGTTGATAAAGGAATATTATGGTACTAATAATGATATAGAAGACCCGGACTACATTAATAGAAATAGATTAATGCATGGTATTATGGATATTGAATCAATTAAAAAAATTGATTGTATAAAATTTATATATCTATTAGATGTATTGTCAACTATTAAAGTTGAGTTAGTGAAAGGTTAGGAGAAATAACTGTCATTATATATTATAAGCTTTTATGTTTAAAAACCTCATCACTACTCGATAAGCAGAAGCATATCATAAGTGATGTGGTGTTTGATTGCTCATTTTCAAAGATAGTATTTTAATATTTAACTTATATCAATAAATTTAGTTTTACAATCATTAATAATAATGTGATTAATGTGACTTAGAATAACCAAAAGTATGTTGTGATAGGTAAAGCAAAGTGAATAATATATAGTATGAAAATAATGAAATGGACCAAGTTAAAAATCTAACTTGACCCATTTTTTTGGAAATTAAGCTCCAGAATTATTGATGTATTATGATATATGATAATGTAAAAAGAATGATTGGTATATTAAGACTATACTATATTGCTTAGTAAGTACTAATTATTGTCTTTGCTTGAGGAGTTAATTTCCTAAATATCATACTCGTTATCATAACTTAACCTTTATTTTCGCTGCCGCATTTTTTAATCAAATTAACTACGGCATCTTCTATTGCTTGTTTACATGGTTGTATTATTTTTTGGGGTTCATACAATTTTGGATTATTATTTAATACGGTTCTTAATGCTTGTGCCCATGCTTTTTTAACTTCAGTGTTAAAGTTAATTTTTGCGTGACCTAGTTGGATAGCATGTTTTAAATCATTATCTGAAATCCCCGTCGCACCGTGTAATGCCAGTGGTTGATGAAGTGTATCATTTATTTGTTTCATTAATTCAAAGCCTAAATCGGGTTCACCTTTGTATTCGCCATGTGCGGAACCTAAAGCAGGTGCAAGTATATCTACACTCGCTTTTTCAGAGAGTGCAATACAATCATCGATACTTGCATATTTAATCGTTCCTTCAATCCCATCTTCTTTACCACCAATACCGCCAACTTCACCTTCAACTGAAACAGCATTTTTGTGTGCATATGTCGCAACTTTAGATGTTTTTTCAACATTTTCAATAATATCTAATTTAGATCCGTCAAACATTACTGAATCATACCCTACATCAACCGCTTTTTTACAATTTGCAATGGATGTACTGTGATCTAAATGAATTTTAATAGGAATATTCACTTGCATTGTAAGTGTTTTATTTTTAATGGTCTGACAAACAAATTCATAACCACCTAATGAATTAATGAGATTGTCTGATGTTGCAATGATTATAGGTGATTTCATTTTATTAGCTGCTTTTATTATTGGTTCAATCCAATCTATTTCATTTAAGTTAACTTGAGGTACAGCGAACCCATTGTCTCTTGCATTGTTTAGTAATTCATTATATTTCACAATGATACCTCCTTTTTAAATAACCATATTTACAATTAAAATTAATCCGAGTCCAACTACTGATAGTACAGATTCTAATAAAGTCCATGTTAAAAAAGTTTCTTTCATTGTTAATCCAAAGTATTCTTTAAACATCCAGAAACCTGCATCGTTTACATGAGAACAGAAGATACTTCCTGCTCCAATTGCTAAAACAACAAGTGAAATATTTACATCAACAGATTCTAATAATGGTAGTACAATACCTACTGAAGAGATAGCTGCAACAGTTGTTGAACCTAATGCTACGCGTAAAATAGCAGCTGCTAACCAAGCTAAGAAGATAGGAGACATTTCAGTACCGTGGAACATATTAGAAATGGTATCTCCAACTCCACCATCTATTAAGATTTGTTTGAAAGTACCTCCACCACCAATAATGAGTAGTAGCATTGCGATAGGGGTAATGGCTTTCGTTACAGTATCCATAATGTCATTCATTTTTTGTTTTCTTCTAATACCCATAGTGTAAATCGCAAATAATACGGCGATTAACATTGCAGTGGTAGATGATCCAATGAAGTATATAAAACCTTCAAACCCTAAAGCTTTACCATCTTCGTGACCGGTTACTAACTGAACGACTGTAGAAAGTAGCATCAAAATAACTGGGCTCAATGCGGTTAATAAACTAATACCGAAACTAGGTTGTTGTTCTGGAGGTAATGATTTCGTTTCTTCAATATCGTCTTGCTTACCTAATTTAGAAAATGCAGTTGGTGTTAATTTGTATGCAACTTTAGGGAATAAACCACCGACAATAATAGCTAATGGAATACCAATAATAATACCGTACATCAAGACATGGCCAATATTTGCATGTACAGCTTGTGCAATGGCAACCGGTCCTGGATGTGGTGGTAGGAAACCGTGTGTGATAGCGATAGACGTTGCCATTGGTAGTCCTACTTTTAAATTAGAAACGTTTAGTTTTTTAGCTAACGTAAATACAAGTGGTATGAGTAAGACAAAGGCTACTTCTAAAAATAGTGAAATACCAATGATAAATGAAGCAATCAACATTGCCCATGTTACATATTTTTCACCAAATTTTTCTATTAGTTTTTCAGCAATTTTCGTAGCACCACCACCGTCTGAAAGTAGCTTTCCTAATATGGAACCTAGTCCAAAGATAATTGCGATGTGACCTAATGTATCTCCCATACCTTTTTCAATAGTTTCGACAATTTTATCTAACGGCATACCTAATAAGATGCCTGTTAGCATTGAAGTAATAATAAGTGCAATAAATGTATTTAACTTAAATAACATAATTAAAATAAGTAAAATAATAACCCCTATGACAACAGCAATTAATGGCCAAATTTCTCCCATGATTTTGACTCCCTTCAATAAGTTAAATTAACTATTTAGTTTATATACTTCCGTTAATGTATCGACTTCTCCCACATTTCCTGGGAAAATAACGTAAGGCATATGATCATATTTTGCTTCTTTGCCCGTTAACCATACTGGTACACCTTTCGTTATTTGACCGATGACTTCTGCCTTTTTAATGTTTAGGCCTTTGGTTGCTACATCACTAGAAGTAATTCCACCTTTAGCAATAATAAAGTTTGGCCGTATAGATAACTGTTTAACGATACTAACTAAACTATTAGATATATTTGTTGATATGCTTAAATTATTTGTTAAATCGTCTGTTTTAATCACATCACGAGATGTATATATAACGACATCTTTACCTTTAGCAATAATGTTTTTAACTTCTATTGTTAATTTGTCGATATAGTCTTGTAAACTAGATTGAGTCACTGCTTTTACGTCAAATTCAATTGCATTTATATCAGTATTTTCCAGTAAATGATTGAGTTGAGACGAAGATTTTTTAACGTGAGATCCAACGATAATGACGCCACCATTATTATTTTTTTTGTAATTTTTTAAATTGATGATTTCACCAGGTGTTTCACATATGGATTTCACAAATGATGCTGCGGTTCTGAAAATGAATCTTTTATTGTGAGATTTAAGATATTCAACTAGGCAAGCTGTAAAATAATCCATATCTTCATCGTTTAATGCATCTACGATAACAGCATCAAAGTTACTTAAAGTATCAAAAGTAGAAAGTATTTGTTCACTTTCTCTATTTCGAATTTGATCTAAAGTGATATGAAAAACATTTTCGGATTTAATTTCTCCTTGGCTTTTTTCTTCTATAAAATCTGCCATTGATTTTGAATTAAATCCAAAAGTAGTATCATTAGCAAATTCGCTTTCTGATACTGGGATATATTGATTATCTTCTTTTAAATAGTGAACTCCTTTATATGTGTAGCGATCACCTTCAAAGAATTCAGGTAAATAAAAGATAGCATTAAAAGGGTTTGAAGCTGTCTCATTTAAAACTTTTGGTTCTAAATAAAAGTGACCTCGTAATGTTGAATCTCCACGACTAATAATTAAATAAGGTTTATTTAATTTTAGTGATACATTTTCAATATTTTTACTTAGTTCTTGATGTAATTGTGTAGTTTCTAGTGCGTTCAATGCGCGTGAATTCGTTAAAATATAAAACATATTATTAGGTTGTTCAAATGCATCAGTTAAGAGCGATTCACTCCAATCTGTATATACAGGTAAATCTTTTACTGTTTGAGTTCCTGTTGGGTCATCGTCTAAAACTATGATTTTGTAATCTAAATTTTCTAAGTCTTTATTAAATGTGTCGTTTATTTGTTTGTCTATTAAATTTTTATTTAACATTTATTCATCACCTACATATTATTGATTTTTTCAAAATATTTAATAATTCCAGCTTGATCATTTAATCCATTACCTTGATTTACTTCAGATTTAAAAAATTCTTTTACTTGATTTACGAGAGGTAATGTTAAACCAATCGTATCTGCAGTAGAAGTAATATTTTTTAAGTCTTTCAAGTTAATATCGAGTGTACCCCCAGCTTGATAATCTTGTTCAATCATTTTAGGAAATTTTGCCTCCATAGCTGCTGATCCAGCTAATCCGTGTCTAATTGCTTCGAACATTTCATTTAAATCAATATCAAATTTTTTAGCTAATAGTACTCCTTCTGATAACGCTGCAATATTTGTGTTTACGATAATTTGATTTGCTAATTTAACTACGCTTCCAGATCCAACATCTCCAACTCTTATCACTGATGCAGCTACGGGCTGTAATACTTCTTTCAGTTCTGGAAGGATATCAGCGTCACAACCAACCATTACTGATAATTCCCCTGTAATTGCTAATGGTTCTCCGCCACTCACGGGTGCATCGATGTATTTAATAGCTTTTTCTTCTAGTACTTTACTGATTTCAAGAGATTCATTTGGTGTAAGAGAACTCGTATCAATGACATATTTAACATTAATTTCATCTTTATCGAGAATTGAATCTTCTCCACTATATAAAACAGACTTAACAATCGCGCCGTTCGGTAAAGATAGAACTAGATAATCTGCTTGTTTAGCTAGTTCTTCGATTGAAACCACTTGTGCGCCTTCTTTAACTAGTTCAGTTTCTGCTTCTTTATTCACATCATTAACTAGTACTGTGTTATTTGCTTTTAGTAAGTTTTTGACCATGGGTTTACCCATAATACCTAATCCAATAAATCCAATATTCATATTAATTCCTCCAATGTAAGCGATTACGTTCGATTGTATACCAAATTTGATTAAATGTATACATTTTAATGTTGAAAAATTTATAGTAGTATATAGACAAGGAGCTGAGGCTATTGATACACAACGGTTTGACGGTATATCAAAAAATTAGAAATGACATTATTTCAGGTGAATTAAAACAAAATGAAAAATTGACAGAAGCTAAATTAGCCAAAAAATATAATGTGAGTAGAACACCTATTAGAGAGGCTATTAAGCAGTTAGAAATCGAATATTTTATTAAAGATGGTTATGTTTTTGTTCCAACAAGTGAAGAATATAGGGATATATTTGAAATGAGAATTTTGTTAGAAACACATGCGTTAAGTAAAGCATGTATTGTTTATACGAAAGAAGATTTAGCAGAATTAAAAAGTTACACTGACATTGATATTAATCAAGAAGATGAAGAAATAATTATTGAAACAAATGACTTATTTCATCAAAAAATTATGAAAGCAACTAATAATCAGTTCATCATAGACACTTATCAAAAATTGAAAAGTTATATTTATTTATTTAGTAAAACAGTCATTGATAAGAGAAGACCTGGTCTGATTGAAGAACATAAAGCCATTGTAGAAGCAATGATTAATCATGATGATAAACAAGCGGTTCAATTACTAGAAGAACACCTAAAAAAAGATTTAGAATTCAGTTTGTATTATTTAATTAATAATACAAATAAATAATGAAAAAAAATAACAAGTATTATAATCATTTGAAGGATCAACTAATCCATAAATAATTAGACCCATAATTAATAATATAGCCCCTGTTAACAAAATTGTTAACAGGGGCTATATACATATCTGCGATAAAATTTATAATTGTAGGGTTAAAATCTGATTCTTGCTCATAGCTGCCTTAAGATTCTATATCTTCCTCTATTTTCGCTTCAAACTCATCGAGCAATGCACGAACTTCGTCTGTCGATTGTGTACTCATCAATTGATGTCGTAGTTCGCTTGCACCTCTAATCCCTCGTACGTAAATTTTAAAGAATCTGCGTAAACTTTTGAATTGTCGATTTTCATTTTGAGAATATTTGTCGAACAATGTTAGATGTAATCTTAACAAGTCCAACAGTTCTTTACTCGTATGTTCGCGTGGTTCTTTTTCAAAAGCAAAGGGATTATGAAAAATGCCTCTACCGATCATTACACCATCAATGCCATATTTTGTTGCAAGTTCAAGCCCTGTTTTTCTGTCTGGAATATCACCGTTAATAGTTAGCAATGTATTTGGTGCGATTTCATCACGCAAATTTTTGACTGCTTCGATTAATTCCCAGTGTGCATCTACATTACTCATCTCTTTACGAGTACGGAGATGGATAGATAAGTTTGCAATGTCTTGTTCGAAGACGTGTTTTAACCAATCTTTCCACTCATCTATTTCATAATATCCGAGGCGGGTTTTTACACTTACCGGTAGACCACCTGCTTTAGATGCTTGAATAATTTCAGCCGCGGTTTCAGGTCGAAGAATCAATCCAGAACCTTTACCTTTTTTTGCAACATTGGCTACGGGGCAACCCATATTTAAATCAATACCTTTAAAGCCCATCTCTGCCATACCGATACTCATTTCTCGGAAATGCTCTGGCTTATCTCCCCATATATGAGCAACTATAGGCTGTTCATCTTCACTAAATGTTAAGCGTCCGCGAACACTGTCTATACCTTCAGGGTGACAAAAGCTATCAGTATTCGTAAATTCAGTGAAAAATACATCTGGTCTAGCTGCTTCACTAACAACATGACGAAAGACGATATCTGTTACGTCTTCCATAGGTGCCAAAATAAAAAATGGACGTGGTAATTCACTCCAAAAATTTTCTTTCATAATATATTTAAACCTTCTTTTCTATTAATATCTCGTCTTTTATCCATGATGATATTACCATAAATTTTCAACTTACACAAAAGGATATTGACCAGTCACAACTACTAGCATATTGTAGAGATAATTTGTATTTAACTTATTTGGAAGCAGTTGAATTGTTAAAGGAAAATGGGGATAAAGCATTTAAATTAGAAGATAACATTTTAAATTGAAAAAAATAAATTAGAAAATACAATTATTTAGGCTACTCATTTCTTAGATTTTAATAGAGATAAGTAGCCTATTTTATATACTATATTTGAGAAGAAAACTTGCTATAAATTTATAATGAGTGATTAAAAAAACGTGTCATTACCAATAAGCAATAGTAGAGCGCTAAACTTAATCACGTTTGTTTAGTATTAAATAGTTGTAAGATTCTTTGTTTTTTTGAAACATCTATAATTTTTTTGCGGTTAATAATAAGTATATAAAGAAAGGTGCTCCGAACGCCGCTATAAATATACCTGCTGGGACCTCTTTTGGTAAGAATAGAGTACGTCCGATTAAATCGGCAATAACGATTGAAATGGCACCAATAACGGCAGACATGACTAACTTTTTAGCATAGCTGCCTCTTATAATTGATTTAGCAATATGAGGTGCAATTAAACCAACAAAACTGATGTTACCTACTAAACTAATCGCTATAGATACGAGTATCGTAGATGTAACCAACTGTATTAGTTTCATGCGTTGGACATGCAATCCTAGTCCAATTGCTATAGGGTCGTCTAAGATAGAAATTTTCATTTTTGGAATAACCAATAGTATTAATGGTATGACAGCAATCATTACACTGCCTAAAATAACTGTATCTGTAAAAGTTGCGCCATAAAGACTACCGACTAACCAAGTATAAGCTTTTGCTGCGGATAATTGTTTCGTTGTAATAAGCAATCCTTGAACGAGTGCTATAAAGAGTGTTTGCATAGATATACCAATAATGATTAACGTAGTAGATTTTATCTGACCTTTATTTTGAAATAGTAACAGTATAACCATCGCCATTGTACCACCTAAAACTGCAAAAAGTGGTAGTAATTGTATCGTTAAATGACTAAGAAAAGCGATGAAGAAAACAGCACTTAAACTAGCGCCACCCGTAATACCCATAATATCAGGTGAGGCAATGGGGTTCTTTAATACATTTTGTAACATTAAGCCACTCATACCTAATGCGCCACCAGCTAAGATGGCTAGTGTAATCCGAGGTATACGTAGCACTTCTAAAGTGAATTGATCAATACTTTCAGAAGGATTTACAAAGTACACCAAAATGCGTTGTAATGATATAAAACTTGAGCCAATCATCAAGCTCACAATAGAAATAGCGACTAGAAAGATTAACGCGATGATAAGGTGAAATGTGTCTTTTTTATTAATCTTTTCGGTCATAAGCGCTGTCTTCCTTTCTTCATAATGTAAATCAGTACAGCTGCACCTACCACTGCGGTCACGACACCAATAGGTAGTTCTAGTGGTCTGATAATGATACGTGCAATTATATCTGAAAGTATCATTAAAATTGCACCTGCTAATGCTGTAAAAGGAATAAGATATTTATAGTTCGGTGGTAACAATCGTTTGCTGACGTTAGGAACTATAAGCCCAACAAAAACAATTGAACCAGCAACTGCAACAGATATCCCTGCCAGCATACTAATTAACATAATGATTAGCCATTTAATGAGTTTAATATTTTGTCCGAGGCCGCTCGCTATTTCATCGCTTGTCATCAGTATATTTATATGTCCTGCCATACTAAACGCGATTAAAATAAGAAATATAATGAGAAAAATAATCCATGGTACATCCCATATATTACGTAATGAAACTGATCCACTTAACCAGAATAATAGGCCTTGTAAATCTGTTTCATTCATTATTAGTATCCCTTGTGTAAAAGATGTAAATAGCATAGCAATCGCTGCTCCCGCTAAAATAACGCGCTGGGGTGAGAATAAGGTCTGTCTAAACATGCCAATTACTACTACTAAGATGGTCACGATTATGGCACCTAAAAATGCAATAACAACTATCATTTTAAAAGATTGAATCTGGATTAATGTAATGCTAATGACAACAAAAAATACTGCTCCCGCATTGACACCGAAAAGTCCAGGAGATGCTATTGGATTACGTGTAAGTGCTTGCATCAATAACCCCGACATAGCAAGTGCTGACCCAGTCAACAAGGCAATGATTGTTCTGGAAGCACGTGTACCAGTGACGACGCTATGTAAATCGTTTTCACTATCAAAGTTGAATAACGCTTGTAGCACCGTAACGGGTGATACAAGCGTATTTCCAATCATCAAACTTAAGATAGCTACTATAACAAGACATAAACCAGCAACTATGATTTGGTATTTCGGTTTAAGTAGCATAGTAAAACTCCTTAATTATTTTGATTGTTTTTCAATGTTTAATTTTTCGTATAAATCATCGATTAGTTTTAATGAAGATTGATAACCACCTGCTAAGTTCCAAGTGACTTCATCTAAATCATCAGATACTTGGTTATGTTTAACTGCGTCTAAGTTTTCCCACTCTTTGCTAGATGTCCATTCGCTCTCAGTTTTTTTAACTAAAGAAGCATCTTTAGCTTTAGGATCAGATTTTACCACAAAGATGTGATCGGCATTCATTAATGAAATGCTTTCTTTAGATGTAAGTTGAATAATATCTTTTCCATTATTTACTTGATTTTGTAGATTTTTATTACGCTTAAAGCCTAAATCATTTAAGATTTCTCCAGCATAGCCACCAGCGTAAATTCTAGTATGATCCGCACGGAAGTTAACAACTGATGCTGTCATTGGCCATGCATCTTTATATTTTGCTTTAGCGTCTTTTTGGAAAGTTGCTACTTTATCATCATACTTTTTGAGTAAATCATCTGCTTCTTTTTCTTTCCCTAACGCTTTCCCCATTAATTTCGTTGTATCTTTAAATTTAAATACTGTATCACTTGAAATTGTTGGCGCAATTTTAGATAACTGATCGTAAACTTTTTCATTTCTAACTTTTGAAGCAATGATTAAATCAGGTTTTAATTTAGAGATTTCTTCTAAGTTTGGCGCAGGTTCTTGACCTACAATTTTAGTATCTTTCAAGTCTTTTTTTATGTAATCGAATTTCGGTTTTTGTGTCCAAGATTCAACAGCACCTACAGGTCTAACTCCTAAAGATACAGCGACATCGGTGGCACCTTGATATAACGTGACAACACGTTTCGGTTTCCCTTTAATTTCTGTTGTCCCCATTGCATGCTTTATAGTTGTAGCTTCCTTGTCCTTGCTATCAGATGACTGATTATTTGGATTCCCACTACATCCTGCTAAAACAAGTAGAAAAGCAAGTGTAACAACGAGCGATTTAATTACTTTATTCATTTATTAATTTAGCCTCCTTCGCGATGTATGATAATGAGAATCATTATCACGATTAGTATGTATTATATTTTTATTTAAGTCAATAAAATATTTATAATTTGCAAGCAATATGTAAATGTTTGACATATAAAAGCATAAAAAATATAATCTTAATTGATATTGATTATCAATATCAATTAAGGAATGCACAATATTTCTAGAATTTTAAATTTGAGGAGGAACGTTTTTGATTGAACAAAATCAAGCATGTCAAGATTCATTATTAGATTCTGTAGGACAAACGCCCATAGTTAAACTTCATCAACTTTTTCCGAAGCATCAAGTTTTTGCAAAATTGGAGTATATGAATCCGGGTGGCAGTATGAAAGATCGGCCAGCTAAATATATCATAGAGCATGGTATTAAAACTGGGATCATTACTGAGAACACACATTTGATTGAGAGTACCTCTGGTAATTTAGGTATTGCGTTGGCAATGATAGCTAAGATTAAAGGTTTGAAACTTACATGTGTAGTTGACCCTAAAATATCGCCAACGAATTTAAAAATTATAGAAAGTTATGGTGCCAATGTCGAAATGGTAGAAGAACCTGACGAGCATGGTGGTTATTTGATGACACGTATTGCTAAGGTACAAGAGTTGTTAGCTTCTATCGAGGATGCATATTGGATTAATCAATATGCAAATGATTTAAACTGGCAAGCACATTATCATGGTGCAGGAACAGAAATTGTAGAAACGATTAAACAACCTATAGATTATTTTGTAGCACCGGTTAGTACTACAGGTAGCATTATGGGAATGAGTAGAAAAATTAAAGAAGTACATCCACAGGCACAAATTGTTGCTGTTGATGCGAAAGGCTCTGTCATATTTGATGACATACCTACGAATAGAGAGTTACCTGGTATAGGGGCTAGTCGTGTGCCAGAAATTTTAAATAGACCAGAAATTAATAAAGTTATCCATGTTGATGATTACCAATCCGCATTAGGATGTCGTAAATTGGTTAATCATGAAGGTATTTTTGCTGGTGGTTCTACAGGTTCAATAATTTCAGCTATAGAACAATTGATTACCACTATAGAGGAAGATGCAACGATTGTGACAATATTACCAGACCGAGGCGATCGTTATTTAGACTTAGTGTATTCAGATACATGGTTAGAAAAAATTAAATCAAGACGAGGAGTTCATGCGGAATGAATAGTGAGATGTTGTATTTAAATAGATCGGATATTGAACAAGCAGGAGGTAACCACTCACAGGTATATGTGGATGCATTAACAGAGGCATTAACAGCACATGCCCAGAATGATTTTGTACAACCTCTAAAACCATATTTAAGACAAGACCCTGAGAATGGTCATATTGCAGATCGTATTATTGCAATGCCAAGTCACATCGGTGGTGAAAATGCAATCTCAGGTATTAAGTGGATTGGTAGCAAACATGATAATCCATCAAAACGCAACATGGAACGTGCAAGTGGCGTCATTATTTTAAATGATCCAGAAACCAATTATCCAATTGCCGTTATGGAAGCGAGCTTGATTAGTAGTATGCGTACGGCAGCTGTATCAGTAATTGCTGCTAAACACTTGGCCAAAAAAGTATTTAAAGAGTTAACGATTATCGGATGCGGTTTAATTGGAGATAAACAATTACAAAGTATGTTAGAACAATTCGATCATATTGAACGTGTTTTTGTTTATGATCAATTCCAAGAAGCGTGTGAACGTTTTGTTGATAGATGGCAAAATCAACGAAAAGATATCAATTTTATTGCAACTCAAACTGCGAAAGAAGCGGTGTCACAAGGTGAAGTGGTAATTACATGTACAGTTACAGATCAACCTTATATAGAATATGATTGGCTACAAAAAGGTGCATTTATAAGCAATATTTCGATTATGGATGTACACAAAGAAGTCTTTGTTAAAGCAGACAAAGTAGTTGTAGATGATTGGTCGCAATGTAATCGTGAGAAGAAAACAATAAATCAACTAGTGCTTGAAGGACAATTTAGTAAAGAAGCATTACATGCAGAATTAGGACAGCTGGTAACCGGCGAGATAAATGGTCGTGAGAATGATGATGAAATTATATTATTGAATCCTATGGGGATGGCTATTGAAGATATTGCGAGTGCTTACTTTATTTATCAACAAGCACAACAACAAAATATTGGTACAATCCTTAGCCTATATTAAGAATGCGAGGTGTCTGAACATTGCATAATCATAAAGTAATCACTACAGCAGAGGCCATCATATTAAAAAATTTGTGTGACGCACTTTTATTTGAAGATATTGCCGGCATTGTATCAAACAGTAAAGTCACTAAAGAAAATGGACAAGCCATATTGATATATAAAGCGGACAACCAACAAATAAAGATACCAGTTTATTTTAGTGCTTTAAATATGTTTCGTTATCAAGCAACAGAACCTATTACAATAATAGGAAGTGAGTTTAACGAGCCTTTAACTGCACCTATGCTATGGCAAACATTCGTCAACATGAATCGTGATTTAAGTCAGGAATGGGAAGTGGAACGTTTTAAAGAAGGTTTAGTTACGGCAACATCACAACTTGCTAAACAGTTATCAAAATTAGATTTGGTAGAACATCCCTTTATTATGTCTGAACAGTTCGCAAGTCTTAAAGACCGTCCTTTTCATCCTTTAGCAAAAGAAAAAAGAGGACTTTCTGAGGCAGATTATGAAGCTTATCAAGCAGAATTAAACCCGTCCTTTCCATTAATGGTTGCAGCTGTAAAAAAGACACATATCATACAAGGGTCTGAAGCGGAAGATGATGAATTGAAGAAACTGACTGCTCCAATAAGCACACAAGCAGCAGATATGTTAAGTAAGCAAGGTTTATCAACGGATGATTATGTATTATTTCCAGTACACCCTTGGCAATACAAAAATATCTTACCAAGTGTTTTTGCTAAAGAAATAGAACAAAATATTGTTGTATTGTTACCACTTCAATTTGGCACGTATTTGTCTTCGTCGAGTATGCGTTCTTTAATAGATATTGTGTCGCCATACCATCATGTTAAAGTACCATTTGCAATGCAATCATTAGGGGCGCTGAGGCTGACACCTACACGGTATATGAAAAATGGTGAACAGGCAGAGCGCTTGTTACGTAAGTTAATTTCAAAAGATCAAGTATTAGCAAGATATGTTGATGTATGCGATGAAACGTCTTGGTGGTCATACATGGCTAAAGATAAAGATATTTTTAAAGACCAGTTAGGACATTTAACTGTGCAATTAAGAAAATATCCAGACGCATTATCTACAAACAATTCGCAACAACTCATATCAATGGCGGCGCTTGCTGCAAACGATCGTACATTATATCAAATGATTTTTGATAAAGAAGGTATTTCAAAAACTGATGTAATCGCTTTATTTAAAGATATAGCACAAGTCTTTTTAAAAGTGACACTGTCATTTATGAGATACGGTGCACTACCTGAACTACATGGACAAAATGTGTTGTTGTCATTTGAACAAGGGAACATTACTAAATTAGTATTACGCGATCATGACACGATTAGAATATACAGACCATGGTTAAAAGCACATCAGTTAACTTTGCCAGCGTATGTCGTAAGAGAAGACACGCCAAATACGTTAATTAATGAAGATTTGGAAACGTTCTTTGCTTATTTCCAAACACTTGCCGTCTCCGTGAACTTATATGCAATCATTGATGCACTTCAAGATATATTTAGTGTTAATGAACATGAACTGATGGCTATATTGAAACAAATATTACAGGAAGAAGTAGCTAATATTTCTTGGATTACAACTGATCAATTAACTGTAAGACATATTTTATTTGATAAAAAAACATGGCCATTTAAACAAATCTTACTACCATTATTGTATCAACGAAATGGTGGTGGAGGTAGTATGCCTTCAGACTTAGCAACCGTACCTAATCCGTTGGTGACACATGACTAAACAATCAATATGGCGTAGTAATTTTCGTATTTTATGGTTGAGCCAGTTTATGACAATTGCTGGACTAACGGTATTAGTACCATTACTACCTATATATATGTCATCTCTTCAAAAACTATCCGTTGTAGAAGTTCAATTGTGGAGTGGTATTGCTATAGCTGCTCCAGCGGTAACGACGATGTTAGTTTCACCTTTATGGGGAAAGTTAGGTGACAAAGTGAGCAGAAAGTGGATGATTCTGCGAGCACTATTTGGCTTAGTTATTTGTTTGTTTTTAATGGCGTTATGTACAACACCATTACAGTTTGTACTTGTAAGATTATTGCAAGGTTTGTTTGGTGGTGTAGTTGATGCTTCAAGTGCTTTTGCTAGTGCTGAAGCGCCAGCTGAAGAGCGAGGAAAGGTGTTAGGGAGATTACAGAGTTCGGTCAGCGCGGGTTCCCTTGTAGGGCCGCTTATTGGAGGCGTTACTGCTTCGCTTTTAGGATTTAGCATTTTGTTGATGGGTATCGCGATAATGACTTTTATTTTATGTGTCTTTGTGGCATTTAGGCTAATTGAAACATCTCAAGTACCTAAATCTCAAAAGGTTGGCATAAATAAAGGGATTCGTCGTACATTTCAATGCTTACTATGTACCCAAAAAACATGTCGATTCATTATTGTTGGGGTATTAGCAAACTTTGCAATGTATGGTATGTTAACAGCACTTTCACCACTTGCATCATCTGTGAATCATACAGCTATAGATAATCGTAGTGTCGTCGGTTTTTTACAGACTGCGTTTTGGACAGCTTCTATTTTAAGTGCACCTATATGGGGGCGTTTTAATGATAAAGCATATGTAAAGACGGTTTATATTGTCGCAACAATTATCTGTGGCTGTAGTGTTATATTGCAAGGTTTGGCAACAAATATAGAATTATTAATAGCAGCAAGAATATTGCAGGGATTAACTTATAGTGCTCTGATACAAAGTGTTATGTTTGTTGTTGTTAATGCTTGTCATCAACAACTCAAAGGTACATTTGTTGGAACTACGAATAGTATGTTGGTTATTGGTCAAATTGTTGGCAGTCTTAGTGGTGCTGCTATTACAAGTTATACTAACCCGACCACGACTTTTGTAGTTATGGGCGTCGTTTTTGCAGTAAGTAGTTTATTTTTAATTTGTTCAACAATCACTAATCAAATCAACGATCAAACATTAATGAAATTATGGGAGTTGAAACAAAAAAGTGCAAAATGAAGAATTATGCAATCACGCAGCTTATGCTGCAATAGAACGTATTTTGAATGGATATTTTAGAGAAAAAAACTTATATCAAGTTGCGCCTCAAGATAATCAATGGTCGATCAAGTTAACAACAGGCGAAACTTTGACAGGTACATTTAATTACTGGTCAGCAATGGGGCACCATATGTTTGCTCCATCTATTTGGTTAGTTACTGGAGAAAGTGAAAAGCTGATTTCTTATAAAGAAGCAATTGTGTTTATTTTGCACCAAATAACGCAAGATGTTGACAATAACAAGAAGGTGCAACAACGTTTGACGCAAATTATGTCTGATATTGAAAATAGCATTGATCGTACGGCACGTTATTTAGCGTATTGTGAAGAAGATTATAAGGAAGATCGCTATATTATTTCAGAACAATCATTATATTTAGGTCATCCTTTTCATCCGACCCCTAAAAGTGCAACAGGATTTTCAGAAAAAGACTTAGAACGATATGCACCTGAATGTCACACATCATTTCAATTACATTATTTAGCCATCCATCAAGATATATCGTCAACACGTTATGTTGATAGAAAGAAAGATGATGTAGTTGAAATACTGCATCGTTTAGCTAGTATTGATAAATCAGAGTTGCCAAAAGATTTTATTTTATTACCCATCCACCCATATCAAATAGGGATTTTAAAGTGTCATCCACAATTCATTCAGTATAATGAGCAAGGTTTAATTAAAGATTTAGGGATATCAGGTGAGTATGTGTATCCAACTTCTTCAGTAAGAACAGTATTTTCTAAAACGTTAAATGTTTATTTGAAATTGCCTATTCATGTAAAAATCACTAATTTTATACGTACAAATGATTTCGAGCAGATAGAACGAACAATAGATGCAGCTCAAGTCATTACGGCAATTAAAGAAGATATTGAAACACCACATTTTAAACTGATGAGTGAAGAAGGTTACCGGGCACTGATACCTCATTCATTAACACAACCTGTATCGTCAGATATGGATTTACTTACTAACAGCGCTATGATTGTACGCGAAGGTATAGAGAATTACCATGCAAATAAAGATATCTATGTTTTAGCATCTCTTTTTGAAACGATGCCTGAAACACCTATATCAAAATTATCCACCGTAATTGAACATAGTGATTTGACACCACAAGCATGGCTAGAATGTTATTTAGACCGCACATTACTGCCGATATTAAAGATGTTTAGTAAAACGGGTATCAGTTTAGAAGCTCATGTACAAAATACATTGATTGAATTAAAAGATAGCAAACCTCAAGTATGTTATATCAGGGATTTAGAAGGCATTTGTTTATCTAAAACAATAGCAACTGAAAAACAACTTATACCTCAAGTTGTACCATTATCAAGTCCTGTCGTATATTCACACGATGAAGCTTGGCATAGACTCAAATATTATGTCGTTGTAAACCATTTAGGCCATTTAGTGTCAACGATAGGTAAAGCGACAAGAAATGAAGCTGAGTTATGGCAAATCGTAGCAAAACGATTAGCAGTATGGAAGAAACAATATACTGATAACACAGTATTCTTAGAATGTGTTGAAGATTTATGTCAATCACCTACGATTGATGCTAAAGCTAATTTAATGAGTAAATTGAACGATTGTGGTGAGAACCCTATTTATACACATATACCAAATCCAATTGCTCACAACAAGGAGGTACCATACTGTGAATAAGACAATTACAGAACTTGTCAAAACAAGAGTGATGAGCCAACTTGTATCATCGCTTATTTACGAAAACATAGTAATGTATTGTGATGATTACAAGGAAGGTATACATCATTTTAAGATAAAAGGTAATCATGTCTCATATTATTTTACAGCTGAGAAAGCACTTAGTTTTGGTCGATTCCGTATCACGTCACCTATAGTACGAGCTACAGAAGACGAGTCGCATCCCACAACAGATTATGCGAGATTATTAAGGGAGGTTATGTTTACATTCCCTAAAGACCATGAAAAATTGGAAAGTTTTATCATTGAATTATTACAAACTGAATTGAAAGACACGCAAAGCTTACAATATAGACAAGAAAATAAACCGTTAAAGCCAACAACATTTAATGAATTTGAATCCTATGCAATGGAAGGACATCTATACCATCCAAGTTATAAATCGAGATTAGGTTTTACCTTAAAGGACAATTTGAAGTATGGACCTGAGTTTGTACCAGAAGTTAAATTACAGTGGTTAGCTATTGATAAAGACAAGGTTGAGATAACTGTTTCTCAGAATATAATAGTCAAAGATGTGTTGCGTCAACAAGTTGGCGATGACATGTATCAAGCTTTTGAAAATCAGTTAACTCAACATGGTAGAAAGATGGATGAGGTAGCGATTATTCCAGTACATCCTTGGCAATTTGAACACGTCATTCAAGTTGAATTAGCAGAGGAATGGCTTAATGGAACCATTCTGTGGTTAGGCGAAAGTGATGAAAATTATCATCCACAGCAATCAATTCGTACTATGTCACCTATAGACACGAATAAATATTATTTAAAAGTACCAATAAGTATAACTAACACATCTACTAAGCGTGTGTTAGCACCTCATACTATCGCAAATGCTGCACAAATTACTGACTGGTTAAAGCACATTCAACAACAAGATACTTATTTGAACGATACATTACAAACTGTTTTTCTAGGAGAAGTCTTAGGGCAGTCTTATTTAAATGCGCAACTTTCAGAAACAAAGCAGACATCAATTTATGGTGCGCTAGGTGTAATATGGCGTGAAAATATTTACCACAAGTTAGCTGATGGTGAAGAGGCGATACCATTCAATGCACTATATGCGAGTAATATAGATAGAAAACCATTAATTGACTCGTGGATTAAGCAATATGGCGCTAAAGCTTGGACGAAGCAATTTTTAACCGTGGCAATTCGCCCGATGATTCATATGCTGTATTATCACGGCGTTTCATTTGAATCACATGCTCAAAATATGATGTTAATCCATGAGAAAGGGTGGCCAACACGTATTGCTTTGAAAGATTTTCATGATGGTGTGCGTTTTAAACGTGAGCATCTCAGTAAAACAGCTTCACAATTAACACTGAAACCGATGCCCGAAGCACACAAAAAAGTGAATAGTAATTCATTTATAGAAACTGATGATGAACGTTTAGTGAGAGACTTTTTACACGATGCCTTTTTCTTTATTAATATTGCTGAAATTATATTATTTATCGAAAGTCATTATCATATCGATGAAGAAGAACAGTGGCGATGGGTCAGAGAAATAATTATCGCATATCAAGCGACATTTCCTGAGCTTAATAATTATCGCTATTTCGATTTATTTGAACCAACGATTCAAGTTGAAAAATTAACGACACGTCGATTATTAAATGATTCAGAATTAAGAATACATCATGTGACGAATCCTTTAGGGATAGGAGGTACAAATGATGCAACAACTCTCTCTGAAATATAGGATAAATAATGGTGAAACGGTATATGGGTTGTTTAATTCTATTCCAGATCCACTGATGATAGAAATAATAGCTGCTAGTGGTTATGATTTTATTGTGATTGATACAGAACACGTTGCAATTAATGATGAAACACTGGCACATTTGATTCGTGCAGCAGAAGCAGCACACATTGTTCCAATTGTGAGAATAACATCTGTGATAGAGCGAGATATTATCAAAGTGCTAGATATGGGTGCAAGAGGTATTATCGTTCCTCATGTCAAAAATAGAGATACAGTTGAGAAAATTGTAAAATTGAGTCGTTATTATCCCTGTGGCTTAAGAAGTTTAAATGGAGGTCGTATGGCGAAATTTGGAAAAACACCGCTACTTGACGCTATGGAAATAGCTAATGAACATATTATGATCATCGCCATGATTGAAGACATTGAAGGAGTTATGGCTATAGAAGATATTGCGCAAGTTGATGGTCTAGATATGGTTGTTGAAGGTGCAGCTGACTTATCACAATCTCTTGGAATACCATGGCAAACACGTAGTGATAAGGTGACCTCTCATGTACAACATGTATTTGAAGTTGCAAAGGCAAATAACAAACATTTTTGCGCATTACCTCGAGAGGATGATGATATTCCACAGTGGCGTGCACAAGGTGTACAAACGTTTATATTGGGAGATGATCGTGGCAAAATATATCGTCACTTTGCAACGACTTTAACTAAGTCTAAGCAGAAAGGAGTTGAGGGTTAATGTGTGTTGTTCAACCAGTAATTGAACAATTAAAATTACAACATCAACCGGTTTGTCATTATATTTATGATTTAATTGAACTCGAAAAACATTTAAAACATATAACTTCTTCCTTACCTGATAATTGCCAAATGTATTATGCAATGAAAGCGAATAGTGAGCGCGAAATTCTTGAAACGATTAGTCAATGTGTTGAAGGATTTGAAGTGGCATCTCAAGGCGAAATGACAAAAGGTCTTGATTTTAAACCCGCAAATCATATTATCTTTGGTGGCCCTGGTAAGACAGATGAAGAGCTTAGGTACGCTGTTAATGAACATGTCCAACGTATTCATGTTGAGAGCCTTTATGAATTACAACGTTTAAATGTCATTTTAAAGGAAGAACAGAAGACCCAACATATCTTATTACGCGTGAACTTAGCGGGACCATTTCCTAATGCTACGTTGCATATGGCCGGGCGACCTACACAATTCGGTATTTCTGAAAATGAAGTGGATGAAGTTATTAAAGAAACGTTGGCTATGCCATCTATTCAACTTGATGGCTTTCATTTTCATTCAATTTCAAATAATTTAGATGCAGAATTACATCTTAACGTCATAAAGCTCTATTTTAATAAGGCTAAAGCATGGTCTAAGAAGCATCATTTTCCACTCAAACATATTAATATAGGTGGAGGTATTGGCGTCAACTATGCAGATTTAACAAAGCAATTCGAGTGGAATACTTTTGTACAAAGTTTTAATCAATTAATTATAGATCATCAAATGGAAGACGTTACTTTGAACTTGGAATGTGGCCGATTTATAATGGCACATATCGGTTATTATGTTACGGAAGTATTAGATGTTAAAAAAGTACACAATGCTTGGTATGCAATTTTAAGAGGTGGGACCCAACAATTTAGATTGCCAGTATCTTGGCAACATAATCATCCATTTGAGATTTACCAGCATCCGGAAAATCCTTATCCTTTTAAGAAAATTTCAATATCACAACAAGATATAACGTTAGTTGGACAATTATGTACGCCTAAAGATGTCTTTGCTAAAGATGTGCATATTGACCATTTAAGTACTGGTGACGTTATTATTTTTAAATACGCTGGTGCATACGGATGGTCGATTTCACATCATGATTTCTTAAGCCACCCGCATCCTGAATTTATCTATTTAAAGCAAACAAAGGAGGATGAATAACGATTGAATCAAATTCATAAGCATTTAAAACTTGCAGCTGTAGATCAAATTGATCTTCATGAAACTTTTGAACCATTAAGATTGGAAAAGACAAAAAGCAGCATTGAAGTTGATGGTTTTATACGTCATCCGATTTTAGTTACACCGATGCAACATGGACGTTATATGGTAATTGATGGTGTGCATCGTTACACAAGTTTGAAAGAACTAGGATGCAAGATGATTCCAATTCAAGAGATACAGGATACACAGTATTCGATTAGTACATGGCAACATAAAGTGCCATTTGGTTTATGGTGGAAAAAAATACAACAAGAACATCAGTTACCTTGGACTACTGAGACAAGACAAGAAGCACCTTTTATTACAATGTGTCATGGTGATGTAGAGCAATACTTGTATACTAAAGATTTAGGGGGATCTCCCTTTCATGTTTGGGAAAGAGTTGTGGCGAGTTATAGTGACTGTTTTTCGATTGAGAGAATTGCACAAGGAACATGTCCTCATCTTACTCAACAAGATGTTCTTATGAAATATCAACCATTAAGCTATAAAGATATTGAAGCAGTTGTCCGTAAAGGGGAAACCGTACCAGCAGGTGTCACACGCTTTAACATTTCCGGGCGTTGTCTTAACCTCCAAGTACCATTGGAGCTATTGAAAGAAGATGATGACGCTAAACAAATACAGCAATGGAAACAATTTTTAGTAGAAAAATTTGCTAGCATGAGATGTTATACAGAGAAAGTATACCTTGTAGAACAGTAATTTTATGTAGAATTAAGAAAATAGTATAATATTGTAGAAATGATATCATCATTTGAATAAGATAATATAGTAAAGAGAACTTCTAGCATTAATTTGTTTAGAAGTTCTTCTATTTTTTGCTTTACATATAAAAATTATTTAAATAAATTATAGTAATAACAAAGTGTAAATTTTAAAATTAATATAGAGTATGCTATGAGATTAATTTAAGAAAAAGCATTAGTATGAATAGATGTTTTATTACAAGCCGTTCCATTACTAGAAGAATGGAGATTCATGAACCACATTTCTATAACAAGATGCATAGAAATATACCAGATATAAGCAGAAAGTTATCATCGTGACTTGAATGTTCCGACAATGGGTGATTAAATGAATTCTTTATAACTTTTGGACATAAAACCCCCCTCAATATCTTTCGAATATTGAGGGGGGATTATTTAAGATTATATTAATTTATTTCGTGCAACTTTAAATGTAATGCATGTACTTTTTCTGCTAATTCATCAACAGGGCCATCGACATCAGCATTTTCTATAATTTGTTGAATAGGTAGACTCTTTACTGGTGATTGTGGTACTCCCATGTCACTCAACCACTTACCTAATTGTTCTGAAGAACTTGCATAAACGATTCTACCAAGACCTACCCAACCATGTGCAGCCGCACACATCGGGCAGTGTTCCCCAGAAGTATAAACAGTTGCTAACTTGCGTTCTTCAGGAGATAAATGATTTGCAGCCCATCTCGCTATTTCAAATTCAGGATGTCTTGTATGATCACCGCCACTAACACGATTATGATCTTCAAATAAAATGTCACCTTCAGAACTCACTATAATAGATCCAAAAGGTTCATCTCCCTTATTCAACGCCTGTTCCGCTAACTCGACACACCTTTCTAAAAAAGTAAAATCAGATTCGCTAACCATTAAATTGCCTCCTTAGTTGTTATAGACCTAACATTAATAAAAAATACAAAACATTACAAATGAATAGTATGTTGATAATCTATTAATTATTTAAAAAATTAATATTAATGACAATTAAACTATTAATCTACTCATGCTTTCTATTATGCCGTCTACTAAGGTCTCAAATTATTCACTAATATTTTTCAAAACTTCTTCAGCTACTTCACTTACTATTTTATCGTTAGGTTTAGCGTCTTTATTATTTTTATTAGTGAATATAACTAATATTATAGGTTTATCTTGTCCTTTTGGATAAATAAAAGCAACATCATTTCTTGAACCATACGTGACTGCCTGACCGCTTTTATCCATAACTTTAAAGTCGGATGGTGCACCATCCTTAATTAACGTATCTCCACTTTTATTTTTTAACATTAGGTTCATTAAGAAATCTTTATTTGATTTACTAAGATTGCCATCGATTATAAGTTTATTCAATGTTTTACCAAAGGCTAAGGGAGTGGTTGTATCTCGTTTGTCTTTTGGTGTATATAAATTCAAATCGGGTTCTTTTCTTGATGGATACGTCAATGTATCACCTAGGTCTACTAATCTTTTTTTAACTTCTTTATAACCACCTAGCTCGTCAATAACTTTATTATTAGCAGTATTATCACTATATAACATGTTAGCTTCTATTAGTTTCTTTAAAGTTATCTCTTTGTCGACATATTTTTCTAACACAGGTGAATATGTAACAATATCGTCCTTACTTATGTGAATTTTTTTATCTAATTTATTAGAAGGTACTTTTTCAAGTAACATGGCACTACTTACAGCTTTTAATGTAGAAGCGTAAGCAAAGCGTTTATCTTCATTAAATGATAATTCTTTACCGTTTTGAGTATTAAGAGCATACATACCTACATTTGCATCATATTTTTTCTCAATTTTATCTATTGCACTATTATTTGAATCTTTATTATTACAAGCACTTAATACCAATACTAATACGCTTAATATTATTAATTTTTTCATTTTTATACCCCTTTATATTAAAAATGTAATCTTCGTGAAAATAATAACATTATAACATGTTGAATGAATAACAAAAATCAAATAATTATACAAAATATAGAAACAATATAATTCGATAGGTATAATTTTACACCAAAAGTGAAAGGGTTTACAATGGGGAGTAACATATAATTAAAGGGGTTGATTGTATTGGTAAATATAAAAAAAGAATGTATGAAAATCTATGTTTTGGATAATGGACGCATGCAAATGGACAAAAATCTAATGATAGCTAATTCAAACCAAGCCACGCTCGACAATCCTAATAAAGAAAATGAATTACATGAATTTCCGATTTATACAGTTTTTATAGACCATCCGGATGCTAAAATTTTATTTGATACTGCTTGTAATCCTAATTCAATGGGTGAAGAGGGTCGTTGGATTAATGCGACACAGAAAGCTTTTCCGTATTTTTCAGATGACTCGTGTCATTTACCTAATAGGCTAGAACAGTTAGGCGTTGACCCTAAAGATGTAGATATAGTAGTTGCTTCACATTTACATCTAGATCATGCTGGTTGTTTAGAATACTTTACAAACGCAACTGTTATTGTTCATGATGATGAATTCAGTGGTGCGATGAAGTGCTATGCACGTAACCAACAAGAAGGTGCATATATTTGGAGTGATATTGATGCTTGGATTAAAAGTGATTTAACTTGGCACACAATTTCACGTGATCAAGACCACTTGAACCTTGTAGATGGCGTGAAGGTACTGAATTTTGGTAGTGGCCATGCATGGGGAATGATTGGTCTTGAAATTGAAACGGAAGAGCTAGGCACGTTAATCTTAGCTTCTGATGCTATTTACACACGAGAAAGTATGGAACCTAAATTGCAGCCACCTGGTATTATTTATGATTCCATTGGTTGGGCAAACTCAGTTGAATATATTAAGCGACTCGCAAAAGAAAAAAACGCAGAAATCTGGTTTGGTCATGACGGTAATCAATTTGAGACTTTTAGAAAGTCTACTGATGGTTATTATGAATAAAGGGTGTGTATATAAATGAAGACAAAAGCAGCAGTATTATATGAAATGGGTGTAGAAGGTCCTTATGAAAAAGCTGAACCTTTAAAGATAGAAACGTTAAACCTTGATAATCCTAACAAAAATGAAGTATTAATTAAAATTCATGCAGCAGGTTTATGTCATTCTGATTTATCGGTGATTAACGGAAGTCGACCGCGACCAATGCCTATGGCGTTAGGACATGAAGCGGCAGGAGAGATTATAGAACTAGGTGAAAATGTTACCGATTTTGAAGTTGGAGACCATGTTGTTTGTACATTTATTCCAAGCTGTGGAAAGTGTATACCTTGTCGTGAAGGGCGACCGGCATTATGTGAAAAAGGTGCTGCTTCAAATGAAAAAGGTGAAATGTTAGAAGGTGGATTTCGTTTATCTAAAGAGAATGATGTTATCCATCATCATTTAGGCGTTTCTGGATTCTCTGAATATGCTGTTGTATCAGAAAATTCTATAGTAAAAATTGATCCAGATATTCCATATGAACGTGCAGCTGTGTTTGGTTGTGCTGTTATTACAGGTATAGGAGCCGTTATAAATACAGCGCAGATTAGACCAGGTAGTAATGTCGCTGTAGTAGGACTTGGAGGAATAGGATTAAATGCTATTATTGGTGCAAAACTGGCCGGTGCAAATGAAATTATTGCATTAGATATAAATGAAGATAAATTTGAAATAGCTAAAAAATTAGGTGCAACGGCAGTATATAATTCAGGCGATGAAAATGTAATAGAAGAAGTTAAGCAATATATTACAGGAGGAGCTGAATATGTATTTGAAACAGCAGGTGTAGTGCCAGCAATGCAAGTAGCATATGCAATAACAAAACGAGGTGGAACAACAGTTACAACAGGTTTACCTGATCCTAAAGCAGAATTATCAATTCCTCAAGTAACTTTAGCAGCTGAAGAAAGAACGATTAAAGGTTCATATGTTGGCAGTTGTGTTCCTGATCGTGATATACCTAGATTTGTTAGTTTGTATCAAAGTAATCGGCTTAACGTTGATCCATTAATCAGTGATGTCATTTCACTTAATGAGATAAATAAAGGCTTTGATCAATTAGCAAATGGCGATGCAGGTAGAATTATTATTAAAATGACAGAATCATAACTATAGTAGTTTAAAATAATCATCATTAACCAAATTTATAATATCAAATAAGCACATCACTTTGTGTACTGAATTTCATCAGTAGAGTGATGTGCTTACTATTTTGTCATCTACATTTTTAAGATTACGACGTCCTATAGTTGTTATTTCATTCTATTGACCAATGATTATTTTAGTTAAGTAATCATTTTCATCAAAGAAAGCCTTATATGAACCATCATTAGTATTATAATATACCATTGTACCATCTCCGATACCTGAATCACCTTCTCCTCCCATATCATTAGAAGCATGTGCTTTTTTGAAAGTTTCTTTAGATACCGTATTTGGTTTAGTATTAAAGCTAATTTTAATAACTTCATTATCATCGTTAAAATCTACAGTTGTATCATAAACTTTTATACTATGGTCATAATTTTTATAAGCTTTTGGATCTACTTTATAGTTATCAATTGAAACATTGTCATATTTCAATGCACGTACAAAATTATAATCTTGTGTAAACGAAGGATCATATGTTGTATAACCGTAATAGTTATACCAAGGTGTTTGTGCCATTTCTTCTGAAGCGCCTTGTGTACTTGCACCGCTTGCTGCTCCTTCACCATGCCCCCATTTTTGAACTTGCTCTGCTGCTTGAGCTTCTGGACCACTTGTCGTTATAAATGCTGCTGAAGAACCTACGACAAGTGTTGATACAACGACAGATGCTGAAAGTAACTTTCCTACTTTACGCATAATAAACCACTCCTTAATTTTGAGTACCTTTGACCATAACTGCTTAGTCAACATTCAAATGCATAAATCCTTGAACAAGTACTATCTTTACTTATTTGTCGTTTTTCCAGTTCAAACACATGCAATGCCCTTTCAATTTAAGTTGCTAGGTGGGAATACCACTCCTCTATCATTCGCTATTAACAAGTGTAATTATTCACTTTTATTGTACATCAAATACACATAATTGCAAATATATCTATAAGAATTGTGTGTATAAAATAGGTAATACAAGCTTAAACATAATTAATTTACCTATTAAAATTATATTTACCATTTGTGTAAACCTATTTAATTAGAAAATTCTTTGTTTTCTTCAATTAGCATGAAGAGTACTTGGTTTATTATTTTAGTATATTAAAATTTTGTAAAATGAGATGACTAACCCATTGAATGAATATGATTTTGTATGTGAAAATTATTTAAAAATAGATTTTTTATTTTTGACAGTAAATAAAGTTTTATAAAATAAATATGAATATTCCAAAAAAATAAAAAATTCATAAATAACAATTGTAATTTGTTAGAGTACAATGTAATATGTAAATACAACTAATCTTAGAGGGGGAGTTTATGCAGTGAGAGAAAGACAAAGGTTTTCTATAAGGAAGTTTGGGGTTGGAGTTGGATCAGTATTAATTGGTCTTACTATTTTTGCAACAAGCGGGAATGTTGCAGCGGCTGACGAGAAACAGAATAATGAAGGTAATTTTGGGCCCGTCGCATCAAGTGAAAATACAGGTGATATTAGGAAACCTTTACAAAATGCTACAGAAAAGCCAATAGAAGATGAAAAAGATACGGTTGAATCTACTCAACAAGAGACTGAAAATGTGAAAGATACAGAAGAAGTAGTACCAGAAACAGAAACACCAGCAGAAGGTGAAACAGGCTTAGAAGAAGTAGTGCAAGAAGAGCCAGAAACACCAGCAGAAGGTGAAAAAGATACAGAAGACTCAGAATCAGAAACACCAGTAGAAGGTGAAAAAGATACAGAAGACTCAGAGTCAGAAACACCAGTAGAAGGTGAAAAAGAACCAGAAGACTCAGAATCAGAAGCACCAGTAGAAGGTGAAAAAGAACCAGAAGATTCAGAGTCAGAAACACCAGTAGAAGGTGAAAAAGATCCAGAAGATTCAGAGTCAGAAACACCAACAGAAGGTGAAAAAGAACCAGAAGATTCAGAGTCAGAAACACCAGTAGAAGGTGAAAAAGAACCAGAAGATTCAGAGTCAGAAACACCAACAGAAGGTGAAAAAGAACCAGAAGACTCAGAATCAGAAGCACCAACAGAAGATGAAAAAGAACCAGAAGACTCAGAATCAGAAACACCAACAGAAGGTGAAAAAGAACCAGAAGATTCAGAAACACCGGCTGAGGAAGAAAAAGATGCAGAAAAAGAAACAGATAAAAAAGCGACACTTCCACGAAGAACAAATGAAAATAGTCAGGTTAGAGAAGATAATATAGCAACCGCTGCTGTTGCAGATGTTACACTTTTAGATAATATGGAACTAACCGCGAATCATAATAATGGTAATTTAAACCTAAAATTAGAGGGAAGACCTTTAGTTAGTTTAGGTGTAGGAAATATGTATCCAACATTCCAATTGCCTCCACAAATTCGTGATTTAATGTCAAATCCTGATTTTAGAAATGCTATTAAAATAGATTATGATTTACCAGGCGTAGGCGGAATAATTAGAAACACCGGAACTGTGAAGGGTAGCGACTTAAATATTGATCCTAATACAGGTTTAGTTTATGGATCAGTTCGAAATTTAGTAAATTTAGGTGTTGGTAGTAGAGTTACATATAATTTAGTGATTGATTTAAATCAATTAACTGAAAATGGTATGTTACCTGGATCTGACCAACCAGGAAGGCAAGAATATAAGTTTACATCAGCTGTAGGTAGCGGTTTATTAAATCTTGATATTCTTGCAAATAATGGTAATGATGCATCTATAATTATAGAAAATGAAGATGATTCAGAATCGATTAGTGAGTCCGAATCGATTAGCGCGAGCGAGTCTTTAAGTGAGTCGGAATCGTTGAGTGCAAGTGAATCATTAAGCGAATCAGAATCGTTAAGCGAGTCAGAATCGTTGAGTGCAAGCGAGTCATTAAGTGAGTCAGAATCATTAAGTACAAGTGAATCTCTAAGTGAGTCAGAGTCATTGAGCGCGAGTGAATCATTAAGCGAGTCGGAGTCATTGAGCGCGAGTGAATCATTAAGCGAGTCAGAATCATTAAGTACAAGCGAGTCATTAAGTGAGTCGGAATCATTAAGTGAAAGTGAGTCGTTAAGTGAATCAGAGTCGTTGAGCGAAAGCGAGTCATTAAGTGAGTCAGAGTCATTGAGCGAGAGCGAATCATTAAGTGAGTCATTAAGTGAATCAGAGTCATTGAGCGTGAGTGAATCATTAAGTACAAGTGAATCTCTAAGTGAGTCGGAGTCATTGAGCGCGAGTGAATCTCTAAGCGAGTCAGAATCATTAAGTGAGTCAGAGTCATTAAGTGCGAGCGAATCATTAAGTGAGTCAGAATCATTAAGTACAAGTGAATCATTAAGTACAAGTGAATCTCTAAGTGAGTCGGAGTCATTGAGCGCGAGTGAATCTCTAAGCGAGTCGGAATCATTGAGTGAAAGTGAGTCATTAAGTGAGTCATTAAGCGAGTCAGAGTCATTGAGCACGAGCGAATCATTAAGTGAGTCGGAGTCATTGAGTGCCAGCGAATCACAAAGTGAATCGGAATCGATCAGTACAAGTGAGTCGTTAAGTGAATCAGAATCATTAAGTACAAGTGAATCACTAAGTGAGTCAGAATCATTGAGCGCGAGTGAATCGTTAAGCGAGTCAGAATCATTAAGTACAAGTGAGTCATTAAGCGAATCAGAATCATTAAGTACAAGTGAATCTCTAAGCGAGTCATTAAGTGAGTCAGAGTCATTGAGTACAAGTGAGTCATTAAGCGAGTCAGAGTCATTGAGTACAAGTGAGTCATTAAGCGAGTCAGAGTCATTGAGTACAAGTGAGTCATTAAGCGAGTCAGAATCATTGAGTGCAAGTGAATCATTAAGCGAATCACAAAGTGAATCACTAAGTGAGTCAGAATCATTGAGCGAGAGCGAATCGTTAAGCGAGTCAGAATCGTTGAGTGAGTCGGAGTCAATGAGTACAAGTGAATCGTTAAGTGAGTCGGAGTCAATGAGTACAAGTGAGTCGTTAAGTGAGTCGGAGTCATTGAGCGAAAGCGAGTCATTAAGCGAGTCGGAGTCATTGAGTGAGAGCGAATCATTAAGTACAAGCGAGTCATTAAGTGAGTCAGAGTCATTGAGTGCCAGCGAATCACAAAGTGAATCTCTAAGTGAGTCAGAGTCATTGAGTGAAAGTGAATCATTAAGCGAGTCAGAATCATTAAGTACAAGTGAATCTCTAAGTGAGTCGGAATCGATCAGTACAAGTGAATCTCTAAGTGAGTCGGAATCGATCAGTACAAGTGAGTCGTTAAGCGAGTCAGAGTCATTGAGCACGAGCGAATCATTAAGTGAATCAGAATCATTGAGCGCGAGTGAGTCGTTAAGTGAATCAGAATCATTGAGTGAAAGCGAATCGTTAAGTGAATCGGAATCGATCAGTACAAGTGAGTCGTTAAGCGAGTCAGAGTCATTGAGTGAAAGCGAATCGTTAAGCGAGTCGGAATCAT
>NZ_JBMOVZ010000003.1:0-526686 GCF_049310805.1 Mammaliicoccus sp. JADD-157 | reverse complement strand
GTCGGAATCGATCAGTACAAGTGAGTCGTTAAGCGAGTCAGAGTCATTGAGCACGAGCGAATCATTAAGTGAATCAGAATCATTGAGCGCGAGTGAGTCGTTAAGTGAATCAGAATCATTGAGTGAAAGCGAATCGTTAAGTGAATCGGAATCGATCAGTACAAGTGAGTCGTTAAGCGAGTCAGAGTCATTGAGTGAAAGCGAATCGTTAAGCGAGTCGGAATCATTAAGTGAGAGTGAGTCATTAAGTGAATCAGAGTCGTTGAGCACAAGCGAATCATTAAGTGAGTCAGAATCGTTGAGCACGAGTGAATCATTAAGCGAGTCGGAATCATTAAGTGAGAGTGAGTCATTGAGTGAATCAGAATCATTAAGTGAGTCGGAGTCATTGAGTGCCAGCGAATCTCTAAGTGAGTCAGAATCGTTAAGTGAATCAGAGTCATTGAGTGCAAGTGAATCTCTAAGTGAGTCAGAGTCATTGAGCGCAAGTGAATCATTAAGCGAGTCAGAATCATTAAGTACAAGTGAATCACTAAGTGAGTCGGAGTCATTGAGTGCCAGCGAATCACAAAGTGAATCGGAATCGATCAGTACAAGTGAGTCGTTAAGTGAATCAGAATCATTAAGTACAAGTGAATCACTAAGCGAGTCAGAGTCATTGAGCGCAAGTGAATCTCTAAGTGAGTCGGAATCAATGAGTGCCAGCGAATCGTTAAGTGAATCAGAATCTCTAAGTGAGTCAGAGTCATTGAGTGCAAGTGAATCATTAAGCGAGTCAGAATCATTGAGTGAGAGTGAGTCATTAAGTGAGTCAGAATCATTGAGTGAGAGTGAGTCATTAAGTGAGTCAGAGTCATTGAGCGCAAGTGAATCATTAAGCGAGTCAGAATCATTAAGTGCAAGTGAGTCGTTAAGTGAGTCAGAGTCGTTAAGTGAAAGTGAATCACTAAGCGAGTCAGAGTCATTAAGTGAGTCGGAATCATTGAGTGCCAGCGAATCATTAAGTGAATCGGAATCGATCAGTGCAAGCGAGTCATTAAGCGAGTCAGAATCATTAAGTACAAGTGAATCACTAAGTGAGTCAGAATCATTAAGCGAGTCAGAATCATTAAGTACAAGTGAATCACTAAGTGAGTCGGAATCATTGAGCGCGAGTGAATCGTTAAGTGAGTCAGAATCATTGAGTGCCAGCGAATCACAAAGTGAATCGGAATCGATCAGTACAAGTGAATCACTAAGTGAGTCAGAGTCATTGAGCGCAAGTGAATCTCTAAGCGAGTCAGAATCATTAAGTACAAGTGAATCTCTAAGTGAGTCAGAATCATTAAGTACAAGTGAATCTCTAAGTGAATCAGAGTCGTTGAGCGAAAGTGAATCATTAAGTGAGTCGGAGTCATTGAGTGAGAGTGAGTCGTTAAGTGAATCAGAGTCGTTGAGCACAAGCGAATCATTAAGTGAGTCAGAATCATTGAGTGCCAGCGAATCACAAAGTGAATCGGAATCGATTAGTACAAGTGAGTCATTAAGTGAGTCAGAGTCATTGAGCGCAAGTGAATCATTAAGCGAGTCAGAATCATTAAGTGCCAGCGAATCATTAAGCGAGTCAGAATCATTAAGTACAAGTGAATCTCTAAGTGAGTCGGAATCGATCAGTACAAGTGAGTCGTTAAGCGAGTCAGAGTCATTGAGCACGAGCGAATCATTAAGTGAATCAGAATCATTGAGTGAAAGCGAATCGTTAAGTGAATCGGAATCGATCAGTACAAGTGAGTCGTTAAGCGAGTCAGAGTCATTGAGTGAAAGCGAATCGTTAAGCGAGTCGGAATCATTAAGTGAGAGTGAGTCATTAAGTGAATCAGAGTCGTTGAGCACAAGCGAATCATTAAGTGAGTCAGAATCGTTGAGCACGAGTGAATCGTTAAGCGAGTCGGAATCATTGAGTGCCAGCGAATCACAAAGTGAATCGGAGTCATTAAGCGAATCGGAGTCATTGAGTGAGAGTGAATCATTAAGTGAGTCAGAGTCATTGAGTGAAAGCGAATCGTTAAGTGAATCAGAATCATTAAGTGAGTTAGAGTCATTGAGTGAGAGTGAATCATTAAGCGAGTCGGAATCGTTGAGTGCAAGTGAATCATTAAGTGAGTCAGAGTCAATGAGTGAGAGTGAATCGTTAAGCGAATCAGAATCATTAAGTGAACAAGAATCACCAATGGATTCAGATTCTGATAATGAAGCGAACCAAAATGATAAAGACAAAGCTTCAGAGTTACCAGATACGGGTGATGAGGCAACGAAAAATGGGTTATTAGCAGGCCTCCTTGGATTAGGTGGATTGGCATTATTTAGAAGAAGTCGTAAAAAAGAAACAGATAATAATTAATAGAATTTGATTTGAATATCAATACAAAATACAGCTGAGGATATTCTCCTTGGCTTATTTTGTTATACTAAGTAAATAAAAATCTCTATAGTTATAGGAAGTGTGATATATGAGTGAAAATATAAAAGAAACAGAAGAACTAGATGAAATTAATAAACAAATTGAAGAAGAATTAAATGAATATGATGCTGAAACAATTCAACAAAATACGAAAAAAGAATTTCTGACTTTTAAATTCTTTGGTAAGTTTATTATATTGGCGATAATGATTTTTAGCATAGTAAAATTGTTTATTTGATAGGTGAAATTGTGGTTTAAACTTTAGTTATTGAGGTGTAATTAATGACGATATATAGCATGAACTATAGTATTGGATGGGCTAGTAGTGGTGTAGAGTATGCGCAGCTATACAGAGCTCAAGCTTTAAGGGAAAGAGAAGAAAAATTAAAGTTCGTGTTTTTAGAATTTATAAAAACTGAAAATATACAGACGCTAACAAAAAATTTAGGATTTAATGATGATGAAGTAGTATGGTTATATCAATTTTTCACAGATATCAAAATTGCGCCTTCGAGTGTTAAGTTAGAAGAGGTTATTCAATCACTTAACGATGATATAACAAAAACAGAAGATGAAGGAAAAATTAAAAAGTATTTCTATAACAAAAACAGCAACTATATCGTTTGTCATTTAAAAGATGAAGATAGCGATATTGTGGATAGAGTTGAATATATATCAAGAGGTAAATTACTACGAAAAGATTATTATTCCTATGTTCGTATTTTTTCAGAATATTATGCACCTGAAGACAATATGGCTAAATTATATATGAGAGTCTTTTATAATGAAGATGGTTCTACGGCATACAGTGAATATATAAATGATGATGACAGTATGTTTGTATTTAAAGAAAAAATACTATATTCCAAGCAAAGCTTTATTGCATATTTTATGAAAAAGCTTCAGTTATCACAGAATGATATAATTTTATTGGATCGTTCAAAAGATGTCGGCCAAGTTATGTTAGAAAATAAAAACCAGGCTAAATTAGGTGTAGTGATTCATGCAGAACACTACAATGCCTCAACATCGAATGAAGATTATATACTTTGGAATAACCACTATGAATATGTATTCACCAATGCTCAGAAAGTAGATTTCTTTATCACGGCAACGGATATTCAAAATAAACTTTTGGCACACCAAATGGAGAAGTATAATCATATCAAGCCTAAAATATATACAATCCCTGTAGGTAATTTAAAAAGTTTACCACAACCATTAAACAGAAAATCTTATTCTATTATTACAGCTTCAAGGTTAGCACTTGAAAAACACGTGGATTGGTTAATTAAGGCAGTAGCAGTTGCAAAGCAGAAAATACCTGAAATAACATTTGATATATATGGAGAAGGATCACAAAAACAGGTGTTGAAAAATCTCATTAGTGAAAATAATGCCGAAAGTTATATCGCATTACATGGGCATGTGAATTTAAATCAAGTATATGAGAATTATGAGTTATTTTTATCAGGATCAACGAGTGAAGGATTTGGATTAACATTGATGGAAGCGATAGGTTCAGGATTAGGTCTTATTGGTTTTGATGTCAATTACGGTAATCCGACCTTTATTGACGATCAAAAAAATGGATATCTCATACCAATTAAACTGAACGTGGAATCTGAGTCTATAATAGTGAAAAAAATTGCTGAAGCTATAATTCAATTTTTTGAAAATGACACAAATTATTTCCATGAAGCTTCTTATAAAATCGCAGAACAATTTACACAAAGTTCTGTAAAAAAACAGTGGAATGATTTAATTGAAGAGGTGCTTTATGATTAATTTATTTGAAGCTTTTGATAAACAAACGATTGTCCTATATAATTCGTTTAAGTTTTCTAATATAAAGAGACAAACAATCGTTATTGAAGCAGATGGTTTTCTTCCGGAAGATGTTAAAACACCGTATGAATACTTTGCAAATAATGAAAAAATGCCTATTAAACCATTATTTTTTAACCAAGTAAAAACACCAGAATTTTGGATGATTGAAGGTAATAATAATGAGGCAGTAATTAAAGATACAGGTGAAATTAAAGCTAGAATTATTTATAAAAAGAATTATAAGCACAGAATAGTAGAGCGAATTGAGTGGTTAAACAACCAAGGTCATACTCAGTATATCGATTATTATAATAAATATGGATACAGGTATGCTCAAGTATTATTGGACCCTAATACCCATAGAAGAATATTAAAACGTTACTTTAACGCTAAAGGTGAAGTGTTTATAGTTGAGAACTTCATTACAAATGACGTTATTTTGAATTGGAAAGATAAAGAATACTTCTTTCATTCGAAAATACAATTTGTTAACTTTTATATTCAAGTTGCAGGTTTAGAATCAGAACAATTTTTAATCAATTCATTTTCTATTCCTGCTGCAGTGATGAATGGTTTAAATGCTTCTAGTAATGACTATTTATATTGGCAAGGAGATATTACGAGTGATGTTATTCGTCATATGGAAAATATATTGTCTAAAGAACGTAGATCCTTCAGCATTATTGTGCCGGGTAATAGAGCTTACGAAAAAGTTAAAGAATCCATTAGTGATAAATGGAAAAATCGTATCCGGAAATCTGGATATGTATATAACTTCCTGAAATCTAATAACCATTCTAACCAGGTGTTGATACTGACAAATTCAGACCAAATACCACATTTAAAGGAAATTGTACAAGCACAACCACATTTAGATTTTCATATTGCGGCAATGACTGAGATGTCTAAGAATTTACTAGACTTCAATAAACATACTAATGTTAAATTATATCCAAATGCTAAAAAGAGTGAATTTAAAGCCCTTTATGAAAAGTGTGATATTTATTTAGACATTAATAAAGGCAATGAAATATTAGATGCAGTTAGAGCAGCATTTGACTACAAATTATTAATTTTAGGTTATGAAGCAACTGCGCACAATAACGTAGTAACAGCACCAATTAATCTGTTTGATGTAGAGTATCCTCATACGCTCATTACTAGGTTAGAAGAAGTTACTCAAAATAATGATATATTCGATAAATATTTAGAATTACAGTTAGAACAAGCAAATGCTATCGATAAAGTGACATTTATTGAATCTGTAAAATGAAATCCAACATTCAAAAACTCCTAATGACTTTTTAATAAAGCCGTTGGGAGTTTTTACTATACTAAGTTTTGAATTGACATATTTTTAATTCGATTTCATAATAGTAATATAAAAATATTCGAAATATTCATACAATTATCATAGGGGATGGTATATTATTGAGAACATCAACTTAGTTAGTAAAGCGCTTACATCTTTGTCGGAAGAAGCTTATAATAAGATTATTAATCTTTCAAATCAACTTCAAATGGTTGCTGATCTCAACTGTGCAAATGTATTTATTGATTGTCCGACTGACAATAAGGATGAAGTGGTTGTTGTTGCTGAAGCAATTCCTAAAAATGTGAAGAGTTTATATCAAACATCAGTTATTGGTGAGAATGTTTATGAGAAGTTTGAACCAGCCGTTTTTGAAGTATTAAGGGGTAAAGATTTTTCTCAATATAAGGCTGTTACACAAGAAGGTAAAGTGGTTGAACAGAGTGTAACACCGATTATGTTGGGAGAAGAAATTATTGGCACACTGATTATGGAGAAAGATATAAGTAGTAAAGTAATGAAGGAAAATCGTTTGAAAGCATTAACTCAAGCAACTAGTACGTTGAGTAACATTGTTTCTCGTTCAAAAAACAATGAGGTTTTTTTCCCAGATATGATTGAAGAAAGTTTTTTTGAGTTGGATAATGATTTGAATATACGTTATTTCAATCTAACTGGAGAGAAAATGATAAGTGATATTAAGGGAACTAAGTGTGAAACTGGTTTGTGTTTTGTAGAACTCTTTCCAACGGTCGAAAGTATGTTAACAGATGGTCGAATTATTACAATTGAAGAAAAAGAACTTCATAATCATTATTTTCAAATTAAATGTATTCAATTACTTGAAGATGGGGGTGTGACAGGTCATCTTATTCTTATGAAAGACATAACGGATTTAAAGGAAAAAGAACGAGAATTGATTTCCAAATCTGCTGCAATTGGTGAAATTCATCATCGTGTTAAAAATAATCTTCAAACTGTAGCGAGTATATTGAGATTACAAATGAGAAGGGGATTGCCAGATGGTAGTGAACAATATTTTCAAGAAAGTTTGAATAGAATCATGAGTATTGCTTCTGTCTATGAAGTCATCCTAGATGAATCATCAACGGATTTAGTCAATATTGATAAACTAGTTAAGAAGATAGGAAATATGATTGTCTATAATGAGACTTCAGATAAAGTTATACATATAGATTATAAGACTGAAGGTCAAATTCATCTTGTATCAAATATAGCTGTATCAGTGGCACTCATCGCAAATGAACTTATTACAAATTGTTTAAACCATGCATTTAATTATCAGACTGATGGAAAGATTGATGTACATTTAAGGTACGACCAACAGAACCAATCGCATATTCTTGAAGTTCAAGATACAGGTATAACAGAAAGCGAATTTATCCATTCTTTTGGACTGAAAATTGTAAAAACTATTACGGAAAATGATTTAGAAGGCACATTTAGTATTAAGCGTAATAATATCGGCACTTTAGCACGCGTTCAATTTCAATACAAAGGGGATGATTGAATTGACATCAATTATAGTTGTTGAAGATGAATCTATCGTTAGGATGGATATCATAGAAATGCTTAAAGAAGCTCAATACGAGGTAGTAGCGGAAGCCGGTAACGGAGAAAAAGCGTTAGAGTTGGTTGATAAATTTCGGCCTGATTTAGTCATTATGGATATTAAAATGCCGAAATTAAATGGTCTGAAAGCTAGTAAAATCATTTCAAAGAAATATGATATTCCAATATTAATACTAACTGCTTATAGTCATTGTGAATACGTAGAAGAAGCTAAACAAACTAATATTGTAGGATATATTGTAAAACCAATTTCAGAAGCGCAACTGTTGCCAGCTGTTGAAATTGCACTGTCGCAATCTAACAGCTTGAATCAACTAAGAATAGAAGTGGATAATACGAAAAAACAAATGAATAATCGTAAACTTGTTGAAAAAGCAAAAGGTCTTCTGATGGAGCAACTGAATTTATCAGAAGAAGCGGCTTATCAAAAACTTCGGCGAAAGAGTATGGATAAGCAAATCGCAATTGAAATAGAAGCTACAGAGATTATCAATGAATTAGGGTAATATGTTAAAAGTGAATACAACCAAGCAAAGGTGCTTATTTGAATTAATCAAATAGGCACCTTTTTGCATTTTTAGATTTAAAATAAGGAGGATTTAATATGGAGCATATAGGTACAATTATTATTTATATTATTATGTTATGTGCAGTATTAGGTGCGTTTGGTGCAATTCGAAATGCAAACGAAGGTATTGGTAAAGAGTTTATGGAAGGGATATATACAATTGGTCCAATTTTTGCAAATTCAGCAGGAATTATGGCATCTATTCCATTCATTTCAAAGTTTATTGAGAAATTTTTTGGACCTATGTTTGATAAGATAGGTGCAGATCCTGCAATTGCAGCTACTTCTATACTTGCTACGGATATGGGAGGATATCAACTGGCAGATGTATTAAAGGCGAGCTACGAAGGTTGGATAATGGCGATGATTGTTGGGCTGATGGCAGGGGCAACAATAGTGTTTACAATACCACTTGGTTTGCCAATGCTTGATAAACGAGATCATAAATATATGGCTTTAGGTATATTATCTGGTTTGTTAGCAATACCGTTCGGTGTATTTATTTCCACGGTAATAATTCTATTTAGCAATACGAAAATAAGAACTACGATTGATACAACTAGTGACCCAACGCATTTGTTTCAAATAAGTATGACTACAATATTTACGAATTTACTGCCACTTATTATCTTTGTAGTTGTTACAGCAATAGGATTATACTTCTTCTCAGATATTATGATAAAGTTATTTATTTTCTTCGGAAGAATATTAGATGCATGTATTAAATTAGTATTTGTGTTCTCGGTAGTAGAAATATTTACAGGTTTATTTACAAACGTATTTGGTGGTTGGGGGTTTGATCCAATTATGGCTGATAAAAAAGATAATTTCCGAGCATTGGAGAATGCAGGTAACATTGCAATTATGCTTTCTGGTGCATTCCCTATGGTATACCTAATTCGTAAATATTTCTCTAGTAGCTTACATCGAATAGGTAATAAAGTTGGACTGAGTGAAGTAGGTAGCGCAGGATTTATTGCTACTATAGCTAATATACTAGCTATGCTAAAGTTGGTAAGAGATATGCCACCTAAAGATAAAGTGTTGAACATAGCATTTGGTGTATGTGCAGCGTTCTTATTAGGTGACCATTTATCATACTCAGCTAATTTTCAGCCTACATTAATACCCGCAGTGCTAATTGGGAAATTGAGTGGAGGGATAATAGCTATCATATTTGCTTATATCTTATGTATACCGAAAGCGAAAAAGTTAGAAAAACTGGATAGAAAAATGGGAATTATAGGTGAGAAAGAATACTTAGAAGATAAATTTTAAAAATAGTAAGCGCCCAACACTTGATTAAAGTGTTGGGCGTTTTTGCTGTTATTTCATAATACTTAGAAGTAATTAGAAGTTATACCACCATCTACATTAATGTTAGCTCCATTTGTCCAATTAGACTCATCTGATGCTAAATATAAAGCGCAATTTACAATGTCTTCAGGCTTACCAAATCTGCCTGCGGGTTGTCTGTCTAATCGTACTTTCTTAGCTTCTTCATCTGATACAAGCCACTCCATTAACAATGGCGTTTCAATTGGCCCAGGGCTAATCGCATTTGTACGAATGCCTTTAGGACGGAATTGTATTGCTAATGATTTTGTTAAGGCTACTACAGCGCCTTTAGAAGCGGTATAAGCATCTTGTGGTACTGAACAACCCATTTGAGCGACGAATGAAGCAATATTTATGATTGATCCAGAACTGTTTTTCTCCATTTCTGGAATGACATACTTCGTCATAAAGAATATACCTTTAACGTTAATATTCATGACTAAATCCCATACACTTTCTTCTGTATTTACTACAGAATTATCTGCTTCTGGCATTACACCAGCATTATTATAGAGAACGTCTATTCTTCCGTATGTTGTTATTGTTTCAGCTACCGCACTTTTAACATTTTCTTCATTTGAAATATCTACTACAAATAATGAAGCTTCTCCACCATTATTATGAATAGAATCTACTGTTGCTTGCCCTGCTTTTTCATCTCTTTCAAAAACAGCTATTTTACCGCCTTCTTTAGCAAATGTTTCAGCAGCTACTTTTCCCATTCCACCGCCTGCACCAGTAATTATACAAACTTTATCTTTGAGTCTCATCATATATTCCTCCTTAAAATCAACATTAACTTTGTTCAAAGTATCGTGAACGTTCCCAAGTTGTGACGAATGAATCAAATTCATTTTGCTCGGATCTAGCAGCTTCTAAATAGTGTTTAGCAACATCTTCACCTAGAACTTCTTTCACTACGTCACTGTTCTTCCAATTCCAAATTGCTTCGTGTAAAGAAGATGGTATGCGATCTATATCTTCTTGTTCATAAGCATTTCCAACTAATTCATCAGGTAATTCAATTTTATGTTCAATACCGTATAAACCAGCACCGATTAAAGCTGAATATGCTAAGTACGGGTTCATATCTGCACCTGAAATTCTAGATTCAAACCTTAATGAATTACCGTCACCGACTACGCGGTATCCAGCTGAACGATTATCTTTACTCCACGCAATGCTTACAGGCGCCCAAGTATTAGGTGCGAATCGCTTATAAGAATTGACGTATGGGGCAAATAATAATGCAAAATCTTTCGTATATTTGATAATTCCTGCTAAGAAGTGCTGCATTGTTTCTGATTTAGGATCAACTGCGTCTTCACCGGCATAAAAAGCATTATTTTTTGTTCCCTTTTCCATTAAACTTAAATGAATATGACCACTCGAACCAGTCCATTCTTCATATGGTTTAGCCATAAATGTTACAGCTTTCTCATTTTGAATACATATTTCTTTCATGCCGTGTTTAAACATAATGTGTTGATCAGCTGCTTTTAAAGCGTCTGCATATTTCAAATTGATTTCATGTTGACCTTTATAAGCTTCACCCTTTGAAGATTCAATTTGTATACCCATCAAATGCATTTGATTTCTTATTCTTTGATATAAAGGTTCATTTTTACTACCTTGTAATAAATTATAATCTTCATTTAAATGGCCGGCAGTTTCTAAGTTGTCATAGCCTTTTTTGTCAATTTCGGCAAATGATTGATTGAAAAGATAGAATTCAAGTTCACTTGCCATATGTGGAGAAAATCCAAGTTTTTCTGCTTTTTCAATTTGATTTTTAAGTATGTTCCGTGGCGCTATACAAATTGGTTCACTTCCATCCACTGTATATACATCACAGAATACGATTGCTGTTTTTTCTAGCCAAGGAATCACTTTTAATGTGTTTAAATCAGGAACTGCTAAATAGTCACCATAACCTTTGTCCCAATTCATGAACTCAAAGTTTTCATTTGTATCCATTGTGAAGTTGGTACCTAATAGGTAATTACAGAAATGAGTACCCTCTGAAATATCATTTTCTAATATGAATTCGCCAGTAACACGTTTTCCCATCAAACGTCCCTGCATGTCACAAAATCCCATAATAATCGTGTCGATGTCTTCAGATTTTACTAATTCAATTAATTGATCTTTCGTAATATCTCCAGTTACTTTTTTGCCATTAGTATTCATAAATGACAACCCCCTTATGATTTAAGTAAAGATAATGAAATATACTTCAATTCTAAAAATCCGTCTAAACCGTAGTGACTGCCTTCGCGACCCATACCGCTTTCTTTAATTCCTCCAAATGGTGCTTGAGGGACACTTAATTGAGTACCGTTAACACCAATCATGCCAAATTCGAGTTTTTCACTCATTTTATAAATTGTATTGATATTGCTTGAGAAGAAATAAGCTGCAAGTCCATATGGCGAAGCATTCGCAATATCTATTGCTTCATCTTCATTGTCGAACGATATAATAGGTGCTACTGGCCCGAATATTTCTTCTTGGGCAATTGTCATGTTAGCCCTAACGCCACTGATAACAGTAGGTTGATAGAATAGTTCAGATTCTCCTGTATTGGCCTTCTTTCCACCTAATTCTATAAATGCCCCTTCTTTTTGAGCTTCGGAAACGAGTTGTTCTACTTTATCTATAGCTTTTTTATTAATCAAAGGTCCGACTTGAACATTTTCTTCATCAGCTGATCCGATTTTAATTTTCTTGACGCGTTCTATTATTTTTTCAGTCATTTCTTGTTTCACGTCTTTATGTACGAGAATGACGTTAATGCCGTTACACATTTGACCACTGTTTTCGAATTTATTATCAACAATCGCATCTGCTGCATTATCTAAATCTGCATCAGGAAGTACAATTGCAGGTGCGTTCCCTCCGAGTTCGAGCGAGATACGTTTAACTTGATCGGATGCTTTACTCATTAGAGTCTTACCAATTTGAGTTGAACCAGTAAACGATATTTTCTTAACGCGTTTATCTGCGAATAAAGTATCTGAAATTAATGAAGAACTACCTGTAACAATATTAGCTACACCTTTATCTATTCCTGTAGCCATTAATTCATCAAAGATTGCAATAGCTATCCTAGGTGTTTCACTTGATGGTTTAACAATTACAGTACATCCGGCAGCTAAGGCGGGTGCTACTTTACGTGCCACCATTGCACCTGGGAAATTCCACGGTGTAATGAGACCACAAACCCCAACAGGCTGTTTAATCACTGAAATACGTTGATTTTCTGAAGATGGAGGTATAACTTCTCCATATATACGTTTACCTTCTTCACCGAACCAACGTATAAATTTGGCGCAAACGCCAATTTCTCCAAAAGCTTCGGCATATGGCTTACCTTGTTCTTCACTCATAATTTGTGCTAATTCTTCTTGTTTGTTTAATAAATTAACCGCCCATTGTTCTAAATAATATTGTCTCGTTTCAGCAGTATAATTAGACCACTTTTCGAAAGAAGAAACAGCAGAATTAATCGCTTCTTGGACAGTATCTTTAGAAACACTTGGTACACCTCCAATGTTGTTACTGTTGGCAGGATTGAATACTGAAATCACCTCATCAGTTGTGACTTTTTCACCATTAACCCAGTTATAATTTAAATCTCGTGTCATAAATATCCCCCTTAAAATGCAAAAAGGCGCTTATATCCCCAACACGGAATGTTGGGATATAAGCGCCTTTGCTTAATATATTCACTTTAAAATAAGTTGTTAGTTTATATTTAAGATGTATTAATACAACTAAACTTTACTAAAATTTTTAAATCTTGTCAATATTCTGTCAATATACTATACTTTCCTCAAAATGATAAGGGGATGATTACATGAGTAAAACATTAAAACTATTACAAAGATTAATTTCTTACGATAGTTCTAGTAAAGAAGGAGCAAATGAAATAATCGATTACTGCCAAAAATGGTTAAAAAATCATAATCTTGAATCAGAAATTATAACAAACAACGACTATAAAATGCTGATTTGTACAATAGGGAATGGAAATAAAACGCTTGTGCTAAATGGACATGTAGATGTCGTAAGTGGTAAAGAAGGGCAGTTCGAGCCAGTTATCAAAGATGGAAAAATATATGGAAGAGGTTCCGCAGACATGAAAGCAGGTGTAGCAGCGTTTATGGTAGCGATGAGCGAAATTCAACACTCAGAATTAAATGACACGAAAGTACAACTACAACTCGTGACCGACGAAGAAATTGGAGGAAATAACTGTGCAGCATATTTAACAGATCAAGGTTATTTAGGAGACTTTGTAATATGTGCGGAACCTACACAACTCGGTATAGGTTTCCAAGCAAAGGGCATCTTACAATTTGATGTCCAACTGTTTGGTAAATCTGCACACGGAAGTAGACCATGGGAAGGAGAAAATGCGATAGAAAAAGCATTACAAATTCATAATCAAATAATGAATTTACCATTCGCTAAAGAATCAACAGATATATACGAAGCACCGTCAATAAACTTGGCCAAAATCAATGGAGGAGAAGTCTATAATAAAGTACCTGACTCATGTACAATCTCGTTCGATATACGATATTTACCTACTCAAGATAAAGACGAAATACTAGAACAAATCAAAAACATCACTGATGGAGAAATAACGATTAATTTAACAGGTCCGGCAGTCTTAAATGAAACAACAAACCCCCACATACAGCAACTAATCAAAGAAATTCAAGAACATTCTCAACTACAAGAGGTACCTATATTTGGTCAGCATGGATTTGCAGACACAAGGTATTTCTCGAGATACAACGTACCAGCAATCGAATTTGGACCATCCGGTGATGCATGGCACGGGGATGGAGAATATGCAGTTATAGATTCAATAGATACATACAAAGATATCATTGTTTCGTTTAGTAAAGTGTTTTGATTATCAATTCATTAAGAAGTAAAGAATAAAATATACCTTGTTTAAAATAGTAAAAATATGTAAAATGCGAAGCGTGGAATAATATAATGTTTAGAAACTTTTTCAAAATCAATATATAGAAATAAGGGGAGAAAATGATGAAATCATGGAAGTTTTTAGCAGTGGCGCTTGCAGTTATCTTGGTTATGTCAGCTTGTAATAAAGATACTGATTCAAACAACGAGAAGAAGAATAGCAGTGAACAAAAGAAAACTAGTAGTAAAGATAAGAAAGATAGTAATGAATCAGAGAAAGATACATATAGTGATATTGATTATCCTAAAGATGGTGTGAAGGGTATTTACGTGACACCAGATTCAGCAAGTGGAGAACAATTTGATGAATTGATTAAGTTTATAAACGAAACAGAATTAAATGCATTGGTTATCGATGTTAAAGATGATTCAGGTAATATTACGATGGACTTCAAAAGTGATAATAAGTTAATTAGTAGTAATACAGTAGACAGTGTAGATGTTAAAAAAATCATCAAAGAAATGGAAAAGAATGATATCTATCCAATCGCGCGTGTTGTTACATTTAAAGATTCTAATTTAGCTCATCAAAAACCTGATTGGTCGTTTAAAACGGCTGATGGTAATGTATGGGAAAATGAAGGTGGAGACAGCTTTATAAATCCGTTTGATGATAATGTATGGAACTATAATATAGAAGTAGCGAAAGAAGCTGCTAAAGCCGGATTTAAAGAAGTACAATTTGATTATGTTCGTTTCCCAGAAGGGTTTGAAAACAAAGACGCGGAATTACAATATTCTAATGGTAAATACAAAGGTAGCGATTTAAATAATATCAAACAACGTGTAGATACAATTACAGAGTTTTTAAAAACAGCACGTAAAAATTTGAAATCATATGACGTTAAAACATCCGCAGATGTATTTGGTTACGCAGCTACAGTTAAAGAAACACCAGGTATTGGACAGAGTTTTCCTAAAATAGCTGAAAACGTCGATGTTATATCATCTATGGTTTATCCCTCACATTGGGGTACTGGTGATTTTGGATTAGAAAATCCAGATACAGAACCTTATAAAACGATAGACAGTTATCTAGATAAAGAAAAAGAAGCACTTAAAGATGTAGACAGTGAAAAAGTTAAATCACGTCCATGGCTTCAAGACTTTACAGCGTCTTACTTAGGTGAAGGTCGTTATATAGATTACAATAAAGAACAAGTAACTGCACAAATTCAAGCATTAAAAGATCATGGTATTGATGAGTTTTTACTATGGGATGCATCAGGTAACTATAATAAAGGCGTCGATTATAACCCAGAGAAATATTCGAACCCAGACGCTCAAAAACCTAACCAACAGTATAATGAAAAACAAGAAAAGTAAATATTTCGATTTTTTGTCATATGTTACAAGAAATTTTTATAAGTTGTCTACTTTGCATAATTGTAAACTTACCTTTACGTGGTAATATTAAGGTGTTTTATTTAGTAAAGCAAAGGGGTCATACAATTTGGTAAAGATAAATAACAAAGTAGACAGGAAACAGAGTTCTAACAAGAAGTTTAGTATGCCACATATCTATGTGATTTTATTTATTTTTGGTGTTATTGCAACGATTTCTACATACTTAATACCTTCAGGTGAATTTAAACGTATTAAAGGCCCTGAAGGTAGAGAGATGGTTGATGCAGATTCTTTCCATTACATAGCATCTTCACCTGTGGGTTTGGTTGATTTTATATCGATTATCCCTCGTGGCCTAATTGAGGCAGGAGAAATAGTCTTCTTCACTTTAATTATTGGCGGTATGTTCATGGTATTGAGACGTACAGGCATTATTGAAATAGGGGTAGATAAACTTGCACGTCAATTTATAAATAAAAGTATTTTAATCATTCCAGTGTTAACAACCGTATTTGCAATTATAGCTACGTTGATAGGTACAGCAGAGCTGTCACTTGTCTATATCCCGGTCATTATACCGTTAGTTATTGCGTTAGGTTATGATTCTATCACAGCAACATCCATTGCCTTATGTGGTACGGTAGTTGGCTTTACAGTTGGGGTCTTGAATCCAATCAATACTGGTTTAGCTCAAAAATTATCTGGTATACCTACTTTTTCAGGTATTGGATTACGTTTAGTTATTTTTATAGTTGTACTTTTAGTGACAGTACTATTTATTATGAAATATGCTAAAAAGGTAAAAAAAGATCCATCAATCAGCTTAGTTTATGAAGATGATACTGAAAAAAGAAAAATGTACAAAGAAATTACTAAACATGAGCCATTAGTTGCAACGCGCCGTCAAAAAATAGGTATTGGTGTTGTGCTTTTATTCTTTATAATTCTCGTATATGGTGTCGTTACTCAAGGATGGTTTATGGTAGAAATGTCAGGTCTATTTATCATGATGGGTATAGTGGTTGGTCTAGTGACTGGCTTAAACACACGTGAAATTTGTGAATCATTTAATGATGGGTTTAAAGATGTGTTAATGGGAGCCATTATAGTTGGACTAGCACGTTCAATTGCTGTAGTACTTGAAGACGGTAAAATTATGGATAGTATTGTACATGGTTTAGGTTCAGTAATAGATGGTGCAACGCCAACAGTTGCAGTAGTTGGTATGTATATCGTGCAAGTACTGATTAATTTCATCATTTCATCAGGCAGTGGCCAAGCATTGGTGACAATGCCAATTATGGCGCCTTTAGCAGATATGTTAGGTATTACAAGACAAACTGCGGTCTTAGCCTTCCAACTTGGTGATGGGTTTACACATGTCTTTTATCCAACAAGTGGTTACTTTATGGCAGCATTAGCAATCGCAGGCGTTTCTTATACAAAATGGATCCGGTTCTTCTTCCCATTATTTATCCTATGGGGTGTAATTTCAATTATTTCATTAGTATTCGCTCAATTAATCGGATGGTCTTAAAAAGAAAAAATTAATTGAATACAAATATGCTAAAAAATCCGCCAACACAAGTGTTGGTGGATTTTTTTGTTTTTCAATAATTAAATTTTAAAAATGTAAATTGACTCTATAAAAATACAATGGTAACATAAATCATATTAAATCAATCGGAATAGTAAATTATGGAGGGTCAAAGATGAAAAGAATGAAATTAGGATATTTTTTAACTGGTTTTGGTCATCATGTTGCAAGTAGTAGACATCCAGAGTCAGTAGAGCGTGGTGGTATGAATTTAAAGAAAACGATTGAACAAGCAAAGTCTTTAGAACAAGCAAAGTTTGATTTTCTATTTGTTTCGGATAGTCTATATGTCGATAAGAAAACACACCCAGATATGTTTACAATGTTCGAACCTATTTCTTTAATGTCTATAATAGCTATGGAAACAAAGCATCTTGGCCTTATTATTACAGGGTCCACTACATATTCAGAACCATTTAACTTATCTAGAATCTTTTCTTCATTAGATCATTACAGCGATGGTAGAGCGGGATGGAATATCGTGACCTCTGGTATTAATGATACTGCTAAAAATTTTAGTGGCGTAAATAATGTTGATCATGATTTAAGGTATGATCAAGCGAATGAATTTGTAGAAATATCGAAAAAGTTATGGAACTCTTGGCGAGATGTAGATTCTCAAAGCGTTCATAAGGCAGGTAAATTTTTAAAGAATCAACAACCTGAACCAATTAATTATGAAGGTGATTTTTATAGCGTTAAAGGACCTTTAAATATTGATCAATCACCACAAGGTTATCCCTTACTAGTTCAAGCTGGTTCTTCTAAAAAGGGTACTGATTTTGCGTCAAAGCATGCAGAAGTTATATTTACTGCACAAAATGATATCGATGCATCTATTAATTTTGCTCAAAAATTAAGAAGACAAGTTGAAGAAAAGCGTGGCCCAGAGCAAGAAGTTGTTATTATGCCAGGTATATTCCCGTTTATCGGAGAAACTCGCAAAGAAGCACAAGCTAACTATAAAGAATTACAAGATTTAATCGACCCAGAAATGGGATTAGAATTATTATCTTCTTATTTAGGTGATACAGATTTAAGTGGTTATGACTTAAATACGCCATTTGAAGATGTTGAAGTCGATAAAGGAAACAATATACAAAGTCGTGTCGACCTTATTAAAGAAACAGCTAAGAGAAATAATTCAACATTAGAAGATGTAATGAAACATGTAGCCGGTGCGAGAGGTCACCATATTATAGTGGGAACACCCGAAGATGTAGCCGATAGAATGGAAGAATGGTTTAAACGTGGCGCAGCAGATGGCTTCAATATAATGCCTCCATTAAACCCTACACAATTTGAATTATTCGTTAATAAAGTCGTGCCGATATTAAAAGAAAGAGGCTTAGTTCAAACAGACTATAACGAAGGCACATTACGAGAAAAATTAGGGTTGAGTAATGTTAAAACACATAGTTAATAACTGTTGTTTATATTGTTAAGATTATCCTATAAACTATTTCCTCTAGCTTTGTGAAATTTTGTCAGAATATTGTTAAAATAGTAGGTGAGTGAATTTTAGTGAGTTAGGATGAGATGAAATGGACAGTTTAGTAAATAATACTTTATCAGCTTGGTTACTTGTTGAATCTTTAAATCCTGGCGAGGTTAAGTATGATGATGATAGCACTATGCAAAAAAGCAATTTCCTAAATGGTAAAAAGCAAAAGCGTCTACAATCTTTTGCGAGTTATTATGATATATGGAACGATGAACGATTTAAAATTGCAGAAGAAGATAAAAAGAATGGTAAAAGAATTTTCCGTTTATATAGAAATTGTTTTATGTTTAAAGAGATTGATAAAGAAATTAGAAATATATTTGATGATGACAAGGAAATTTTTAATCTGAATAAAACTAAATGTTATGGTTATACTTTCCAAACAGATGAAACGGGTAAAGTTATTTCAGATAGCCTACATATCCCTATGATTATGAGTGCACTAAAGGAAATAAGAAAAGACAAAAGTGCTAATATCGAAGAAAGCTTTAATGATTCTAAAGATAAATTTGCAAAGAAGTTTAATGAAATCATTGCAGATGAACTGATTGATGAAAAGAAATTGGTTCGACTAGATGAGGCTTATCAAGACTATTTTGCTGTACTAGTTTCAGAAAATGCTGGTATGCATAGACATTACTTTGCTATTGAATATGTTAAGAACAGTGACACACCAGACCCTGATTTTAATAGTTTCTTTATTACTGATATAGAAAGAGCGCGTAAAGATCCAAATGAGACATTGAAAGCTTATATAGAAGGCATAGATGATTCAGAGAGAACTGAAGTTCATGAGAATAAAGCTATCTTTGATAAGTTTTTAAACCCAATATATTTACCTGACGGTCGTTGGCCATCCCAAATTGAACATAAGTTATATTTGATGCAACAATTAGCTGTAAATAGTATTACCAACAGTAAAGAACACATTAGTTCAGTAAATGGTCCCCCTGGAACAGGGAAAACAACGTTATTAAAGGATATTTTTGCACATTTAGTAGTTGAAAGAGCTAAAGCTTTCGCAAAATTAGATGTTCCTTGGCATGCTTTTGAATCAGTAAAAATACATGAAACTGACTCTAAAACTATCAAAGTATTAAAAGAAGAATTTACTAAATTTAAAATGGTAGTTACTTCAAGCAATAATGGAGCTGTAGAGAATATATCTAAAGATTTACCTAAACTGGAAGAAGTCGTTCGCAATCCTGAAAAAACGAGCAATCCACAATATGAGGCCGACTATAAAAATGCAGTAGATGAGTTGAAAAGCTTTGGTACGGTTGCTTCTAACTTGATAGGAGAGCCTGCCTGGGGTCTGTTTTCAGGTGTATTTGGTAAAAGTAAAAACATTAATAATGTTATGCAACAAATTCTTAATAGTGATTCCGAAACTGATAATAAGCAAAAGCCGTTTGTAAAACTACTTCAAGATGAAAATAAAGATATTAACAGTCAACTTGCAGTAAAATGGAAAGAATGTAAGAAAGAATTTAATGAAGAATTAAAGAAAGTCAAAGAACTAAAACAATTATCAATCGAAGCATATCGTAAATATAAAGAGAATGAACAATTATTAATGGAAGAAAAAGATTTAAAAGTAGATATAGAAAAGATAAATGCGCAATTAAAAGAAAGTGATGAAGTGTTATCTAATAAAAATGCTGAATTAGAGGATGCTAATAAAGAACTACAATATAGGAAAGAACAAATTGAAACCATTAATGAAATGATTCAAACAAGTAATCAAAAGGGATTATTTGAAAAAATGATATCAATATTTAATGCGAATGAAGATGATAGTCAAAATAAATATAAAGAAGAGAAAATAAAGTTATTAGAAGAACAAAAAGCTTATCATACAAAAAGTAATACGTTACAAAACAATATAAAAAATCTTGAAAATGATATCAAAGGGTATGAGAAAAAATTAAAGTTCAATGAAGAAAGAATTAAAGACTATAATGTGAAATTGGCTGAATTTAATAAGTATAAAGAAAAATCAGATGTGACCTTCCCGGACTCTAATTTTTGGGATGAGAATAATTATGGTAAACGCCAAGTAGAAAATTTATGGAATTCTAAGGAATTACATTATCGTCGTGGCTTATTATTCTTAAAAGCAATGAAACTCCAAAAATTATTGTTAGTTGCAAATAATGGCCCAGTTTATTATGCTATGCAAGACTTTAAAAATCGTAATGCATATTTAGATTCTGCACCGGAACGTGTAAAGAATGCATGGAATGTGATGCATCTCATCTTTCCGGTTGTAAGTACTACATTTGCTAGTTTTGCAAACATGTATAGAGGACTTCCTAAAGATTTTATAGATTATTTATTTATAGATGAAGCGGGACAAGCTATTCCGCAAGCAGCTGTAGGCGCACTATACCGCTCTAAAAAAGTAGTTGCAGTAGGAGATCCTATTCAAATAGAACCTGTCGTTACGATGGAATCTAATTTAATAGATAATATTAGAAAAGGATATAATATTCATGAACATTTACTTTCAAAAGAATCTTCAGTACAGTCAGTGGCTGATTTAGCTAATAAGTATGGATATTGGAAACCTGAAATAGAAGGTGATGAAGAGAATAAGAACTGGATAGGTATACCACTATGGGTACATAGAAGATGCTTAAACCCAATGTTTACCATCGCAAACCAAATTGCTTATAATAATAAAATGGTGTTACCTGAATACATTACTGACCTAGGCAAAACTGGATGGCACGATATTAAAGGTAATGCTTCTCAAAGACAATTTGTAAAAAAGCAAGGAGATAAAGTAATAGAATTGCTTATAAATGATTGGAGACAAGCAAAAGAGAAAAAAGAATATGAGCCAAGTGTTTTCGTTATTTCTCCATTTACAGAAGTTCAAAGGCAAATTAAAAATTCTGCTAGAAATAGATTGGTTAACAGTGTAGATGATGAAAGAAAGAAAATTATAAAATGGATCGATAAATCAATTGGCACTGTCCATACATTCCAAGGTAAAGAAGCGAAGAAGGTTTATTTTGTAATAGGTACAGATAGTAATCAAGACGGAGCGGTCAATTGGTCATGTGAAAAACCAAATTTATTGAACGTAGCTGTAACAAGAGCTAAAAATGAGTTTTATGTAATAGGTGATAAAGAACGCATTAAATCTAAACCATATTATAGTAATATAGATGCAGAAGCTAATATAGATAATCTTAAATAGTATAAAGAATATAAATATAATGCGCCTTTTACTGTGATGTAAAAGGTGCGTTGGTTTGTCTATGTTAGCAAACAGTTATATAAAGATATAGTAAAATATAATTTTATGAATTTATCTATGAGAGGGTATTGAACATGTTAAAAACAGGGTTGAAAAGAACCCCAATCGCAATATGTGGATTGTCTTTAGGTGTGATGGCGTTAAGTAATTTATTTTATAATTTAAACTTAACGTTATTTGGCTTGTCTTTCTTTATTATTTCCTGTGCAATACTTTTAATTGTCACTTCAAAATGGATTGTTTATCCGACTATGTTTTTAAAAGAACTTAAAAATATAAATACATTTGCTATTCTTCCAGCGCTACCTATGACGTTAATGATATTGGTGTCTATTGTTAAAACTCAATTTTTAGTGGGCACATATATTTTAAATGTTATTTGGTATGTATCTATTTTATTACATATGAGTTTTATCATAATATTTATTGGATTTTACGCATTTAGAAATTATAAGTCTTGGCCAAATACGAGTTGGTTTGTGATGTTTGTTGGAATAGGCGTAATTGGTGAAACATCGTCTGCGTTCAATACTAGTATAGGTAACATAGCGATCATTCTTGGCTCAATATTTTTAATATTAATACTTGGATATGTATTATTTACTAAAGCATGGCAAACATATAATCAGGAACAGTTTCCAATGGTAATTATTATGAGCGCACCGGCAGCTCTTTGCTTAAATAGTTATATTTTAAATCATTCAAGTTACTCAGTTGCTTATGTATCGGCATTTTTAGTACTTTCGCAATTGTTATTTTTATTTACTTTAATATTTTTACCTAAAATCATGAAAGAAGGATTTAAAGTCTCCTTTTCAGCGCTGACGTTCCCATGGGTGACAACTGCAGCATCACTATATAATGTGAATCAAAATCTCAATTTAAACGATACAATTACGAATTTAGTCAATGTCATATCAATTATTGAAATTATATGGGCAACTCTCATTGTAGTCTATGTTCTTTATAAATATATTCTCTTTTTAATTTTAAAAAATGTGGTTTATGGGTAAATATATTATATGAGAAAAATAGTTTATTGATATAACATTTAAGGATAGTACTTTTATTCTGGATGTTTATCATTAAAATGGCAATGAGGAGTGTACAATATGTATAAAATAGCTATAGCTGGTGCAGGTGCAATGGGTGGTCGAATCGGTATTTCCTTGAAACAGGCTGGTTATGATGTGGAACTAATTGATGACTGGGAAGAACATGTTCAACGTATTAACAAACATGGTGTTGAGGTTAAAACTGAAACGGATGTTTATACAGTCGATGTTCCAGCAGTATTGTCTAAGGATGTATCAGATTCATTTGATCTGATTATCATCTTAACAAAGGCGATGAACTCTGAAAAAATGATGCAACGCTTAAAAGAGGCAGGTTCAATCCATAAAGATACTGCAATATTATGCATGATGAACGGTTTAGGTCATGGAGAGAGATTATCAAAATTCGTTCCTATGTCACAGGTTTATCTTGCTGTCGTAATGTGGACAGCTGGATTAAGAGGTCCCGGTCAGTTGTTGCTAGAAGGTGGGGGTTATATAGACTTTCATCGTTCAGACGGTATTGTCGATGAACAATCTAACGAGATACTTCAGTTACTAAATAATGCAAATTTAAATGCACGAGTAAGTGATGATATCTTCAAATCGATATGGTCCAAAGCAACATTGAATAGTGTGTTAAACCCACTGTGCACGATATTAGATAAAACTATTTATGAATTTGGCAGCTATGAACATTCACGTGAAATGATTATACCGATGATTGAAGAAATAGTGTCTGTAGCTAGAGCAAGAAATGTTGAATTAGACGGTAAATTACTATTAAATAAAATTGAAGCGGCTTACCCTAAAGAAACACAAGGGCTTCATTATCCATCAATGCATCAAGATTATAACAAAGGTCGATTAACAGAAATAGACTATCTTAATGGACAAATTTCAGCATATGGAGAAGAATTAGGCATACCAACTCCAATAAATACGTTGCTTACACATCAAATACACCAATTAGAAATGAAGATTATGTAGCGAATAAAATTATATTAATATAAATAAAAACTCTTTCAAGGTAGATAACTTTGAAAGAGTTTTTTCTATAGTATTATGTTTAAGTTTAACTAAAATATAAGTTGTAAAATTGCAATCGTGATTAAGATACTTACAATGCTTTTTTGTATAACACTAGGTATTTTATTGCCAACCTTTAATCCTATAGGAGCAAAGAGTATACTTCCGATTATTAAAAATATTGCATCTTCAAAAGGGATATAGCCTTGTATAAACTTAATTACGAAAGCCCCAATTGAGGATATAAAAGCGATTACTATGCTATTAGCTACTACTGTATTCATTGGTAATTTGAATAAAACCAACAATATAGGAATAATAATGAAGGCACCTCCAGCTCCAACAATTCCAGAAATGACTCCAACAATGAACCCTATAATAATGAGTAAAGGAATATTAAAATTGGTAACTTGAGAAGCAGGTTTAACTTTAATAAACATTAATATTAGTGCAAATATAGCAAAGACTATATATATAATATTTATAAAAGTAGAGCTAAATAAATTAGCTATAATCGCTCCTAAAGTACTACCGATAATCATTCCTCCTCCCATGTTCATTACAAGCTTGGGAGAGAATTCAGCTTTCTTTCTGGCTTTTAATGATCCGCTCAGTGTGCTGAAAAATACTTGGCTAGAAGTTAAGCCTGATGCAATGAATGCGCCATAAGCAGATGCTCCAAATAATGGTGGTAGTAAAAGAATGGCAGGGTAAATAATAATCGCTCCGCCTATACCAACTAAACCAGAGATAAACCCTCCAAACACTCCAATTAATAACATAACAATCATATTTATTATATCCATTATTTACTTTTTACCAATAAATTAACTGCTTCATTAATCAATTCTTGAGAACTTTCATTATTATCTTCAGCTTCTTTTACACATTCTATTAAATTTTCACTAATTATAATTCCCATCAAACGTTGAATTGAACTTTTAGAAGCGCTGAGCTGCATGATTACGTCTTTACAATCTTTCTCTTCTTCCATCAGTTTAATAACGCCGTTTAATTGACCTTGTATTCTATTTATACGATTTATCATTTTTTTATCATAATTCATGTTCGTTTCCTCCGACTTTAATTGAATAAGCTTATACTAATAAATTTAATATAGATTGTCAAATACCCCTACCCGTATTTGACAGAAAAGACCACCCTTGTTAATATACCCTTGAGGGTATTTTGAGGAGGAGAATATGAAACAGTATAAAGAACAACATATCAACGAACTAAGAAACGTAGAATTAGAAAAGTTAGCAGAGCAAGGTCAATTAATCGATGTAAGAACGCAAGAAGAATATGAAATTGGGCACATCAATGGTTCGACCTTACACCCAGTTGAGCGTATTGAAACTTTTAATAAAGATAAAGATAGAACTTACTATATTTACTGTAGAAGTGGTAATAGAAGTGCCAAAGCTAGTAAATATTTAGCAAAACAAGGTTACGATATTGTTAATTTAGATGGTGGTTATATTGCTTACGAAAAACAACATATCAATGATGAAAGTACAGCAGAAGAAAATAAAAATTTAAAAATTAAACCAAATCGTAAACAATTTAACTTTAGTGGTCTTCAGTGCCCAGGCCCTATTGTTAATATTAGTAAAGAAATAAAAAATATAGAAAATGGCGATCAAATAGAAGTCACAGTCACAGATTCTGGTTTTCTTAGTGATATTAAAAGCTGGGTGAAACAAACTGGACACACACTTGTAAAACTTGATGAGAGTAACCAAGGAATCAACGCAATCATTCAAAAAGAACAACCGAAAGGATTAGATGTAAGCCATACTACTAAAGGTACTACAATCGTTTTATTTAGTGGTGAATTGGATAAAGCAGTAGCAGCAATGATTATCGCTAACGGTGCTAAAGCTGCAGGTAGAGACGTGAGCATCTTCTTCACTTTCTGGGGTCTTAATACATTGAAAAAAACACATGGAGTTAATGTTAATAAAAAAGGCATCGCAAAAATGTTTGATTTGATGTTGCCAAAAACACCAGTACGCATGCCGTTATCAAAAATGAATATGTTTGGATTAGGTAATATCATGATGCGTTATGTAATGAAAAAGAAAAATGTTGATTCTTTACCATCGCTTATTAATCAAGCGATAGAGCAAGATATTAAATTAATCGCATGTACGATGAGTATGGAGGTCATGGGTATTACAAAAGAAGAATTAAGAGACGAAGTTGAATATGGTGGTGTAGGTACTTATATCGGTGACACTGAACAAGCAAGTCATAATTTATTTATTTAATAAAGCAAATATATTAAAGAGAGGAGCTTTCTATGTTTTTCAAACAATTTTATGATAATCACTTATCACAAGCATCTTATTTAATTGGATGTCAGCGTACAGGAGAAGCAATGATTATTGATCCGATACGTGATTTAACAAATTATATGGAAGTTGCAGAGAATGAGGGGTTCACAATTACTCAAGCTGCTGAAACCCATATTCATGCTGATTTTGCTTCGGGTATTAGAGATGTAGCAGAGAAGTTAGATGCAAAAATATATGTATCTGGTGAAAGTAATGATGAATTAAGTTATAAAAATATGCCAAAACAAACGCATTTTGTGAAAAATTATGATGTTATTTATATAGGTAATATTAAATTAGAAGTGTTGCACACACCAGGACATACCCCAGAGAGTATTAGTTTCTTACTCACTGACGAAGGTGGAGGCTCCAGTGTTCCAATGGGACTATTTAGTGGTGATTTTATCTTCGTTGGCGATATAGGTAGACCTGATTTATTAGAAAAATCTGTTCAAATGAAAGGTTCTACAGAAATCGGAGCGAAACAAATGTATCAATCTATAAAAAATGCTAAAGACTTACCAGATTATATTCAAATTTGGCCAGGCCATGGAGCAGGTAGCCCTTGCGGTAAAACTTTAGGGGCAGTGCCTATGTCTACGTTAGGTTATGAAAAAATAAACAACTGGGCTTTCAATGTAACGGATGAAGCAACATTTATTGAAACATTAACATCAAACCAGCCAGTACCACCTCATCATTTTGCTAAAATGAAAAAAATTAATCAATTTGGTACGAACTCGTATCAACCATATAATGTTTATCCTAGTTTGGATAATGAAAGACTTGCATTTGATATACGTAGTAAAGAAGCATTCCACGGCGGTCATACAAAAGGAACCATCAATATTCCTTATAATAAAAACTTTATTAACCAAATCGGTTGGTATTTAGATTTTGATGAAGATATAGATTTAATCGGTGATAAATCTACAGTTGAACAAGCAAAGCATACTTTACAATTAATAGGATTCGAAAACGTCTCAGGTTATCGTTTGCCAAAATCGGAAGTTCAGACACAATCTATTTATAGTGCTGAAATGACTGGTGAAGAAGAATATGTGCTAGATGTACGTAATCATGAAGAATGGGATAATGGTCATTTAGAACAAGCAGTCAATATCCCTCATGGTAAACTTTTAAACGAAGAAATACCTTTTGATAAAAATGATAAAATATATGTCCACTGCCAATCAGGCGTTAGAAGTTCTATTGCAACGGGTATATTAGAATATAAAGGATTTACAAATGTTGTGAACGTTAGAGAAGGCTACCAAGACTTACCATCATCATTAAAATAATTTAAGGATGTGGAGAAATGAATCAACATTATCAAGTTGTAATTGTAGGCGGAGGCACAGCTGGAATCACAGTAGCTTCTAGAATTTTAAGACAAAAGCCAGAATTCAAAGGCAATATAAGCATTATTGACCCGGCTCAATATCATTATTATCAACCTTTATGGACTTTAGTAGGCGCTGGAGCCTCAAAATTTAAAAGTTCTCGTAAAAATATGAAGAATGTTATACCTAAAGGTGTTGAGTGGATAAAAAAAGCTGTTTCCGGCTTTGAACCTGAAAATAATAGTATTACTTTAGGAGATAACACTACTGTCAATTACGATTATTTAATCGTTGCACCAGGATTACAGATTAATTGGTCGTCTATTAAAGGCTTACAAGAAAATATCGGTAAAAATGGCGTTTGCTCTAACTATTCACCCGAATATGTAAATGAAACATGGAGACAGATTTCTAATTTTAAAGGTGGGAATGCTATTTTTACGCACCCTAATACACCTATTAAGTGTGGAGGGGCGCCTATGAAAATCATGTATTTAGCTGAAGACTACTTCAGAAAATATAATCTTCGCTCAAAAGCGAATGTAATATATGAAACACCTAAAGATACATTGTTTGATGTGGATAAATATAATAGAGAATTAGAAAAAATTGTTGAAAAAAGAGATATTATTGTAGATTATAATTGTAATCTTATTGAAATTGATGGAGAGAAGAAAGTGGCTACATTTGAACATATTCATACGGGTAATAAAAAATCATTGGATTATGAAATGTTACATGTTACGCCGCCTATGGGCCCTTTAGACGTAATAAAGGAAAGTACACTCTCAGATAATGACGGTTGGGTTGAAGTTGATCCAACTACATTACTACACAAAAAATATTCAAATGTATTTGCTTTAGGTGATGCATCTAATGTTCCGACTTCTAAAACAGGTGCAGCTATTAGAAAACAAGCACCTGTTGTGGTACACAATTTAATGCAAGCTATGAATAATGATATGCTGACTAATCATTATGATGGTTATACTTCATGTCCTATTGTGACCGGTTATAATAAGTTAATATTAGCTGAATTTGATTATAATAAAAAAACGCAAGAAACAATGCCTTTTAATCAAGCTAAAGAACGAAGAAGTATGTATATATTTAAAAAAGATTTATTACCAAGGATGTATTGGTATGGAATGTTAAAAGGGTTCATGTAAAACTAAACAATAAATAAAACCACGTTTTTACTAAAAACGTGGTTTTATTTATATATTATATTTTATTGGTTGCCATTAACATATGATTCTGGGTTAACTGCGTATTCGTTACCTACGCCGCCCTTCATACGTTGGAAGTGTAAATGAGGTGCTGTTGAGTTACCAGTGCTACCTGATTCACCAATTTGTTGACCAGCTTTTACTTCGTCGCCTTTTTCAACATTTAATTTATTCATATGCATATACCATTGATAATAATCGCTATCTTTTTCTTGGATTGTAACTTGGTTTCCGCCACCATAGTTACTCCATCCACTTTGAATAACTGTTCCATCAGCAAGTGAGTATACTGGTGTATTTTCTTCCATGTCATAGTCTATGCCGTAATGTGCACCGCCACCATGATATTGGCCATACTCTTGAAGTTTAGCATTTTTAGATAACCAATTTGATGAAGCTTGATCAGTGCCTTCAGATTTTTGAGAACTCTCAGTTACATTTTCTGCACTCTCTGCATTCTCGTTATTATTTACTTGTGCTTGATCAGAATTTTGATTAGTGTCTTCTGACTGAGCTGCATTTGACTGAGTATCTTTTAGTGAAGAAACAGTTTCATTTGAAGGTGCTTTATATTCTGCATTCGTATTTTCATTAACATTTGTCTCTTGATAAGTTGTATTATTGTTTGAAGTTTCATTATTATTTGACGCTTTATTATTCACGTTTGATTGTTCAACATTGTAACCATTATTTTCAATCGAGTTATGTGATTGACTAGGTGCGTAGTTTTGTCCACCTTTAGTAAAGTAGTAATAATGGTAAACACCATTTTCATCTATTTCATAAGATTGATATTCTTTATTGTCGAACATTGATTGATTCCAATTTCCATCTAAAGTGTGATGAAAATTCCCGTTAGAATCTATTGTATAGTAAGCTCCATTTTCATAACCTGATGTAGCTTGATTAGATGCGGTATCTTGCTCTGCTGCATCTGCTTCATATTGTGATATTCCCATTGTAAGTATCCCTATAGTTGCTATAGAGCTTGTTAATAATTTCTTCATTATGTTTAAACCTTCCCTTTCTTAAAATAACTGATACAAATTTATCATGGGTATAGAGTGAAATAAACACTTGTAATTGCTTTGTTCCTTCGAGTTAATAAAGTGTAATAATTATATAATATGATTACTTTTTTTATAATATTCAAAATTAATATATAGAACTGATGAATAGTAGGTTATAGAACTAATACACGAAAAAATTCCTTATCAATTATTGATAAGAAATTTTTGTATTGAAATATTAATTATAAATCATACTATATGATTTACTCTATATTTTTAAGTTTTTTAATGACTGATACCATGTCTTCATTAATAACTAAATTGGCGTCGCTATCATAAGGGGTAGCCTCTTTATTAATAATGATAAGGTTTTGTCCTTCAAAATTTGAAATAAGTCCTGCTGCTGGTTGAACGACGAGTGAAGAACCTAAGACGACTAACGTGTCTGCTTCTTTTATTTTATGAAGTGCATTAAATATAGTGCCTTGGTCTAATATTTCTCCATAAAGAACAATGTCAGGTCTAATTGGGCTGCCACAATTTTCACAATGTCGTAAATCATTATCTATAACATGAGCTTTCGAATATTGTTGGTCGCATTGCGTACAATAAAACAGGTTTAACGTACCGTGTAGTTCGTCTGTATTTACACTACCAGCATCCGAATGAAGACCATCAATATTTTGAGTTATCACACCTAATGAACGACCATCTTCTTCAAGTTGTGCTATCCAATCATGAACGATATTAGGTTTTTTATCAGCAAATAGTAAGTACTGATGGCAAAAATTAATAAAACCCTCTGGATTATTTTTTAAATAATCATCACTTAATAAATATTCAGGTGGGTAACCTTTTTCTGAAATTTCGTCGTATAAACCGCCTATAGAACGAAAGTCAGGAATACCACTTGCTACAGATATACCCGCGCCTGTAAAAAATGTAATTTTGTTAGAAGCATCAATGATGTCTTTTAACTGTTCAATATTACGATTCATACTTATATCACTCCATTAAAAATTTGAATTCAAACAGAAATTTTTTGAATTCATTTCTTATACTTACTTCAATTTTAAATTCTAATACTCGTTTAAGCAAATAAGTGAAGATAACCATTAATTTACTAATGACCTTGACATTACTAGTAATTATCGTGATAATATAAAACGTAATTATTACGATTTATCAAGGCGTAAATCATTTTTTCTATTTTGTCTTAGATTATGGATGCTTTTATGGGTGGGTTAACTGCTGATTGCAATATATTTTATACGTGCGGTGATGATATAAATGAACAAAAAACGAGTTTTCTTTACAGTAGACCCTCGTACCAAAATTTTTTAATGATTATTATATCTTTTATTGCGATTAGAGGAAACATTAAGGGAAACAGTATCTATGCGAGATTAGTTATCTTGCTTATTCCTAGTTTGTTAGTTGTAGCTAATAAAGAAATTGTTAAAGGTACTGTGTTTTGCTTAATTATATTTTTAGGGTGGTATGCCGAAGCTTTTCTTATAAGAGGAAAAAGTCAGTTATACGATATATTAATTTTTGTTCCAGCAGGTATTGTTACACCTTTTATGCCAACTGTTGTGATGGGGTATTATTTTTTAAACACGACGCAAGTAGAAGAATTAATCGAAGGTCTTGAGAGGCTTAAATGTTCACGAAAAATAACAATCCCTATTGCTGTCATGTTTCGCTTTTTGCCTACTATTAAAGAAGAGTCTTCATATATTAATGATGCGATGAGAATGGGTAACATATCTTTACGCAATGCACTCGATAGGCTGATCACATACATAGAGTATAGAATGGTTCCTGTCTTAAACAGTGTGATTAAAATTGCTGATGAGCTTACGATTGCTTCGGTAACCAGAGGGTTAAATATTACACGTCCGAAAACGGCAATTATACAGTTAAGGCTCAAATGGTATGACGTATCTATACTAGCTTTAGCAGTCGTTTTAACAATTTTTTATTATCTATTGTGAGGTTATACATATGATCCAATTAAAAAACATTTCATTTACTTATGAAAATGGCCATCGTTATTCCGCTTATAATCATTGGTGACTTAATTATGAATGTTGGTAAATATAAACAATGGTTTTGGATAATAACCCTCCTGTTGTCTTTTCAATTTGGACAACAGGAGGGTTATTACCATTTTATATTATGAGAGATAAATATTTTAGCAACATGAAACAAAACCATGGTGAAGATTATGCCAAAGCGTTTGATTCAGTATTTACATATCAAGTTATTCCAGTAATTTTCATCTTATGTATCCTTGGTGCAATAGCAGGAGGTTTTATCGCAAAATAAATATTGAAAAAGCACTTTCAACGTTCAGGCGTATTGTAAGTGTGAATATATATATAGAAAATTGGAACATATAATTCCTCGCTCAAAATAATTCTCCTAATCCATAATAATTTATAATTAACGGATTAGGAGAATTTATTTTTTTATTTGATTGCATAACCTAGTATTACGACATTTAATAAGTTATTTTATTTAAAAAACATATTGTGAAATACTTCACAATTAGTTATTATTAAATCATAATCTAGTTTGTATATTAAGAAGTGAGGTTATAAAGTTGGATAATATTAATAGCAATAATAAAGTATTTTATGGAAAACAGTTTATAGACGATGTTGTGGATACAATAAAAACAAAAGATATTTTGCAAAGTTTTTATAGAAAAAGATATATATTAAGAGCTACTATGTCGGGGTTTATTTTAGGGTTGATTACTGTATTTGTTTTAATGATAAGAGCATCATTAGATGGACAAATTGCTAGTGGTCTAATCAATTTAATTGCGTCCATTTGTTTTAGTTTTGCTTTAGTTCTTATACTGTTTACTAATTCTGAGCTTCTTACCAGTAATTTTATGTATTTTACTGTTGGTTTATACTATCGCATTACAAACCCTATTCGAGTTATGAAAATATTTATTCTTTGCTTTTTAGGAAACTTTTTAGGTGGTTTTATATTTTTTGTATTGTTTTATTTATCGGATGTAATGACTCCAGAAATGCTAACTCAACTAGATAAAATTATTGCTCATAAAACATTAACTTCAGGCTTTACAGCTATATTAGTTAAAGGTATTTTTGCAAACTTCTTTATTAATATTTCATTGGTTATCTCTATGCAAATAAAAGATATTTTAGCTAAAATGTTTGTGCTTATGTTTGGTGTTTCAATCTTTGCTTTTATGGCATATGAGCATGTAGTTTATAACACTGTATTATTTACAGGAGGACTATTATATCAAAGCGAAGAGTTAAGTACGATTCCAGTGATGATAAATATAATTGCTTCATGTATAGGTAACTATATTGGTGGAGGAGTGATTATAGGACTATTTTATGCATATTTAAATAGTAATAGTGACTATAAATTTTAATTATAATGAAGTATTATATATGAATGTTTTGAGAAAATTTGTCACAAAAAAGTCGCAATCACTTAGTGTTTATGTGATCCCTTAAAAAAATTAATGCGTATACCCTATAAAGGGTGTGAGTGATTTGAAGAAAATAATAATAATACTTATTTTAGCGATATTTACAAGTGGATGTATGAATGCTAATGACACAGATAGCGATGTAAATAAAAACAAAGATAGCAACTTAAAGAGTGAGAAATCTACTAAGGTAAAACCTAAAAAGTTCGAAAGTTATGACAGTGAGATTGTGCCTGTGAAGATTAGTATTCCGAGGTTAAATATTTCTAACAAATTAGAACATACTGGTGTTAATTCTGATGGCGAGATGGAAGTACCTAAAGATATTGATACACCTGCGTGGTTTAAAGAAGGTTATAAGGTTGGAGATAATGGAAACGCGGTTATTGCTGGTCATGTAAATGATGGGCAAAATCCAGGTGTCTTTACGGATCTGCATAAATTGAAAAAGGGCGATGAGATTGAGGTAGAAGATAAAAATCATAAGAAGTTAATTTTTAAAGTATATGATAAAAAATTATATGAATTAAAAAAATCACCAGTAGAAAAAATATTTGGATATTCTAGCAATAGACATTTAAATTTAATCACTTGTGAAGGAGAATATAACCCCGAATTAGGAAGTACACCGAATAGATTAGTTGTGTATACAGAATTAAAAAGTGGTTGAGATTTTGCATATGACGTTCACTCTCATATAATGGTGAGTGTCAGGGGGTGTGACAATGGAAGAGTCGGATGTAGAAGTGTACAGTAAAATTATATCTAAAGACGCGAATAGTTTAGAAATCTTATACGATCGCTATGAGTCTTTATTGTATAATTTTATTTATAAAATAACACAAGATAAGCAATCAAGTGAAGAAGTGCTTCAAGATGTATTTATGAAAATTTGGAATCAAAAAGCAAGATTTGATAGTAGCAAGGGGAAAATGTCAACATGGCTTATTACAATTTCAAGAAATCTAGCAATTGATTATATTCGAAGAACCAAAATGTCAGCATATGAATATGATGAAGAAAGAGATAATTTAAAAGCTGATAATGTACCAGAATCCGAATTAATAACGAAAGAACAATCTGAACAAATTAAAGAATGTATAGACGAATTAGATGAAAAACAACAAATAATTCTATATTTATTTTATTTTAAAGGTTGTAATCACAAAGAAATATCGAAAACACTTGAAATACCTCTAGGAACAGTCAAAAGTAGACTGAGGTTATCCATTCAACATTTAAAACATAAATTCAAAAATAATAAGAAGGGAGAGATGAATTAATATGGAATGTGAAAAAATATATGAATATTTTAATGGCCGACTAACTGAAGAAGAAAAGCAAGAATTCGAAGAACATCTAAAAACGTGTAAAGCATGCCAAGATGAACTAAACGATTTAAATATATTAAATGAGTCTCTTCCTTATCATGTTGAACGTGTAACTCCTCCTAAAGAGATGAAGAGCAGAATAATGAATAATATATTAAATGAAGACAATAAAGAAGAAGAATCGTCACACCAAGAAAAAAGTGGATCGTTTATTGAAAAGAAACAAAAACCTATAAAACGAAAAAATAATATAATTAGAAATATAGCATTTGTAAGTATGGCTGCACTTTTATTTATATCTTTGATAGGAAATGTTTATCAATTTAATACACAAGACAAAGAAAAGAAACCGAAAGATAATAAATTAATCAATAAAGATGATGCACAAGTTATAAAATTAAAATCTACCGAACAAGATAAAGTTCAAGGAGAAGCTTTTGTAGCAAAGAGTAATAATGAGAAGCAATTAGTTGTACAAGCAAACGGTTTACAAGAAACAAAAGGTAATCAAGCATACCAAGTGTGGATACTCAAAGGAGAAAAGCCATACCGTGCAGGTACATTTGTTTCTAGCAAAGATTCCGGAATGGTTGTCTTTGACCTAAGCGATATTGAATTAGACAAACAAGATAAAATAGCGATTACACTCGAACCATCACCTAATAACCAAGCTCCTGAAGGGGATATTATTATGGCGAGTGAAAAAGTTTAAAAATTTTTTAGAGATTACATTAAATAATGTGATCTCTTTTTTTATTTGTTACGTATACCTTATGAACAAAAAAATAAAGGAGTGATTTGATGAATATTTCACAGAAAGTATTAGCTATGTCATTATCAGTTTCATTGTTAGGGACGGGCGCAGGTATGTCACAAGTAGCACAAGCACACGACGCATCGCATGAATCGGTTACAAAAACAGATAGCAAAGCGGTTGAGTTAAGAAGTAATTTAGACATGTTACTAAGTGAACACGCGTATTTAGCAGCGGATACAATGAGAAAAGGTGCAGAAGGCTCTAAAGACTTTGATGAATCAGTAAAATCACTAAATATGAATACGAAAGAGTTATCTAAAGCTATTGGGGATGTATACGGTAAAGACGCAGGAATGGAATTTGAAAAAATGTGGTCTGAACATATTGGTTACTTTGTAGATTACGTGAATGCTACAAACAACAATGATGAAAAAGGACGACAAGAAGCGTTGAATAACTTAGATAATTATAGAGATACGTTCTCACAATTTATGGCTACAGCCACTGATGAAAAATTAGAAGCTAAAGGATTATCAGACGGTTTACAAATGCATGTTAACCAATTAGTTAGTGCATTTGACGCATCGGTAAATGGAGACTACGACAAAGCTTATAAATATGAAAGAGAATCCATTCATCATATGTACATGGTGAGTAAAGGCTTATCGGACGCAATTACTAAACAGTTCCCAGAAGACTATCATCATACAAGTGCAACTACTAAAGCAGCAGACTTAAGATCAGATTTAAATTATCTCATGAGTGAGCATGCAGCACTAGCAGCTGATGCAATGCAAAATGGATATGATGGTTCTGAAAATTATAAAGCCTCTGTAAAAGCGCTAGAAATGAATACGAAAGACTTATCAAAAGCAATAGAAGACGCATATGGTAAAGACGCAGGAATGGAATTTGAAAAAATGTGGTCTGAACACATTGGTTACTTTGTAGATTATGTAGAAGCTTCTAAAAATAACGATAAAGATGCTAAACAAGAAGCGAAAAGCAATTTAGATAATTACAGTAAAGAGTTTGGAGCATTCTTATCTAAAGCTACAGATAATCAACTGAAAAGTAATGAATTAGCTGATGGTTTAGGTATGCACGTAGATCAATTACTAGCTTCATTTGATGCATATACAAAAGGCGATTATAAAACATCTACTATGAAAGTAAGAGAAGCATACGCTCATATGTTTATGCCAGCTAAAGGTTTAAGTAACGCAATTGTAATGCAGAACAAATCAGATTTTGAAATGGATATGCCAAAAGAAATGCCAGATACAGGTGCACAAAAATAATTAGCAATTAATGATTTAAGAGGAAACTATTTCCCATGGGGATATAGTTTTCTTTTACATGGATAAGACTGAATCATTCATTAAAGGGAGAAAAATATGGAAATTACAAATGTATTATCAAAAATAAAAAGAGATATCATATTTGATGATCATAGTTACAAAGTTAATTTTAATAAAGATTGTTCAGATGTAACATCTATGTATCAAGATATTCAAGACTCATCAATTTTTATTTTGAAATCATCAAAGCATTCAAAAAAATATGCAATAGAAGCGGTTAAGAAAAACCCAGTGTTAATCATCACGAATATGCCATTAAATAGTTTGGATGATATTAAAGGGAATGTCTATGTTGTGTATATAGATAATTATGAATCAGTCGCAATTAAACTAGTCCACTTATTCTACGACAAATATATAGAACAATTAAAATTTATAGCAGTTACGGGTACTAATGGAAAGACTACTACAAGCCATATGATATGTAAGCTATTATCAAAAATGGATGTAAAAGTAGCTACCATTGGTACGTTAGGCGTTTACGATGATGACTATAATAAAATAGAATTTTTACATTCAACTCCTACAACACCTATGCACTTTGAATTTGCCGAAATCATAAAGTATTTCGCTGAACGAGATTATGATTATATTGTATATGAAGCAACATCTATCGCTCTAGATCAAAGAAGAGTAGATTTTATTGAAAATGAAATAGCTGTATTTACAAACTTTAGTTCTGAACATCTAGAATATCATCACACAATAGAGAACTATTTAGAATCAAAACTAAAGCTAGATCAATTAAGTAAGAGAAGCATGGTGAATTATGATACTAAAGAATATTTAAAAATATGTAATGACAAATATCATTTTTCTAATAATAACGATACCTATTATAAATATGAGTTGAAAAATAATAAACTATATATATCAATTGGTAAAGAAGTTTATAAATTAGATGTCCTATTCAATGGAACACATAACTATATTAATCTAGCGACTAGCATATTTACGTTACACAAATTAAACTTTAATATTATAGATATATTAAAAGCAGTTGAAACGATGAAACCCCCAGCACATCGATTTGAAACGTTTGAGATAAACGACTATCAATTCATATTAGATTTCGCGCATACACCATTAGCAATTAAAGAATCCATTGAAGACGCCTTAAGATACGCTTCAAATATAGATAAACAACTTACAGTTATGATTACAGGAGTCGGATTAAGAGGCTACGATAAAATAGAATCCACTATGAAACTCATTCCAAAGTATATCGATCAAGTAGTATTAGCTTCTGAGCAAGTTGGATATGAAAATGAAAATTTAATTATCGATACAATGATTAAAAATTTACCCAAAACATACGATTTGAATAATCTCATTATAGGCAAATCTCGAAAAGAAGCAATAGAGAAAATAATAAATAAAGTTAATAAAAAAGAAAACATTATACTACTAACAGGCATTAATGAGCCACAACACTACCGAGGAAAACTCATTGGACATGACGATAAAACATATATAACAAAGTGTATTAATCATGAGCGAGGTTGAAAGTTGATATAGAGAATCAAAGCCTATTTATATTAAAGCGGAAAAATGATAAGTTTTTATAGTATTACTTTTAAAAAAAGAGGTTTTATTGTTGGCAATGTTCCGTGAAACGCTAATATGGATAGTTATATTTATCTTCAGTGTTATAAATACTTTTTCAATAGTCGTTGGGAATGGTGAATTATTGAATATACCATTATGGAGTTCGTGGCTATTTCTCTTAGGAATTACAATTGTTATCACGACAATATTTCTATTTCGTAAATTTTTGCAAAAAAAGTATTCATCTTATAGCTTAGTTGATGAAAGTAAATTAAATTTAAAGGAGAATGAATATTTCTTTCAATCTCCTTTATACATAGTTGATAACCAAGTGATTCCTATATACGGAGAAGGAAATATAACATATACTCCAACTTATTTTAATAAATTGCATAAACTAATCAGTCTTTTTGGTTTTATGCCAATTTATAGTACTTATTTGTCATCTGATAAAAATAAAATTAAAATTATTCTGCGAAATGCATTTTCACTTAGATATAAGTATAATATTTATTTAAATAATGATTTTGTAGGAATTTATGAAATGAAAAAGCTCATCAAAGATAAAGGTATTAAGCAACAATTACCTTACACATTTCGTTCTGAAGATGATGAGTATTCACTTCACAATGCATATATGAGCACTAAAACTACTATTACAAATAATAATGATGCAGTATTATTTCAAGCGGATAGAAGTGTTTTTGACTTTTCAAAAGAACAAAATACAAAAAAGCGCGGTGAAAAACACTATATTAAAATTGATGTTGCCCACGAATATTCAGAATTACTTTTGGCACTTTATATACAAACAATTATTAATAAACAGAGTCAAAAAGCTTCGTAAGAACTAAAAATTGAGGTCATAAAGGTATTATTAAAAAGAAGGAGAATAGCTAATGCAGTATAATTTAAGTTTTTATTCACTTTTAATAACACAACTTTCTACTAATTTAGCTTTTTCTTTCTACACTATGGCACTTACTTATTATGTATATAATCTAACTAATTCAGTGTTTTACTCAAGTTTAATAACGTTTATAAGCGTTGGCTCCAAAATCCTTTCAGGCTTGAGTATTTCTATTATTACTGAAAGAATTAAAGTGAAAAGTTTATTGACATTTAATACTATATTTCAAATATTAAGTATAATATTACTACTAATATTTATAAAAAATAGTGCTAACCTTATCATAATTTATGCCCTTATTATGTTTTTATCTTTTGTAAATGGTATTTTCACACCTTTGAAATCAAGAATATTGAAGGAAAATCTAGATAAAGAAAATATGGCAAAAGGTTTATCAATAATTACAAGTTTAGATCAAATATTATTGTTTTCTGGGTGGATATTAGGTGCTTGGATTATTTCGATGATTGGTAACAATAATCTCCTAGTATTATCTTTAGTATTGCTTTCATTAGCATTTATAGCTGTTATTAATATAAAAATAGAAAATAAAAAAGAAGAAATAAATAGTAAAAACCCTATTAGAACGATTATGAGTAGTTTTTCTTTATTGAACAGGAAGCCTTTGATACGTAATTTGATTGTGATAGAATGTTTAGAAGTTTTAATAGGCTCTATTTGGATAGGGTCAGTTACATTAAAATTTGTTCAGGAACACTTAGGCCAAGATGTTACTTGGTGGGGGTACATTAACGCTAATTATTACCTTGGCACTATATTTGGAGCATTTGTTGTAATGAAATATAGCAAATTATTTAATCATCAACCAATTAAAAAGATAGTAATATTTATGATGCTATACGGCATTTTGTTAATTCTATATTCGGTGAATGTTATAGATATTATAGCGTTATTTTTGGTCTTATTAGTGGGTCCAGTTTTACAAATTAAAGATATAATTCAAGAAACCTTCATTATTAATAACATTGATGAAAAAGATATGATTAAAATAACAGGATTGAAAAATTCACTTGTCCAGGTTTCGTTTTTATTTTCTATCTTAATAGTAGGGTATATAACAGATCATATTGAAATACAATATATTTATACTATATCGGGGATAATTACATGTATAATAGCGGTTATTTTTTCTAAGTTCAGTAAAATAAAAAAATTACATATATAAAATAAAAATCTATTATTCTTAATATGAATAATTTTAAATTCATTTGCTATATAAGGTTATACCTTTGGCATCCTTTTTGGATCAACTTTGTAATAACTTCTCTCTTAGGAATGGTTTCAGCTGGGTTTCTAAGCGGACTTTTCGGATTGGCAGTCATAATACCTTCATTCACTGTTATGACAAGACGTTTACATGATTCAAATCGTACAATGGTTCTTGCAATCATTTCTCATATTAGTGGCCTTATGCTTTGGCTGCGACTGTAACGTTTGTTGTAGCTATCCTTGTAGCTGCAGGCGCTGGAAGTACTGGTATGCTTGGTGCGTCGTTGATGGCTGGTGCATTTGGTACAGTTGTAGCTGGAGTAGTGACGTTATATACATTGTATGTGTTAGTTAAGCCTGGTGATAAAATGGCTAATAATTATGGTTCTGGCGGTAGTTGTGATATTGCTCCAGAAGTTCAAACTCAATAATTAAACTTCAGTGTTTATGTATCCTATCATTTATTGATAGGATTTTATTTTGGTTTGGATTAATAAATAAAATGATACAATGTATAAAATGTAACTACACTTGGAACTAAGATGTTTCACATGAAAAAGATCTGTAAACATGGAGGTAATGAAATTTATGTGTGTATATACTATAGGTCATTTTGATTATGAGTTAGATACTTTTCTAAAAATGTTGAAAAAGGCTCATATCACAATGATTGTTGATATTCGTGCATTTCCTAATAGCAAAAGACATCCGCAGTACAATCAAGGGTCATTTAAGAAATGGCTGAAAAATCATGATATAAATTACCATCATATAGATTTATTAGGTGGAAGACGAAAACCATCTCAAGAAGTAGGGGAAACTTTAAATGAAGGTTGGAAAAACCATTCATTTCATAATTATGCAGACTACACATTAACAGACGATTTCAAGACAGGTATTAAATCATTAATAAATGATACTAAAAATGATACTGTAGCAATTTTATGTGCAGAACAACATCCTTCAAGATGTCATCGTTTAATTATAAGCAATTGGTTAGTGGCATATGATACAGAAGTTAAACATATTATATTGAACGATAAAGAAGGAATAAAAATAGTGCCACATAAACTCGGACAATGGGGTGCAATGCCAATTATAGAAGATGATGGCGAGGTTGTTTATCCGGAAGAAACAGGGGAAAATAATTAGTTATAGTAGGGATATGAAAATTATATCTATATTTAATAATTTAAAACGACATTGATGATTTATTCAATGTCGTTTTTTATTAATATATAATAGGAATAATCTTTCTTATTTGGATTTTAATCATTTTGCATTAAAAAAGCGATTTCTTTTGTCATGTTTTTAAGGTAACTAATAATTTCTGTCTTCTTTAAATCATCTATTCTAAATTCAGGAGCAGCGACTGAAAGTCCTCCAATCAGCTTTTTTTTGACTATTATTGGTACCCCGATGCCTATTGCACCAACGTCAACCTCAGATTTAGAGATGGCGTGTCCTTTATTTCTTATATTTTCTAAATCTTTGCTAAAAATCCCTTTATCTATATCTTCGCTTAATTCAATTAAATCATTTCTATAATTTTGTTCTGCGAATGCAATAAGAACTTTAGAGGAAGCACCGAAATAAGGTAGAAATACCTCATTTTTATAAAAAGAAAACCTCAAATTTTGACTGCTTTCCACTGTATCTAACACCAACACACTACTTCCTCGTAAAGTTGTCAATATTATAGTTTCACCCAATTTTTCTACTGCTTCTTCAAGTAAAGGTCTAGTTATTTTAGTTAATTTACTATTTTGAGGATAAACTGGTTCGTACAAAGCTTGAATGACCCATCCTGGTTTGTATAACCCATCTCCTAAAGACTCAATTATACCTTGATTAACATGAGTTTTTATAATGCGATAAGCAGTACTTTGAGGAATCTCTAATTCTTGAATAATTTCTTTTATTCGTAAAGGACGTTTTTTGTTAATAAATAAGCGTAAAATTTCATTAGATTTTATAATACTTCTAATGTCATTCATTATGCACCTCTTTCTCACATTACAAGAATAGTGATTTGTTTATTATAAAATAATAACATAGAATACATATAAATTATAACAAAGGGGTGCTGTAAATGTTATTGCCATTAGTTATTGCATTAGGGGTTATGTTATCGGGATTATTTGTATTTTCTCTAATTATGGGAAAAAGACATCAAAGTCTTGATGATTGGAATGTCGGTGGAAGGTCTTTGCCAATCTATGTTCAAATTGGAACTCAATTTGCAACTGTTATGGGGGGTGCTGTAATTGTTGGTTTAGTAGGTACAGCCTATACTTATGGGTGGGCATCTTTAACTTATGGAATTTTGACTGCAATTGGATTAATTCCATTTATATTTATGGCGAAATGGTTAAGAAATAGTGAGTTTGAATCACTACCTGACGCGTTAAGTGCTATTTTTGGAAAAAATAAAATCTTTATGATTTTAGTTATTATCGCAACATTAATTGTTCCATTTGGATGGATGATTACTCAATTGGTTGGATTTGGAAAAATTTTTTCGGAAATTACCGGTTTCGAGCAAAGCACAGTTGTAATTATTTTTGCATTAATTAGTTTAGCTTTTGTGTTACCAGCCGGAATGACTACGGTTGCTTGGACTGATTTTATTTTTGGTTGTTTTATGATTGTCGGTGCAATTATTGCAGTTATAGTGGCACTACAAATGGGAGGAAGTTGGTCAGAAATAGTTACTAATTCAGAACCTCAATATACAAAAATGCCAAATGGATTATTTGGCATAGGAGGAACTATGATTTTGTTTTGGATATTTGGTGTAATGCCTGGTAATTTGACTAACCAACAAATATTCCAAAGAATATATGCTGCCGATAATGCTAAAAACGCTAGAATTTCTATTATTGCGACAGCTATTTTGTTTGCTTTTGCAACAGCATGGTCTTCAGTAATGGGTATTACTATTAGACATTTAAATCCAGGAATGTCTAATCCAGAAAATGCAACAGGATGGTTTTTAACTCAAACTCCTGTATGGTTTACAGTCATATTTTCTACTTTTATCGTTGCAACTATAATGTCTACTTTATCAAGCGCCATTCAATCTGTTGTTGTTACTTTAACGAAAGATATTTATGTAAGCTATATTCATCCAGAAACCACAAGGAGTCAACAAGTTTTTGTATCAAGATTGATTGCTGTAATCGTATTAATTATTGCAGTTAGTTTATCTATTTTAGTACCTCAAGCACTAGGATGGATTGTAGCATCCTTTGCTTATTCAGTATCAGCATTAATTGTTCCAATTATTTTTGGATTTATTTTTAAAGGAACAAGATGGATTAATACTTATGGTGGAATTAGCTCGATTGTAGGAGGAATTGTTGGTTCAGGAATTGCGCATTCTATAGGGACTTCATTACCATATGTATTTTATGGTATTTGTTTATCAATTATTTGCTTGTTTACAATAAGCTATTTAACTAAAAAGAAAGTTGAGGTTGTTCAAAATGAGATATGATGTAGTAGTTAGAGGAACTTATGTGAGTAATGGGTTGCAAAAAGGTGATATAGGAATACAAGATGGAAAAATTGTAGAGCTAAGTGGTTATAGAACTTTAAGTGCAGATAAAGTTATTGAATATAATGATGAAATTATATTTCCAGGTTTTATAGATTCCCATGTCCATTGTTATTCTAATCCAAATGAAGGAATGAATAGAGCTACAAGAGCAGCTGCACAAGGAGGAATAACTACAATTATTGATATGCCATATGATCGACCAGAACCTATTGATACTGTAGAAAAATTTAATAGAAAAATAGAAGATATAAATCAAAATGCAGTTGTTGATGTAGCTTTATGGGGAACGGTAGCAAAAAATAAAGGTGTGAATCAAGTTCAAAAAATGATTGATGCGGGTGCTATTGCATTCAAGTTATCTACATTTGAAACTGACCCTCAAAGGTTTCCTAGTATTCCGGACCATCAGATAATAGATATTATGAAAATTACATCAAAGAATGATATATTATTAGCATTTCATGCTGAAAATGAAGATATTATAACGAATCTAGTTAATCAGTATACTAGTGAAGGTAAGGTTGAAGCAATTTACCACCATCTTAGTAGACCGCCAGAATCTGAATCATCAGCGGTCTCTAGCCTACTAGACTTAGCATATTGGAACAATGCGAAGCTTCATCTTGTGCATATTAGCCATCCACACACTGTAGATATGATAGAAAAAATGAAAAAGATATATAGTATAAATGTTACTTATGAAACATGTTATCAATATTTAACTTTAGACACAGATAGTTTGAAAAAATATGGCGTTATAGCTAAGTGTAACCCAGCTTTACGTAGACCATCAGAAGTAGAACAACTAAATGAACAATTACAGAAAGGTGATATAGATTTTATCACCTCTGATCATGCACCATGGGTAAAAGATAAAACTGAAAAAAATATATTTAAAGCCCCATCTGGGCTTACAGGTTTAGATATTATGATTCCAGTTATGTTTGACTATCTTGTATCAAAAAAAGGATTTAATGAACAAAAGTTTTCGGAACTTTTTTCGTCTAACATAGCCGAAAGATTTAATCTTGTTGATAAAGGAAAAATAGAAGAGGGATACGACGCGGATTTTACTGTAATCAACCCTAATAAACCGTGGAAATTAGAAAAAGCATTTTACCAATCTATCTCAAATCAATCAGTATTTAATGGGAATACCATAGGAGCACAAATAATAGAAACAATAGTACGTGGAAAAACTGTATATCATGATAAAGAAGTTACATTTGAAAATAAAGGGAAATTTATACCTGGTCTTAAAGGGGGGAGATTAAGTGAATATTAATGGTGATAGATTAGAGTCATTATTTGAAGAATTAAAAGTTTATAATGACACACCTAATCAAGGATATACTCGTCGAGTATTTACGGAAATAGAAGAGCAATCATTATTATGGTTTGAAGAAGTGTTAAAAGAAAATCAATTATATTCTCACAAAGATAGAGTAGGAAATATTTTTGGGGTATATGGTGAAGGTGAAAACCCAATTTTAATTGGATCACATTTAGATACGGTACAGAACGGAGGTTTATATGATGGGGCTTTAGGTGTGCTGAGCGGATTAGAAGTTTTAATCACACTAAAAGAAAATAATATAAAACTTAATCAACCTATTATGCTTGTAGCATTTAGAGGGGAAGAAGCTAATCTTTTAGGCGGGACATTTGGTAGTCGAGTATTTACTGGTATGTTCGATTCTAATCATGAAGAGTTAGAATCGATTGGATTGAGTAAAAAAGATATTATAACATCGCGCAATTATAAAAATTTTCATAGTTATATAGAATTGCATATTGAACAAGGAGAAGTGCTTGAAAGTGAAAATACTGATATTGGTATAGTCACTAGCATTGCTGGTTTAAGGCGATATAGAATTGTGATTAAAGGTAAAAGTGGACACTCAGGCACTACACCTATGGCTTTAAGACAAGATGCTTTAAAGAAAGCAACAAAAGAATTACAAAATATTTTTGAGTTCTCGGAAACAATTGACAATAAATCAGTATTGACTGTTGGGAAACTTAATATGTATCCAAATCAAGCAAATGTTATACCTAATAAAGTGGAGTTTTTAGTAGAGTTAAGAAGTTATTCCGAGCAAAAACTCGACGAGTATCAAACACAATTATTAAGTAAACTTTCAGTGCAAAGTGAAAGACTTATAAAAAAAGAAACAACGGCATTAGATCAGCAAAATATATTAAAGTTATGTAATATAGCACAAAAATTAGGTTATTCTTATAAAAAAATGGTTAGTGGTGCAAATCATGATGCCAATTCAATTAGTACAATTATGCCTTCATCTATGATATTCATACCTAGCAAAGATGGAATCAGTCACCATCCTGATGAATATAGTAGTAAAGAACAAATAGTAAAAGGAAGCAATGTACTATTAAATTATATTCTAGAACATTAAATATAAGATAAGTTTTGGTACTGAATTTAGAAGAACAATGCACTTTCATTGATATTATTACTCAAACAAGACTATCCTTTGTTGGATTGTCTTGTTTATTTTATACATATAACTATTCTAGGATGCTAAAAAAAGAATTAGGCATGATTTTAATAATTAATAGTACTATAAAAAGGTGCTTTCATAATTCTTACTTAAGTGATAAGATTTCAATTGAGTTAAAAATAACAATAAGCTTAATTTATTGTGAAAACATCATATTTACGAGGTGGTATTGTAGTGTTTAATAACAATGAACAATTTGTTCTAGGTTTTATAATCATAATTTATTTTGTGTTTTTACTAATCATGTCTTTATACATAAAGCGAAATATAAAAACATACGATGACTATAATATGGCGAGTAGAACTGTATCAGTCATCCCATTGATTTTAACATTTGTTGGTACAGGTGTAGGTGGTGCTACATTGTTAGGGTATATGGAAAATGGATATACGTTAGGTATGGGCCAGCAATGGATACATATTACGATGATAAGTGCCGTTATCATTCTTGCATTATTCTTCTTAAAGCGTATTAGATTATTAGGTGAAAAATATAACATGGTAACGATAGGTGATTACACTGCGCTTCGATATGGTGAATCTGCACGTATTCCTACTGTTATCAGTTTCTTATTTGCTTATTGTGCGATGACAGGTATGCAATTTGTCGCTATTGCTTCTATTTTAAATTTAACATTAGGACTAAATATGACAGTTGGTATCATTCTAGGTTGGGTCTTGCTGACAATCAAAACTTATCTCGGTGGTTTGAAAGCTGTCATTTGGCAAGATGTTATTCAAGGTACGATACTTACGGTTGGTATTATCGTGTTGTTCTTTGTGGTTATATATTATTCAGGTGGTTGGAGCGAAGTTCAAGCTAACGCTATTAACCAGAATCAAAATGATATGTTAGATTTTCTTAATATTACACCAAATGAAATTTTAATTTATCTTTTAACATTAGCTTTTTATCAGTTTATTAGACAAGATGTTTGGCAACGTATTTGGGCAGCTAAGAATTTAAAAACTGCGAGAAATGGTTACTGGATTTCAATGATTATTGCGGTGATATTAGGCGCGATGACAGTTTTAATCGGTGTATACAGTAAATTTGGTTTGAATCTCGATATAACTGAGACACCATTAGTTTATTATCATGTGATTCAAGAAGTCTTCCCGTTTCCTTTAGTAGTCGTTATGATTATGGTGTTACTAGCAGCTGTTATATCTAGTGCAGATTCGTTCTTCATTGCAGGTGCTTCATCTATTGCTAACGACATTATTAAACCAAATGTCAAAATCTCTAGTCAAAAGAAAATGTTGTTATATAGTAAGATATCAGTGTTAATAGTTTCTGTTATTTCTTTGATATTATCACTTATGATTCCTGGATTAGTAAACCTTATGGTAACAGGTACTGCGATGTCAGTATCAGGTTTATTAGCGCCAGTTGTTTTCGGCTTATTCTGGCAAAGACCTACAAAAATCGCCGGGAATATTTCGATGTGGAGTGGACTTGGATCAGCCGTTATTTGGCAAATACTTGGTCATCCGTTTGGGATTCATCCAATTTTAGTTGGATTACCACTTTCAATTATTATGTTATTGGTTGTTACATTTTTAAGTAAGAAAGATGAAGCAACAATTTAATTATATGATTAAAGCAAAACATTATAAAAAAGAATCTGGACGTTTATCCAGATTCTTTTTTTATATTATATTTTCTCTAGATGCCCTTGAATAATAGAGCCTGTGCCTGTATGTTTAGAACCTTCATTGCGGTCAATTTCACTTTTTTCTAATTTATGAATTTTTACAGGTAGGTGGCCTAAGTAGTTTTTGATTTCATCAATATCATATAGCATTGATTCATCTTTTGGGCCACCAGTGCCATAAGTTAATTGTTCAGTTGAATAGAACTCAAAGTAACTATGGCCACCTGTAACTAACGGTTGAATAAGATTATTAAACATTCCTTGTTTACCTTCATTAGGTACGTGTCCAAAAATGTTAATACTATAATCAAAAGATGCTTGGGGAATTAAATCAGATTGTGTGATATCACCATATATTGCTTCTATATCTACATTATATTCTTCTGCTAATTTATATTGTTTGTTAATACCGATTCGTGACATATCATAAGTTGTCACATCATAACCTAACTTAGCAAGGTAGATTGCATTACGGCCTTCACCTTCAGCTAGGAGAACGACTTTTTCATGTTTAGTAGTTGGTGTTTGAAATATATTTTGAACAAATGCGTTAGCTTCTTTACCATAAATATAATCATTTGAATCAAATTTATCATCCCAATGATTCATTTTAAAACCTCCTTTTCCCAGGAAATAATATACGTGCACTTCAGGGAACTAATTTTTACTTTAACATATGACCTATAAAATCCCCGAAGTATACACTCGGTAAATCATCATTTATTAATTAGAAAAGCACCAATCCATTGTTAATTCACGGATTGGTGCTTTAAATTCGATTAATATTTTCTTAAGAAATCGACATCTCTATCGAAAATTTGATTAACAACATACTTTTGTACTGCATTTAAAATGCGTTCGATTACTTGAGTTTTATTCGATAATATACGAATACTAAAGCCATGTGTTGGTATTTGAGTAATACCGAAGCGGCAGTCATATTCTTGTTGGAAGTGTTTGATTTGTTCGTATACATCATCAATGAAGTGTTGATTTACTTCAGGATTGATGAAATAGCATGAACCTAGATGTGTATAGTTTTCCATATATCCTAATCCATCTACTTTATTTTTAGACGGATCTAACAACATATTATCGAAAGTTACGAGTTCATCATCAACATAAATTTCATTTAATAAGTGCATGTAAGTGTAGGTGAAGTCTTTGTCTTCTTTTGAATAACCTGGCGTCAAAATATCTGTATAAAATAATGACGCATTAGCGCTCAGGTTGAATTTATTATGTTGGAAGAACTTAGCATTTTCAAACGCAATAATTGGATCGCCTACGTATTCTATATAACCATTATCTTTAACTGTAAAGTTCTGATATTGTTCGACATGATCGTTTAAAGTTTTGTAGATTTTTGTTGCGCCTTGTGACGTTAAAATAACGCTAGCATCTTTTTCTGCAGTAAAATCCATCTTATAGCGGTCACCATCTAAATAACCGCCACCCACATTCACAATATAGAAAGTAGGGATATTCGAACCATTTAAGTAGACTGGTCGTATGACTTTTAAAGCTTTTTCAAAAAAGATGTCACGCGCGACTGATTTTTCACCGCTTTTAAAAACGGTTAAATCTAATTGACCAGTCCATTTTTGTTTTGAATCAGGCATTAAGCTAAACCTTTAAGTAAGACATCTTTGTCTATCCATTCAAGAACTTTATCTAGGCCTTCATCAGTTTTCAGGTTAGTAAATACGAATGGACGATCGCCACGGAATGTTTTTGTATCTTCTGCCATGCGGTCTAAAGATGCACCAACATATGGAGCTAAATCTGTTTTGTTGATAACAAAGAAGTCTGATTTAATCATGCCTTGTCCACCTTTACGAGGGATTTTTTCCCCTTGAGCAACGTCGATAATGTAAATTGAAAAATCAACAAGCTCTGGACTGAAAGTTGCAGCTAGATTGTCTCCGCCTGATTCGATGAAAAGAAGTTCAATGTCCTCGTGACGTTCTTTTAATTCATCGATTGCAGCAAAGTTCATAGATGCGTCTTCACGAATCGCTGTATGTGGACAACCACCAGTTTCAACACCGATAATACGGTCTGCAGGTAATACACCTGAGTTAACTAAGATTTTTTCGTCTTCTTTTGTATAAATATCATTGGTAATAACACCAATGCTCATGTCTTTTGCCAATTGTTTTACTATTTTTTCAATAAGTTGCGTTTTCCCTGCACCTACAGGGCCGCCGATACCTATTTTAACTGTCTCTGTCATATAATACCCTCCTAAGATATGAAAATTCTTACATTTACATTTTCATGTTCCATCTGGTTAATTTCTAAACCAGGTGCAGTGATACCTAATTGCGACTCATCTAGTGTCATAATATGATTTCTAGTATCTTTCATGAAAGGAATCATACCATGGACAATTCTTTGACCGGCAGTTTGTCCTAAAGGAATTGCACGTACTGCGTTTTGTGTTAAACTCGATACGTTTTGATATAGGTAATAATCTATTATCGTTTCTATATCGACACCTAAATGGTGACCGAGCATAGTAAAGCCAATTGCTGGATGCAATTTTGCTTTTTTATTTTTATTTTGAGTTTGGTACCACTTAACCCATTCACTATCATATAGTTCAGCTGCAAGCTTGACCATGCGATTGCCCATTTGTTTTGAGCCAACTCTTGTTTCTTTAGGCAGAGTTTGAACGAAAAGCACTTTATCTAAGTATAAAATCTTTTCAGTATCATTTTCGTTAAGCGCCTCATAAACAAGACGCATCGTTAAGCCGTCAGCATAAGTTAATTGTTCATTTAAAAACAACACAAGCCATTGTTTAAACGTTTCTTCATCGTGAACCGTGTCACGCTGTATATACGTTTCAAGTCCAAATGAGTGGCTGAACGCACCAGTTGGAAATTGAGAATCACAAAACTGAAACAGGCGTAAATGTGCATGATCAATCATGTGAATGTCCTATATGTCTGAATGCTTGATTGACTTTACGGTCTTCATGACTATAAGGAATACCTAAGTCTTTAAGTAAAGCCTCTACTAAATAGTCATATTGAACAAGCATTTCATTCTCTGTAAATTGTGCAGGTAAATGTCTATTACCTAGTTGATGCGCAATATCGCCCATTTCTTGTAACGTACGTGGCTTGATTACTAATAAATCTTCTGAATTTACATCTACGATAATCATGTTTGTATCGTCTTGATATAAAATATCTCCGTACTGCAAATCAATTGGTTGTTTCAAGCGAATGCCAATTTCATTACCATGATCTGTAGTTACGCGTTGAATACGTTTAACTAAATCAGAATTTTCAAGGTAAACTTTTTCAACATGTTTGTTTCTTTCAGCTTCTGAAAGATTTGCGATATTACCTTTAATTTCTTCGATGATCATACTTTATCCTCCTAGAATAAGAAGTAACGTTGTGTTAATGGTAATTCAGTAGCTGGTTCGCTTGTTATTTTTTCACCATCAACAAATACTTCATAAGTTTGCGGATCTACATCTAATTTAGGTGTAGCGCTATTATTTTTCATATCTGCTTTAGTTAAATTTCTAATATTTTTAACTGGTCTTAATTTACGTTTTAAGCCCAATGTTCTACCGATGTCGTTTTCATAAGCGATTGAAGAAACGAAAGTGATTGATGTACTTTGCAAGTTACCACCTAATTGAGCATACATATTACGGTATTTAAGTGGTTCAGATGTTGGAATAGATCCATTAGCATCACCGTTAATTGCAGTACTAATCATACCACCTTTAATCACGACATCTGGTTTAACACCGAAGAATGCAGGTTCCCACATAATGATATCTGCAAGTTTACCTTCATCGATTGAACCAACGTATTCAGAAAGACCATGTGTGATTGCTGGGTTAATTGTATATTTAGCAATATAACGTTTAATACGGTTATTATCGTTATATTCGCTATCTCCTTCTAGAGGACCGCGTTGTTCTTTCATGCGGTGAGCAACTTGCCATGTACGAGAAACAACTTCGCCGACACGACCCATTGCTTGAGAGTCGGAACTTACCATACTGAATACACCCAAGTCATGTAAAACGTCTTCTGCTGCAATTGTTTCTTTACGAATACGAGAATCAGCAAAAGCAATGTCTTCTGGGATAGCAGCATTAAGATGATGAGTGATCATAACCATGTCTAAATGCTCGTCTATTGTGTTATGTGTATATGGTAATGTTGGGTTTGTAGATGATGGTAAGATGTTTGAGAATGCAGCTGATTTGATTAAGTCAGGCGCGTGACCACCACCAGCACCTTCAGTGTGATACATGTGTAGTACTCGATCTTTAACTGCATCCATTGTTTCTTCCATAAAGCCAGCTTCATTTAATGTATCTGCGTGTAACGCAACTTGAACATCATATTCATCTGCTACACGTAAAGAATGATCTAAAGCTGAAGGTGTTGCACCCCAGTCTTCATGGACTTTAAGACCGATTACACCAGCATGTATTTGTTCAACTAATGCTGTATGATTTACTGCTTGACCTTTACCAGTGAACCCAACGTTTAAAGGAATAGATTCTGCTGCTTCAAGCATGCGGTGAATATACCAAGGTCCAGCAGTTACAGTTGTCGCTTTTGAACCTTCAGAAGGACCAGCACCTCCACCGATTAATGTAGTAGTACCACTTTCTAGTGCTACGTGAGACTGCTCGGGGTTTACGAAGTGAACGTGTGTATCAATTGCACCAGCAGTTATAATTTTACCTTCTGCTGCAATAACATCCGTTGATGCACCGATAATAATATCGACATTATCCATAATGTCAGGGTTACCAGCTTTACCAATTTTCATAATATAACCGTTTTTAATCCCCACGTCTCCTTTGATTACTTTGTCATAATCAAGGATAAGTGCGTTTGTAATAACTAAATCGGCTACTTTCTTGTCATCTCTTGTTACATTTGGGTTTTGAGCCATACCATCTCTGATTGACTTACCTCCACCAAATGAAGCTTCATCGCCATAAGCGGCATAATCTTTTTCAACTCTTGCGAATAAATTTGTATCACCGAGTCTTACTGAATCACCGACAGTTGGACCATAAAGACTCGTATATTGAGATTGCGTCATTTTAAAACTCATCTGTTATACCCACTTTCTTTATTAGCATTTTCTTCTGGTAATTCAGAAGCGTCGATAATTTGTGTGTCTTCTGTATCGTGTTTTGGTTTGAATACACGAGATTCGTCTATAGGTCCATTGATTTTGCCATGGAAACCATAAATTTGACGTTTACCACGATATTCTACTAATTGTATTTCTTTTTCATCTCCTGGTTCAAAACGAACAGCAGCACCTGCAGGAATATCTAAACGTTTCCCATATGATAATTTACGATCGAAGTCTAATGCAGGGTTTGCTTCATAAAAATGATAATGAGAACCAACTTGCACAGGACGATCCCCTGTATTTTTAACCGTAATTATTGTGGCATCTAAGCCTTTGTTAACATCAATTTCTGTACGTTTAACAATAATTTCTCCTGGTTTCATCATGAATCCTCCTTTAAACGATTGGATGATGTACTGTAATCAATTTAGTACCGTCCGGGAAGGTTGCTTCAATTTCTAAGTCTTTTATCATGTCAGCAACACCTTCCATCACATCATCTTCACTTAATATTTGTCTTCCGTAGCTCATTAATTCTGCAACGGATTTTCCGTCTCTTGCGCCTTCTAGCAATTCGAAACTAATAATTGCTACTGCTTCAGGATAATTTAATTTTAATCCTCTTTTTTGGCGTTTACGTGCTAAATCGGCGGCAATGACTAGCATTAATTTATCTTGCTCACGTTGTGTAAAATGCACGATTTTCACTACCTTTCCACATAATAATTGTCAGTCTAACACATAAGTGCTATTACAACTCAATAATAAAGGTAAAGGTGCATAACTACAAGAGTTACACATTGGAAACAATAAAAATTTAGAAGAAATTTACTTTTTAAATAATTATATGCTTTAAATTCTAGATTCTTTAATTTATCATTACTTATATTGGGGATATAAAGATTTAAATACATAAAGAAGTCGTTTCAGATTTATAAATGAAAAGAAAAAATTTTAAAGTTAAAATAGTCATTATATTACTTTCTCTTCGGTGTTTTGTGGAGTGTTCTGATTGAAAAATATGTCTAAGAACTTTAATATTAATAAGAATATTTATCACTAAAAGTATGAGAGAATAGAAAATGATTAATAACGTATTAAGGAATAAATTATAAATTATAATTTATATTAATTTTGAAATGAGGTATGTACATGAAGAAATTTATCGCGGTATTGGCTTCTACAGCAGTTATATTAGCGGGTTGTGGCGGTTCTGGAAGCCAGTCTAAAGGAAAGACATTAGATGTAGAGTTACCATTAAAGACAACATCAATTGCACCATATGAAACAGATGTTCCAGTTAAAATCGGAGCAGCAGAATCATTATTTAAAGCTACAGCTGATGGAGAAGTTCAGAAATTATTAGTTAAATCTTATAAACAAACATCATCAACACAATTAGATTTAACATTAAAGGACGATATTAAATTCCAAAATGGCAAGAAAGTGACTGGAGAAGCAGTCAAAGCAAGCTTGGAAGAAAGTATGAAAAAAAGTGATTTAGTAAAAGGATCACTACCTATTAAAAATATAAAAGCTGATGGTCAAAAAGTATCGATTACGACAAAAGATGCTTATCCTGAATTAATATCAGAATTGGCTAGTCCTTTCTCAGCAATTTATGATACAAAAGCTGAAGGTGATATAAATAAAACACCTGTCGGAACCGGGCCGTATCAAATAAAATCTTATAAACAATCGCAAAAAATTCAATTAGATCGAAATAAAGATTATTGGCAAGGTAAACCTAAACTGGATCATATCAATGTTACATACCAAGAAGATGGTAACGTACGAACAAGTGACTTAGATTCAGGTAAAGCTGATGTGATTACAGATGTGCCAGTTGAAAAAGTAAAATCGTTGAAAAACAATGATAAAACAAAAGTTTCAGCTGTATCTGGTTTTAGAACTGGGTTAGTGTTGTATAACCATACAAGCGATAAAATGACAAAACCTGTACGTGAAGCGTTAGATAAAGCGATAGATCGTAAAGGTATCACTGATAGCGTATCAAAAGGCCATGCCAAACCAGCTACTGGACCTTTCAATACTAAATTAGACTTTATTAAAGATAAGAGCGTACAAAAGCAAGATATAGAAGCAGCTAAGAAATTAATGGAAAAAGAAGGATACACGAAAGAAAATCCATTGAAACTGACAGTTTCTACTTACAACGGGCGACCTGAACTACCTAAATTAGCACAAGTTATTCAATCAGATGCTAAAAAAGCGAATATTGATATTACAATACGTAACGTGGACGACATTCTAGGTTATTTAAAAGATCAAAGTCAATGGGACGCCTCACTTTATAGTTTTGGCACTATTCCAAGAGGTGATACTGGTTATTTCTTTAATCAAGCTTATAAACCTGAAGGCGCAATCAATGACGGCGGTTATAACAATAAAAAAGTAACTTCTTTAATCGATGAATTAAATAAAACGGTAGATAGAGATGAACGTAATCGTATTACAAATGAAATCATTGATATTACAAGTGGTGACATAGCAAACAGTTATATTTCATACAATGACAACATTGTTGGTATGAATAAAGATGTAGAAAACTTAAAAGCTACGCCTGAGGGCATTTATCTTATTGATTATAAGGTAGATATCAAACAATGATATTAAAAAATATACTTTCTAGAATTGGACAAATGATCATCGTATTATTTGTCCTTTCTACTATCACTTTTATATTAATGAAATTCACGCCAGGCGACCCTATTGATAAAGTCTTACATTTAGATGTAGCGAATGTTTCAAGTGAACAAATAGAAGAAACAAAAGCAAGATTAGGATTAGATCAGTCTCCTGTAGTTCAATACTTTCAGTGGCTGGGCCAAATCGTTCAATTAAATTTCGGAACGAGTTACCAAACAGGAGAGCCAGTAATCAATGAATTGATTTTTTATACGCCTCCAACTGCATTTATAGCGATATTAACAATCATTATAGTGTTTATAGTTGCCGTTCCTTCAGGAATAGTTGCAGCTAAATACTATCACACATGGGTAGACACTTTTATTCGATCAGTCACTTCATTGACTGTGAGTATCCCATCATTCTTCTTAGGGACGATATTAATCTATTTATTTGCACAAAAACTTAATCTATTACCATCATCTGGTTTAGACTCGATGGCAGGGTATATTATGCCTGTCATAGCGCTAAGTGTAAGTATGAGCGCATACTATGTAAGATTGATGCGTTCAAATTTAGTAGAACTGTATAATTCTAAAGAAGTAGAAGCGGCGAGGTTAAGAGGGATGTCAGAACGATATATTCTATGGAAAGATTTATTTAAGCCAGCGATTATTCCCGTAATTACTGTACTAGGTATGTCTGTAGGCAGTTTAATCGGTGGAACAGTTGTTATTGAAAACTTATTTGGCATTCCAGGTATAGGTTATTTCCTCGTAGATAGCATTAGAGCAAGAGATTATCCAGTAGTACAAGGTGTAGTAATCATGATTGGTTTCTTTGTAGTACTTGCTAATACTGTTAGTGACTTACTGCTCTTATGGTTGGACCCGAAACGTCGATATAATAAAAGTAGCCGTTCAAACAAGCGTAATAGTCAGGACGGTGAAATATAATGAAACGTATAAATAAACAAAATTTGATATTTTATATATTTATAATTTATTTACTGATACTTGTTGTAGCTCAATTCTTTGCTTCAACGGATAGTGCACTTGAAGTAAACCTTGGTAGTACTTTGGAGCTTCCAAGTATGTCGCATTGGTTAGGTACTGATGATTACGGTAGAGACTTATTATCAAGAGTCATAATAGGTGCTAGATATACATTGATTATCAGTTTAATCACTTTACTTATAACAGTTGTTATTGGCGTGCCACTTGGTCTTTTAGCTGGTTATAAAAAAGGCATTGTCGATACGGTGATTATGAGAATTATTGATGTCGGTTTAAGCATTCCTGAATTTGTATTGATGATAGCTTTAGCAAGTTTCTTTAAACCGAGTATTTGGAACTTGGTTATAGCGATTACCATTATAAAATGGATGACTTATACAAGGCTTACACGTTCAATTGTAAGTAGTGAAATAGGTAAGCCTTACATCCAAATGGCAAAGCTATTCAATGTGCCAACACGTACTATTATTTTTCAGCATTTTTTACCACAAGTCACACCTTCAATTATCGTCTTGATGACAGTTGATTTTGGTAAAATTATCTTATATATATCATCACTATCTTTCTTAGGTTTAGGTGCACAACCACCTTCTCCAGAGTGGGGAGCAATGCTTAATGCAGGCAGAGACTATATTAGTTCATATCCGTTATTATTACTCGTACCAGCATTTTTAATCACTTTAACAATTTTATTGTTCAATTTAGCTGGTGATGCATTGCGAGATAAATTATTAAAAGGAAAGCATGATGCCGATGGTTAACATTTTAGAAATATCTAACTTAACAATAAAAGATAGTGCTGGAGAATCACTTGTACAACATCTTGATTTGGCGTTACGTAAAAGTAAAGTTAACGTTTTAGTAGGTGAAAGTGGATCTGGTAAGAGTTTGACTGCAAAAGCACTTGTACAACAAGTACCAAAATCATTAGAAACACATTTTGATACATTGAAATACAAAGATGAATCAGTGACGGACATGCGTAAATTACTAGGAAAAGAAATAGGGTTTATATCCCAAGATTATACTCACAGCTTTAATGATCATACTAAATTAGGTAAACAGCTCGTTGCTATTTATAGAATGCATTATAAAGTCGATAAAACAGTGGCCAATAAATATGTAAAGCAGGCGCTTGGATGGGTTGATTTAGATCCAGAGCAAATTTTGAAGCGGTATAGATTTAGTTTGTCAGGGGGACAACTTGCAAGAGTGCAGATTGCGAGTGTCTTGATGTTAAACCCAAGTTTAATCATTGCAGACGAACCAACATCCTCTTTAGACGCTATAACGGGATATAATGTGATGAATTTAATTAAGCATTTAGCCGAAGTACATCAAGTGACGTTATTAATGATTACGCATAATTTATCACACGTACTTGATTTTAGTGATTGGATCAATGTTATCCAAAACGGAAAATTAGTCGATTCAAATCACGTTCAAGCTTTTAAAGATGAAAATGTAAAACCATATAGTCTTGAGCTATTTAATGCACGTAGTCAATTAAGAAAGGGTGAAACGCATGATTGAAATGAAACATGTTAACTTTGCGTATAAACAAACACCCGTTTTACAAGATATTAATCTAACAATTAAACCAGATGAAAAAGTTGGAATAGTCGGTGAAAGTGGTTCTGGGAAGACAACATTAGCACATATAATGTTAGGACTATTAAAAAATTATCAAGGTGATTATTCAACAAATGGTTTAAGTATGTTGCCAATATTCCAACACGCATATAATAGTTTTAATCCAAAATTTAAAATTAAAACATCATTAGAAGAACCTATAAGATACTATAAAAACATCCAATCAGAAACAGTCCGTGAACGTCTAGAAACATTGATGACATATATGCAATTAGACGAAAAACTATTAGAGCGATTTCCAGACGAACTAAGCGGTGGCCAATTACAAAGATTTAATACAATACGCACATTAATGTTAGAACCAGACATGCTAGTATGCGATGAAATTACAGCAAGCCTAGATGTAATAGCAGAACAAAGAATGATTAAAGTTCTAAAAGCCTATTACGAACAAACAAATAAAGGCATGCTTATGATTTCACACGACATAGCCTTCTTAAATCAATTCGTAGATCGTATTATCGTTATGAAAGAAGGAGAAATACTAGACGACTTTAAAATAGAACAACTATTTAACGAAGAACGACATCAATATACAAAACAGCTACTTTCTATATATTAGAAAGTAGCTGTTTTTTAGTGGTTTTAGAAAGTGCTGACGCCCGGGGGAATAGTATGAGTGAGAGACTACAGGCTCGAACCATACCCATAGGCAAGCATGCACTTTCAAGATTAATATTATAAATAAAATCGCCCAATCCAGTAGTTTATATCTGCCCATTTCTTATTACGTATGCATCAAGCAATACACGTGCTAACACTTGCAATGGCAGTCTCGAACGCACTTCGTAATCCGGAATAAATGTCTTGTCAGACTTAAATCCTAGCAAATTGATATCACATAGGTTATAAAGGCGACTATTTTTATTCGTTGTTAAACAGATAGTTTTGACATTATTTTGTTTACATATTTCAGCAGCTTGAATAAGTTCATCTGTCTCACCATTTAATGATACAAATATCACTAAATCATCTTCATCAAATGACTTTGACTTTATCTTTATAATATTAGGATCATTATGTTCTTCAGCATGTTTATTCAAAAGTTGAAGTTTAATTGTCATTTCATTTGAAATATGTTCTGAAAAACCACGCGCTAAAATGTTTATTTTTTTACTGTATTTAATCGCTGAAATTGCATCTTCTATAATTGTGTAATTCAAGTAGCGGACCGTTTTATCAACTTCTTCTTGGTTTTTAACAATTGCTGTTTGAATTTGTGAGTCCATATGTTCGAAATGTTTCATGGGTTCAGAAAATTTATGACTATCCTCAGCAACCATCTGATACTTAAAATCCGTAAAACCATTATAACCAAGCTTTTTCATGCATCTTACAATAGTTGAAGTCGATACATTAGCATTATCACTTAATTTTACGATTGAAATATCTAATGATTCTAAATAATGTTTTTCGATATAATCGGTCAAATATTTATCACTATCGCTTAATTTATCGTAATGGTACTGTACACGTTGTTGAAAATTCATAATTAACCTCCACGCGAAAAACTTTTCATTATAAATTTACTATATCACAGAAAGTGTAAACATTTTCATCAATCTACATGTAACAATGGAAAAAAGGCAAGTGGAGGTAAATTAAAATGATTTATACATGCACTTTAAACACAGCGATTGATATGTTTGTCGAGATGGAAGATTTTTATCCAGATATTGTAAACAGAAGTTTGTACGATGAAGTTCAAGCAAATGGAAAAGGTGTAAACATTTCAATCATGTTAAGAAAATTAAATACTAACTCTATTGCTACAGGATTTGTAGGTGGTTTTAGTGGCAAATTTATTGAAGATGAATTATTAGAAATGGGTATCAATACTGATTTTGTTAAAGTTGAAGGTAATACACGCATAAATGTATTTCTTAAATCTAATCAAGGTGAATATAAAATCGTTAACAGTGGTCCAAAAATTCAAGAAACACAAAAAGAATTATTGTTGGATAAATTAAAATCACTAAATGAACAGGATACATTATTTGTATCAGGTAGTTTACCAAGAGGGTTGAATGGAAATGTTTTATTGGATATAGGCAAATTATCGGGACAACAAAAATTTAATTTGGTCTTGGATATCAGTCATCCAGTTTTAAAAGAACTTATGCATTATAAACCATATTTAATTAAACCAAATGATGACGAACTACAATCATTATTTCCAGAATTAAATATGACTAAAAACACAGATATTATAAAGGCTGCTAAAGAACTTATTACACAAGGCTGCCAAAATGTTTTAGTATCTGTTGGTGCTAGAGGTGCATACTTTGTAAATGATGAAGAAGTAATTCATTGTACAGCACCAGAAGGTAAGGTTGTAAACACAGCATGTTCTGGCGATGCGATGCTTGCTAGTTTCTTTGAAGAATACATGCAATCAAAGAGCGCTAAAAAAGCTATTAAAAAAGCAGTTGCTATCGGCTCATCTACAGCTTTTAGTACTGGTCTTAGTGATTTAAAGGATATCAATAATTTAATGGGGGAAGTTCAAGTTAGCAATATTAACGTTACGAATTAAGGAGGCTAATTATGAAATATCAATTTTTAGGGGTAACAGGATGTCCAACTGGAATTGCACATACGTTTATGGCAGCTGAAGCTTTGGAGAATGCTGCAGAATCAAAAGGTGTGTCGATAAAAGTAGAAACTCATGGTCAGCGTGGTATAGAAAATCAATTTACTCAAGAAGATATTGATAATGCAGAAGTGATAATTATCGCTGCAGATAAAAATGTTGATAGTAACAGATTTGCCGGCAAAAAGGTTATTAACGTTTCAGTATCAAAAGGTATTAAACAGCCAGATGCATTACTTAATCAAGCAATTAGCGGAGATGTTAGCGTTTTTCAAACATCTGGCCAATATGAAGGACAACAAGAAAAGCAGGGAAATGAAAACACTAGTTTTTGGCATAAAATTTATGTGCATTTGATGAATGGTGTTTCTCACATGTTACCTATCATTGTAGCTGGTGGTGTCATGATGGCAGTATCACTAATGTTTGGTATTTATTCTGCTGATCCGAAGTCAGAACAATATAATGTTTTTGCTGAACAAATGCATACTATTGGTGAAATAGCTATGGGACTAATGGTACCAATTCTAAGTGCGTACATAGCACAATCCATTGGAAATAGACCAGGGCTTGTTATTGGTTTTATTACAGGTATGGTAGCAGATCATAATGGTACAGGCTTCTTAGGAGGTATAGTTTCTGGTTTCTTAGCAGGAGCTGTTATTGTTTTACTTCAAAAAGCGTTGCAGAAATTACCAAAATCATTAGATGGATTAAAATCTATATTTATTTTACCGGTGCTCGGTATATTTATTGCTGGTTTTATTATGTGGTATTTATCGGTCCCGATGGAAATTATAAACAAAACAATGATGAGCTTTTTATCTGGATTCCAAGATTCTAGTCCAATCATATTAGGACTAATAGTAGGTATTATGTGTGCTGCTGATATGGGTGGGCCAATTAACAAAGCAGCATATGTTACTGGTACAGCATTATTAGCACAAGGTAATCACTTGTTTATGGCTGGAGTTTCTGCTGCATGTATTGTTCCACCATTAGCGACAGGTTTTTCTGTCCTATTTGGTAAGAGATATTATGCTAATACGGAGAGAAGTGCAGGGTATGTTAACTTCTTGCTTGGTTCTACTCATATAACAGAGGGAGCGATTCCATTTGCAGCTAAACGGCCATTAACTATTATACCGATACTTATGCTTGGTTCATCTATTGCCGCAATTATCACATACGTGCTCAAAGTTGAAGTGCCCGCACCACATGGTGGTTTTATTGTTTTACCTGTAGTTACGCATCCAATATTTTGGGTAGTAGCTATCTTGATAGGATCGATTGTAGCAGGTGTATTAATGGCTATAGAACAAAAACGACATATTCTTAAGTCACAGACGATTGATGCGAATAAAAATAATGGTGTGTTTGGTAGCGCTGATAATAAAGAAAAACATAAGTCACATGATGAAGAAGTAAATGTAAGTATTATAGAGCCTTCTCAAGTCTTTTTAAATCAAAATATACAGAATAAAAATGAAGTTCTGAAATTCATAGCAAACCAAGGGGTTAAATTAGGTTTAACAAATGAATCTGAAAGTATATTAAATGGGTTAAAAAATCGAGAATATGAGAGCAGCACCGGTATGGAAAATGGAGTAGCTATTCCACATGTAGCTAATGAAAATGTTGTATCTCCTAGTCTCGTTATTGTTCGATTAAATCAAGGGATTGATTGGGATGCTATGGACGGTGGTCTAACCGATTTTGTAATCAGTATTCTTGTTCCAAGAGGAAGCGGTGATAAACACCTTGAAATATTATCTCAATTATCAAGAAAGCTTATGAATGAAAATTATATTAATGAACTTAAAAATGCTCAATCTGCTGAAAAAGTAACTGAATTAATACAAGGAGGTATTTCATAATGAAAGATTTAGAAAAACTCACAAATGATAAAGGTGTAATTACAGCACTTGCAATTGATCAAAGAGGTGCACTTAAAAGAATGCTAGGTGAAAGAACAACGTACGAAGCAATTTCTGAATTTAAAACGCTTGTGTCAGAAGAATTAACACCTTTTGCATCAAGTATATTACTCGATCCTGAATATGGATTAAATGCAGCATATAATCGGGATGAAAACTGTGGGTTAATTTTAGCATATGAACAAACAGGATATGATAAACAAGAGCCAGGCAGACGTCCAGATTTAATTCCTAATTGCTCAGTGAAAAATTTGAAAGAACAAGGTGCAGACGGCATCAAATTGCTAATTTATGTCGATGTTGATGAAGTAGATGGAATTAACCAAGAAAAAGAAGCATTTGTAGAGCGTGTTGGAAGTGAATGTAATGCTGAAGATATTCCATTCTTTTTAGAAATACTAACATATGATGATAATATTGGTGATGAAAAAAGTAAAGAATTTGCTAAAGTTAAGCCCCATAAAGTTATTGACGCTATGAAGAGATATAGCGAAGATAGATTTAATGTCGATGTATTAAAAGTTGAAGTGCCAGTGAATATGAACTTTGTTGAGGGATATACTGAAAATGAATATTTACATTCGGAAGAAGAAGCGAGTGAATATTTCAAAGCACAGTCTGAAGCAACTGACCTTCCATTTATTTTCTTGAGTGCGGGAGTAACACCATATTTATTTCAAGAGACATTAAAATTTGCCAATGAATCAGGGTCTACTTTCAATGGTGTGTTATGTGGTAGAGCGACTTGGAGTGGAGCAACGAATGTTTATAGTGATGATAGTAAGAAAGCAAAAAAATGGTTAACAGAAACTGGGGTTAGCAATATTAATAATTTAAATGATTTAGTGAATTTGGTGGCGACTCCAATTAAGTGAAACTAGCAAAAATTTAAATACTAGACGACTTTAAAATAGAACAACTATTTAACGAAGAACGCCATCAATATACAAAACAGCTACTTTCTATATATTAGAAAGTAGCTGTTTTTTAGTGGTTTTAGAAAGTGCTGACGCCCGGGGGAATAGTATGAGTGAGAGACTACAGGCTCGAACCATACCCCTAGGCAAGCATGCACTTTCAAGATTAATATTATAAATAAAGTCGCCCAATCCAGTAGTTAATTTCTAGGGATTGGGCGACTAATTTTGATATATGAAGTTATTCCATTAAATAACTATCTTCAGCTCGTTTACTTGTTTTGTTTTTCCATGGATCCAGTATCGGTTTAACGATAAATCCTATTGTGAATATAACGACTCCAAATAATACTAGGAATATTATATTATAAATTAAAATTTCTGGTACTACACCACCAACCGCTTCTCTTAATGCATCTACAGCATAAGTAAATGGTAAGAATGGGTGTATTGCCTGGAAGAATTTTGGTGTAACTTGTATAGGGAATGTTCCACCGCCTCCTGCAATTTGTAATACCATTATAACGATTGCTAAAGCTTTACCAACGTTACCGAATAGAGATACTAATGTATATACTATGCTGATAAACACTATAGAAACGAGTACAGATAGTAATATAAATAATAGTCTATTATCAATAGCGGCGCCTAAGATAAACATATCTCCTAGTGACACGATGATTGATTGCATAACACCTATAATTATGAATATAAAGCTCTTTCCAACGAATGTTTGTCTTAATGAATACTTATTCTTAATTTCTGGATTTTTAATATCTGTCGTTAATAAGTTAGATAATAGTAAAGCACCTACCCAAATAGCTAAAGATGTATAGAAAGGTGTACTAGCTGTTCCGTAGTTAGGAACACTAAATAACGATTCTTCTTTTAATTCTATTGGATGTGCGATAATATCTGCTTGTTTCTTCAAATCATTTTTCAATAATTTTATAAGTTCATGAACAGTATCATCTTCATCTATTTCTCTAACTTTGTTCGCAGCTTTCTTAATATCTTTTTCAATACCTGGTAAATCATTTCGTGCAAATTCTGCTAAGTCATGAATTTCTTTTTGTGCTTCTGGCAAGTTGTCATCTACTAATTGAACAGCGCGATCGTATTTATCAATCATTGCTGGTAAATCATTATTTGAAAACTGTGCTAAATTTTCTACTTCTGATTGAACGTTTGGCAGTTCATTTTCAACGTAATAAGCACCTTTACCTACTTGTTCTTTAAATTTAGGGAAGTTTGTCTGTGCAACTTCATTAATGTTATTAAACTTTCTTTCAAGTTCTGGCAATTCATTATTAATGCTTACTAATAAATCGTGCCCATTTTGTAATGAGCTTTTCCCAGTTTGAATGACATTTTCTACCATGTTCATTGAACTTCTGATAGTCGAGATATCGTCGATACCTTTATTTAACGCTTGATCAATTTGATTGACGCCTTCCATTAAGGTAGTTTTAAAATCACTGCTCGTATATTTCATTAAATTATCTAAAGATAGTAAATTAGAATCTATTAATTTATCTAATGCCAATACTTCTTCTTTTCCAGATTTACCGTCATTTAAAGCGTTAATAAGGTTGCTTTGGCCATTAATTACACTTTGTAAATCTTTGTTAGCTGATTCAAATTGTGAAATTGCTTTTGAAGTATCAATACCTTCAGATTTCTTAAGTTCATTTAAAATATCAATCATTGAATTATTAAATTCTACACCTTGTTTTAATCGTGATTGATTATTTTTCACAGTATCTGCAAGTTGTTTGCTGTCTTGACTCATCAATATACTTTGATTGATTGACTGCATACTTTCTAAATCTTTTTTATTCATTGTTGCTTGTTCATTGCTGTAGTCTGCTAGCGCTGTTAATGATTCGCTAAGTGCTGATTTCATTTCTTTTAATTCTTGATCATTTAATACTTCTTTAGAAGATTGATTGTTGTCTGGATTGTCTTCTTTATTAGCGTTTTCTCCATCTTCATCGTAAGCTTGTTGAGTTGTTACGATGTTATTTTCATTTTCGTTCTCTTCAGTTGATTCTGTTTCTTCTTTTGAAGCGTCTGATTTCTCTTTATTATTTTCTTGCTCCTCAGCACTTTGATCAGTATTATTATCTTCTTCGTTTTGTTCTTCTGATTGCTCTTTAGGTTGTTCTTCAGTTTTATTTTCTTCTTTGTTATTATCTTCGTTTTCTTTATTATTATCTTCGTTTTCTTTATTACTATCTTGTTGCTCTTTGATTTGATTATCTTTAGGTTCTTCTTTATTTGGATCTGATTGTTCTTTGTTATCTTTATTATCTTTGTCTTCTTCTGATTTCAATTTTTCGTTAGCTTTTTCAGTTTTTTCCTGAGCTTTTTTAGCATCTTCTTCATACTTATCCAATTTATTATTTAATTCAGGCAAGTATTGTTCTGCTTTATTGATAGCCGTTAATGCTTTTTCAGATGCTTCAATACCTTGAGGAACACCTTTATTTATTTTAGGAAATTGCTCTTGTACTTTATTAGCTTTTGCTAATGCACTTTCAATTTCAGGCATTTTAGCATTAAGTGCAGTAATTAATTTAGCAGCTTGGTTAATTTCACCCATTTTACTGTTTACTTCATTAATCTTGTCTACACCTTCATTAATATCGCCTTTGTAATTACCAAGCGCTTCGAATTCATCTTTATAATGCGTGATGTCATCTTGATGTTCGTCAATTTCTATTACCTTTTCTTTAAATTCTTCTATTTTAGGAAGATTATCTTCAGCGGTAAATACAGCATTTTTAATTTTACTCATAGTAGGTAATTCATTTTCAATGTCTAAACCGACTTGATTCGCTTCTTTTAATAATGCTTGCGTAGCATTCTCGCCAAATTCTTTATTTAAAGAATCTACAATTGAAGATGCACCAGCGTTTGTCATTTTAGGTGCAATAGCATTTAATTTCTCATTTACTTTGTAATCGATGACTGCTTTCTTTGGTTTTTTATTATATATACTTGTGACTTCTTCAGAAAAAGTCTTATGCAAATATATAGAAGCATAATAATCACCTTTTTCGACACCATTGTCAGCCTTTTTACGATTTACAAATTCCCATCCGAACTTATCGTTTTTCTTTAATTGTTTAACTAATTGGTCACCTACGTTAATATCTTTTCCTTCAACTTTGGCACCTTTATCCTCGTTTACGACCGCAATTTTAATACCTTCAGTATTGTTGTATGGGTCCCATGTAGAACTTAAATTAAACCAAGCATAGAATGATGGCAAAATTGAAAGCCCTAATAATAATATAATTACAAACGGCACACGTCTTATATTTTTAATGTCTTCTATAAAAATTTCAAATGGTTTTTTCAAAAGCACAACTCCTTATTTATTAGTACACGACATGTACTATAATAATCAATACCGTTATCATAACCCATGTTCAAAATCAATTCAATAATATTTTTGCTATATCACTATATTTATTTGGTATTATATAGCTTTAAAAGTGATAGTAATAGGTATATCAGTATATTAAAATAGAATATCTTTCTATTTTATATTTGCGATTTTCAATAGAAAAAGCCTCTTTCAAAGAATGAAGTTTTAATGTCTACTTTGAAAGAGGCTATTTGAAATTGTATTTTATTAATTACTCGCTAAACCAATTTATTTTATTTAATTGCTTACTAATATTGATTTGTTTTACTTCTTGGAAAGATTCTAAACCGTAAGTACCTAACCCTCGACCTATACCAGAATGTTTATAGCCACCCCAAGGATTTTCATTGAAAGCAGTATGGTAATCATTAACCCACGTGATACCTGCTTTTACTTTACGAATAACACGAAGGGCACGCTCTTGATCGTCTGTAAATACAGCACCTGCTAATCCGTATTTTGTATTATTGGCAAGTTGTATTGCTTCAGCTTCAGTTTTGAATTTTTGGAATACAGCGACCGGTCCGAAAATTTCTTCTTGGACTATACGCATTTCTGGTGTAGTATCACCAAATGCTGTAGGAGCGATGAAGTATCCATTTTGATGTTCACCTTCTGTCAATGGATAACCTCCACATAATAGTTTGGCACCTTCATTTTGTCCGATATTAATATAATTTAATATCTTTTCATATTGATCTTTATTAGTAATTGCACCCATTTCTGAATTTTCATCCATACCTGGTCCTACTTTAATTTTGCTTGCGCGCTCAGTAAACTTTTCTACGAATACATCATAAATATTTTCATGTAATAAAATACGTGAACCTGATGTACATACTTGTCCAGCACCCATATAAATACCGTATAGCGCTATATCTACCGCTGCATCAATATTTGTATCTTCAAATATGATATTAGGTGATTTACCACCAAGTTCTAAAGATACATTTTTAAGTGTAGTTGTAGCGTTTCTCATAATATGTTGGCCAGTCTTTGTGCTTCCAGTAAATGAAATCATATCCACATCATCATTAGATGTCATTTCATCTCCGATAATTGCACCATCGCCCATAATCAAGTTTGCAACACCGTCCGGTAGACTAACCGATTCAAATATTTCAAATAAACGATGTAATGTCATTGGTGTGCTTTCTGCTGGCTTTACGACAATCGTATTACCTGCTGCGAGTGCAGGTGCGATTTTCCAAACAGCCATTAAAAGAGGGAAGTTCCAAGGCACAATTAAACTCACTACTCCAACAGGTTCGTGAACAATGAAGCTTTCTGTTTCTTCATTATCAATTGTTTGTTCCTGTGTTTCATTCTGAATTAATTCACTATAATATCTAAAGCAACTTGCTGAATCTTGGACATCATAACGGGATTCTGCTAAAGTTTTTCCATTATTTAAAGTTTCTATTTTAGCAAGTTCATCTTCATGCGCTTCAATTTGATCGGCAATTTTTTCTAAATAATTTGCGCGTGTCTCCACACCTAACTCCGACCAATTTGAAGAATCAAACGCTTGTCTTGCAGCTTTAATCCCATCTTTAGCATCTTGACGTTTCCCTTCTGCAACTTGCGCAAGTACTTCACTTGTCGCTGGATTTATAATTTCTCTAGTTTTTAAACCATCTCGCCAATTTCCATCTATATACATTTGTAATCGTCCCATATTTGCAACCTCCCAAAATGTTGTTCACTATAATACTAGATAAAATTAGTTTTTTTAGCAAATTGCACAAAATCATATATAAGTTCAAAATACTGATATATCTGTAAAATGAGTTGATATAATACATTTTAAAAATATTATTTGTTTAATGCTACAAAAATAAAAGTATGGAAAGTTGAATTAATAATAAACAGTGTTACCATAATATAGTCAGTTTGATTACTAGCTTTTAGATTTTATTAATTATTTTTTAAAAGGGGTTATTAATATGAATAATAAAATTGATTATACAGTTGCAAATGTCATAGTAGATAAATTAATAGAGGCAGATGTTGATACAATTTTTGGGATTGTCAGTATACATAATATGCCGATTTATAATGCGATTGCCCAAGATGGGCGCATCAAGCTTGTTACAGCGCGTGGTGAAAGTGGTGCTGTAAATATGGCAGATGGTTATGCACGTACGAGTGGAAAAATGGGTGTAGTGCTTACAAGTACTGGTGCAGGTGCTGGAAATGGTGCGGGCTCTTTAACAGAATCTTGGAATGCAGAAACACCGCTTTTACATATTACGGGTGAGATTGATTCAAACTATATCGGTAAACATAAACGTTACATTCATGAATGTAAAGATGAGTTGGGCATGATGGAAGCTGCAAGTAAAGCTGCTTATCAATTAGATTCACCATATCAAATTCATGACTTTATGTCTCATGCTATAGAAGAAGCACAAAGTACCCCAACGGGACCAATTACAGCAATTATTCCTACAAATTTACAACATGTGAAACTGCCGAAGCATGAAGTAATAGAAACAGCTACTCAAGTTGAACAACAAGATATTGTGATACCTGAAGAAGTTATAGAAATGATTGTAAATTCGAAAAAACCAATCATTTGGGTAGGTGGCGGTGTAATTAAAGCAGGTGCGACAGACGCTTTACAACACCTTGTAAATAAATTGCAGGCCGCAGTGATTACGAGCGAATCAGGTAAAGGTGCATATCCAGAAACTTCAGATCTATGTTTAGCAAATAATTCAGTACATCCTGAAGTTATAAAATTATTGAAAGAGTCAGATGTTTTAATTACAATCGGAACGCATTTGCGTGGTGAAGATACGCTGAATTGGGAGCTCGAATTACCGCAAACACATATTGATATTAATTCAAACCCAGAACACATCAATAAGAACTATATTGCATCTAAATCAATCATTGGGGATGCAAACACAGTTTTAGAATCATTAAATCATGCACTTAAATCAAAGCATGTACAAATTGATGAAAGTTATGTTAAACAAATTGCTAATATTAAAGCTCAGATGTATAAAGTATTAAGCGATGATGTTTCACCTTACAACCAAATTGCTGAAAGTATGAATCAATTGCTTGCAGATGATGATGTTGTCGTAAGAGATGTCACTGTGCCAGCATACTGGTGGGGCAATCATTTAATTCAATTTACGAAACCTCGCACATCAGTTTATACAGTAGGCGGTGGTATTGGACAAGGTTTGCCATTAGCTATCGGTGCACAAATGGGCACAAAACAACGTCGCGTAGTTAATATGGCTGGTGACGGAGGATTTATGGTCAATGCTGGAGAATTAGCTACACTTGCTGAACAAGATTTACCAGTTATCACTTTGCTATTTAAAGATGGTGGCTACGGTATTTTACGTTATTTACAAAGTGCAGCTTATGATTATAACGAAGGTGTAGACCTTCATACACCAGACTTTAAAATGCTAAGTGAGTCTGTAGGTATACATGCAGAAGTAGTTGAAAATATAGACGAATTCCATAAAACTTTCGAGCACGCACTACAACTTAATAAACCTGCTTTTATTATTGTTGATATGGATAAAGTTGGACCTACAAATGTTCCTTATTCAGAAGATGAAGCTTATATAGAAAGCTTCCGTCCACAAGAAAAGTTCTAAAATACAAGAGTTAAAAACATCAAGCTGTTAGTTAAAAGTAACGGTATGATGTTTTTATTTTATATAAATAATTAAAATATTTTCTATTTATAACCAATGTTTTTCAAATTATTTTTTAAGTTATATTTTAAATAATAATTTTATTTAATAATAGTTTACATAAGTATATATAGGGTACTATTTAAACAAGAGATTTAGAGCTCTTGCCAAGTTAGTCACCATGAAAGCGAGTTAGAGGGATTAAAGTCCTGACTCGCTTTTTTTAATCACAAATCTATTTTAAATTAATATAAAACTCATTAGGAGAATAAATAATGAAAAGGCTAATACTATCCATTTCTGTGTACTGGTTTGTTGTACAAATGATTATTTCTACATTGGGTACTTTAATAGATAAACGTTACTTCGAAAAATATCATTTTTTATTTAAATCATGGCCAATAGAATCAGAAGGAAGGCTATGGGAAAAGTTATTTAAAGTGAAATCTTGGAAAAAATTACTTCCAGATGGACACAAAATGAATCACGCAATTAAAAGTAAAAAGACTATAGAAGAATTAGAATCTGAACAGTACATCAATGATTTTATTTTAGAAACGAGAAGGGCTGAATTTATACATCTGTTATCTATGTTGCCAGCTTTAGTATTCTTGAAATCATCTAGAAAAGTTAAATTTATAAATATTGTATACGCAATTGTTTCTAATGTACCTATTATCATTGTTCAACGTTATAATAGGCCGAAATTAGAAAGGTTTTATTATAAAAAGTTCGTTGAAAGAAAGGGGAAACACAATGAATAAAAATATAGTTGTCATTGGAGGAGGCTTAGGTGGTATTTCTGCTGCCATTAGAATGACTCAAGAAGGCTATACAGTAGATTTATATGAACAAAATAATCATATTGGTGGGAAAGTAAATCGCTTAGATGTTGAAGACTTTGGATTTGATTTAGGACCTTCTATTTTAACGATGCCTAAAATATTTAAGCGACTTTTTAATTATAGTAACCGTAATTTAGAAGATTATGTCACTATTAAAAAGCTTGATTTACAAATTAGAAATTTCTTTCCAGATGGCACGGTTTTAGATTTTTATGATCAAATAGAAGATATTTTAAAAAATAATGAAATGGTAACTGAAAAAGATGCAAAAGAACTAAACAATTTTATGAATTATGCGAAAAGCATTCATGATATTGCAGAAAAAGGCTACTTTAATGAGGGTTTAGATAGTTTAACTTCTATTGTTAAATATCATGGTCCTTTTGAAGCTTTAAAGAAATTCGATTATTTTCATACGATGCAACAAGCCATTAACAAGAGGGTTACTAATGAATATTTAAGAGAAGTTCTTGGTTATTTCATTAAATATGTTGGGTCTTCTTCTTATGATGCCCCAGCAGTTTTAACACTTTTACCTCAAATGCAGTTTGAAGAAGGCTTATGGTACGTAGAAGGTGGTATTCACAAATTAGCAGATGCGATGAAACAACTTGCAGAAGAATCAGGCGTGAATATTCATTTAGGAGAGAAAGTGGTTGATATGCATTTGGATGATTCTAAAAATATTGAATCTATCACTTTAGAAAACGGTCCAACAATTTATGCTGATTACTTTATTTCAAATATGGAAGTATTGCCTTTATATCAAAAATTATTAAATTTCGAACAAAACAAAATAGATAAATTAGAAAAAAAGTACGAACCTGCGAGCTCAGGTTATGTTATCCATTTAGGTGTGAATAAACTGTATCCTCAATTAAAGCATCATAACTTTTTCTTTTCATCGAATTCTAAAAGGAACTATGACGAAGTGTTTCATAAATATCAATTACCTCAAGATCCAACGATTTATGTTGTAAATCCTAATAAAACGGACGCTACTCAAGCAACTAATGGGTACGAAAATATAAAAATTTTACCGCATATACCTTATATACAAGATAAACCTTTTACTGAAGCACAATACAAAGCATTCTATGAGTTAATTCTGGATAAATTAGAAAGTATGGGTTTAACAGATTTAAGGAAACATATCGTATATGAAGATATATGGACGCCCAATAGAATTGCTTCAACGTACGGTTCGCATAAAGGGGCTATATACGGAGTAGTATCTGATCGTAAGAAAAATAAAGGTTTTAAATTTCCTAAACATAGTAAATACGTTAATAATTTATACTTTGTTGGTGGAACAGTTAACCCTGGAGCAGGTATGCCAATGGTTACTTTAAGTGGAATGCAAGTTGCAGATATGCTGATTCAAAAGAAAGAAAGCAGTGATTAAATGATCGTAATAAACTATTTTATTTCATTAATGATTGTTATTTGGTCGATGATTAACGGCAAGTTGATGTTTCTTTACAGAAGATTGATTGATGTTAACCAAATGACAGCAGAAACACCGCCAATCAGTATTATTATACCTGCTAGAAATGAACAATCTAATCTTCCGAAGTTATTAAAATCTATCAATGCAAACAATACAAGGACTGAAGTAATAGTCGTTGATGATGACTCTACTGATGATACTCGTGGTATCGCTGAAGCATGTGGTGCCAAGACAATCCAAGTGAGCGGGCACTCTAAATATAAAGGTAAATCTAATGCATGTTGGCAAGGAGCATTACAAGCTAGTCATTCATTTTTACTTTTTATAGATGCTGACGTTGAATTGACAGCAAAAGAAAGCTTATCACGTATATACGGACAATATGAGAAGCAGTCATGTAAAGGCCTATTATCTATTCAGCCATACCATATGATTAAGAATAAATATGAAAATTTATCAGCTATCTTTAATTTATTTACATTAGTCGGTATGAACGCATTTTCATATAAGCATCATAACGATAAAAATATAGGAGCTTTTGGACCAGTTGTATTTACAAATAAACAAGATTATTTAACAACTGAAGGCCATCTCAACGCACAAGGAGCTATTATAGAAGGTTTTGCGATTAGCAAAGCTTATGACAAGTTAGGCTTACCTGTGGAAATATATGAAGGAGCAAATATCGTTAAGTTTAGAATGTATCCAGAAGGATTATCAAGCTTAGTCAATGGATGGTCTAAACATTTTGCTTCAGGTTCATCTATCACGAAACCAAGTGTGATGTTTATGACGATGAGTTGGTTATTTGGATCAATCACATCTGTCTTACTCATAATATTTGGGTTAAAGAAAAGTATGAAAGCTCTGATAATATCGTTAATAATGTATGGAAGTTATGCGTTACAATTTCTAATTTTAATTAAAAGAGTAGGGAATTTTAATAAAGTAATATCACTATTACATCCTGTTTTTTCATTATGCTTTGTCATCATTCACGCAAAATCATGGATGGATATACATGTGTTTAAAACAGTTAAATGGAAAGATAGAAAAATAGATTTGAATGCTAAATTGGAATCTAGAGGTGAGAAGAAATGAAACAGTTAGATAAAGACTATAATTATTGTCATAACATTATGAAGACCCACTCAAAAACTTTTTCTTATGCTTTTGATTTTTTAAAAATAGATAAAAAAAGAGCAGTGTGGACTGTTTATGCGGTTTGTCGCATCATAGACGATAGTATTGATAGAGATCAAGACTTAAATCAGTTATTAAAAATAGAATCCGATTTAGATGCTATTTATAACGATGATTCTAAAGATTTTGAAAGTAATGTTGCTATTATGAGAGCATTTAAAGACACACTGAAACATTATGCTATACCACATCAACCTCTCTTAACATTAATCCAATATGTTAAAAATGATTTAGAATTACGTCAAATTAAGACGGAAGAACAGTTCTTTAATTATTGCTATGGTGTGGCGGGTACAGTTGGAGAACTATTGATACCTATATTAGCTTCGGAAAATCATAGTAATTATTCATCAGCAAGAGAAGCTGGTATTGATTTAGGTAAAGCAATGCAAATCACTAATATATTAAGAGATGTTGGGGAAGATTTTAAAGAAAATCGAGTTTATATAAGTGAAGAGAAGTTAAATCAATATGAAATAAAACTATCAGACATTTATCAACATGGTGTTACAAAATCCTATATCAATCTATGGGAGAGTTATGCTTATGAAGCACGTCTACTGTATGAAAAAGCTTTAAATAGAATTAAATATTTTGATGAAGATGTGCAATATATTATTGAATTGGCTGCTCGTGCTTATTTTGAAATTTTAGAAGAAGTAAGAAAATCGAATTACACTTTGCATACAAAAGTTTATGTAAATAAAGTGAGAAAGATATCAATATATAATGAAATCATGTCAAAATATAAAAGGAGGGGAACACCATGAAGATTGGAATTGTAGGTGGAGGTGTTTCAGGCTTGGCTGCTGCAGCAAGGTTATCTGCAAACGGACATCAAGTTGATCTATATGAAAAAGGGGAGCAAGTTGGTGGTAGAATGAACCAAATCAAACAAGATGGATTTACGTTTGATATGGGTCCAACTATTGTCATGATGCCTGAAATATATCGTGATGTATTCAGTTACGCAAACAGAAATATGGATGAATACTTAGAAATTAAACAGTTACCTTACATTTATGATGTCTATTTTAGTGAGGATGATAAAGTAAGAGTTCCGACGGATTTAGCTCAACTAAAAGACATGTTAGAAGGTATTGAACCTGGTTCCACACACGGCTTCATGTCTTTTCTAACTGACATATACAAAAGATACGAAATTGCGCGTAAATACTTTTTGGAGCGTGCTTTTAGAAAGCCAACAGATTTCTATAATCCATTTACTTTATACCAAGGCTCGAAATTAAAAACACTCGATACTGCTGATAAGCTTATTGCAAAATATGTAGATAATGAAAAAATTCAAAAGTTATTAGCATTTCAAACGTTGTATATTGGTATAGATCCAAAACGTAGCCCTTCTTTATATTCAATTATACCTATGATTGAGCTTATGTTTGGAGTTCACTTTATCAAAGGTGGCATGTATAGTTTTGTAAATGCACTTGAACAGTTAAATCGAGAATTAGGTACTCAAATTTATACGAATTCAAGCGTTGATGAAATCATAATTGATCAAAGGTTTAAGCGTGCGGAATGTCTAAAAATAAATGGTAAAATTGAAAAATATGACAAAATATTATGCACGGCAGATTTTCCTTATGCTAAATCAGAATTGATAAAAAAAGAAAACCAGCCTAAAAAATATACCACTGAAAAAATTAATAATATGGAATATTCTTGCTCAGCATTTTTAATGTATTTAGGTTTAGACAAAGACTTAACAGATGAACTTTTGATACATAATATTGTTTTCTCAGAAGATTTTAGCAATAACATTGAAGAAATTTTCGAAGGGGAACTATCAGAAGATCCATCCATTTACGTATACGCTCCTAGCGTAGAAGATGAAACATTAGCACCAGAAGGAAAAACAGGTGTATATGTATTAATGCCTGTTTCAGAATTAAAAACAGGTAAAGTCGATTGGTCAGATGAGAAATCCATCGAACACGTGAAAAATATCATTTATAAAAAGTTATCAACTGTAAAATCATTAAACAGCATAGAAGAACATATAGTGACAGAAATGATATTTACGCCAGAAGATTTCAAAGATAAATACAATGCTAAATTCGGATCAGCATTCGGTTTAATGCCAACATTGGCACAAAGTAATTATTATAGACCACCCAATGTAAGTAGAGAATATGCTAACTTATACTTCGCAGGCGCAAGCGTACACCCAGGCGCTGGCGTACCAATCGTACTTACAAGCGCAAAAATTACAGTCGAAGAAATGCTGAAAGATATGAAAGATGGAAAATAGGTGATGAAATAGCGTAAGCATTAAGGGTTGTGTTACGTGAGTCAACCTTGAAGTTAATTCAATAAGTAAAGGGCTAAGACATTTATTTTTGTCTTAGCCCTTATTTCATATTACTTTATTTTTTGAGTTTTTTCGTCTTATTTTTAAGTTTAAATTACCTATGATTGCTGCTGAGGTGATGACTAATAATATACCTATAATTTGCCATATATTTAATACATCACCTAAGAAAATTACGCCAGATAGTATAGCTATAATTGGTTCCATCGTTGATAAAATGGATGCTGTGCTTGCTTCTAGGTTCTTTAGACCAGATGTATATAATAGGTATGCAAGAACAGTAGCGATTAGTGACAATGCTATTGACGGGGTTAGTACTTCTATTTTAGTAAATTGATTGGCTTTTGTTGTGATATCACTAAAGATAAGCATGAAAATAGCAGTATATAAGAAATTATAAGTTGTGATTGTTAATGCTGAATATTTACGTGTGATAGGTTTGCTGAAAATAGTGTACAGTGCGAAACAAAATCCTGATAACAGTCCAAGTATGAGTACACTTATAGAAACTTCTATATCACCGCTTGGTAAAAATCCAACAACAAAACTACAACCAAAGACAGCTATGATTAATGCTAGTATCTTTTTAATAGTAAATGCTTCTTTGAAAAATATTCTACTTAAAATCGTGACAAAAATTGGCCCTGTATATAACAGTGTTACCGCTAAAGAAAGTGTTGATTGAGAAAAAACTTCAAAGTAAAAATAATTAAACAACGCTGTACTTAAAATACCTGAACATGCAAAGTTAATATGATCTTTTAAATTTGTTTTTAAGAGATAAGGATACCGTATCAACATAAAAATAAACAAAAACACAAATGTGAATACACCTCGAATAGCCACGACTTCCCATGCAGTAAACCCTTCTTTGTATAAAGGATTAACAAATAAGCCAATAGTTCCCCATAAACCAGCGCCACACATTGTTATGATATATGTTTGTAAATTCGTGCGCTTCACAACATAAACCCCCAATCAAAGATATTAAATACAGTATAAAGGTTTCAGTGTAAAAAAACTTCTTTATACTTAACTTCTTTATAAAATGACAGAAGATTTATCTTTGAAAGGGGATAGTTGGTTTAAATTTAACCTAAGTTTGCACCATTAGTTTCTATTACTTTTTTATACCAATACGCGCTTTTCTTTTTAACTCTTTTTTTCGAACCATTTCCGTACTCATCTTGGTCTACATAAATAAGGCCGTATCTTTTAGCCATTTGTCCTGAACCTGCACTTATGACATCTAAAGCAGTCCACACTGTATAACCTAGAATGTCTACACCATCTATCAATATAGCGTCTTTCATTGCTTGTATATGATCTCGTAAGTAATTAATTCTGTAATCATCTTCTACATTTAAGTTCTCGTCTGGATAATCTTTTGCACCTAGACCATTTTCAACTAAAAATAGAGGTATTTGATATCTATCGTATATGTTATTTAAAGTAATTCTTAAGCCAAGTGGATCAATTGGCCATCCCCATTCACTTTCTTTTAAATAAGGATTTTTCGCTGAAGAAAATAGGTTACCAGATGCATTATCACCATCAGGATCATCTACACGTACACATCTACTATTGTAATAAGAGAGTGACATGAAATCGACTGTATGATTTTTCAGTAAAACTTTATCTTCATCTGTTATGTTCGGTAAAGTCTGATTTCTTTTCATTTTATTTAAAGCATATTGAGGGTATTGCCCTCTAACTTGAACATCTATTAAAAAGTAATTTTCGTGATCTATTTTCATTACTTCCAAAGCGTTTTCTGGGTTACTATCATATGGATAAATACACCCAGCTGCGAACATACAACCAACTTTATTATTTTCATCAATTTCATGTGCAATTTTTGTTGCTTCAGCGCTTGCTAATAATTCATGATGAGCAGCTTGATGTTTTATTTGTTCTTCATTTTCATTTTCTTCGAAGACTAATCCAGCTGCCATAAAAGGCGCATGTAAAATCATATTAATTTCATTAAAAGTGATCCAATAATTTACTAATCCTTTATATCGTTTGAATAATGTTTTACATAATTTTTTATAATGCTCAATCATTATTCTGTTGCGCCAACCACCGTATTTTTCTATTAAATGAATAGGGCAGTCAAAGTGCGTTATAGTAACGATAGGTTCAATATTGTATTTTTTACATTCTTTTAAAATGTCTTCATAAAACTTCAATCCATCTTCGTTTGGTAGTTCTTCATCACCGTTTGGAAATATACGTGTCCAAGCAATACTCATTCTATACGCTTTAAAACCTAATTCATGAAATAGCTTTATATCATCTAAGTATTTATGGTACATATCTATTCCGTAAGTTGCAGGATAGTTTAAATTCTTTTCAAAATCGAGCATTTTACGCTTACCTGAAATAACGTCATTTCGGTACGCACCTGAAGGACAGACGTCTACGTTCGCAAGACCTCTTCCCCCTTCGTTAAAGCCACCTTCTACTTGGTTTGCAGCTGTTGCGCCTCCCCAAAGGAAATTGTTTTTTAGTTCCATTGTCTCTTCCTCCTATTTGTCTATATGAAATAACTTATCTTGAAACGCAATGTGCTTTTCTTCTGTTATATCAATATTTGTATACTCATCCGTATTTGTTACAAGAATAGGCGTTACAGTGCTATATCCAGCTTCTTGAATTTTTTCTTTATCAAATTCTATAAGCTTATCACCTTTTTTAAATTGGTCACCTTGATTAACAAAGTTATTAAAGAATTGTCCGTTAAGCTCAACTGTGTTTATGCCTATATGAATTAATATATTTAATCCTTCTACCGTTTTTATACCAATCGCATGATTTGTTGGGAATAGGGCGATTACTTCTCCGTCACAAGGAGACATGATATATTCTTCAGTGGGATCTACAGCTATTCCTTTACCCATAGATTCAGTTGAGAATACTGGGTCGTCTACTTCTGATAAAGGTATAATATTTCCAGTAATAGGACTGCTAAAAGTAGTACTTTCAAAGTCTTCACTAGTTAAATTATTTTCTAAACTTTCATCATCTTCTTCTAATTTTTCTTTGTAGAAAATCATAGTTAAAATAAATCCAAGGAATAATGAAATGAATATACCTGCTATTGCGACCCAAAGGTTACTCATATTACCGTTAGAGGGGATCATTGCTGGTAATTCAAAAATCCCCATGCCGCCTACCATATATTTCTTAAAATCAAAGAATCCATAAAAACCGCCGCCTATACCACCAGCAATACAACTAATGATAAATGGCTTTTTAAGTGGAAGTAACATACCATATATAGCTGGTTCTGTTACGCCGAATACACTTGAAATAAAGTTAGGTATAGATAATTTTTTAGTTTTTGGATCTTTTGTTTTAATAAATAGCGCTAAGACCACACCTGCTGTAGCGAAAGTACAAGCGAAGAATGGCATCATGACACTATCAAATCCTTGCGTCATAATATTATTTATATACACAGGAATAAAGCCCCAATGTATGCCGAAAATTACTAGAACTTGCCATGTTAGACCAACTATAAACCCTGATAGTGTTGGGCTGAAATCTCTAACTGAAAATACAGTTTCTGAAATGATATTTGATGCAAAAGTTGCTAAAGGTCCAATTATTAAGAAACCTAAAGGTAATGCGATTAGCAAAGTAATCATAGGAACAAAGAAAAACTTCACTAAATCTGGAATTACTTTTTTTAATGCTTTTTCACATTTAGAAGCAAAATATGTAATTAAAATAATGGGTATTACTGTGCTCGTATAATCAACTGTAATCAATGGAATACCTAAAAATGTCTGGTATACAGGTGATTCAAACATTGTGTTAGCAAAAAGATTGTATAAAGGTTTTCCGCTTTCAGAGATATTACTCAATTGCATTTCTGGATAACATAAGATTGCGCCAATTAATAAACCTAACATTGGTGTCAGACCAAATTTTTTCGCAGATGTATAACCGAGTATGATTGGTAAGAATGTAAACATAGCATCCCCGATTGCATTAAAAATCAAACTTGTTCCCGAATCTTCTTGATACAAACCAGTAGTCGTAAAGAGAACATTTAAACCTTTAATCATACCAGCTGCTGCTAATAATCCTAAAATAGGTTGGAATATTCCTGAAATAATGTCGATGGCTTGGTTGAATAGCCCTTCTTTTTTAGAAGAATGGTCATTATCAGCATTATTCATTTCTGGGCCAATTATTTTTTTGATTTCTTCGTAAACTTCGGGTACATGATTCCCTATAACAACTTGATATTGTCCGCCAGATTTTACAACCGTGACAATATCTTCATGTCCTTTTAAAAATTCTGTATCTGCTTTAGATTCATCGTATAATTTAAATCTTAAGCGTGTAATACAGTGGGTAAGTGATTTAATATTATTTTCGCCACCCACTTTTTCGATAATCATTTTTGCTAAATCTTGATCTTTCATTTACAACACTCCTATAAAAAAATAAAAACACCCAGAATAATATATATCCATCCTGTTGAATCGATATATATTACTCTGGGTGTTGCCTAATTAAAGTCACAATCCCGAACAATAAAATTTATTGTTAGAGTAAGAAATTATTAAGTTATTTACTGATGCATATTATATTAACTCGAAAACTATTTTGTGTCAACGCTTACATATTAGATTTAAGTAATCGAGCTAAATGTAATATAAGATAACCTCTTTCGTCGTTTAGTAATTCGTGGTCATATTCTTCTTTTAATAATTTAGCAATTTCGTCTACGCATTTATTTTCTTCGCTATATCTAACCGTTAATATTTGAATTAACGTATCGTCCATAACTTCTTCGAGAGGATCACGATTAATTAATCTTTGAATAAAGAATTTTAAATGAGTCATAAATCTAGAATAATTTAAGTCCGTCTCCAATAAATCTAAATCGAAATACGAATTAATAAGATCTAGTATTCGTGTTGTTATTTTAGTGATTTCATAAGTGTTCGATAAACTTTCACCTAGGTTTGTGTTAACAATATGCATAGCTATAAAACTAGCCTCATCTATTTGAATATCTATATTATATTCTTTATTGATTAAATTTACGCCAAATTCACCAATTTGATATTCCTGAGGATAAATCTTTCTAATTTCATGCATTAATGGGTTTTTGATAACATAACCATTTTTAGTCCGCTCAATTGCAAAGTTAATATGGTCAATCAAAGATAAATATAAGGATTCTGATATAGCATTTTCGTATAGTTCATTCGCTTTTTGAATAATTTTTTCAGTGATTAAGACAACATTATCATCAACTTCATCGATTAAAGCTAACATTTTTTCTTGTTCAGTAGTCGTTAAACGAAATAATTTTTCTATCTTGCTTTCATCTAATTTTTGTCCTCGTTTCTTCCCGAAAGCTATGCCATTTCCCATTACAATACGTTCTTTCCCGTTAATGTTAGAAATGACTAAATTATTGTTAAGCACCTTATTTATTTTCATAATAATACCCCGTATATTCATTAAGAATTTATTATATATTAATCATTTATACATGATTTTATATATAATGATAAGTTATTTTATAAATAATTAAAAGAAAATTAAAATTCATGTTCAGTATTCTGACTTTAAATAATTACATTATTCATGTTAATTATTTAGAAGTTATATAATTTACAATATTGTAACTATTCACATTTCTTTTAATTTGTTATATCATTTAAATTGTATTGGAAATTAAATTTTAAAGGAGTGAGCACATGAATAAGTTTTCGAAATATGTTGTAACGGCTTTATTAACGGGAGCTTTCACAGTTTCAGCACCACTCTCTACATACTCACCTGTAGCGAATGCAAGCGGATCAGGTGCACCAACGATAGAGCAGGAGAAACAGCAGCAACAAACCGATCTTGGTTCTGAGAATATCATGGCTGTTTCATGGTATCAAAATTCAGTAGAAGCTAAAGCTCTATATTTACAGGGGTACAATAGTGCTAAAGTGCAACTGGATAAAGAAATTAAGAAGAATGATGGGAAAGAAAAACTTGCTATCGCACTTGATTTAGATGAAACAGTTTTAGATAATTCGCCTTATCAAGGATATGCGACATTAAACAACAAAGAGCATCCAGAAGGTTGGCATGAATGGATAGAAGCAGCAAAAGCAAAACCAGTATACGGTGCTAAATCTTTCTTAGAATACGCAGATAAAAAAGGTGTAGACATTTACTACATAACTGACAGAGATGAAGATAAAGACTTCGAAGCAACTAAAAGAAACTTAAAAGAACAAGGTATTCCACAAGCAACTGATGATCATATCATGTTAAAAGGTAAAGATGATAAGAGTAAAGAACCACGTAGAAAACAAGTGGAAAAAGATCATAAACTTGTGATGTTATTTGGAGATAACATTTTAGACTTCGGTGACCCTGAAAAACCAACTGCTAAAGAACGTGAAAAATTCATTCAAGAACATAAAGATGATTTCGGTAAGAAATACATCATATTCCCAAATCCTATGTATGGAAGCTTTGAAGCAACATTGTATAACAACAACTATGATATTAGCGACGAAGAAAAAGATCAGCTAAGAAAACAATCAATTAAACAATTTAACCCATCAACAGGTGAAGTTGAATAAAATTTAAGCAAAGTAAAAGGATTATATACAGTTGAACAAGCTAAAAATTATTAAATTTTTATTTTAAGGGAGTGGGACAGAAATCTCATTTTAATAAATAGATTTCGTAGTCCCACCCCGGCAAGGATGACTAGGGTTGGAAAAAGCTTGATATAAGCGCATTTTCAATCCAGTCAGCTACTGCCATTATAATAAAAGAGGCTGAGACATGTATTTATGTCCCAGCCTCTTATTTCTATATAAAATAAACAATAAAAGATGGGAGAATCATTTATAAAAAGAGATAGCATAAATGAGGAGGGGTAAAATGAATGGTGATTTATGGTTGATATTAATCACAATACTAGGTATAGGATTATTACTATATTTAGTAATGGTCTCAAAAATGCAGGCGTTTGTTGCTCTTTTAATTTCTAGTATTCTTATTGGACTAGCTTCAGGTATGAACTTGAACAAAATTGTAGAAACTGTTGAAGAAGGAATGGGAGGAACATTAGGCTTTATAGCTGTAGTAGTTGGCCTCGGCGCTATGTTCGGAGAAGTATTAAAAGTCTCTGGTGGTGCAGAAAGGTTAGCTTTAACGATGGTTAATAAATTTGGAGAAAATAAAGCACAATGGGCATTAGGTATAACAGGTTTCATTGTTTCCATTCCGGTATTTTTAGATGTCGCATTAGTGATATTAATTCCTATCGTTTATAGTTTAGCCCAGAAAGCTAAAAAGCCAATTTTATTCTATGGTATCCCTTTATTAGCTGGGTTGGCAGTTACACATGCATTCGTACCTCCAACGCCTGGTCCTATAACGGTAGCAAAAATGCTAGGAGTAGATTTGGGGTGGGTTATTCTATTTGGTATTATAGCCGGTATTCCTGCTATGATTTTAGCGGGGCCAATTTTTGGAACATTTATAAGTAAAAAAGTACACTTAGATATGCCAGACATCGCTAAATTACATGGAGAAGTAAAAGATATAAAATCAGAAAAAGACTTACCTAGCTTTGCTTTAGTAGTAAGTCTAATCCTAATTCCGCTAATCCTAATACTCATTAACACTGTGTCGGGGGTAGTCTTACCGGACGGTCTTGCTAAGGATATTCTAACGTTTATTGGACATCCATTTATCGCTTTAATTATTACAGTACTTTTAACATTTTGGTTATTAGGAACTAGAAGAGGTTACACTAAAAGCGATATACAGGAAATTGCAACTAAAGCTCTAGAACCAGCCGGTATTATCATTTTAATTACTGGTGCAGGTGGAGTATTCAAACAAACGTTAATAGATAGTGGCGTAGGTAAGGTGATGGGTGAGTTTATGGCACAATCTAACTTACCAATCGTAATGGTCGCATTTCTAATAGCGTTATTTGTTCGTGTAGCACAAGGTTCAGCAACAGTTGCAATGGTTACAGGAGCAGGATTGGTATCACCTATCATAGCCGATATGTCAGTGTCACAACCAGTATTAGGGTTAATTACAATTTCTATCGCAGCAGGATCTACGGCCGTTTCACACGTGAATGACTCAGGGTTCTGGTTAGTAAATAGATTCTTCGGAATGACAGAAAAACAAACCCTTAAAACATGGACAGTTATGGAAACAATTGTAGGTTTCGTAGGATTTGCTGTTGTAATGATTTTAAGTTTGTTTATTAAATAATTAAGTTGTTAATTAAAGCTACTAGTTTATTTGAGACTAGTAGTTTTTTGTGATTTGGCTAGTAAATTTCTTAACCAATTCTAATAATTATGCTGCATGATAAAATAATTACATAGAGCATCCACGAATAATAATTTAAGAATTACTATTGTAAGTGATAAACTATATAATAAGGGATTATTGCGTACGGTACTAATCTTATTTTGGTGATAATATAAGGAGTTTATATTATGAATAAAGTAAAAGAATTAAATTATCTAATGCGACGTGTACAAGATAGAATAATATGGCTCAATAAGCCAAAAATGGAAAAAGAATTAGAAGGGTACACACCGTCAGAAGTGCATTGTATAGAGGCTATTAAAAACATTCAAGACCCTAACGTGAAAAAGATATCTGATGAAATGTTTATGACGCGTGGTGCTATTAGCAAATTAACTAAAAAGTTAATTAAGAAAAATGCTGTTGAAAGTTATAGAAAATCAGAAAATAAAAAAGAAATCTATTTTCGTTTAATTGAAGAAGGTGAACGTGTTTATCAACGTCATTTAAAATTACATCAAGTTTTTCTTGATAGAGACAAACCGTTTTTCGATAATATATCAGATGAAGAATTTAAAGTATTAAATAACTTTTTTGAAAAATATAGCGATTATTTAGATCAAGAAATAAAAAAAGAAAAGTAAAATGTATATTTGGGATAGGCATATGTGATGCTTATCCCTATTTTATTGAAATATTTTTGTTGACTAGGAAACAAAAAATTTCATATAATGTTTCTCAGGAAACAAAAAGAGAGGTAAATAATAATGTCAGCAAAACAATTAGATAAAATTCCAAAAAGTACTATGTTGGCTGCATGGGCTATAGCTTTAGGCGCTATTGCTCCTATGTTAGATTCAACAATGATTAATATAGCTATTGATGACTTAACGCAATATTTTGATGTTTCATTGAATATGATTCAGTGGGGAGTTACAGGATACATTTTAGCCATGGCAATTGCAGTTCCATTTTCAGGTTGGCTCATGGACCACTTTAATAGCAAGACAGTATATATTTCTTCAGTAACATTATTTGGCATAATATCAGTCTTAACAGGACTGAGTGAAAGCATATCTTTATTTATACTATTTAGAGTATTACAAGGGTTTAGTGCAGGTATTATATCAACACTCATGTCAACGCTACTAGTAAAAACAGCCGGTCACGATAAATTAGGACGTGTTATGGCTATCGTGAGTATACCTATGATTTTAGGACCGATACTGGGACCAGTTATTGGAGGATTTATTATTCATTTCTCTTCATGGAAATGGATATTTTATATTAATATTTTTGTTACAGTTCTCATCGTTCCGCTTATGATTAAGAAATTACCTTCATTTATGCCATTTAACAAAGAGAAAAAATTAGATTGGTTTGGTATTTCAAACTTATCTTTAATAAGCTTTACAATCATATACGGAATTACTAAAGCAACTGAAAATACTACGTTTATAAATAAAGAAACCATTATTTCGTTAGTCGTAGGCGGACTGTTTATAATTATCTATCTTATTTACAATCGAATGAAGAATTATCAAACAGTATTACCGACAAATCTATTTAAATATAGAAATTTTGCAACGTCTAGTAGTGGATTATTCTTAGCAAATATTGCAATCATGGGTCCAATGATTATATTGCCTTTATTTTTTCAGCAATTTAAGAATTTTAATACGATAGAAGCGGCCACTGCATTAATGCCACAAGGTATAGGTATGTTAATCGCAAGACCTATGATAGGAAAATTAACAGATCAATATGGCGCAAAAAAAGTTATTTTGATCAGTTTAATAGTATCTCTACTCGCATCAATACCATTAGTATTTGTAACAAGTCAAACGACTATACTAACTATGAGTATTATCCTATTTATGAGAGGTGTAAGTGTTGGAGGTATACTATTGCCACTTACTACAAACACGTATGTTGGACTTAAAGACTCACAATTACCACAAGCTGGTATCACAATAAATATTGTTGAAAATATTGGAGCAAGTTTTGGATCAGCAATTATAGCTACTGTAGTTGCAACGATGACAAGAAGCACCTTCGTATCACCAAATAACGCCGTATTAGCTTATCAAATAGGCTTTTTAATACCAGTTATAATACTTGTACTGTTATTCATATGTTGGATTTATTTACCTTCGAAGGAGGAAGGTGAATAAATATCATAATATTATTCATTAAGATTACAAAAAAAGTATAATATGTTGACAAACTTGTAAAAAGTGATAATGTGTTATGAAAGCGATTACGAAGGAGGGATAGATTTGATAAAAGGCCTTATTTTTGATTTTGATGGGCTTATCCTAGATACAGAAACAGCTTGGTATGAATCTTATTTTTATGTTTTAAAATCAAAATATAATTATGAATTGAATCTTAAAGACTTTGTTAAATGTGTCGGAGCAAATAATGAAATACTTTTTAAAATTTTAAAAGAAGACTTAGGTAATGAGTTAGATGAAGACCAAGTATTTAAAGAAGTTCAGGAAAGACATCAAAATATAGTTTCAGAGAAACCCCTTAGAGAGGGTGTTCTAGATTATCTTAAGGAAGCTAAGAATTTAGAATTAAAACTTGCAATTTGTACAAGTTCAAAAGAAGAATGGATAAATAAACATTTGACTAATAAGGGAATTATTGAGTATTTTGATTGTTTTGTGACTGCAGACGATGTAGAGAGAATAAAACCGCATCCAGACTTATTCAACCAAACAATAAAAAGTCTAAACATTGATAAAGAAGAATTGTTAGTATTTGAAGACTCTTTAAACGGACTTTTATCCTCAGAAAAGGCGGGAATAAAAACAGTAATTTTCCCTAATCCAGTAACTGAACATTTAGATTTCACAGGTGCAAATAAAATTTATAAAAATATGTCAGAAATTGCTTTGAAAGATTTATTGAAGCAATTTTAAAAAGGACTAAAATGGAGCAAAAATCCTCATTTTTATAAAAAAAGGATATTTAATCTATAAGGAGCAAATTTATGGATAGTTATAAATTAAAGTTTCAAAAACATCTACATGAATTAACAAAGAGTGAACAAAAAGTAGGGAATTATGTACTAGATAATATGGAAAGTGTCGTCCATAAAACAGTCAAAACCCTTTCTCATGAAGTTAATGTAGGAGAAACAACAGTATTAAGATTTTGCAAAAAACTCGATTATAAAAGTTTTAGTGATTTTAAACTGGGGTTATCTAAAGATTTATTCAATTTAGAAGGTATAAAGAATACAAATGAAATGGGGCAACTAGAGAGTTATATTTACCAATCTATGTTTAATATTCAAAATGCAATTGAACAAACATATAAACAATTAGATTTTAATACAATCCAAAAAGTTGCTGAATTATTAAAAAGTGCAAAAAGAATTTTATTTGTTGGATCATCTGCTTCAGGTATTACTTCAGAATATGCTCAAAATAAATTTATTAAAATCGGCAAAAATATTGAATATTATTCAGATAATCATATGGAGTTAATGAATTGTTCAACTGTTACATCTGAAGATGTTGTTGTTGCAATTTCTTCAAGTGGATTAACGAAAGATACTGTTAACGCTACATCTTTAGCTAAATCTGCCGACGCAAAAATAATTACTATTACTAACTCTGAAAACAATCCTTTAACTAAGTATGCGGATTATCGCATATTCACTATAGGTAAAGAAATTTTGCTTCAAGGTGGTTCAATAGAAAGTAAAGTTTCTCAAGATTTTATTATAGATACAATTTATCAAGCTATGCTCTTTGTTGATGAGGGAGAGTATAAGAAAGCAATAGAAAAATCATCAACATCTATCGTAGATAAAATATATTAGGAGGCTCAATTATGAATAAACTTAAAGTTGGTGTCATTGGTTTAGGTGTTATGGGAGAGCAACATGCAAAAATTTTGTCTGAATTACCTCAAGTTGAATTATTAGGTGTATGTGATTTAGATAAAAATTTAGCAACATCAATTGGAGAAAATTTAGATACAAAAGCGTATTTCGATACAGATGAATTATTAAATTTACCTGATTTAAACGCAGTTTTAATTTGTACTTCTGACCATTTACACAAAGATATAGCTCTTAAAGCTATAGAAAAAGGTGTGAATATCTTTATTGAAAAACCGCTTGCTGATACAAATGAAGATGCCGAAGAAATTATTAAAGCGTATGAAAAATCGAACGTTCGATTAATGGTAGGTCATACTTTACATTGGGATCCTCGTTATTTTGAAGCTTCCAAACAATTTGAATCTGGTGTTATCGGGGAACCGATTCATTTATTTGCCCGTAGAAATAACTCAATAGAAAATGGCGAACGATTAAAAGGAAGAACTTCCGTTATTAAGTTCTTAGGTGTACATGACTTAGAAGCTATCGAATGGATTACACAAGATAAAATTATTGAAGTCTATGCTACAGCTGTTTATAAAAGACTTAAAAAATATAATACACCAGATACGATTATTACGAATTTCAAACTATCTTCTGGTGCTATTGGAAGCTACGAAACAACATGGGCTTTACCTGAAAATCACGTTAACTTAGATGCTAAATTGGACATCGTAGGCACATCGGGAGTGCTAAACATTAATATTGTTAATCAAAATATTAATGTGTACACAAATGAAAGTATAAAATATCCAGATCCAATCACTAATATTGACTTATATGGCAAACAAGCAGGAATTCTAAAAGAAGAACTTTCTACTTTTGTTAATAATATAATCGAGGATAAAGAATTTCCAATCAGTGTTAACCAAGCACATAGAGCCATTAAGATTGTTGAGGCTGTCGAAGAATCCATTGAATTAGGACAACCAGTTAGGATAGAACCGTAAATATAGAGGGGATGGTTTTATGGCAAATAATACAAATTTGCGTATTAAAGTTCAAAGAGTCGGTAGTTCGCTAAGTAATATGGTTTTGCCTAACTTAGGTGCTTTTATTGCTTGGGGGTTATTAACTGCAATTGCTGTACCTACAGGTATAAAATTATTTAGTGACTTTGTAGATCCAATGCTTCATTATTTACTTCCTCTACTTATTGCTTTTACTGGCGGGAAAATGGTTTACGAGTTTAGAGGAGGAGTTGTAGGTGCTGTTGCAACAATGGGTGTCATTGTTGCAGCCGATATTCCAATGTTTATTGGAGCAATGTTGATGGGGCCTTTAGGTGGTTTAGCAATTAAAAAGGTAGACCAATTATTGCAAAAGAAAACACCTACAGGATTTGAGTTGTTAATAAATAATTTCTCAGCAGGAATCACTGGTGCGCTTCTAGCGTTAATTGGTTCATTACTTGTAGGGCCAGTTGTTGTACTTTTAACATCATTTTTAGAGGCTGGCGTTGACTTAATGATTAAAATTCATGCGCTTCCTTTAGTAAGTATATTTATTGAACCAGCAAAAATATTATTTTTAAATAACGCTATTAGCCAAGGTATTTTAGCACCTATTGCTACAGGACAGGTAGCTGAACAAGGAAAATCTATGTTGTTTTTACTTGAAGCAAACCCAGGTCCAGGTTTAGGTGTACTACTTGCATATATGTTCTTTGGTAAAGGTTCATCTAAAACTTCTGCGTACGGCGCAAGTATTATTCACTTCTTTGGAGGTATTCATGAAATATACTTCCCGTATATCCTAATGAAACCTAAATTACTGATTGCAACTATATTAGGTGGTATGTCTGGAATTACGATACTAATGCTGTTTGATGCAGGTTTAGTTAGTATTGCTTCACCAGGTAGTATTATACCTATAATGTTGTTAACAGCTTCGGATAGTTATCTTGGCGTTATATTAAGTGTACTTGTTGCTACTATTGTTTCCTTTGTTATAGCTGGATTACTTCTGAAATTTGATAAATCTAATACTAATGATTTATCTGAGGCGACGAAAGAAATGGAACAAATGAAAGGGAAGAAAAGTCGTGCAACTCAATTTTTAACTAGTGACGAATCAGAAGAAGAACCTTCTTTAAATAATGTAAATCATATATTATTTGCATGCGATGCAGGAATGGGTTCAAGCGCTATGGGTGCTTCAATTGTAAGGAAAAAATTGAAAAAAGCTAATTTAGAAAATATTGACGTTAGTAATGTAGCAATTAGTAATTTGCCTCAAGAAGGAGAAATTATTATTACACATAAAGATTTAACAGAACGAGCTCGAGAAAAACAGCCAGAAGCTTATCATATTTCTATCGAGAATTATATGAATACTCCTGAATATGATAATTTAATTGAAAAGCTTAGTGAACAAGAAAAAAGTAATAATGAAGGTGAATAAAATGTTATTAAGTGAGTAGTTGATTTATAGTATATCGTCAAAAGATATAAAAAGTACTTGGGACATAGATCCCTAGCTCAAAATAATTCTCCTAATCTGTTGAATTCTTAATTAATGGATTAGGAGAATTTATTTATATATGGTTTTGAAAGTGCATGCATGCCTGAGTGTGGTTCGAGCCTGTAGTCTCTCACGCGTACTATTCCCCGGGCGTCAGCACTTTACAAAATCATGACAATAATCCATTTTTAAAATTATAATACTTTTTTTAAAAAAAATATATATATAAAGTGGATGTATTTAGTTAACTAATTTAAATACTGTATTAGTATCATAATGTTATAATTTGAAATAGTTCATTATTTTAATTATTACACAAGGGGAATCTTATATGATTAAAGTACTTTTTATAGCTCCTTATAAGGGCATGGCTGAAACTCTAAAAAGTTTATTACCAATAGAAAATTTTAATATTGATATTATTGTTGCAAACTTAGAAAACGCTGTAGACACTTCAATTAAGTATGAAAAAAATTATGATTTCATTATTACTAGAGGCGGGACTGCGAAATTAGTAAAAGAAGTTGTAAACATTCCAGTGATTGAAATAGATATAAATAGTTATGATATTGCAAGAGTATTAAGTTTAACTAAGAATATAGATGACGATATAGCTCTAATAGGTTATGAAAACTTTACTAGAGGAGCAAATATGATTTCTGATATATTAAAATATGATGTTGAAATATACCAAATTCAAAAGACAGATGATTTAAAAGGTATATTAGGAAAATTAAAGGAGAGAAATATATCAACTGTAATAGGAGATGTAATAACTGTTGATAAAGCTCGACATTATGGTATTAGAGGTATTTTATTAACTTCTGGGGAAGAAGCTATATTAAAGTCTTTAAGTGAAGGCGAAAGGTTTCTTAATTTATATAGCGAATTATTAAATATAAATAATTTACATGATGAAATGTTTAAGGCTTTAGATACTAAATATATCATCTTAAAACGAAATTCTCTTGAAGTTGTAAATACTAATTTAAATAATAACGATGATTTAATAATGAATTTACAAAACACACTTAAAAGTTCCAATGAAAATAAAAATGGTATTATAAGATTAAATTTTCAAAATCATATTTATGAATTAAAACAGCAATCTATTTTAAATAAAGAGTATCTATCTTACACAATACAAAAGATAGCTACTCTCAAAGAATTATCAAAGCTAGATGATTTAAATGAAGCCCATAAATTTGTCGGATCTAGCGATTGGGCTGAAAAAATTTTTAGAAATAAAAATGAATATGCAAATTTACAACAGCTTCTTATTTATGGTGAAAAATATACTAGTAAGAGAAATCTAGCTATTTACTTAGTCAAAAATAAAAAAAATAATAACAATTTGTATGAATTAGATTTTTCCAAGGTAAATTTTAATAATTTAGATTTACTGATGTGGAAATTATCAACAATAAATACAGCTACTATTTTATTTATTAATATAGAAAAAGAGTCACACTTAAATTTATTAAAAGAATTAAAAAAATCAATAAATGATAGTTGTGATTTGATTATAAATGTTCATTCACCAATTGAAATATCTATGAATAAAATAGAAAGTTTGGATGTTCCTAAAATATTTGTTCCAAAGTTGGCGAATCGAGTTAATGATTTAAAACCTAATATTGACATCATTTTAACAGATTTACATATAAATTATGGTACTAAAATTATAGGAGTAAGCAATAGTGCATTGGATATATTAAAAACTCTCCCTTGGGAAGATAATTTAAAAGAATTAAAAAATAAAATATATCAGCTAACTAAAATATCACCTAGTAATTATATTAATGAAAGTGATGTACAAAGAGCCGTGAAAAAATGGAAAGCAGATACATTTGATAATATTTACGAATTAATCTCTTCAAGAGCTACATTAGAAGAAATAGAAGAAGAAATCATATTAAAAGTTTATGAATTAGAAAATTATAACAAAACCAAAACAGCTGAACGTTTAAATATAACGAGAACAACTTTATGGAAAAAGTTAAAAAAACTAGAAAAATAGAATTATTTGTTTAAAAAATGAACAGTTTTGAAATTGTTCATTTTTATTTTGTTATAAATGTTTAAAAATTAACCGAATAATACTATCATGAACTAGAAAACGTTTTCAAAATCTTTTTTTCGTGGAGGTTTTGTATGAAAATTAAACAAAGTTTAGAAAAGTTTCCTGGAGGAATGATGATTGTTCCACTTCTTTTAGGAGCAGTAATCAATACTCTTTTTCCGGAAATTTTAAGAATTGGTAATTTTACAGAAGCATTATTTGTTGATGGATCGAGTACTTTAATAGCTTTATTCTTATTATTTACTGGAGCACAAATTAATTTTAAAAATGTAGGATTAAGTTTAAAAAAAGGTGCCACTTTATTAATAGTTAAATGGCTTGTTGGCATTTTAATAGGTTTGTTAGCGATAATGATTAGTGGTGTTAATGGACTATTCCTTGGCATGGTTCCAGTAGCAATAATAGCAGCTTTAACAAATAGTAATGGCGGACTATATGTTGCTATGGTAGGTCAATATGGTAATAAAACAGATAGAGCTGCATACTCTTTATTAGCTCTTAATGATGGACCATTTTTAACTATGGTAGCTTTAGCAATATTTGGTACAATCGGTTTTGTCGAAGGTGTGTTTTCGCCCGTTTCCTTTATATCAGTACTATTACCAATTATTATTGGTATGATATTAGGGAATTTAGACAATGAATTAAGAGAATTCTTTGAGAGATCTAGTGCAGTACTAATACCATTTTTTGCTTTTTCATTAGGAATGGGTATAGATTTTAAAAGTATTATAGATGGTGGATTATCAGGAATAATATTAGGTGTTATAACAGTATTTATAACAGGCACAACTGGTTATTTAGTATTCAGATGGTTTAAGTGGAATCCTATAGCTGGAGCTGCTGAGGGTTCTACTGCAGGTAATGCAGTTGCCACACCAGCAGCAATAGCTACAGCTTCTCCTGCATTTTCTGCTAATGTCCATTTAGCAACAGTACAGGTCGCAGCAGCAGTGGTTGTAAGCGCAATTTTATTACCATTATATATTGGATTTTTAGTGAAATTATTAAATAAAAAAGGTTATAAAGTGCCTGGAGATTTTAAATAGTTAGCGAGAGGTGTATATACTTGGAATATAGAGTTAGTGTTATAGCTGATGATTTAACAGGAGCAAATGACTGTGGCATTAAGCTAGCTCAAAATGGTTTTGAAACTAAAGTTATATTGAATGAAGGAAATGCTGATATAACTGATAACTCTAGTTATGTTTTTAATAGTAATTCTAGGGCGATGAATAAAAATAAATCTTATGAAATAAATAAAAAAATTGCACAAAAAATTAAAGATAATGATTTTGATTTAATATATAAAAAAATTGATTCTACGCTTAGAGGACATATAATTTCTGAGATTGAGGCAGTAAATGAAGTTTTAAACTTTGATTTAATAATAATAGCGCCGGCTTTTCCGGAAATGAATAGAACTACAAAGAATGGCAAGCATTTTGTGCACAAACAACTAATTGCTGATACTGGTTTTAAAAATGATCCGATATTTCCTATATATGACTCTGAGATAAAAACATTATTAAATGCCAATCACAACATAGAAGTCAATAATTTATATTTAGAGAATATACGTGATGAAAAAGCATTTGATGATAAAATCGGTTATATAAAACAAAATACAATAAAATATATTATAAGTGATATAGAGGAAGAAAATGATTTCAAATTATTAATTAATAATATTAAGAAAAACTTTAAAAAAGTATTGTGGGTTGGTTCAGCAGGATTAATAAAACATTTAACTCCTGAAAAAAGTGAATTAAATCATAATCATTCAAGTCCAAATTCATCGCAAACTATTACTATCAGTAGCAGTATGTCTGATATTTCTATTTCCCAAATAAAACAGGCAACTAATAATAGCGTTGAAACAGTTGGTTTAGGTATTAATGTCTATGAGTTAGTAAAAAGATATAATGAAAATTACTATTTAGATTATGTGAACATTGGAATTAATCACTTAAAAAAATATAAGCATCTTATTATTTATGCAGAAAATGATGAAATTTCTAATCAAGATTTAAATGATTATATAGAAAACCATAATATTTCTAGTGATGATGTAAGCAAAATTATTGTAAAGTCAGTGACAAATATTTTTATAGAAATTTTTGAAAATATAAAATGTGATTCAATAATTTTAATCGGTGGAGATACAGCTAATGAAGTTTTAACTCAACTTAAAATAAATTCATTAAAATTATTAGGCGAAATAGAAGAAGGAGTACCTTATAGTTCTACAAATTCTTATAATGGTAAGATTAACATAGTTACTAAAGCTGGAGCATTTGGAAATCAAAATACTATTTTAAATACTATAAATTATTTAGAAGGAGAGATAATATGAAAAAACCAATTATTGGTATAACAATGGGCGACCCCTCAGGAGTTGGACCTGAAATTATTGTTAAAAGTTTAAATAATGAAGAACTTTATAATAGGTCACATCCTATTGTTATTGGTGATAGTAAAAGGTTGTTAGAAGTTATAAAAATTCTAAATTTAAATTTAGAAGTGAAAAGTATCAGTGAGAATGATGACTTTGAGACTACAAAATTTGGTGAAATCAAGTGTCTAGATTTAAATTTACTCCCAGATAATATAGAATTTGGTCAAATTAATCTAACATCAGGAGATGCTGCTTTTAAGTATTTATCAAAAGCGATAAATTTAGCGAATTCTAAGAGGTTAGATGCAATTTGTACCGCACCATTAAATAAAGAAGCAATGCAAAAAGCTGGGCATTTATATCCTGGTCATACAGAAATATTAGCTGATTTAACTAACACGGATAATTATGCAATGATGTTATCTTCACCAAAATTGAAAGTTATACATGTTACTACTCATGTTGGTCTGATTGAAGCTATTAATCAAATAAAACCTGAAAGAGTTTTTGATGTAATAAAAATGGCGGATGTAACTTTAAAAAATAGTGGTATTGAAAATCCTAAAATTGGAGTGTGTGGCATTAATCCACATGCAGGTGAAAATGGATTGTTCGGAAATGGTGAAGAAGAAGAAAAAATTGACCCAGCAATAAAACAAGCAAAAGATTTAAATATCAATGTTGAGGGACCCTTGCCAGCTGACACATTATTCTTTAGAGCACAAAGAGGCGATTTTGATATTGTAATAGCAATGTATCATGATCAAGGACATGGACCTATTAAAGTTTTAGGCTTAGAAGCGGGTGTGAACATTACAGTAGGATTACCTATAATTAGAACGAGTGTAGATCATGGTACTGCATTTGATATTGCTGGTAAAGGTATAGTTGATGAGAGAAGTATGAATGAAGCATTAAACCAAGCGATTTTATTAGCACCAGTAAAATAAATATTATATTGTAGTAAACTATTGGGTGAAAAATTTTATAATATTAAAAACCAGTGAAATTCTTGATAAAACATAGATTTCACTGGTTTTTGTATATTAAATATATTCTTCTTAAATTAGAGAGTAAAAATAATAGCTAAGGAATTTGTATTCTGTATAGAAAACGCACTTTTTTATTTCCCAGGACATACCTTTCATAACATGCGAAAATTTTAAATTAAGATTTTTTCCATATAGATATACGGTTTTTACCTGGTTTTAAATTTTGGATTGGACCTAACAAGGCAAATTCGTTTCTAGTATCATTGATTAAATCTGAATCAATAACAACTTCGTTTCCATCTGGTCTTTCAAAGTCTGCGTCGACTAATCTTACTTTAGGAAGTGAAGTGGTAGAATGTACATCTCCTTTGAATTCTAATAATGAATCTGGCAATGTTACATTTAAGTAAACTTCATTTTCATCTTCAGTTATTGAAATCTTTGGATTGAATGAATTATCTTCAATGAAGCTTTCTTCTCTATTGAAGTGTTCGGCATTGTTTAAATATGCGTTATGGTTGATGAACACTGGTTGTTTTATTTTATGGAAGGCTTCGTGATCTCCTTCTTCTTTGGATACTAAGTCTTTATATTCTTCTAATGAAGTTGTGTATTCATTAAATATATGCGTGCCAATGTTAGATACACTTGGTTTACCAACAAATATATTATTATAAAATCGGTCATCTCCACCATAAACAGGTGCAAATCCAGCTACTAAAGTACTATGTGGTACATGGTAAGGTGTTGATCTATCTAACATTAATCGATGTACGATTTCACCGTTAATAATGTTGTTAATATAAGCTCCGCCTTGTGCATGGTTATCCAGTGCATAGTCTGCTGTTAAAATATTGTTATCTACGATATAAGGTCCACTAGTTACTTCAACAAATAGGTCTCTTGTATTATTTGCGAAAATATTTTTACTTATTCTTGTGCCTTGAGTTTGCCAATCAAACCACATACCTAAAGAGCAATTATGAACGTAGTTATCATAAACTTGTGTATCTAATGCTGCATGTAATTTTATGCCTGCAATTTCATGACCGAAGAACTCTCTTCTATTTCCAATATTATAAATGTGGTTACTATATACATGACTAAAAGCACACCCTAAATGTCCGACAACTGCGTTTTGTCCACAGTCATGAATAGTATTATTTCTAATGATGTGAGAACCAATCGTTTCTTTATTCCAATCACTATTAACTGCTTTAAAAACAGTTTCAATTTGGTATTGGTATCCTGGTTTATCTTTTCTATAAGTAGTAAAGTTATCACCAGTTGATATTTCTTTACCAATTGCTACTGCACTACACATAGAATCATGAATAAGATTCTTTTCTATAATCCAATTTTTGCTCCAATTTGTATCAATTATTCCAGTTTGTTTAGCTGTAGGAGGTGACCATTGTGTTGCACCATGTGCAATTTCGAAATTTTGAATAGTTATATAATTTGTATGTGTTTTAACGGGAGCAAAAACATTTTCTCTCACATTAATTTCGATTGTTTCATTATTTGGATCATAATCTTGGAAATTAGCATAAATAGTAGTATGGTCTTCTTGAACATCTGCATGCCATACATATACTGATTCATCTGTATAATCAAAAGAGACTTGTTTATTAGTCCAATGGTCTAATGTTTCATGTATAGGCTGTGGATTTTTCAGAGAATCAAAATCATTCACTTCAAATAATGCTTGCCCGTTTATATAAACTTGTCCTAATGTTTTATTATTATCAACAACTAACCAATCACCAAATAGTTTGGTATCGAATGGATTGAAATGATTGAAAAATTGATTATCAATATCCACTTTCCATATATTTTGTTCTACATGTTCCCAGTTTTTTATTTCTTCAGAACCTTTAATTACTACTTTCTCATTATCTACAGCTTTAAAAGTAATTCTTCTAGCTTCGCTTAAGCCACTATTAATATGAGTGATTTGTTCTCTATAGATGCCTTCATGTACGATTACTGAATCTCCTGGTAACGCTACTGAAGCGGCTTTATCAATAGTTAAGAAGGGTGATGTTTCAGTTCCTAACCCATAATCTGAACCGTTTTTAGCTACATGTATTAAATTAGTCATTTGAAATACTCCTTTTATTTATATATTTGTTTTGATCTCATTTCGCCAACATTATTTGAACGAATTTGTTGTTTAATTTGTGTAATAAACTTTTCATAATTTAAGAAGAAAGTAATGACACAAATGAGTACTACTGTTAATAATGGAAAGTATATTTGCATAGATTTAATTGCAAATATAGTACTTTCTGATTGTACAGATGCTCCTGCGACATAGCCTCCAATAGATAGTGACCAGCCCACGATAGCGGATTGTAATCCAGAACCGATTTTCATGCCTGCGCTAGCCAAACTAAAAATGGAACCTTGTACAGGTACGCCAGTCTTCCAATAAATAATATCACCAACATCTGCAACGATTCCACTTAATGCTGCAGTAAATGGTACAAGACCTATACCATTTATAACTAAACCTACAATGAGGAATGGTAAGTTTTCTGAGAATAATGCCATAACAATGTACGAAATTATAGAAATAACTAACCCAATTATAATACTATTTTTAATACCAACTATTTCTGCAAATTTAGGTGCGATTAACAGCCCTAAAATTGTAGGTAATAATGTCGCTACGCTAAGAATTGCCATGACATTGACATTATCAAAAATGTAGGTAGCATAGTACACTCTCATACCATTATCAGTTTGACGTAAATACCATAATAGATAAAGAATAATTGTTATAATAAAATATTTTTCAGTTAGTAATGATTTAAGTATTAAGGTAAATGGAATACGTTTTGCCTTACCGTTGCTTGTATACTGTTTTTTAGCTACGTTTCTTTCTTTAACAAAATACCCTGTAATCATTAAAGGTACTGCACATAAAAATCCATAAATTAATGCTGTATAAGTCCAACCTTGCTGGTTTTCACCAAAGCTTGTTACTAAAAATGTAGTGAAAGTTGTAATACAAAGTACACTAATATTTGAAAAAATAAAACGAATACTACCTAAGGAAACTCTGTCTTTTTCATCTTTAGACATAAATGAGATAAGAGATGAGTATGCAACATTGTTAGCAGTGTAAAAAATAACTGATATTAAGAAATAAACAATGAAAATATATGCGATTTTACCTGTATTACCAAAGAAATCTGGAACGTTGAACAACATAAAAGTTAATACCCCTAGAATTGGTGCTGTCCAAAAGACCCAAGGTTTCGCTTTACCCATCTTAGTATTCGTATTATCGATAATGCTTCCCATAAATAAATCAGAAAAACCATCTGCAAAACGACAAAAAAGTATAATCGTTCCAATAACTGAGCCTGCAATGCCAACTACATCTGTCATGTAGATAGTGATAAATGATGCGATGAAGGTCCAACTATAGTTAGCGCCAAAGTCACCAATACCGAAAACGATTTTTTCAGGCATATGCAATTTCTCATTATTATTAGATTGTAAAATCTGTTCACTAGATTGAGCTTCTACAGTTTCATTCATAAATAATATCCCCCCTGTTTAAAAAGCAAATAAGTTGGTTAGTTTTTAAAACAAACTAACTTAAGTGAAATATTACCATTGAACATATTTTTTGTAAACGCTTTCTTATGTATTATGTATTATTATAATATTTCAATCTTTAACAAGTGTGTTTAAATCAAGGGTTAGAAGGTTATCAAAATATTACTATTTATTTCTCTTTTAAAAGTTTCTATAAATAATCTATACATAGACATATGATGTTTGCAGATATATTTTATGCTATAGTTAAACCAAATCTGTGCAATTAAATAGTGAACGTTTTAATTAGTTTAAATTGTTTTTATTGAGGTGGTGTTAGTTTGGAGAAATTAGATGTAACAAATTTAGATTCAAATCAAAAGTTAGTTTTACAACAAATATTTAATAATGAACTAATCTCAAGAATACAAATATCTAAAAATCTTGGGATTAATAAAGCCACCATTTCAAGTATTCTAAATAAATTAAAAGAGAAAAAGCTTGTTAATGAAGTAGGGCAAGGTAAGAGTACTAAAAGCGGTGGGCGTAAACCAATAATATTAGAGATCAATAAAAATTTTGGTTATGTCATTTCTTTGGATATTGCATACCATTCTATTGAAATAATCTATAGCTACTTCAATGGAGAATTATTAAAGTATGAATCTATACCATTGGCTAATCAAAAAATAACGCATGTGTTGGAATTGTTAAAATATCATATTAATGCTGATGAAAACTTTGGAACACATTTTGGTTTACTAGGTATCGCCATTTCTGTCCATGGAATAGTTAATAATGAACAAGAAATTATACATCTACCGTTTCACGAATTAGAAAAAGTTTCTATGATTGAGAGTATTAAGGAAATCGCAGACGTGCCTGTTATCGTAGAAAATGAAGCCAATTTCTCTGCTATTTATGAATGTAATGTTAATAATAGTTTAGAAATCAATAATTTAATTACACTTAGCATACATAAAGGTATCGGTGCAGGTTTAATTATCGACCAGAAATTATATAGAGGTGCAAATGGTGAAGCGGGAGAAATAGGAAAGACACTCGTATCATCTATTGAAGATAATCAGAAAACATATCACAAAATTGAAGATTTATGTTCTCAAGATGCACTAGTCCAAAAGATTAATAAAAGGTTAAATACACAAAATACATTATCAGAGCTTAAGAAGATGTATTATGAACGAAATGAAATTGTACTGGAAGAGATACAACAATTTTCAATTAGGATTGCAATTTTGATGTACAACTTAAATATGCAGCTTAATCCAAAAGTGATTTATATTAATTGTCCATTAATAAACGAAATACCAGATCTTTTAGATAATATTAAAACGACTTTTAACCAATATACACAAAAAGAAATAGAAATTAGTTTAACTTCAAATGTTAAATTCGCAACTTTATTTGGAGCTACACTCGCTATTACCCAGAAAATATTAGATATAGAAAATATTAAACTTAACTTTTAATTTAGAGAAGGCTGAGACATTCATTTATGTTGCAGCCTATTTTTATTTCACTTAAAGAAACCGTTTACAAAAATTAATTAAGGTGTTATATTTAACTCAATGTTAGTTAGTTTAATAAACAAACTAACTAAACCACAATTCAAGGAGGAGTTAAGAATGTCTTACTTTAATGTTGAAAAAGTGAAATATGAAGGTCCTAAATCAAAAAATCCATTTAGTTTTAAATATTATAATGCTGATGAAAAAATTAATGGTAAAACAATGGCTGAACATTTACGCTTTAGTGTAGCTTATTGGCATACATTCACTGAAGATCTATCTGATCCTTTTGGTGTAGGTACTGCATTACGTGATTGGGATTCATTAGATGAAATGGAAAAAGCTAAAGCACGAGTTGATGCTATTTTTGAATTTATGGATAAAACAGGAATTGAATATTTTTGTTTCCATGACGTTGATATTGCTCCTGAAGGAAATACATTAGAAGAATCTAATAAAAATTTAGATGAAATTGTAGAATTAATTAAAAAGAAAATGAATGAAACAGGTAAGAAATTACTTTGGAATACTACAAATAACTTCACTCATGAACGTTTTGTACACGGAGCTGCGACATCTTCTAACGCAGATGTATTTGCTTATGCAGCTGCAAAAGTGAAAAAATCTTTAGAAATAGCTAAAACATTAGGTTCAGAAAACTTTGTCTTCTGGGGTGGAAGAGAAGGGTATGAAAGCCTGTTAAACACAGATATGAAGTTAGAGTTAGATAATTTAGCTAAATTCTTTAAAATGGCTATCGCTTACGCAGAAGAAATTGGTTATGAAGGCCAATTTTTAATTGAACCAAAGCCTAAAGAACCAACTACACATCAATATGATACAGATGTAGCAACTTCTCATGCGTTTCTACAAAAATATGATTTAGATAAGCATTTCAAATTTAATATTGAGGCAAACCACGCAACATTAGCTGGTCACTCATTCCAACACGAATTACGTTACGCTAGAGATAATCAAATGTTAGGATCAGTGGATGCAAACCAAGGTCATCCTCAACTAGGTTGGGATACTGATGAGTTTCCAACAGATTTTTATGATACAACTTTAGCAATGTATGAAATTTTAAAAAATGGTGGACTAGCTCCAGGTGGATTAAACTTCGATGCTAAACCAAGAAGAACTTCATTCAAACAAGAAGACTTAGTACTTACTCATATTGCGGGTATGGATGCTTTTGCATTGGGGCTAAGAGTAGCTTCTAAAATGATTGAAGATGAATTCTTCGAAAAAATTGTAGAGAAAAAATATTCATCATTTGCAAGTGGTATTGGTAAGCAAATTGTCGAAGGTGAAGTATCATTTAAAGATTTAGAGAACTATGCTTTAAATCTAACAACAATAGACAATGAGTCTGATCATTTAGAAGTGATTAAATCAGAAATTAACCAATATATTTTAAACATTAATAATCAATAATTATTGAGCTGCATTCCTTCATTTTTCTAATAAATTTAGAAGAATTGATGGATAGCAGCTTTTTTATTTTGGCAGTATATTAAAAAATATTTCCATGGAAATGTATAATGAGGGATAAAGTAATATAAGCTAATTAAAAAGGATGAGTCGAGATGATAAAGATTATGAGACATGCCCAAGCTGAACATAACATGAATGAGCCGGAAAGCTTTAATTTAAAAGACCCAAAATTGACTGATAAAGGTAGAAGAGGTACAAAAAACATAAGTGAATATATTGACCAAGACTCTCAATTTTGGGTAAGTCCAACAGTTAGAACAATTGAAACTGCTATGTTATTAAGTCATAACAATAAAATCAAGGTCGTAGATATTTTAGGTCCAAGAGTGTACCCACATAGAAAAGGAAAAATGAATATATGTGATCAGATGTTCTCAAATTATAACGACAAAAACGTATCTACGATTAACTTATTAAATAATAAACACCCTAATGATTTAGAGCACCAATCATTTATTAAAGAATTCCAACATTTTATAAAAAAATATATAAAAGATGATGAAAATAATGTGATTATCACACACGATGGCGTCATTGCCACTTTATTAGAACAGTATAAAAATATAAAACTAGAGCGTGATGAAAATAACGATTTAATGCTAAACAATGAAATTTTTCAGTTTACGAAAAGTGAAATATTAGGGTGATGTGTAACAAGTGAATAATATATTATATATAATATATGAAATAAGAAATCGTCAAAACAACTATTACGTCAAAGGAATCAATATTGTGCTTAGAAGAAAGCAAAATATTTTTGACCACATAGTTGTTTTTTGTTCTTTCTTTAGCCTTTAACGATTTAGAAATTTTTATATATAAACAATGGAAGAAAGTATACGTAAGAAAGACTAGAAGAACTATAAAAAGAAAATTTAACATAATGTTACCTCCAAAGTATAAAGCGTATAAAACTAACTTTAGCTTACTGAATTATCTTTCAAAATTAATTATGAGGTATAGCTTTTGTTTCTATAATATCTAATAATGAGCTTTATTTCCAAAGAAAATATCTTAATACATTAAAATACAAATATACGATTTAAATCAAGCCATACCATTAGCTAACACGCATAATGGTGTGACTTTTGACTGTCTTCGAAAGTTTAGCAAAGCGTATAATAGGTAATATGTATAGAAGATAAAATGAACGTTAAAAAAGAAGGGAAAGAATTATATGATAACGGATATGAATGCGATGGTAATTCATAAATATGGTGATGGACCAGTGTCATTAGAACGCATGCCAATACCGAATATGAACCCTACTGAAGTACGTGTGGAAATTAAAGCAGCTAGTATTAATCCTATAGATTATAAAATTAAAGAGGGAGGCTTACGTCCTTTATTGAAATATGACTTTCCTCTTATTCTTGGTAATGATTTTTCAGGTGTGATTGCTGAAGTTGGTAGTAAGGTTAAAGGTTTTAAAGTCGGGGATGAAGTTTACGCCCGTCCTAGAAAAAATAAGATAGGGACATTTGCAGAATATATAGCTGTCGATGAGAATGATATTGCTTTAAAACCAAGTAATTTAACTTTTGAAGAAGCGGCAAGTATACCGTTAGTGGGATTAACGGCATATCAAGCACTCAATGATGTTATGAAACTTAAACAAGGTGATAAAGTATTAATTCAAGCTGGTTCAGGTGGCGTTGGAACATTCGCTATACAATTGGCTAAAGCGATGGGCTTATATGTTGCTACAACAGCGAGTTCTCGAGGGTATGATCTTGTCAGTTCACTAGGTGCAGATAAAATTATTAATTATAGAGAAGAAAAATTTTGGGAAGTCTTATCAGGATATAACGGTGTCTTCGATACTTTAGGAGGAGAAAATTTAGAACATTCTTTTGAAGTGTTAAAAGAAGGCGGTACAGTTACATCTATATCAGGTATGCCAACAGCTAAAGTTGCGAAAAGCATGAATTTAGGTGTCGCTAAACAAGTGTTATTTAAGTTAGCTTCTTCAAAATATACAAGAAAAGCTAAAAAATATCATGCAAATTATGAATTTCTGTTTATGAAGCCGAGCGGTGAACAATTAACGATTATTAAAGATTTAATCGAACAAGATAAAATTAAACCAATCATTGATAAAGTTTATGACTTTAAAGATACAGAAGCAGCCCTAGAATATTCAAATAGTGGAAGGGCAAAAGGTAAAATTATTGTAAAAATGGATGACAGCAAATAAGAAAGGCGGACATATCATGAAAAGAATTATGATTGTAAATACAAGTTCGGATGTTTTTGAAGGAACTCAAGTTCCAACAGGTTTATGGCTAGGTGAACTTGTTCATTTTTATGAACATTTTAAGAGTGATGATTATCAAGTAGACTTTTTCAACATTACTGGAGGAAATACACCGCTTGATCCAATGAGTTTAGGGAAAGTAATGTTGGATAAGACGACAAAAGCCTACTATCAAAATAAAGATTTTATGAATAAATTAAAATATTCACAACCTATTAGCGAAGCAAATGTTGCGCAATACGATGCAATTTATTTCACGGGTGGACACGGTGTAATGTATGACTTTCCTGATAATGAAGACGCTAAAAAAGCTATAAATGAGGTTTATAAGAAAGGTGGCGTTGTTTCCGCAGTTTGCCATGGTATTGCAGGTCTATTAAATGTGAAAAATGAAAAAGGAAGATTTTTAATTGATCAGAAGAAAATTACAGGGTTCTCAAACTTAGAAGAACTTTTGGCCAACAAGATGAAGATTGTCCCATTTAAGCTTGAAGACGAATTGAAAGTCCAAGGTGCACGTTATGAAAAATCTCATATACCATTTCGTCCTAAAGTAGTCGTTGATGGTCAAATAGTAACAGGACAAAATCCACAATCTGCTAATTTAGTAGGTGCTGCTGTTAAAGAATTGTTGAGTTAATCTGACCTAATGTTTAAAGAAGAAAGCAAAAAGGAAAGAACTAAACAAAGGAGTAGATAAATATGACACATAGAATTCAAATAGAAGAAAATGCATATCTTAATGTAGAAGACTTTGGTGAAGGTCAACCGATTGTATTTCTTCACGGATGGCCGGCTAATAATAAAATGTTTGAATATCAAGCACAACATGTTGTAAATAATGGCTACCGTTATATAGGTATTGATCATCGTGGTTTCGGATTATCAGATACGACTGCTTCTGGTTATGATTACGACACAATTGTAGATGACGTTCAAAAAGTAGTCGATGAATTAAACCTTAAAAATTATGTTGTTGTTGTTGGATTCTCAGTAGGTGGTGTGTTAGCACTAAAATATGCAGCTAAGCATAACAATCCAGATTTAGAAAAAATGATACTACTTGGACCAGCAGGACCTAGCTTTACACAGAGAGAAGGCTACCCTTACGGTATGGAAGTAGACGATGTAACAGATTTAATGAAGTCTATTTCTGACGATCAACCAAAAGCAATTACAGAATTTGGAGACACATTCTTCAGTTCTAAAACAGACGTATCAGATGAATACAAAAACTATTTCACTCAATTAACGCTAACATCATCATTAATAGGTACAGTTAAATTATTAGAGTCGCTTCGTGATGAAGACCTTAGAGAAGACGTGAAGAATATAGACTTACCAGTATACGGAATACACGGCACAGACGATGCGGCATGCCCAATCGAATTTTCTGAAGTACTAGAAAAAACAATGCCTAATTATCAACTAACACGTGTATCAGATGTAGGACACGCATTATTCGTAGAGAAAAAACATGAAATTAACGATTTAATCATTGAATTATTGAAGAAATAATAAATACCTCGACACTAGTTAGGAAAATAGTGTCGAGGTATTTTTATATATAAATAAGAATTAAAGCATTTCATCTATTTGTTTACCATGTTTTTTACCGAACTCTTCCATCATTTTTAGAATTGGTAATATTTTTTCACCCATGTCTGTTAAGGAATACTCTACTTTTGGTGGGACTTCTGGATATACATTTCGATTAATAAGGCATCAGCTTCTAGTTCTTTTAATTGTTTTGTTAATGAACCTTGAGATATACCTGATAAAAAAACTAGTAACGAATATAAACCATGATCAAATTGTAGAATTAAATAGAAAATATTATGGAATAAATGAAATTATTTAATAGTAATAATTAAAAATTGAAAACAATTTTATATATAAATTATGAGAGTCTATTTTAAAAAGCTCTATTTTTATTAAATCAATAATGATTTATTTTACAGATTGAGGGTATTTTTAAGTGTAAGGGATAAAAATTCTGTTTGAAAGGGCATGATTAAATGAGACTTACAGGCATAGTGAAACAAGTTTTTGAGGTTGGATTTCCGTTTGTCGGGGGTAATTTGATAGGTAAGTATACGAGCAAAAATGCGCGACAAGATTATAAACGAAATAAAAAGCCACCATTTTCTCCGCCAGGTTATATCTTTCCTATAGTATGGCCACTACTTTATCTTAGTATGGGCATAGCTTATTCTCTAGTCTCTAATAATAATGCAAATAAGAGTACTAAAGGTATATACTCTCTTCAATTAGGTCTGAATTATTTATGGTCTATACTTTACTTTAAATATAAATTAAGAGGTACTGCATTGATTGAAAGTTTTGCTTTATTTAGTGCTGTTATTATTACGACAGTTAAGTTTTATCAAGTTAAGAAGACTGCAGGGCTACTATTAGTCCCTTATGTGGCATGGTGTGCTTTCGCATCTTACTTAACAACTGGAAACTGGGTATTAAATAAAGATAATCCAGAATATATAGCAAATGATAAATAATTGTGTTTACGAAAACTAAAACACGCATGTACTGAAATGAGTATATGCGTGTTTTTTCGATATAATTCTACTTCTATTTAATTAACTGCTCTAACATCTTCTAAACTGAATAAATTTTCCATAAGTTCATTGTTATTATAAGTTTTAGAAACAACTTTACCTGTTACGCTTAAATAAATTATATCCTGGTCTATTTTATATACGTAAAATGAAATATTTTCAATATTATTTTCTTTAAGTAAATTGTATATATCCTGTTTTAAATAGTTTGAATAATAAGCTTCAATATTTACTTGTATTCTTTCTTTTTTAACAATTTTTTCGTATATAAAATTTTCTCTCAAAAAGTACTGGATAATGACAATTAAAATTGCTGATAGAATCCCGATGAAATAAAGTCCCGAACCTAAAGCCATACCTACTCCCGAAGTTATCCATAGTCCAGCAGCAGTTGTTAGCCCGTTAATATTTTGATTTTTAATCAATATTGTACCAGCACCAATAAAACTGATACCACTAACAACTTGAGCAGCAACCCTTGATGGATCTAGCTCAACGTTTGAATAGTTTAAAATATCATTAAACCCGTATTTTGAAATGATAATAAACAACGCTGAAGCGGCGGATACAAGTATATGCGTTCTAATGCCAGCTGCTTTCAGTCTTTGTGACCGTTCATAACCAATTATCGCACCACATAATACGGCCAAAAAAATTCTTAAAAATAAGTCTAATTGAAATAGCATAATATCCCTTCTTCCGATATAAAAGAGTGATTTGCAAAAGGTTAATAATACTTATTGTAAAAAAATATAAATTTTAATTGGCTAATAAATTAAGTAAGCGTAATTAGTAGTACTACTGAAAATTTTAAAGCATATTCAGTTTAACTTCTACTCATAGTATTTATATATACTCGGTTAACAATAAATTAAACAAAAATATACAAAGATTAGCTATGAAACAGAAGAAAAAGTTAATTCGTGATTTTACGTAAAGGTTGATTCAATAAGAGTGTATGTATTTGGATTAAAGAGCTAGAAAATCCAAAAAGAAGGTGTTTACTTGGATTAATGTGTTAGAAAATCCAATAAAGGTGTGTGTATTTTGATTAAAGAGCTAGAAAATCCAATAAGAGTATGTTTATTTGGATTATTGTAGTAGAAAATCCAATAAGAGAGTGTTTACTTGGATTATTGTGTTAGAAAATCCAATAAAGGTATGTTTACCTGGATTAATGAGCTAGAAAATCCAATAAAGGTGCATGTATTTGGATTAATGTTGTAGAAAATCCAATAAGAGTGAGTGTATTTGGATTAATGTCGTAGAAAATCCAATAAGAGTGAGTGTATTTGGATTAATGAGCTAGAAAATCCAATAAGAATGTGTTTACTTGGATTATTGTGTTAGAAAATCCAATAAGAGTGAGTGTATTTGGATTAATGTCGTAGAAAATCCAATAAGAGTGAGTGTATTTGGATTAATGAGCTAGAAAATCCAATAAGAATGTGATTACTTGGATTAACGTCATAGAAAATCCAATAACAATATCGACTCGATCAATCCCATCCAAAAAAAGAGCTAAGGATTTATGTCCTTAGCTCTTTTATTCCGATGTTTTTAACGTGTTTTTAGTTCATCGCCCGTCATCCATTTATGATTTTTAACCATTTTATCATTATCTGTTGATTGATAATCTACGATATAAACAGTTGTTTCTTCTACATCATCAATTTTAGCTTCTGCATTTTTCATGCCAGACATATGGTCAGCTTCTAATTTAACAGTGTCACCTTTTTTGAAACCATCTTCAGGTGCGTCGGCTACTTCTTCGTTAACGACCCATTTATGATTATTTACTTTGTCGTCTCCGTTTGTAGGTGTGTAACTTACTTCATAAGCATAAGTTTTATAAGCTTCTTTCACTGTACCTTTGGCATTTTTCATCTCTGCCATATGTCCTTCTGTAATTGTAACTTTATCACCTTTTTTAAACTTGCCATCGTTTGTACTCTTCATGTTTTCTGGTGTTTTACTATTGTTTTTATGCTCCATATGTTCTTCTTCTTTATGATTGTTAGATTTTTTATCTTCTGCCTCTTTATCTGATGAACAAGCGGATAATACGAGTCCTGATGCTAGTATAATAAAACTGAATTTCTTAATCATAATTTGAAAGCTCCTATCTTTTATTTTAATTTTAGTATAAAAGCATTAATTGCTACGATAATCGTACTGAATGACATGAGTATTGCGCCAACAGCAGGGGATAAAATTAATCCTATTGCAGCTAATATTCCAGCTGCTAGAGGTACAGCAACGACGTTGTATCCAGCACCCCACCAAAGATTTTGAACCATTTTCTTCATTGTATTTTTAGAAAGATCTAAGAAACTAATAATATCTGATGGGTTACTTTTAACAAGTATGACATCGCCAGACTCAACGGCTACATCTGTACCTGCACCTATAGCCATACCAATATCGGCTCTAATAAGACTTGGCGCATCATTAATACCATCGCCAACCATCATAACTTTACTACCTTTTGATTGATAGTCTTTAATAATTTTTTCTTTATCTTCAGGCATTAATTGTGAATGCACATCATCAATACTTAACTCTTTGGCAACTGCTTGAGCAACTTCATTATTATCACCTGTAAGCATGACAGGTGTGATATTTCTAGATAATAAATCCGAAACCATTTGTTTTGAACTTTCTTTAATTTTGTCACCTTGCGCGATAACGCCAATAACTTGGTTGTCATCAATTAAATAACTAACGGAATTGCCTTCTTTAGCAAGGTCAGTAAATTGTTCTTTGTTGTAATCAAATTTATTTTGATCTAAATAAGTTACATTTGTTATTTTTAATTTTCTATTATTAACAGTACCTTCTAGACCTACACCTGGTAAGTTGTTAACTTCTTTAGGACTAGAATAGGATATGTCTTTACTTTTAACGTAATTGACTATACCAGTAGCAAGAGGGTGATTGGAATTGCTCTCTAATGAAGCAAATAGACTCAATACATCTTCATCTGTTAATTGTTCATTAAAGCTTTCATAATGGTTAACTGAGAAATTACCTTCAGTTAATGTACCTGTTTTATCCATCATAATATAATCTAAATGTTGAGCTGTTTCTACAGACTCTCTATTTTTTATAATTAAACCATTGTGTGCACCTATAGATGTAGAACGTGCTGTAACTAAAGGAATCGCTAATCCCAATGCGTGAGGACAAGCTATGACAAGTACTGTTACAAGACGTTCAAGTGCAAAATCAACATTACTTTGAATAAGCATCCATACAATAAACGAAATTAAGCCGATACTTACTGCAAAGTAGAATAAATAACCTGCTACTTTATCAGATAATAATTCAGCTTTGGATTTATCATTTTGTGCTTGGTTCACTAATCCCATTACTTGAGAAAGGTAGCCGTTTTCGCCGGTAGCAGTAACTTTAACTTGAATAGTTCCTGAGCCATTGATGGAACCACCAATAACTTCATCGTTATAAGCTTTAGGAACGAGTTTTGATTCCCCTGTTACTAATGATTCGTCAATCGAAGTTTCACCTTGTGCGATGATACCGTCAGTAGGTATACTTTCACCAGCTTTAACTTCAACGATATCATCAATATCAATATCTGATATTTTCACTTCTTGACGTTGGTCTTCATCGGTTACTTTTATAGCGGTATTAGGTAAAAGTTCCGCCATTTTCTTTAAAGCATTGCTAGCATTACCAACTGCATTCATTTCAATCCAGTGACCTAATAACATAATGACAATTAAAGTAGCTAACTCCCAGAAAAAGTCCATAGTATGGGACGACGAAGAGCTAAAGTTATTCATATAAAATGCATATAAACTATAAATATATGCAACTGAAATACCTAGTGTAACTAACGTCATCATTCCAGGTTTTTTACTTAAAATCTCAGCTTTAGCACCTGTAATAAATGGCTTTCCGCCATAAAAGAATAAAATTGTAGCTAGAATTAATACGATCCAATCTGAACCTGTAAATGAAACTTGGAACGGTAATTTTATGCCCATCATTGGTGATAAAATGATGATGGGTATTGCGAAAATTAATGAAATAAAGAATTTACTTTTAAAATTACCATGATGGTGAGCGTGGTCACTATGATTATCATGGTCTTCATGATTTTCATGTCCTTGATGACTATGATGCTCATGATCATGCTTGTTATCTTTATTCATGATAATGAACCTCCTAATTTATAAAATTTAAAAGAACAACTAGTTGATAATCAAAGTATAACATATACCCCCTATAGGTATATAGTAAAAAGATTTTTTGTTGATTTTATTGTTCAATAACTACAATCATGGTTTATAATAAATAGTGATAACAAGCCTTCCAAGAACTTTATAAAAAAGAAATGTTGATAAAAAATTGGAGCTGAAAATAATGAACAACAAATCACTTATTTTTTATTTAAAAAAACTTTTCAGCTATTCTCAAAAATAAAGCCCAGGACAATTATTTATGTCCCGGGCTTTTCTATTTAATACGCAATACCGACTCGCGATTTAACATATTCATCGTTATTCAACTGTTGATAAGCGAATTCTGCAGTATCTGGTACGGAGATTTTAACGCTATCTTCAGGTAAATAATTTTTCTCTGTTCGATATTTGCCAGTTCTTTCTCCATCAGGTAAATACGTAGGACAAACAATTGTCCATTTAAGTGAAGATTGGTCGAGTAGTTCATATACTTTGCGGTGTTCTTTCGCTGCACGAGTCGTTTTTCTTTTTGATTCGTTTGATTCATAACGAAAAAGATCGATGTCAGTTCTACTTTGTAATATGCCAGCTGTACCTATAGTAATGATACGCTTAACGCCTTCTTGTTCCATTGCTTCAATAATAAGAGGCATAGCTTCTGTTAATGTAGTTGTACCATCAGTACCTAATGCACTGAATACAACATCTACACCTTTTATTGCCTGGGCAATATCATCTTTGTTTAACACATTGCCTTCTATTATATTGAGTTGGTTATATTTAGTTTTTAATTTTTCTTTATTACGAACTAATACATTTATATGGTGATCGTCATTAATCGCATGATTTAAAATCTCATGACCAACACGACCAGTTGCCCCTAAAATTAAAATATTCATAAATTTATATGCTCCTTTTCAGTTATATAAAAAGTGATTTTAGATTGATGTATATAATATCAATGATATCATACAAGAAATTGAACAAATATGAATAATAGAGGGTATATATTAAATAAGGATAAAACTTTTGGCTATTTTAATATGTGTTAAAATAATAAATATAATAAAATGGATATTTAAAATAGAACATTCAAAGTGCATATGGGGTCTTAAATTATGGAAAATAACTTATTTTTAAATATAAATAGTAATGAAAAATTAGTGCTAAAAGAAATTTTTAATCATCAAAATATTTCACGCACAGAAATATCAAAGAATCTAGGAATTAATAAAGCGACCATTTCTAGTATTTTAAATAAATTGAAGAGTAAATCTTTAGTGCGCGAAGTTGGTGAAGGTGACAGTACGAAAAGTGGCGGAAGGAAACCAATCTTACTCAAGGTTAATCATCTGTATGGCTACTTTATTTCGTTAGATTTGACGTATAGTTCTGTTGAAGTGATGTATAACTACTTTGATGGTAATGTGATTCAACACGAATCTTATAAATTACCGAATGACAATGTAAGTAGTATATTAGATATTTTGAAAGAGCACGTTGATGTTCGTGAGAAAAATGACACTATTCATGGTTTATTAGGTATGTCTGTATCTATACATGGTGTCGTTGATAATGATCAAAATGTCATTTATTTACCATTCCACAAGACAGATGGAGCTTCTATAACAGAAATGCTAAAAGAATTTGCCCAAGTTCCTGTGATGATCGAAAATGAGGCAAATCTTTCTGCATTGTATGAGCGTAATTTTAAGCATAGTTTATCGATTAATAATCTTATAGCGCTTAGCATTCATAAAGGTATTGGTGCGGGCTTAATTATTAATAATAAATTGTATCGCGGTGCCAATGGTGAAGCGGGTGAGATTGGAAAAACACTTGTATCAAAAGTAAGCAATAATGTGGAAACTTATCATAAGATTGAAGATATTTTTTCTCAAGAAGCTTTACTACAAAATTTAAGCCATCAATTAGGTGAGACGTTAACACTTAGTAAACTAATTCAATATTATAAAGAGCGAAACTCTGTAGTTGTGCAAGAGATGGAGCAATTTATTAATAAGATTGCTATATTAATACATAACTTAAACACGCAATTTAATCCAAATGCTTTTTATGTTAACTGTCCGTTAATTAATGAAATACCAGAAATTTTAGAAGAAATTAAAGAACAGTTTAAACAGTATTCTCGAAATGAAATTCAAATCAAGCTAAATTCTAATGTGAAGTATGCTACTTTGTTAGGCGGAACTTTAGCAATCATTCAAAAAGTGCTACAAATTGAAGACATTCAATTAGATATTCATATTTAAAAAGAGCTTGTTAGAAATCTTTTATAAGATTTCTAACAAGTTCTTTTTTTAATGTAGAAAGCGTTTACATAAATGATAGTATATGATATATTATTTTTAAAGTTAGTTTGTTTAATAAACTAACCAACTATCATTAGGAGGATAACAATGACATATTTCGACATAGATAAAGTAAAATACGAAGGTTCAAAATCACAAAACATTTATAGTTTTAAATATTATAATCCGGAAGAAAAAATAGGCGATAAAACGATGGCTGAACATTTAAGGTTTAGTGTCGCTTATTGGCATACATTTACTGCAGATCTTTCAGACCCATTTGGTTTAGGCACGGCTGAACGTGAATGGGATAACTTAAATGAGATGGACAAAGCTAAAGCAAGAGTGGATGCTATTTTTGAATTCATGGAAAAATTAAATCTTGAATATTTCTGTTTCCACGATATTGATATTGCTCCTGAAGGTTCTAATTTAAAAGAATCAAATGAAAACTTAGACGTAATAGTCGATCTTATTAAAGAAAAAATAGATGAAACGGGCAAGAAATTATTGTGGAATACTACTAATAATTTCACACATGAACGTTTTGTACACGGAGCAGCTACATCTTCTAACGCTGAAGTATATGCATACGCTGCAGCGAAAGTGAAAAAATCTTTAGAAATTGCTAAAAAGTTAGGCGCAGAAAACTTTGTATTCTGGGGTGGTCGTGAAGGTTATGAAAGTTTATTAAATACCGATATGAAGTTAGAACTAGATAATTTAGCAAACTTCTTCAAGATGGCTAAAAGTTATGCTGAAGAAATAGGATTTGAAGGACAATTCTTAATTGAACCTAAACCTAAAGAACCAACTACTCATCAATATGATACAGACGTTGCAACAGCTCATGCTTTCTTACAGAAGTATGGCTTAGATGATGTATTTAAATTTAATATTGAAGCAAACCACGCTACTTTAGCAGGTCATTCATTCCAACATGAACTAAGATATGCACGCGATAATCAAATGTTAGGATCAGTGGATGCCAATCAAGGTCATCCTCAACTAGGTTGGGATACTGATGAATTCCCTACAGACGTGTATGACACGACATTAGCGATGTACGAAATACTTAAAAATGATGGTTTAAGCCCAGGTGGTCTAAACTTCGATGCTAAGCCAAGAAGAACATCATTTAAACAAGAAGACTTACTATTAACGCACATTGCAGGTATGGATACATTTGCACTTGGATTAAGAGTCGCTCATAAAATGATTGAAGATAACTTCTTCGAAAATATCATTAATAAAAAATATAAATCATTTAGTGAAGGTATCGGTAAGGAAATTGTAGAAGGAACAACTTCATTTAAAGAATTAGAAAAATATGCACATAAAATAGAAAAAATTGAAAATGAGTCAGATCACTTAGAAGTAATAAAATCACAAATCAATCAATATATTCTAAATATCAATAATGGAGAATGATAATTATGAATTATGTAATTGGCGTTGATATTGGTACAAGTGGATTAAAGTCCATAGTTGTTAATAAAGATGGTGAGGTCGTCGACTCTCATAGCTTCAGTTATAAAACGACGCATCCAAAGTCTGGTTACAGTGAAATGGATCCAGATGTTTGGTACGAAGCAACAGTGAATAGTTTAACGCACTTATTAAAGAAATTTGATAAACAATCAATCACAGGTATTAGCTTTTCAGGACAGATGCATGGATTAGTCGTTGTTGACGAATCTGGTGATAGTATAAGGCCAGCTATTTTATGGAATGATACACGTACTTCACAAGAAGTGGAAGAAATTAAAGAAACTTTAGGTATGGAGTTCTTACTTAAACAAACACAAAATACTGTACTTGAAGGTTTCACACTTCCGAAATTAATTTGGCTAAAAAATAATGAACCTAATAATTATAAAAAGATTCATAAATTTATGTTGCCGAAAGATTATGTTGTCTATAAATTGACGGGTAATATTTTCACAGAACCATCAGATGCTGCTGGAACGATTATGTATAATATCAAAACTAAAAAATGGTCTGAAACGTTATTAGATCAATTAGATATTGATTCGAACATATGCCCAGAAGTGATTCCTTCTCATCAAAAAAGTGGTGTGTTAAAAGAAGATATTAAGAATCAATTAAATATTGACTGGGAAATAAATATTTATCAAGGTGGCGCAGATAATGCCTGTGGTGCACTTGGTTCTGGTATAACAGATGAAACAAAACAACTTGTAAGCATTGGTACATCGGGCGTTGCACTTTCTATTGAGAACAGTGAACATTACGAAAATGACGGTAACATGCATTACTTTAGTCATTGTGTGCCAAATCAAAAGTATATTATGGGTGTCACACTTTCAGCTGGCTATAGTTTAGAATGGCTGAAGCAATTGTTTAACCCAGATGAAGACTTTAGTACATTCTTACAAGATATTTCACAATCTAAAATAGGGGCAAATGGACTCTTGTATACACCATATCTATTAGGTGAACGTACACCGTATAACGATGCATCTGTCAGGGGTAGCTTTATTGGGCTAGATGCTAATACATCGCAAAAGGATATTAAACGTTCAGTACTTGAAGGTGTTACTTACTCTATTAATGAAAGTATCGAGATTATGAAAAATCAAGATGTCGATATAAAAGAAATTGTTTCTATTGGTGGAGGCGCAAAAAATGAAGAATGGTTACAAATACAAGCGGATATCTTTAATGCGCCTATTATGACTAGGACAGAAGAACAAGGGCCAGCATATGGTGCTGCAATGTTAGCGGCAATGGGCGAAAACTGGTTCGATACATTTCAAGATATTAGCCAATCATGGATTAACTATCATGAAAAAGTCACGCCAGATTCAAAAAATAATGAATCATATCAAAAATTATTTAATATATATAAACAAATTTATACTGCAACTCAGCCACTAACGAAAGACTTAGCTCAATTTAAATAACGAATTAGGGAGATGGGGTAATGAGTAGTTATGATAATAAGAGATTTATCTTTAAAATTGCACTAATCGCAACGCTTGGTGGGCTATTATTTGGTTATGATACAGCAGTAATTTCTGGGGCAGAACAATCATTACAAAAGTATATCACATCAGGTTATGGTAGTTTTATCCACGGAATAACAGTATCAAGTGCTTTAATCGGGTGTATTATAGGTGGATTATTGTCTTCAAATATTTCAAGAAGTGTAGGTCGTAAAAAATCTTTACAAGTTGCTGCAATCTTATTTATAGTATCAGCAATTTTATCAGGATATCCAGAATTTCTATTCTTTGATGCAGGAGAATCAAGTTTAGGGTTGTTAGTCATGTTTAATATATACCGTATTATAGGTGGGATAGGAGTGGGCTTAGCTTCTGCTATTTCTCCAATGTATATTAGTGAAATTTCTCCTTCATCAATTAGAGGACGACTCGTGTCTTGGAACCAGTTCGCAATTATTTTTGGTATGTTAGTCGTATACTTTGTAAACTATGGTATTACATTTGGTCAATCACAAAATTGGGTTGATGTAATAGGTTGGCGTTATATGTTTATGACTGAAGCAATACCAGCTGTCGTGTTCTTTGTATTACTATTCTTGGTACCAGAAACACCTAGGTATTTAATATTAGCTAATAAAGATAAAGACGCATTAACTGTTCTGAATAAAATTTATTCATCAAATGAGCATGCTAAAAAAGTATTGAAAGATATATTATCTACAAAAAGTAAGAAAAATGATACAAAAGCACCATTATTTAGTTTTGGTAAAACAGTCATTATCATCGGAATATTACTATCTATATTCCAACAATTTATTGGAATAAACGTAGCACTTTATTATGCACCGAGAATTTTCGAAACCCTTGGTGCAGGTAGTGATGCTTCAATGATTCAAACTGTCGTTATGGGATTAGTAAATGTGGTATTCACATTAATTGCTATAATTTATGTTGATAAATTTGGACGTAAACCGTTACTTATCATTGGATCAACAGGAATGGCTATCGGTATGATAGGCATGAGTATATTAACAGCAAATGGAATATTCGGTGTAATCACATTACTATTTATGGTCATCTATACTGCTTCATTTATGATGAGTTGGGGTCCAATTATTTGGGTATTATTATCAGAAATATTCCCGAACCGTATTAGAAGTAGTGCGATAGCTATAGCAGTAGCAGTTCAGTGGTTAGCGAACTTTACAATCACATCAACTTATCCATTTATGATGGATATCAGCGGTACAATGACTTATGGTTTTTATGCCACAATGAGTATACTGTCAGGAATATTTGTTTGGAAATTCATTCCTGAAACTAAAGGTAAAACTTTAGAAGAACTAGAAAGTATATGGGAAAAAGATAAACCAAAAGAAAACCAACAAACTGAAGAATACGGAAATGTACCGTATGAAAATACAGTTACGAAGTAGAAAAAAGGAGGCTGGGACATAAATACATGTCTCAGCCTCTTTTATTATAATGGCAGTAGCTGACTGGATTGAAAATGCGCTTATATCAAGCTTTTTCCAACCCTAGTCATCCTTGCCGGGGGACTACGAAATCTATTTATTAAAATGAGATTTCTGTCCCGCTCCCTTTTGTTATTATACTTTTTCAATATATTGGTCTTCATGTTCTACATCTTTACCAACTGGATCCCATTTAATAACGGTAGTAATAATTAAGCCAAGTATAGGCACAGCAGCTAAAAATAGCATTGTGTTATTTAGTCCGAAGTTAGCTAATATAATCGGGAATATAAATGTTCCGAACATGCTTCCAAATCGACTAACTGATTCAACAAATCCTGTACCTTTACCTCTTAAAATAGTCGGGTAAGATAAGGCACCAATTGCTTTACCTTGTGTGCCTGGACCGCCGGCATGACCGAATAGGAAGAATGCTACCATGAGTGCAATTAACCATGTATATGTGTGTCCGTAAAAGAATCCGATGACTAACATTGAACAACCTACAATACTAAAACCAATCATCGTTAGTTTGCGTGCACCGTATTTAGTTGTAAGTAATGCACCTACTAAACCACCAATGATACCAGCGACGTTAATCAACGCAGTACCTGATAATGATTCAATTTTATTGTCACCAATAATGTATATAGCAATTAAAGGAATATATAATCCGATTGCATAATACTGCATTCCTTGCAATGTAGCTATTGATGTCGCTAATATTGTTCTTTTACGATAACGTTTGTTGAATAATGTTCTTAAAGGATGTTTTACTTCTGTTTTACGATAAGATTCATCTTCACCTTTATTCGGTTCAAGTTTCACTTTAATATTGTAGTTCTTTTCAAGTTCTCTTGTAGCTTGAGTAAGTGTTTTGTTTTTCATGGACCAAGTAGGACTTTCACTTAAATAAAAAAGTCTCAAAACAAGTATAATCGTTGCAAATACAGCACCAAGACCTACTGAATAACGCCATAACCAAGTGCCAGTACCTAATTCATATAGCAGAATCACAATCAGTGCAGATGATACCACTGCAATATACCAGACAACTTGCCAATAATTGACGTTACGACCTTTATCCTTTTTATTACTGATTTCTGCAATGAATGTGAAAGCAACAGGGCTGTCCATACCGATTGCAAATCCCATCAATAATCTGAAACAGAGTAATATGAATGGGGTAGGCGATAACGCTGCACCGAGAGCACCTATAATTAAGGAGATTAATGAAATGGATAGAATAAGCTTGCGGCCCAATTTATCAGCATAAAAACCACCAATAGCTGCACCAATTAAAGCACCAAAAGGCATAGCAGTCATAACAAAAGATAAATATGTTGCGGATAAATTAAATTCTTCTGTAAGCTGATCAGTAGCTGTACCTAAAATAGTTAAATCGTAAGCGTCTAAAAAAATAGTCCCTAATACTATAATCAGTAGTAGTGACGTACGCTTTGTTGTTTTTCGCTCATTTACATAATCGACGATATCTTGTTTCGTATGTATTGTGATTGTTTCATTTGTCATACCCGTCCCCTCCTAAAAATATGTTTGCACACTTTAATGAAGATACAAATATGTTGAATCAGAAGCTGTTTATAGTAAATATATACCCTTTGAGTATAAATGTTAAATAATAAAAGTTATGAGTATAAATAATATTATCCGAATAACTATGTATAAAAAATTAACTACCTTACCGATTTATATATCATTCACTTTATTGTACAGTTTCCTGTACAGCAATTCGAATGGTTTAGATGAGTATTCTTAAAATAGAGAGAGATTACGCTAAACATATGAGGGTATTTGTTAGAATAAGAGCTATTTTCGAGGGGGTATTTTGATGCATAATGAACGCCAACTTTACGATAAAAAACATAGGTGGTCCGGACTTATGTTTGGCTTTGGTTTAGCGGGTTTTATAGACGAAATGGTTTTTCATCAGTTTTTACAGTGGCATCATTTTTATGATCAAATGACGAGAGAAGTAGGCTTATTTTCTGATGGTGTGTTAAACGCAATGTGTGGATTTTTTATTATTTTTGGTTTGTTTTTATTGGCAGATGCGAGACGGAAATTCAGCACGAATTGGATATTTTGGATTGGTCGAGTATTAATGGGAATGGGCACATTCCAGGTATATGACGGCATTATTAATCATAAAATTTTGAGAATGCACCAAATTCGCTACGTAGATAATGTCATTACTTATGATATAGTTTGGATTGTTACAGGTTCTTTAATGATTATCGTTGGGTATTTAATGTCTCGAAAAAGAGAGATGATAAAGCATGATAATTCTTAATTCTTTGCCTATTGTTATCATAGCGTTATCCTTAATTGGTTCGTATATTGGAATGTCATTGAAAGAACGAAGTTGGCCATTTTATAGAACATGTTTATGGGTAATTGGTGTTTGTAGTGGTTCAATTGTAATGATTGAACCAATGGCGGGTTTAATGCATCATCATTTTATTAACCACATGTATGGGCATATACTATTAGGAATGTTAGCACCCCTTTTAATGGTGCTTGCAGCTCCGATAACGTTGTTATTAAAATCATTACCTACAAAAAGCGCGAGAAAATTAACTTCGTTTATGAATACTGGTTACGTCAAATTTATAATGCATCCAGTAACAGCACTTGTCTTAAATACTGGCGGTTTATGGTTATTGTATAGGACTGATTTATTCATGTACATGCATCATTCTGCTTTAATTTATTATTTAGTTCATATTCATATTTTTCTAGCAGGATACTTATTTACGTCTATCATGCTATATATAGATCCAGTACGAAATCCTTATTCATTTCGTTACAGGGCTATTGTTATGATGATTTCAGTCACTTTGCACCAAATATTATCTAAGTCATTTTATCCTTATCCTCCTTCAGGGGTAGAGACGAATCAAGCAGAAAAAGGCGCAATGGTCATGTACTATGGCGGAGATGTAATAGAACTCTTTATTATATTTTTAATGTGTTTAAAATGGTATAAAAGTGTGAGGCCGAAAAGAATAAATCAATATAATAAGCAGAGTAGTAAGAGGCTCAATGTCTAATGATTTAAAATTTTGTTTTGTGTATCGGAGATGTATGAATGGGTAAAGCACGTTTAATTATAATGCCATTATTTATCAGTTTAATACTTACATGTATTACGTATTTTTTATTCGTAATTATTGATTTAATAACACATTACCATACTGCTGACTTGTTATTAAACGTAGATTTTGTAAGAAATTATCAAAATATAACTTTAATAGAAGAATTGAGTTATCATTTTTTAACTACTTTCATAATAGTAATTATCACTATTGTTATTTACGTTAATTTCAATAAATTGAAAATTATTTTTTTAACAACTCTCTTTATTATATTTACTGTTTTATATCCAATTCTTATAAAAATGTCAGAAAGGGATATATTTCAATATAGCTTAAATGAACATGTTATTTGGATAGTGGGCCATATATTATTTCTATACTTGTTAAACATTATTGTGACGCGTAGTTACTTGAAGTGATTAGTAATAAAAAACCTGAAAATCTTAAAAGATTTTTCAGGTTTTATTTAATATAAAAGCTTTATTATAGAGTGATAACCTGTGGTGTTTCTACATCGTCATCATTCATAAGTTTTATAGTTTTAGGTTTAATCTTTATAACGCATAAATCTGGATCTTTTTTAGAGTCAAAGAATGTTTTATCTTGGTTTTGCCATAACCAATCTATTGTTTCTTGATCTTCTATAATTTCTGCGTCAGCATCTATTTCTAAAAAGCTATGGTTCGTTGTTTCATTATATCCTAATAATACATGTGCTTTCGGATTATCTCTGAATTCTTCAACTTTTGTCGTTTCTTTGCTTGTTTTTGTATATAGTGTCAAATCGTCGTTATAAAACATCATGTAACGACTGTTTGGTACGTTATGATGAGCTGTAGATAATACACCTACTCGTGATTGATTTAAAATGTTTTCAATTTTATCTTGGATTTCAGTTTTATCCATTTCTATCACCTCACTGTAACTATACCCTGTATATATGAGTTAAATCTTAAACGATACTTAGCATACGTTCTAATGACTGCTTTGCATAATATGCTGTTTCTTCATCAACTTTAATGATGTTTTCAAGATGACCTTGTTGTATTTTGTCTAGGCACCATGCTAGATGTGGTAAGTCGATTCTATTCATCGTTAAGCATGAACACATAAGTGGATTAAGTGAGTTTATGGTGATATCAGTATATGTTGTTTTTAAACGGTTAACGAGATTCATTTCAGTTCCTATTACCCAATTAGAGCCTTTTGGAGCGTTTTTAATCTTGTCGATAATATATTTAGTAGACCCCGCGTAGTCTGCCATTTGAACAATGTCGAATTGACATTCAGGGTGTACGATGACATTTACATCTGGATCTTTTTTACGTGCTTGTTCAATGTGTATTGAATAAAATTTTTCGTGAACGGAACAATGACCTTTCCACAATATAATTCTAATATTATCTTCATTGCCATCATAATCTAATACCTTTTGAATAGGGTCCCAAACTGCCATTTCATCAAGGTTTATTCCTAGTTTATATGCTGTATTGCGACCTAAATGTTGATCAGGTAAAAATAAAATACGCTTACCTTGGTCCAATGCCCACTCTATAACGCTATCAGCATTGCCACTTGTCACACAAGAACCACCATTTACTCCTACAAATTTTTTAATAGCTGCTGTAGAGTTAACGTAAGTAAGAGGTAAAATGTTATCACCTAAACGCTGTGTTAATACTTCATAGCCATATAATGCCTGGTCGATATTTGCCATATCTGCCATTGAACAACCTGCAGATAAATCTGGTAAATATATATTTTGATTATCGTGCGTTAGTATGTCTGCAGTCTCAGCCATAAAATGTACACCGTTAAATACAAAATATTTAGCTTTTGTATTTTCTTTACATATTCTTGCTAGTTCTAGAGAGTCTCCCATTATATCTGCAAACTGCGCGACTTCATCTTTTTGATAATGGTGTGTTGGCATAAATAACTGGTCACCTAATTTAGCTTTGATTGTTCGTATTTTCTCTTCTAGTTGTTCGGTTGTCATATTTAAATATTGATCTGGTATAGACTGTGCTTTTTCTATTGTAGGATTAAACAATTAAATAACCACCTTTGCTGAAATGTCTAATGCTTGTTGATTGTAAAATAAAGAACCTACCGAAATATAATGAACACCTGTTTGAGCATATTCTAGAACATTATCAATATTGATGTTTCCAGAAGCTTCCGTCTTAATATGACTAGGTACATCTTGAATATGCTGTGCTATCCATTCAGGTTTGCAATTATCAAACATAATGATATCTACCTCTGATTTAATTGCTTCTTGTAAAGAATCTATATCTTCTATTTCGATTTCAATTTTATCCATTGGACCGACTAGTTGCTTTGCTTTTGACACGAGGTCTTGTATAGATTCGCTAAAACTAATATGATTATCTTTTAACATCAATCCATCATTTAAAGTTCGACGATGGTTGTATCCACCGCCTACGTGAACAGCATGTTTTTCAAACATACCGAGACCCGGTGTTGTCTTTCTTGTATCAACTATTTTAACATTTGTATCTTGAACTTTTTGTACGATGTGATGAGTTGATGTGGCAATGCCTGACATGCGTTGTATTAAGTTTAAAGTGATGCGTTCCATCGTAAGTAAAGTTGTGATAGAACCTTTTATAATTGCGATTTTTTGTCCTTTTTCTACAATTTCACCGTCTTTAACTAATATATTCGTATGAACATTACTTTCAATTAGTTTAAAGCTTTCTTGAATAATAGTTTCTCCACAAAAAATACCTTGAGCTTTACTGATAAGTGTTAATTCACCTTTTTGATTTAAATCAAAAACACTTGAAGATAAATCACCATAATGATTATCCTCAAGGTAAAATTGTTTGAGCTTTTCTTGGACATACAACTTGTTTAGCATGAAATTTATCCTCCATTATGATTTCTATATCAATAGTTTGTAATTGAGGTTGGCTATGCGGGTAATCCGTTCTAAAATGAACACCTCTAGATTCATTTCTATTTAAAGCTGATAAACTTACCATTTCTAAAGTTTTTATTTCTACATACCTTTGCCAATTTTCTTTATTCCATTCATCTGTAACCATTGAATTTCTAAGACAAAGTTGAATATCTTTTAAGTAACGTTGAATATTTTGACCATTACGTTCTATACCTAATACTTCAAAACTTTGATTTTGTAACGCATGAAAATCTTGTGCTGTAATGAGAGGTATTTGTAACCTACATAGTTGAATGCTTTGTATTTCTCTTATTGGAGTATTTTTTATTTTTCTTCCACAAAGGTTTCCCATAACAAGACCTTCTAAAAGTGAATTGCTAGCTAATCGATTAGCACCATGAAAATTTGTATTGCTGGCTTCACCAATAGCATAGAAGTGTGGTTCTTCAGTTGTACCGTCTAAATGCGCTTTAACGCCACCCATTGTATAGTGTGCACCTGGAGAAACAGGTATCAATTGATTATGATATGCATCCGGAAAATGTTTAACTAGATTTTTATATATCGTTGGAAATCTAGTAGGGAAGTGTTCAATATGTTTTATGTTGATATAACATTGGTGACCTTCTTTTTGTTGCTGGAAAATAGCTCTACTCGTCACATCTCGTGGTGCTAAACTACTAAGCGGATGTAAGTCGTTCATAAACTCGTGACCAATTTCATTGACTAATATACCGCCGTGCCCTCTTACTGCTTCTGAAACTAAGCCATATGTTTCGTTGATAGTGCCTAGTAAAGTCGGGTGAAATTGTATCATTTCCATATGTCTTAGATGGATGTTGCTATGATATGCAACTATATGACCTGAGTTTATTGTTTGAGACGCGCTAGAATTGATAGGAAACAAGTTACTGTAACCACCAGTAGCTAAAATCACATCATGAGCGATGATTTCTAATTTGTTGTCATGCTTATCAAGCGCAACGACACCGGATATTTCATGTGAAACGTCTCTTAATAAGTCAATCACTTCAGTTTCTTCGTAAATAGTTAAATTTTCTGACGGTAAATGTTGAATGAGATATTTAGTAATATAAGAACCTGTTTGATCGCCTCCTATGTGTAGAATACGTGCTTTCGAATGAGCACCTTCCATAGCAAAATCTAAAGAAGTTTGTTCGGATTTTTTATCAAAATTTAAGCCATCATCTATCATCTCTTGGATAATGTTATGGCTTTGTTGAATCATTGATTGGATGATGCTTAAATCACCTAATTCATTTCCAGCAGTATATGTATCTTGTATATGTGCGTTCCCATAATCATTTTCATATTTTGAAAAACAAATACCGCCTTGAGCTAAATTGCTATTATGCATATTAAGTTTATCTTTCGTAATACAATGAATTTCGACATTTGGACCTAAGGCTTTAATGGCTGATAATGCAGCAATTCCTGAACCTATCACTATAACTTTTCTCAAGTTTACACCTTACTTTACATATATGTTATATTTTATATACATTATATTGACACATGTAAAGATAAATAACAAGGGGAGTTTTGAAATGATTTATTTAGATAATGCATCAACTACGATACCTGATAATGAAGTGTTAAGTGTGTATCAAGATGTTCAAAGAGAAGCGTTTTATAATGGAGAGAGTTTACATATAGGTGGACAACATACAAATCAGTTATTAGAATCATGTAAACAATATATTAAAAAATATTTTGAAACTGATAAGGAAGTTATTTTTACAAGAAGCGGTTCTCATGCAAATGAAATTGCAATACGTAGTTATTTAGAATATCAAGAAAGAGGAACGATACTTGTATCACCATACGAGCATCTTTCTATATATGCTGCATTAGAAATGTATAAGTCGAAATTCGAAATTTTAGACTTACCTTTAGACGGTAACGGAGAAATTGATGTGGAGAGAACAACAAAATTGGTAACAGATGAAGTTGTTCTTATTATTGCACAACATGTGAATTCAGAGACTGGGTATATTTTGCCAATAAATGATTTGAGTAACATTGCAATGGAAAATCATATTCCTATACATGTTGATGGCGTTCAAGCTGTTCATAAATTAGAAGATATAAACGTTCAATTGTTTACTTCATATGCTTTTTCTAGTCATAAATTTCACGGAACTAAGGGCTCGGGTAGCTTGTTAATAAACCACGAATATGTAAAACTATTAAATGATTATTACTTTCATGAGATGAATACACAAAATGGCACGATAGATTCACCAAGTATTGTAGCCATGACAAAAGCATTATCGATTGATGATGATATTAATCATATGAAGAAAATGAAGCAATATTTATTGAATCAAGCTGTCGAATTAAGGTTTACACCCATAGTATACAATGAGGAAGCACCTCATATTTTAGCTTTACTTTCTCCAAAGTTTGAAGGGCAATATATTATGCAATACTTATCTAATAGAAATATATGTATATCGACAGGTACAGCTTGTGGTCACGGAGCATTGTTAAGTGACGGTTTACAAGTTAAAATAGATACAATAGCAGAAAAGATGTATGACCAATATATTCGTTTTTCAATTAGTAAATATACGACAAAAGCAGATATAGATAATTGCTTTGAACATTTAAAAACAATCTTAAGAGGAGACTAGCGACATGAATAATCCCTTTAATCGCAGGAAAGCAATTCTGCAGTTACTCGAATCAACAAATGAGCCAATTAGTGGTAAACAGTTGAGCCAACAATTTGGTGTTTCACGACAAATTATTGTGAAAGATATCTCTATTCTCAAATCTCAAGAACATATTATTAATTCTACAAGCAGAGGATATGTGATTAATAATACGCCTCAAGGTAAAGCGTATAAACGTGTTATTGTATGCCAGCATAACAATGAAAGAATGGAAGAAGAACTACAATTAATTATAGATAATGGGGCGATGATTGATGATGTGGCAATTGATCATCCTGTGTATGGGAATATAAAAGCAAACTTAATGATAGAAACACAAGACGATTTAGATAAGTTTATACATGCAATGAATAAATTTGAAGGACAAATGTTAGCTCATTTAACGGACAATGTACATTTGCATACGATTTCAGCGCATACTGAAAAGATTCTAGATAATGCTGTTAGAGATTTAAAAGCACATCAATTTATAGTGGAATAAAAATCAAATTTTAATCTATAAAAGCGCCTCCATATTTTTTCGTATAATAACGAATTAATATGGAGGTGTATTATTTTTATATACTAAAAATAATTATTTGAATTATTTGAATTTTTCATTACTATTTTATGGGTTATTGTATATAATATGTTTATATTACACAAATAAGGGGGATTTTTAGTGAATTCATGGTTTAAAAAATTAACTTGTGTTTCTTTAAGCACAATAATAGCACTTCCTTTTTTATCACAAGGCGCTTCTGCTCACCAAGTGGCACCAAATGAAGATCGTTTACTTGAAACTTTAGAACAAGAAGGTGTTATTGAATCTACGAATACGCCTGAAGAAAAAGAAGAAAGATTAAAACGATATATGGATGGTAAAGGAGAACAATATCATCAAAAATACATACCTAATAAAGGACTTTTTGATAAGCGATATAAAAAAGGTAATAATGGTAAACGTTTAGGTCAATTGAATAAAAATGAAAAAGAAATGTATAAGAAAAAGAATAATGGTAAGCGAGTAGATAAAGTTCAAGAAGAAAAATATACTGGTAAAGTTCGTAAAGATAAAGTACTAGTTATAGCAATGGAATTTCCAGATTATCCAAATAGCTCTATTACAAAAGATGAAACAGATATGTATTATGACGAATACCCTGTTTCTCATTTTCAAGATATGGTGTTTGGAGAGAAAGGATATAAAGGCCCAAATGGTAAAAACTTGATGAGTATGAAGCAATATTATCAAAATCAATCAGGTGGCAGCTATGATATAGATGGTCAAGTACACGGTTGGTATAAAGCAAAACACCCAGCTAGTTATTATGGTGATAACGCACCAGACGAAGGTGGTAGCGATAGTAAACCGAAAGAATTAGTGCAAGAAGCGTTGGAACAAGCAGCGAAAGACCCTAGTATCGATTTAAGTGATTATGACCAATGGGATCGTGATGATATAGATGGCGATGGAGTGTATGATGAAAAAGATGGAATTGTCGATCATATTATGATTGTGCACTCTGGTCCAGGTGAAGAATCAGGTGGTGGTAAACTTGGAACAGATGCAATTTGGTCACATAGATGGTCGCTTGATTTTGATGAAAAAGGTGAGCCTTATACAATACCAGGAACTAATTCAGGATTAGATCAATTTGATGGTAAGTTAGCAGCTATTGATTATACGATACAACCAGAAGATGGGGCAGCCGGCGTATTTTCCCATGAATACGGACATGACTTAGGATTACCAGACGAATATGACACAGAATATACAGGTAAAGGTGAGCCGGTATCATTCTGGTCAATTATGTCTTCAGGTAGTTGGGCTGGTGCAATACCAGGAACAGAACCTACTGGGTTTGATCCATATATGAAAGAAATGTTGCAAGAACAACACGGTGGTAATTGGCAAACGGGAAGTGAAATTAATGCAAGTGAATTTAAAGGTGAAACATCAGAGTTAATAGATGAAGCAGCAACGAAAGGTACGAATAACGACGCAATAAAAGTTAATCTTCCTGACAAATCAACTCTGCTCCAAAAACCTGTACAAGGTAAGCAAGCATATTGGAGTGGCGCGAAAGATGATACACAATATTCGATGGAAACAGATTTAAACTTAACTTCAGCTAAGACAAGCGAGTTAAACTTCAAAACTTGGTACGATATTGAACAAGGATTTGATTATGGTTACGTACAAGTATCAACAGACAACGGTGAAAATTGGGAGAATATTAAAGGCAATATAACAAACAATGATGATCCAGAAGGAAGCGGACAAAACCAAGGTAACGGTATAGACGGTAAATCTAACGAGTATAAAGATGCTAAATTCGATTTATCGAAATACGATGGTAAAAAGATTAAACTGCGCTTTTCATACGTAACAGATAAATATGAAACATATCCAGGCTGGTTTATCGACCAAATTAAAGTAACATCAAAAGATGGAAAAGAAATATTAAACGATGATGCAGAAAGTGAATCTGATTTTGAACTACAAGGATTTACCCAAAGTGATGGAAATCGCTACGATGAAAATTATTACTTATTACAATGGAGAAACTATACTGGACCAGACAAAGGATTAAAGAACATTAAACGCGGTGGCGGAACGATGGCTTATAATACCGGATTAACAGTTTGGTACGTAGACAAAAGCTTTTCTGATAATAATGTAAAAGACCATCCAGGACAAGGATTTATAAGTATAGTGGATGCAGATCAAAACACATTAAACTGGAAGAAAAAAGGTCTCAAAGATGACCCGGCAGCAACGCAATTCCAAATTAGAGATGCAGCATTTAGTTTAGATCACCAACCAAAATTAAAATTAAAAAATGAAGAAGGATACGAACTACACGATAATAAAACGAAGAAAAATCCATTATTCGATGATAGCCAAGACTATTCAAATAAAGGGCAAGAAGACGCAGGCGTCTTAGTGCCAAAACATGGTTTAAAATTTGAAGTAGCAGCAAAAAGTAAAGACAATTCAGTAGGGAAAGTAAAAATCACAAAATAAAGAATAGATAAAAAGAGCTTGAAATAACTTTAAAAAGTCGTTTCAAGCTCTTTTGCTATTTAAAAGTAAATTGTAAAAGTGGTACCGAGTAAACCATATACATAATAAAAATAATTATTCTTTTAATCATTATATAAATACATAATTCAATTTTAATATATATACATTTTCATGCTTAAAGAAACCTATTAAATATTTCAAAAGTGTATTTAAAGTGATTGGTTGAAAAAAACAAAGTAACTATATTACTAAAATATAAAATTAAATAACTTATGCATTGTAAAATTATAATTAAAATTACCATTTGCAATATTGTCGGACGTGATGTATATTACAACTAAGTTTTGAATGCGCTTTCAAAAAAGGAGGGTCATATGAATAAAATTAGTATTTATGATGTAGCGAAATTAGCTAATGTATCGCAGTCCACCGTTTCGAGAGTATTAAATAATTATCCATATATTAAACCAGAGACAAAACAAAAAGTATTAAATGCTATTAAAGAATTGGGTTTTTCTCCTAATGAGATTGCTAGAGGTTTAGCTAACAATAAGACCAATACTATTGGTTTAATAATAGAAAATATCTCTAATTCATTTTATTCAGAAACTGCCCATATCATTTTAAGAGAAGCTAGAAAATATAACTATGAAGTTATCATAATAGATTCTGAAAGCGATAAAGAAAATTTCAAAAAATCAATAGACAGTTTAATGGCTAAAAGAGTCGATGGTATCATTGTTGCCTCTACAAGAATGACTAATGACATAATCGTCAATTTAATTGATAAAAACTTTCCGATTATAACTTATAATAGAAGGATTTATAAAGATGGTTACAATAGTCATGTTGTATTAGATAACTTTTTAGGAGCAAATATGGCAATCGAACATTTAGTGAAATTAAATCATAAAAGAATTGCTTACATATCTGGACCATTAAGATATTCAACATTTTATGATCGGTTACAAGGATTTTTATCTTCAATCAACACCTATAATTTAGAAGTTGATGAAGAAATAATGTACATGGATAAATTGGAATATAAAAAAGTATATGATTTTGCAAAAAAATTAATGAATTCCAATAATCCACCTACTGCTTACTTTTCTTCAACAGATAATATGGCATTAGCAGTTATGGAAGCAGCTGTATCAGAAGGTTTGAAAATACCCGAAGATATTTCCGTTATAGGTTGTGATGACATTGATATTTCTGGAAATTCATTTATCCAACTTACAACTATTGCCCAACAAAAAGAAAAAATGGCTACATTAACAATTGAAAAATTAATGAAAAAAATCAGTGATAAATCTAATGAAGAAAAAGTAGATATACTCATAAAACCACAACTTAAATTAAGAAAAACTACTGCTGAAGCTAGAAAAGAGGTGACATAACTTAATGATAAATTATAAAGTAGAAAACATCTTTTCAGTTGAAGGAAAAACAGCTGTAATTACTGGCGCAAGCAAAGGAATAGGCAAAGAAATAGCGAAATTAATGAATGAAAATGGTGCTAATACTGCACTAATAGCTCGAAGTAAAACCCAACTTCAAAAATTAAAAGACGAGCTTTCTAATACAGGAAGTCGAGTTGAAATATATCCATTCGATTTAACGAATTTTGATGAATTAGAGAGTTTAGCGAATAAAATTAATGATGACTTTGGAGAGATTGACATATTAATTAATAATGCAGGAATTAACATACCTAAACCCATTGAAGAAGTAAGTGTGGATGATTGGGATATCCAAAATAATATAAATTTGAAAAGCACATATTTTTTCACTAAGTACATCGGAGAAAAAATGAAAAAGTTAAACAAAGGAAAAATCATTAATATCAGTTCACAAATGGCTTTCGTTGGTTATTTTGATAGATCAGTATATTCAACAACTAAAGGTGGCATCACTCAGTTAACTAAAGCTTTTTCTATTGAATGGTCAAAATTTAATATCAATGTTAATGCTATCGCACCAACGTTTATTGAGACAGAACTTACACAAACATGGTTCAAAAATCAAGAATTTAAAAAGGAAATAATAGACAAAATACCATTAGGCAAGCTTGCAAAGAAAAATGACTTGTTTGGAAGTGTTTTGTTATTATCATCTGATGCTTCAGACATGATGACTGGAAATACAGTTTTTGTAGATGGAGGTTGGACAGTTTGGTAATTATTGAAAGCGCATTCATAAATAAAAGAGAAAGAGGTATAAATAATGAACAACTTAATACAATTTAACGATTTTTATAGTCCGGAAATCATAAGGTTTGGAAAAGATGCATTATATTCGCTAGATGATGAATTTCAAAATAACAAAATTAGAAAAATATTTATCGTGAGTGACATAGGGGTTAAAAAAGCAGGTATCACACAAAAATTAATAGATATTATTGAAAAACATCAAATCAGCTATGAAGTCTCTAGTGATTTATTTGGGGAACCTGCACAAGAAGACGTTATTTCCAATGTGAATAAAGGTAATGAATTCGATGCAGATTTGGTCATAGGTATTGGTGGAGGAGCGTCTTTAGATGTAGCTAAAGCTACTGCGGCTTTAATGAATAAAGGTAATATCGAGGATTATTTAAACGGTAAAGAAGCAATAGAGGAAAGAACAGTAAAAAGTATTTTAATTCCAACAACATCTGGTACAGGAGCGGAAGTTACAAGAAATGCAATTTTCGAAAATAAAAGTGAGCAATTAAAAGTAGGAATTGTCAGTACATATTTATTACCAGATATAGCGATTATAGATCCACATTTAACAATAACTTGTCCTGCAAAAGTAACTGCATCTTCTGGAGTTGACGCATTTACACATGCATTTGAATCATTTATTTCAGTCAAAAGTACGCCTCTAACAAAAATTTATTCAGAAAAATCTATGGAAATATTTCCGAATGCTATCAAGCAAGCTGTCCATCATAAACATAATATTTGTGCTAGAGAGGATATGGCGTGGGTTAGTTTATTAGGTGGTGTTTCTTTAGCAAATGCTGGAGTGGGAGTGGTACATGCTATGGCTTATCCACTAGGCGGTAGATACCATATTGAACACGGTGTCGCTAATGCCCTATTACTACCTTATGTTATTAAAAATATTGGTCATGCCATTGAAAATGAACTTGTAATAGTCGCAAATTTATTACAACTCGGAGATTATAAAATGAAAAAATACGAAGTTGTTGATGCCGTATCCTATTATTTATATAAACTTTTACAAGAACTAAATTTACCGACCAATTTAAAAGATTTAAATGTTTCAGAGGAAGATTTATCTCATTTGGCAAGCCAAGCTATTAACGTTAAAAGACTTATTGATAATACGCCTTACGATTTAACAGAAGAAATGTTACTAGAAATTTATAATCAAGCATTCGTAGGAGGTTTCCAAAATGAATAAGCGCTATAAATTTTTTATAAATGGTGATTGGGTACAAGGGGATGACTATTACGAGTTAAAATCACCTCATACAAATGAAGTAATTGGAGAAATACCAAAAGCAAATCAAGAAATTGTAAAAAAAGCAATTGATTCAGCAAATAAAACTAATAAAACTATGAAAAACTTAAGTGCTTTTGAAAGAGCAGAAATACTCAATAATGTAGTGAAGATTTTCAAAGAAAAGAAAAACCAATGCATTGATATTTTAATTCGAGAAAATGCTAAGCCTTTTAAAGCTGCAACACAAGAAATAGAAAGAACAATAGAAACATATCAATTTGCAGCTGATGAAGCTAAAAAAATTGCTGGAGAAATAGTACCTATAGATGCTGCTAAAAATGGGAAAAATAGATTGGGTTATACCAAGTTAGAACCATTAGGTGTTATAGCCGCCATTACGCCGTTCAATTTCCCATTCAATTTGGTGGCACACAAATTAGGACCAGCGATTGCAACTGGCAATACTGTAGTTTTAAAACCAGCATCTCAAACGCCGTTAAGTGCAATTATGACTGCTGAAATTTTTGAAAAGGCTGGGCTACCAAAAGGTGCCATAAATCTAATTTTTGGTTCTGGTAAAGATATTGGCAAATGGTTAACAAAAGATGAAGTTATTAAAATGATTACTTTCACAGGTAGTGTCGAAGTAGGAGAGAAAATAAAAGGCGAGTCAGGACTTAAAAAGATAGCGTTGGAGCTAGGTTCTAATGCCGCAGTAATTGTTGAAGATACAGAAAATATCAATGCTGTTGCTAAAAGATGTGTAGAAGGTAGTTATGGATATAGTGGTCAAACTTGTATTTCAGTTCAAAGAATATATGTAAAAAAAGCTTTAGAAAAGGAATTTATAAAATCATTTAAAGAAGAAACTTCTAAATTAAATATTGGAGATCCAAATAACAAAGAAACAGATATCTCATCACTCATAACTGAACAAGATGCTAGAAGAGTAGAAAATTGGATAGGGAAAGTCAATAAAGAAAATATTATTGTAGGTGGAGAAAGAAACAAATCGGTTATAAATCCGACAATATTAAAGAATGTATCAAATGAATTTGAAGTTTCTTGTAAAGAAGTTTTTGGACCAGTAGTTATTATAAATACTTATGAAACATTAAACGAAGCTATAGACCTTGTAAATGATTCAAATTATGGGTTACAAGCTGGGGTGTATACACAAAAAATAGATAAAGCATTTAAATGCTTTGATGAAATTGAAGTAGGAGGTGTAATGATTAATGATATCCCATCATATCGTGTAGATCAAATGCCTTATGGTGGAGTCAAAAAGAGTGGAATAGGAAAAGAAGGTATTAAATATGCAGTGGAAGAAATGGTTGAGAAAAAATTATGCTTATTAAATTTAAATAAATAAAAGGAGAATTATAATATGGCTGAAGAAAAGAAAAATACAAATGAAGTTAAAAAAATGGAATCAAGCAACAACAAGGAATATTCATCTTTACTGCATTATGCAGATGCTTCAGAAGTTAACATGATAGATTCAATGGATGATGAAGGATATATAAATATTGATCCTAGCCAAATGAAAAAACAATCTATGCAAGGGTTTGGAGATTATCAAAATATTGTAGACTATATTGTTAAAATAACGAGACAAATTTGGAAAGAGAAAGATATTGGTTTAATTTACGATACTTATAGTTATGGTGTTCAAATTCATAGGGGACTAGTGAATAGTCATGGTGTAAATGAAGTTATTTCTGGAACTTTACAAACGTTGCAATCGTTCCCTGATCGTTCAGGTTTAGGATATAGTGTAATTTGGTCTGGAAACGATAAAGATGGGTTCTTTACTTCTCATAGAGGTAAGTCTGTAGGAACAAATTTAGGAGACACTTTATATGGAGAGGCAACTGGAAGAAAAGTCATGTTTAGAACTACAGCAGATTGCTTAATTTTCCAAAATAAAATTTATGAAGAATGGCTTGTAATGGATACACATCATTTAGTTGAACAATTAGGATTTGACCCTATAGAAGTTGCTAAAAAAATCGCGAAACAAACAAGCGCATTATCACCGACAATTCAATTCAATATTTCGCAATCAGCTGAAGAAGGATTGCAACCTGAACATTATCAACCTAGATTTAATGACTTTGAGATTGGTGATTTTATTTTAACGATGTTTAACCAAATATGGTCTAGGAAATCTCTTAACAAAGTTAAAGAGAAATATGAAAAAAATGCTGTTTTACACTTTGTTAGAAACAGAGATATGGTTGGACATAGCGAAATCCAAGGAACATTTTTAAATTTATTTTCTTCTATTCCAAATGGAAAGGTTATTATAGATCGCGTTACAAACAATAAGCGAGAAGGTAAAGATAATTGGGATGTAGCTGTAAGGTGGAGAATCCAAGGTGTACACGGAGGTATAGGATACTTCGGAAAAGCAAGTGGTAAGACAATAGAAATAAATGGAATTAATCATTATAAAGTAAGAAATCAAAAAATAGCTGAAGAATGGATGTTATTTGATGGATTAGATGTTTTAAGACAAGTATACACAGAAAAATCAGAAAATAACGAAGAATCTGACTCTTATGATGACGGTAATTTTACAGGGGTCTCATAATTTATGAGGGGATAGATGTTATGAATAAAAAAATTCTCACTACTCTTATTGTTTTAACACTATTGTTAGGAAGTTGTGCTCAAGGAAATATTGAAAAAGGTAATTCAGATAAAGAGCGTTCAATAACAATTGCTGTTACAGAAGGGAACATTGGACAATTTAATGCTTGGGAAGCAAGAAGTAAAGAGTTTACTAAAGAAACAGGAATCAAAGTAAGGTTTGTAGGCGTACCTTATGAAAATTTATTAAATAGGATTACTACGGAAGGTATTTCAGAGGAACCGAGCTTTGATTTAGTTACTTATGCTGATGTAATGGGGCCATCTATCAAACAATTTTTAGAACCATTAGATGGTTATGCTGATAAGAATTTCTTTGAACGGTTCCCAGAATCAACTATGAAATTGTCAACTTACAATAACAAAATTTATAGCCTTCCATTAAGAGCCAATACGCAGTTACTTTTTTATAGAAAAGATATATTTAAAAAGTTAGATATAGAACCTCCAAAAACATGGGATGATTTAAATAAAGCTAGTAAAAAAATTAAAAAAGAAACTGGAAAATATGGCATAACCCCTTATTACCAATCAGGAAATAATGGCCAAAATTTATATATGTGGACTTCATATTTATGGGGGAATGGTAGTGATATTCTCGATAAAAATATGAAACCAAAATTTAATAATAAAAAAGGTGTGGAAGCGACCAAGGAATATATAAACTTAATCAGAAAAGATTTGGCACCAAAAGGGTCTGTACAATTTGGTGAACAAGAATCAAGAACACACTTTAAACAAGGTAGATCAGCGATGTGGCTTGGCTGGTGGTGGGTGTATTCAGACTTTAATGGTCCTGATTCAGCTAAAGAAGTACAAAACAATGTAGGATTTGTTCCTGTACCGAGTTGGGAAGGAAGAAAAAAAGTTTCGAGTATTTCAACTTTCCCATTAGGTATGATGAAGGATTCTGAGAATAAAAAAGATGCTTGGAAGTTTATGAAATGGCTAAGTAAAGAAGAAAATGAGAAATCAATTGTAAAAGATTCATTAACAGAAAAGTCACCACCTGAACAATTCTCTACAGATATCGTTCAAAAAAAGAATTTGAGAGACGAAGAATTAAATGAATTGGGGGACAATTTATTTAATATTGCAGGGGATAGTTTTGAAGAAGCAGATACGTTACCAGTATCTAGAATATGGCCAAGGATTTCAGATATTTTAAGTAGAGAAATTTCTAATATGGCCGTTGGAGATGATGTAGAAGAAAGCTTAGATAAAGCTGCAAAAGACATAGAGAAATTGCTTGAAGCGGAAGGCTATTATGATTGATTAAAGGGGGGATTATATGGCTACCAAATACTTTAAATATGTAATGATTATACCTGCTCTAATAGTTTTAGCAATGGTTACATTTTATCCGATGATTAATTCATTCTGGATTAGTTTACATGAATGGGATCTCACTACATCTAATAAAATAGGGAATTTTATAGGTTTAGATAATTACATTAGAGCATTTAAAGACCCAATATTTTGGAACAGCGTGACTGTAACACTAATTTTTACAGTAGCAACAGTATTTATCACAATTACTTTAGCAATCTTGATTGGCATATTATTAAGTAGAGATAAAAAATATTTATCATTTATAAGAGCAATCTTAATTATACCATTTGCTCTAAGTCCTGCCTTAGTAGGTTATTCATGGAAGTTTATGTTAAATCCAGACTACGGCATATTCGATAAAATTATTGGCACGATATTTCCACCCTTAGATCATATAGTTTGGCTAGGAAACCCTATGACCGCACTATTTGCTTTAGTTTCTGTAGCTGTATGGATATGGCTCCCATTTATGTCTCTAATGTTTATAAGTGGGATTATGGGCTTACCTGAAGAAGTTTATGAAGCAGCAAGAATGGATGGAGCTAATTTTATACAAATATTTTTCAAAATTACATTACCTCTTTTGAGACCAATTGTATTATTAGCTACTATTTTGATGACAATGTTTGCACTTAAACAATTTGACCCAATCGTCACTATGACTAGTGGAGGTCCTGGGAATTCAACAGAAGTGTTAAATTTCTTAGTATACCAAACTTCATTTAGATACTTTGAAATGGGATATGGTGCAGCACTTGGATATATTCTTGCAATCATAACAATCATATTTGTAATGATTTATATGAGAAAGTTAGTGAAAGGAGATGAATGGTCATAATGAATATTTTTAAAAGTAAGTTATTCAGCACAATTGAATTAATAGGTACTTTGTTCATAGTAATTTGTCTCTTTTTCCCTATATTTTGGATTATATTAACGGCATTTAAAAGTGGTGAGGATGTTTATTCATTAAGTATGATTTTTGAACCAACATTGGATAATTTTAAAAATGTATTTAGTGGCACGTATGAATTTGGTGCTTACTACTTAAATAGTACGATTGTAGTATTAGTCGCCCTTTTAATAACATTACCGATTAGTATATTGGCAGCATATAGTTTATCCAGGTTTAATATTTTCGGTAAACAATTGTTATTATTTTTAATTTTATCTACACAGTTTATTCCTTTAATAGTCAATGTTATTCCTTTTTTCACTTTATTTAAAGATTGGGGATTACTAGATACACTTGTAGCTTTAATCATAGTGAACTTAGGGCATACAATACCTTATGCTATTTGGTTAATTAAAGGTTTTATAGATGGCATACCAACCAGTATAGAAGAAGCAGCCTCAATTGATGGTGCAAGTAAATTACAAATAATTTGGCACATCATATTACCAATGGCTAAACCAGGCATTATAACTGCCACGGTATTTTGTTTTGTAATTGTTTGGAACGAATATATGTTTAGTTTAATTTTAACGAATCAAAAAGCCGTGACGCTACCAATAGCACTTTCTTATTTTGTTGGTGAAAATGGTGTCATATGGAATGAGATGGCAGCTGCAGGTATTTTATATGCATTACCAACAATTGTGTTTATGTTCATAGTAAGGAAGCAATTTGTTAAAGGAATGAGTGCAGGAGCAGTTAAATAAAGGGGGATGAATGATGAACTACTTAAAAAAAGCAAATTTGATGTCTGAAGAGGAAAATAATGATGTTGCAAAAATAGTATCAGAGATTATAGATAACATACGAAAAGATGGAGACGTATCATTAAAAAAATATGAAGAAAATTTCGGTAAATCTAATAGAGAACACTTTAAACTATCAAAACATGAAATTGAAGAACAGATTTCAAAGCTAGACGAAGAAACTAAAATATTAATTGACCGAGTGGTAAATAGAATAAGGGATTTTTCAGAAGCTCAAATGAACAGTCTGAAACCTATCGACCAAGAATTCGATAGTGGGATAAGAATGGGGCATAAGATCTTACCCATTGAAAAAGTAGGAGCTTATGTTCCAGGTGGAAGGTACCCATTATTATCTTCAGGAGCAATGGTTGTATGTCCAGCAAAAGTAGCAGGAGCGAAAAAAATTATAGCATGTAGTCCTGCAACATATGAGGGTTCTATACATCCAGCTACAGTGTATGGGTTAATACAATCTGGTGTTGATGAAATATATGCAATAGGAGGTGCTCAAGCAATTGCTTCTATGGCATATGGAACAGAGACAGTTCCAAACGTTGATATTATTGCTGGTCCAGGAAATAAGTTTGTTGCCGAGGCAAAGAAGCAAGTATTTGGAAAAGTAGGTATTGATATGTTAGCTGGGCCAAGTGAAGTTATTGTATTAGCAGATGAATCTTCCAATGCTGAACTTTGCGCATCTGATTTATTAGCGCAAGCAGAACATGATCCTAATGCCAGAGCTATATTAATTACTACATCTGAAGAAAATGCTGAAAATGTCTTGTCGGAAGTCTCGAAACAACTAATAGAATTTAAAGAAGATTCACCAGTATTTAAAGCATGGGAAAAACAAGGCGAAGTTATTGTTGTAGAGAATATTGACGAATTGATTGAGGTCTCAGATGAAATAGCTGGGGAACATATTCACGTACATTGCAAAAATTATAAAAAAATAGGTGACCAGTTAAAAAATTATGGATCACTATTTTTAGGAGAAAACAGTTCAGTTGTTTTCTCTGATAAAGTTTCAGGAACAAATCATACTTTACCTACTAATAAAGCAGCTAGGTTTACAGGTGGTTTGTGGGTTGGCACTTATTTAAAGTTTGTAACATTTCAAGAAATAAGTGGAGAAGGTATTAATTTATTAGCAAACCATGCAGTTAATCAATCACGAATAGAAGGACTCCATGGACATGAAATGTCAGCACAAAAAAGATTAAAATAAAAAGGAGATTTTATCATGAGTGAAAAAACAAATTACACACAATCAGAACTAGAAAATAATTGGGTAGTGAGATTCAATGAAATTAAAAACCAAGCAATACCGTTAATGTTTATAGATAGTATAGTACCAGGACATAACAGATTAAATTACGCATTAATTGGAGATACTGCAAGTGAGAATGAAAATTATAGTCCGCATATAACTGAGCCACATGGTTTCCAAATTGGAATGGTGAAAGCACCAAAAGGGAATGGTCCTGCGTATCACACACATGAATATATAGAAACATTTTTTATACTAACTGGTAAATGGAGATTCTATTGGGGAAATAGCGCTGATGAGATAGAAGGAGAGATAATTTTAGAACCTTGGGATATGATTTCTTTACCTCCATACATGTTTAGAGGTTTTGAAAATTTATCTGAAGAGGAATCTTGGATATTCTCAATCTTAGAACAACATGAGGTATTTGATAGACCTGATCCTATTTGGGATCCTAAAGTAGTGAAAAAGGGAGAAGAGTATGATTTTAAAGTTGATAATAAAGGGAAAATGATACCTCCTGAGAATTTTAAAACGCTTGAACAAGAAATGGCGCGCAAATTAAATATGGGAGAAATTTAGCAGTAAACATGGATAATAAAAAAACTTTGATTTTACTACCTGGCATGTTATGTGATGAAAATCTATGGAAAAAGCAAGTGGATTATTTTTCAGGAGAATATCGTATTATAGTAGGTGACTTAACTCAAAATAGTAGCATAGAAGAAATGGCAAAGAATGTGTTGAAAAATGCACCTAACAAATTTATTTTGGCGGGTCTATCTTTAGGTGGTATAGTAACTTTTGAAATCGTAAAACAAGCAGAACAAAGAGTAGAAAAGCTTATACTTTTAGATACAAACCCATATTTACCAAATCAAAATCAAATTAATATGTGGCACAGCTTTAAAGACTTAGTCCATGCAAATGAATTTTATAAAATTACTAAAGAGCATTTGTTACCTAGTTTGACCTACAAAAAAACGGATGATTTAGAGAATACGATTATAGCAATGTCACAAAATATAGGTGAAAGAGCAGTATTAAAACAATTAAATGCTTTAGAATTTAGAAATGATTATTATGTTAATTTAAAAAAAATTAAAAACGAAACACATATAATTGTTGGTGAGCATGATGTTGTTTGTCCTATAACTTATAGTGAAGATATGAAGAAAGAAATAGATAATTCAACACTAGATGTTATCGAAGACGCAGGTCATTTATCAACGTTAGAACAACCAGAAGCGGTTATCAATGTTATGAAAAAATATATTTAAAAGAGGTTAAGCATATTGGAAAAATATATTTTAAAAGAAGCTTTAATAAATAACGAGCAAGTTGTTGGTGGTTTTTTAAGTTTAAATAATACTTCAATAGTTGAAATGATGGGTTATTCTAATTTTGATTTTGTTGTGATTGATAATGAGCACGGTGCTTTTAGTGAAGTAGATATTGCAGAAATTATTAAAGTGTCTAAATATGTTGGCATTACACCAATAGTTAGAACGGTTAAAAAAAGTGAGGCAATCCAAAAAGTATTAGACAGTGGAGCCCATGGTATTCAAGTGCCAATGATTAATAATGAAAGTGAAGCTAGGTTTGTTGTTCAATGTGCACTTTTTCCACCAAAAGGTAAAAGGGGGGTTTCATATTCTATCCCCGCTGCTAAATATGGACTATATAGTGGAAAAGAATATCTAGATTATACAAATAATCATTTAGCGATAGCAATTCAAATAGAAACAGAAGAAGCAGTGAATAACATTGAAAATATTTTAACTGTTGAAGATATTGATATCATTTTTATTGGTAAAACAGATTTATCAATTAATCTTGGCTTAGACGTTCACTCGTTAGAATTCAAGGAAATTTTAGAGAATTTAATAACCAAAATTAAAACAAGTAATAAAAAAATTGGATTAGTAACAAGTGATGTTCATACAACTAAAGATTCAATCAATCAAGATATCGATTATACAGTTGTTGTTATGAATTCAATTATTACAAAAGCAATGAAAGAAATAACAAGTTTGAAAGAATAGAAGAAGTTAAGGCGATGATGATGATCAAGAAATATGATAAAAATGATGTTTTTCAAAATGAGTTAGCTGTAATTGAAAATTTAAAACACACTCTATATCTTATCGAAAATAAAGATGATTATAATGCATTTATTAATTTAGATATAGATTCTACATTGAAAAAAATAAAAAAATTGGATGAAAAGGAAGAAAACACACTATATGGTGTTCCCATTGCAATTAAAGATATATTTGATATTAAAGGTCATTTAACTTCTAATGGAACGTATTATGGTCCAAAACAATTATTTTCTGAGAAATCTTCTTATATTGTAGAAAAGTTAGAAAGAATGGATGCAATTTTAATTGGCAAAACTAACATGTATGAATATTCTATGGATGTAACGTCTGAAAATGTTGTATATGGAGATGTCATAAATCCTTTAAATGACCAAGTAACAGCTGGTGGTTCTTCTAGTGGATCAGCCGTAAGTGTTTCATCTGGTTTAGTACCATTTGCTATTGGTAGTGACACATCTGGATCTACTAGGATTCCAGCTTCTTGTAATGGGATAGTAGGATTTAAATTAGGGCATAACCATAAATACTTAGAAGGAATGACGACTATATCAAAAGAATTAGATCATATAGGTATCTTTTCTGAAACAGTAAAGGGTAGTCAATTAATCTTTAATGCTATTAACACGGATTCGAACATTATTAACAATAAAGCTGAAAAAGCAAAAGTTAAAATAGGTATACCCAATACTTATTTTAATGAACATAATGATGAAATCATGGAAAAAGTTATGGAATTCGCATATCAAAATTTTAATCTTTTAGGATATGAACTTGTGCAAATTGATACGTCTTTTTTAGAAGATATTGAAACTATGAAAATTTCTAGAACAATCGGTACTAGAGATATTTCATTAACTCAAACAGAACGAGATCAAAAAGGTTATTATCGTACTGAAAATATCAAATCCATAGTTGAACATGGAAGAAATATATCAATTGAGGAATATGAAAATGCGTTAAAAACAAAAGAAAATATAACAAATAAATTTAATGAGTTATTTGCTGAAGTTGATATTATTTTAACGCCTGTTATGCCTATAATAACACCATTAAAAAACAAGAAAACAATAGAATTTAATAAAGTTACCCAGAACCTTTCAGATGTAATGATGTTATATACAAATGTCTTTAATTTAACGGGACATCCAGCTATTTCTATACCATCTGGTTATGTTGCAAGAAATATTTCACAAGGTATTCAACTAGTTGTTAATAAAAAGCAAGAATCCATATTATTTGAAGTGGCAAATGCATATGAAGATTATGTAAAGGAGTGAAGTTATGACCAAAATTAATTTAAGCAATATATCCAAGCAATATAATAAAAAAGGCCCCGTGATTGTTAAAGATTTTAATTTAAAAATTGATGAGGGAGAATTTATTGTATTTGTTGGTCCTTCAGGGTGTGGAAAGTCTACTACATTAAGAATGGTAGCCGGATTAGAAGATATAACGGATGGCGACTTTTACGTTGAAGAGAAAAGAATGAATAATATAGATTCAAAAAATAGAGATATTGCGATGGTATTCCAAAACTATGCTTTATATCCTCATATGAGTGTTTATAATAACATGGCTTTTGGTTTAAAATTAAATAAATTACCTAAGAGTGAAATAGAAAGCAGAGTGAAAGAAGCTTCTGAAATCCTTGGTTTAGAAGAATATTTAGATAGAAAACCTAAAGATTTATCTGGTGGTCAAAGGCAAAGAGTAGCATTAGGTAGAGCGATTGTAAGAGACGCGGGCATCTTTCTAATGGATGAACCTTTATCAAATTTAGATGCTAAATTGAGAGTTCAAATGAGAGCAGAAATTATTAAAATCCATAAAAAGTTAAATACAACAACAATATATGTTACGCATGACCAGACAGAAGCTCTAACTATGGCTGATAGAATCGTCATATTAAACAAAGGAGAGATAATGCAAATAGGCACACCTAAAGATGTTTATGATAAGCCTAAAAATCTATTTGTTGCTGAATTTATAGGATCTCCAGCTATGAATATTTTTGATGCTAAAGTAATAGAAGGTGAATTATATTTAGGGGAGATCAAAATTAGATTATCTGAGTCACAAAAAAGACTAATCAAAAACAAAGGATATGAAGGTAAGAATATTAAATTTGGTATAAGACCAGAAGATATTAGAGATGAACCAGTGTTTATAGAATCTGGTTTAGCTTCTCCTTTCGAATCTGATGTTAAAGTAAGTGAATTGCTTGGTTCTGAAATTATGATTCATTCAGAGTTAAACAATAATCCCTTTATTGCTAAGTTAGATTCACGTAACCAAAGCATGTCAGGAGATAAGATAAAATTAGCTTTTGATATAAATAAAGGACATTTCTTTGATTGTGAAAATGGTAATAGAATTAGTATGGGGTAGAGAAATTGAGATTGAAAATACTTATAATATAAAAACGACTGATTTCTAAAGTAAAATCAGTCGTTTTTATATTATTTAATCGCTATTAAAGTCATTGTTATTTACATACTTCTTGCTTTATCAAGAAATACTTGTGCGGCTTTGGAGAAACTATGGTCTTTTCTCCATACGATGTTATGTTTTGCTATAAGTTCTGGTTCGAATGGTATGAAGCATAAGTCGCTTTCTTCTGATGTATTGATGATGCTGTCTAAAGTTAATGCATATCCTACGTTTTCCTTAACCATCAGTCCAGCGTTATAAGCTAAGTTAAAAGTAGATACAATATTTAATTGGTCGAACATATCTCCAAACCATGCTGTAAATTCATTATTAATGATAGTTGGATCGATTGCTTGTCTAGAACATAATAATGGTAAGTCTATTAAATCATCTTTAGTGACGGTTTTATTTTTTGCTAATTGACTATTTCTTTTAGCGACTGCTCCCCATTTATCGTATGAAGGTAATGTTAATGCTTTATATTTTGCTAAATTAGCAGGTTGTATAAGGATACCGAAATCTAATAAACCTTTATCTAATCTATTTGCAATATCATCAGCATTACCACTGTATATGTGTAAATTGATATTCGGGTAGGTAGTTTGAATATTTTTAAAGATTTGAGCAATAAATTGCATACCTTTCGTCTCGCCACATCCTAAATAAATATCGCCTTCTACTTGTTTATCTATCACTTTAAATTCATCTTGCATTTTTTGTGACATAGCTAGTAATTCTTCGGCCCTCTTTTTAAAAAGTTGTCCTTCTTCTGTTAAATGTATATTGTGATTGCTTCTCTTAAATAAAGATACACCTAGTTCTTCTTCTAAATTTTTAATTTGTCGAGATAAGGTAGGTTGAGTAACATGTAATGAATTCGCGGCTCTTGTAATATTCTCTTCTTTAGCTATGGTGACAAAGTATTTTAGTATTCTTAATTCCATTTATACACCTCGTTATACCTTTTAGGCATTTCTAATGATGATTTAAAAGTATTTGTTATAACTCATTTTACACACTACACTTTATATATCAAGAATTTCAGGAGTGGTGATGTATTGAAACATAATAAATTGGTTATTCTTATACTCACTATAGGTGTATTCGGTATTTTGAACACAGAGATGGGTTTTATTGGACTCATACCTATTATTGCAGATGCGTTTGATGTAAGTGTATCAACTGCAGGATGGCTTGTTTCTAGCTTTGCTATAGGTATAGCAATATCAGGTCCAGTTATGCCTTTGTTATTATCAAAAATAAACAGAAAGAAAGTTATGATTTTTGTACTTGTCATTTTTATTATTAGTAACTTTGTAACATTATTTACATCAAGCTTTACAGTATTATTGATTGCTCGAATAGTACCGGCTATATTTCATCCAGTATATATATCGTTAGCTTTTTCAGTCGCTTCTGATTCAGTAGATAAAAAAGATGCACCTAAAGCAGTGGCACGCGTGTTTATAGGAGTATCCGCGGGGATGGTCATAGGCGTTCCAATCGTGAATTTCTTAGCTACACAATTTAATTTGCAAGTTGCTTTATTATTCTTTGCAGTAGTTAATATAATCGTACTTATTATGACTTTGCTCTTTGTTCCAAAAATGCCAGCGAAAACTTCAACAAGTTATGGTGGTCAGCTTAGTGTATTGAAACGCCCTTTAACATGGATTTCAATTACAGTATCATTTCTATTTAATGCGGCAGTATTTGGTGTATACAGTTATTTAACGGATTATTTAAATATTGTTACACAAGCATCAAGTAGTTCAGTAACTGCAGTGCTGTTTCTGTATGGAGCATCTAATATAGTAGGTAACATTATAGCGGGACGTCTATTAACGAGTATCCCTAAAAAAGCTATATTTTTCTTGCCAATTGGGCTAATCGTAACTTATATGCTTATGTTTAGTTTAGGAAAATACTTTGCTTTTATGATTGTTATTTCAATAATATGGGGAACATTAGCAGGAATATCTGCTAACGTTACACAATATGTCATTACATCGTCGGCTCCAGATGCACCTGACTTATCAAATGGTATCTTTCTATCTTCTGTTAACTTAGGAACAACAGTAGGGACTTTTGTAGGTGGTATTTTTATAGCCTCATTAGGATCTAACTTCGTTATATTAACTGGAATAGTAATAAGTATACTTAACATCGTGTTCGTAATCATTAGAAATAAAAAAATTAATTCTTTATGATTTTTATGTAGTAAATATAAAACAAATATAAGACAACCACACCAGTAAACAAAAATATTATTCCTAACACTATATTGTTATCAATGAATAAAAGACTAGTAGCTATTAAAATAGTAGAAATTAACAAACAAGTATTAAAAATTTTGATAACAGTATTAATTTTATTTGCAGGTATTTTCTCTGGTTCAATACCTGAGATTATACTGAGGTTCTTTGTTATTGATATGTATATAGAAAGAATTGTTGAAACAGTAATTAACACAATCGCAATTATTAAATCAGTAAGCATTAATATACACCCTTAATATTTATTGAGAAAAAAACTAATCAATATTAGTATATTCATACTAACACTGATTAGTCTAGTGGTCGCAATTATCAAAATGAAACAAAAAAATAACCATCCAACTTTGGCGGATGGTTATTACAAAACCACACAAAGGCACCGTCTTACGAACGTGCTTGTCAGGGTAACATGTTTGCGCATGTTACTCTTATTTAATTATAATGTTTCTTTTACTTCTTTAACTATCTGATCTAATTGCCTAGTTGTTGATACACTATGCTTATTTAGTAATTTAATATCTTCATATAGTGAATCTACTTCACTCGTTGAACCTTGGACTTGATTCATAATTTTAATGTTTAAAATTATTTTTAGTAGAGGATATGCGATAAATTTAAATTTTTTAAATAGTGTAGCTTGTGCTTTTGGAATAATTTTATAGTTACTGTGTTCTAATAATAAGTGTAGTTCGTTGTATGAATTTATGATTTTCTTAATAAGTTTCTTTTGTCGTCCTTTATATTGATTTTTCAACATTATACCGGTATTCAGAGGTATAATCATTGCTGCATGTGACATAAGCCAATCCTCAAAGTTTGTTTCGTAAGTTAATTTTATAGATAAGTCTTTAAATATCTCATCGAGTATATTGTGAAATGGTATTTGTCCTTCAAGATGACTTACTTTTAACTCTCCGGCATTAAATCTAAGAACAGTTGTCTTTGCTTTATCTCTATTACCTCCAGTCATTAAAAAGCCAAAAGAAATATTTTTGTCTGTATTTGATTGTTCAAGAACTATTTTACGAAGTTTCTGTGGATTAGTGTTATTCCCGACAAAAACAATGTTTTGGGTAATGTTTTTTGCTAATACAGGTACAACGGAATAGAAGTCCGAGTATTTCATTGTCACAAATATAATGTCATATTGGTCAGTCTCAGATAATTCACTTATATAGTTAAAATGATCGATTGAATTTTTCTTTTGTAGAAAGTGCTTTAATCTGACGCCTCTTTCTTGTAGGTTTTCGTAAGTCTTACCTCTTGCAAGTATAGTAATATTATTGTCACGTTTGTTTAGTGCATGTGCCAAAAATTGTCCTTGAACACCAGCACCATATATGAGTATATTCATTTTTGTTCTCCTCTCAGTTAATAAACATTTGTTCATTAACTTGAAGTTAACATTGTAAAAGAGTAAACTCAATAAACAAAAAGTAGATAATGATGTTTAATGCACAAATATTAAAAATTGTTTAGGAAAAGGAGTTATTATGGATAAGAGGAAAGAAAAATCACAACAACTTATTATTGAAAGTTTTATAAAATTAATGCAAAAAAAAGATATTGCTAAAATATCTATGAAAGATATAGCAGAAGTATCTAATATTAATAGAGGTACTATTTATTTAAATTTTATCGATAAATATGACATCCTTGACCACGCAATAGATTTTATAATGGCAGAGGGAATTGAAAAATGTGCGAATTTCATGTCCGAGAGAGATGATGCACAGGAAAGCCTCCGTGAAATATTTAAAGTTATAGATAAACAATACGAAATACTTAAGAAATTGGTACAAAAATCAGATTTAAACGTACTGAAGCAGACACTAACAGATAAATTTAAGTCGAATATTAAACAAGAAAATAATGAAATAACAATACAATTCCTAGCATCGGCGATTGTAGGCGTAATTGTTTGGTGGATAGAAAAATCTAGACCATGTTCTATAGATGAATTAAGTAATAAATTATGGTATTTATTAGAACCACATATTGAAGAAATCCGATGAAATATTTACATTTTATAGGAGGTTTAGTATAATGTTTTTATAATACAACTTCCATAGGTATCACCAAACCCCTCTTACTGCTGTTACTAGTAAGAGGGGTATTTGGTGCTGATTATTTTTTAGTGATAAGACATATTTAAGAAATTTGATACAATATTTATAAGTTTAATATTAATATCACAAAATCCCTGTTTATTATACTTAATAAAGAGCAGGGATTTTTTATATAAAATTTTATCCTTAAGTTGTAAAAGTATACCCATATATGTATACTGTATAATGTATACATTAAAAAGGGGTGTTTATATGGAATTTAAATTAAATTATGAAAAGTTAAATCTTTCATTCGATCATGCATATTGTATAGGTTATTCAGGTAGAAATATTGAAAAAACAAAAGCACATATTGATGAACTTAAAGAATTAGGTGTCCCAGAACCGGATTCTATTCCTGAAATATATCATTTAGATCCATATTTATTCAGACAAGATAACAATATTTCGATAATTGGAGAAAAATCGAGTGGTGAAGCGGAGATTGTAGTGATTTTTGATGGGGATAATCGCTATGTAACGTTAGGTAGTGATCATACTGATCGTGAGTTAGAGACAGTTAGTATTCATAAATCTAAACAATTATGTGCAAAGCCAATTGCTCATACTTTATGGAAATTTGAGGATGTAGAAGAACATTGGGATGATTTAGAGTTGAAATCTTATGTACAAGAAAATGGAGAATGGACTTTGTATCAAGATGATAAAGTAAGTGGTATTTTACCTTACGAAAAGTTAATAGATTCATTAAATGAATTTGGTGCTAATTTAACTAAAGCAGTTGTTTATTGTGGAACAGTACCTTTAGTAAATGGCTTTAAATATCCCGATAGATTTAAAGCTGAACTCATAGATCCTGCTCAAAATAAGACTATTAAATTAGAATATGAGGTGAGTAAATTATGATAAAAATCCAACTCTATCAATTTGAGGTTGCATTCGGGGACTTGGAAGCAAATAAATCTAAAATTAAACAGTTTTTTGAAAATGAGTTAAATGAAGATACTGATATTGTTGTTTTTCCTGAAATGTGGAATAACGGTTATGACTTAGAACATTTAAACGAAAAGGCAGATAATAACCTAGGAAATACTAAGCAATTTATATCGAATTTGGCAAATCAATTTAAGGTTAATGTAGTAGCTGGATCAGTTTCAAATAAAAAAGATGATGCTGTATATAATACATTGGTTGTATTTAATGAACATGGAGACTTAATTTATGACTACGATAAGATTCATTTAGTTCCTATGCTTAATGAGCCTAAGTATTTATCTTCCGGCAATTTTTTACCAGAAACGTTTGATTTATGTGATATCAAAATGGGTGGAATTATTTGCTATGATTTAAGGTTTCCTGAACCAATAAGACGTTTAGCGATAAATGAAAGCAAGGTTATTTTTGTAGTAGCACAGTGGCCAGAATCTAGACTATATCATTGGAAACAATTGAATATTGCGAGGGCAATTGAAAATGAAACATATATAGTGGCATGTAATTCATGTGGTAATGATGAAAATACAGAATATGCTGGACATTCCTTAGTTATTGCTCCAAATGGTGATGTGATATCAGAAGCAAATAACCAAGAAACAATTTTAAGTGTAAAGATTGATTCTAATAAGGTAAATGAAATGCGAAATCAAATACCTGTGTTTAAAAATAGAAGAACTGATTTATATTCTTAAACGGAGATAGATTATAGGGGGATGACGTTTAATGAAAAAGATTATTTCAATATCCTTTGTACTCATTCTAATCTTAAGTGGTTGCCAAAATTCGACTGAAAAAGTCAATGGAAGTGAAGAAAAAACCATACGATTAGCTCATACGGGTTCTGATACACATCAATATAATATTGCTTCTCAAAAGTTTAAAAAGCTTGTTGAAGAAAAATCTGATGGGAAAATGAAAGTAAATGTATATGGGGATGGAAGTTTAGGAAATGAAGATGAGTTAGTAGACCAAACAATGACTGGGACTATTCAAATGACAACTGTTGCAGCAGATAGTAGCTTATCTAATACAATGCCCGAAATGAATTTATTTGGTATCCCTTATTTATTCGATAGCAAAAAAGATGTTTATACGAAGCTCGATGGAAAACCTGGAAAAGATTTATTAGAGTTAGCTAAAAAGAAAGATATGAAAGGATTAGGATATTGGGAAGTTGGTTTTAGACATTTTACAAATAAAAAAAGAGAAATAAAACATCCTGAAGATATGGAAAACTTAAAACTAAGAGTCCAATCTGCAAAGGTTTGGAATGAACATTTAAAAACTTTGAATGCTATTCCTACCCCTATTAGTTTCAGTGAGTTGTACTCTGCATTAGATCAAGGAGTAGTAGATGGTCAAGAAAATCCTTTACCTACAATTTATTCTCAGAAATTATTTGAAGTGCAAAAATACATTTCATTAACTAATCATACTTATACGCCAGCTGTAGTGCTCATGAATGATGATTATTATAATCAGTTGACTAAAAAAGAGAAACAGATAGTAAACGAAAGTATTGTTGAGTCAACAGATTATCAAAGACAATACATTGCAAAACAGGAGAAAAAAATTAAGAAGCAGCTAAAAGATGAAGGTATGATTATAACTAATGTTAATAGGGATGAGTTTAAAAATAAAACTAAACATGTAGATTCACAAATTACAGACCAAGTACCTAAATCCATAGTTCGTCAATTTAGCGAATAAGGGGGCTAATAATGAATAAACTGGATATATTAGAGAAGAAGTTTATAAACGTTTTAACACATATAATGACAATTTTTATGATTTTATCTATTGCTATGATTTTGTTACAGGTACTAACACGATTTATATTTAAGACTTCTATATTTTGGTCACAAGAAGTGTTGATGCTATTTTTTGTTTATAGTATTTTATTTGGTGCTGTTATTTTGATGTATAAACAGGAGCATTTACAAGTAGATTTATTTGAAAAATTACCTGCTAAAATCGATAAATTACTTAATTATTTTGTGAAAACAATCATTACAATTGTGCTATTAATATTGTTGTATTACAGCTTTCTACAAGTATATTTGAGTATAGATGCTAATCAAGTCATGACATCTATACCGATAGGAAGATGGATTATGTATATTCCTATGCCAATATGTTTTCTATTAATGATTTATTTCACTTGGAAGACAGGTGAACAATCATGATACTATTATTAATTATTTTGTTGTTTGCTTTGATTATTATAAGAATGCCTATTGCGTTTTCATTAATGACAGTTTCAATTATTGGTATAGGCTGGACGGGCATAGAGTTTTTGGAAATTATACCAAGAAAAATGTACTTCGGTATTAATAATTTTTCACTTTTAGCTGTTCCTCTATTTGTATTAGCTGGGGAAATTATGTCTAAAGGTGGTATATCCGAACGAATCGTGAATTTTTCTAAATTGTTAATCGGGCCATTACCTGGCGGATTAGCGATGGTAGTAATTATTTCAAGTGTGTTCTTTGCGGCGTTAACAGGTACAGCAATTGCTGCGGCTGCGGCTATTGGCGGTATGTTATTACCATTAATGAAGAAAGAAGGCTACGATGAAGGATTTTCTTCTGCATTAGTTGCATCTGCTTCTACAGTAGGCCCGATTATACCTCCAAGTATTATATTTATTTTATTTGGTGTAATGGCGAACCAATCTATTAGTGATTTATTTATAGGAGGTATAGTTCCCGGTATATTAATGGGGGTTGGATTAATGATTTATAGTTACTTTGTAGGTAAGAAGAATAACTACAAATCTATGGACAGTTTTCCACCAGTTAAAGATGTTCTATTGGGATTTAAAGATGCTATTTTAGCATTGTTAATGCCCGCGATTATAATTGGGGGTATTATTAGTGGTTTGTTCACAGCAACAGAATCTGGCGTAATTGCAGTGTTATATGCCATACTAATAAGTACATTAGTTTATAAAGAACTTACTTTTAAAAAATTATATGATGCGTTAATTAGTAGTACAAAAACGTCTGTTGGTATAATATTTTTAATAGGAAGTGCAGCTGTATTTATTTGGTTTGTATCATTTAACAATGTGCCAGAACAGATACAGGATATGTTAGGGATATTTGCTGAAAATCCATTACTACTCTTGCTTGTTATTAATATAGTATTATTAATTGCAGGTACATTTATAGATACTATCAGTGCGGTAACAATATTTACACCGATATTTTTACCTTTAATATTAGCTACAAATATTGATCCAATCCATTTTGGAGTAATAATGGCTGTGAATTTATCAATAGGTATGATTACGCCACCAGTGGGTGTATGTTTGTTTGTAGTATCTTCAATAAGCAAAGTAGACATTAAAAAAATTATAAAAGCAATTGTTCCACAATTAGCAATTTTAATATTAATACTTGTGATTATTACGTATGTTCCGTGGTTGATTACTTACCCGGTTTCATTATTTAAATAAACTTTCTAAGGAGGTGTATGTATGTATAATTCATTAAAAAAAGTTAATAGAAATTCAATTAAGCAAGAAATATATGATCAAGTTAAATACTCTTTATTTAATAATGAATTACCATTGAATGAATTCATTACTGAAGTTGAATTATCTAATTTACTTGATGTGTCGCGTACACCTGTTAGAGAAGCTATGAATGAATTAGTATTAGAACAGCTCATGATATTTAAACCTAGAAAGGGCTACAAAGTTAACACATTTACAAACCATGAAATAAACCAGATTTTCTTATTAAGGGAATCTTTAGAAATTGCATGTGTCCCGTTTTTAGTTGAATTAATAAATGAAAATCATATCTTTGATTTACAAACGATTATTGATCATCAATCTAAAGCAGCTGAAAAGAATGATTATTATACGTTCATGTTATTAGATAAAGAGTTTCACACATATTTAATGGAAATAATAGAATTTAAATTATTTTTAAAGAGTTATAATGTTCAACATGATTTATCAATTTTGATAGGAACACAAGGATTGAAAAGTCAGGGTAGAATGTTGGAAGTAATTGAAGAACATAATGAAATACTCAAAGCGCTAACAACTAAAGATAAAGATATTATTAAAAAAGCTATGAAATCACACCTAGAAAAATCTATGCATGCTTTTAAAAAGAAATAAATTTAAATCATATCTTTTCAATTAACTAATAAACACGGATAAGCATGTTGCATGCTTATCCGTGTTTAATTTATATATAATATTCGCTTATTTAAAACTTATCAACTTTTATCTTTAAGCCACTCATTAATTTTTATATTAACAGCTTCAGGATTATCAAGGTAAATATCATGACCACTGTTTGGAATAGTATGTGTTTCAATTGTTTTTGGTATGTTTTGTATTTTTATTTGTTCTATAAATTTGTCTTGAATACTAGGTAGTAAAATAAGAATGTTTGCTTCAATATTTGAGAAATCTGGAATTTTTATTTTTCGTCTTAATGATAATAAATTTTTAATACTGTCTTGATTTAAAGCCATTTCGTACTTTTTCGTACTACAGTTGCAATACATTCTTGCAATTGAGGCTTCTTCAAGATTTTTAGTCCATTGTCTGTAGCCTTTTTTTTCTTCTTTTAGCAGAGACTCTATATTGTCGAATGTTTGATTCTTTAAATGGGTTATTACATCTGTTATTTCCTTATCAAAGTCATAATTCAACTGCTTCAATGAGAATATACCACCATCAAGTAATATGATGTTTTTAATTTTCTTAATGGACTTAGACAGATGTACTAATAAATCAGCTCCTAACGAATGACCTACGACAGTTACTTTTTCTTCATTTATATTTGATAAAAACCAATTTTCAAGATCTTCAAGAGATTGAACATTTAAATCATAGTTTAAACCGTGACCAGGTAGGTCAATTTGAATTAAATGAATACTTGAGAAATACTTTTGTAAATCATTTAGATATAATCGATGACTACCTAAACCACTTAAAAAATAAATTTTACGCAAAATCTACGCCTCTCTTCTATGTCATATATGATAACCATTAAACTATATTTATAATTTTGTAAATTTGAATATTCAGTAAATATTAACGTATTATAACATAAGATCAAATTTGAAGAAGTTTGATACAATATTTACGTAAAATATGTTGCACGTGGACCTTCTCTTGCAACTTTCACGCGCTCTATACCTCAAAAAAAGAGAGTGTCTACTTGGATTAATGAGTTAGAAAATCCAATAAGAGGGCATGTACTTGGATTAATGAGATAGAAAATCCAATAAGAAGGTATGTAGTTGGATTAATGTGAAAGAAAATCCAATAAGAGGGTGTTTAGTTGGATTAATGAGTTAGAAAATCCAATAAGAGGGTGTTTAGTTGGATTAATGAGATAGAAAATCCAATAAGAGGGTGTTTAGTTGGATTAATGAGATAGAAAATCCAATAAGAAGGTGTTTGCTTGGATTAACGAGATAGAAAATCCAATAAGAAGGTGTTTACTTGGATTAACGAGATAGAAAATCCAATAAGAGGGCGTTTACTTGGATTAATGAGCTAGAAAATCCAATAAGAAGGTGTTTGCTTGGATTAATGAGCTAGAAAATCCAATAAGAAGGTGTTTGCTTGGATTAATGAGCTAGAAAATCCAATAAGAAGGTGTTTGCTTGGATTAATGAGCTAGAAAATTCAACAAGAGGGCGTTTACTTGGATTAACGAGTTAGAAAATCCAACAAGAGGGCGTTTACTTGGATTAATGAGCTAGAAAATCCAACAAGAGATCCTCTACGTGTATTTACATAATGGTTAATCCAACAACAATATCAACTTTTGCTTTTTTGATCATCCCATCCAAAAAAGAGCTAAGGATTTATATTCCTAGCTCTTTTTCTTACTATTTACTTCTAATTTCTTTTAATATTTCTTCTGCTGCAGTCAGATTTGGGTTAGATGATTGTTTTAAGGCTGTTGTTACAGCGTGTATTTCTTCTCCTTTAGCACCTATTTTAATCGCGAGTGATTTATAGTGTAGGTTCATATGTCCTTGTTGTATGCCTTCTGAAACGAGCGCTCTACATGCTGAGAAGTTCTGTGCTAACCCAACTGCTGCCATTACGTGTCCTAGTTCTTGTGATGTCTGTACGTTTAGTATGTCTAATGCAACTTTTGATGCTGGTAACAGACCGATACCACCACCTATTGTTCCGATTGCTAGTGGTAGTTCAATACTGCCGATAAGTTGTTTGTTTTCTTTATCGAATTTCCATGTTGTTAATCCTCGATATTGTCCATCTTTACTAGCATATGCATGTGCGCTTGCTTCTACGCTTCTTGTATCATTGCCTGTAACTAACACGACTGAGCTAATACCATTCATAACACCTTTGTTGTGTGTGACAGCTCTATATGGATCTATGTGAGCTAATACAGATGCTCTTTCCATACGATATGCGACTTCTTCTCCACTCATACCATTTTTCTCTAAATCTTTGATGTTTATTTTACCCTCGATACGTACAACAGATGTTGTGTTGTAATTGGAAAGGATGCTCATCAATATTTCATTGTTATCGAGTTCTGTTTCTAAGTAGCTCGCAATACCTTCAAGTATAGTGTTGATAATGTTAGCCCCCATTGCATCGCATGTATCCACATGGACTTTTAAGGAAAGCATGTGTTCTTTAGGGAATTCATCTATTTCTATTTTTTGATATCCTCCGCCTCTTTTCTTGATGGACGGGTACACTTTGTCGGCTACTTTATGGATTTGTTCTTCTAATGCATATATTTGTTTACTTAGTTCTGTTGTATTGCTCACTTGATCAAATACAATTTGCCCTAACTTTGTTGTTCCAGTTTTAATGATTTTTAGACCGCCCGTATTGTTAAAAAGTTTTGAGCCGTAACTTGCAGCTGCGACGACTGAAGGTTCTTCGACCATCATAGGAACAACATATGCTTTGTCGTTTACTATTATTTCTGGCAATATACCTATTGGCAGGGTACCTTGTCCAATAACATTTTCAATTAAATTATCTAATAGTTCTTTATCTATTACAGAATGATTGTGTAGGATTTGTTCAGATTCTTCATTTAGCCAACCATGTTTTTTGAGTTGTTCAATTTTCTCTAATCGAGATAAATGTCTAAAGTCTTTTGTTAATTTTTCCATTATTGATCTGCTCCTCTTTCTATCATTAAAGCAATACCTAAGCCACCACCGATACAAGCTGTCGCGATACCAGTTTGTTTATTCTCTTGATGTAGTGCATAAGATAAAGTTGTAACAAGTCTTGACCCTGTGGAGCCTAACGGATGTCCTAAAGCAATTGCGCCACCATATATGTTGAAAATCTCATCTGGAATATTTAAATTTTTCTTAACTGGTATACTTTGAGCTGAGAAAGCCTCAGTCATTTCTACTAAATCTATATCTTCGATAGTTTTGTTAACTTTGTTGAGCAATGCTTCAACTGCATAAAAAGGTGCGTATCCCATATATAAAGGATCACAACCTATTTCTGAATGTTCTCCTAACGTAGCTAAAATTGTATAATTGTGTTCTTTAGCATAGTCTTCATCCATTAGGATTAAAGCAGATGCGCCATCGCTTAATGCTGATGCATTTCCAGCTGTAATCGTACCGTCTTCTTTAAAGATTGTTTTTAAAGAACCTAAATCTTCCATGTTACTTTCAGGTCTAACTAATTCGTCAGCATTCATCATTTCGCCGTTTGTATCTTCGAGTGGAACAATTTCCTTATCAAATTTACCTGCTTGAATTGCTTCATGAGCTTTCAAATGAGAATTTAACGCAAATTCATCTTGGTCTACACGACTTACTTCATACTTTTCAGCAATACGTTCAGCTGTTAAACCCATTGGTATTTGATTAAATACATCTGTTAAACCATCATGCATAAAACTTTTTACAGGAGCAGTGTCCTTTTTAAAAATAAGTTCTGGAGCATTTGTCATGCTTTCGATACCACCAACAGCTACAACCTCAGCTTCTCCTAATTGTATGAGTTGTTTACCTAAAATAATAGATTTTAGGCCAGATCCACATACTTCATTTACTGTCATTGCTGGCGTCTTGTATGGGACACCTGAATTAATACCGATTTGTCGAGCAGGGTTTTGACCACTGCCAGATTGAATAACATTTCCGAAAATAACATTTTGTATTTGAGTTGGATTTATTTGAATCTTATCTATAGCAGATTTTAAGGCAAAAGTGCCAAGTTCCACCGCTGAATAACGGCTTAATTTCCCTCTAAATTTTCCTACAGGTGTTCTTTGAGCACTTACGATAACAACTTTTTTCATGAATTGTATCTCCTTTTATAAATTTATTAATTAATATTTGTAATTAAATACCCTCATTTGATATGATTTTATTATAAAATAAACCTCGAAAGGAATTTATTATGATAATAGGTATTGATAAATTAGATTTTTATATCCCAAACTTCTATGTCAGTATGACTGATTTAGCAAAAGCACGTCAAATAGAACCAGAAAAATTTACGATTGGAATTGGCCAAACAAAAATGGCTGTAAATCCCGTGAGCCAAGATATCATCTCTATGGGTGTCAACGCAGCTCAAAACATGTTAACTGAAGAAGACAAAAAAGATATCGAAATGGTAGTCGTTGCTACAGAATCTGGTGTTGATCATTCTAAAGCAGCATCTATAGAAATACACAGCATGCTTAATATACAACCATTTGCACGTTGTATAGAAATGAAAGAAGCATGTTATTCAGCTACAGCAGCTATTCAATTAGCTAAAGATTTCTTATCTAATCGTCCAGACAAGAAAGTTCTTGTCATTGCTTCAGACATTGCACGTTATGGTTTAAACTCTGGTGGAGAACCTACACAAGGTGCTGGTGCAGTAGCAATGCTAATTAGCCACAACCCTAGAATTTTGACGTTAAACGACGATAGTGTTGCACATACAACAAATGTATATGATTTCTGGCGTCCAACGTCTGAAAAATATCCAGTAGTTGATGGAGCTTTATCTAAAGACGCATATATTGATTCTTTCAATACACTTTGGAATGAATACACTAAAAGAACTAAATATGGTTTAAATGATTTTGAATCATTCTGTTTCCATGTGCCATTTACTAAAATGGGACAAAAAGCCTTTAAGACTATTTTAAGCGAAAACGTAGAAGATTCAACAAAAAATAGATTGATGGATGCGTATCAAGATTCTGTTAACTATAACCGTGATGTAGGGAATATTTATACAGGTTCATTATACTTAAGTTTAATATCTTTACTTGAAAATCACGAATTCCAAGATGACCAAAAAATCTGTTTGTTTAGTTACGGATCAGGAGCAGTAGGGGAAATATTCAGCGGTTCACTTGTACCGGGCTATGAGAAAATGTTAGATAAAGAAAGACATTTAGATATGCTTAAATCTCGAAAAGAACTGACTGTAGAAGAATACGAACATTTCTTTAATCGTTTTGATAATGGAGAATTTGACCTTGAGCAAGAATTAACGCAAGATCCATATACAAAAGTATATTTAGATAGTATCGAGGGCCATATTAGAAACTATAAACAACAAGGAAATGAATCATGAAACTAGATGAATTTTCCATTGGTGATATATTTGAAACAAAACCATATTCTTTAACTGAAGAAGATGTTAAAAAATTTGCTAGTGAGTTTGACCCGCAATACATGCATTTAGATCATGAAAAAGCTAGTCAAGGTATGTTTCAAGGTATTATAGCATCAGGTATTCATACGCTCGCTTTATCATTCAAATTATGGGTGGAAGAGGGTAAGTATGGTGATGATGTGATTGCCGGGAGTAAGATGGAAGCTGTTAAATTTATTAAGCCAGTATATCCAACAGATGTATTAAGTGTACGAGCCGAAGTCATTAACAAGAAAGTATTAAATGATGAACAAGGGTTACTCACTGTTCTTTTATCAACATTTAATGATAAAAACATAAAAGTATACCAAGCAGAATTAACAGCACTTATCAAAAGATAAAAAGAAGGGAGTGGGACAGAAATCTCATTTTATTAAAAAGATTTCGTAGTCCCACCCCGGCAAGGATGACTAGGTATGAAAAAAGCTTGATATAAGCGCATTTTCATACCAGTCAGCTACTGCCAATACAAAAAGAGAGTCTGGGACAATTATTTATGTCCCAGACTCTTATTATTTTTAAGCAGGAATTTCTGTTCGTTTATTACTGTGTTTTCTTACGATAGCCGCAGTAAGGGTTGAAATAATACCAAATATCATGAACCCGATAAACATCCAAATTGTGCTGTTTAATTCTAATGGTTGATTCATATAAATTAATGATCTTAAATATTCAGCGTAATGTGTGAAGGGATTCCATGAAATAATATAGTCTTGATAAAATTGAGGTAACATTTGTTTAGGTGATGTTACGAGTTGCATACTAAAGAACATAGCAATAAAGAAAATAGGAATAGCTTTCATACCTAACCAAGCCATTACACCTAAAATTAAACCTATGAAACCTAGTATGGCAATTGCTACATAAATAGCTATTTTATGCTTGTCATTAAAATCGAAATCTTGAGCACCAGACATAAAGTAAATATAGCCGTATGCTCCTATAAATGCTGTAATAACTGCTACAATCATTTGTCCGATAGAAGCTGTTATACGTTGAGAAATTTTAATATTTTCACTTGTTCTAAATGCATAGAATAACAATATAGACCCTACGATAGAACTAATCCACACAGGCATAAACATTAAGAAAGGCGCGTTGCCACTAGCTTGATGATCTTTTACTTCGTTTAATGTCTGATTATCTACTTTAACAGGATTCGTTATAGATTCAATATCTTTTGAGTCTACTTGAACATTTTGAGCTTTCAATGTATCTAAGCTTTGTTGAGAAATTTGTTTATTTAGATTATCGCCAATATTTGATACTACATTAGAAGCAATTTGTGATGCTTGCATGTTTGCACCACCGTTTGAGATTGTTTTAACAGAACCCTTTTTAACTGTAACGTTTATGTCAACATTGGACTTTGCCATTTGTTCTTGCATTTTCTTTGCTTGTTCTGGAGGGATATCACCAGATTTTACTTTGTCTTGCATTTCTTGTTTTTTATTATCTATAATAACTTTTTGAGTTTTACTCATAGCATTTTTTGAAAAGTCTTTTTCAAGTATTGCAACACCGTAATACTTTTGCTCATTTATGCCTTGGCGTGCTTCTTTTTCATTACCAACTTTAATCCATTTTATTTGATTAGAGTCACTGTTCATTAACTTCTCTTCTAAATTCTTACCGATATTTACATCTTTATCTTGAATAGTAGTCCCTTGATCATTGTTAACAATTGCGATTGGTAAATCTTTTGGTTTGGGATTATATGCTGGATAAAATGCTATTGAAAATATGATTAATACGACTAGTATAGTTATGGGTGCTAACCATAATAATTTACTTTTAAATATGTTCATTTGTTATCTCTCCTTTAAAAACACACGCTAATTAAAGCTACGTTATTCATTATAAGGAGAAGGAATAAATATACAATAATCAATAATAGCTATTATGTTTGTTAATCAACAAATGAACGTCTAGTGTTTATTAAGTCCATGAAAAATTAATAAAAAGATAAAAATAAAACGCGCTTTCAAATTGAAAGCGCGTTTTATTATTTTTAAGCAGGAATTTCTTTATTTTGATTTTTAGTTAGTTTATATACGATTAAGCCAATTACAAAACCTAAAATAGACGGAAGTAGCCAGCCCATTCCAATATCAAAAAATGGTAACCATTTTTCACCGAATGAAATAACAACTTGAGCAAATTTTGTGTTTAAGAATACTTCAGGGCTCGCTTGAACTCCGTCTACAAAAGAAGCAATCATTGTGAAATATGTAGTGAAACGATATACCGTTCTTGAATGATTAAATAAAGGACTGAATAGTGTTAGTAATATTAAAGTGATTGCAAGTGGATATAAGAACATCAGTACAGGTGTTGAATAAGTGATGATTTTAGTTAATCCAACGTTTGCAAACACACATGACATGATACTTACTACTGTTGCTAATACTAAGTAATTTTGTTTTGGGAATAGGTCTACGAATGTTTCTGAAAAAGCAGTGATAAGCCCGATAGCTGTTTTTAAACATGCGACAATAATAATTAAACCTAAAATGATAATGCCGTAATTTCCTAGATAATATTGAGCAATTTGGGCTAAAGCAATACCGCCATTTTCACTGATTTTGAAGTGGCCAAGACTCATTGTTCCCATAAAAGCTAATAAGCTATAAATAACACCCATTAAAACAATGCTAATTGTCCCAGATTTAATTGTTTCTTTAGCAATACCATTCGGACTTGTTATGCCTAATTTTTTAATTGTTGAGACGATAATTACACCGAAAGCTAGTGAAGCTAGAGCATCTAGTGTATTATAACCATCTATGAAACCAGATAATAATGAACTCTTGTCATATTTAGGGTCGATTGGCGCTTCTGAAATACCACCCATAGGATTTATAAAAGCTAAAAGAATAACAATACCTAGTAAAACTAAAAATATTGGATTTAAAAACTTTCCAATATAATCTAAAATTTTGGAAGGTTTTCTTGCGAAAAACCAAGCTATTGCAAAGAATAAAATACTAAAAATAGATAAGTATAATGTACTAGACGAACTTGAAATAAAAGGTGAAAAAGCAATTTCAAAAGAAGTCGTAGCTAACCTTGGTAAAGCAAAGAATGGTCCGATTACGAGATATAGAGCAATCGTGAATATATAAGCATAGATCACGCTGACTCTGGAAGATATCTCAAAAATACCGCTTGTTTTAGATATTCCAATAGCAACAATACCTAAGAAAGGTAAACCAATTGCAGTAATTAAGAACCCTAAATTCGCGGTAAATACGTTAGAACCAGCTAATTGGCCTAAATGAAGCGGAAAGATTAAATTGCCTGCTCCAAAAAACAAACCAAATAGCATGGATCCAATAAAAATATTCTCTTTTATTGTTAATTTTGTTTTCATGATATTTGTATGTATCCTCCATTATTATTTTAGCGGAATAGTAAGTGATTTTATTCACTATAACCTATAAAATCACAAAAAAGTTGTAATAATATAATTAATTATGAATAAATTAATTACAAACTGCATTGTATATGAACTATCTTATATTTTTATAGACATTCAAGTCAATAAGGTTTTGAGAGAAATAAGAATATTATAAAAAAAGAAAGAAGACTTAGGTGAATTTATTGTAATATAGTTTTAAGTATAAGCGATGGGAATTCTGGAGGTAGAAAGGCACTGAATGTTGCAAGACGAGGTTCACGTGCAACATAAAGGGTTAGAAAGTTGCAAGACGAGCATCACGTGCAACATTCAGAATCATTAATACAATTTTAAACCCTAAAAAAACAGTATTTTTGAGGTAGTGTTTTCTACTCAAAAATACTGTCTGGGCCTTCTTCTACTATTTCTACTATTTCTAATAGTTCTTCAATAGTATAATCATATTTATTGTTATGCCATTGTTTGATTACATGTATAATCCCACTGCCGTAGAAATCACTTACTAAATCTGGATGGCTTGAGTTTCGTACTTTTTTACATATCGGGTCATCATTAACCGGAGCAAACTCTTGTAAAAGTCTACTGCTTATTTTGGTTAATTCATTAAAGACATCTACGTGATGTGATGTATTAATTACGTGATTAAGTAGCTCTCTATTGTTATATACATAATGGATTGTAGCTTCGAATAACGAATCATAACGTGAAGCTTTTACTTCGTTATATAAAAGTTCTGCTATGTATTGTGTAATATGATAGAGTAAATCGAATTTATCTTCAAAGTAACGATAAAATGTACTTCGATTAACTTCTGCTTCTTTACAGATCTTTTGAACAGTTAGTTGATCAAAATCTGTTTCATGCAATAAGTCAAAAGAAGTTTGAGTAATGTGTTGGACTGTTCTTTTTTGCGCAGACGAATACACTGTAAAATTCTCCTTTTTGTTTACGGAATTCATAAACTCATATTAATGTATTCACTAACTTATAACAAATAAAATCCATTATATAAAATAAAAAATTAAATAAAATACAAAAAGAAGAGCCCGAGACATAAACAATTGTCTCGGGCTCTATCATTAAATCGGCAGTAGGTAACTGGATTGAAAAAGCGCTTGTATCAACTTTTTTCAATCCTACTTCCTAGACCTATAACATTAATTTTCTTTTATACCTTCAGTCCATTTATCTTTTTTACTTTCATGATTATTAACGTAATCTTCAGCTACTTTTTGTGGGTCTTCGTTATCCACATAGATTTTTTTAGATAACTCTTTTTCGTCATCTTCATTCCAATCATTAGCAATACGTGTCGCTATTTTATAAGCTGCTGGATGATTGTTTTTGAAGTTTTTGTTGAATACTAAATTTACGTGTTCTTTACCACTGCCATATATTTTATCCGGATCATCTAACATTTTGAAATCCATTTCTTCGAATATCCAGTGGGGTTGAGTTCCAGTGAAGATGATAGGTTGTTGTTTTTTATATTTTTCTTGAATTGTTTTTAACATTTCTTCATCTGAAGATTTATCAAGTTTCCAATCACTGAAATCATTATCTTTTAATGCTTCATTTGTTTCTTTCATAACACCGTTTCTATTATCTGTACCCGTGATTGTCCAATCTACTGATTTTCCTAAATCATTATCATTTTTTAAATCATCAATTGAGTCTACATCTTTCATATATTTAGGCACTGCCAATGAAACATTTGCTTCATCAATTATATTTTTGTCATCGTAAACTTCTAAGTTATCATATTTATTTAAATAACTTTTGTCTGTTGACGGAAAAATACCAGCTGCGTTAAACGAGTTAGAGTTTTCTGATGTTGCTGAATACAATGGTCCGCTAGCAGGTACCGGCGTAGTTACAACATCATAGCCTACATCTTTTAATACTTCAGCGATAACAAGTGAACGTGCTGCTGAATTATCCCCTTTATAAGGAATTTCGATTTCTTTTCCGCCTAGATCAGTAGATGAATTTTCTTCTGAACTTCCACTTCCACAAGCACTTAATATCATTGCAATCATTAGTGTTGTGACGAGGCCAATTATTTTGAATTTACTATTTTTAAACAATCTGAGAACCTCCTTTACTCATTATTATCGTCATTCAAGTCTTCTTGATTATCTTCTTTTAAATCTTCCTGATTAATATATTTGTCATAAACGGAAGGATTATATTCTTTTGCGTAAAGCATTAATGCATTGAATAGTATCATTTGATCTGAAGAATCATTTGATAAATCTTTGAATAAATTAGTTGTTCTTTGTTCAACATTTTGATTATTTGGGTCTACGCCAAAGTTATAAGTACTATTATGAGTATCTTCTTCTGAACCTTCTTGTAAAGCGTGACCTTCAACATCTATTCTAGGTAAGAGACGGTCTAACCATTTAGGCATATACCATGAAGCGTTACCGAATAGTTTTGTAAGTGCTGGTATCAGTGTCATACGAACGATGAATGCATCAAATAACACACCAAATGCTAGAGAAATACCCATGGACTTGATGGTTACATCATCTTGGAAAACGAATGCGATGAATACACTGAACATAATAAGTGCTGCTGCAACAATTACAGGACCACTTTGTTTAATACCAACTTTAATAGAATGTGCGTTATCTCCTGTTTTGCTGAACTCTTCGTGAACACGTGACATTAAGAATAATTCATAGTCAATTGCTAAACCGAACAAGAGACCTATTGTAATGACAGGTAAGAATGCCAAGATTGGACCTGTAGCATCAATTCCGAATAATCCGCTTAAGAAACCTTCTTGCATAACGAATGTTGTGAATCCTAATGTTGCCATTAATGATAGAACAAAGCCTAGAACAGCTTTTAATGGTACAAGGATTGAACGGAATACGAATAGTAATAGTACGAATGCTAGAGCTACGATAACGCCAGCGAATACTGGTATAGCATCATTTAATTTTTTAGACATGTCTATGTTAATAACACTTTGTCCAGAAATTTCAGTATTAAAGTCATATTTGTCTTGTGCTTGGTCATCATAATCTCTTAAGTCATAAACTAAATCGTTTGTTGAAACAGCATTAGGACCTTCTTCAGGTGTTATTGCTAACAATGCATAGTTATTGTTGTTTGTTAACTGTGGTGAAGATACTTTGTCAACGCTATCTATATCTTCTAAGTCGTCTCGAACATTATCTAGATTACGTTTAATTGTATTTTCACTACCATTGTCTTTTGTATTGATTAACATAACAATTTGACCGTTATAACCTTCTCCAAACTCTTTAGAGACTAATTCATTTGCTTTATATGCAGATGAATCTGCAGGTTTCATACCGTCATCAGGCATACCTAGGCGCATTTGTGCGACAGGTATAATCGCTAAACCTAAAACAACTAAACTTAAAATAACAGCGATAACAGGTTTGCCAACTACAAAGTTAGACCATGGTGTATCGTACCCTTTATTATCTGTATTTTTCTTATTTTTAATTTTAATATGTTTATGGAATATACTGATAAACGCTGGTAATAATGTTAATGCTGCTAATACAGCGAATAGAACACTGATAGCTGATGCATAACCCATTACTGCTAGGAATTCGATACCTACTAGAGATAAACCACAAACAGCAATAATTACTGTGATACCAGCAAAGATAACGGCACTACCAGCTGTCCCAACTGCCATACCTATTGCTTTAATTGGATCTTTTTCAGTTTTGGATACTTCTTTATATCTAAATAGAATAAATAGTGAATAGTCAATACCGACAGCAAGACCAATCATTACTGCCAGTGTCAGTGTGACATTAGGTATATCGAACACGTAAGTCAGTAGCCCTATTAGACCAATACTAGAACCTAGTCCGATTACAGCACTGATAATTGGCATACCAGCAGCGATTAATGAACCGAATGTTATAAGTAAAATAACAAATGCTACAATGACACCGATAACCTCAGACATACCACCGATATCTACATCAGATGATGTGCCTTCTGTCGTTTCAATTTGTAGATTATGGTCATCTTCCAATTTATTTAATTCGTGCATGATATTATTTTTAGAAGAATCCTTTAATGAAGTTTGCGATACAACGTAATTAATATCTACAATTGCAGTATCTTTGTCGTCGTTGATTTGTTTACTTTCATAAGGATTAGAGACATTTAAGATGTCATCATCATCTTGTTTAATATCGTCTAACGTTTTTTCAATATCTTTTTTAGTGTCTTTATCATTTATCCCATTTTCAGATTGGGAATGAAAGACAATACGCATTGATGCTTTTTCACTATCCTGATGAAATTCTTTATTAATTTTTTCATTAGTATCTAGTGATTTTAAACCATTCATTTGAATATCATCATCAAACTTTGGTGCATTTAACGTTAAAGGTAATACGATAACTGCTATTAGTATAATCCAAGCAAATACCGCTAACCATTTTTTCTGAGCTATAAATGTTCCTAGCTTGTATAAAAATTTCGCCAAAACGATTTCCTCCTAAAATATTTTTAAATGTCAGTACAAATTGAATGGTAAATTAAAAAAACTATCCATATTTATGAATAGCGCACCACTTCATACTTCATTTCGGTTTGATAAGATTACACTAACACTCTATACAATAAGAAGACACCAATAATTTTAAACTTGTGTTGAATAATGCAACACTTTTAGAAGATTGTTGGCATTTAATTTATAAATTCAAGAAAAAATGTGTGAATAAGTATTGAAAAATAAAAATTAGTAACAACAAATGAAGTTAGTTTTATAAAAGTAATTAATTTGTTAAATATTAATAAAAATTAAACATAATCAAACAAAGTCTGATATATTAATAAGTAAATGTTTCTTTTTCAAACAACTTTATTGTAAAACGAACAATAATATAAAGGGGGTCATAAGAATTGAATAAATATGATAGATTAGATGAAATAACTGACTTAGTTAATCGAAAAGGATCAATAAGAATTGCTGAAATAGTTGAAGAACTCAATGTTTCTGATATGACAATAAGACGGGATTTAGCTGAATTAGATGAACAAGGCATATTAACCAAAATACATGGTGGGGCAAGAAGTAACTCAGCATTTCAATATAAAGAAATGTCACATAAAGAGAAACATACACAATATATTGAAGAGAAAAAACAAATAGCTAAAAAAGCAGCTACTCTTATTGAAGAAGGAAACACAGTGTTTTTAGGGCCAGGTACAACTGTAGAATTATTAGCGGAAGAAATTCATAATAAAAATTTATCAGTTATAACAAACTGTTTGCCTGTATTTAATATTTTATTTAAAAAGAAAAATGAATATTTCAAGGTCTATTTAATTGGTGGAGAAATGAGAGAAATTACAGAATCATTTGCAGGAGATATGACGAATAGTGCATTAGAAACAATGAGATTTAGTAAAATGTTCTTCAGCGCTAATGGCGTAAAAGGAATGGATGTTATGACATCTTCACATGAAGAAGCATACACTCAAAAATTAGCGCTTAGAAATTCTATAGAGAAATATTTGCTCGTTGACTCATCAAAAATAGGAAAAGAAGATTTCGTTTCATTTTGTGATTTGAAATCATTAAACGGTGTCATAACTGATGGTAAAGACGAAGACAAAAATAAAATAATAGCAGATTATACAGAAGTTATTATATAAACAAGAACTAAACGATAAAAGACAAAATCTAAACAGATTTTGTCTTTTTTTATATTATTTAAACAAAATCGAACAATAAATGTTGATTATATGTTCGTTTACGTTTATAATCTAAACATAATCATTTTGTAAGCGTTTATATTGTTTAAAGCAACAAGAAATAAACAAATAGAAAGGAAGATTTGAATGAATGTCGTAATTGGTTCAGATGAGCATGGGAAAAATCTAAAATCACGTATCAAACAATATTTATTGAAAAACAATTATAAAGTTGTAGATGCTACAGAAGGTAATGATGTTGACTTCGTAGATGCGACCTTAGCTGTTGTTAAAGAAGTTCAAACAAATGAAGAAAATTTAGGTATTGCAATAGATGCGTACGGAGCAGGCAGTTTCATGGTAGCAACAAAAATTAAAGGCATGATTGCTGCTGAAGTTTCCGAAGAAAGATCAGCATATATGACAAGGGAACATAATAATTCGAGAATGATTACGATAGGTTCAGAAATTGTTGGAGAACAACTCGCAATTAACATTGTTCAAGAGTTTATTAACGCTAAATATGATGGTGGAAGACATCAAATTCGTGTCGATATGTTAAATAAAATGTGCTAAATGAGGAGGAAATATAGATGAAGATTGCAATTGGTTGTGATCATATTGTTACAGATACAAAAATGGCAGTTTCACAATTTTTAAAAACGCTTGGTCATGAAGTGATTGATTGTGGTACTTATGATTTTGCGAGAACACATTATCCTATTTACGGAAAAAAGGTCGGAGAAGCAGTAACAACTGGAGAAGCAGATTTGGGTGTATGTATATGTGGGACTGGCGTTGGTATAAATAATGCTGTTAATAAAGTTCCAGGTGTACGTTCTGCTCTAGTAAGAGATATGACTTCTGCTATTTATGCTAAAGAAGAATTAAATGCGAACGTGATTGGATTTGGAGGCAAAATCATTGGTGAATTATTAATGTGCGATATTATTGAAGCTTTTATTGAAGCTGAATATAAACCTACAGAAGAGAATAAAAAGCTTATTTCTAAAATTAAATATTTAGAAGGTCAAAGTGAAAGCCAAACAGACGCTCATTTCTTTGATGAATTTTTAGAGAAGTGGGATAAAGGTGAATATCATGATTAAAGGAATATTATTATGATTTTAACGATTACGATGAATCCTTCAGTAGACATATCATATCAATTGGATAATTTATCAATCAATCATGTTAATAGAACAAATAAATTGAATAAAACCGCTGGTGGAAAAGGTTTAAATGTAACGAGAGTTTTAAACCAGTTAAATGAACAAGTTGTGGCTTCTGGTTTAAAAGGTGGTAAACTCGGAGAATTTCTTGAACAATCTTTGAATGATCATAATATAGCAAATCACTTTTTTGAAATTCAAGGCAATACAAGAAATTGTATCGCTATATTACACGAAGGAAACCAAACAGAAATACTTGAAGGTGGACCTACTATTAGTACTGAAGAAATAGAAAGCTTTAATGAACATTTTGAAGAACTCGTGAGTAAATCTGACGTTGCTGTGATATCCGGAAGTTTACCTAAAGGCGTGGAACCAAATTTTTATTCAAGTTTAATAAAGACCTGTGATAAACACTCTGTTCCAGCAATTTTAGACTGTTCTAATAAAGCGCTTACAGAAGTATTGAGAGGTCAATATAAACCATTGTTGATTAAACCGAATATCGATGAAATCGCTGAATTACTTGGAGAACAAATAAATGAAAATATTGATTCATTGAAACAAGCAGTATCGAATCCAATATTTAAAAATATCGAATGGGTTGTTGTGTCTTTAGGTTCAAATGGTGTATTCGCTAAACATAAAGATAAATATTACAAAGTGGACATACCTAAAATCCAAGTTGTGAATCCTGTTGGTTCAGGCGATTCAATGATAGCTGGTTTTGCGTCTGCTTTAATTAATAAAGCAACGAATGAAGAAATACTTAAAAAGGCAAATACTCTAGGTATGTTAAACGCACAAGAAACAGTTACGGGTTATATCAATTTAAAGAACTACGATGACCTTTATAACAAAATCAAAATTATTGAGGTGTGAACAAATGAATAAAATAGATCATAAATTTGAACAATTAAGGCGTTTAAGCGATGAGAAAGGTATCATATCAGCTTTAGCGTTCGATCAACGAGGCGCTTTAAAACGTATGATGGCTAAGTATCAAGATACAGAACCAACTTTAGAGCAAATAGAAAATTTAAAGACATTAGTTTCTGAAGCTTTAACAGAATATGCTTCTTCAATATTGCTAGATCCAGAATATGGTTTACCAGCTTCTAAAGTACGTAATAGTGAATCAGGATTATTATTAGCTTATGAAAAAACAGGCTATGATGTGAACACTAAAGGGCGATTGCCAGATTGTTTAGAAGATTGGTCAGTTAAAAGGATTAAAGAGCAAGGTGCAGATGCTGTTAAATTCCTTCTATATTATGACATTGATGATTCTGAAAGTATCAATATTAAGAAAAAGGCATATATAGAAAGGATTGGTTCTGAGTGTGTAGCTGAAAATATTCCATTTTTCTTAGAAGTATTAACTTATGACGATAATATTCCTGATAACGGAAGTGTTGAATTCGCTAAAGTTAAACCTAGAAAGGTTAATGGCGCTATGAAAGTATTCTCAGAAGAGAGATTTAATGTGGATGTATTAAAAGTAGAAGTTCCTGTAAACATGAATTACGTTGAAGGATTTGGAGAAAGTGAAATTGTATATACGAAAGAAGAAGCTATGCAATATTTTAGAGAACAAGAAGATTCAACAAACCTTCCATACATTTATTTAAGTGCAGGTGTATCTGCAAAATTATTCCAAGAAACATTGGAATTTGCACATGCATCAGGTGCTAAATTCAATGGTGTACTTTGTGGACGAGCAACTTGGGCAGGAGTCGTACCTATTTACATAGAAAAAGGGGAAGAAGCGGCTAGAAAATGGTTGCAAACAGAAGGTTTTAATAATATTAATGCATTGAATAATGTGATTAAACAAACAGCTTTTTCAGTTAAGGAGAAATTATAAGAACGAATTAAAGGAGTGTTAACCATGAATCGTGAAGAAACAACAATGTTAGGTTTTGAAATAGTCGCTTATGCAGGAGACGCTAGATCAAAATTACTAGAAGCATTAAACGCTGCACAACAAGGGGATTTCAATGAAGCAGAACAATTAATAGAAGGAGCTAATCAATGTATTGTAAGTGCTCATAATGCACAAACTGATTTGCTAGCTAAAGAAGCATCTGGCGAAGACATTGCATATAGTGTAACGATGATGCATGGTCAAGACCACCTTATGACTACTCTGCTTCTGAAAGATATGATGAAGCATATCGTTGAACTATATAAAAGAGGGAGCTGATAATTATGGAAGCACTTATCGCACAAATTGAAAAAGCTAAGCCACTTTTTGAAAAAATTTCTCGAAATATTTATTTAAGAGCTATCCGTGATGGTTTTATTTCAGCAATGCCTGTAATTTTATTTTCAAGTATTTTCTTATTAATAGCTTATGTACCAAACGTATTTGGTTTTACATGGAGCAAGAGTATTGAAGATGCACTTATGAAGCCTTATCAATACACGATGGGTATTGTAGCATTGTTAGTTGCGGGTACTACTGCTAAATCTTTAACCGATTCGTATAACCGAAGATTAGAAAATACAAAGCAAATTAACTTTATATCTACTATGTTAGCATCGATTTGTGGCTTTTTATTTTTAGCTTCTGATTCGATAAAAGAGGGCGGATTTGCGAGTGAGTTTCTAGGTACTAAAGGTTTATTAACAGCATTTTTATCTGCATTCGTTACAGTTATAATATATAACATTTGTGTTAAGAAAAACGTCACGATAAAAATGCCCGAAGAAGTTCCACCAAATATTTCACAAGTATTTAAAGATATTATCCCATTCGCTTTAGTTATTTTAGTGTTATATGGTTTTGATTTACTAAGTAGAGCAGCATTAGGATCAAATGTTGCTCACGCTATCATCAAGTTCTTCGCACCATTATTTACGGCAGCAGACGGCTATGTCGGTATTACTATTATATTTGGAGCTTTTGCATTATTTTGGTTCGTTGGAATTCATGGTCCTTCAATAGTGGAACCGGCAATAGCTGCTATAACTTATGCTAATATTGAAACGAACTATCAATTATTAAGTTCTGGTGCTCATGCAGACAAAATCATAACTTCTGGAACACAAATGTTTATTGCAACTATGGGTGGAACAGGTGCTACTTTAGTCGTGCCATTCATGTTTATGTGGCTAGCTAAATCTAAGCGTAATAAAGCGATTGGAAGAGCATCTGTAGTACCTACATTCTTTGGAGTGAATGAGCCTATTCTCTTTGGTGCACCATTAGTGTTGAACCCTGTGTTCTTCATACCATTCATATTAGCGCCAATAGCAAACGTATGGATTTTTAAAATATTTGTTGATTTAGTTGGTATGCATAGTTTTAGTGTTAACCTTCCATGGACAACGCCAGCGCCTCTCGGAATTGTGATGGGAACAGGATTAGGAGTATGGTCCTTTATTTTAGCGATTACTTTAGTGATAGTAGATATTATTATTTATTACCCATTCCTTAGAGTGTACGATAGACAAATTGTTGAAGAAGAAATTTCTGGACTCAATCAATCTGAGAATCTACAAGATAAAGTTAAGGAAAATTTTGATACAAGTAAAGCTGATAGTATTATAAGTAGTTCTAATAATAATGAAACTCAAGAATATGATGAAGAACAAAGTAATAATGACTTAAGCAACGATGAAGCCAAAAACGTATTAGTATTATGCGCAGGTGGCGGTACGAGTGGATTACTTGCTAACGCTTTAAACAAAGCAGCTAAAGAATTTGGAGCACACGTTACGGCAGCAGCTGGAAGTTATGGTGCTCATATGGACATTATGAAAGACTATGATTTAATCGTTCTTGCACCACAAGTAGCTTCAAACTACGAAGATATTAAACAAGACGTTGATAGATTAGGTCTTAAATTAGCAAAAACAGAAGGTGCAGAATACATTAAATTAACGCGTGATGGTAAAGGCGCATTAGAGTTTGTAAAAAATCAATTCAATAATTAGAAGGGAATAGAGATATATATGAAAAAATTACCTGAGGATTTTATTTTTGGTGGCGCAACTGCAGCATATCAAGCTGAAGGAGCAACTCAAACAGATGGAAAAGGAAGAGTAGCTTGGGACACTTATTTAGAAGAGAATTATTGGTATACGGCAGAGCCAGCAAGTGATTTTTATAATCGTTATCCAGTAGATTTAGAGCTTAGTGAAAAATTTGGAGTTAATGGAATTAGAATTTCGATAGCATGGTCAAGAATTTTTCCAGATGGATACGGTGAAGTGAATTCTAAAGGTGTTGAATATTATCATAATTTATTTAAAGAATGTCAAAAAAGAAATGTAGAACCGTTTGTAACGCTTCATCACTTTGATACACCTGAAACGTTACATTCTGACGGAGACTTTTTAAACCGTCGAAATATTGATTATTTCGTTGAATATGCAGATTTTTGCTTTAATGAATTTGAAGAAGTGAATTATTGGACTACATTTAATGAAATTGGACCTATAGGAGATGGTCAATACTTAGTAGGTAAATTCCCTCCAGGTATTAAATATGATTTCGAAAAAGTATTTCAATCTCATCACAATATGATGATAGCGCACGCAAGAGCAATTAAAATATTTAAAGAAAAAGGGTATAAAGGAGAAATTGGGATTGTTCATGCACTTCCTACTAAATATCCATATGATCCAAGTAACCCTGAAGATGTGAGAGCAGCGGAACTTGAAGATATTATCCATAATAAATTTATTTTAGATGCAACATACTTGGGCGAGTACTCAGACAAAACAATGCAAGGTGTTCAGCACATTCTTGAAGTCAATGGAGGAGAACTTGATATTCGCGATGAAGATTTAAAAATATTAAATGATTCAAAAGGCTTAAATGACTTCTTAGGTATCAATTATTATATGAGTGATTGGATGAAAGTATTTGACGGTGAATCTGAAATTACACATAATTCGAAAGGCAATAAAGGTGGATCTAAATATCAACTTAAAGGTATAGGGCAACGTGAGTTTGATGTAGATGTACCACGCACGGATTGGGATTGGATGATATACCCTAAAGGACTTTATGATCAAATTATGAGAGTGAAAGCTGATTATCCAAACTATAAGAAAATTTATATTACGGAAAATGGTCTAGGGTATAAAGATAAATTTGAAGATAATACAGTTTATGATGATGCTCGTATTGATTATGTTAAGAAACATTTAGAAGTAATATCAGACGCTATAGCAGATGGTGCAAATGTTAAAGGGTATTTTATCTGGTCATTAATGGATGTGTTTTCTTGGTCAAACGGTTATGAAAAAAGATATGGATTATTCTACGTAGACTTTGATACACAAGAAAGATACCCAAAGAAAAGCGCATATTGGTATAAGAAGCTATCAGAAACAAAAACAATTGAATAAAACAGTAAAAAGCTTATCTTATTGGTTACGACCAAAAGATAAGCTTTTTATATGAGTGATAAAGTGTAAAAATTCCTTTTAATATCATTTATTATTTAGAATTTTTTTCCAATCTTCTGTTAAGGTCTCATTTTTTACTTCTTTGAAAATGAAGTTAGGTTTTAAGTTTGGATCTTTGTCATTATGATCTTTTGCTGCGAACCCTGTTGAAAGAGTAATGTCATCTTCTGAATTAAATGTGTGTGCATAAACTTTACCATTATCAGCAAACAAATATTTTGTAATAGGCTTATTCATATTTGCTACATTTTGATAGCCTTCAATATTAGATAAATTTTCTGCTGCTTTATCAAACCCAGTTGTGCCATTACTTGAATGATATGAGACAGCTCCAACAACATTGTGTATATCAAATGCTTTTTTGCCTGGTTTGCCTTTATCACTAACTTGAATTTCACCATCATCTGTAAGTGTATATGCATCACCAGTAGCATAATCACCGAAGCTCAAATAACGATTAGAGATTGCTAAAGATTGTTCTTGAGCATATTTATCTAATGATTTCATGATAGATTTTTTAATTTTTTTCTTATCTGATGAATTAATATCTGTTTTTTGGGCTTGAGTTGTATGTGCTGATTTAACGTGTTGTTGAGATTGGCTTTGGCTACTACAACCGACGGTAAAAACGACGATGCTAATTGTAAGAAAAATGTATTTGAATATTGCTTTCATAAATAAACTCCTTTATGTATAAGGGGGTGGGACTACGAAATCTTTTTATCAAAATAAGATTTCTGTCCCACTCCCAATTCATTCATAACTATTTATTTTGCTTATTTTTCAAAATACCAAATTCGTCGACTAATTTTACTTCACGTTGTTCTCCTTTGCTAATATCTCCGTATAGTTGATAAATTTTCACTTTAAGTTTGTTTCCTGATACTTCGTAAACTGAAAAGTTTTGCTCGGATGAATCGCGATTATTTTCATGACTAGTATCAAAAGCTTTAGATTTATGTGGTTGATTGCCAAGTGCGAACAAGCTGTTGTAATGATCTAATTGTTGTTGTGTTAAATCGCCTAATTCAGGACGTACTTTTTTGATGTGTTCTAATGAACGATCATAAATAGCATCATAAGCTTTTGTACCACCTGTGTTTGGCAATACATAGACTGAACCATTTGGATTATCATAATATTCTACATGGTCTTTTCCTAAAACTTGTGATGCATCTTCAGGTTTTGCGTTTACAAAGCTATTTTTAGTAGAAGTATGCTCCAATGGTTTAGTTCGTGATAAAACATGATCGTGACCTTGTAACACTAAATCCACATCTAATTCATCAATCTCTTTTGTCAGTTCATTTCTAATTTTATTAACATCTTCATCGGATAGTGCATGATAAGATTTTGAATACATTGGTTTATGCAGGTTTAAAATAATCCATTTTGCACCGTTTTGTTTTGCTTGCTTAATATCTTTTTTAATCCAATCCATTTGTTCTTTGCCGATTGCTTTTTCATCAGGATTATCTTTAGATTTTTTGTTGTCATTTGTATTTGCTACAACCATGTGTGCACCGTTGTAATCAAATGAGTAATAAGAACCACCATTTACTGCATTATTTTCTTTTGGCACGTTCATGTGTTTGTTAAATTGACCTAATAATTTGTCATCGTCTTCACTTAAAGCATATTCATCGTGGTTTCCTGGAGCAGAAGCGACTGGAACAGATAAAAATGAAGGTCTTGAGCGCTCGTATAAATCTACCCATTCATCTTCAACTTCAGCAGTTTCAACAAAATCACCTGTGTGTAATGCAAAATTTGGATCTCCTGCTGTTTGAATTGCTTGTTGAATTGTATCAGCACCGAATTGAGCTTCGTTTCTTACATGTTCATTCCAGTAAGCATTTTGTGTATCAGTATACTGTACGAATTTAAATTCATCACCACTGTTACCAGATGTTTTGAATTGACCAACTTCACTTTGTGGACCACTCGCACTACCAACTTTATAATAGTATTTTGTATTCGGCTTTAAATTTTGAGCTTTAGCTTTATATGTATACTCTGGAACGGTAGTTAATTCAGACTTACCGTGTTTATCACCGCTAGTCCATTCCGCACCGCTAGCATTCTCATCAGTATAATAGCCATTAATTTTTTCTTTACCATTACTATCTTTAATAATTTCGCCTTCATCGTCTTTCTCTACATCAGCAAAAATGAAATTCCCGTTTTTATCTCGTTCGACATATTTAGAATTTACTTTTTTAGGCTTTGAATTAACTACTTGCGCGTCACTAAAATCTCCCGTTTCTGATATCCATACTTTTGCATCATTAAACTTATTTGTCGTGTACCAACTAAAACCCATTTGTGTTCTTGTATCACCATTAAAATTAGCGATTATACGATTTGGGTTGTTATTTGTAGGCACGGGCGCTACTTGAGGTTTTTCTTGCATAATCTTGATAGATTGATTACTTTGGGCTTGGGAACTGTTTTGCTCAGGTGCTTTTCCCGCTCCACTTGCATCTGCATATTGTGAACCAGGTAAGAGTAACATAACACTTGCTGTACTTGCTGTGACAAACTTTAACAAACTTCCACTTTTCATCTTTTAAGAACCTCCTATGTATGATTACTTCGAATTATAGCAATGGGATGTTAAATTAATATTAAGATGTTGTTAAAATACTTAACTTGCTTTAAACCGCTAATCAACTAATAGAATGACCTTTACAAGAGACTCATATTTCTTGTGTTGGACGTTCTTTATATCTAAAATACAAAAAAAGAGGGTAGTAGATTAATAAAACCTTCAATATAGTTAAGGAGTGAAGATATGCTTACCGTTTATGGACATAGAGGGCTGCCTAGTAAAGCTCCAGAAAATACGATTGCATCTTTCAAAGCAGCATCCGAAATTGAGGATGTAAAATGGTTGGAACTTGATGTAGCCATTACGAAAGATGAACAATTAATTATTATTCATGATGATTATTTAGATCGTACGACAAATATGACCGGGGAAATAACTCAATATAATTATAGTGACATTAAATCTGCATCTGCCGGATCTTGGTATAGTTCGAAATTCAAAGATGAAGTTTTGCCAACATTTGACGATGTGATTGAAATAGCAAATGAATATAATATGAATTTGAATGTAGAATTAAAAGGTGTAACTGGACCAAATGGAACTGCACTTTCCAATAGTATGGTTAAACAAGTTAAAGAAAAGTTAGCTCAGTTAAACTCTAATCTTGAAGTTCTTATTTCAAGTTTTAATTTTGTATTAATCAAGTTATCGCATGAAATAATGCCGGAATATAAACGAGCTTGTTTATTCTGGACAACATCTTTCAGAGAAGACTGGAGAACAATTTTAGATTATTGTCATTCTAAAACTGTTAATGTTCAAGATTCATCTCAGTTAACGCAATCTAAAATAAGTGTGATTAAAGAAGCAGGATATGAAATTAACGTTTGGACTGTTAATAAAGCATCCCGTGCGAATCAACTCGCAAATTGGGGAATAGATGGTATCTTCACAGATAACGCTGATAAATTAATTCATTTATCAAATTCATAAAAAACCTTAGCTATAAACCTACTAATGTAATTAGGTTTTAAGCTAAGGCTTTTTTTAATATTTCTGTTTCACGTGAGACAATTTTAATATTTATAGACGAATTTACATAGAGGGAGTCTAAGGGTTGTCTGACCGTACTGATACGGGCAGTCTTATTTCTCTTGATTTTTATCCGTGTTATAGACTGTTTGATCTTTATTGTCTTGTTTTTTTTCTTGTTGCTCTGCTTTGTCTTCTTCTTCGATTTCAGCTTCTTGTTGTTCTTTTTCTTCTCGTAATTCTTTGATGCGTTTGTAACGCATTTTTTGTCTATAGCCATAAGTACTTTCGAGTATTAATTCTTCATTATTTAAGCCTGCGCCAATTGCTCCGGCAACAGTAGAAATTGATGCTGCGAACCATGCAAGGTTAAAGAAAGTTATGAAGTCTGCTGATCTGCCCATCTTCAATGTTTGACCGAGATAATCAGGCGGTAAAATCACAAGGGCAGCTACTAAGAATAAAATCAATAACGTCACATAATAAATAATCAATGAAATTGCTAAAGTAGAAACCGTTGTAAAATTATACAATCTCGTAATGCGACGATCTTCACTTTGTTTAATAGGCTCCCACAAACGATGTGCTACAATTGTCCAAATCATCATACCTAAAACTGCAACAATCGTCATACAAAATAATCGCCACTCTGTATAAACATAACTTAAATTCCACATTGTTGTAAAAACGATACCGAATGCTCCAGTTGTAAAAGCTATTGCCACAACACTACTTAAACTAGACATCATATTGAGCGGATTGTTCGCAAAAGTCATACCACTTATTAATCTAAATGCCCCAAATGTTTTATTGGATACTAAATATTGAACGTGTTCTGATTTAGTATTTTCTATATAGTGTGATGTACGTTTAAGAGATGATAAAGGAAATTGGCTATTCATCAGTTCATGGCTTGTTTCTGGTTCTTTATTTTTATTTTTATGTTTGTACTCATTTACTTCTTTAATAATGCCAACGATAGTATGTTTCGCTCTTTTTTTCATTGGTCTCCAACCGTATGAAGGGAGAGAAATAAGACTTGTACCAGTGTCTTTATTAATATCGACAGCTACAACATATTTTTCTTGAAAGACTGGTAAATCGGTTATACATATCGTATAAGCCCATTCATTAGAATGATTGTAGTCATTTGTTTTTTCATAGATTCGTTCAACAGATTCTGCTGAACCCGTTAAAGGATCGATTGTTAAACTAATTTTCCATTCAACATCTGAATTTATATATTTAGACAAAGTTTCAGGTAGTTCATTTTCAAGTTGATAAGCTAAATTTTCAGGGAGGCCAGGGGCTGCAACTATACCTACGACTATTTTATTTTTAGTCATCTTATTTCTCCTCCTTTCTATGCGATTGTTTTTCACCTTCATATTGTTCTTCATTTTCTTTATCATCTTCACTTTGACTTTGAGAAATGTATTCGTAACGATAGTATTGTCTGTAAGAATACGTTACGCGACGAATTTTTTCAGCATTCTCAACTGTTGAACCTAAAGCTCCTGCTAAAAAGCCTAGTGAAGTAATGAACCAAATTAAATTAACATAGTCTATGAAAGTTGGGTGTATGCTATTTAAAGAAGTCCATGATGTAAATAACTCAGGTGGCACGAAAAGTAACGCACTTATTCCGAGTAACACAAAAAGTAAAAGGTAGTGAAATATAGTAATCGAGCCTACCGTCATAAATGTTGTTAAATTATAAGCATTTCGATAAATCCTTTGTGTTTTTGTAGAAGGATGCTCCCAAAGCTTATAAGAATAAATTAACCATGCAGTCATCCCTATTAAAGATAAAAGCGTTAATAAAATAAAACGCCAATAATCATATGAAATACTTAAATCCCAAGGCGTTGAAAAAATAGACACATACGTACCTGTCGCAAATGAAACAGATATAATCTTTTTGAAATCACCTATTGCTGACCATGGTTCATTAGCATAAGTCATCCCAGCAATAATATGAATCCAACCTATAGCAGCAGATTCTATTATAATTCGTACAGTTTGGGTTGAATTGTCCTCATTAGGTGTTACTTTAGATATTTTGGCAAATTTAAATCCTTTATTTTTTAATAAATCAACATCGTCTTCTTTGCGATACATGTAATTAAGCACAAAAGCTAGAAAGCTTTTCAATTTCTTCTTTAAATTAATTACACCAAGAGCTGGTAAAGAAAGAAATGCTGAATGTGTGTCTGTGTTTATATCACATACGACTGCTTTTTTACCAGAAATACTCGGTAAATCAGTGACACAAATAACATAATCCCAATTGTTTTGATTTTTTTTATCTTTTATTAAATCAAGTGTTTCATCCATATGCTCAGATGTGCCAATCATAGGAGCTACTTCCTGTTCAAAGTGCCAATCCACGTTTGAATCTATATTAGATTTGAAAGTTTCCTCTAGTTGATTGATTACTTTATCAATCAATTTATTTGGCATATCTGGAGAAGGAATCAATCCAACTGTTATAGCCTTCATAAGGTGACCTCCTTAAACTTATATGACCATTTATTAATTCCCGTATTATCCTGATTTAATCATATTCAGAGCAAAAGAAAAAACCAAATAACATACTTTATACACAAAAAATATATAATATGACCATTTATTAATTTAAAATCTAGGAGTATAGTTGTTTATAGTACGATAATAAAAAAGTAGTTCACATCATTTAATGAATAACAAAAGTATTATTTTAAAAAGAAAATAAGAATTCTATCAAGATGAGGTGGGGAAAAGATGACTCATGCAAAAATTACAGCTGTTGGCTCATATAAGCCATCAAAAGTATTAACAAACGAAGATATGGAACAACTAGTTGAAACAAGTGACGATTGGATTATTTCACGTACAGGTATTAAAGAACGACGTATAGCAGCAGATGACGAATTTACATCTGATTTATGTTATGAAGCTATTAAAAATTTAGAAAAGAAATATAATAAAGACATTAGCGATGTGGATTTAATAATTGTCTCAACTTTAACACCGGACTATAGAACGCCAAGTGTAGCTTCATATGTACAAGGTAGACTAGGTCTTGAAAATGCTGCTGCAATAGATGTTAATGCAGCGTGCGCAGGATTTGTATATGGTATTAATATGGCAAATGCATATATATCATCAGGTATGTACAATAAAATTATTGTCGTTGCAGGTGAAGTTTTATCTAAAATCACTGATTATTCTGACCGTAATACATGTGTTTTATTTGGTGATGGCGCAGGTGCATTTTTAATAGAAAATGATGAAGAATCAAGTTTTATCACGTCCACAAGTGGCTCAGAAGGAAAATTAGCTGAAAGTTTATACTGTACAGATGTAAGTAAAACGATGTTCGGAAAAGATTTAGAACAAATCGGTTTCGTAAATCAAAATGGTAAAGAAGTGTATAAATGGGCAATCAAAATGGTACCTAGAGAAATAGAAAAATTAGCTGAAAAAGCAAATGTAGAATTGAAAGATGTAGATTGGTTTGTACCACACAGTGCAAACTTGAAAATGATACAGAACATCTGTAAGAGAAGTGAATATCCATTTGAACGAACGCTACATAGTCTAGTTTATTACGGCAATACATCTTCAGCTACGATACCACTTGCTATAGATGATGCAGTAGACAGAGGAGATATTAAAAAAGGCGAAACACTACTGTTATTTGGCTTTGGCGGTGGTTTAACATATTCAAGTTCATTAATAAAATGGGGAATATAAGAGGGTAAGAAACTCTATTTTTCAAAAAAGCTCCTAATTCGTTAAACTTTATTTAACGGGTTAGGAGCTTTTGTTAAGGAAATTTAGTCATCATAATTCTTTTCTAATTTTCGTAATTCGTCTCGTGCTTTCTTTTCTAGACCTTCCCCATAATCCATCATGCGTACGATGTCTTTAAAAGCTGCTTTTGGAATTGCTAATGATTCAAGTTCTTCTGATGTAACATTTAAATTAATTTCTTCGAGTCTGCCTTCTTTTAATTTATGAACAAAATCAGGTTCTGTAACGAAAGGTGAAGACATCCCGACCATATCTGCATTTTGGAGTGCATCTAAAGCTGTTTCAGGAGAATTGATACCTCCACTAACGATAAGTGGTATTCTTCCATTTAAATGTTCATATACGACTTGATTTACTCTTCTGCCAAAATATTTACCAGGTGTGCGCGTTGTATTTTGATAAATATGACGCCCCCAACTAGCGATAGCTAAATAATGAATGTTTGCAACTTCTAATACCCAGTCTAAATGTTGATTAAATTCATCGATTGTATAACCAAGTTTATCTCCTCGTGTTTCTTCAGGAGTCGCTCTATAACCGAAAATAAAATCATCAGGTGCTTCTTTATCGATTACTTTTTGGACAGCTTCCATGACTTCTAATCCGAATCTTGCTCTGTTTTCTAATGTGTTTCTTCCATATTGATCTGTTCGTTCATTTGAGAATGTAGAAAAGAATGTCTGTATAAGTAAACGTTGTGCTATAGATATTTCGACACCATCAAATCCTGCTTGAATAGCGCGCGAAGTTGCGTCAGCATATTGTTGTATTACTTCATTTATTTTAGAAACTGACATTTCTAGTACTTCATGTTTAATAGGTGAATTTAATGACATTGGGCTTGGGCCATAAACTTGTCCATATTTTAAAATAGCATGATTAGAAAAACGACCTGCGTGCGCAAGTTGTAAAATAGCTTTATTGCCTGAACCTTTCATTGCTTTAGCAACTTTAGTTAACCCCGGTATACAAGCATCGTCAGAAATATTAAATCCATATTCAAATAATTGTCCGTAAGGTTCTATGTATGCTGCGCCAGTTACTTGCAAAGGTGCTGAATCTGCACGTCTTTTGGCGTAATTTAAATCTTCTTCTGTAATATGACCTTCTTTAGTAGATGAATTTGTTGTCATCGGTGAAAGTACAAAACGGTTTGATAATACAACGCCATTAGGCAATTGAAGTGATTCTAATAAAGGTGAGTATTTATTCATGTTATAACATCCTCTTTCGCGCTTTTCATTACTTTCAAATTAACATTGAAAAATTTAATAATCAATAAACAAATAGCTAAATGAATATTTATCTGCCGGAAATTTAATAATTGCATAAATGGTTAACAAAATACTGATAAAAAAGTTATAATATATATTGGACAAAAAGGGATTAAGCAATAAATGTGATATTTCATACATCATCATGCATAATATAGTCGAACATGATTTTAGCAGTGATGTAAGTAATCTTGGAGATGATGGTTTGGTTGAATTAAGTGTATTGGATTACGCTGTGATAGATGAAGGAAAAAGCGCTGAAGAAGCTTTGCAAGATACTGTGAAACTGGCTAAGTTAGCAGACAAGCTTAACTTTAAGCGATTTTGGTTAACAGAGCATCACGATGTGCCAGCGTTTGCCTGCAGTAGTCCTGAATTAATGATGATGCATTTATTATCAGAAACAAAGCGAATTAAATTAGGCTCTGGTGGCGTTATGTTACCACATTATAGCCCGTATAAAATAGCAGAGAACTTTAGATTGTTAGAAGGTTTGTTTCCAAATAGAACGGATTTAGGCATTGGTAGTAATTTAGGAACTGCGATTGTTAAACGTGCTTTGAATGAAGGTAAAACAGACTTCCTAGATTATGAGCAAAGCATCAAAGATATACGTCATTATATTACGAATCAAGATGAAGATCAGCGCTATAAAGGATTAATTGCTCAACCTCATTTATCTCATCATTCGGGTATGTGGCTACTTTGTACAAGTGCTGAATCAGCTCAGATTGCAGCTGAGCAAGGAATAGGCTTGACGTTAGGTACGTTTTTATTACCTAATCAAGCTCAAATTGATAGTGCAAAAGAAAGTGTCGATACTTATCGCAAAGCTTTTAATCGCACATCATTAAATATGAGCTCCACTGTTATGATAACAACATTTGTTATTGTTACAGATACTGAACAAGAAGCTGAAGACTTGTTACAATCATTAGATGTATGGTTACTAGGCAAAAAACAGTTTGCTGAATTCAGTCGATTTCCATCTATTGAAACTGCTAAATCATATAAATTAAGTGAACGAGATCAACGTTTGATTGAACAACATCGTGCACGTGTTATTGCAGGGACGAAAGAACAAATTAAACTTAAAATAGATCGACTTGTCGAAGATTTCAAAGCAAATGAAGTCTTATTAGTACCATTGCATCCAGGAATTAAACAGAGATGTAGAACTTTAGAGCTATTATCAGAAATATATTTATAAATGAAAGGGAAGATTTTTAATGAAAAAATTAGCGAATTACTTATGGGTAGAGAAAGTAAATAATCAATATGTTTATAGAATGACACCGGAGTTACAAGATGATATTGGAACTGTAGGTTATGTAGAATTTATGGGACCAGACGACATAAATGTAGACGATGAAATTGTAAGTATTGAAGCATCTAAAACAGTGTTAGATGTACAATCTCCATTAGCAGGTACAATCGTGGAACGTAATAAAAAAGCTGAAGATGAGCCAACAATTTTAAACTCTGAAAAACCTGAAGAAAATTGGTTAGTTAAATTAGAAAATGTAGACGAAGCTGCATTTAACGCATTATCTGAGGCATAAATGAAACAAACACAAGATGAGAGACTCGCTTATCTCACAGCTTATTTATGGAATGAAGCACATGGAGACACTCCTATTGTTGATGAGGGACGAAGTAAGTGGGAGCTGTATCGCGGACTCCAAAATGTTCGTTCCCCTAAACCAATAGACGATGCTTTTATCCAGGTACAAGATGCTTATTTATCAGAACTTAACCAAAAGCATGTAACATATATTGAAGATTTGGAGCCAAAATTAAACCAAAATATTTATTTATGGCAAGGTGATATCACTACATTAGCAGTAGATGGTATTGTGAATGCTGCTAATAGTAAGTTCTTAGGTTGTATGCAGGCTAACCATAATTGTATTGATAATATTATTCATACAAAAGCTGGCGTACAGCTTCGTTTAGCATGCGATGAAATTATTAAAAAACAAGGTAAAAAAGAAGGCGTAGGTAAAGCTAAAATTACGTCAGCATATAATTTACCGTCCCAATATGTGATTCATACAGTAGGACCACAAGTTCAAAGAAAACCTCTTTCTCAAATGAATAAAGACTTGCTTGCGAAATCATATCGAAGTTGTTTAAAACTGGCTGATGAAAATGGATTGAAGCATTTAGCATTCTGCTGTATTTCAACTGGTGTATTTGGATTTCCACAAGAAGAGGCGACAAAAATTGCAATCGAAACAACGTTAAATTATTTAAATGAAACAAATTCACCTATAAAAGTTATTTTTAATGTTTTTAAAGATAAAGATTTCCAATTATATAAGGAGGCACTCAGTCAACATGAATAAAGAAACATGGGATGCATTAACATTGAACCAAACCCACAATACCCAAGCTGAAGTAATTGCTCAAGCTTTTAAAGAAGCGGATGCGGTCGTAGTTGGTATTGGTGCTGGTATGTCAGCTTCTGATGGCTTCACGTATATTGGCGATCGTTTTACAAAGAACTTTCCAGACTTTATCGAAAAGTATGGATTTTTTGATATGTTACAAGCTAGTTTACATCCTTTTGAAAGTTGGCAAGAATATTGGGCTTTTGAAAGTCGATTTGTAAAATTAAATTATATAGATCAACCTGTAGGTAAGTCATATATTGCATTAAAAGAAATGCTTAAAGATAAAGAACACCATATTATAACAACTAATGCGGATAATGCTTTTGATATAGCTGAATATGACATGGATAAAGTGTTCCACATCCAAGGTAAATATATTTTATGGCAATGTAGTCAACACTGTCATGCTCAAACGTATCGAGATGATGATGCAATTAGACAAATGGTAGAACAACAAGAAGATATGAAAATCCCTTGGGACCTCATTCCACATTGTCCGAAATGTGATGCACCTATGGAAATAAATAAACGTAAAGCACAAGTAGGTATGGTAGAAGATGCTGACTTTCATGCACAGTTAGATCGGTATAATGCATTTTTAGAAAAACATCAAGATGACAAAGTTCTTTATATAGAAATTGGCATTGGTTACACAACACCTCAATTTGTGAAACATCCTTTCCAACGTATGACACGCCATAACGAAAATGCAGTTTATATGACTTTAAACAAAAAAGCGTATCGCATTCCTAAAAATATAGAAGATAGAACAATACATTTAACAGAAGACATTTCTACTTTAATAACAGATGCACAACAAATCTTACAAAATTAGGAGTGATGATATGTATTTAATTGAACCTATTCGTAATGGAGAATATATTGCAGACGGGGCAATAGCCTTAGCAATGCAAGTTTATGTAAGTCAGAATATTTTCTTGGATGATGATATTTTGTTTCCATATTACTGTGACCCGAAAGTCGAGATTGGTCGTTTCCAAAATACAGCTATAGAAATTAATCAAGATTATGTAGACGAACATGATATACAAGTTGTCCGCCGAGATACAGGGGGAGGCGCAGTATATGTTGATCGGGGTGCTGTAAATATGTGCTGCATTCTTGAAAAAGATACTTCTATTTATGGAGATTTTCAAAGGTTTTACGAGCCAGCAATCGATGCCCTACATAATTTAGGAGCTACAGAAGTGATTCAAAGCGGTCGTAATGATTTAGCAATTCATGATAAAAAAGTATCAGGAGCAGCTATGACGCTTATTAACAATCGTATATATGGCGGCTATTCTTTATTATTAGATGTCGATTATGAGCCAATGGTAAATATACTTAAACCAAATCGTAAAAAAATTGAATCTAAAGGTATAAAATCCGTACGTGCTCGAGTTGGCAATATTCGTGATTACTTAGATGAAAAATATAAAAATGTTACGATAGACGAATTTAAAAATTTAATGGTCGAACAAATTATGGGTATTGATGATATTAAAGAAGCGAAACGATATGAATTAAGCGCAGAAGATTGGGATGCAATTGATGAACTTGCAGCGAAAAAATATAAAAACTGGGATTGGAACTACGGACGTTCACCTAAATATGAATATAATCGTAGCGACCGATTCAATTGTGGCACAGTCGACATAACATTATCCATAGAACAAAATCGAATTGCCAAATGTCGAATTTACGGAGATTTCTTTGGTCAAGGAGATATCACAGAAGTAGAAGAAGCATTAATAGGCACAAAAGTAGTCAGAGCAGAACTTATTAAAGTGTTAGATGAAATAAACTTAAAATATTACTTTGGTAATATTACGTCAGCAGAGCTTACTCAATTAATTTTAAGTTAAAATAAAAATAAATAAAAAAGAAAAAGAGGAAATTATCAACCCAACTGATGATTTCCTCTTTTTTTATAATGTTAAAAGAAAAGCTAGTTATTAAGCGAATTTGTTAATGATAGTTTTAATAATATCTACAATTCCACCTACGATTTCAGCGATACCCATTTGAAGGACCTCCTTTTCTTTTTGAATTAACTTTAGTATAAACGTAAAAATTGAAAATTTGTCATATTTTCCCTAATTGAATAAAAATAATTCCTAACTGTATTTATTTTCCTATTGTTGTACAAATAGGCAGCGAGAGCGTTGAGATGGTTGTTTAATGCAAATATTTAAAAGAAAATAAAAAGAAAATTTTATAATTCAACTCATATAATAAAGGGGTTAACAACACCTATTTATACAATTAATTGAAAAAATATTCAGAAATATGTTGAAAAACGTAACTCTAAAATATAAACTTGTAATACAAGTGAAAGCGCTTTATTTATAATTAGGGGGGATATAGTATGAAGTTTCGCTTGATCAGTTTACTAGTATGTTTAGTTGTTATATTAGCAGGTTGTAATTTTGAGAAAAAGAAAACATATAACATTGCGACAGCGTCAACAGGGGGTACCTATTATCCTATAGGTGTTGGCATGGGACAGTTATGGACTAAGCATTATCGAAGTCAAAATACTAAATTTAATGGTCAATCTTCTGCAGGTTCTGTAGAAAATATTGATTTAATGAAAAAGAATGAAGCTGACTTTTCAATTTTACAAGGTTTGATTTCTACTCAAGCATCTCAAGGAACAGGAATTTATAAAGGAGAAAAGTATGATTCCTTACGTTCAATGAGCATGATTTGGCCTAATGTTGAACATTTTGTATTAAAAAATAGCGAAGTGGAAACTGGCACAATTGCTGATATTAAAGGAAGTTCTTTCTCAGTAGGTCCTAGAGCTAGTGGTACTGAACAATCAACTTTAATGATGATGAAAGGTATTGGCCAATCAAAAAAAGATATATCTCCTGAATATTTGGGATATGAAGAAACGATTTCTTCTATGAGAGATGGTAGGCTTGATGGAGGTTCGTTACCTGCAGGTGTACCTGTATCATCGATTACTGATATGTATGCTTCAGGGGTAAATGCTACTATTTTAGAAGTGACAGATAAGCAAATGAAACAAATTAACAGTCAAGTAGATACTTGGTATCGCTATACAATTAAAAAAGGAACATATCCTAAGCAAAAGAAGGATATTCAAACAATTGCACAACCTAATATTTTAGTTACGACTAAAGAAATGGACGCAGACATGGTTTATAATTTAACTAAAATGTTGCACGAAAATCGAGATTTTATGATTGATGTACATAACTCTGCGAAAGAAATGAAGTTGGAAACTGCACTAAATGGTTTAAATACTCCATTGCATGAAGGTGCATACCGTTATTATAAAGAAAAAGGTCTCAAAATTGATGACCGATTAATCCCTGAAGAAGTTAAAGAAAAAGAAAGCAAAGGGGGTCATCAAGATGAAAAATAAACCAGAAAAAGAAATCGTAGATTCTGTTAGAGAATTAAAAGGTGGCAGTAAATACATCCTAAATGGTTTGGCCATAATTTTATCTTTATTTGTGTTAGCAGCTTCAAGTTTCTTAAATCTGCAAACATTTCATCAAAATTCAATATTTTTATTATTGATAGTGTTATTAGGTTTTTTATTATACCCGTTGAATAAAAAAGGTATTGATAAGCATCATCCTTCTATTATAGATATTGGATTTATAATTTTAGCGTTACTTGGAATTGGATATATCATTCTAAATTATAATACGTTACATGTTGACCGAGCATCACATGCAAATACAACAGATTATATTTTTGCAGTTATAGCTATTATCGTATTATTCGAAATAACAAGGAGAACAATAGGTATTTTTATTCCTTTATTAAGTATATTTGCAATAATTTATGCTTTGTATGGTAATTATTTTCCTATTGATTTTGCACATTCTGGCTTTAGTTTAAATCGACTTTTATATCGATTTTATATGACAACTGAAGGTATATTTGGTAGTACTTTATCCATTGCTGCTACATATATTATGTTGTTCATCTTATTTGGAGCATTTTTGGGTGTAAGTGGCGCAAGCAAGTTATTTAATGATTTGGCTTTAGCTATTGCAGGTCAACGCCGTGGAGGACCTGCACAAGTTGCGGTCATATCTAGTGCCTTAACTGGATCATTAAACGGTAGTGCCGTTGCCAACGTGGCAACAACTGGATCGTTTACAATTCCATTAATGAAAAATATAGGCCTTACTCCTCGATTCGCTGGTGGAGTTGAAGCTGCCGCTTCAACTGGAGGTATGATTATGCCACCAATTATGGGAGCAGCTGCATTTATAATGGCTGGATTTTTAGGTGTTCCTTATACAACGATTGTATTAGCTGGTATTATCCCTGCAGTATTCTATTATATTGCTTTAATATGGGCAATTGATACAGAAGCTAAAAAGAAAGGTTTAAAAGGAGTTAGTAAAGAAAATATCCCTTTAGTACGTAAAGTATTAAAAGAAAGAGGCGCATTATTATTACCTATTATTGTAGTTATTGTAGCTCTGTTAATCGGTAAGACAGCTATATTTGCAGGATTCGCCGGAATAATTTCTTCGATTATCGCTTCTTACTGTACAACAGATAAGACAAATCGCGTAACGCCAAAAAGTTTCTTAGAGGCTCTAATAGACGGAGCCAAAGGTTCTATTCAAGTTGCTTTAGCTTGTGCTTCTGTAGGAATAGTGATTGCAACAGTTGGAATGACTGGTGTTGGATCTATGCTGGCTTACAATGTTATTGATATAGCAGGCGGTCATTTAATAGTTATATTAATTATGGTAATGGTAACTTGTATAGTCTTGAGTTTTGGTTTACCTTCAACAGCTCTTTATATTGTCGTGGCTGTTACAGTAGCTCCGTCATTAGTACAAGCAGGTGTAGAACCTCTAGCAGCACACTTCTTTGTATTTTATTTTGGTGCGATGTCAAACGTAACACCACCTGTAGCACTTGCTGCTTATACTGGAGCTGGTATTGCAAAAGCAGATCCTGTAAAAACATCTTGGACTGCATTAAGATTAGCGTTACCAGGATTTATAATTCCATTTTTACTTGTATATCATCCAGAGTTGTTACTAAATGATGCAACTACAGGAGGTTTAAATTATGGCCAATTAATAGTGACAATTTTAATTTCATTAGTGGGTATTTATGCGTTAGTTACTGGTATGGGAAATTATTTATTTACGAAGTTGAATATATTAGAAAGAATTTTATTTATTGTATTTGCAGTAATGTTAATATTCCCTGAAATTATAACAAGTATTGTAGGGATTATTGGAGTTATATTATTGATGAGTGTTCATTATATTAAATTCAGGAAAGTAGGCGTAACATAAATGAAAAATGCTAGCTCAAAACGTTTATCAGAAGTCATCTTTAATAAATTAGTAGAAAGAATTAAAAATGACAAATATAAAGTTGGTGATAAATTACCTTCAGAGTCAGTATTAGCTAAAGAATTTGAAGTGAGTAGATATCCTATAAGAGAAGCACTGAGTAAACTAGCTTCAGCCGGATATATTGAATCATTTCAAGGTAAAGGTAGCTTTGTTATTAATCATGACGTTTCTGATACGTTTAGGCAGCATGCTTATGGTAGATTCTCAGAGAAAGATTTGCTTGATATTTTAGAAATGAGAACAATTATAGAAGTTGAAGCAGCAGGTATTTGTGCACTTAGAAGAACTGAAGAAGATATGCAATTAATAGAAGATGCTTTTCATAAATATATAGAAACACATCAAGATGAATATGCTTTAGGCATAGAGCCTGATTATAATTTCCATAAATGTATTGTTCAAAGTACTAAGAATCAATATATAATCAAAACATTTGAAAATTTACAGGATATTCATGTAAATGCTTTATCATATTCATTAAAGTTAAATATAGGTATGCTTGAAAAAAGAGAGAGTGTAATTCATGAACATGAAATGATATATCAGGCCATAAAAAATCAAGACGAATACAATGCAAAAAAGGCTATGAAAGAACATTTAGTTACAATGCGCAAAAAATTGGGAGATAAAAGGTGTAGGTGATAAATGTGAAAAGCAAGGAGATTGAACAGAGATTAAGAGAAATTTTCGCGGACAGATTACTTATGGATGTTTCAGATCTTGTTTCTTATGGTTTTGATGCATCGTTCGGTCAATATATGCCGGATTATGTAGTTCAAGTGTTATCTACGGAAGATGTCCAAAATGTAGTGAAATTAGCAGATGAATATATCATTCCTATTTATGCTAGAGGTGCAAGCACAAGTTTGTCAGGGGGAGCTTTGCCAGTTAAAGGTGGTATAGTAGTTGATTTTTCTCAGTGGAATGATGAATTTGAAATATATCCTGATGATTTAATCATAAAGACTAGGCCTGGTGTGATTACAGGAAAAATACATGCTTTAGCAGAAAAGCATAATTTAATGTATCCACCAGATCCTTCTTCTTCAGTGGTATGCACAATTGGTGGTAATTTAGCTGAGAATGCTGGAGGTCCGCGTGGTATAAAATATGGTGTAACAAAAGATTATGTTATTGGATTAGAAGTTGTTATGGCAGATGGAAAAGTTATACGCACTGGTGGCCAAACGATTAAAAATGTCACAGGATATGATTTAACAAAATTGTTAATAGGTTCAGAAGGTACACTAGGTATTATTACTGAAGCTACGTTACGCTTAATACCTAAGCCTTTAGCTACAAAAACAGCGATGGTTATATTTGATGATTTATACACAGCAGGAAAGTCTATATCCAAAATATTAACATCAGGTGTCAGACCTTCGAAAATGGAAATTTTAGATCATAATGCATTAAATAAAGTTGAAGACTATGCAGGATTAGATTTGCCTAGAGATGCAGCAGCTATATTATTAATTGAAGTCGATGGTAATCCAGAGAATTTAGGTGATGAATTGGATACTATCAAAAAAGCATTAAAAGAAATAGATGTTGAAAATGTTGAAATTGCTGAATCTAAAGAAGCAGAAGATAAATTATGGCAAGTTAGAAAACTTGTCTCACCTGCAGTAGTTGAAAGTGGTTATACTAAAATTTCAGAAGATGCAACAGTACCACTAAGTAAAATTCCAGAAATGTTTAAGAAAATCGATGAGATTAAAACTAAATATGATTTAAATATCGTTGTATTTGGACATGCAGGTGATGGTAATTTACATCCGACAATTAATACAAATATGCGAGATGAAAATGAAGTACGTAAGACAGAAGATGCTGTTGAAGAAATTTTTAATTATGCGATTGAATTAGGTGGAACGCTCTCGGGGGAACATGGTATTGGCGTCATGAAAAAAGCGTTTATCAAAAAAGAAATGGGTGAAGCGGGGGTACGTTATCAACAAATGATTAAAAAAGCATTAGACCCTAAGAATATTCTTAACCCTGGAAAGATATTTCCTGAAAAGGGAGAAGAAAGGTTAGTGTTGCGAAATGAATAATACATTAGTGGACAAATTAGATTATCAAGCAACGTTTGACTGTGTTCAATGTGGATATTGCTTACCAGTATGTCCAACTTATATAGCTTTTGAAAAGGAGAAACATTCTCCGCGTGGACGTATTAATCTGGTGAAAATGGCTGCTGAAGGTAAGGTCTCAATCGGAGATATGAGTGAAGGTATCGATCTATGCTTAGGTTGTCGAGCATGTGAAACAGTATGTCCTACAAATGTCCAATACGGAGATATATTAATGTCAGCAGTTGAAGTCATAAAAGAAGATAAAAAGATGGGCTTAAGTGAAAAGTTAGCTCGAAATGTAACATTCAAACATATTTTACCTAAAAAAGGTGTCATTCGAAAAATAAATTATGCATTATATTACTATGAGAAGCTAGGTGCTAAAAACTTAATAAACAAAAATCATCTTTTAGGAAAAGAAACAAAATATGGTAAGTTAAACTTAGCTTTACCTGATGTGAAAAAGACGCGTAAAATCCATGATAATGAAAGAGTAAATAAAGCTAAGACACAAGTTGCCTTTTTCCAAGGGTGTATTATGGATGCCTTTTTCTCTAGAATCAATAACTTAGCAATTAAAATTATGAAACAACATGATATAGAAGTTCATGAAGTACCAAATCAAACTTGTTGTGGTGCTTTACAACATCATGCAGGTGAAACAAATGATACTATCGAATTGGCTAAAAAGAATATAGCAGCATATGCCGATACCGATATAGATTATATCGTTAATACGATTGGAGGCTGTGGTGCATCGCTTAAAGAATATGACAAGTTATTTAAAAAAGGCAGCTATTGGCATCAAAGAGCAGTAAAATTTGTTAAAAAAGTAAGAGATATTTCAGAAATAATGGACGATTTATCATTAGAATTTAATTATAAAATGCCATACAAAGCTGTATATCAACCATCTTGTCATTTAGAAAATGTACAAAAAGTATTTAAATCACCAAAAAGCGTCTTAGGTAAGGTACCTGACCTTGATATGATAGATATGGAAGGACAATCATTATGCTGTGGTTCTGCTGGTATATATAATATTATACATTTTGATGAATCTATGAAGATTTTGGATGATAAAATGGAATATGTTCAACAAGCAAAGCCTAATATGATTATCACTTCAAATCCCGGTTGTCATATGCAAATGCAATTAGGAGTAGAAAGAGAAGGGTTAAGCAATGAAGTAACTGTCAAACATATAGTTGAAGTCGTAGCAGAAGCATGCGGTATACGTGATTAGGAGGAATTATATGCAAAGGGATGTAGTAATTATAGGTGGCGGTATTATAGGTTTTAGTACAGCTTATCATTTAAAACTTCAAAATCCTGACTTGGATGTTCTTTTACTAGAGAAAGAAAATAATCTTGCTGAACATCAAACAGGTCACAATAGTGGCGTTATCCATTCCGGCATTTATTATAAGCCTGGTTCTCATAAAGCAGAATTTAGTAAAAAGGGTTCACAATCTATGATTCATTTCTGCAGAGAATACAATATTCCTTACAATCAATGTGGCAAAGTAATTGTTGCAACTGATGAAAGTGAGTTAGATAGACTAAGAGCGCTTTATGAAAGAGGATTACAAAATGGACTTCAAGTGACGTTATTAAATGCTGAAGAAGTAAACCAAATAGAACCTTTTGTTCAAACAGTTGGTGGTATAAAAGTTCAAGAAACCGCGATAGTAAACTATAAAAAGGTGACTGAACAATTCAAATTATTATTTGAAGAATTAGGCGGCGAAATCAATTTTAATACTCCAGTTACATCGATAAAAACATCTGAGGATAAAATTGTACTTAATAGTTATGAGCAACAATTCAAATCAAAAAGCATTATAAATTGTGCTGGATTATATAGTGATAAAATTGCTAGGATGAGTGGTGTAAATACAGATATTCAAATTATTCCGTTTAGAGGAGAGTATTATCAACTTAATAAATCTAAAGAGAAGTATGTTCAAACATTAATATATCCTGTTCCAAATCCTGAGTTACCATTTTTAGGCGTGCATTTTACAAATATGATAGATGGAGGGGTAGATGTCGGACCTAATGCTGTATTAGGTCTTAGAAAAGAAGCTTATAAAAAAATTGGATTAGATAAATCAGAAACATTAGAGATTTTAAAATTTCCTGGGTTATATAAGATGGGTATAAAAAATATTAAAGAAGCACTTGGAGAATATTATCGATCATTTAATAAACGTGCTTTCGTTAATAATGCACAAAAACTTATTCCATCGTTAAGAAAGGAAGATATTGAACCGATTGAAGCGGGCGTAAGAGCCCAAGCTATGTTAAGCGATGGAACATTGCTAGATGATTTTGTGTTTGAGAAAGGTAAGCATTCATTACATGTATTAAATGCACCATCACCAGCAGCAACATGCTCGATTGAAATAGGAAAAGCTATTTCAAAAGAATTTGAACAATTATCGATTTTGAAATAGTTGTTATATAAAAAAGCTCTTCACTAGTCTGTATACTAATGAAGAGCTTTTCTTATTATTATCTATCTTGTTTTCTTTCGTTTTTAATTAAGTTTAATAGTTCTTGATCTGAGAGGTTTGCTAGTTTTTGACTTTCTCGGGTTCTTTTTGGCGTTAATGTAAGACCGAGGAATTTACGTTCTCTGTTTGCGTCTTTATAGAAACTAATCATCATAAATATAATAATAACCGAGAACGGCAATGCGGTTATTATGGCGGTGTTCTGTAATGCGTTTAGTCCGTTATCTCCGCCAGTGAATAATAGTATAAACGCGATTAGTGATTGTGCGACACCCCAAACAATTTTTATAAATGAGCTTGGGTTTAATGAACCTCGTGTCGTTAACATTCCTAATACGAATGTTGCAGAGTCTGCTGATGTAATAAAGAATGTTGCGATTAATGCTAGTGTAATAATAGATAGTATTAATCCTAATGGCATTTCATTAAATACACCAAACAATGCTGTTTCTGGTGGCATATCGAAAATTGCTGGATGTTTCTTAGCAGTTTCAATACCTAGTACACCAAATACACTGAACCATATGAAACTGATAAGAACAGGTACAAGCATAACGCCACCGATGAATTCACGTACTGTACGTCCTCTTGATACACGTGCTATAAACACCCCAACGAATGGACTCCAACTTATCCACCAAGCTAATTGGAAGAATGTCCAATCAGACATCCAATCTGCTTTTTGTGAATTAAACATACCTGTGTCGAAACTGTTTTGTAGGAATGTTTGTAAGAAGTTACCTGTTGTAGTTGTAAATGCATTTAACATAAGTATTGATGGTCCGATAATAAGTACAGCGATTAATAATAAACCTGCAATACTAATGTTTACGTTACTTAAAATTTGAATACCTTTATTTAACCCTGACCAAGCACTTGTTAAGAATAAAATCGTTACAATAATGATTATAATAGATTGTACAAAAATATTATTTGGTACATCGAATAAATAATTTAAACCACCGTTAATTTGTAACGCCCCCATACCAAGTGATACGGCTACACCACCGATAGTAGCGATAACAGATAATACATCAATCACAATACCTAGTGGTCCATCTACATATCTTCCGAATACAGGACGTAATGTTTTTGAAATTAATCCCGGTTCGTCTTTTCTAAATTGGAAATATGCTAATGCTAGTGCTACTACACCATAAACACCCCATGCATGGAAGCCCCAATCGAAGAATACTGATTGTAACGCTTCTGCATAAGCTGCAGTAGTTTTAGGGTCTGCTTTTGGAGGTGCAGCGAAGTGAGCAATAGGTTCAGCTGCTCCCCAGAATACTAACCCGATCCCCATACCAGCACTGAATAGCATAGCGAACCATGAAACAGTATTAAATTCTGGTTTTTCATGAGGTTTCCCTAATTTTAATTTCCCTATCGGACTTAGCATTAAGAAAATACAAAAGAAAATCATGGCTATTACAACAATCATGTAATACCAGCCAAGTGTTTCAGTTATCCAGGCAGTGGCTTTATCACCAATGTCATTAAATTTAACTGGAAAAACTGCGCCTAGTAAAACGATTATAGCAACGATTACGGAACTGATTATAAATACTAGCGAATAACCTTTTTTAGGCTTATTTTCGTTCAATTGAGATTCCATAAGCAAAATAAACCTCCTCGTTTATTAGTATTAAAAACAACGCCTAATACTTTAACAAAAACTATTGGAATTTTCAAATTGTATTTTAATAAAATATAAATTAGTAAATATTTACAAAACAAAACAAACGTGTTACTGTTTGGGTATCTACTCAAAGTAGAATTACAAACTCATAAAACTAGGTATTAGAGTACCTATTCCCAAAGATAAGCTGAGGCATTTATAAATGTCTCAGCTTCTTTTTTTATCATCGATTCTCCTAAAACATGTCTTTAATAATTTTTAAATATTATGATTTATACATTTCACAACCATTATCTTTGTTACAATAGATGTGAATATTTTCTAATAATTAAAAAAGGGGATGCCTTTTATGAAAAAAATATTTTATTTTGGAATTGTATTAGTGTCATCAGTAACAATTGCAGGTTGTAGTATTAGTATAGGTAATGAACCTGAGAATAAAGACTCAAGTAATAATGAACAAAAAAGCGAACAAAAGAATCAAAATGCACAAGATAGTAACAGCAATAATGAAACTTCTAAATCGAATTCAGATAAAGAAGTAACTAACATTTCAGAAACACAAAGTGTTGCGATGACTTTGTTAGAACCTGAAATAGATTCTGAAGTCATAACTGCAGATGAATTATTATCTGGCAGCTATACACAAAAAACTGGATCTGGTGAAGAAATAAAACATTCTGTAGATAAAGTAGAATTATCGGAAAGTCCAGAATTAGGGAAAATGGCGAATAAACCTGATGGTATGAAGTTCTATGGAATGTCACCTTCTAAAGGTAGTTACGCAACAATAGTTGGTATAAATAAAGACCAAGTTGTTTACATATATACCCAATCTCCTATTTCAGATTATAACGATGTGAAAGATAGTGAGACATTCGCAAGTTTTAATATTGCGGATTTATATAATAATCATAAAGATAACAGTAAAATTTCAGAGCTAGAAAATAAAATTAAATATGGAGAAAGCTTGGAGACAAAGAATGACAGTAGTACATCTCAAGAAGATACGAATAGCGATGAATATTATGCCCAAGTATGGCTGACAGCTTTACCAAGCTATAGAGATTCAGACAATTCTAGCGGCATGAAACCAGAACTAAGCCATGATTCAATAGAAGGCGAATATTTAAATCCATACAACAAAGAGCATACTATCAAATATCCTAAAGGGGTACAACGATTGGCAGGTACGCCTACAGCTGCTGGGCAAGTAGTTTATAAAAATAATAATGATGGTACTATTTCAATTTATGATGTGCCATCACACTTCCATGATAAAAAATGGTTGGAAGATGATGATTGGTCACAAAAAGAATCTGAAAGCATTATAAACAACCCGAAAGTTGTGAAATTATATGATGCATCAGATGAAGAAATAGAAAGAGTAGTAGAAATGTTTGATGGTACAACTAAAGAAGAAAATAAATCCAATGATATGGATGAAGACGATGAAAATGAAGAAGTTACGCGAGACAATGTGATAGATAAAGTAGAATCTTATGAAGGAGAAGAGTTAGATACCGACAAATATACATTTAAAGAACCAGAAAAAAATGATGACGGAGAATGGGGCTTTTCATTCTTAGATAAAGACGGTAACTTAGCAGGTTCTTATATTATTGACGAAGACGGTGTCGTTACAGAATACGATGAAGATGGCGAAGAATTAGGTTCAGGAGAATAAATTAAAAACACCTTCGTATAATTCATATTAAAATGAATTGTGCAAAGGTGTTTTTCTATGAGAATATTTCTTCAGTAAACTTACTTTATTTTTATGTGCTTTAAGATCCATTGTTCAATATCATCTTCTTGTAGATCATGTGTTGCTATCATAACAGTAAAATCTATAGCTTCTTTTGTATTAACTTCTAACTCATAACCATTTAAGTTTAAAAAGATATTTAAACACATAAATGCGGTTCTTTTATTTCCATTATAAAACACGTCTTTTTTCACAAGATTTCTAAATAAGTTGCTCGCTTTCAACGCAAGTGTTGGATATTGTTCTATACCAAATACATATTGTTTCGGTGCATTTACTAACATATTTAGAGCAGTTGCATCGACTACGCCTATAGTTTCTTTAAGACTATACTTTTGAATAACATAGATATTAAATGTAATAATTTCTTTCTCGGTTAAATATCTAATCATCTATCAACTAACCCTTTGAAGACATCATCATACTTATTGCTAATTTCATCTGCTAATTTCAATATATCATCGTGTTCATTGATTGATTTACTTGGTTTTAACCAAATTTTATTATCTTCTTCAATAAATTCAACTGCGTCTCCTTCATGAATGTTAATAGCTTCCATAACATTTTTAGGAATGGTAATTACGCTACTATTTCCTACTTTTCTTATTTTTTTTACATTCAATATCTCCATAATATTCACTCCCAACATAAAAGTATATACATGTATATACTTTTATGTTGCCAGTTTTCTTGAACTTTTCAATTATGTCGTATTAATTATTTTTTTAACTTATCTTTTTCTAATGTTTATTTGTGTTTCACTTCGGATATCGACTAAACTAATGGCTCCATTTTATTCTTTTAATTATAGAAGAAGACATTCTTGAGGTTATAAAAGAGTGTCTTCTGTTTTTTAATATACTGCTATAATGAATTACAATTGTTCTTTCTGAAAACATGTTGTACACTTATATGTAAGCGCTTACTATAAGAATTATATTTTGTATTACTAAGGAGAGTATATATGAAAGATAAAGTGATTATTGTAACAGGTGGCAGTAGTGGAATGGGAAAAGGGATGGCGAAAAGATTCGCTGAAGAAGGTGCAAAAGTCGTTATTACAGGTCGTAAATTAGAAAATCTCGAGAAGACAAAGCAAGAGATTGAGCAGTATGATGGCCAAATCCTTTGTATAGATATGGATGTTAGAGACCCAGAAAGAGTTCAATATACAGTTGATGAAACAGTTAAGACTTTTGGGAAGATAGATGGACTAGTTAATAACGCGGCTGGAAACTTTTTATGTGCAGCTGAAGATTTGTCGATTAATGGGTGGAATTCCGTTATAGATATTGTGCTAAATGGTACATGGTATTGTTCTCAAGCTGTAGGTAAAGAATGGATTAAAACTGGGCATAAAGGCCGCATCATCAATATGGTTGCAACATATTCATGGGGTGCAGGTGCTGGTGTTATCCATTCGGCCAGCGCAAAAGCAGGTGTGCTCGCTATGACAAGAACACTTGCAGTGGAATGGGGAACTAAATATGGTATCACAGTAAATGCAATTGCACCGGGTCCTATTGAAAATACAGGTGGCTCTAAAAAGTTATCACTTTCAGAAGAAGCACGCCAACAATCACTGAATAGTGTACCTTTAAAAAGATTTGGGCAAACTGAAGAAATTGCTGGATTAGCACGTTATATTTTTTCAGATGAAGCGGGTTATATAAATGGAGCTTGTATGACGATGGATGGCGGACAGTGGCTAAATAAAAATCCGTTTTAATATGGTTCTATTTATGACACTACGTTTAAATTCTTTAAAATAGAGAATATTAGTAGTGTAATCAAAATGTTTCATATAAAAAGAGAAAAGGTGATAAAGATGGATGCAAGGTTTCCAATAGGTGAACTACAGTTTCCAGAACATGTAACATTTGATCATATCCAACAATGGCTGGATGAAATCGGGAATTATTCAAATCGCTTAAGAGAAACGGTAGACGAATTAGACCCTTCAGAATTGAACAAGAAATACAGGGAAGGCAGTTGGACAGTAAGACAACTTGTGCATCATATAGCAGATTCACAGTTGAATATGTATCAACGTTTAAAACTAGCTTTAACGGATGATAGAAAGCCGACTGTGCCAGCATTTGATCAACAAAAATGGATAGAAACACCAGACAATGAATTACCAGTCGAATGTTCAATTAGAATGCTTGAAGGAATGAATGAACGTATTGTAGCAATTGGTAGAAACTTAAGTGAAGAACAATTGAAACGTAAATTTACGCATGAAGATGACGGAGAAACTTCAGTAGCATTTAAAGTAGCGAAATTATCATGGCATGAAGAACACCATTTAGCGCATATTAAATTAGCGTTATCACAATAAATGAAGAATATAGTAGGCTGGGACAGTTATGTCCCGGCTTGTTCAATAGAGGCTTCAGAATTATTTCAGTGGAAATCATCAGAAGAAGTTATTGAAAATAATATAAATAAAACTAGTCACAGACGGTCTATTTAACCTATGAGGCTAGTTTTTTTATTTAGAATTTTCCGAAAATTCTTTTTATTAAGTATTATTTGTGTTATATTGTTCTAAATTACACTAATACTGTAAAAGGAAGGTTATTTTTATGGAAGAAATCGGGAGTATGATTAAGTATTTTAGAATGAAAGAGGAATTAACGCTTAAACAAATGAGTAGTCAAACCGGCTTATCTACAAGTTTTTTATCACAAGTAGAGCGAGGGGAGTCTTCTATAGCGATTACTTCTTTGAATAAAATAGCGGATGCTTTGAATGTTGATATTACTTCATTTTTTAAACCTAAAATTGAAACGAATTTTCATGTTATTCCAGATGAAATTGATTCATTTAAGATAAATAGATCTCATCAAAATTTCAAACGTGTTTCTAGTGATTTTGAAAATAGAAAATTAGAGAATTTTATTATTACTATTTATCCAGATGATTGTAGTGAAGTTTCTAGACATGATGGTGAAGAGATGTATTACATTATTGAGGGTGAATTAACGTTTTACCTTGATGATGTTAAGCATATTGTACATGAGGGTGAGATTATTCATTATCCTTCCAGTTTGAATCATTATTATATTAATGAATCTCAAAATCCTGCAGTTATATTAAGTGTAGTTACACCTAAAATATTTTAAATTTGAAAGGAGAATGGAAATGAGAGTTGCAACAGATATTGGTGGTACTTTTACAGATTTGGTTGCATTAGATAACGATGGAAATATTATCGTAGGTAAAGCAGATACAACTCCTAAAAATTTTGAGGCTGGGATATTCAATGTGCTTGAACAAGCTAAAATTAATTTAAAAGACATTGACATGTTTATTCATGGAACAACTATTGTTATTAATGCTTTAACTGAAAAGAAAGGTGTTAAAACTGGTCTTATAACGACTAAAGGTTTTAGAGATGTGTTAGAAATTGCACGTGGTAATAGACCAGATTTATTTAATGTTAGATATAAAAAACCAACTCCAATTGTTGAAAGGCATCTTCGCCGTGAAGTTACGGAACGTCTGAATTATAAAGGTGAAGTTATACAAGAGTTGAATGTTGAGGAAATTGATGAAATTATTCATTATTTTAAGGAAGAAAATGTTGAAGCTATAGCTATTTCATTATTACATAGTTATCTAAATAATGAACATGAAAAGAAAATAGCTCAGTATATTAATAAAAAATACCCTGAATTTTTAACTACTTATTCTACTGAATTGAATAATGAATGGAGAGAATACGAACGTACCTCTACAGCGGTGTTGAATGCTTATGTTAAACCAATTGCTAATGAGTATTTATCTAATTTAGAGAAAAATATTATAGAGAATAGTTCAAGTAGCAAAAATTATGTAATGCAATCAAACGGTGGAACAAGCACTTTTGATCACGCTAAAATAGCGCCCATAAATATGGTGGAGTCTGGTCCAGTTTCAGGTATATTTGGTGCCGCTGTGTTAGGAGAAATGATTGGAGAGAATAATTTAATTGTTTTAGATATAGGTGGTACAACAGCGAAATGTTCATTGATTGAAAACAGTAACGTTAAAGTTACAACTGATTATCATTTGGAAAGAACGAATAATTATGCTGGTTACCCTATGAAAGTACCTGTAGTAGATATTGTTGAAATTGGAAATGGTGGAGGATCTATAGCTTGGTTTGATGAAGGTGGATCTATTAAAGTTGGCCCGAAATCTGCTGGAGCTGAACCTGGACCGATAGCATATGGAAAAGGTGGAATAGAACCAACTACTACTGATGCAAACTTGTTATTAGGAAGGTTAAATATTTCTAATTTTGATACAGATACTAAAATTGAAGAGGTCAAAAAACAATTTCACGAATCAATTACTAATCATTTGGATGTAGAACTAGATGAAGCAGCTATGGGAATTGTTAAAATAGCGAATTCAAACATGCTAAATGCATTAAAGTTAATATCTGTTAGAAAGGGTTATGATCCACGTGATTTCACGATGGTTGCTATAGGTGGAGGAGGACCTATGCATTCTCAAGACTTAGCTCGTGAATTAGGCGTGAAGAAAGTAATAGTTCCCTCTACTTCAAGTGTGTTTGCTTCATGGGGGATGTTAATGTCTGATTTAAGACATGATTATGCTCAAACACATCTTACTAATACTAAAGATTTAAATTACAAAGAAATTAACAATAAATTTGTGGAATTAGTTGATGAAGCAGTTAGTACTTTGAAAAATGAAGATGTAAATAATCAACAAATAGTAGTTACAAAGTTAATGGACTTGAGATATGAAGGACAAGACCATCCTGTAGAAGTAACAGTGCCATTTGATAAAGTGGATGAAAATAATCTTAATGATATAATCCAAGCATTTCATAAAAAGCACGAACAATTATATACTTATGCACTTGAGGAAAACGGAACTGAAATAGTGAATTTAAAAGTTAGTGTAATAGGTAAAATTGAAAAACCAACAATTAAAGAGATTACTGTACCCAAAGGAGATTCAGTGAAAGAGGAGCGTGAAGTCTACTTTGAGAATGAGGGATGGAAAAAGGTAAAAGTTTATGATAGAGATTATTTAGCAATCGGAGAAAAAATTGAAGGTCCAGCAATTATTGAAGAAAAGTCTACAACAATACCGATTAACTCTAAAGATGCAGTCACTAAAGATTCATATGGAAACTTGATTATTCATATTGGGGGAGATAATTATGAGTTATAAAACTGATCCATTCACATATGAAGTGATAAAAGATTCTTTAATTTCTACTGGTGAAGAAATGTTCATAGCTTTAGCAAGAACTTCAATGAGTCCAATTATATACGAGGTGTTAGATTACGCATGTGGTTTAACTAATAAAAAAGGAGAGCTTGTAACACTTGGTAATGGCGTTACAGGTTTTATAGGTATGTTATCTTTCATGGTAAAAGAAACCTTGAAAACGTATGGAGATGACATTAATGAAGGAGATGTATTTTTAATTAATGATCCATACGAAGGCGGAGGTTCACATTTGTGTGATGTAGGACTTGTTTTACCAATTTTCGAAGATGGTGAACTGGTTGCATTTGTTGCTAATAAAGCACATTGGACAGAAGTAGGTGGAAAAGATACAGGTTCAATGTCTACTAATTCTACTGATGTATATCAAGAGGGACTTCAATTTCCATGCGTGAAATTATATGACAAAGGTGCAGAAAACAAGGCGTTAGTTAAAGTGATTGAATCAAATGTTCGTTTTCCTGAGTTATCAATTGGTGACATGAGAGCGCAAATTGCTTCGCTTAAAACAGGTGAAAAACGTATTCAAGGTTTATGTAAAAAATATACAACGCAATCTATTCTTGAAAGTATGGAGCGATTTTTGGATCAAGGTGAAAAATCTACATTAAATGAAATATCAAAATTACCTCAAGGAATTTATGAAATTGATGAATTAATTGATGATGATGGTATTTCAGATGAACAAATACCAATTAAATTAAAATTAACTATCACAAAAGATGAATTTATTTGTGATTTTAGAGGGTCCTCTAAACAAGTACAAGGTCCAATTAATAGTTCTTATACAGGACTAGTATCGGCAGTTAGGACAATCTTTTTAGCAATTACAAATCCATCCCAAGAAGTAAATGATGGAGCCTTTAGACCACTAAAAATTATTACAGATAAAGGTTCAATCATTTCAGCTCAACGTCCTGCACCAGTTTCTATGTATTGGGAGTCTATGTTATATGGCTCAGAAACAATTTGGAAAGCATTAGCACCAGTTATTCCTGACAGATTAACGGCGGGTCATTTACTGTCTGTATGTGTTGTAATAATGGGAGGAAAACATCCAGATAAAGATGGAAACTTCCTCATTGTTGAACCATCCGTAGGGGGATGGGGTGCTTCTAATAGTTTTGATGGAGATACTGGTCAATTTTGTGTGTCAGATGGAGAAACGTTCAATGTACCTGTTGAAATTGCAGAAAATACTTATGGCGTCCAAGTGGAAGAATATAGTATGAGAACAGATGGTAGAGGTGCAGGTGAGTATCGAGGAGGTCCTGGTGTTATTCGAACTTATAAAGCATTAACTGATGGACAATTCTTTACAGGTAGTTTTGGGCATCATAAACAAAACACTTGGGGAGCTGATGGTGGACATGAAGGATCAAATAATGAATTTTTAATAGAGAAATCAAATGGTAAAATAGATGGGCCATTTGGTAAGTATAATCAGTATCCATTAAATAAAGGAGATAAAGTAATATTAAGAACAGCAACCGGTGGAGGGTTTGGCGATCCACATAAAAGAGCTAAAAAGTTGATAGAAAAAGATATCAAAAATGAATATATAACTCTGCAGCAAGCAAAAGAAATTTACAATTATAAATAAGTCATTAATGGAGGGAATCTATGAGTGAAAATAATAGTTTTTCTAAAGCGGATAATCCTTTAGAAAGTGTTCCAAAGTCTCAACGACAACATTGGTCCACTCCTGCAGTCATTTTTGGAGGTTTAGAGTTTACAATACCTGTTCTTATGGTAGGAGCTTCATTAGCGGGATCGTTTAAATTGATTCATGTTGTATGGATTACACTGTTAGCAATGGTTGTATTTCAGTGGATAGGAAATACCATTAGCGGATATATAGGCGCTAAAACAGGAAGACCATCGTCAGTCATAGCAAAGAATAGTTTTGGTGATGTACAAGCAAGGTTAATAGCAGGTGGAACTATATTTATAGTCTCTTTAGGGTGGTGGGCTTTACAAACAGCAGTAGCTGGTAACGCTATATCAGCAATGTTTGGTGTCAATTACCAAAAAGATTGGTTTCTTTGGGCAATTATTACGATTATAGCAGGCCTACTATTTGCCATCCCTTCAATTATTGGCTATCAATCAATGAAGTGGACGGATTACATTGCTGTACCTGCAGGTTTATTATTAGTTATAGGAGGCATATACTTTGCACTAAGCAATACAGGTTTACATAATTTATTAAGCTGGCAACCAAAGCCTCAAATGACAGTGATGGCTGCAATTAGTTTAATAATTGGTGTAAACGTATCGCAATGGGTCATAGCAGCAGACTATACAAGGTACGCAAAGCCTACTTGGAAAGATAATATTTTAATACCATTAGGTATAGTAGCTGTCGGTGTCCCCTTGTTTATAGTTGGGGCAGTAATGTCAGTAGGTGTTGGTGATCCTGATATAGTACAAGTAATGATGGGGTTAGGTTTTCCTGTTTGGGGATTTTTAATCTTATGGTTCGCTACATGGACAAGTCAACTTGTGAATAATTACAGTATGGGATTGGCGTTTGCAAATTTACTTAATGTTAACTCACATAAAGGTAGACAGTTATTAACTTTATTAGGTACATTAATAGCTATAGCAATTGCAATAGCAGGAATTTTGCAATATTTCACGGACTTTTTAAATTTCACAGCTATTGTTTATCCTGCTATCGCTGGAGTTATGTTTATTGATTTTTTTGCTATTCGTAATCGAGAATGGGAAAGTATTAATGGCTGGAATATCATAGCTACAATAGCCATGATAATAGGTATGCTTGTTGGTTATTACACTCAATATATCCATCAAATGGGTTTACCGGCAATTCAATCTTTAGTCGTTACAATGATTGCATATTACATTTTAATGCGTATAAAAGCTTCAGTTAAACCGGATGCTTTTACACCTGAAAAGTGGAAGAAGTCTTAAAAATTAATGTACATAATTTTTAAACACAAAAAGGATCTTTTCATTAGAATAAAATCTAGCGAAAAGGTCCTTTTTTATAATAATATATTTATATTAGTCAGGCTTTTTAACTTTACTTACGAACGGAAATCTATCACCATACGTCCGTTAATTTTACCTTCTTCCATTTCTGTAAATATGTCTTGAATGTCTTCCATCGGGCGTGTTTGTGTTTTTGGAACGACAAGTCCTTCTGCTCCGAATTGGAATGCTTCTTTTAAGTCTTGGCGTGTTCCTACTAGTGAACCAACTACGCGTATGCCATCTAATACTAGGCGTGGGATGGATAAATCCATAGATTCTGTAGGTAGACCTACTGCTACAACAGTACCTCCTGCTCGTACAGCATTAACAGCGTCGTTGAATGCTGATTTTGCAACTGCTGTAACGACTGCAGCATGTGCGCCATCTAGATGCTCTTGTATATATTCACTGATTTTTTCGTTTTTAGGGTTCAGTGTGATATCAGCGCCATATTGTTTTGCAAATTCTAATTGACTGTCATTGATATCTACGGCTATAACTTTGGCATTAAATACTTTCTTCGCATATTGTAATGCAAGATTTCCTAAACCGCCTAAACCAGAAATGACAATCCACTGTCCTGATTGTATACCTGATTCTTTAATAGCTTTGTATGTTGTAACGCCAGCGCATGTGATACTACTAGCAGCTTCTGATGATAAACCATCTGGTACTTTCACAGCATAATCTGCTTTAACGATACATTCTTCAGCCATTCCACCATCTACAGAATACCCTGCGTTCTTTACTGAACGACATAATGTTTCACGCCCTGAAGTACAATATTCGCAATGACCACATCCTTCATAGAACCATGCGACACTAGCACGATCTCCTACTTTTAAACTCGTCACGCCATCTGCAACTTCTTTAACTACACCAATCCCTTCGTGTCCTAATACTCTTCCTGTCACATCTCCGAAATCTGCATGTGTTACATGCAAATCAGTATGGCAAACGCCGCAACATTCCATATCTAATAATGCTTCACCATACTTTAATGGACGTAATGTTTTCTCAGTTACCTGTGGTTTGTGTTCTTTACTAACTACGATTGCTTTCATATTGATTTACCTCCTAAATGTAACATTCTCTATCTACTATTATTATAATACTTTTATCGATTTGTACCGGGTGAGTTATGAATTATTTGTGAATATTTTCACATTAAATATTGAATATGAAAATGGCGGTTGTAGGGAAGTTGCAGTACTCTTTTGTAATTTAATAAACAACAATATTCCCTTACTTTCTTCGAACAATATTCCTCTCATTTATTCTTTAAAACTTAATTCTTTCTATATTAATAAAATATTAGTCACCTTTTAAATTGACATTTTTTTCAAGTTGATGTAATAATTATTTTAATTGGTAATGATTACCATTATCAATTAAAAAAGTTTTAAAAGGAGGAAAAATGCAGAAAAAAGTCATTGATTTTTCGAAGTATAACCCTTCTGGAAATATGACGGTGCTTGTACATTCGAAACATCATCCATCGGAATATGCTGACATTGCGAATTGTATGATGAAGTTCTCTCATGTTTGTTGTGAACAGGTTGGTTTTGTTTCTTCAACGAGGGATGGTTTATATAAATTGGAAATGAGTGGTCATGAGTTTTGTGGAAATGCCACGATATCTTATTTGCATTATTTATATGAGCATAATTTATTGCCTCATTCTAAAGTTGAACTTTCAGTTTCAGGTCGAGCAGATCTCGTTCAATGCAAAATTTGTGATGACGGTAAATATGAAGTGAATATGCCTAAGCCGTTGAGTATTCAGCATTTAGATTTACATATAAGCAATGTATCTTATGAGGCTATTGAAGTGATTTATGAATCATATGTTCATATTATTGTTCCGGTTAGTGAAATTACTGATCAATTAAAAAGGGGCGTTGAAACTTATGTTCGAACTTATAAATGGTCTCATCATTTAAAGACAATTGGCATAATGCTTTTTAACACAACAACTCAATATCTCGTGCCTCTTATTTATATACCAAAAGTGAAAAGTATTGTCTGGGAAAACAGTTGTGGTTCTGGTTCTGCTTCAATTGGTATTTATGAAACTTGGTACAAACAAAAAACAATTCATAAATTAGAAATAAAGCAACCTGGTGGCAGCATTTGGGTTTCTTCAAATATAGATGATTTTGAAACTTCTATTATAGGTGAAGTATCTACCGTTGCTATCGGACAAGCTTATTTAGGATAGGAGAATAGGATGAAAGAAATACAAAAAGAGAAAAATATTGAACTTGCATTACTTAACTATTTAGAGAAATTTGAGTATTTATATAAGAAAGTCATAAACGATTATAGTTATATAGGAAAATTAGAGATTTTAATTGATGAGTATAGTGAATTTATTTTAGATGAACGATATAAAGATGCTTATTTAAGATGGAATGATGTTGCTGAGAAGTCACATATATCAATGACTTTGGCTGATATGACATCAAAATGTGTGAAACAAGTTGAAAATATTCGTGCTAGAAGATTGTTAGACGGTAAGGTGTCTACTTCTGGTTATTTTGATAATATCGAACATTGTATAAATGAGGAATTTGGGCAGTTTGAAATACATAGTAACGATAAAGTATTGCTAATTGGTTCAGGTGCATATCCAATGACGCTTGTACAAATCGCTGAAGAAACTAATGCTCAAGTTATTGGTATAGATATCGATCAAGACGCTTTAATTTTTGGGAAAGCTGTTGTAAAAAGATTAGCGCCTGATAAAGATATTCGCATAACGAATCAATCGGTGAGTGAATTAGAAGATATTAGTGAAGTGACACATATTATATTTAGTTCTACTGTATCTATGAAATATGAAATTTTAGATGAATTATATCAATTAACAAACAAAGATGTTGTGGTGGCAATGAGATATGGAAATGGATTTAAATCTATATTTAATTACCCAAAAATAAATGTTAATCCTGAGAAATGGGAATGTATACAAACTTGTATTCAAGATAACCAAATTTTTGATATTGCTCTTTATCGCAAAGTTAATAAAGGAGAAGTGAGGCAACATGAATAAAATACTCGTAGCAGGTACAGGACCAGTCGGTGTCCAATTAGCACATATTGCGAATGAGTATACTAAATCTTTAGTGAGTATGGTAGGTAGAGCGACAGCTTCAAGCAAGTCTAAAAAATTTTATGATGCTTATCAAGAAGAAGGTCAAATTGATATCCACATACAAAATGAAAAGCATAACTCTTTATCTGGACAGACTAAATTAAAGAATATTTATAAAGACTATGAATCTGTGGAAGATACTTATGATGTCTTGGTAATGGCCTGTACAGCTAATGCTTACCGCGATGTTCTTGTATCTTTACCAAGGAAAGCAATATCAACATTAAAATGTATCATTCTCGTATCACCAACATTTGGATCTCATATTATCGTTCGGCAATTAATGAAAGATTTGAATTTGAACATTGAGGTCATTTCTTTTTCTACATATTTAGGAGATACAAGAGTTCTAAATACTGAACAGCCTAACCATGTGTTAACAACTGGGGTTAAAGAAAATGTTTATATAGGTTCTACATTTGAAGAGTCCAAAATGATAAATGAGATTAAAGGTATATTTCAAAAAATCGACATTCAACTTACATTAGTTGAATCACCTTTTATAGCGGAATCTAGAAATAGTTCTTTATATGTTCATCCAGCTTTATTTATGAATGAGTTTGCTTTAAACACTATATTTTATGGTAATGATATTCCTGTTTATGTTTATAAGCTATTTCCTGAAGGGCCAATAACAATGACTTTGATACGAGAAATGCGTCTCATGTGGCAAGAAGTAATGAATATTTTAAAGTCCCTTAATTTACCTACGCTTAATTTATTAAAGTTTATGGTCAAAGAAAATTATCCTTTAAGACTTGAAACAATGAATGAACAAGATATAGAACGATTTGAAACTTTAACAAATATACATCAAGAGTATTTATTATATGTACGTTATACAGGGATTTTAATCGATCCATTTTCTAAACCGAATGATAAAGGCGAGTATTTTGATTTTTCAGCTGTACCGTTTCATTTTATATATAAAAATGATGAAGGTGTTACTCAAATTCCAAGAATGCCAAGTGAAGATTTTTACAGAACAAAAATCATTCAAGCAATAGGTCGTTTATCGTCTATCGAAACACCAATGATTGATCAATTTCTCGATCGTTATATTTCGTATGTAGCAGAATATAAAGCTAAAAACAAATCAGAAACATTTTCGCATGATTTTAACATAGAACATGCTCAGCAAGATATATCGCTATTAGAAGATTATTTCAAAAAAATATATTGACAATTTTAGTAAATTCACTTAAAAACATTGACAAAAAATTCCATAAACCTAATAATTGAGAATAGTAATCATTATGAATTAGAAAAGTGAGGAAACAACATGAATAAATTAGTTAAACTTAGTTTGGCTGCAATAGCATCGGGTCTCATTTTAACGGGATGCGGAAATAGTAAAGGATTAGATGAAAAAAAGAAAGATAATACTTTAACTTATACGACAGTTAAAGATATTGGTGATATGAACCCTCATGTATATGGTGGGTCTATGTCAGCTGAAGATATGATTTATGAATCTCTCGTTGAAAATACGAAAGATGGTATTAAACCATTGTTAGCGAAATCATGGGATATTTCAAAAGATGGCAAAACGTATACTTTTCATTTAAGAGATGACGTTAAATTCCATGACGGAACTCAATTTGATGCAGAAGCAGTTAAGAAAAATATAGACGCAGTTCAAAGTAACAAAGAATTGCATTCATGGCTTAAAGTTTCGACTTTAATTCAAGATGTTAAAGCTATAGATAAGAACACTGTCGAAATTAAGCTTTCTGAAGAATATCAACCTGCTTTAAATGAGTTTGCAATGCCAAGACCGTATGTATTTGTATCTCCAAACGATTTTAAAGATGGTACAACAAAAAATGGTGTGAAAGCTTTTGATGGTACAGGACCTTTTAAAATGGGGGATCATAAGAAAGACGAGTCTGCAGAATTTGTAGCAAATAAAGACTACTGGGGCGAAAAATCTAAAATTGAAAAGGTACAGGCTAAAGTAATGCCAGCAGGTGAAACTGCATTTTTATCTATGCAAAAAGGTGAAACAAACTTTGCGTTTACTGATGATAGAGGAACAGATAGTTTAGATAAAAGTTCTATCAAACAATTAACTGATAAAGGTGACTATAAAGTTTATCATAGTAAACCAATGCACACTAAAATGATTGTTGCTAATACAGGTAAGAAAGATAGCCCTATTAGTGATAAAAGCGTGAGACAAGCAGTAGCGCATGCTGTAGATAGAGATAAAATAGCTAAAGACATCCTTAATGGAGAAGAAAAACCAGCAACACAATTATTTGCGAAAAATGTATCTGATATTGACTTTGATGTACCAACGCGTAAATATGACTTAGAAAAAGCTAAGAAAATATTAGACGAAGCGGGTTGGAAAGCAGCAGGTAAGGATAAAGTACGTGAAAAAGATGGAAAAGCTTTAAAATTATCTATTTACTATGATAATGGTTCTTCAAATCAAAAAGAAGAAGCAGAATTTTTACAATCTGAATTCAAGAAAATTGGTGTAGCATTGAATTTAAATGGTGAAACATCAGATAAAATTGCTGAACGCCGAACATCGGGTGACTATGATTTATTATTCAATCAAACATGGGGATTATTATATGACCCACAAAGTACAGTTTCATCTTTCAAAGCTAAAAATGGTTATGCAGCAGCAACATCTGGCATTGAAGATAAAAATAAATTATATGAAAACATCGATGAAGTATTCAAATTACAAAATGATAAAAAACGGTCAGAGAAATATAAAGAAATATTAACGCAATTAGAAGAAGAATCAGTCTTTATTCCAGTTTCATCTGGAGGTATGACTGTTATAGCGCCTAAAGATTTAGAAGGTGTTCGATTTACACAATCTCAATATGAATTACCATTCAATGAAATGCATTATAAATAAGGAGCGTTAAGATGGTTAAATTTATTTTAAAGCGTGTAGCAATGATGTTTCCATTGATGATTGTCATTAGTTTTATCACATTTGTAATGATGTATATTACGAACGAAAACCCTGCCGTAACGATATTACATGCTCAGGATGTACCAAATGTGACTCAACAATTAATCGATGAAACAAATAAAAAATACGGTTTAAATGATCCCATCTTTGTCCAATATAAAAATTGGTTATTAGACGCAGTACAACTTAAATTTGGAGATAGTTATATAACAGGTGAACCTGTCTCCGAACGAATACTACCTGCGTTTAATAACACATTAAAATTAACAATAGTATCAAGTATTGTTGTTATAATAACATCCATTATCTTGGGTGTGGCGAGTGCCTTATTGAGAGGAAAGTTTCTTGATCGTGCAATTAGGTCTGTTGCTTTCTTCTTAACGGCACTTCCTTCATATTGGGTAGCATCGATGTTAATCATTTATGTATCCGTAAAAATGAATTTATTACCCACATCTGGTTTAACGGGACCAGAAAGCTATATATTACCGGTTACTGTTGTAACGTTGACGTTTGCTGGAATTTATTTCAGAAATGTAAGACGTTCAATGATTGAACAATTAAATCAAGATTATGTCTTATATTTGAAGGCAAGTGGTGTTAAATCGTGGATGATTGTTTTACATGTATTAAGAAACGCATTACAAGTTGCTGTTTCGATATTTTGCATGTCTATCCCCATCATTATGGGTGGTTTAGTTGTCGTTGAATACATATTTGCTTGGCCAGGACTAGGTCAATTAAGTATAAAAGCAATATTAGAACAAGACTTTCCAGTCATACAAGCTTACGTACTTATAGTGGCTATTTTATTTGTCATATTTAATACATTGGCGGATATTATTAATGCTTTCTTAAATCCAAGGTTAAGGGAGGGGAAAGCATGATGATTTTGAAACGTCTGTTAAAAGACAAGGGAGCAATGATGGCTTTAACCATCATTATTATTTATATCATATTAGGTGTATTTGCACCTTTTGTTACGCCACATGATCCTACTCAAGTTGAGTTAGCTAATAAATATAGTGGCATCAGTTTTTCGCATTTATTAGGAACAGATCATTTAGGACGTGATGTACTAACACGCATAATATACGCTATTCGACCTAGTTTGCTCTATGTCTTTATAGCACTATTCATATCTGTATTTATAGGTGCAGCATTAGGATTTATTTCTGGTTATTTCCAAGGTTATATTGATGTAGTGATTATGAGATGTTGTGATATTATGCTTTCTTTTCCAAGTTATGTTGTGACATTAGCTCTTATTGCTCTGTTTGGTATGGGAGTTGAAAATATTATTCTCGCATTTATATTGACGAGATGGGCGTGGTTCTGTCGAGTAATACGTACAAGCGTTATGCAATATACAACCTCAGATCATGTGCGTTTTGCTAAAACGATTGGTATGAAAGACTCCAAAATTATAATTAAACATATTATTCCACTTACGCTAGCAGATATTGCTGTAATTGCGAGTAGTTCAATGTGTTCAATGATCTTACAAATCTCAGGCTTTTCATTTTTAGGACTGGGTGTTAAAGCGCCGACCGCAGAGTGGGGCATGATGTTGAATGAAGCTAGAAAAGTGATGTTTACACACCCTGAAATGATGTTTGCACCTGGTTTAGCAATTATCATCATTGTAATGGCATTTAATTTCTTATCTGATTCACTTCAGATTGCAATCGATCCTAGAATTTCACAAGTGGATAAAATAAGTCCTTTAAAGAGAGGTGTCGCTAAAGTATGACGCTATTAAACGTAAAAGAACTTAGTATTATGGATACTTGGACAGGAAAACAACTCGTATCAGATATTAACTTTGATGTAAAAAAGGCTGAAACAATAGGTTTAATTGGAGAAAGTGGTAGTGGTAAATCGATAACTTGTAAGTCTGTTATGGGGCTTAACCAAGATCGATTAAAAATAACAGGTACCGTTGAATTTGAAGGTGTATCTTTACTAGATTTAAAAGAAAAAGAAATAAGACGACATCGTGGTCGTGATATTGCGATGGTCATGCAACAAGGTAGTCGTGCCTTTAATCCATCCATCCCTGTTGGTAAACAAATGTATCAAACGATGCGAGTCCATAGTGATTTATCGATAAAAGAAATCGAAGAAGCGCTTATTAAATCAATGACATATATGTCATTGAAAGATCCAAAGAGAATATTAAAAGCATACCCTCACGAATTATCAGGGGGCATGTTACAACGTTTGATGATTGCTTTAGCATTGAGTTTGAAACCTAAACTTATTATAGCAGATGAACCAACTACTGCTTTAGATACAATTACTCAGTATGATGTGTTAGAAGCATTTGCCAAAATAAAGAGAGAGTTAAATTGTGCGATGATTTTTATATCTCATGATTTATCAGTCATTCATAATATTGCTGACCGTGTAGTTGTAATGAAAGATGGTAATATCGTCGAGAAAGGTTTTAAAGAAGATGTGTTTCATAGACCAAAGCATGATTATACAACCTACTTATTATCTACAAAGAAAAAGGTAAATGATCATTTTAAACGAGTGTTAAGAGGTGAACAAAATGCTTAAAGTTGATTCAGTGGAAAAGTCTTATGGCGGTATACAATTATTCAAAAAACAATCGACATATGTAGTAAAAGGTGTCAGTTTTGATTGTGAAATGGGCTCAAGCATTGCCATTATAGGCGAAAGTGGTAGTGGTAAATCAACGTTAAGTCGTATGATACTTGGCATAGAAAAACCAGATAAAGGGTTAGTTACTTTAGATGGCAAATCAATTTGTAAAAGAAAAGTTCGTAAACATCAAATTGGAGCAGTTTTCCAAGATTACACGTCTTCTTTACATCCATTTCAGACTGTTAGAGAAATACTGTTAGAAGTCATGTGTGATTGCGGTGGTAAGAGCAAACAAGAAATGCATGATGAAGCGGCGACACTCATGGAAGAAGTTGGTTTAGGTGAAGGATATTTAGATATGTATCCTAATACTTTATCTGGAGGAGAAGCGCAACGTGTAGCTATTGCAAGAGCGCTTGCTATTCATCCAAGATATATATTATTTGATGAAGCGATTAGTTCATTAGATATGTCGATACAAACTCAAATATTAGACTTATTAATTGAATTAAAAGATAAACGTTCGCTTACTTATATATTTATAACACACGATATTCAAGCAGCAACTTATTTATGCGATAGACTTATTATTTTTAAAGATGGACAAATTGTAGAACAACTTAAAACGAGTCAACTACATCTTTCAAAAAATAAATATACAAGAGCGTTAATCGATAAACAACTTTCGTTTTAAGGAGTGAAAATATGAAAGGTGCAATGGCATGGCCATTTTTAAGGTTATATATATTAGCGCTTATGTTCTTTAGTGCTAATGCGATATTAAATGTATTTGTACCATTAAGAGGTCATGATTTAGGTGCTACAAATACGGCAATCGGTATTGTAATGGGTGCTTACATGTTAACAGCAATGGTATTTAGACCGTGGGCTGGACAAATCATTGCTAAAGTAGGCCCGATTAAAATATTACGTATCATATTAATTATTAATGGTATCGCGTTAATAATATATGGATTTACAGAATTAGAAGGGTATTTTGTAGCAAGAGTGATGCAAGGTGTTTGTACAGCATTCTTCTCAATGTCATTACAACTTGGCATAATTGATGCATTACCTGAAAAACATCGTTCAGAAGGTATTTCATTATATTCTCTTTTCTCAACTTTGCCTACACTAATTGGACCGATAATCGCAGTTAGTTTATGGAATAATGAAAACATGGGTGTATTTGCTATTGTTATGATAGTGATAGCCTTATCAACAGGCATATTCGGTTATAGCGCAACGTTTAGTGATGTCGCATCGGATGAGAAACCTGTTGTAGAAAAAGCGCCATTCAATGGCTTAACTGTATTTTGTCAATTTTTTAAAAATCCTGCGTTATTTAAAAGTGGTCTTATTATGATTATAGCTTCCATTGTATTTGGAGCTATTACGACATTTATTCCATTATTTACAGTCCAATATGGATTTGCTAATGCAGGTATATACTTGACGATACAAGCAATTGCTGTTGTATTATCAAGATTTTATTTAAGAAAATTTATACCATCTGATGGATTGTGGCATCCAAAGTTTATGTTAAAAGTATTAGGTATTCTAATGTTAGCAGCTATCATTGTTGCTTTTGGACCATACATATACATAGGAGTATTTTATGGTAGTGCAATCTTAATCGGTATTGCCCAGGCAATGATTTATCCAACTTTAACATCATACTTAAGTTTCGTCTTACCACGAGCAGGTAGAAATATGTTGTTAGGCTTATTTATCGCTTGTGCCGACTTAGGTGTATCGTTAGGTGGTGCTATGATGGGTCCAATATCTGATTTAGTAGGCTTTAAATGGATGTATTTAATATGTGGCATGCTCGTCTTAATAATAATGGTTTATAGTAGTAGGAATAGAAAAGCAGCATATTAAATGATAATAAAACGGAACAGCCCGAGACAATGATTGACGTCCCGGACTGTTTTGTTTGTGTTAATAAAGTAGCGAATGTTGCAAAACGAGGTGCACGAGCAACATAACAATCTCCTTATTGACACGTTTAGTAAGAAAAGGCAACAAGACCATCGTTATTGACACGTTTGATGAGAAAAGGCAACAAGGCTACTCTTATTGACACGTTTAGTGAGAATAGTCAATAAGGCTACTGTTATTGACAGGTTTGGTAAGAATAGTCAATAAGACCATCGTTATTGACAGAAGAACGTGCAACATAAGTCTCCAGCCTATTACTGCCAATACAAAGAAAGAGTTCGAGACATTAACCAATGTCCCGAACTCGTTATATTTTAAACTAGTTCTTTAAAGTTTTCTAAGCGTTTTTCTTTTTCTTCGTCGCTAATGTTATGTGCTTTAACATAGCGGTTGTTTTCTTTGCTTGCACATTCGTGTGAGCATGCGCCAAGATATTTCGCTTCATTTTCTTCTGTAACTAAGAATTGTCTGTTACATTCTGGATTGCTACAGTTGATGTATCTTTCGCAAGGTGTACCATCGAACCATTCTTTTCCGACTACTGTTTTTTCTACTTGGTTTACGTCTACGCTAATACGCTCATCGAATACGTACATTTTTCCGTCCCAATATTCGCCTTTAGTTTCTGGATCTTTACCGTAAGTAGCGATGCCACCCTCTAATTGTGCAACATCTTCAAATCCTTCTTTTAATAGGAAACCTGAGAATTTTTCACAACGAATACCGCCTGTACAGTACGTGACAATTTTTTTGTCCATGAATTTTTCTTTATTCTCTTTAATCCAGTCTGGTAAGTCTCTGAATCTTGTGATGTTAGGACGAATTGCGCCACGGAAATGACCTAAGTCATATTCATAGTCATTTCTTGCATCAATTACTATTGTGTCGTCAGATAATAAAGCTTCTTTAAATTCTTTTGGTGATAAATATTCACCAGTTAATTGTTTAGGGTTAACGTCTTCTTCTAAGTCTAATGCAACAATTTCTGGTCTAGGACGAACGTGCATTTTTTTGAAAGTATGCCCTTCAGCTTCATCTATTTTAAATACGATATCTTTGAAGCGTTCATCAGCTTTCATATGTTCCATGTATTGATCAGTTGCTTCTTTAGTACCTGATAAAGTCCCGTTAATACCTTCGTTTGCAACTAAAATACGGCCTTTCAATTCTAAGTCTTTACAAAAATCTAAATGCTCTGCTGAAAAAGTTTCAGGGTCATCGATTGTTGTGTATTTATAAAATAATAATACTCTGTAATCCATTTTCATTCTCCTCTTATATTTTAAATAGTATTATGTGTAAAATTTTTAAGTGTTTATAATTTGTAGTTGTCCCTTTTAAATGAGGGCATATTTTATCCTCATTATATTGTATCAAAAAAGTTGCATATTTCAATTGTTTAATTTTGTAAAATGTTGTGAAAGGAGTTTTATTGTAATGATTTATAAGTTGTTCTACAATAATTTTGTGTACTTATGTGTAAATTAACAAATAAAATCACTTATAAAAGGAGGGATACAGTGAGAGATTTAGTTCATAAGATAAGTAAGTATTTTTCCAGTTTGATGACATTACATACTGAACGATTGAATTTGAAAAAAGGTATTAGACAAGGTTTGTTAATTGCTGTTCCCATCTTGATTGGTTATTTATTAGGTAGAACAGATTTAGGATTACTTGTAGCAACAGGAACATTAGCTCATATATATGCGATTAAAGGGACGTTCAAGTCGAAAGTACAAACTGTACTCGTATCTGCAATATTGCTATCTATTTGTATGTTTTTAGGTACTTTGACAGTTGGTAACCAACTTCTATTTGGTATATTGCTCGTCCTGATTTCGACTTTGGTCTTTTATGTTTTTGTTTCTTTAAAAATACCAGGACCAGCTTCTACATTTTATATTGTGCTATTTGCACTACCTATGAATTTACCGGTAGAGCCAAGTGATGCATTTTTAAGAAGTGGGCTAGTCTTGCTAGGTGGTTTACTAGGAACAGGCGTGCTTGCCATTTCTTTATTATCAGAAAAAGAAAATGTAGAACGTAGCAGTGTAGTTCAAAATTTCAAATTCCTTTGTGAAATGATGTCTGAATTTAATAATGATTCATTTGAAGCTTTATCTAAAAAAGTAAAAGATAATTTTAAGACGACAGAAAGAATATTTATTACTGCGGGTGCTAAGAAAAGCTCACAAAAGAAACGTTTATATTTATTACATTCTATAGCCCAAGGTATATATGCTGAATTATTAGAATTAAAAGAGAGTGGCGTTAAGGAAATCCCAGAGTCTTTTTATAATTTATTACAAGACATTAATGAAAATGTTGCTAAAGAACAATATTTAAAAAGTGATGATACAAATATTATAAATAACGACGAAACTTATAATGATTTAACGAAATACTTATTTAGAGCTAACGATTTGTTAGCTATTCCGAAAGATCAAGTTCAATATGAAGTAGATATGCGTAAACCTATATATAGTAAAAATCTATTTCACAACTTAACATTAGACTCTTACGCTTTTATATCTACACTAAGATATTTAATCATTATGTCTGCTGCTATCACAATTGCTTTTGTATTCAAATTTGATCAAGCATACTGGGTACCATTATCTGCTAATACAGTAATGATAGGTGGTACAACATTAAAAGGTATGGAACGAGCAAGTTTAAGGTTTTTAGGAACGGTAGTAGGTGTCATATTGCTTTCTATAATCTTAGCTTTCCATCCGAATATCGTAATTGCGATTATCATTCTAGGATTATCAGCATTAATAGGAGAGACATTAGTAGCAGCTAACTACGGATTTGCGATGACCTTTATTACGATACAAGTCATATTATTAAATGGAATAGCATCACAGGATATTTCATTATCTATCGCGTTACCAAGAATTACAGATGTATTCGCAGGTGTGGTAATAGCAGCTATAGGTTTATTAATATTCGGTAGAAATGCAGCATCAACCATCATTAACAACACAATAGCAAATGTCGTAAGAACAGAATCGAAATTATTTTTCAAATTGTTCTCAAAAGAAAATTATCAATTTAGTGAAGAAGAAAAGAAAAATATATCATTAGAACTCAGCATAAAAATTAATAATATGCATAATATGTATGATAGTGCGATAGAGGAACTATTTAATGATAAAAAGAAAATAAGACACTATTATTCCAGCATTTATTTACTAGACGAATTGAGTTTCCTACTAGAAAGAGCAATTCATTTAGAAAACAGAGAAACATTTGATGAACAATTAATAAGTAAATATTTATTTTTATTTGAAGTTTTAGCATATACATTAGAAACAAAACAACCAATCAAAATCAAAACTGATTTATCAATACTACCTGTATATCGAAATATACGAATAGTATTATTGAAATTGCAAAACCATCATTTAGAAAAAGAAGTTGCGAATTGATTCCTTATTCGAAATAATGCTCCTAATCCGTTGAAATTTTAGTTAACGAATTAGGAGCACTTATTTATATATTCTTTATTTCCACAATTCTAATAAAACTTTGGCGAATTCGTCAGGTTTTTGTACATAACCTAAATGTCCGCCTGGAATATCGACGAGCGAAATATTTGTTTGTTCGTGTATATAATAGTTTACGCTTTGTGGAAATGATCCTTTTGAATCTGTACCGTTTAGTAGTGTAATAATATCTTTGTATTTTTCTAAATCCTCTAAAGAAATATTTGAGTGTGTGTATTGTCTAATTTCATATTTAACCCAATTTATCATTTCTTCATAACGCTTATTCTTGCTTTCATCGCCAGCTGATATAGGTTGAGACATACTTTCTTCATCTATTTTAGCAATGTCTAATGTTTTTGCGAATGCTGCCATACCAGGTTCTAAACCGTTAGACAGTGCAATTTCTACTATTTCGGCATTTTGATCTTTCCAATACTGACTATCTGGTAAGAATGTGTTAATTGGTGGTTCGTGAAAGGCGATTTGTTTTACTACTTCTGGATAATCCGTTAATACATGCATCGTGACAATTGCGCCTGAACTAGACCCAAGTATATACACAGGTTCATTGCTTAAATGTTTTGCGAGTTCAGCAATGTCAAGAGCGTCACGTTTTACACGGTAATCATCATCTTTATTTTTAGCTCTATCTGGAAGTGGATCTGTCAGCTCACTTTTACCATAACCTCTTCTATCCACTGCTACTACAGTAAATTGATCTTTAAGTTGTTCTGCTATAGGTAAAAATATGTCTCCTGTACCATTTGCGCCTGGAACTAATATTAACACGGGCCCTTGTCCTATTTTATGATAATGTAGTTTTGCTCCATTTAAATCTAGACTTTCCATTTTATTGCCCCCATTTAATTTATATAATGATTTATTATTATATCTTCACTTTTTTTAAAATTTTCAAACCATGCAAATATTTGACTAAATCTATTTGAAACATATATATTATATAATTTTGTAAATTTTTGACAATATTTACCTTCACTGCAATAATGGAATAAAATAGATAGAAGGAGGAAGGCAGATGTCAAAATTTGAGGGGATACCTGAATCGATGTTAATTCCACTTGCTGCAAAGGCAAATGAATATTATAAGTCCTCTCCAATTATTTATGATCCTTATTCACTGGATATAATGAGGGAAGTGGATTATTCTTTTGAAAATTTTTCTAAGGACTGGATGTCACAACTTGGTATATGTATTAGAACGGAAATACTGGATGAAATGGTTTTAGATTTTGTTACGACATTTAAAAATCCTTTTGTGATAAATATAGGGTGTGGCTTGGACACGAGATTAAGCCGTTTAGACTTAAAAAAAGTACCGTGGATAGACATCGATTTGCCTGAAAGCATAAATGCAAGACGGCGCTTTTTTTATGAAACAGATTATTACAAAATGATTGGGAAATCTATGTTTGATTATTCTTGGTTGAAAGATATAAGAAGTCATCCTTCATTTAAAGAAGACTCAAATATATTAATCATTTTTGAAGGAGTATTAATGTATTTTGAAGAATTGGATATTAAAAATTTACTAAGGGAAATCACAAAAACATTACAGCATCAAAATGTGAAAATTGCTGCAGAATTTTGTTCGAAAACAATGACTAATCATTCGGAAAAACATCCTTCTGTCTCAAAATTATCTAGTAAGTTGGAATTTAAATATGGATATAATAAAATCTCAGAACTAAAAAATATATTGCCTAAACATTTAAATGTCGTGAATGAAATAAACTATTTTGAACGTTACCCAAATAGATGGAGATGGTTTAGGTTATTTAAATATATCCCTTATTTAAAAAACCGATACAATAATAAAATTGTGTTATTAAAAAATGTACAAAATTTTAAAGAGTAGTCATATAAAGAAGAGAAAAATCTATAGGTTTTCTCTTCTTTCTTTTTTTATGTCTTTTTTAATAAGCATAGACATTGACTTTCCCATAAAACGTAGTAAAATATACTTTGAATTAAAGATACTTTAATTAATAATTATTTAATTAAGATTAAATTCAGCTGAATCTTTAATCCAAATATCAATTGGAGGGTTATGTAAAAATGAATAGAGTACCGTATCTGGCCTCAACTACAGGGATTTATTTAAATTTCTTTATTTTAGGTATGGTCAACATTATATTTGGGTCAAATATGGATAGTTTAACTGGCCAACTAGGAACAACAGCAGGAGGCGTGAGTACGTTGCTGTCTGGTTTTGGTGTTGGTAAGTTACTGACTTACGCAATTAATGGTTATCTTTCAGATAAAATCGGAAGAAAGCCAGTCATTATTATCGCAAGTGTATTAATGGCATTTTTCTTATTTACTTTCCCATTTACATCTAGTTATGTAGTGGCATTTATACTTGCTATTATCATGGGTATTGGTAATTCTGCTTTAGATTCAGGTTCTTATCCTGCTTTAACAGAATCTTATCCAAACTCGGCAGGTACAGCGAACGTGTTATCGAAAGTATTTAACTCAATCGGTGGTATATTACTACCATTATTTATAACGTTCTTACTAACGAACGACATGAGTTATAAAATGTCATTTATCATTCCGGGAATCGTGACAGTAGTGGCATTAATAATATTAATATTTGCTAAATTCCCAAGTAATAACTCAGTGGACAGCTCATCTGAAACCACTCAGCAAAGTAAATTTATAGAAGAGCCTAAGTTCTGGATAGAAGGTGCAGCGTTAGTTGTTATTGGGTTTACTTCCCTTGCGCTTATTATGATTGCGCCTTTATGGATACCAACTTTAGCTCAATCTGTATTAGGTATGAGCCAAGCAGCTTCAGTTTCAGTTATTAGTTATTATACTGCTGGTGCTTTTGTATCAGTTATATTACTAACATTACTTCTGAAAAAAATTAGCGTACTTTATATAATGATTGTTTATCCAGTATTAACAATTGTTGGCTACGTATTAGTATTACTATTACCAGTGTCATTCTTTAGTAATATTCTAATCTTTATCGTTGGTTTATCTATTTCTGGTGTATTACAGTTAGCAATTACAGCAATAACAACGATATTCTGGCAACGTAAAGGCGCTATGACAGGAATTATTTCTACTTCCGGAAGTATTGCAGTAATTATCATGCCAGCACTAACTGGTTATATGGAAGGTTCTATAGGTATACAATCAGTTATTTGGTTAGAAGTTATATTATCAGTTATTGGTTTAATCGCAGCAGTTGTTGTGTTCTATAGATATAAAGCAATTACAGGCGGTCGCGTTGATATTTAATTTTAAAGGAGAGAGCAAATCATGGAATTTGAAAAAAACTTAGAAAAAATAGATGGAAGAACAAAATTAGTAGGATTATTAGCTACACCAATAGGTCACACTTTATCACCAAGATTGCATAATTTAGGTTATTCTATTAAAGGTTTAAACTATGCTTACCTTGCATTTGAAGTAGGTAATGACAATTTAGAAGAAGCTGTTAATGGAATGAGAGCTGTAGATGCAGCTGGCTTTAATGTTTCCATGCCTAATAAAATGGAAATCATCCAATATTTAGATGAATTAGATGACAGTGCTAAATATTCTGGTGCAGTTAATACTGTAGTAAATGACAATGGCAAATTAATTGGTCATAATACTGACGGTCAAGGTTACGTTGAAAACTTATTAAATCATGGTGTTGAAATAGAAGGTAAAAAAATAACGCTAGTAGGATCAGGCGGTGCAGCAACACCAATCGCAATTCAATTAGCACAATCTGGTGTTTCAGAAATTAGTATTTTTGCTAGAAATGATCAATATTTTAAACAAGCTGAAGAAAATGCTAGAAAAATTAACGAAGATATGAAAGAGTTCAACGTTAAAGCTAATATTTTCCCATTAGAAGATAAAGAACAATTCAGAAAGGAAATTGCTGACAGTGTTGTACTTGCAAATGGTACAAGTCTTGGTATGAAACCGTTAGACGATTTAAGTATTGTTGATGAAACATTAGATGTATTAAGAAAAGATTTAGTCGTAACAGATGTAGTATACAATCCTCAAAAATCTAAATTATTACAACAAGCTGAAGACGCTGGATGTACGGCAATTAACGGTTTAGGCATGATGTCATGGCAAGGTGCGATTGCATTTAAACTATTTACTGGTGTAGATATGCCTAGAGAAGAAATTGTAAAAATTATGTTCGGTGAAGACAGCAAATAATTTAAAATTTTGAAAGAAGGTCATTACTAATGAAACAGTTTTTAATGTTACATGGTGTGAATCATGATATGTTCGGGCGCAGAGATCCTGAACAGTATGGGACAATAACTTTAGATGGAATCAACGATAAGATTGATGAATTAGCAAATGAATTAAATGTAAATGTTGAAAAATACCAAACTAATTTTGAAGTCGAAATGGTAAATAAAATAAATGAAGCATATTTGAACAATGTTGATGGCGTTATAATTAATGCTGGCGCATGGACACATTATAGTTATGCAATTCGTGATGCATTAGCCATATTAGAATGCCCAGTTGTAGAAATTCATATGTCTAATATTCATTCACGTGAATCATTTAGACATCATTCAGTCTTTGCTGATATCGTTACAGGTCAAATGACTGGATTCGGAGTGGAAAGTTATTTACTTGGTTTAAGAGCTGCTTATTCAGCTATAAAATAATATGTAAGTTGAAGAGGTTAAGGTGCCCATGTTGTTGATATTATTTCACACATGTGAGGTTCTTTAACCTCTTTTTTCTATATTTTAAGGGTGTTTAACCAAATGTTTAGGTATTTATAGTAAAATAAAAATAAGATATACAAAACATTGGAATGGAAAATGATAATCAAGGAGTTTTTGCAATATGGAGAATCGACAAGTACAGAGCATATATGTCAATCTTATAAAAGCTTCTCAAAACGTCCAAAAGGGGCTTTTTGAAATATGTAGAGAAGAAAATATTAAAGTTAATGATTTTTTAGTATTAGGAGCTTTATATCAATGGGGCGCACAATCTATCTTATCAATTAGTAAAAACGTATTAATTAAAAGTGGCAGTATGACCTATATTATTGATAAGCTTGAGAAGAAAGAATTGATTTATCGAACGCCATCTAAAGAAGATAGACGTGTTATTTTAATTGATTTAACAGAAGAAGGCTATAAACAAGCAGAAAAATTGTATAACGCTGAATTAGAAATGTTCGCTCGTATGTTTGAAAAAGCGAGTAAAAAGACTTTAGATAATGCACCTAGCGAATTGAGAGAATTAAGAGATGTTTCAGATGCGTTCGTTGAGGAAAATGGATTTAAATACTAATTTTTAATTAAGAAAGGATTAGTTATGGAAACTGTATATATAGCAGGTGGTTGTCTATGGGGCGTACAAGCTTTCTTTAAAACTTTGCCAGGTGTCATAGATACAGAAGCTGGTAGAGCGAATGGAGAGAGTCATAAATTAGAGGGTCCGTATGATGGTTATGCTGAATGTGTGAAAGTTATTTATAATCCTGAAATTGTATCTATTAATGATTTAATGCATTATTTATTTGAAATTATTGATCCATATAGTGTTAATAAACAAGGGCAAGATGAAGGATTAAAGTATAGAACAGGTCTATATAGTACTGAACAAGCACATCTAGAAGAAGCTAGAGCGTTTATAAGTAGTAGAGATGATGCCAGTCAAATAGCTGTAGAAATTAAGTTATTAACTAACTACATAAAAAGCGCTCCAGAACATCAAGATAGATTAACTAAATACCCAAACGACTACTGTCATATACCTAAGGCATTGTTAAAAAAGTATCAAAGTTAATATAAAACGCCACATAAAAAATGAATTTATTTCATTTTTTATGTGGCGTTTTTAGTTTTAAAAACTTTAGTTATTGTCCGTGATATATATTAAATAATAACGGTTTGATACAATTTTTTGTCCATTCGTCGTATATTTTTTGTTTGTTAATATTATTTTCTACTATTGTAATACCGCAATCTCCACCGCCAGCGCCAGACGTTTTACTTGCGCCACCAAATTTCTCACCAATATCACATAGTTTCTTAAGGTGTGTTGTTTCTATATCAATTGTAGCAAGTGAATCTAATTTTTGGATGATTTTTCGATTTTGTCGAATCATCTCCTGCACGCCTTGTATATAATTTGTCTTAAATGAATGGATGAGCTGTTCTACATACATTTGAGATTTTTCTAAAAATTGACTGTAGAATATAGGATCTGCTTTTAAACGTTTCACTTCACTTACTAAGTGGTGTGAAGAAGCGGGCGACCCAGTCCAACCGATTAATACTTCCATACGTTCAGGGGCTTGTAACGGCTCTATATGAAGGCCAGGCCAATTTTTCTTAAGTACTTCATTGACTGATGTAGCTTCGATTTGTTCTTTTACCCATACATGATCAAAAGTACTATAAACTAACCAACCTGTGTATACACTGACGGCGATATCACCACAAGAACTTAAACTTTGTAATTTCATGTTTGCGATAACAGCGAGTTTATAAATGTATAGATTAGATAATTGTAAGTTATAAAATTCATTCAAAGCTTTGACTACAGAGACTAATACAGCAGCACTTGATCCAATTCCATATTTATGACCATTTGCATCGTCTAAATTACTATCAATTGTAATATTGAATGGTCTCATTGGTATATTGAAACTTTTCGCGTATTGTTCAAAGACTTCGATTGCTTGTGTAATATATTTTAATTGTTCAGCAGCATCAGTATCTGAAACAATAATATTATCTTCAGCTCTTATAAATGTTACAGGCTCATGATGCAAGGTTTTGGAATGTATTAACCCTGTATTTCCATTTGTATCTTCTATTGTGGCTGTAACAAAACGATCTACTGCTATTAGTACGGATTTGTATCCAGGTTCAGTCACTGCGTATTCTCCAGCAATGTATAATTTTCCTGGGGCTTTCACTTGAATCATTTTATCTCTTCCTTATTCTAAAATTTCAATTCCTGTGTGCGTGATATCACTCGCAATTACTTGTTCTTCTTTAAAATGTTGAAGTAATGCATTTAAAATGTATTGCTGATTTTTCTTCTCTGTTAGAATTTTCACATTCGGCCCCGCGTCCATTGTAAAGTAACAAGGGTATCCGGCTTCGCGACATTGGTGAACAATTTCCATCACGAGATAACTATCAGGTACTAAATATGTGAAAGGCGGCTGAGCACCTAAATTGGTAGCATGCATGCGTAAACCATTTTCTTCTATAACTTCACCTAAATGTTTAAAGTCTTTGTTGTTAATTGCTTCTTTTACAGATTGAATATCTTCATCAACATGATCTAACCAATATTGATAAAAGCGGGAAGTTTGTCTTGTATGAGACATACCAGAACGGCTAGAAACCTTCTTAGATTTATCATTAATTACGACAAAAACCATAGAGAGTTCATTTTCCCAGTCATTTGCATCGATAGCGTGAGCATAAGACGTTTCATCATCATGTCCCTTTTCCCATTCTGCAAATCCACCAAAAATACTTCTAGATGCTGAGCCTGAACCTCTACGAGCTAGTCTAGATAAATCCTTCTTAGACATGTTTAATTGTAAGGCTTCATTACATGCTGCCGATAATGCTGCATATGCGCTTGCTGACGAAGCAAGTCCAGCGGCTGTTGGTACATAATTTATACTTTCGATATATGCATACATGGAGGTTTGGCTTCGTTCTCTAACGAGGTCCATAAAGCGGTAAATTTTATTAGCTTCGTCATCACTCACTTCTTCTCCATTCAATATTAATGTATCTTTAGTATATTCTGGATTGAAAGTGACTTTCGTATCCGTGTAAAAACGGTCTAGTGTGACCGATAAACTATTATTCATTGGAAGAATTAAATCTTCGTCTGCTTTACCCCAATATTTTATTAAAGCAATATTAGTATGGGCACGCGCTTTACCACAGTTGTTCAATCTGATTAACCTCCTAAATATTCAATCCAAGTATGATGTGCACCAAATTCAAGAGCACTGGCTGATATTTTTTCAGCAGTTTCAAGATCTTGAGCTAATACAATCATACTGCCTCCACGACCACCGCCAGTTAATTTCCCAGCAATAGCACCTTGATTTTGACTTAATTCAAGAAGTGCTTCTATTTGATCATGACTAACAGTAAGGTTGCGTAAGTTTTCTTGAGAAAGCTTAAAAATATGCGCTAATTGATTGAAGTCATTATTGTTGATTGCTTGATTCGCTTCGTGCACAAGCACGCCAATATGTTCTACATATTGCATATATTCTTGACTATTATCACATAAACGGTGAACATCTTCTACTGCCTTTTTAGTAGAACCTCTTACACCAGTATCAATTACAACCATATATCCTTCTATAGCTAAAGGTTTTAAAGTCGTTACTTCACTTTGTTGGAACCATACGGGCTTATTCGAAACAATGGTTTGTGTGTCTATACCACTAGGTTTACCATGTGCAATTTTTTCTGCCCAATTTGCTTCTTCAATGAGTTTTTCATCAGAAAGAGGCTTGTTTAAATAATTATAACTTGCTCTTATAAAAGCTATTGCCATCGCTGCACTAGAACCTAGACCTCTAGACGGCGGTAAGTTTGTTTCAAATGTAACATTAATAGGTTGGGGTATTTCATATTTATTAATGAAACGGGTTACAACTAATTTAATATGTTCAGGTGCTTCATCTAGAAACCCTTCGTATACATCACTATTAATAAAAGAACGTTCATTTTCTTTCAATGATGTTATCGTTGCTTTAACTACACCAGATTTAAAGGGAATAGCAATTGCAGGTTGTCCAAATGTTACAGCGTGTTCTCCTATTAAAATAACTTTCCCATTTGCTTCCCCGTATCCTGTTTGTGTCATACTTCAATCACCTTTAGCACTTTCAAATTTTTTTCATTTTTAATAACACTTTACCATTATAAAACTACTGTCAAATATATTCAAAGACCTTACCTTAAAATTTCCATTTATTCATTAATGAAATTGGTAACTATTATGACCTTTTGCAAATCCTTTTGCTGTAAACAACCAAGAATCTCCGCCACTTTCAATATCATTAGCACAAATGATTAATTGGTTTGTACCAGGAATAAAGGCAGGGTGGGTAGACCTTAACATGTGACCTTCGTCACGTCCGGGCATTAAAATTTGTCCAATTGGATAGCCTCGCTTATTAAATACAAGCACTCTACCTTGACCGTACATTGCTACGTAAAGATTGTCGTCACTATCAATACAGCATGAGTCCGGACCTTCGTGACCCGTAAAGTGATAAGGTATAGAAGCACCAAATGGCTCAATTGTTACACCATCTTCTTCTAATGAAATGCGATGTAATCTATTGGCATTCGTTTCAGTAACCCATAGTACACGTTCATCTGTACTTAAAGCTATGCCATTAGCGACAGAAATATTTTGAATGATTGGTGTGATTGATTGATGATCGGGCGATACATAATATACGCCACCCAGAGGATTTGTTGAATAACCCCTAAAATCAGTGAAGTAAAATCCGCCTTTACTATCAAATACTAAATCATCTACACAATATTCAGTGTCTATATCTGAAACTATACTTTGAGGGTTTTTGCCATCAGAGTCAACTGAAATAATGCCGCCGGAATCTTTAAAATTCCCTAAATAACATAAATATAAACGACCATCTTTATGAATTTTTACAGCAGCAGGGTTTGTTTTTTCAGATTGAAAGACTGTATTTACTTTCTTCTCGGGTAAATCAACGCGAAATATTTTTCCACCAAAAACTTCACACAAAAATAAATTATGGTCTCTGTCGAAACATAAACCTTCAAGTTGAAGTCCTTCGTCTGAAATTTTTAACCATGGTTCAGCTGTAACTGTTTGTAAATTTTGTTCACCTGAAAGGAGTGGTACTGCACTTTTAGAAGCTTCTGTATAGTAAAGAGTTGGAATTTCTTTATGAGTCATAACACATTCTCCTTTATCGTTATATTATTCATTTAAATCTATGTAAATAATAAAAGATATCTTCTATATATGCCTTTTATATTATCACTTAATATCATATATTAAAAATTAAAAAAGATGTTGAAATATTACTTATAAACAATATGTATACATAGGTAATATATAAAGGTTTAGAAAACAAAATTTAAAGATAAATGTTTATATATATAAGAAAAAACTCCTAAAGTTATTTGATGTCGAACTTTAGGAGTGTACTTCATAGTTTGGTTTATATAGCAAAGGAACAACTCATAATTATGTCCCTGATATGTTTATTTTAACTTATCATTAATGGACTTTGTACGTTGATCAACGTAACTTTGTAAATCTGGAGAAAATACGTAGTCTATTGCTTTTAAATCAGATATTTTCGAGGCATTTAGTAAATTCGCAATGATATACATTTGTTCTATAAATTGCTTCATGTTATCAATTGTATGTTCTAATCCAAATTCATCTAGTTGTTTAAGGACGTAGCCTGATAATCCGACCGCTTCTGCTCCTAATACTAAACACTTTATAGCATCGAGAGGATTTTTAACGCCACCGCTAGCTAATACATGAATGTCTGTCGCCAATAATTTTGCTTCTATTAGACTTTGTACGGTACTTTGTCCCCACATATTTAAAAATGCCATGTCTTTTAAAGGACGTCTTTGATTCTCGATATCTGCAAAGTTTGTTCCACCTCTACCACTCACATCAACATATTGGATACCGATATTTTTAACTTTTTGAATAGTTTCAGCGCTCATACCAAAACCAACCTCTTTAATGATAACGGGTACGCTTATATGTTCTTTAATCTCTTTTATATTTGTTAACCAGTGTTCAAATTCAGTATCACCTTCAGGCATAATAAGCTCTTGAGGTGCATTAACATGAATTTGTAATGCATCAGCTTGTAAGAGGTCGATAGACTTTTGCGCATTTTTATAGCCAATATCGGCACCAACGTTACTAAAAATAATACCGTCTGGATTTTCTTCTCTTACAACTGTAAAGCTATATTCGGCATTTGGGTCTTTCAACGCTGAATGAGTAGAACCAACAGCCATAGGAATTTGACAAGCCTTCGCAATTTGAGCGAGTTGTTTGTTGATGAGTGCAGCACGCTCGCTACCGCCAGTCATCGCATTTATATAAACAGGATGTTTAAAAGTAAAATGAGAGAGCTTAACAGATAAATCTATTTGATTTTTGTTAATTGAAGGAATGGATTGATGAATTAGCTGAACCTTATCAAAATCAGTTCCCGTTGCTTGATAAGTATCTAAAGCTAATTGTATATGTTCATTCTTTCTAATGCTTCTTAATGAGTCGTCCATTCATTTATCCTCCATGCATCTATATGTTAAATGTTTTATTTTTATCTCATTCATATTATATCAGTTGTCATATTGAATATAAACTAAACAATATAATAATGGGCAGTCTTTAACCGGTCCACTATGTAGGCTATAAAACAAAATTAATTATTTGTGATAATATAATATTATATAAATATAAAACTTATGGAGGAGAAAAGTTATTAAACTAAGAAAATTTACTTTAATTATGATTTGTACACTATTATTAAGCGGTTGTACATTGCCTGGTATAGGTGGTGCTTCACCTCAAACTGTGAAAATTACAGCACTTGCGACAAGTGAGTCTCAAATTATGGCACATATGATTCGACTGCAAATTGAGCATGATACTGATGGGGAAGTTAAACCTGTTATTGTAAATAACCTCGGGTCTGCTGTTATTGAGCATAATGCAATCATGAATGATGACGCTCAAATTTCTGCTACAAGATATACGGGTACAGATTTAGTCGGTGCATTAGATTCTGATCCTATTACAGATACTAAAAAAGCAGAAAAAGCGGTTAAAGCTGGTTTTCAAAATAAATTTAATCAAACATTTTTCGACTCTTACGGATTTGAAAATACTTTTGCTTTTACTGTGACGAAAGAAACAGCAGAAAAATACAATTTGAAAAAAGTATCAGATTTAGAGAAACATAAAGATAAATTGAGAGTAGCAAGTGATGCTACATGGATTAAACGTGAAGGTGATGGTTATCCAGCATTCGCAAAAGCTTACGGATTTGAATTTAAAAATATACGCACAATGCAGATTGGACTCGTATATGATGCATTGAAGAATAAAAGCATCGATGCAGCACTTGGTTATACGACAGATGGAAGAATTGCAGCATATGATTTAGTGACATTAGAAGATGATCGTCATTTCTTCCCACCATATGATGCAAGTCCTTTAGCAACAAATGAGTATTTGAAGAAGAATCCAAAAGCTAAAAAGTCTATCGAAAAGTTAATTGGCAAAGTGTCTACTGAAAAAATGCAAGAACTAAATTATAGAGCAGATGGTAAAAAAGAAGAACCAGCCGTTATAGCGGAAAAGTTCTTAAAGAAGCATAATTATTTTGAGCAGTAACAAAACGGTAGATGACGAAGCGAATAAAAAATTAAATTAATGATAATAAGCTGAGACATTTATTAGTGTTTCAGCTTTATTATTGAATTAGAAAGAAATAAGAGGCATGTATGAGTTAATGAGTCAGGAATCCAATAAGAGAGTGTTTACTTGGATTAAAGAGTTAGAAAATCCAATAAGAAGGTGTGTAGTTGGATTAATGAGATAAAAAATCCAATAAGGATGCGTGTACTTGGATTATTGTTGTAGTTAATCCAATAAGAGGGTGTGTAGTTGGATTAATGAGATAGAAAATCCAATAAGGATGCGTGTACTTGGATTATTGTTGTAGTTAATCCAATAAGAGTGCGTGTACTTGGATTAATGTCATAGAAAATCCAATAAGGGTGTGTGTACTTGGATTATTGTCTTAGAAGATCCAATAAAAACCCCTCACTATAAGCGATAGTGAGGGGTTTAATAGTTCATTTAAAAATATATTAAGCTTAGTTGTATCAACTGTTTATCTTACGCCCAACCTCTGAAACGTGTTGCTTCTGCTGTTCTTCTAACACCAACAACATAAGCTGATAAACGCATATCTAAATTTCTATTTTGTGAAATTTCGTATACTTTACCAAACGCTTCTACTAGTTTCTCTCTTAATAGTCGATTGACTTCTTCTTCAGTCCAATATAAGCCATCATTGTTCTGTACCCACTCAAAGTAAGAAACAGTAACACCACCAGCACTTGCTAGAACGTCAGGGATTAATAAAACATCCTTTTCTGTTAAGATGCGCGTTGCTTCTTGTGTAGTAGGTCCGTTAGCAGCTTCTGCTACAATTTTCGCTTTAATTTTTGGTGCGTTGTCTGCTGTGATTTGGTTTGCTAAAGCAGCTGGTACTAAAATATCACAATCAATTTCGAAAAGTTCTTCGTTTGTAATAAGATCATCGAACAGTGGTGTAATACGACCGTGTTCTTTTCTAAGTTCTAGTAAATGATCAATATCTAAGCCATCTGGATTGTATAAAGCACCACGACTTTCAGATATACATACAATTTTAGCGCCTTTATCGTGAAGAATTTTAGCAATAAAGCTACCTGCGTTACCAAAACCTTGAATAACAACACGTGAATCTTCTATATTAATATTCTTACGTTTGGCCGCTTCTTCAATAGTGATGACTGCACCTAATGCAGTTGCTTGTTCACGTCCTAATGAACCACCTAAACTAAGTGGTTTACCTGTAATAAAGTTTGGCGCGTTTACTTTATTCATTAAACTATACTCATCCATCATCCAAGACATAGTTTGTGCATCTGTATACACATCAGGTGCAGGGATGTCTTTTGTAGGTCCGACGATTTGAGAAATTGCTCTAACATAACCGCGTGATAAACGTTCCACCTCAGTCTTACTCATATCATGAGGGTCACATTGGATGGCACCTTTACCACCACCGTACGGTAAATTAACAATGCCGCATTTTAATGTCATCCACATAGATAAAGCTTTAACTTCATTTTCATCTACATCTGGATGGAAACGAATACCGCCTTTTGTAGGTCCAACTGAATCATTATGTTGAGAACGATAGCCTGTAAAAGTTTTTACTGAACCGTCGTCCATTCTAACTGGTATACGAACTTTAAAGAATCTCATTGGCTCTTTGATTAATTCATAAAGGCCATCATCGTAACCTAATTTATGTAATGCCTCTTTTACAATACTCTGTGTAGAAGTTACTAAATTACTATTTTCATTCATAGTTGACTCTCCTATTCTCTGTCTAGAAAAAACATACTAAAGTAAATAATAATACGAATAAAAAAATAATTCAATATAATTAACTGAATTTACAAAAAACTCTAAAAAGTTATTTAATAAATAGTATATTGGAAATTTAATAAAAAAGCGAATTAGATTATGAAAAAAGACTCATCTTACAAAAGAAATATAAGTAACTTTATTATAATATTTCTTCATTATTAGTATCGAAAAAGTATCGATATGTTTTAATTGGTATTTAATGGAAAGTGGTGTTATAATATGAATTAGCTGTTATTAATATAATGAGTATAATAACTATCTAGTGTATAAGAGGCGCCTGTATAAGCGGGCGTCTCTTTTTTATTTGTGATTTTAAAAAACTTTTGCTTATGACGTAACGTCATAAACTATACTTGTCTTAAATTTCGACAAGGAGTGTTATAAATGAAAATCAATCTAAAACCATTGCTAGTCTATGTTTCAATTATTATTTTAAGTTTGTTAGTTAGTTGGCCTTTTTTTAATAAGTTAGTGAATAAGCAAATTCAAATGATGCATATTAATCCAGATTTGTCAGAGATAACATTAACTAATTTAAGCATGATTAATCCACTTATCTTAAGTTTAATAGCTTTATTAATAGGCCATTTCTTACATGAAAAGACAGAGCTAAAATCTATTATTTATGAAAAGGGGAACTTTAAAGATACGATACTAGTAAGTGTGATAAGCGGAGTGTTAGTTGGCCTTTGTTTAGGTATGGGGAATTTGGTTTTTAATAGTGCCCCAGAAGATATGATTGTAGAAAAAGCTTCTTTTATTAATTTACTTGGCGGGATATCTTACGGAGGTATAATAGAAGAACTTATCACGAGATTCGGGTTAATGACGTTTATAACATTTATGTTAATTAAGATTTTTAAAAGAAAAACAACTTTCATTTATATAATAAGTATCATATTATCAGCAGTGATATTTTCTTTAGGCCACCTTCCTTCAGCATTAGTAGGAATAGATGAACATTATTTTATAATCATTGTTAAAGTTATTACGCTTAATACATTTGCAGGAACAGTTTATGGTTTTCTTTATTATAAATACTATTTAGAAAGTGCCATGCTCGCACACGTTTTTACACATATGACAATGCAAACTTTATATTTATTTTTCATTTAAGTAAATATACTTTTAAAATGAAATTTCTTTTAATAAGTTTACATTATACTAATTAAGAATGATATTATGGATTTAATGTGTTTTAAAGGGGGGGTCGGATGGCTGAAATGATTTTTATTTTAAAGAGTGTCTTATTGCCTATTTTTATTATGATTTCATTGGGGTATGTTTTACAAAAACGATTTAAATTGGATTTAAGTACATTAGCTAAATTAAATATAAATGTATTTGTTCCAGGATTTATTTTTGTTAAATTTTATAAAACAAGTTTGGCACTAGACATGCTTTTTTATGTTATGGTTTTCTTCATTATATATGTAGCCTTATTATATGTGGCTGCGTATTCCATTTCTAAAGTTCAAAATCTCGATAAAGCTAAAGCGACAACGCTTAATAATAGTGTTCTCTTTTTCAACTCTGGAAATTATGGGGCACCTGTTAATGATTTAGTCTTTAAAAGTGATCCGGTCGCGATGTCTGCACAAGTTATTGTCTTAACGATGCAAAATATTTTTACATTTACATATGGTGTGTTTGCGATTCAATCTGTTCAAATTGGTAAACTAAAAGCATTGTTAAATTATTTTAAAATGCCTATCATTTACGCGTTAGTTTTAGCAGTTATTTTAAATTATAACGATATTGCTGTTCCGAATTTTATTTGGACTACTGTGAGTTATCTTTCAGATGCAATGATTGCAATTGCACTTATATTATTAGGTGCTCAAATTGCTAATATTAAATTTAGTTTTAAGTGGACATCTTCTTATATTTATATCTTTATTAGACTTATTATAGGGCCTTTAATTGCTTTAGCCATTATTAAAGTTATGGGAATCGATGGTGTTGTAGGTCAAACGCTATTTATTGCCTCTGCAATGCCGACTTCAGTTAACAGTTCAGTTATCGCACAAGAATATGATAATTATCCTGAACTCGCTGCAGAATTGGTCTTCTTATCAACGTTATTCAGTGCTATCACTGTTGTAATCGTTATATATTTATCACATATGATTTTTTAAAATAGAATATTGAAGATGAGTCCGAGACATAAAGAATAGTCTCGGACTTTTTCGTTATTCTGAAAATCATTTGCAAATTGCTTATATAATAAGGTATTATATAAATCATAATCATTACGATTTGGAGACAATTATAAAAGGAATAAAGGTGATAAAATGAAATGGACCATTGTTGGCGGAGGTATACATGCGATAACAATTGCACTTAAATTGAAGACTTTAGGTTTAAACAACAAAGATTTAAAAATTATAGATCCTCACGATGTCTTTTGTCATCAATTTGATAAACGAACAAATGATATCAGTATGCCGTTCTTAAGATCTCCGATTGTACATCATGTTCATCCAAATCCTTTTCATTTAAAACAATATTATAAGAAGCATGATTATGCAGGAGGAGTGTACGGTCAATATAAAAGGCCACAACGTGAAATGTTCATGCATCATATTTATGAGCTGATAGAACATTACAATTTAACTGAATGTCATATTAAAGATTCAGCAGTCGATATAAAGAAAACTGAAGAAACTTGGTTAATTAGTCTAGAGAGCGGTGAAGCAATAAATTCAGATGTAGTTGTTATAGCATCAGGATGTAATCATCAGCCTAAAATACCTAGTATGTATAAAGGACAAGAAGATATACAACACATATTTGAAGAAACAGATATTCAATACAAATCAACGTCTCATGTTATAGGTAGTGGTATTTCAGCTGCTCATTTAACCTTAAAATTGATTTATAATGATGAGGATAAACATGTACATTTATGGACGAACAAACCGCTTGAAGTTCATGATTTTGATGCCGATCCAGGTTGGTTGGGCCCTAAAAACATGACGGAATTTTCGAAAGTGAATTGTGCTAATAAAAAGATGGATATCATATTAAAAGAAAGACATAAAGGTTCAATGCCTAGAGAGTTATACCTTAGACTAAAAAGGTATATTAAAATGGGTAGGTTAACAATACATGAGAATGAAATTGAACAAATTAAAAAGCATCATATCCACACTAAAGACGGAACAAATATATATTATGACCATATTTTATTAGCTACAGGATTCGATAATACATTATTAACTCAACCTATACTAAACACATTGATTCATGAATATAAAGCACCATTAAATGAATGCGGATATCCTGAAATTTCTAAAAATCTAGAATGGTTACCAAATTTATTTGTTTCAGGCGGACTTGCTGATTTAGAATTAGGACCATTTGCTAGAAATATAATGGGTGGAAGAGAAGCGGCTAAGAAAATCGGAGAAAAATATTCAGAAATAAAAGAGCTCATAAAAAATTAAAAATATTTAAGATTTTCAAAAAGTATGCATAGATTATGAATCGAGTTAATAGTCTTTTACGTAGACTATCTATCTAAACGTTAGCACTTTTTTAGAACATAAAGACTACTAATTTCATAAAATATAATAAGAGTTCTAGATATTAATCCTAGACTCTTATTTTTATTTGCAATATTCTTAATAGAAATGGAAATATGTGGACCGTTAATAACACGTTTGATGAGAAGTGGCAATAAGACTACCGTTATTGACACGTTTGATGAGAAGTGACAATAAGACTACCGTTATTGACACGTTTGATGAGAAGTGACAATAAGACTATCGTTGTTGACACGTTTGATGAGAAGTGGCAATAAGACTATCGTTATTGACACGTTTGGTGAGAAGTGACAATAAGATTAACAGAAAACAGTCTTGGAATATTTATATGTCGATATTAAATGTACATACTTATAAAATCAAAAGTATATGTATTAAATTATCATTACTATTACAGCGCTAAAGTGCTTGTTTACGAACTATAGCCCGTTAAAACCGACTAATTTCCTTATATATAATAAGAGCCTGGGACATAATCAATGTCTCAGGCTCTTTTGTTATATTGGCAGTAGTTGGCAGGATTGCCGGGGTAGGACTAAGATATCTGTATAGGAAAATTAATTTCCTGTCTTAATCCTTTATTTTTATATTTCTTGTAATATATTATAAATTTCTTGATTATCTTTTGCTTCTATTAAACTATTACGGATGTCATCATTCATTAAAGCACGTGATAAACGTTGTAATAATTTTAAGTGTGTATCATCACTATCGCTTGGAACAGCAATTAAGAAGACTAATTTTGGTAATGTGCCATCTAAACTTTCCCAATCTACACCATGCTTGTTATTTAATACAGCTACAACAGGTTGTTTTACTGCTGATGATTTACCATGTGGAATGGCTACGTTCATACCTATTGCTGTTGTAGATTGTGATTCTCTTTCTAATACTGCTGAAAGTAAACTTTGTTCATCATCAATGTAGTCGTGAGATTTTAATTGAGTTATTAAGTTTTCTATTACTTGATCTCTCGTCATTGATTCATCAGATAAAGAAATAATATTTTTATCAAACACGTTCATTTCATCATTACTATCTTCAGTCGATTCATTCGTTTGAGTCGTGTTTTGTTCTTGACTAAATTCATTTGTACTGCCACTTGTGTCGGCAACACCAGCTGTTTCTGTAGCTAAATTATCAGGTTTTTTCAACATTAAAGCAGCGGTCATAGTTACAAGACTACCTACAATAACTGCTATAAAGAACCATAATATTTGTTCGATTCCACCAAGCACTGCAACGATTGGTCCACCATGAGCCACTTTATCACCAACGCCCCCAATTGCGGCGATAGCAGCAGCTACCATTGCACCAATCATATTTGAAGGGATAATACGTAACGGGTCTTGAGCAGCAAATGGTATTGCGCCTTCTGTAATACCGAATAATCCCATTGTAAATGAAGCTTTACCCATTTCGATTTCACTTTTGTTAAATTTACGTCTGTTTACAAATGTTGCTAAACCTAAACCAATAGGTGGAGTACATACCGCAACAGCAACCATACCCATAACAGCATAGTTACCTTCAGCAATCAGCGCTGAACCAAATAAGAATGCTACTTTGTTTACTGGACCACCCATATCAAATGCAATCATAGCACCTATAATCAGGGCTAGCAGAACAATATTTGCGCCTTGCATGCCTTTTAACCAAGAAGTTAATCCTTCAAATATACTCGCAATAGGTGCGCCTATTAAGAATATAAATATGAGTCCAACAATAAAGGATGAAATAATTGGAATAATAATGATAGGCATAATTGGTGCCATCGCTTTAGGAACTTTGATGTTTTTAATCCATTTTGCTATATAACCAGCGATGAAACCAGCAATAATACCCCCTATAAAACCAGCACCAGCTTCACTTCCATAAAAACTACCGTCAGCTGCAATAGCCCCACCAATCATACCAGGGACTAAACCAGGTTTATCAGCAATACTATAGGCGATATAACCAGCGAGAATAGGGACCATGAAACTAAATGATAAAGTACCTATATCTTCAACTGATTTCCAAAATGAGCCGTCAGGGATTTTTAAACCACCTGGAGTCGTTTCACCACCGATAGTTAAAGATATAGCGATAAGAAGACCCCCAACAACAATAAATGGAACCATGAAGGAAACACCATTCATTAAATGTTGATAGACCATTTGAAGACCACTTTTATTATTGTCGTCTTCGTCATATTCTTCATTTTCATCACGATTTACATGATGTACATGTGCATCTTTATCAATAATACGTTGAATGAGACCTTGTGGATTATGAATACCTTCTCTAACATTTTCGTTGATTAATAATTTGCCATCAAACCTTGATAAATCAACCTGTCTATCAGCAGCAATAATAATACCGTCAGCTTCTTTAATCTCCTTCGCTGTAAGGACATTCTCAGCGCCGACACCACCTTGCGTCTCGACTTTAATGTCTACACCCATGTCCTTAGCAGCTTGCTCTAATTTCTCTTGAGCCATATAAGTATGCGCTATCCCGTTAGGACAAGATGTTATAGCCAATATCTTCATATTTACATCTCCCTTTGTTTCCTTTTAAATTAAATATGTTTAAATATTTCATATTCAATATAATTTTAATCATTAATTTTCTATTTAACAAGCTAAGTTAATAAATATATAAATTTATATTTGTGAAATTTGAAAATATAAAAAGTGGTGTCATTAAATCACCATAAACAAAATATAAGTAATAAGGGTATATAAATATTATACTGAGTATATAGAAGTAATGTGCAAACTAATTAACAAACTGCACATAGTCAAGCGGCTACAAAAGGAGAGATAATGTGGTTAAAGAAATATATATAGATGATACTTTAATTCCAGTAATGTATTTTGACGATTCGAAAGATAACGGTGCTTATACGATTTCAATTGAATTTGATGTAACGAGTAAGGAATATCATGATATAGCCGTATTATTATATAAAGAAGTGTTCGATATTCGTATTCCTGAAAAGGATATTTCGTTTAGAGGTAAGATTTATAACTATTCAACTTCACTTACAAACTTGTATAAAGAAGGAGAAGTTGCGCAATATAGATTAGTGTTAACTGAAGTACCAGAAGAAGTAAAGGACTGAGTTTATGAGGTTAAGCATATTGGATCAATCGCCAGTTTCATCAAATCAAACGTCACGTGAAGCTTTAAATCATTCCTTGAAGTTAGCTCAGATAGGTGAGTCACTTGGTTATACGAGATATTGGTTAACGGAACATCACGATTTACAACATCTTGCAAGTTCAACTCCAGAAGTGTTGTTAGGTTATATTGGTGGACATACTGAAACGATTCGAATTGGAGCGGGTGCTATTTTACTGCCACACTACAGACCTTATAAAGTGGCAGAAATATTCAATACTTTAGCTACTTTATTTCCTAATCGCATAGATTTAGGTATCGGTAGAGCACCAGGTGGTTCAGCAGAAGCGACTAATGCTTTGTCTACAAATTATTTGCAGAAAGTCTTTGCTTTACCTGAATTGTTAGAAGAACTGTTGAATTTTTTAGATGGTAGTTTTCCAGATGAACATGAGTTTAAATCTTTATCAGCGTTACCTAAGCCAGAAAAGTCTGCAACACCATGGTTATTAGGCACAAGTGAAAAGAGTGCGAAACTTGCTGCTAAAAATGGATTGCCATATACTTTTGGTTATTTCATGAGTGACAATAAAGGTACTGAAATTATTCAAACATATAAGGACAATTTCGTGAAAAGATATGAGAACCAAGAACCAGAAGTCATTCTTACAGTATCTGTTGTTTGTGCTGAAACGAATAAACAGGCGGAGGAAATAGCATTAAGCAGTTTAATTTGGTCTATTCAAAAAGAAAAGTTAGAAGATGAAAATGGCGTACCTTCAATTGAAGCGGCTAAGCAATATGAACTCACTGATAAAGAGAAAGAAAAAATCGAAAATATGAAACAACAAATGATTATCGGTGACCAAAAAACAGTGAAGATTCAATTAAAAGCACTTGAAAAAGAATATGAGTGTGATGAAATTATGATAAACACGGTAACGTATTCTCCAGATGATAAATTTAATTCTTATTGTTTAATAGCAGAGGTATTATTATAAAGGTATTCATTATTTTGCTATATGAATATCAAAATAGGATGGTGATGAGCATGTTACTTTTAATAGGTAAAATAATCATCTCAGTAGGGCTTGTTGTTGGCTCAATCATAGAAGAAACAATACGGTCTAAAAAGAAAAAAGAACGCAACAAAGATTTATAATTATTTATTTTAATTAAATAATATTTATTGTTATGATAAATGGGAATGAATTCATAAGGAGTGATACATTTTGGATATATCGAGAGGTATAAATCATATAGGTTTAACGGTCCCGAATATTGAAGATGCTACAAAATTCTTTAAAGAAGGACTAGACGGTAAAATTGCTTATGATAGTCAGAAGAAAGATGAAAGCCCCCGTGATGGAGAGCATGTAGAACATATTCTTGGGTTAGAAGAAGGGGCAAAAATTATAAAAAAAAGAATGATGGTATTTGGCAATGGTCCGAATATAGAAATGTTTGAATTTCAAGATGCTAAACAAGCAAAACCAGATTCGTTGCAAGACATTGGTTTTACGCATATTTCATTTTATGTAGATGATTTTGAAAAAGCTTTTGAACAAATTCAAAAAGCAGGTGGAGAACCCATTTCACAACCACATGACAATACAAAATACGAAGACACTGCAGGTAATAAAACGGTTTATGTTAAAGCGCCATGGGGCAGTTTGATAGAGTTACAAACAGTACCAGAAGGGTTTTATTATCCTTCTGATAGTGAAGCGGAAGTATTTATCCCAAAGAAATAATTAAAAAATAGTAAAGACCTTTATTAAGGCCTTTACTATTTTTTAATTATTATATCTATTTATCATTGAGGTGATTATCTATTTCTTCTACGAGAGCCCTCACGCCTTTATATTCAAGATGAACACCATCGTATGCAAAGTAGTCAGGATGTCCTTTAGCTTTGCTGTGCCAGTCTATTAGATGCACATTATTTTTTTGACTTGCAAGCTTGTATAATTTTTTGTTTACATCGTCTTCCCAATCTCTTGGTACATGTGTGTTTACTAAATAGACTTGTGATTTTCCGAATTTATTAACCAATTCTTTTAATTTTTCATATGTAAAATCTCCATTTGTACCAAGTTCAATTACGACTTTATGTTTTGATGTCGTGTATTTACTGTATTTGTCTTTAACCAATGGGATGGCGTCATTTAAATTTCTACCAACTTTGCCATCTATTATGGAAGAAGGATAATTTTGATGAAGTTGTTTACCGATATCGACCATTACAGAGTCTCCTATAAATAATGGTGCTGGCTCGTCTTTATTAGATTCCATATTTTTGTGATCAGTTAATTCTTTGTTTACTGAAATTGGTGGGACAGGCTTGATGATACTTTTATCATTGGTTTCTTTACCTGAAGTTTGAAAAGAAGTTAAATTTTCTTTCGTTTTATTTTGATGTAAGTAATCAAAATGTCCAAATAATGTTAAAGATGTTACGCCGATTAATAAAATGATTATAGTAATACGCATAAATATAAACTTGAGGTGCCCTTTTGGTATTACTAAATATTTAAACCTATATTTTCTAAAAGGAATCTCCACATAACGATATGAAAATTCAGCAAATAAAATCGTTAAACAAATTTCTATTATTATGATGTATAGAGGAATTTGCCCTTGCACAAAATGCCGATTTATAAAAACTATAACTGGATAATGCCATAAGTATAAGCTATAAGATCTTTGTCCAATCCATAAAAATAATGGATTACCTAGTGCTTTAGATAACAACGTACTTGGATGAACGCTGCTTGCTATAGCTGGTAAAGTTAATAAAGATATTATATAAATACCGCCAAAATAAAACCAATTATCACTTGAAGATACTGTGAACATAAAGAAAAGTAAAATAAATAAAGATACTAAACCAATGAATTCTATACTTAACTTTAATGGGAAAGTGATATGACGCTTTAATCTAAATGGTGGCCAAATATAAGCTAACAACACTCCAAGTAATAATGTTTGTAACCTAGTATCAGTACCGAAGTATACACGAGAGTTATCTGCATTAGGCTGTGCTAAAAATATCATGAATAATACTGATATAATAGAAACTATAAAAGTCCATAAGACTGCCTTCTTATTAAACACGCCCTTTTTAAAAAATAACGAAAGAAAAATTGGCCATATGATATAAAATTGTTCTTCTATAGCTAAACTCCATAAATGTTTTAAAGGCATTAATTTGAAACTATCAAAGTAACTTACATGATGAAAAATATACCACCAATTCGAAACATAAAATATTGCTGCTATAGCATCGTGTCTTACATCTTTTATAATAGATGGTTCAAATAATAATGTATAAATACAGACACTAGCAATGAGAAACAATACTGCAGGTAATAATCTTTTAATTCTCTTTTTCCAAAAATGTAATAAATTAATATGCCCATTTTGCTGAAATTCATTTAACAATAAACTTGTAATTAAATAACCAGAAATGACGAAGAAAGTATCAACGCCGATAAAACCACCAGACAACCATTTAGGGTTTAAATGATAAATAATTATAGCGATAACAGCAATGGCCCGTAACCCGTCCAAACCAGGCAAATACCTAGTGTTTAATGACATAGCTGTCTTTGGATTCTTAGAAATCATTTCCGAATCTCCTTAATATATAAAATAACCTTAATAGACAAAATTATATCATTTTTTACCATATTTATACATTAAAAGGAAATGAAAGGTTGTGTATTTATAATAAAAAACCACCCAGCAATTGCTAGGTGGTTTGAACTTAATTAGAATAATTTAGTCCATACGTTTAAGAAGTTCAGATTTAATAATGTTTAATGCTTCCTTATAATTTTCCGCGTTGTGTTCTTGAGCATTTAAAATAAGCAAATCAATAAGTGCTGTATTACTTTTATTACTTACTTCATCTTCAAATTGAAAAATGTTTTCTTCTGATTCCTCATGACCAGGGTTAGATTTAATAATTTGGTAGTAATTATCAGCACCTAAGCCACCTTCTTCAATCATGACTGAAATTCCGGATGATCTTTGTTCATTTTGGCGATTCACTTTAATTAAATTTTTACCTTTAATAACCATAATAAAACCTCCTTGAAATGATCGAAATCCGTACAAAATTCATATCGTTAAAACAAGAGGAAGAAAAATAATCATAATGTGCTTTAGAAATAATCACCTGCTCAATACTATTAGTAATTCTAGTGTATTATTACACAGAAGAAAACACAATATCTTTGCTCAAAATAATAATGAAATTAAGTTTTGTTAAGTAAATAACTATAAAGAAAGCACAGAATTTAGAGAGAACCTAAATCATGGGCTATTATTATTTCTATTCTAAGTTAGTATGGTTATCGACCATATCATCTTTATTTAAGTTGTGTTTATTTATCAGAATTATAATAATATATTCCAATATAAAAAGTTGTGTTTGTTCAAATAAACTACCCATAGGCTGAATAGAATCTATTTCATCATCTTGTTTCATTGTTTGAGCTTTAATTTCTATTATTGTGTTTGCTTGTTGTGGCAAAGGCTCATTCGGAAATGCTGTGAAGAAAGCTATATTAGCGTTTTTTGATGCAGCAATCTTCATTAATGCATCAACAGTTGATAAATAGCCAGTGCCTGAACTTGTGATTAATAAATCATTTTTAGATATAGCAGGTGTAGTGACATCACCTATAACATGTACTTTATATCCAAGATGCATTAACCTCATAGCGAAACTAGATAAAACAATTTTTTCCCTTCCTAAACCATAAATAAATATTCTGTTCGCTGTATCTATATCTTCAATTAATTTATTGATTTCTGCATCTTTTGTTTCGAAAAAGCTTTTAGTTAGCTCTGAGATCATTTGATTTTTTATGTTACTCATGATATCACCCTTTCAAATTATAAATATAATTCTTTATCTTTTTTCTTCATAGCTTTGAAATACCAAGTAAATATAGCGATATATATTATAATAGCTATTATAGCGAATAATATTAATTTTAAATCTAGAGTGTCCCAAGCTTTGCCTATTAAAATTGCTAACATTTTTTCGATAGGATCAGAATCTACTGAAGAAAACATTTGTCCTTTTGAAAGCCCAGAAGGAAATTCTCCCATAGATTTTGAAGTGTTTGTTAAGAATTCAGAAATCATGGTCGCAGCCCATAAGAATAAAGGTATTAAAATAGTTCCGATAATAGTCATTCTGATTACTTTACCTCGGGTGATTAGTAATAAAGCTGGAGCCAAGATTGTTAGTAATATTCCACCTAAAGGCAATACATTATTACCTGGAAGTATCATTGCAATAATTATAAGGATAGGAGCGAGTAAGTTGATTACTGCCCATAACTCAGCACTTGATGCTAAAATCGGCCAATCTATACCTACATATAATTTTCTTCCTTTAAGTTTAGAACTCATAAGTTGACTAATTCTGTTAGAAAGAGGTTCTATAGCACTTCCGAACCAACCTCCTATATATGCAAACAGCTCTAATACTACGCCAGTTGTAAACCCGAGTACTAAAATTTCTTTTAGTGGTTGTTGTCCTAGAATCCCTATAAATACACCTAGATAAACACCAATTGCAAACTTACTTCCCCAAAAACCTATTTTTCTATTCAATGTTTCAGCATTAAAGTCAAATTTGTCAATAAATGGAAGAAATTTTGTGATAAATTTATCTACTACTAAAACAATTGGTGCTATTAATAATGATGGATGTGCTGTTGTTGTCACATTTTTTTCGTCGTAGTCAAGTACATAGTTAATAGATGGTTTTAAAGCATCAGAATTCTTTAAAATTAATATATAAATACAGATAACAAATATAGTCGTAACAACCATATTTTGAGCATAGTATTCAATTAATAAACCTAATACTGAAATATTCCATATATTAAATAAATCTACATTTAAAGTTTTTGTTTTATTAATAAGTAATAATACTAAATTAGTAATAGTGCATATGAAAGCAAAATATAAAGTGTAAATTGACCCCCAAGTTATGACTGCTAATGGGGCCCACCCAAGATCTGTGACACTTAAATTTACTCCAGACATTTTAACAAAATCTTCTAAAGCAGGACCTAAAGCGCCTGTTAATAGAGATATAGCAGCTGTCATACCAGTAAGTGCTATCGCCATTCTAATACCACTTTCAAGAGACTTAGAAAATTTCACGCCAAATACTAGTGAAAGTAAAGTTATAATTATAAACATTATTGCTGGTCCACCTAAACTAATTAACCACTCAAACATGCTATTTATTGTTTTTATCATTTTATCTCTCCTTTGTAATCGGTTACAAAGAATGGAGAAAGAATATGGTTAATATAAAAGATGTTGCTAAGTTTGCAAATGTCTCTACTGCAACAGTTTCTAGAATCATGAATGGTAGACCAGGAGCAAATAAAGAAACAGAGAAGAAAGTTAAAGATGCAATTAAGAAACTTAACTATCAACCTAGTAGTATGGCTAGAAGTTTATCAAATAAATCTTCAAACCTTATTGCATTTATCGTTCCGAATTTAAGTAATCCTTATTTTACTGACTTAATTAATTTACTGGATAAAGCTGCGCTTAAATATGGATATAAATTATATTTATGTAATAGTAATGATAATCCTAAAAATATTTCTTACTTTTTGAAAAATATTGTAGATAACTTTATAAAAACAGTGATTATAAATTCTTTAGCTGTTACAGAAGAAGATATTAAATTTTTGAAGGATAAAGGAATAAAAGTTATTACAATAGACAGGACTCATTTAAAAAATCATCCAAATACTTTGTCTGTAGATCATTTTAAAGGTAGCTTTATGGCTACGGAATATTTAATAAATGAATGCAACTGTCAAAACCTCATTTTTATCTCAGGATCTATGAAAGAGCAATCTTCTATTAGTAGGTTCAAGGGTTATAAAAATGCTGTAGAAAAATTCACTTCACATAAGTCTATTAGATTGGTTGAAGGCGATTTCACCTACAATAGTGGTTATGAGCTTGCAAAAGAAGTTTTAAAAGAAAGAAATATTGTAGATGGTATTGTATGCGCAAATGATGCTATGGCTATTGGTGTAATGAGAGCATGTTTCGAACTTGATATTAAAATTCCTGATGATATTCAAATTATTGGATACGATAATTGTTCGCTTTCTCAATACACTACGCCATCTTTAACCACTGTTAACCAGTTGGATAAAAAAATTGGGGATATAATTATGGATTCTATTTCTAAAAATTTACAAATCAATTCGGAATTTATACCTGAAATAATAGAAAGAGAAACTACAAAAGAAAGATAATCATAACGGGGGTATAATTAATGACTAAAGAAATAATTACGATGGGTAGTATTAATCAAGACATATTTGTTAACACTAAAGATTATCCCAAAAATGGGGAAACAGTTTGGGTAGATTCCGTGAACAATCAACCTGGAGGTAAAGGAGCTAACCAAGCAATTGCGTTAACTAAAATCGGAGGAAAAACAAAGTTTATTGGTGCTGTTGGAGTAGATGCCCATGGAGAAAACATGATTAAAAACTTACAAAAGCATGGAGTAGATACAGAATTTATTGTTAGTAAGAAAGGGATTAACACAGGTACATTTATAGTAATATTAGATAGTACTGGTGAAAACACTATGTTAGGCACTTTAGGCGCAAATAATCATTTGAGCGATGATGATATTATTAAAGCATTTGATCAGACAAATGCTGATTATCTATTATTGCAATTGGAAACAAGTAAGGCTTCTATAATGACAGCTTTAAAAATTGCTAAAGAAAAAAATATTAAAGTTGTATTGGACCCAGCACCAGCAGATGGGTATGATGAAGAATTTTTAAAGTATGCATATTTAATTACACCTAATCAACAAGAAGCTGAAGCCATATCCGGAATTAAAGTTACAGATATAGAAAGTGCTGAGCAAGCGGCTCACATTATTAGTCAAAAAGGTGTAGAAAACGTAATCGTAAAATTAGGATCTCAAGGTTCATTAATTTATAAAAACCAAGAAACAACTTTTATACAGTCACATAAAGTGAATACAATTAATACAGTTGGAGCTGGAGATGTTTTTGCAGCGGCTATAACTGTTTGTTTAAATAATTCTCAGAGTCTAATTGAAGCAGTTGAATTTGCAACTGCTGCTTCAGCTATTAAAGTAAGTAAAAAAGAAACACAAGAAGCAATACCTAGTTATTCTGAAATTCAAGATTTTGTTAAAAAGCAGAAATAAAATATTTCAACAAATAATATGTGAGAAAGGAAGATTTAATTTGAAAAAAATATTATTACCTTCAATGATGCTCGCGGATTTTGGGAATTTAAAAGAGGAAATTAAAAAATTAGATGAAGCAGATGTGACAGGATACCATATCGATATAATGGATGGTCAGTTTGTTCCTAATTTTGGCATGGGATTACAAGATTTAGAGTTTATAAGAAGTGCAACCGACAAACCAATAGATGTTCATTTAATGATTAATACTCCAGATAAATATATAGATTTGTTTTCTAACTTAGGTGTAAACGTTATATATATACATCCTGAAGCGGATGTGCATCCTACAAGAACTTTACAAGCAATTAGAGATAAGGGAATTAAAGCAGGGATAGCAATAAATCCTGGTACTTCAGTTGAAAGTATTCAACCATATTTATCAATTATAGACTATATAATGGTTATGACAGTAAACCCAGGATTTGCTGGACAAAAATACTTAGACTTTGTTGATGAAAAGATTGAGATATTAGCACAATCTACATTTAAAGATAAATATGAATATGAGTTATTAGTAGATGGTGCTATTTCACCAGAAAAAGTTGAGAAATTACACAAAAAAGGTGTTAAAGGATTTGTACTAGGTTCATCTTCACTTTTCGGAAAAGATCAAAGTTATAAAGAAATAATTCAAGAACTAAAAGAACTTTAACAAAATTTATAGCCATTCACAAAGTGAAGGCTATTTTTTTACAATTTAATATCAGATAATTCTAACAAATGAAATAAAGTGAAAATATTTGAAATAAAGTGAAAATATTTGATTGTATTTGGAATAAAAGCGTGTTATTATGGACTAAATAAATAAAGGAGTGTCGGAATTGAAAATAGCTACAAGAATAAATTCGTTTTTACCCAAATATAATAATGATTTAAATTTAGTATTTAAAAAATTTAGTGAATTAGGAATAACACATGTGGATTTAAATTATCCTGAACATGTAACTAATTATTCTTCAGAAGTAATGAAAGATATGCTTAAAGACAATAATTTAGAAGCAAATGGTGTTGCTTTAAGATTTAGAAATGAATTTATAAATGGTGAATTAGGAAATTCAGATGTTAGTATCTCTGAGAAAGCGATAGAACTATGCAAATCTGCATGTGATTATTGTAGAGAAATTAATGGTGAAGTAGTAACGATTTGGTTAGGTTATGATGGATTTGATTATTCGTTTCAAATTGACTATGTAAAAGTCTGGGAACAAATAAAAAATAGTATATCTGAAATAGCTGAATATGCTCCTGACATTAAAATAAGCATTGAATATAAACCATTTCAACCTAGAGCGTATGCTTTTATAGATAGTTTTGGAGTAGCATTTTCTATGATAAAAGAAATTAACAAGGACAATGTTGGAATTACATTAGACTTTTGTCACATGCTTATGAAACATGAAAATCCGGCATATGCTGCTAGCATTTTAGGAAGTAAAGAAAAATTATATGGAGTTCATTTAAATGATGGCCATGGGTTAAATGATGATGGATTAATGATTGGGACAAATAATTTAATAAAAACAATCGAATTTATCTATTACTCTAAAAAATATGACTATAAACAAGCGTTCTATTTTGACACTTTTCCAGTCATAGAAGATCCAATAGAAGAATGTGAAAGAAATATTAATATGATACACAAAATTAATAATTTAATAGATAGGCTAGGAATGGATTACTTTGAGAAAATAATTAAACAAAATAGTGCTGTAAAAGTAAGTGATTTAGTATTAGAAATCTTAAAATAAGATTTCTAATATCTTTTTAGAAAGGGGAGAAAGGGATATGGATTACAATAAATCTGCAAAAGAAATTCTTGAAAGAATTGGTGGCCCAGATAATGTAGCAAATATGACGCATTGTGCCACTAGATTAAGAATAACCGTTCGGGACAATGGCTTAATTCAAGATGATAAAGTCAGAGAAATAGACGGGGTAGTAAATACTTTAAATAAAGCAGGACAATATCAAATCTTAATTGGTACCGATGTCCCTAAACTATACGATGAATTTGAAGAACTTGTTAAAGGAGATGGGGAGTCGGTAGAAACTAGTTCAGAAGACAATAACAATGAAAGTATTATAAGTAAGGTATTCTCAGCTATTTCCGCTATATTCGCACCATTATTACCGGCATTGGCAGGATCAGGTATATTAAGAGGTTTGCTAATACTTGCTGAACAAATCGGATTAGTATCCAAAGACAGTGGGACATATGCAATTTTAAATGTGGCTTCCATGAGTGTCTTTTATTTTTTACCTGTGTTGTTAGCGTTTACATCAGCTAGAAGGTTTGGAGCTAGTCCTTATTTATCTGCTTTAATAGGAGCTGCGCTTTTAAATCCAGATTATATTGCTTTGATGGGTGATACTGGTAATGGTACAACGACAACATTTTTAAATATTCCTGTAGTGCTTATGGGATATAATGCTACGGTTGTTCCAATTATATTATCAATATGGGCGTATTCATATTTGTATAAATTCTTAGATAAAAAAATTCCTGAAACTTTAAAGCTTGTAGTTATACCATTGATATCATTATTAGTAATGGTGCCATTAACGATTATGGTAATTGGCCCGATAGGTGTATACAGCGGTGAAGGAGTAGCTAGTTTAGTTAATTGGCTCATAGAAAGAAGTAGTATTCTTACAGGTATACTAATCGGTGGTGGCTGGAGCATTTTAGTCAGTCTTGGAATACATTGGGCAGTTAACCCGATTATGATCAATAATGTATCGACATATGGGTTTGATTATATCGTTCCTTATACATTTGCGTGTAACTTTGCAGTTATAGGTGTTACTATAGGCGTGTATCTAAAAGCCAAAAATAAAAAACTAAAAAACTTTGCAGCATCAGGTTTTATAACTATAGCTTTATCAGCAATTATCGAACCTGTTCTATTTGGATTATTAATTAAAAATAAAAAGCTGTTTTTAGCTCAGATTATCGGAGGAGCTGTAGGTGGCGCTTATCTTGGGTTAATGAAAGTAGTAACTTCAGCATTTGTTTTTGGAAGCGTAACGACGTTCCCTGCGTTTGTTAGTGAAAAAGAAATGAACTTTTTAAATGCTATGATTGGATTAGTAATTTCACTAGTAATAGGAGCTATTTTGGCTTATGCATTTACTAAGAAAGATGAAGAATTAACATAAAATAATGATAAAACTTCCCTTTATTTATAATTAATTGGTAATATATACATGTAGATTTGAGAGGAGTTTATTATGATACCTTATGAAAGACAAGAAAGAATTTTACAAATATTAAAAGAGCAAAAGATGATGAAGATAAATGATTTACATGTATTATTACCAAATGTGTCAATGTCTACTTTAAGACGTGATATCAAAGAACTTGAATCTTCCAATAAAATTAAAACATTGTCGGGTGGCGCAATTAAGCATCAAACTAAAAGTACTGAAATTCCAATTAGTACAAAATCTACTTTAAATGTAAAAGAAAAAGAATATATTGCAAAGTTAGCAGTAAAACAAGTAAATGAATTTGAGACAGTTTATGTAGATTCTGGATCAACATGTACATTTTTGTTAGAAGAATTAGTAAAAAAGAATGTGAATATTATAACTACTAATACTAATATATTAACTTTAACGAACGATATTTATGCAAATATCACTCTAATTGGGGGAGAATATAATAAGAAGATATCTTCCTTAAGCGGTCCATTAACAGAAGAAAATTTAAAAAAGTATATTTTTGATAAAGCTTTTATAGGCGCGAACGGAATTGACAAAAAATTTGGCGCAACTACTCCTAGTATTCAAGAATCCTCGAAGAAAAAAGTGATTTTTAATCAATCAAAAGATTCATATTTTTTATGCGATAGTTCTAAGTATCATAGTAGTTCTAGTGTGAAAGTTGCAAATTTAAATGAAATTAAAATCATAAGTGATAAATATGATGAAGAGATAGCAGAACAGGCAATGATAATTTATAAATAATAAATATATAAGGAGTGTTTATAAATGAAAATAGGTATTGCAAGCGACCATGTAGGGTTTGAATTAAAGCCAATTATAGTAGATTATTTAAAAGAACTAGGTTATGAGGTAGAAGATTTTGGACCACAAAGTTCTGAAAGAACTGATTACCCTAAATATGGTAAGCGAGTAGCAGACTCAGTAGTAACTAAAGAAGTGGATTTAGGTATTTTAATTTGTGGCACTGGTGTGGGTATTTCCATAGCTGCTAATAAAGTTAAGGGTATCAGAGCTGTAGTATGTAGTGAGCCGTATACAGCTAGTCTCTCTAAAAGACATAATAATACAAACATTTTAGCATTTGGATCTAGGGTTATCGGTAGTGAATTAGCTAAGATGATAGTTAAAGAATGGCTTGAAGCTGAATTTGAAGGTGGCAGACATGGGAATAGAGTGAACATGATTGGTAATATTGAAGAGAATTTTGAATGTTAATTATAAAAAGCGCTGTATATTAGACAGCGCTTTTTATAATTTGAAATATTTATATAACATCAATAATATTAAAAAATTATTACACAGAAGAAAATACAATCCCTTTGCTCAAAACAATAAAAAACGTTATTTTTTCGATATACAGGGAACATATAATGTATAGATTTCTTCAAAACCATAATATCCCAAAAATGTTAGGGAAATATTACTATCATTAAAAATGTTATAATTTACTTTTCCTTACTATTGTTTTAATATTAGCTTATAAAGCGCTTTATTTATACATTTCTTATGTAAATCAATAATTGATTTAAGCTTTTTATCGTTATATTCAAATAAAAATTTTAGGATATAATTGATTATAATTTAGAAAGGTGATTATGAATGGATAATACACAACCAAAAGACGTCATATTAATTGGCGCTGGTATTCTAAGTACAACTTTTGCTTCTTTCTTAAAAGACATAGAACCGGATTGGAACCTTAAAATCTTTGAACGTTTAGACCAACCGGCTATTGAAAGTTCAAATGAAAAGAATAATGCTGGTACAGGTCACGCAGCGTTATGTGAATTGAACTATACAGTAGAACAAGAAGATGGCTCTATCGATGTAGAGAAAGCTAAAGAAATTAACGAACAATTCGAGATTTCTAAACAATTTTGGTCTCATTTAGTTAAAAGCAAAGCGATAGAGAATCCTAAAGAATTCATCCGTCCATTACCTCATATCAGTTTTGTTATGGGTATGCGCAATGTTGATTTCTTAAAACGTCGTTATGAAGCTTTAAAATCATTACCGATGTTTGAAGGGTTAGCTTACTCAGAAGATCATGAAAAATTAGCTGAATGGATGCCATTAATCATGGAAGGTCGTAATTCTAACGAACCTTTAGCTGCTAGTAAAATTGATGAAGGTACAGACGTAAACTTCGGTGAATTAACACGTAAACTAGTTAAAAATATCGAAAAGCATGACAATGCAGAAGTACAATTCCGTCAAGAAGTTGTGAATTTCAAACAACGTGAAGACAGCAAATGGGAAGTTGAAGTACGTAATTTAGAAACAGGTGAAGTTGTAACACATGTAGCTGATTATATCTTCATCGGTGCAGGTGGTAATGCAATTCCATTACTACAAAAAACTAAAATACCTGAAAGTAAACACCTTGGAGGCTTCCCAATTAGTGGTGCATTCTTAGTTTGTAATAATCCGAAAATTGTTAATGAACATGATGCGAAAGTGTATGGTAAAGAACCACCAGGCACACCACCTATGACAGTTCCACACTTAGATAGACGTTACATTCAAGGTAAAGAAAGTCTTTTATTTGGACCATTCGCAGCAATTGGACCAAAATTCTTGAAAAATGGTTCTAACTTAGATTTATTCAAATCTATTAATCCAAGTAACGTGGTAACGATGTTATCATCTGGTGTGAAAAACATGTCATTAGTTAAATACTCAATTCAGCAAGTACTTATGAACAAAGAAGATCGTATGAAAGAATTACGCCGCTATGTTCCTAATGCTAAAGATGAGGATTGGGATTTACACATTGCTGGTAAACGTGTTCAAGTTATTAAAGATACAGAAGAACATGGTAGAGGCTTTATCCAATTTGGTACTGAAGTTGTAAACTCTAAAGATAACACTGTCATTGCTTTATTAGGTGAATCACCAGGAGCTTCAACATCAGTATCAGTAGCTTTAGAAGTATTTGAAAAGAACTTCCCACAATATATCAAAAAATGGGAACCAAAAATCAAAGAAATTATCCCTTCATACGGTGAATCTTTAATTGAAGATACTGATTTATTGAAGAAAACAAGAAAAGCTACAAGTAAAGATCTTGAATTAGAATCATAAAGCGTAAAAGTAACATAAGAAAATAAAAACGTGGGATAGGAGTACCTAATCCCAAGCAGAAAACACCAATTCGTCAGAAGACCGAATTGGTGTTTTTTATTGAAATTTTAGTAGCTCCGAATGTTGCAAGAGACGCACCACGTGCAACATAGTGCCTCCGAATATTGCAAGACACGCTTCACGTGCAACATAATGCCACCGAATATTGCAAGACGCGCACCACGTGCAACATATCAATTTAACTTTTTATTTTTGAAATGTATTAATAGGATAATATACGAAAAAATTACTTCACATATCAAACAAAAATACTGAATATTATTAAATATTTATAAAAATGATGCTTATAATATCAATCGTTCTGATATAAAACTTAATAAGTTCATTTTTTTATAAATCAATTTATTACTATATTCATATATAAAAGTGATTTTTGATAATTTAATTTTTGTATTTTAGTTACGTTTTTCTGTGGAATAAAATTGTTTCTAAAAGCATTATCACTACAGTATGTGATGTGGTACTAAGTTCTAGTTACAAGCAATTATTTAATAATTGAAAAGATATTGTCGTATACCTTTTTACTTTTGTTTTATATTTACAATGTGTTATATTTATAAATGTAAGGGCTTACATTTATTTGAGGGGGTCTTTTATGAAATGTTTGCATCATAGATAGTTGGGGGTTAGTCTAATGAAAATTATTTCGTTCAATGATTTAAAAGATATTGTAAAGTCCGGTGATGTAATATCTATTGCTGCATTATCAGTTGCTAATTTACCGGTTAATGTTTTAAAACATATTGCTTTGGCTCATGAGAAAACTGGACAAATTGATGATTTAACGATTATGTTGGCAAATGATATTAGTGATTACCGTGGGGATGGTTATGATTTAGATTCATTTGTTAGTCGTGGGATGGTTAAACGACTGATTGCAAGTATTATTATTGGTTCACCTAAAACGATTGAAGCGATAAAAAGCAATGAAATTGAAGCTTACATGTTGCCTCAAGGTTTAATGGCGACGCATTATAGACGAGATTCAAAATTGTTTCCTGGCACGATTTCTAAAATAGGACTTAATACGAACATAGATCCAAGACATTCAGGTGGAAAAGTGAATGAAGTGACTAAAAAAGATATCGTTAGTTTACTAGAAGTGAATCATGAAGAATACTTACATTATGATTTTCCTAAAACCGATATTGCACTTCTTCGTGGTACATATGCAGATAGTGAAGGTAATATTTTTATGAATCATGAAGCACACTTAGGTGAAGGTTATGGCGTTGCAGCAGCAGCTCATAGTAACGGTGGGAAAGTCATCGTACAAGTTAAAGAAATTGTGGAAAGTGGTAGTTTCAAGCCGACTGAAGTATTTATACCAGGTGAACTTGTGGACTATGTAGTTGTGAACGATAATCCAAAATATCATCGACAACTTCCACAAGCATATTATGACCCTGCTTTATCAGGTGAATACAGAATCAATAAAATGCTTGAACCATTTATTGAGTTTAATACACGTAAAGTTATTCTCCGTCGAGCTGCACAATTTCTACAAAAAGATGATGTAGTCAGTATTGGTTTTGGAATCAATAATGAATTATCAAATATGCTAGTAGAAGAAGGAGCACATGACTTAGTGCAGTTAAACGTTGATACTGGTAACTTTGGTGGAATGGTAGGAAGTAGGGAATACTTCGGTATGAACTATAACTTAGATGCAAGAATGAGACATGAAATGACTTGGGACTTTATATATAGTGGTGGACTGGATGTAGCATATTTAAGCTTTGCTGAAATCGACCAACATGGAAATGTTAATGTCTCGATGTATGGCGATAGAATGAATGGCTGTGGGGGATTCGTTGATATTAGCCAAACAGTTAAGAGAATTGTATTTTCAGGGACGATGGTAGTAGGAAGTCAGTCTACTTGTAGCAATAATGAGTTGGTCATTGAACAAGAAGGTCATACAAAGAAATTTGTAGAACAAGTTAAAAATTTAGACTTCAATGCTGCATATTCTAGAAAATTAGGACAAGAAGTTTATTATGTTACTGAACGTGCTGTATTCCAATTAACTGATGATGGTCTGAAATTGATTGAAATTGCGCCAGGTTTAGATTTAGAAAAAGATGTACTCGCTAACTTGGCATTTCAACCGATTATCGCTGATGATCTTAAAATGATAAATCGAGACATTTATCAAGAAAATTGGGGAGGCTTGCAAAGAAGTATTCAAGATAATAGTTCAAACTATTAAGGGGGCGTTTAATATGAATTACGATTGGATAAAAACGAGAGCGCAATTTGATGAAGAGAAACCAGCAGTCATCGATCCGTTAAAAGGCACGGAATGGACTTACCAAGAATTGAATATAAGGGCAGAGAACTTAGCGAATCACCTACAAGAACAAGGGGTTAAACGTGGTGATGTCGTTGGTATTTTTGCGCCAAACGATGTGTCAATTTTAGATTTATTGTTTGCTTCATTTAAAATAGGCGCAGTATACTTTCCGATGAATTGGCGTCTAAAACCAAATGAAATCGAAAGTGTTATAGAAGATTCAAATATTAAAATGATATTTTATTCCACTAGGCATCTGAGTAGTTTACAAGGTATAGCAGATGAGTATTTACATTTAGATATTGATTCTAAAGAATATGATGAAATAGTGGATCCGAAAAATCATCGACCATTTGAATCAGTAGATGTGGGGCAAGATGATTTAGCATCATTAATGTATACGAGTGGAACAACAGGATTACCTAAAGGTGTTATGTTTACGTATGAATCATTCACAACAAATGCTGTAAATACGATTTTAACTTATAAAGTAAATGCTGATTTCTCTACTATCGTATCATTACCAATGTTCCATGTATTTGGTTTTAATGATTTAACAATTCCATTATTGATGGCAGGTGGCACAATTGTACTGCATCGCTACTTTGAAGGTGAACAGTTAAATGATTTAATGAAGAAGTATCAACCTAATTATTTAACACTTATTCCGACGATGTATTATGCGATGTTAGTAGCACCAAACTTTGATATGAAAAGTTTTGAAAATATAGACTTTCTTGTTCAAGGTGGGTCTGCTCCGCTTCCAGGCGTGCAGAAAAAATTCCAAAGCATGGGTTTAAATTTAATTAATGGTTATGGGTTAACGGAAGCACCATTGGCATTAGTTAATACACCTACAAATGCAGTGAATAAGCCGATGAGTATCGGTAAACCTGTTATGTACGTTAAAGTACGTATATACAATGATGATTATAAGGAAGTTGGAGTAGGAGAAATTGGTGAGCTTGCAATTAAGGGTAAACAAGTAACACCTGGTTATTGGAATAAACCTGAAGCAACCGAGAAAAACTTTAAAGATGGGTATTTCTTAACAGGAGATTTGGCGAGAGTTGACGAAGATGGAGATATTTATATAGTTGACCGCAAAAAAGAAATGATTATTACTGGCGGTGAAAACGTGCTACCTTCTGAAGTTGAAAATGTTCTTGCATCTCACCCTCTAGTAGCTCAAGGTGTAGTCGTAGGGTTTGAGAGTGAGAAATTCGGCGAATCCGTATCTGCAGCTGTGTTACTATCAGAAGATGATCCTGATTATGAAGAAAAATTAGATAAACATATGAAGGAGCATTTAGCAGGCTATAAAGTTCCGAAAATGTATTTGAAAGTTACGAAAATGCCATTAACATCTACTTCAAAACCCGATAAATTAGAAATTCAAAAAATGATGAATAAGAAAGCGAAACAAAATAATAAAGAAAATGACTTAGAATAAAGCATTATATTTTTTTTAATCTTATTGTAAGCGTTATCATTTTAAATGGAGGTTACTATTATGACAAACAGAGAAGAAACATTAAAAGAATTATTTCCAGAAGATATACTCAATATTTCTAAAGACTTAACAGACGGTGAATTGAAATTTCTTAAACAATTAAATGATTTGTTAGAAGAAAAATATAGATCAACTATTAATGAACATTGGATAAATGCGACAGTTCCAGAAGATTTCTTTGATGATATGGGCAAGTTAGATTATTTTAATAATCCATTATTATTTGAAGGCCGTGAAGGTGCTAAAACACCGAGTCAATTATTCCAATTTTTCATGTCATATGTTGTAGCACGATTTGATGTTTCACTAGTTACGCTATTAGGTGTACATCAAGGTTTAGGACACAATTCATTCTTGTTTGGCGGAAGCAAAGAACAAATCGCTTATTATATTCCTAAATTACAATCTCACGAATTGAGAACATGTTTCGCTTTAACTGAGCCTGAACATGGATCAGACGTTGCTGGTGGATTAGAAACAACAGCAAAGAGAGAAGGAGATAAATGGATTATCAATGGTGAGAAGAAATGGATAGGCGGCGCAAACTTATCTGATGTTATACCAGTTTATGCAGTAGATGTTGAAACAGGTAAGCCTAAAGGTTTCATTATTAAGCCTGAACAAGAAGGTGTAGATATTGAAATTATTGAAAATAAAATAGCGTTAAGAATTATACCAAATACAATAATTCGTTTAAAAAATGTAGAAGTTAAAGAAGAAGATAGATTACAAAATATTAATGGCTTCAAAGATATTGCAAAAGTACTTTATTCAACACGTGCTGGTGTGGCGTACATGGCTACTGGAGCATTAGCAGGTGCATTACGCGCTACATTGGATTATGTGACTGAGCGTAAGCAATTTGGTAAAGAAATTAGTAAATACCAATTAATTCAAGAGAAGTTAGCTATGATGCAAGGTAACTTAGCTCAAGCGATGGCAACTTGTGCACAACTTGCGCGAATGCAAGCCCATGGTGAGTATGATGAAGTTGCAACTTCAACAGCAAAAATGATGAATTCATTGAGACTTAGAGAATCAGTTGCAATGGGTAGAGGTATTACAGGTGGTAACGGTATTCTCGCTGAATATGATATTGCAAGATTCTTCTCGGATGCTGAAGCAGTATACACATATGAAGGTACACATGAAATAAACGCTTTAGTTATAGGGCGCGCATTAACAGGTGATTCAGCCTTTCTTTAATTCAATAACAAGTAAAGAAATACAGAATATATTGGAGGACTTTTTATGACTATAAAAAAAGCAACCGTTCTAGGTGCAGGCACAATGGGAAGTCAAATAGCTGCTCTATTAGTGAACGCAGGATTGAAAGTAAAACTATTAGATATAGTAATTGATGAGCAAGATCCTAATAAAATTTCTAAAAAAGCATATGAAACGATAACAGACAAAAAAAGACCGTTATTGTTTAATTTAGAATTTGCTTCTAATTTATCTTACGGTAATTTTCAAGATGATTTAAATGGTGAAGATGATGCTGATATCTATATTGAAGCGGTTAAAGAAGAACTAGAGATTAAGCATCAAGTATGGAAACAAGTAACATCAGTAGCTAAAGATGATGCAATATTTGCGACAAATACTTCTGGTATTCCTATTGAAGCAATATCAAAAGTGTTTGAACCAAAAGATAAAGAACGATTCTTAGGTATGCACTTCTTCAATCCGCCTCGTATTATGAAGTTAGTAGAGGTCATACCGAATAAAGATACTTCAAAAGATGTTATAGACAGAACACAAACATTTGCTGAAGAAATATTAGGTAAAGGTGTTGTTGTCGCTAACGATGTTCCGGGATTTGTAGCAAACAGAGTCGGAACACAAACGATGAATGACATTATGTATCGAGGGGAAGAACAAGGATTTTCAATTGTTGAAGTCGATGCTTTAACAGGACGTGCTATCGGTAGACCGAGTACAGGAACTTACGGATTATCAGATTTAGTCGGATTAGATATTGCGGTCACTGTTATTAAAGGGCTACAACAAATTCCAGAAGAAGAGCCTTATTTCAAAGATACAAAAATTGCAGAAACGCTCGTTAAAAACGGTTCTTTAGGTCGCAAAACAAAACAAGGCTTTTATAAAAAAGATAAAAAGACACGTTTAGTTTATGATATAGATTCAGATGAATACGTACAGCCTGAACAACCACAATTAGAAATTTTATCTAAATTCAGTAAAGATTTAAAATCAAATTTAGATGTGATATTTAATGCAGAAGATAAAGCAGGATTATATTTATGGGAAACATTAAGAAATAATTTCTATTATTCAGCAATTAATGTACCAAAAGCTGCTTCTGACTTTAAAGATATTGATAGAGCTTTAGTTTGGGGATTTAACTGGAAAGCAGGTCCGTTTAAACTTTGGGATTTAATGGGCTTCGAAAGAGTTAAAAAACGTATGAAAGATGAGCTTGGCGAGTTACCAGAGTGGATTGAAAATCAGACTGAAAGTTTCTATAAAGAAGGAGAAACAATAGAACGTGTAACACCTACATCGGAATTTATTGACCGTGAAATTTGGAATAAAGAAGACTCTAATTTATCTGTAGCAAACAAAGATCAATTGTTATTTAAATTACAAAGTAAAAATAATATCGTATCAGATGGTTTTGCTGAAGATTTAATAGAAGCTATAGATTTATTAGAAGAAGAAGATTATACAAGTATGGTTATATACGCTGATGGTAATAATTTCAGTGTCGGCGCAAATTTATATTTAATGAAGCAAGCGCACGAATCTAAAAATGTGGAAAATTTAGTTGGTCCAGCCATTGATAACTTGCATAAGAGTTTCAACAGAATGAAATATTCGCTTAAACCAATCGTAACTGCTGTGCATGGTAGAGCTTTAGGTGGTGGTTGTGAAGTTGTGCTTCACTCACCATTCGTTGTAGCAGCAAGTGAAACGTATATAGGATTAGTTGAAACAGGTGTAGGCTTATTACCAAGTGGTGGTGGATTAGCTGAGCTTTCTGATAGAGTGCTAAGAACAAATCATAAAGAAAATGATAAGCAAGAGTCTATTTCAAAAGTATTAATGAACGTAGGTCTAGCTAAAGTTTCAACAAATGCATATGAAGCTAAACGCTATGGTTATTTAAGAGATACAGACTCTATCATATTCAATAAAGAAAAACGTGTTGAAGTAGCGTTAAATAAAGCGAGATATGAATCAGAAACAAATTATATTCCAAAACCAAAAGCGCAATATACTGCATTAGGCAGAGACTTTAAAGCGTTAGTTCAAGGTCAATTGGACGCACAACGTTTAGGCCATTTTATTAGTGATTATGATTACGAAATTACAATGAAAGTTGCACATATATTATCTGGCGGAGACTTGCCACGCAACACATTTATAAACCAAAGATACCTTCAAAAATTAGAAAGAGAAGGATTCTTACAACTCTTACAAAACGAAAAAACATATGACCGTATTTCTCATATGTTAGAAAAAGGAAAACCTTTACGCAATTAATGATGAGTTGAAAAAGAGAGGATGGATATCAATGCAAGATGCATATATAGTAGCATACGGACGTTCAGCAGCAGGTAAAGCAAAGCCAGGCGGCGCGTTATTCCATGAAAGACCTGATGAAGTTGGTGCACAAGTCTTAAAAGGTGTATTAGATAAAATAGAAGGATCATTTGACTACAGTATGGTAGAAGATGTAATACTCGGCAATGCTTTCCCAGAGGGTTTACAAGGACAAAATATGGCGCGTTCAATCGCGTTGTTAGCTGGTCTTCCTAAAGAAGTGCCAGGACAAACTGTGAATCGTTACTGTTCTTCAGGACTACAAACAATCGCGATAGCAGCTAATGAAATTATGTCAGAACAAGCAGATGTGTTAGTTGCTGGCGGTGTAGAATTAATGAGTGCCGTGCCAATGGGCGGTAATGAGCCAACGAACAATCCAGAGTTGCAAGAACAAGATACAGGTGTTTCTTATCCGATGGGATTAACGGCTGAAATGGTAGCAGATGAATTTAATGTTTCTAGAGAAGAACAGGATAAATATGCAGTAGAAAGTCATAAGCGTGCTAATGAAGCACGTGAAGCGGGGAAATTTGATGATGAAATTATACCGCTAGACATTCATAAAGTAAGTTATGACCAAAACGGCCCTGTCGTATCAAAAGGAACATTCAAAGAAGACGAGTTAATCAGACCAGAAACAAATCTTGAATCATTAGCCAAATTAAGAACTGTATTCAAGGCAGATGGAACGGTAACTGCTGGAACATCAGCACCTTTAACAGACGGAGCAGGATTTGTAGTGCTGATGTCTGGTGATAAAGTGAAAGAACTAGGTGTTAAACCAATTGCTAAGTTTGTAGGGTTTAAAGCAGTAGGTGTTGATCCTAAAATAATGGGTATTGGCCCAGCATATGCAATTCCAGAAGTACTTGAACTTACAAATCTTAATGTAGAAGATATTGACTTAGTTGAATTAAACGAAGCTTTTGCTTCTCAAACAGTTGCTTCAATTAATAAAGTAGGGCTAGATGTTAACAAGACAAACGTTAACGGTGGTGCAATAGCATTAGGTCACCCACTAGGGGCAACAGGTGCAATGCTAACTGCTAAGCTATTATCCGAAATGAAGAGAAGACCAGATTCTAAATATGGAATGGTCACAATGTGTATTGGAGTAGGTATGGGTGCAGCAGGTATCTTTGAATATGTAAGATAAATTAAATTTGAGAACTAAATAATATGTTACAAAATAAAGCTCCTAATCCGTTGTATTTAATTAATGGATTAGGAGCTTTTTGTTTATATAAGATTTAGTTATTTATTATATTTTTCTTGTTCTGCTTCTCTTAATTCTACGCGTCTTATTTTTCCTGAATTAGTTTTAGGTAATGTATTTACAAATTCAATCGCTCTTGGATATTTATAAGGTGCCACGTCTTGTTTTACGTATGTTTGTAGTTCTTTTACAAGTGTATCATCGCCATCAACACCTTCTTGTAAAATAACAAAAGCTTTCACAATGTTACCGCGGATTTCATCTGGACTAGCTACGACTGCACACTCTTGTACTTTAGGGTGTTTCGTTAATGAGTCTTCAACTTCAAATGGCCCGATTGTATATCCTGAGCTAATGATAATGTCATCTTCTCTTCCTTTGAACCAGAAGTATCCATCTTCATCTAATCTTGCGCGGTCGCCTGTTACATAGTAGTTGCCTCTTTTTGAAGCTTCAGTACGTTCTTCATCTTTATAATAACCTTGGAATAAAGAAGGTGAATCTAATGACACAGCGATATCACCTGTTGAACCGTCTGTAATTGGTTCGCCATCTTCATCAATGATTGCGACATTACTGCCAGGAATTGCTTTACCCATTGCACCGATTCTGCTTTCAGTGTCTTTTAAGAATGCGATTAGCAATGTATTTTCAGTTTGACCGTAGCCGTCTCTAACTTTAATGTTAAAGTTTTCTTGGAATTTTTCTATTACCTCTTTGTTTAATGGTTCGCCTGCTGAAACAGCACTATGTAGATTTTTTAAAGTGTAATCAGCTAAGTTAGGAAGTTTAGCCATTAAACGGTATTCAGTTGGTGTACAGCAAAGCGCGTTAACTTCGTGTTTTTCTAGTAAATCTAAATATTTTTTAGCGTCAAATTTACCGTTGTATACAAGAGCTGTAGCACCTGAACCTAAAATTGATAAGAATGGGCTCCATACCCATTTTTGCCAGCCTGGAGCAGCAGTTGCCCAAACAGTATCGCCTTCACTAATGCTTAACCAATGTTTAGGTGCTGTTTGAATGTGAGCATATCCCCAACCATGTGTATGCACGACTGCTTTAGGAAGCCCAGTTGTACCTGACGTGTATGAAAGTAGCGCAATATCATCGCGTTTTGTTTTGTCTACTTCTAATGTTTCACTCGCGTCAGCTTTTTCTTTGTCTAAAGGAATCCAATTTTCTTCTTCATCACCGACGATGAATTTCGTTAATTGCTCATATTCTTTAATATTATAAAATTCATTTGTAGAATTGGAGATTGAAACGACTGCATCTATTTCACCGTGTGTAATTCTATGTTGTAAATCTTTAGTTCTTAACATTTCTGAACTTGGAATGATGATTAGCCCTGATTTTAATGCGGCAGTATAAATTTCGTAAGTCACAATAGATCTAGGCATCAGTATTAATATTTTGTCACCTTTTTTAAGCCCGTTGTTTTTAAAAACATTCCCGACTTTATTTGCGTTTTTCATTAAATCTGAATATGTAATATGTTGTACTTCACCTGATATATCTTCAAAAACAATGGCTTCTTTTGTTTGGTCCACTGCATATTTTTCTATTTCATTAACGATATTATAAGTTTCAGGTGCGATTAAATTTGAATTGTCCATAACTATCTCCTTATATCTTTAGATTATTTATACATTTTAACAATGATTACTATTTAATACGAATAAATAAAACTTATAACATATAATTTAGGACTTTTTATTGACAATTTTACAAAATAAATATATGTTATAAAAGTATATAAAAAATAGCTTGGGTATAGATTCTTTAGCAATTGGCTAATATATATTGGTTAATTGAAAAAGAAGTTTACTAAAACTATTAATAAAAAATGAACTATTTCTCAGGAAATAATAAATATTATTCTATATTTTAATAATAAGGAAGCAATACAAACAACAATAAGTATGTTTGGTTGAAGCCGACAATTAAAACAAATCATTATGAATGATTTGTTTTAAATTGTCGGCTTTTTTATTTTTAAGTCATATATAAAGGAGTAGTCAATATGATGAGTTTATTAGTATTATTTTTCATCACATTAGTTATAGCGATTTTAAGCGGATTGTTATTTCTTATACATAAAGTACCATTACGTTATGCTAAATATCATTTAATCATTTTTTCGATTCCTACATTTATAGCTTTAATTGGGACGGTTTTCATTCGAGAAAATATAGAAATTGGGCCATGGCATTTAGATGTATTATCTTGGCTACTTGCATTCTTTATATTGATGATTGGATTAATTATCCAAAGATTTTCATTGAGATATTTATATGGAGATGCGCATTATCGAAAGTATTTTACATTGTTTACGATAATGACAACTTTCGCCTCTGTAGCATGGTTGAGTGATGACTTGAGAATTATGACAGGACTGTGGGGCATCACGCTACTTTGTTTAACAATGTTAATAAAATTGAACAAACAATGGAAAGTGACAAAAGAAGCATCTAAAATAACAGGTGTTTTGTTCTTAGTGAGTTGGCTTTCTTTATTATGTGCGATATTATTCGTGAATTATTTATCTGGAGAATGGACAATTTCAGCAATATTTACTGTAGAAAATTTAAAATCATTTGATTCGTGGCAAGGTGTTATCATACAGCTTCTATTAATATTATCAGTGATTATTCCTGCCGCTCAATGGCCGTTCCATAGATGGCTTATAGAATCTGTTGCAGCGCCAACACCTGTTTCAGCAATTATGCATGCCGGAATTGTGAATGTGGGTGGCGTTATTTTAACAAGATTTTCACCGATTTTTATGAACGAGTGGACGTTATCAATTTTACTTATTATTGCAAGTGTTTCTGTATTAATAGGTTCAGGCATCAGCTTAGTCCATGTAGATTATAAAAGGCAGTTAGTTGGATCTACGATGGGGCAAATGGGCTTTATGCTTATTCAATGTGCTTTAGGAGCTTATTCAGCTGCAATTATTCATCTCATATTACATGGATTGTTTAAAGCAACTTTATTCTTACGTTCAGGATCAGCTGTGAGACACTTTGAAGTGCCTGCAAGAATGAATGAAAGCATATCTTATATTTGGGTGTTAGTCGGTCGTTTCTTAGCTGTATTTGTAGGTATCACTTTTTGGTTGATTACCCCTTATAGTAGTTATCAATTCATAAGTGCACTTATATTAGCTTGGTCCTTATCTGTATCATGGACACAGCTTGTTGCATTTGGAGAAGGGAAATTAGGAAGAATAATAGGTTTAGCAGCATTAGTCTCTATCGGTGTTGTATACTTCGCTATTCATAACTTCTTTCATCACTGGTTACAACAATTTGAATTTCAACTTGCAGAACCACCTTTCTTTGTTGTCACTGTCATGATTGCAATGTTGGTGTTAGGTAGTTTAATGAGCATGTGGATAGGAAGAAATAAATCTTCTCGCATATTCTTAATGACATATTTATGGCTTGTACATCTCGGAGAAGCAAAATATCACTCTGTTGAAAGTCATCCAAGATATTTGAAAGATCATTTTGTAAAAGGTGGTTATAAACATGGTTAATGTAATCTTAAATACGCAAAATATAAAAAATATCATACAATCAGCAAGTCGAGTTATCGTGCCGTTATCGCCGATTTCAATTTTTGCTGCTAGACACCCGTGGGCTAATATGGAAGAACAAACTTTTGAAGAAGTCGCAAGATGGATAAAAGAAACACAAGAAATTAACATGTATGCTAATAAAAATATTATTAAATCTGCTATTAAAAAAGAAGAAATCAATGAATATTTTATTTCAAATAAATTAGAAGATTGGTTAGAAAAAGCAGACTATAAAATTGATAAAGAAGAATTACTCAAATTTGCACAGAAAGCTTTAAAAGGCATAACTTTAAAAGATGAAGTAGTTAAGCAATACGAAAAAGAATTAAAACAATATTATACTGTAGATGAATTTAATCTATCTAAAAATAAGAAAGTTAAAATGTTGAGTGCTTATCAACAAAGTAAATCAGGTGAACCATACAGTGATATATTGAACTATCATATTATAAAATGGTGCAAATTATATTTAGATAATGCTCAATCTGGTTGGTCGATGCCAACTCATAATGAAAGTTTTTATAATGCTTGGAAAAAGATGGTCGTATTGGATCCTGCATTAAATAAAAATATACGTCAACAATTTAAAAATTTACCTGAAGATTCAATTGAAGCAATGGAATGTTGCTTAGATAACTTGAATATTGAACAACAACATATTCAATCTTATTTAGAATCGCATTTAATCTCATTACCAGGATGGGCTGGTATGATGCTTTGGTATGATGAAAAATCTAATCAAACAAAAAATCTGTTACAAGAATATTTAACGATTAGACTAGCTCTAGAATGGTCACTAATCGGAAATCTCGTACCTGAAGATTTATTAGAACAAGAAGTTGATTACTCTCCGATAATTGCATGGTTAGAGTGGGGAGATTTCACTTTAGAAAAATGGCTAGCATTACCAAAAGATAAACAAAAGGAATATATACGATTTTCTCTTGGTTTTGATGAGATTACACGTAAGAAAATATTGTTAGAAGCATGGGAAGATACTTATGAATTAAGTTTAAGACAAGAAATTAACTCTCAACATGTTAATAACATGCCAATACAAGAAACGAAAGCGCAATTGGCATTCTGTATAGATACAAGATCAGAACCTTTCAGAAGACAGTTAGAAATGGAAGGGCCATTTGAAACGATTGGTATCGCGGGTTTTTTCGGTTTACCAATAGAAAAATGTGAATTAGGGCATCAACATACGCATAATTCATTACCGGTTATGAACCAACCGCTACATAAAATTCAAGAATTTGAAGCGAACAGTAATGAAAATGATTATGTGGATAAGAAGAAAACAGTATCTTCCTTAATTTATACTTTTAAAAAGATGAAACAAAATGTATTACCTAGTTTATTATTACCGGAACTAACTGGACCATGGCTTAGTATTCAAACTATTACAAGAAGCTTTATGCCGAAAAGTTCAGGTAGTATCATTAATAAATTTAACGATACATTTTTGAAAAAACCTGAAACAACATTAACAATAAACGAGCATGAACATAATCATGGACAACAAGATAGTTTGCCAATTGGTTTTACAGAAAAAGAAAAAATCAATTATACGGCAGAAGCTTTAAAATTAATGAGTTTAACAGAAGGTTTTGCTCCGCTAGTTGTGATATGCGGTCATGGTAGTCACACAGCTAACAACCCTTATTCAGCTTCTCTAGATTGTGGTGCTTGTGGCGGTTCAGCAAGTGGTTTCAATGCTAAAATACTAGCGACGTTATGTAATTTACCTGAAGTTAGAACAGGACTGCTTAAACATCATATTTTTATACCTGAAGAGACAGTGTTTATCGCAGCAGAACATTGTACAACAATTGATGAGCTTGAATGGATATATGTTCCGGAATTATCGAAAGAAGCTGAAGAATCATATATATTATTAAAAAATACAATTCCAGAAGTGAGTCGCAAAGCTAACGAGTTGAGATTAACACAATTACCAGGTATTCATTACGATAAGAAAAATGCGACTAAAGAAGCTAAGAAAATATCTAGTGACTGGAGTGAAGTGCGTCCTGAATGGGGATTAGCACGAAATGCATCATTTATAATTGGTCAAAGACAATTAACTAAGAAGCGACAATTAAATGGAAGGTCGTTCTTGCACAATTATGATTGGAGAAAGGATCAAGATGGCGTTTTATTGAATACTATTTTGACAGGACCAGCGACTGTTTCCCAATGGATAAACCTACAATATTACGCTTCGACAGTTGCTCCACACTTTTATGGAAGTGGTAGTAAAGCGACTCAAACAGTGACTTCAGGCATTGGTGTAATGCAAGGTAATGCAAGTGATTTATTGACAGGGTTGCCGTGGCAATCTGTAATGAAATCTGATGAAGATTTTTATCATTCACCAATTCGACTATTAATCGTTATACAAGCACCTAATCATTACATTGAACGTTTATTAAATAAAAATGAAGTGTTAAACACCAAATTGAAAAATGGTTGGTTATTAATTTCAAGTATTAATGATCATGGAGAATGGATTAAATGGTAAACAGATAGGAAGCAATTTTTTGCTGAGAGGATGTATAATGATGAACGAAGAAAATAATATATTAATATTAGGTGAACTAAATACACATCCAGAAGACGAATTTATTAAACAAGTGGTTGATAAGACAGCACATGTAATTACTATAAATAGTTATCAATCAGAAATAGCGCAAGCATATGGAGAAGTGATGAGGTCTATCATCCTATCAATTTATCAGAAAAACATTCAAGAAATATATATCATTGGTAAAGATGAGGCTCATAATTTACCTAATATTCACTTACCTGAAAAGATTAAAAATATGGAAGGTCGTTTAAAAACGATAGACTATTTATTTGAAAATTGTAAACCAGAAATGAATGGTGAAAGTATTATAGATTGGTTGAATGGTGAGCGTGATGTTCATAAACGAATTGAAGAAAGTGTTAACAAGATTTATAACCATCCATTAGTACCGGAAAACATTAAAATTTCCGGGGTGATATTCAAAGAAAATAATGCAGAAACTATTATTCAAGAAACAACTTAAAAAGTATTTATCAATTTGTAAGGAGATGAAAAATATGGACATGACGAAAGGGTACTGTGAATCTACAATAAGTAAAGCTATCACACAATGGGAAAAAGAATATTTAGGCAGAGGTTCCTTGTCGGTGAAGACAGATATATTAAGAGATATGATTATTGTAGATTTACAAGGTGTTTTAACACCTGCTGAATACAAAGTCTCTGAAACAAAGGAAGGTTTACTTTCCATTAAACGCACGAGATCTACTTTAGTGGAATCAGACGTTTCACATCTTTATGAAATAATATTTAATATAACTAATGAAAAAGTTGACAGTTTTCATACTGATTTAAGTTCTCGTACTGGCGAACGTATGATGATTTTTAAAATGTACAATAATATTGAAGATTTATTTAATAAATAGGGTTGATTTGTAAATGTTTATTTGCGACAATTTCATAGTTCTTTTGTATTTAAAAGAAAATAGTTGAATTAAACGAAACTTAATATAAAATTTACATTAGATTAACAATTATCGTTTAATATTCACAATGGTTACAAAAAATTTAATTGAGGTGTCTTATGGAATTGTCGGCGCTAGAAATTATCTTCACTTTTATAGGTGGTCTAGGTATATTTCTTTATGGTATTAAGCAAATGGGAGACGGATTACAAGCTGCAGCAGGAGATAGACTGAGAAGTATTTTAAATAGATTTACTAGCAACCCAATAATGGGCGTATTAGCTGGTATGATTGTTACAATTTTGATTCAAAGTAGTTCAGGTACAACAGTTATTACGATAGGGTTAGTCAGCGCAGGCTTTATGACGCTAAGACAAGCAATCGGTGTCGTAATGGGTGCAAATATCGGTACAACTGTTACTGCATTTATTATTGGTATTGATATTGGGGAATATTCTTTACCTATATTAGCAATTGGTGCATTTTTAATATTCTTTGTTCAAAAACGTAAAGTTAAGAATGTTGGTATGATATTCTTTGGTTTCGGTTCTTTATTCTATGGGTTAGAGCTAATGAGTGGTGCAGTAAAACCTTTAGCTAATTTAGATGGATTCCACGATATTATGCTAAGTATGTCTCATTCACCGATACTAGGTGTTGCTGCAGGAACATTTGTAACATTAATCGTTCAAAGTTCTAGTGCAACAATTGGTATATTGCAAGGATTCTTTGCGAATGATTTAATATCATTACACGGAGCTTTGCCTATTTTATTAGGTGATAACATTGGTACAACAATTACAGCTATATTGGCAAGTTTAGCAGGTTCATTAGCAGCTAAACGCGTTGCAGTTACACATGTATTGTTTAACTTAATCGGTGCGGCAATTTTCTTATTAATTTTACCGATTTATGAAGCGGCTGTTACATGGATGCAAGGTGCATTTAGATTAAATCCAGAAATGGTAATCGCATTTGCACACGGCACATTTAACATTACAAACACATTGATTCAATTACCATTTATTTTTGTATTAGCGTGGCTAGTTACTAAAATTATTCCTGGTGAAGATTTAAATGAAAAATATAAACCTAAATATTTAGATAATAACTTAATCAATAGAGCGCCGAGTATTGCATTGCAAGAAGCGCAAGATGAAATTAGAAATATAGGCAAGTTATCAATGTCTATGCTTGAAAAAGTAGATCACACAGATGATAAAGCTGTTAAAAAACATAAACAAAAACACGCTGCCATCGAGAATATGTATGATAATGTTAGACAATATTTAAATAAATTGTCAGAGAAAAAATTATCAGCAAAAGACGGAGAACGTCTATCTGTATTATATGATGTGAATAGAACAATTTTGAAAGTATCAGCACTAACAGAATCTTATTTAGATGAACTGCAGAAAAAAGAATCATCTGATATTCGAATCTCAGAAAAAGCTGAGCAAAGTATAGATAGACTTTATGAACATGTTAAAATTTCATATGAAAAAACATTCGAAGCATTTGATGTATATGATTATGTTAAAAAAGATGAGGTTGTAAAACGAAGTGAAGATTCATATTTATTAGAACATGACTTAAGAAAGAAACATATTAAACGTTTAAGTTCTGGCGAATGTTCACCAGAAGGCAGTCTTGTATATATAGATATGATTTCAATATTAGAGCGTATAGGTTATCATTCAAGGAACATTTCAGAATCAATGATTAACCTTGGAGAAGATACGTATACTCAAACATCTGAAGTAAGATTATAAAAAATAAGCATATCACTTAACTGATTATTTTTCAGTTTAAAAGTGATATGCTTATTTATTATGAGTTAGAATTTATGTCCGAGAATATTGAGAATAAGCTAAAAAATCGCGGAAATATTTTCATCTGATGAAAATATATTCTAATACGAACAATAAGTTTCTAAACAAGTGTTATTGATTGGTGTTTATCATTATTTAATTTACGATATGTATAAAGAGTAATATTTATAAATTTTTATAACATTAAATGTAAGCGTTTGCTAAAATGAAAATTAATTATAATCGAAAAGGGGAAATAGCGATGCAATTAAATGTAGGTATTATAGGTTGTGGTGGTATAGCGAATGGCAAGCATTTACCAAGCTTGCAGAAAATTGAAGAAGTAAATATTGTAGCTTTTTGTGATATAGATGTAGAGAAGGCTGAAGTGGCAGCAGACTATTACGGTACTGAACAAGCAAAGGCTTATGCAGATTATAAAGAGTTGTTGAAAGATGAAACGATTGATGTTATTCACGTTTGTACGCCAAATAGTTCGCATAAAGAATTAACAATTGCTTCATTGGAAGCAGGCAAGCATGTGATGTGTGAAAAACCAATGGCTAAGACGACTGAAGAAGCACAAGAAATGATTGAAGCTGCTAAAAGAACAGGTAAGAAATTAACGATTGGTTATCAAAATCGTTTTAGACCAGATAGCCAGTACTTACGTCAAGCAACACAACGTGGAGATTTAGGGGATATATATTATGGTAAAGCACATGCTATACGTAGAAGAGCAGTGCCTACGTGGGGTGTATTCTTAGATGAAGAACAACAAGGTGGAGGCCCGTTAATTGATATTGGAACACATGCACTTGATTTAACATTATGGATGATGGATAACTATGAACCTGAATCAGTAATGGGGTCAACTTTTCATAAATTAGGTAAAAAAGAAAATGCAGCAAATGCTTGGGGACCATGGGATCCTAAGGAATTTACTGTAGAAGATTCTGCATTTGGATTTATCAAGATGAAAGATGGCGCAACAATCGTTTTAGAATCAAGTTGGGCGCTTAATTCACTTAATGTAGATGAAGCTAAATGTGAACTTTCAGGAACTGAAGGTGGAGCAGACATGAAAGATGGCTTAAGAATACATGGTGAAGACTTTGGTTCACTATATACAACTCAAGTTGAACTTGAAAATAAAGGCGTGGACTTTTATGAAGGAGAACAAGTTGACGAAGCAGAAGTAGAAGCGCGTTCATGGATTGATAGTATTTTGAATGATACTGATCCTGTCGTAAAACCTGAAGAAGCTATTGTCATCACTCAAATATTAGAAGGTATATATAAATCTGCGAAAACAGGAAAAGCTGTTTATTTTGAATAATAACTAAAGGGGATGTCTAAATGAATATAACAGTATGGAACGAATTTCGTCACGAAGTCGAAAGCGAAGAAATTAAGAAAGTTTACCCAAAAGGCATTCATAATGTCATAGCTGAATTTTTAAGTGAAAAACACAATGTTAAAACAGCGACATTGGATGAACCAGAACACGGTTTAACTGATGATGTATTAAATCAGACAGATGTCTTAATTTGGTGGGGACATAAAGCTCACGATGAAGTAGAAGATTCAATTGTTGAAAAAGTAAAGCAGCGCGTACTAGATGGAATGGGATTAATTGTTTTACATTCAGCACATTTCTCTAAAATATTTAAAAGCTTGATGGGGACGACATGTGATTTAAAATGGCGTGAAGCAGATGATAGAGAAAGACTTTGGGTTGTAGATCCTACTCACCCAATAACAGAAGGTTTAGACTCATATATCGAATTAGAAAAAGAAGAAATGTACGGCGAGCACTTTGATATACCAGCACCAGATGAAACAGTATTTATAAGTTGGTTTGAAGGCGGAGAAGTATTCCGTAGTGGCGCAACTTTCAAACGTGGAAACGGAAAAATATTTTATTTTAGACCTGGACATGAAAGCTATCCTACATATTATAACTCACAAATACAGCACGTTATTAAAAATGCAGTGGAATGGGCTAAAAACCGTAACACTCCTAAACATCAATATGGTAATGCTCAACCGTTAGAGCATATCAGCGAGAAATAGGTGAGTGAATTATGGACAAATTAAAATTAGGTATGATAGGCGTTGGAGGTATTGCTCAAAACAGACATATACCTGCATTTAAACAATTAAAAGGCACTGCTCAAATTGTAGGTGTTCAAGACATTAACTATGATTTAGCACAACAAGTAGCTAAAGAACATATGATACCTCATGTGTTTAAAGATTATGAAGAAATGTTTAACGAAGTAGATGCAGTTGTAATATGCACACCGAATAAGTTTCATGCAGAGATAAGTATTGCGGCATTAAATGCAGGTGTTCATGTATTTTGTGAAAAACCAATGGCCATGAATAAAGAAGAATGTGATGCGATGATTGAAGCGGCTAATAGAGCAAATAAATTGTTAGCTATTGGATACCATTATCGATTTACAGATGCTGCTATTACAGCTCATAAAGCAATTGAAGGTGGCACCGTAGGAAGTCCTCTTGTTACAAGAGTTCAAGCAATGCGTAGACGTAAAGTACCTGGATGGGGAGTTTTTACGAATAAAGAACTACAAGGTGGTGGAAGTCTAATAGATTACGGTTGTCATTTATTAGATTTATCACTTTGGTTACTTGAGGATGTTCAACCTGTTGAAGTATTAGGTAAAACTTATAACCGATTAAGTAAAACACCTAATCAAATTAATGACTGGGGAACATTTGATAGTAGTACTTTTGAAGTGGACGATCATGTTTCTAGTTTTATTACATTTGACGATCAGTCTACGATGCAATTTGAGTGTTCTTGGTCAGCGAACATTAAAGAAGATAACATACATTTAAGTATTTCAGGCGTTGATGGAGGATTGAATGTGTATCCATTTGAAATATATCAACCTAAATTTGGTAACTTTTTTAATGAAAAAGCTGTAGCAGAACATAATGAAGATTTAGCAGCACAGAGACAAGCCATGAATTTTGTGAACAGTTGTTTAGGACTAGAATCTTTAATTGTACAACCAGAACAAGCTCGAAAAGTCAGTCTCATTATAGATGCAATATATAGAAGCAGTGAAGAAGGACGTAGTGTTAGATTAACTTAATATCAAATATAAAGGAGCGATACATATGAAAATAGGTGTGTTTACAGTACTTTTTCAAGATAAATCATTTGAGGAAATGTTAGATTATGTCGCGAATTCAGGTTTGAAGATGGTAGAAATCGGAACAGGTGGTAACCCGGGAAATCATTTTTGTGATGTTGATGCATTATTAGAAAGTGAAGCTAAACGTGAATCTTTCATGGATGCGATTAAACAACGCGGATTAGAAATTAGTGCGTTTAGTTGTCACGATAATCCAGTTTCGCCGGATGAAGAACATGCTAAACAAGCACACGATACATTTATTAAAACAGTGAAGCTTGCATCGATTTTAGGAGTGCCTGTAGTCAATACATTTTCAGGTATACCAGGATCAGATGAAGATGCCAAACATCCAAATTGGCCAGTCACACCATGGCCAACAGCATACTCAGAAATTTATGAATGGCAATGGGAAGAGAAGCTGATACCTTATTGGAAAGAAGCGGCACAATTTGCTAAAGATCATAACGTTAAAATCGGAATAGAATTACATGCTGGATTTTCGGTGCACACACCACATACGTTATTAAAATTAAGAGAAGCAACTAACGATGCAATAGGTGCGAATCTAGATCCAAGTCATTTATGGTGGCAAGGTATTGATCCAGTAGCTGCTATAAAAATACTGGGCAAAGCAAACGCTATTCATCACTTCCATGCAAAAGACACATACATTGATCAGGAAAATGTAAATATGTACGGATTAACAGACATGCAACCATATGGCTCCGTACAATCTAGAGCATGGACATTTAGATCTGTCGGTTATGGACACAGCCCTCAAGTATGGGGTGATATAATAAGCGCATTAAGAATCAATGGATATGATTACGTCGTGAGTATTGAACATGAAGATCCTATAATGTCCGTAGAAGAAGGCTTCCAAAAAGCAGTACAAAATCTGCAATCAGTAAATATAAACGAAAAACTCGAAAATATTTGGTGGGCATGATGAAAACCATGACCTTAGCTCGTGTAAAACTCGCTAAGGTCATGGTTTTATTTTTGGAGAAAGTATAGAAAGAGGGGGGAAGATTGTGAATATATGGTGCTGGGCAAGGGTAGAAGTGTGGGGTGTGGATTAATGAGGAAGAAAATCCAATAAGAGTGTGTGTACTTGGATTAATGAGGAAGAAAATCCAATAAGAGTGTGTGTACTTGGATTAATGAGTTAGAAAATCCAATAAGAGTGTGTGTACTTGGATTAATGTCGTAGAAAATCCAATAAGAGTGTGTGTACTGGGATTATTATGGTAGTTAATCCAATAAGAGTATGTGTACTTGGATTAACGTCATAGTAAATCCAATAAGAATGCTGCTCTTACAAAAATGGTGCTTTTTATTAAACGCATCAAATATAATATTGGATTTTTCTTTGACCTTCTTTTTTGAAGTATTGGTTACATAATTTTCTAATTGCCCATTCATTTCCATCACACCATATTTGAGCTTCTTTCAAAGTAAAAGGTTCGTTTTTCAATATATATAATTCTTTTAAGTTTTCTAAATATAATAATTGTCTTGCAGTTTTCTTCGAACAATACATACATTCTCCAAACCTCTTATGGCTATTTAATTGTATGTGTCCTATTTTTCTGCATTGTGGACACCTTAATCCAGGATTTATTTGATCAAAAGGTAATAAATTCTTTGGATAGATTTTCGAAAAATCTTTCTTCAAGGTCTTTATTCTATTCAAAATAATTTTATTTTCTTCTATTTTATAATTTTTAATTAATTTTGGGATTTTGTGTAATTCTGTAGGTAGTAGTACTTGATTGCGGTGAGGGATTTCTGTATGAAGCGTAAATGTAGGGTTAGTAAAGATGAGATAGGATTCAACTGTGCGTTTGATATCAAGTTTAGATTTCATAAGTTCTAGTTCATACTCAGCCTGCTTCATCTGCTGAAAAGGTGTTTGAAATATATTTCCATAGCTATTTTTAAGATGGTTATCAATTATATAGTAGTCACCTTTGTAGTGTTTAATTTCTAAATTTATAATTTTTTCGTCGTCGACAATTAAAAAATCAATTTGAACTTTATTGTTTATATCCAATTCGATATCATGCACATAATTTAACTTAAGTTCTTGATCCAATATTTGTTTAATTAATTCTTCACCTTCTATTCCTTTTATTTGTCTAAATAATTCTCGAGTTGTTTCATTTTGTTCTAAGCGACCGTCTAGCGCTTTTAAATAAGTGGCATATTCCATATACCTACCTCCTATTTTTTACAATTATTATATAATATTTATTCAGTGAATAACATCTATAAATTATTCCAATTTATATCATTAACATTAGTAAATAGACTATTATCTTGTTCGCGAGCTCTGACTTTATTCATAACTCCCATATCTTCTAAATAAAGTGTCTCTTGTATACTGTCCCATTCATCTTTACTAATTATTACTGCACTATTATGTGATTTTTTATCACTAATAATTATTGGTGTGTGATTTTCATTTACCTTTTTAAGCAAGTTGTAAAAATATTTTTTTAGCATACTCTGGCGTTAATATGTCATCTTGTATCATTGTTTCACTCCCTTTAGTTATAGATTAATTTTTCTTTGAATTAAGATTACCATACGCTATTTTTAAAATAAACTCCGATAAATTTCGGTTGAAAGTGGATTTTCTATAAAAACGTGCAATTTAAAGCTAGAAGGATAAATATTTATTGATACATAAAAATTCTTACTGTGTAGCATACGATTATACGTTATACTTCTACTAAGAGATTTGAATGGAGTGATAACATGAATAAACAACGAGATCAATGGTCATCTAAATTAGGTTTTGTGATGGCAGCAGCAGGCGCAGCGATTGGAATAGGTGCAATATGGAAGTTTCCATACGTTGCTGGTCAGTATGGCGGAGGCGCGTTTTTACTTATATTTATCATTTTTACGTTATTTATAGGTTTACCAATGTTGATTTCAGAATTCATCATTGGTCGTTCAACGAATAAAGAGGCTGTATCGGCATACGACACGTTAGCACCTAAGTCACCATGGCGTATAACAGGAAGATTAGGGGTTATTGGTTGTTTCTTATTGTTATCGTTCTACAGTGTTGTAGGTGGATGGATAACAATTTATACAACGATGAGCATTACAGGTAACTTGATTTCAGATGGTGCAAATTATGGGGAAATGTTCGAAGAAATTATTGGGAATCCCTTTATTGCATTATTAGGTGTACTTGTATTTATATTAATGAATGTACTCGTATTAAATTTTGGTATTAAAAATGGTATCGAAAGAGCGAATCAATATTTAATGCCATTGTTACTAATTTTTTTCCTTATTTTAGTTGTAAGAGCAGTAACATTAGAAGGTGCATCTGAGGGATTAGCGTTCTTCTTTAAATTTAATCTTTCTGATTTTAGTGCAAAAGGTATACTATTTGCGCTTGGTCAATCGTTCTTTGCGCTAGCAGTTGGATTTTCTTGTATGGTTACATATAGTTCTTATTTAAGTAAGAAAGAAAGCTTGCCGACATCAGCAGCTTTAGTATCAGGAATGAATATTTTAGTTTCTATTTTAGCTGGTATGGCTATTTTTCCAGTCGTATTTGCTTTTTCATTAGAACCTACTGAAGGACCAGGATTGTTATTTATTGTGTTACCAAATGTTTTTGGACAAATGGCATTTGGCACTTTATTCTTAACATTGTTCTTATTGTTATTCTTATTCGCGACTTTAACTTCTTCATTCAGTCAGTTCGAAATCATTATTTCAGCATTTGAAAAAGATGGTAAACGTTCTAGAAAGAAGATTGTTTGGATATTAGGATTACTGACGTTTATAGCATGTATTCCATCTACATTGTCTTATAGTGTTTTAAGTGACGTATCAATATTTGGGAAATCTATATTTGATGCGACAGATTATTTAGTGAGTAATATATTATTACCAATAGGTTGTTTATTAATCGCAATATTTATATCTTTCAGAATGAATCCAGAACTTGTAGAAAAAGAATTCCGTATGGGGAATCATTTATCTATAAAATGGTTTAAATTATGGAGAGTTTTAATGAGATATATTATACCGATTATTATTATAATTGTATTTATTTTCTCATTATAAAGTCGTGATGTTATGCCAAAAATGAGGTGTAAAATTTGGAATTTAAACAGTTAAAATATTTTGTAGAAATAGTGAGAAATGGTGGTATGACACAAGCGTCTGAACATTTATTTGTAGCTCAATCTACAATAAGTAAAGCCGTTAAAAATTTAGAAAATGAATTTGATATTACATTATTTGATCGTTCACAACGCCATATCAAATTAACAGATACAGGTGAAGTTTTTTACGAAAAAGCAGTTGAATTCCTTACATTATTTGATAAATTAACAATGGAATTGAATGATATATTTGAAATTAAAAAGGGCCATATCAGATTAGGATTATCCCCTATGATAAAAGTGAATTTGATTACAGATAATCTCGAAAAATTCCATAAAAAATATTCTGATGTAACATACGAAGTGCTTGAAGGAGGCGGTAAAGCAGTCGAAAATTACTTGAGCCAAGATGAAATAGACATCGGTGTGACTGCTTTACCAGTAGACTCTTCAAAATTTAATAGTATGCCGCTTTATAAAGAAGAACTCTTTTTAGTGCTTAATCAATCTCATAAACTTTCTCATAAGAAAAAAGTTGCTATACATGAACTTGTAGATGAAGAATTTGTTTTATTACATGACGATTATTATTTAAGAGATATGATAATTGAAAACTGTCGTAAAGCAGGATTTTATCCTAAAACGGTAGCTAAAATCTCACAGTTAACTTTTATAGATAATATGATTAAAAGAGGTCTAGGAATTTCGATTGTTCCAAAGAGTATCGCAGATCAAATGGGAGACGAAGTTAGAGCCATTGAACTCGCAGGCGAGAAAATATATTGGCACCTCGGCCTAATATGGAAAAAAGGTTCATATATGAATCAAGTAACAGAAGAGTGGATGGCATTCTTAAAGCAAGACCTTTAAAAATAAGAGGCTGAGACATGTATTTATGTCCCAGCCTCTTATTTTTAAATTTAAATCAAAAGAAAAGTTAATTCGTGAATTTACGAAATGGTTAGTTGGATTAACTACAACAATAATCCAACTAATCCTGCTTTTATTGGTTTTTTTATCTCAATAATCCAACTACACATAGCTTTATTGGATTAACTACAACAATAATCCAAATAGACACACTTTTATTCGATTTTCTGCTACATTAATCCAACTAACTATACTCTTATTGGATTTTCTATCTCATTAATCCAAGTACACATACTTTTATTGGATTTTCTACTTCATTAATCCAACAAGAAGTGCTCTACGTGAGTTTGTACAATATTTAATCCAATAAAGCAGTGTCAGATCTTACTTTTATCAGTTCCATCTCCAAAAAAAGAGCAAGGGATTTATATTCTAAGTTCTTTTTTATTTTTTTATAACATAAAAATATTATTATATGATAATTTAAATGTCCTTTATAACCTTGAGATAAACCTTTATAAATCAATAGGTTCAACGCTTACATTAATCTTGTTTATTATCCTTATATATTTCTTTAAATCTTAAGTATTCCATAATGGAATACTAGAAATCGATATTATGTATTTTATTAATACATAGTAACCTCATATAATATAGATTAAGAGTTTAAAGTAAAAGGGATTGATTAAATATGATGAGACGACTTATAAAGATAATATTACAAGTCACGTTAATATATGGCATCACGTTATTAGGCACGTGGTTAAGAGAATTACTTCATATACCTATAGCAGGTAGTATTGTCGGATTGGCATTATTATTTTGTTTGTTGCTATTTAAAGTGATACCTGAACATTGGATAGAAGTTGGTGCTAATAAACTGATCAATGTGATGGTGCTCTTTTTTGTACCTTCAATTGTAGGCATAATGGATATCGCAAATCAAATTGATCCCACATATATTTTTCTAGCGATATTAATCATTATTAGTACAAGTTTAGTGGCATTATCTTCAGGCTATGTTAGTGAAAAATTATTAAAAATTAAACCATCAAGTAAGGAGGACATGTGATGATTATTCAAGCGATAGGCATGATTGTACTAACATTAATAACTTATATTGCAGCTAAGAAACTGCAAGTTAAATATAAGCATCCGCTATTGAACCCTGCTTTAATTGCTTCAATCGTAATCATTTTTGTTTTACTTATATTCGGTTTGAACTACACTGATTATATGGTAGGTGGAACATGGATTCATAATTTCTTGGATTGTTCTGTTGTAAGTTTAGCCTATCCCTTATATAAATTTAGAAAACTCATTTTAGCAAATTTCAAAGTTATTATTACAAGTGTAATGACAGGCATTATGATGAATTTTATAGTCATTTACGGTGCACTATATATAATGGGTTACCCTAGTCAAACGATTGTGACAGTACTACCAAGATCTATGACAGCGGCAGTTGGTATAGAAGTTTCAGAACAAATGGGTGGAACAGATACGATAACTGTTATGTTTATTATAGCTACTGGTCTTATTGGTAGTATATTAGGGAATTTCTTTATTACAAAAGGACGTTTTCAAAGTGATTTAGCAAAAGGTATGACATACGGCAATGCCTCTCATGCATTTGGTACTGCAAAAGCTTTAGAAGCTAATTTTGAGGCAGGAGCTTTCAGTACGATCGGTATGATATTAACTGCTGTAATCAGTTCTGTCATACTGCCATTAATGTATTTAATCACAACTTATATATAAATAGTACGAAAGAGAAGGTGTCTTATTAATGCAAACTTTATATCAGCATGGCACGTTAGCTACTTTGATGGCTGGTCATTTAGAAGGAACAGCAACAATTGATGAGGTTTTACAACATGGTGATTCAGGTATAGGGACATTAACTGGATCAGATGGAGAAGTTATATATTTAGAGGGAAGAGCATTTCATGCAAATGAATTTGGAGAGTTTAAAGCATTAGAAGGTAATGAAATGACACCATTTTCTACAATTACAAGATTTAGCTCAGATAAAACTTATTATGCTGCACACGAAAAATCTGACCAAGTATTTAATGAAATATTGAACAACATGAAAAGTAAAAATTTGTTCTCTGCTATAAAAATAACAGGAACATTTAAGAATATGCATGTAAGATGGATGCCTAAGCAAGAACCGCCATATCAACGTTTAATAGAATCCGCAAGACGCCAACCTGAAAAAGTAGTTCCTGAAGTTAGAGGAACAATTATAGGTTTCTATACACCAGAACTATTCCATGGAATTGGAGCTAGTGGTTTTCACGTTCATTTTATTGATGAATTTGAAAGTTTTGGTGGACATGTTTTAGATTTTGAATTAGAAGTAGGTAGTATCGAAATACAAAACTTTGATACATTTGAACAACATTTACCTTCAGATAATCAATCATTTTTAGAAGCAGATATTGATTATAATAATATAGGTTCAGAAATTTCAGAAGCAGAATAAAAGAGCTGGAAATTCATTTTCTAGCTCTTTTTTAATATAAATTTTTATTCATATAACATGCATAAAAATACGTTATTAAAGTTAATTAAATTTGTTCAGTACGTTAAATGTTAACTTAACACAGTTGTTGTAGCGATATTTGTTCACATTTTAATTAATGGAATTTATATAATTATTCAAAATAACATCAGGAATAGATTGTATGAAATTTGCATTATTATTAAAACTTGTATAACCTCATCATTGTGATTTGTTTTGTCGTATTCATTAATCATTGATCATGATTTCAATTTACGATACATAATAACCGACAACGAGGGGTGTTCAGGATTGCAAAAATATAAAATTATGGACTGGTGGACGTTCCTTGGTACGGTAGCAGTATTATTATTTGCCGTAGTACCGATGATAGTCTTCCCAAAAACGAGTCAGTATGTTATTACACAGATTAATGAAACGATTTCTAATTCATTAGGCTCGGTCTATCTATTACTAGGATTAGTAGTATTTGGATTTGTGTTATACATAGCTTTTGGTAAGTACGGAAAAGTAACACTTGGGAAAGCTAGCGATAAACCAGAGTTCAATAATTTCAGTTGGGCTTCTATGCTCTTTTGTGCTGGAATAGGTTCCGATATACTTTATTGGGGCGTTATAGAGTGGGCTTATTATTATCAAGTACCACCTTATGGTGCAAGAGGTATGACTGATGAAGCGTTAGAATATGCTACGATGTATGGCATGTTCCATTGGGGTCCAATTGCTTGGGCAATATATGTATTACCAGCATTGCCTATTGGGTATTTAGTATTCGTTAAGAAAAAGCCCATTTATAAAATTAGTCATGCTTGTCGACCAATTTTAAAAGGTCAGACTGATAAATTTCTTGGTAAAACAGTAGATATTTTATTTATATTTGGTTTGCTTGGCGGAGCGGCAACATCACTTGCGCTAGGTGTGCCAATGATTGCGGCTGGTATAGAGCGACTGACAGGGCTAGACGGAGAGAACATGGTGATGCGAAGTATTATATTACTCATCATTACCGTCATATTCGCATTTAGCTCGTATACTGGTTTGAAGAAAGGTATTCAAAAATTAAGTGACATAAATGTTTGGCTAACATTTATTATTTTAGGTATCGTGCTTATTATCGGACCAACAGTCTTTATAATGGAAACAACAGTTTCTAGTTTAGGTAATATGTTGAAAAACTTCTTCCAAATGAGTACTTGGCTAGAGCCATTTGGTGGCATAGGAGGAAGAAAAGAAACGAACTTCCCACAAGACTGGACTGTGTTCTACTGGTCATGGTGGCTCGTATATGCACCATTCATAGGACTATTTATTGCAAGAATTTCTAAAGGACGTACTTTGAAAGAAGTCATTTTAGGAACAATTATTTATGGAACTTTAGGGTGTGTATTATTCTTTGGTATTTTAGGTAACTATGCAGTATTCCTTCAATTATCAGGACAATTCGATGTTATTCAGTTCTTAAATCAACATACGCCTGAAGCTACCATTATTGAAGTGATGCATCAATTACCATTACCTAAAGTGATGGTTGTATTGTTCTTAATCTCAGCGTTTCTATATTTAGCAACTACGTTTGATTCGGGTTCTTATATTTTAGCTGCTGCAACACAGAAAAAAGTTATAGACGAACCACTTAAAGCGAACCGTCTTTTTTGGGCATTTGCTTTATGTCTATTACCATTCTCTTTAATGCTTGTAGGAGGAGAAAAAGCTTTAGAAGTTTTAAAAACTGCTTCCATTTTAGCAAGTGTTCCTTTAATAGGTATATTTGTGATGATGATGATATCCTTTATAAGAACTTTATCAGGCGATCGGATAAAACTAGAAGAACGTGCTGATAAATTGAAAGAAGTTGAAAGACGTTCTTTAAGGATTGTACAGGTTAGAGAAAAAAAAGAAGATGATAATTTGTAAAATAATTAAGATTGTTAATAAGTCAAACATTGGCTTATTGACAATCTTTTTTTGTATTACTTATCTTCAATTAACAGAAAATTAAAAAAAAGAACTGTTGACATGTATGTAACTATCGGGTAAGCTAATCATCATAATTTATTATTCCTAGTAAACATATCAGAATAAAATATTTTTCGGAAATAGCTAAGTTTAAAAATAAATCATTTTTATGTAAAAGGAGGTTATTTAAGTCATGACTAAAGTGTTAACTTATGAACGCTTTGAAACAGACCCGTTTGAAAATTTAAATGCTGATGACGAAACAAAAGGCGCTTATCATATTATTAAATGGGCGTATGAACATTATGGAGATTCCATTGTTTATTCATGTAGTTTTGGTGCTGAAGGTATGATTCTCATTGATTTAATATCTAAAGTGAAAAACGATGCTAAAATCGTATTTTTAGATACAGACTTACACTTTCAAGAAACTTACGATTTAATTGATCGTGTTAAAGAGAGATACCCAAAATTAAATATTGAACTTAAAAAACCAGATCTCACACTAGAGGAACAAGCTGATCAATATGAACCTGCTTTATGGACGAGTAATCCTAATCAGTGTTGTTATATTAGAAAAATAAAACCTTTAGAAGAAGTGCTATCTGGTGCTACTGCATGGGTATCTGGATTGAGAAGAGAACAATCTCCAAGCAGACAAAACACAAACTTTATTAATAAAGATGAAAGATTTAAATCAATTAAAGTTTGCCCATTAATTTATTGGACATGGGATGATGTGTGGGAATACATCGAAAAACATAATTTAACATACAATGAACTACATGATTTTCAATATCCGAGTATAGGTTGCATACCTTGTACATCACAAGTCTATTCATCAGGGGATTCTAGAGAAGGTAGATGGACAAACTTTAACAAAACAGAATGTGGCTTGCACACAAAGTAAAACTGCAAGCTAAAATTTTTAATATTAAAACATAGTATACCAATAAGATTAATTAGTTTTTTAAGTAAAAATTGGACAGGATGAGGTGACATTTTTGGAGTTAACAGTAACGAATAGCCCATTTAATCAACAGCAGTCAGAAAGCATTACTCAATTACTTTCAACACTTACACCAGAACAGAAAGTTTGGTTGAGTGGTTATTTGACAGCTTCACAATTTAAAAATGATTCAAATCAAGCAGTATTAGAACCTACAACAGAAACGAGCGTTGCAACGCTACCGAAACAAAGAGATATTACAGTGTTATACGGTTCTGAAACAGGAAATGCACAAGGATTAGCTGAAACATTAGAAAATAAATTAAAAGAACAGTCATTTAATGTTCAGCTTGAATGTATGGAAGATTTCAAACCAAAGAATTTAAAGAAAGTTGAAGATTTATTTATTATTACTGCTACTCACGGTGAAGGTGACCCTCCAGATAATGCCATCACATTCCATGAATTTATACATAGCAGGAAGGCGCCTAAGTTAAATGACGTTAGATTCTCTGTACTTGCACTTGGCGATGAATCTTATGAATTTTTCTGCCAAACAGGAAAAGATTTCGATAAAAAGTTAGAAGAATTAGGAGCTGAAAGGTTACATCCACGTATTGACTGTGATTTAGATTTTGATGAACCAGCTGAGAAATGGATGGAAGATATATTAAATGCTTTGGCAGTGGAAGCGGGAAATACATCAGATATACCAGCTCAAGTTGATCCAGAACATATTTCAACAACTCAGACTTATTCTAGAACAAATCCTTACGAAGCTGAAATTCTTGAGAACATTAATTTAAATGGACGTGGTTCTAATAAAGAAGTAAGACACATTGAGTTATCGTTAGAAGGTTTTGGCGAAGCATTTGAACCGGGTGATTGTATTGGTATCTTCCCGAAAAATGATCCTGAATTTGTTGAAGAATTAATCGAAACACTCGTATGGGATGCAGACGAAGAAGTGCCGATTAACGAAGAAGGAGATAAGCTGAGTTTACGTGATGCTTTAACGAATTACTTTGAAATTACAAAATTAACAAAACCAATTATTAAAAAGGCGGCCGATATTTTTGAAAATGGTGTGCTATCAGAAAAAGTGAAAAAAGATAGATGGATATATGGATATGTAGAAGGTCGAGATTTTATAGATTTAATCAATGATTTCCCACCAGAAGATTTACAACCTGAAGCACTGCATAAAATTCTTAGAAAATTACCAGCGAGAGAATATTCGATTGCTAGTAGTTACGAAGCAAATCCAGATGAAGTTCATCTTACAATAGGAGCCGTTAGATATCATGCCAATGGACGAGATCGCAAAGGTGTATGCTCTGTTCAATTTGCTGAAAGATTAGAGCCAGGAGACAAAGTTTCTATTTATTTGAAAAAGAATCCAAACTTTAAGTTTCCTAAAACAGAAGATACACCAGTTATTATGATTGGCCCAGGTACTGGTATTGCACCATTTAGATCATATATTCAAGAAAAAGAAGAATTAGAGCTTGGAAATAAATCTTGGTTATTCTTTGGAGAACAACACTTTACAACGGATTTCTTATATCAAACAGAATGGCAAACATGGTTAAAAGATGGTGTGTTAACTAAGATGAACTTAGCATTTTCAAGGGATACTGAAGAAAAGGTTTATGTACAACATCGCATTGAAGAAAATGGCGAAGAACTTTATCAGTGGATTAAAGAAGGTGCAGCAATATACGTTTGTGGAGACGAGAAAAATATGGCGAAAGATGTACATCAATCTCTATTAAACGTTATCCAAAAAGAAGGTCATTATAACGAAGAAGAAGCGGAAACATTTTTAACGAAATTAAAGAAAGATAAAAAGTATCAAAGAGATATTTATTAAGAGGGGGCAAAATATATGAGCACTCACACAGAATTATCTGAGAAATTAGATGAATTAGAGCATATAAAATATAGAAGTAATTACTTAAGAGGTAGCATACAAGAAGGTTTAGATGATGAAATAACTGGTGCTATCGCAAATGATGATACGAAGTTACTAAAGTTCCACGGTAGTTACATGCAAGACGATAGAGATATACGTGACGAACGAAGAAGACAGAAATTAGAACCAGCTTATAGTTTTATGATTAGAGTAAGAGTTCCGGGCGGTACAGCAACGGCAGATCAATGGATTGCAATGGATGATATATCCGATCAATACGCAAATGGAACAATTAAGTTAACGACAAGACAAGCATTTCAGTTTCATGGTATTTTGAAAAGAAATTTAAAAAGTTCTATGCAAAGTATTCACCAAGCGGTTATGGACTCACTAGCAGCTTGTGGTGACGTTAACAGAAACGTAATGTGTAATCCAAACCCTTATCAATCTGATGTACATAAAGAGGTAGATACATTAGCTAGTCAAATTAGCGATCATTTATCACCTCGAACTGGTGCTTATCATGAAATATGGTTAGATGGTGAAAAAGTAGTTGATACAAAAGAAGAAGTAGAACCGATGTATGGAAAAACGTATTTACCACGTAAATTCAAAATTGGCATTGCAGTTCCACCTTCAAATGATATCGACGTTTATTCTCAAGATATTGGTCTAATTTCCATCATTGAAGACGATAAATTAGTCGGATTTAATGTAACAGTTGGCGGCGGTATGGGAATGAAGCATGGTAATACTGACACATACCCACAAGTTGGAAGATTATTAGGCTATATTGATAAAGATAAAGCTGTAGAAGTATCTGAAGCTATTTTAACGATTCAAAGAGATTATGGTAACAGAACAAACAGATTAAACGCTCGTTTCAAATATACAGTGGATAAATACGGTGTTGATTGGATTAGAAATGAACTGAATAACCGTTTAGGTTGGGAAATTGAAGAAGTGAAACCATTTGAATTTGAACATAATGGTGATCGTTATGGTTGGACTGAAGGTAGTGGTAAATGGCACTTTACGCTGTTTGTACAAAATGGTCGAGTTAAAGATACTAAAGATTATCAGTTAAAAACAGCACTTCGAAAAATTGCTGAAATTCACGACGGTGATTTACGTTTAACGCCAAACCAAAATTTAATCATAGCTAATGTTGATAAATCAAATAAAGATAACATTCAAAAAATTATTGATGAATATGGTATTACTGATGGTGAACATTACACAGGATTAAGAAGAAATTCTATGGCTTGTGTAGCTTTTCCAACATGTGGTTTAGCGATGGCAGAGTCTGAACGTTATTTACCAACTTTAATTAATAAAATAGAAGGACTATTAGATGAAGCTGGCTTAAATGAAGAGGAAATTACAATTCGTATGACGGGTTGCCCTAATGGATGTGCAAGACCAGCACTAGCAGAAATTGCATTTATCGGTAAAGCGCCAGGTAAATATAATATGTACCTTGGCGGTGGATTCGCAGGAGATCGTTTAAACAAATTATTTAAAGAAAATATTGGTGAAGATGAAATATTAGAAAGTCTTAAACCAATTCTTATCCAGTATGGAAAAGAAAAAGATGAAGGCGAACATTTTGGAGACTTTGTTATTCGTAAAGATATTATTAAAGAAACTTACTCAGGTCAAGATTTTCATAGTCAATAAAAAGAGGTGGAAAAATGGGCAAAGTATATTTGGTTGGCGCCGGTCCGGGTGATCCAGACTTAATCACAATTAAAGGTATTAAAGCAATTAAACAGTCAAATGTCATTATGTATGATCGACTAGTAAATAAAGCATTACTCGAATATGCGTCTGAAGATACGAAACTCATATACTGTGGTAAAAGCCCAGATAATCATTCACTAAAACAAGAAGAAATCAATGCATTACTTGTTACTTTATCTTTAGAGGGCCAGACAGTCACAAGGTTAAAAGGGGGAGATCCTTTTATCTTTGGTAGAGGTGGAGAAGAAGCGGAAACTTTAAAGTCTCATGACATACCATTTGAAGTTGTTCCAGGTATAACAGCTGGTGTAGCAGCTCCAGCATATGCTGGTATTCCTGTTACACACAGAGATTATAGTTCTTCAGTTGCTTTTGTAACAGGCGTTATTAAAGACTCAGTAGATGAAGATGAATACTGGAAACATCTAGCATTGGGACCGGAAACATTATGTATATATATGGGCGTAAAAAAACTCCCGGAAATAAAAAATATATTAATAAAACACGGTAGAAATCCTAATACGCCAGTTGCTTTAATTCATTGCGGAACATCCAATCAACAAATTACGGTAACAGGAACTTTAAAAGATATTGTTGATAGAGCAAGAGAAATCCAAAATCCAGCAATGATTGTAATTGGTGAGGTCGTTAAATTAAGAGAAAAAATAAATTGGTTCGAAGAAGTCGCTCAAGATAAACATATTCCAGAACTCATGCATTAAATCGGAGGGATACAATGAAAGGTGTACTATACGTCAGTCACGGTAGCAGAATAAAAGAAGCAACGGAAGAAGCAATTTCTTTTATTGAAACAGTGAAAGAGAAGGTAGATGTATCTCTTCAAGAAATATGTTTCTTAGAACTAGCAGAACCTACAATTCATCAAGGTATGCATAAATTAATTGAAAAAGGTGCGACAGAAATATCTGTCATACCAGTTCTTTTATTAAGTGCTGGTCATTATTTTAAAGATATACCTGAAGTTTTAAACGAAATTAAAGTGAAGCATCCAGATGTAGTGTTTACATATGGTCAACCTTTAGGCGTTCAACCTAGATTAACGAATATCATTAATGACCGTCTTAAAGAAACGCATGTGTTACCTCATTCGGATGCAAAACTGTTAGTCGTTGGACGAGGTAGTTATAATCCTCAAACTAAAATAGATATTTCGGCAATAACTGAAACATTATATGAAACGACGTCATTTGATGATGTAGAGGCTTGTTACTTAGCAGCATGTGAACCATCTTTTGAAGATGCGCTAGAATCCGCACTTGATGAAGGTCATTCTCAAATATATATTGCGCCTTATCTATGGTTTACAGGCGTATTGGAAAGACATATTGAGAGCACTGTTCAAAATCATAAATCAAATAGCGATATCATTGTTTGTGAGCATTTAGGTCACCATGAAGCGATACAAGAAGCTTTGAAAGATCGAGTGCTTGAAACGATACACTATGAAGAAATTCGAGAATTTGCATTAAATAAAGGATGATGTAGATGGCTTACGTGCCAATATTGATGAATTTATCCAATAAGACAGTTGTTATAGCAGGCGGTGGGAACATTGCTGAACGCCGTGTAAGAAAGTTAATAAATAGTGGCGCCAAAATTCACGTTATTAGCCCAGACGTTTCTAATTATATATATCGAATGCAAAGTGAACAAAAAATTATTTGGCACAAAAAAGCAATAACGTCTACCGATTTAACGAATGCGGATTTAGTGGTTGTCGCAACAGATGAAGCAGATGTAAACAATCGTCTGAAAGAGGAAGTACCTAAACACACTTTGCTTAATATGACGAGTAACGCTCAAGAGGGAGATGTTATATTTCCCGGGACATTTAAAAGAGGTAAATTGACTATAAGTGTTTCAAGCGGAGGCGCAAGCCCTAAGCTTGTATCGTCGATATTAAGAAATTTAGAAGATGATTATCCAGATGATTATGGTGAATATGTGGATTTTTTAAGTAATTGTCGATCAATCATTAAAGGACTAAATATAGAACGTTTAGAACAAAATCAATTATTAGAAATCATACTTTCAGATAAATATTTTGATAAAAATAAACAGCGAGAATTTATAGAGTGGTTAACGTTACAACCGAAAAAGACTAAAGAAAGGAGTAACATATGCGAAAATTAACGATATTTGCAATCGTGGGGTTCTTAGCACAATTGATTGACGGATCTCTTGGAATGGGATTTGGAGCTACCTCGTCTTCATTGCTGTTAACATTTGGAATCGCACCAGCAATTGCTTCTGCTACGATACATTTTTCAGAAGTTGCAACGACTGCAGCATCAGGGCTATCACATTTAAAGTTTGAGAATGTTGATAAATCGATTATTTTAAAACTCGCTTTACCTGGTGCAATTACAGGGTTTATTGGAGCTGCCGTGCTCAGCAATTTGCACAGTGAATTTATTAAACCGTTTATCGCAATATTTTTACTCTCTATGGGGATTTATATCATTTATCAATTCGTATTTAAAAAGCAAAAAAATAATGAGCTCAATGAAGGTAAATTATCAGGATTTTTACTTGTTCCACAAGGAGCTATTGCAGGTTTTTTAGATGCGATTGGTGGTGGCGGTTGGGGTCCAGTTAACACTCCTTTACTATTATCTAGAAATAAAATAGAACCGAGATATGTTATTGGAACAGTCTCAACGAGTGAATTCTTTGTCACGATTTCTACTTCACTTGGATTTATTATATTCCTTGGGTGGAGTCAGATTAACATCGCACTTGTAGCGGCTTTAGCTTTAGGTGGTGTAGTTGCAGCACCATTCGCAGCATGGTTAGTAAAAACTTTGCCTGTATACATACTTGCTGTATGTGTAGGTGGGCTAATTATATTTACAAATAGCAATTTACTTTTAAATGCTTTTGTAGAAAGTGCTGTAACGATAACAATCGTAAAAATCGGCATCATTATAGTATGGGCAAGTTTAGTATTATTTACACTTTACCAACATCAAAAATTCCCGTTCAATGTACAAACTCAAAAATCTAGTAAAGTAGATCAAATTAACTAATAGGAGTGAAGCATGATGACATCAACAACTCAAACTGTAGAAGAAACGATCAAGCCACACGGTGGTCAATTAATTAATCGTCAAGTTGAAGGTAACGAAAAAGAACAATTAATAGAAGCAGCACAAACATTCCCGAAGATAACTTTAAATCCATGGAGTATCTCTGATTTGGAATTAATTGCTATAGGCGGTTTCAGTCCATTAACAGGTTTTCTAGGGCAAAAAGACTATGAAAGTGTAGTAGACAATTTACGACTAGAAAATGGACTTGTATGGAGCATCCCGATTACTTTACCAGTGACAGAAGAAGAAGCTGATGAATTAGAAATTGGAGATGACGTTGCACTTTATGGTGAGGATGGCCATTTATATGGTGTTATAAAACTTGAGGAAAAATATACTTACGATAAAGCTAAAGAAGCACAAAATGTATATGGTACAACAGAAGTGGACCACCCAGGCGTTAAACGTGTATATGAAAAAGGAAATGTTTATTTAGCTGGTCCTATTCAATTAGTGGCTCGTCCTAAACATGACGAATTTAATGATTTTCATTTAGATCCTACAGAGACTAGAGCACTTTTTAAAGAATTAGGATGGAAGACAGTTGTAGGATTCCAAACGAGAAATCCTGTACATCGCGCACATGAATATATTCAAAAAATAGCTTTAGAATCGGTAGACGGTTTATTGCTAAATCCATTAGTTGGAGAAACAAAGTCAGATGACATACCAGCGGACATTCGAATGGAAAGTTATCAAGTTATCTTAAAACACTACTTCCCAGAAGATAGAGCAAGATTGGTAATATACCCAGCAGCAATGCGCTATGCAGGTCCTAGAGAAGCGATTTTACATGCTTTAGTACGTAAGAACTATGGTTGTACGCATTTTATAGTGGGTCGTGATCACGCTGGTGTAGGTGACTATTATGGCACTTACGAAGCACAAGAATTAATCACACAATATGAAGATGAAATAGATATTAATATATTCAAATTCGAACATGCATTTTACTGCACAATTTGTGAAAACATGACAACAGCAAAAACTTGTCCTCACGATAAATCAAATCATGTACATCTTAGCGGTACTAAAGTTCGAGAGAAATTACGCAACGGTGAACAATTGCCGAAAGAATTTTCAAGACCAGAAGTAGCTGAAGTATTAATTAGAGGTTTGAAAGAAAATTAATCTTGCAAGGAGCGAATAAAAAGTATGAGTACATCTACTAACATAACGTGGCATGATTCCGAAGTTACAAAAGCCGAGAGACAAGAAAGAAACGGACATAAAAGCGTCGTAATATGGTTTACAGGATTATCAGGATCAGGAAAATCTACAGTTTCAGTAGCGTTAGAAAAGGCATTATTTGAACAGAAGATTACATCATATCGCTTAGACGGCGACAACATTAGACACGGTTTAAATAAAAATTTAGGATTTAGTCCTGAAGACAGAAAAGAGAACATACGACGTATAGGCGAAGTAGGAAAGTTGATGGTCGACGCAGGTGTTGTCACAATGACAGCATTTATTTCTCCATACGAAGAAGATAGAAATATCGTGAGAGATATATTAGAAGATGGAGAGTTTATAGAAGTATATACAAAATGCAGTTTAGACGAATGTGAAGCAAGAGATCCTAAAGGTCTGTACAAAAAAGCAAGAAGCGGAGAAATTAAAGAATTTACTGGAATCAACGCACCATACGAAGAACCATCTAATCCAGAAATTACAATAGATACAGAACAACATAGCGTAGAAGAAGCGGTAGAAGAAATAGTAGCTTATTTGAAAGAACATAAATATTTGTAAGTAAGAGGCTTGAGAGCCGAAACCATACCCCTAGGTAAGTAAGCAACCCTTAAATAATAATCCATAAGGTAGAAAACAGAGGACCTCCTGAGACGGTAAAGGATGTTCTCTGTTTTTATTGGATTCAGAATATAATTGGATGTAATGTTGCAAGCCGAGTGTCACATGCAACATACTAGTGTCCTAAGTTGCAAGGCGAGTATCACGTGCAACATATTGGTGTCCTAAGTTGCAAGACGGTCATCACGTGCAACATTCAATATCTCCCGATACCGACACAATACAAAAAAGCTCTACTCATTAGATATCCGAACTAATGGGTAGAGCCTTTCTTTGAAATTAATCTTCTTCGTCTTCTGGTATTGGGAAGTATTTATAAATTTCTCCTGTTTTGAAGGCTTCACTAATATTTGAGAGCCACTTGTAATAATTTTTGGACTCTATTAGTTGTGTGTGAATAGCAATCGCATCCTCTTTAGTTTCTGCGTCAACATCATCTGCATCAATAATTTTTTGGAGTAATACCACTGCTTCTTTTAGTGAATCCATATTAATCGTAATTTCTCTATCCCATTTTTTAGGGAAGAAATTGTTAAAGAATATGAAAAAATCTTTTTCAGCCATGAAGTGTTGTTTTCTACTGCCTCTAGTGAATTGTTGTTTTACAAGATCGAACTCTTGTAGTTTCTTCACGCCGGCACTCATACTCGGTTTACTCATTTGAAGTTGTTCCCGCATTTCATCTAATGTCATACTACCTTGGAAAACCATCGTGCCATATAGGTTGCCAACACTTCTATTAACACCGTATAAATCCATCGTCTCCCCGATGCCATTTATTACGATATCTTTAGCTTGGTCTAATTGTTTTTTGTAGTTATCTGAACTTGCCACTACCTACACCTCCAATAATTACTTTAATTGTATCATGAATTCTTTTACATTGTAGTTGCTTTTGTTTAGCTTGTCTATTTGAAATACAGTGATACGCCATGCTTCAAATATTAAAAGGTGATTTGACGACCTTTCAATTTATATGCTAACATAAGTTTGTAAAGTTCGTTAAATAAAAATTTAACAAAGTTAACGGAGGTAAGTTTTATGGGATATGTAAATAATTTGTCTACGCGTCAATATATTGATGGCCAGTGGGTAGAAGCTTCAAATAATGCTACTCGCGACATCGTAAATCCATATAATCAGGAAGTAATTCTAACTGTTTCGGAAGGTACAGCAGAAGATGCAGCTAAAGCTATTCAAGCATCTAAAAATGCTTTTGAATCTGGTGTATGGGCTGATGAAACAAGTGAAAATAGATGTCAAAAAGTAAGAGAAATCGCTGATTTAATTAAAGAAAACAAAGATGAATTAGCAGAGCTTGAAACATTAGATACAGGTAAAACATTAGAAGAATCATATGCTGACATGGATGATATTCATAATGTGTTTATGTATTTTGCTGGTCTAGGAGGTAATGATGGTGGTGAAATTATCGAATCACCTATCCCTAATTCAGAAAGTAAAGTAGTGAAAGAGCCAGTTGGGGTTGTAACTCAAATTACACCTTGGAACTACCCATTACTACAAGCTTCATGGAAAATAGCTCCGGCACTCGTGACGGGTTGTTCGTTAGTAATCAAACCAAGTGAAATCACACCGTTAACAACTATTAAAATTTTCGAATTAATGGAAGAAGCTAATATTCCAAAAGGTGTTATCAATTTAGTTCTTGGTAAAGGTTCAGAAGTAGGAGATACATTAACATCACATAAAGATGTAGATTTGGTTTCATTTACAGGTGGAATTGAAACAGGTAAACATATTATGAAAAAGGCTGCAGATCATGTTACAAACATTGCGTTAGAGCTTGGCGGCAAAAATCCTAATGTTATTTTCGAAGATGCTGACATTGAACTAGCGGTAGATCAAGCATTAAATGGCGGGTATTTCCATGCTGGACAAGTTTGTTCTGCGGGTTCTCGTATTATTGCCCACAACGACATTAAAGATGAATTTGAAACAGCTTTTATTAATCGCGTGAAAAAAATCAAACTAGGTAATGGTTTTGATAAAGATACAGAAATGGGACCACTTATTTCTAGTGAACATAGAGATAAAGTTGAAAAATATATAGAAGTCGCTAAAGAAGAAGGTACAACAATTGCTGTTGGTGGTAAGCGACCAGATAGAGAAGACTTAAAGGATGGTTTCTTCTTTGAACCGACAGTTATAACAAACTGTGATACTTCTATGAGAATTGTCCAGGAAGAAGTGTTTGGGCCTGTCGTTACAATCGAAGGTTTCTCTGATGAAAGTGAAGCTATACGTTTAGCAAATGATTCTATTTATGGTTTAGCTGGCGGTGTATTTACTGAAGATATAGCTAAAGCAAATCGAGTTGCTAATAAATTGAAAATGGGAACAGTTTGGATAAATGATTTCCATCCATATTTTGCTCAAGCACCGTGGGGCGGCTATAAGCAATCAGGAATTGGTAGAGAATTAGGTAAAGAAGGATTAGAAGAATATTTAATTTCAAAACATATATTTACCAATACAAAACCTGAACCGGTTAATTGGTTTAGTAAATAAAATACAACAATGAAGTGTAAAATGCAGGAGGATAACATGATGAAAAAATCTTATGATTATATTATTATCGGCGGAGGTAGTGCCGGTTCAGTATTAGCAGGTAGATTAAGTGAAGATAAAGATAAAACAGTTTTAGTTTTGGAAGCAGGAAGAAGCGACTACCCTTGGGATTTACTTATACAAATGCCTGCAGCATTAATGTATCCTTCAGGTAATCGTTTTTACGATTGGAAGTATGAAACTGAAGGAGAACCTCACATGGGTGGTAGAAAAGTATCACATACAAGAGGTAAAGTGCTTGGTGGATCAAGTTCTATCAATGGTATGATTTATCAAAGAGGTAACCCATTAGACTATGAAGGTTGGGGTTCAGTTGAAGGAATGGAAACATGGAAATATGCTAACTGTCTTCCTTACTTTAAAAAATTAGAAAAAACATTTGGTTCCGATAAGTCTGATCAATTCCGAGGAAAAAATGGTCCAATTAAATTAAGAAGAGGCCCAGCAAAGAACCCATTATTCCAAGCATTCTTTGATGCAGGTGTTCAAGCGGGATATAACAAAACACCTGATGTTAACGGATTTAGACAAGAAGGATTTGGACCTTTTGACAGCCAAATTCATAATGGTAGAAGAGTTTCTGCATCAACAGCATATTTGAGACCAGCAATGAAGAGAAAAAATTTAACTGTTCAAACACGTGCGTTCGTTACAGAAATTAACTATGAAGGTAGAAAAGCTACTGGTGTGACTTATAAGAAAAATGGTAAGAAACATACAGTAGGAGCTGGAGAAGTTATATTATGTGGTGGTGCTTTCAATACGCCACAATTATTACAGTTATCAGGTATAGGTGATTCAGAACACTTAAATTCATTAGGTATTGAAACACGTGTTCATTTACCTGGTGTAGGTGAAAACTTCGAAGACCACTTAGAAGTATATGTACAACATGCATCTTCTAAACCTGTTTCACAGCAACCAAGCTTAAATAAACTTAAGATGCCTTTCATTGGCTTACAATGGATATTTGGTCGTACAGGTCCAGCTTCTAGTAACCATTTTGAAGGTGGAGGATTTGTAAGATCTAACGATAAAGTAGAATATCCTAACTTAATGTTCCACTTCTTGCCTTTAGCAGTACGCTATGATGGACAAAAAGCAGATACTGAACACGGCTTCCAAGTACATATAGGGCCAATGTATTCAAATTCAAGAGGTAGTTTGAAAATTAAATCTAAAAATCCATTTGAAAAACCAAAAGTTGTCTTCAATTACTTATCGACAAAAGAAGACGAACAAGAATGGATTGAAGCAATAAGAATAGCAAGAAAAATATTAGCACAACCAGCACTTAAACCTTTCAATGATGGTGAAATATCACCAGGACCATCTGTACAAACAGATGAAGAAATTCTAGATTGGGTTAAAAAAGATGCTGAAACAGCATTACACCCATCATGTAGTGCGAAAATGGGGCCTGCTTCAGATCCTATGGCAGTTGTAGACCCATTAACAATGAAAGTACACGGAATGGAAAACTTACGTGTAGTAGACGCATCAGCAATGCCGCGTACAACTAATGGAAATATACATTCACCAGTGTTAATGTTAGCAGAAAAAGCAGCAGACATCATAAGAGGAAGAAAACCATTAGAACCAGAAGAAATAGATTACTATATACATGGCGTACATCCTAAAGATGCTGGCGTAATAAAATAAAAGAAAATATAAATCATAAAAACCAAAAAATAAAATGAGGATGAGCCAAAAATCATTCAGTAATAATACTGATGAATTAGAGCTCAGCCTCATTTATTTATGAAAAACTATATTATTTATTTAAATGTCTATATAGAGTGGCTCTACTAATGTTCGTTTCTGCTTTAATTTCTTCTAGTGTATATTTTTTAGAGTGGTACATTTCTATCGCGTTTTTTAAATTAATGTCATCTCGTTGAGGTCGACCAATGCGTTTACCACTTGTCTTAGCCTTCTCCATACCAACTTTTGTTCTAAATTTGATGATATCATTTTGAAATTGAATCACTTTGCTGAGCGATTCGATAAAAGTCGTATGATAATCCGGGCTAATTGTAAGGTTAATGTTCTCAACATAAATAGTAACATTTATTTCTTGGGCAATTTGTATAAGTTCTTCAAGTTGTGAAACTGAATCAGCTAGAGTACATAAATCGGTAATGTATAAATGGTCGCCATCGTTTAACTTACTATAAAATAAAGAATTTATTTCTTTACGGTTTTCTGTGTTGGAATGCGATTCTTCAATTAATTTATCAACTTGATTGGATAATTTTAATTTTTGTTGTTCTAAAGAATCATAAATTTCTACTGGTCTTGTATAACCATACTTCATATATTTCACCTCGATAGTTCCAAAAAGGTATACATTTGAAACTCTTTTGTTTATAATGACTTTATTAAAAATATAAAAATAGGAGTTTAGATTATGTTTGAAAATTTAAAAATAGAATGGTTTTCAAATCCTAGTAAAAATATTCTAGCAGGTATCGTAGTAGCTTTAGCACTTATACCTGAAGCGATAGCTTTTTCAATTATAGCAGGTGTAGACCCTATGGTGGGGCTTTATGCAGCATTTATTATTGCGACTACTACATCTATAGTAGGTGGTCGTCCTGCTATGATTTCAGGTGCTGCTGGTGCAGTGGCTCTTATTGTTACACCACTAGTTCGAGATCACGGTGTTGAATATTTATTTGCTGCAACAATACTTATGGGTATTATACAGTTAATATTAGGGATTCTCAAAATCGGTAGGCTTATGAAATTTATACCTAGATCAGTAATGATTGGTTTCGTGAATGCTTTAGCTATTTTAATATTTATGTCTCAGCTTGAACATATATTCGGCATATCAATTAGTACTTATATGTATCTCATTATTACTTTATTAATCGTATATATTGTTCCAAAATTCTTCAAAACTATTCCAGCACCTTTAATTGCAATCATCATTTTAACCGCTCTTTATATGTATACCGGAGCAAATGTAAGAACAGTAGGAGATTTAGGTTCTATAACGAGAGCTTTTCCTCATTTCCTAATACCAGATGTTCCATTTAATGTAGAAACTTTTAAAATTATTTTCCCATTTTCATTATCAATGGCTGTTGTTGGGCTAGTTGAAAGCTTGTTAACAGCAAAAATAGTAGATGATGCTACTGATAGTTATAGTAATAAAAATAAAGAGTCACGTGGACAAGGTATAGCAAACGTGATTACAGGTTTATTTGGTGGTATGGGTGGTTGTGCTATGATTGGACAATCTATAATAAATGTTAGATCTGGTGCTAACAGCCGTTTATCAACGTTTACAGCAGGCATCGTACTTATTTTCCTTATTATTGTATTAGGAGATATCGTCGTGCAAATTCCAATGCCTATACTAGCAGGTATTATGATAATGGTATCGGTTGGTACATTTGATTGGCAATCATTTAAATATATTAAACAAGCACCAAAATCTGATGCAGTAGTCATGTTACTCACAGTTATTATCGTTTTATTCACAAATAATCTTGCACTTGGTGTCGTTGTTGGTGTCATTTTCAGTGCATTGTTCTTTGCTACAAAAATATCTAACGTTAGAGTAGAATTAAACCAACAAGATAAAAATTATTTATATTATTTTAAAGGACAAATATTTTTTGTTTCGATAGATTCAATGATGGAGCAATTAGATTTTACAATCGAAAACAGTCATATTGAATTAGATTTTACAGATGCACATTTATGGGATGATTCAGCAGTTGATGCAATTGATACCATCGTTAAAAAGTTTGAAGATAAACAAAATAGTGTATACGTTAAACAATTAAATGCTGATAGTAGAAAAATCATCTCTGAACTTAGTCAATTAAATGAAAGACATTTAAACTAATATACAAAGGAGAGAGTAACATGTATAAATCTATTTTATTAGCTGCCGATGGATCAGAAAATAGTTATAGAGCAGCTCAACAAATATTAAATATTGCAGAATCAGATACTCACGTAACAATATTAAATGTAGTAGAAATAGACGAATCAAAAACAGTGATTTTACATGGGGCAAATTCAAATCAGCAACAAAAAGAAAAACTTTCACAAATCACTCAATTTCTAGAAGAAAATCATATAAAACATAAAATCGAAATAAAACATGGAGAACCAGCACAAACCGTCGTTAATGAAGCAAATCGTCATCAACATGAAATTATCGTACTAGGGACAAGGGGCTTGAATAATTTTCAAGAAATGATGATGGGCAGTGTTTCTCATAAAGTAGCCAAACAATCAAAAATACCAGTTTTAATTGTAAAGTAACGGAATGTAAAACATTCCGTTATTTTATTTAATAAAATTAATTTGAATATTCAATAAAAAGCATTGCACAACTATGATACACTTTATATATTATAAATTTTAGAAAGGGATTTTGTACAAATGAGCGTAGATACTAGAGCGGCTATTAAAGTAGCATTAGCATATTTAAGTTTTATTGTAGGTGCTGGTTTTACCACCGGCCAGGAGTTATTACAATTTTTTGTTAACTATGGGAATTATGCATACATAGCAGCAATTTTAACAGGAGTTATAGTTACATTTGGTACTAGACAAATTTCTAAAGTAGGATATCGACTAGATGCAGATACATATGAGATTTCACTAAATAACATATTTGGGGATATATTAGGTAGAATAATTGATTACTTAATTATTTTCTTCTTATTCGGTTTAACAGTTATCATGATAGCAGGAGGAGGTTCAGCACTTAAACAGGGTTTTGACATTCCTATTTGGATTGGTTCACTCATTATTGTTATATTGTTATTTATTGTTTTGCAATTAAAATTTGAACGAATCATGGATATATTAGGAATTGTAACACCCTTCCTAGTTATAGCTGTATTTATTATAGCTGGTTATAACATTATAAATCCAACAATTTCTTTTTCAGATGTAGATAAACATATTGTACCATCCAAAACTTCTAGTTCTGTATGGTGGTGGGATGCAGTCACTTATGGTGGGCTTATTATTGGGAATAGCTTCAGTTTCTTAACAATAGTAGGTAGTAAAGCTATAAGTCACAAGACTGCTAGAAGAGGAGCTTTTTATGGCGGTTTAACTTTTAGCATATTACTTTTAATTATGATTGCAGGATTATTAGCTAATATTGAAATAGCTAATACAGTTGATATTCCTACGTTGTTATTAGCAAATGATATTCATCCGATTTTAGGTGTTTTAATGTCTGCTGTAATGGTTGGAGTTATATTTAATAGTTGTATTGGCATGTTATACCCATTCTTAACTAGATTTACAAATCCAAAATCTAATAAATATGTTGTTTTACTAACTATTTCTCTAATAGTTTCGTTTGGATTGAGTTTCGTAGGATTTGTTGATTTAGTAAATTTTGTTTTCCCATTATTCGGTTATATAGGACTATTTATTACGTTAGCATTATTAATTAGATGGATTTATAATAAATTCTCCAAAGAAAAATTAATGTAATAAATTAAAAATGCATAGCCATATATTGGCTATGCGTTTTTTTGTATTGCTTTATATATCGCAGTTATATACAGTTAATTGTACATATACACTTTTGGGGGTGTGGCAGTGAACTGGTTATGGTTATGTTTACTCATAATTTCTGTATATCCATTTATACATGTTGTTGTGTATCATCCATTAAAGTTAGCAATGGGTGAAATGGTTCATGTAAAGAGAAAGGCGACATTAGCTACTATTATTGTGATTATAGCTTGTTTAGTTATATTTTTTGGTATGGCTTATTTCTTTAGGTTCAACACATGGAAAGTAAGTTTATATAATACAGCTTTAGATATGATTTATATCATAGCACCATATTTATCTATCGTTATCATGATATGCGCACTTGTGATTATAATTGAAAAAATAATAAATATAAAAGAAAAATACGCTATTATTCATATTATCGCTTGTATATTAGTCATCATGTTGCACGTTGCGATGTGGGTACAATTATATGATGTTTGGCAACATTTAAAAGAAATCATTTATCGGGTTTGATGAATGTTTAAAAACCAAACGAGCTAGGGAGATAAATCTTTAGCTCATTTTGGGGATAGGAGAGATCAAAATAGCAAGAGTTGAAATTGTTCTTGGATTAACAACGACAATAATCCAAGAACACGCACCTTTATTGGATTAACGACGACAATAATCCAAGTAACCATACTTTTGTTGGATTAACGACGTCAATAATCCAAGTAACCATACTTTTGTTGGATTAACGACGTCAATAATCCAAGTAACCATACTCTTATTGGATTAACGACGTCAATAATCCAAGTAATCATACTTTTGTTGGATTAACGACCGCAATAATCCAAGTAACTATACTTTTGTTGGATTAACGACCGCAATAATCCAAGTAACTATACCTTTCTTGGATTAACGATGACAATAATCCAAGAACACATACCCTTATGAGGTGTATCCCAAAAGTTGAACCAAAAAAAAGAGCCTAAAACATAAAAAGTGTCTCAAACTCCTCCATATTACTATTAACATGTACTTCCATTCCAAATTGAAACAGGAAGTATATATTCAGATAGTGTTTCTTGTTTTTCAAGCCTTAGATTTAAGACTTCAAGTGCTTTATTGGCTATTTCTTCAATAGGTTGGACTATTGTTGTTAAGTTTGGAAACATATTACGCATAATTTTAGAACCATCATATCCGACAATAAGTAAATCTTCAGGAATGTTTTTATTGAACTTTTTAGCAATTTGCATGATAAGTAATGCGTCTACATCGTTTGAAGCGAATACACCATCTACATCTGGGTGATCTATAAATATTTGGTTGAAGATTCCAGTTTTCTCTGTGTAAGAGATATTAAAATCTACAGAATAGTGAATAGGTTGAAGTCCATGATATGTCATTGTTTCTTCATATGCTTCTCGTCTTCTGTTTGCAGGTGTATCTAAAGTATCTGGACCTGTTGTATGTATGATTTTTTTAGCACCTTTTTGAATTAATTTTTCTGTAGCTTGTTTACCGCCTGAGTAATTATCAGATTCGATTACTGGTATGTCTTGGTTCATAATTCTATCGATTGCTACTATAGGAAGGTTTTCATTTTGATACTGTTGAATATTTTGGTTATGTGTACCAACGATTAAACCATCGACTTGATTTGATAAAAGTTGATTTAAATAGTTTTTCTCTTTTTCAGGATCATTCATTGAGTTCCCAATTATAACTTTATAACCTTGGGAATATAGCTTTTTCTCTAATTCTTCTACAAGTTCTCCAAAGAAAGGATTACTTACTGCAGGGAATAATAGGCCTATAATATTAGTCTTTTTATTATAAAGCTGACGTGCGACAGTGTTAGGTTGATAGTTTAATTTTTCCATAGCATCGTATACTTTATCGATTGTTTCTTGACTTAAATAGCCACGTTTATTTAATACTCTAGATACTGTAGTTTTTGATACATTGGCTAATTTAGCAACATCATCTAATTTAGGTTTCATATTTTAATCCTTTCGCCATAGTATTGAAATTCATTATTCATCATTATATCAAACATTTAGTATTTGTATCGTTAAATACTAAATGAAAATCATACTGGATTATAAATATGGTATGTTATATAAACGAAAAAACCATCAAAGTAGACACTAAAAGTGAAAACTTTGATGGTTTTGTAAATACGTATATTAAAATTTGATTGCTTGATTATTTAGTTCATAAATTTCGTAGTTCGTTGAAACTGATTCTGAAGCATTTATCCAAACTTGTGGATTTTCTTCTAAATAATATCTTTCTGTGAACACAGCTTCTCCGTCATTAATGAATATCTCTATAGAACTTGTATCGATAAATATGCGCAAGTTAACTTTGTCATCGCTAAGAATGTTGGCATACCTTGTATCATCTGTATCTTTGCGATATAACTCAAATTCATTACTGTTAGCATTATATTTCAAGCTTAAAATGCTATTGCCATTTTTATCAGTTAAATAAAATGATGTTTCAGCATTTTGTTCTGATGTGAATTTGTGTTCTAAATTAATTTCTACATGAGAAGAATCGTCTATTAATAAAAGGCCATCTTTTAATTCTATGCTGTCTGAATTTAGTTTTTCATTTCTCAGTGATTTCAATTCTTCAACAGGTTTCATATATATTTTTTCGTTTTTAATGTGTACTTCTCTTGGTAAAGTTAATGCTCCAGCCCAGCCATCTTCTTTTTCAGGCATGTCACTTTCCCACATCGCCATCCAAGCAATGAGGATTCGACGACCATCAGGCGCTTGAGTTGTTTGAGCTGCATAGAAATCATGTCCGAAATCTAATTCTTGGAAATTACCTCTATTAAACTCTGTGTTGTCTTCATTGAATTGACCAGCAAAATAACCATTTTGGAATAAGTTTAAATATTTTTTCTCTTCTTTGTCTATACCTTGAGGTGAACATAATAAAATATCTTTACCATCTAATCTAAATACATCAGGGCACTCCCACATAAAGCCTTCTGTTTTTAAGCCTTTAGATTTACTTGGTGCACCAATGTATTCCCAATTTAATAAGTCGTCAGATTTATAAAGAATAATTCTACCTAGACCATCTTTTTCTTGGCTTCCTAGTACCATATAATATTTATCATTTTCTTTCCAAACTTTAGGGTCTCTAAAGTGATGAGTATTATCTTCTGGCTCAGAAGCAATTACTGGATTATTTTCGTATTTAGTAAAGTTTATACCATCTTTACTGTAAGCCATGTTTTGGTTTTGCCAGAAGTTATCCGGGTCACCATCGCCATAGTAGTGATGACCTGTATAGAATAAGTATAAAGTATCATCTTTAACAATAGCACTTCCTGAGAAGCAACCATCTTTGTCTTCTGGAGAACCAGGAGCAAGTGCTATCGGTAAGTCTTCCCAGTGTACTAAATCCTTACTTCTTGCGTGTCCCCAATGCATTGGCCCCCATTCTGCACTATATGGATAATGTTGATAAAAAATATGATAATAGCCATTAAAATAACAAAATCCATTAGGATCATTAATCCAACCAGATTTGGCCATCACGTGGTAGCCTAACCTATATCTATCATCTGTTAATTGTATTTGTTCATTTGTCATGTCAATTATACCTCTTTCCTTTTTATTTGATTTTGACGAATAAATGGGTCACCATAAACATCTTCGTCATCCTTTTTAAATGCGAATATCGCGAAAATTCCTGATATTAAAGCAATTCCTGAAATCACTAAAAATGTGTTGCTGTATCCTATGTTATCTCTTAGCTTTCCTAAAGGTGTTGATAATATAACTTGTCCAATTTGGGCAGCTATTTGGAACCCAATCATATATAAAGTGGCTGACAACTTAGGATTAAAATGTAGCGTAATATATCTAAACATTGGAAGCATAAATAATGGTACTTCAATAGCATGCATCATTTTAATAATCGAAATCGTAAATGGCGTAGTTAATACACCACTGAGTCCGATTCTAGCAACCATTACACAAACACCAAGCAATAAAGTATTTCTAACGCCTAATTTATACATGATGATAGGCACAACGCCCATCATTAAAGCTTCGAAAAATACTTGAATAGAATTTAACGTACCATACATTTGTTGGCCGGTTTCAGGTGAACTGAATAATTGTGTGTAAAAATCTGGGAACATTTGTTGGTCATAAATTGTATAGAACGACCATGAGAACATAATAAAAATAACGATTACCCATAAGTGGGGTAATTTAAGTAAATCAAGCATCTCTTTGAAACTCGGAATAGAACTATCAACATCCTCATCGAGAATTTCATCTTTAGCTTTATCTTCTTGTTTAGGTTTCCAAAATATTAAATTTAATAATAAAAATAAACCTAAAATTGAACCTATCCAGAAATTATACTCTGGGTTTTTAACAAATAAAAATCCTGCAACTAAAGCTGATATAGCGTAACCAAACGATCCCCATGCTCTCGCTTGACCATATTTAAAATCAAAATAACGACTAAAACGTTCTGAAACAGCTTCGTAAATACCAGCAGCTGAAAGGAAGCCAGCAGATAGAAATAGTGAACCAACTATTATTCCAATCGTAAAGTAATTTTGAATGAGTGGTGCATAAATCCATATAAAAAATGGACCTACTAACGTTGACATCGTAGCACAGAAAATAAGTAAACTTCTCTTTAATACTAATTTATCCTGAAGAATACCATATGCGAACATTAGAATTAAAGTTACGAATGAGTTGGCTGAATATATCGTACCAACTTCACTACCAGATAAACCTAGACCATTTTTTTCTGAGGTAAGCCAAATTTGAAAGAATGACCACCAAATGGACCATGACGCGAAAAATATTAATAAAGTAAATGAAGACTGCAAGTAAGACTTGTTCTTAAAAGTTTGAAACATTTGCATAATACCTCCTGAACCTTGAAAGGGCTTTCTTATAAAGAAGTGTATATTTAAATAACTAATATGTCAACCGGTTAACATATAAAATTTAAAAAATAGTATCAATCATTTTTATGAAATTCAAAATGATTGATACTAAATTAAATATGAGTTTTATATTTATTAATTTTTATTAACTGAAGCGTCGTAGATTGATTCTACAGCGTCTGCTAAGCCTTTATCGAATTCTTCTTTTGATTGTCCTGCGAATAAGTCTGTAACTAATGCGCGTGAGAAACTAGCGATTAAGCCTTCATTTTCTTTTAATAATTCGTTTGCTTTATCTCTTGAATAACCTCCAGATAAGGCAACGACACGAATTACGTTTGGATGTTCTATCAATGATTTATATTGATTAGGTTTTGTTGGAATTGTTAATTTCAACATCACGAATTGATCATCGTTTAATTTATCTAATTCTTTAGCAATTTCCTCAGTTAAAATATCTTCAATTTCTTCTTTATCTTTAGCGTTGATATTAACTTCTGGTTCAATAATTGGAACTAAACCTGCTTCGATAATTTGTTTTCCAATTTCAAATTGCTGTTGTACTACTTTAGTAATAGCGTCTTTATTAGCTTCTAAAATATTTGAACGCATTTTAGTACCGAAAACATTGCGATCTTTAGCGCGCTTTAATAGTTCGTCTAAACCTTCTATTGGTTTCATTAACTGAACACCATTTTCTTCATCAGCTAGACCTTTGTCTACTTTTAAGAATGGTACAATACCTTTATCAGCTAAATAATTAGATGTATATTTACCTTCTACTTCACGATCCATCGTTTGCTCGAATAATATAGCACCTAAAATTTTATCAGCGTTAAATGCTGGAGATGTTATGATACGTGTTCTCATTTCGTGAACAAGTGTAAACATTTCATCTTCACTATTATATTGATCTTCATCAATACCGTAGTCTTTCAATGCTTTTGGAGTACTACCACCACTTTGATCTAGTGCTGCTATAAAACCTTTACCGTTTTTAATTTTATCAAATTGTTCTTGGCTCATTTTTTCCACTCCTTATGATTTTCTACATGTACAGTATGATGAATAATAAAAGTTATCGCAAGTATTTAAGTTTTATGAAAAAATATTATGTATAAATTAGTTTCTGCAATTATGTCGAATTTAAGAAGTTTAAGGCTATGTCATTTCATAAATTAGACTAACGCTTTATTATAGAGGATAGGGAGGTTTCTCAATGAATAAAAAATACGCAATTGCACTTATTTCTGGTTTAGCTCTCGTAGCAATCGCTGTAGCCGTATTGTTGATGTCTTCAACACAAAAATCTACTTATTATGGTTACATGGAAAATAGCACTACAGCTGAAAAAGTAGTAAGTGAAAAAGATAATAAAGTAACAGAAAATGTTAAAATTAAGAATACAGAAGACTTTAAACCTAAAAAAGGTGACTTTGTAAAACTTATTTCTAATGATGACGGTAAAACTTATTATAAAAAAGATATAGTAAATCATGACGATATTCCACATGGTCTTATGATGAAAATACATGAAATGGATATGGACATGGACATGTAATAAAAACGCCAAAATCATTTAGATTTTGGCGTTTTTTTATAAAATAATGTTAATTAGGTGTTATCCATTTCTTTATTAAATTCCTTAACAAGTTTAGTTACTTCTGGTCCGATAATTATTTGAGCATTATGTTTATCAATGATTACAACACCGTGAGCGCCAGTTTGCATTATTTTTTCTTTGTTTATCAGTGAGGTATCTTTAAGTTCTAATCTTAATCTAGTAATACAGTTTTCATATTCTATCACATTTTCTTTAGTACCTATATTTTCTAATATTTTCTTGGACATATATTGATATTGGTTATGCGATAAAGATAAATCTTTTTCTTCTTCGGACTTTTCTTCATCAAAATTATTGTCTTCAATTTGGCCGATTATTGAAACTTTTCGCTTAATAATATAGAAGTAAAAAGTAATAAAATAAAGTATGAAAAATCCTATACCTACTGGAATTATCATCCAGCCTTTATCTGATAAACTTAGGTTCAATACATAGTCAATGATGCTGCCACCCCAAGAGAATCCTTCCCTAATGTGCAAGTAGTATAAGGTCATTCCTGCTAATCCAGTATATACAGAATGTATAAAGTATAAAAATGGTGAGGTAAATAGAAATGTAAATTCAATAGGTTCTGTTATACCTGCGACTATAGCTGTAAAACTACCAGAACCCATTAAAGCTTTTGTATTTTGTTTATTGTATTTTGCTGCTTTGGATATGGCAAGAGCAATGGCAGGTACACCGAACATTATTGAGACAAAATATCCACTTAGGAAATAACCTGCTGTAGGATCTCCGTTTAAAAATCTTGTAACTTCTCCATGAACAACTTCTCCTCCTGATGTTTTAAAGTCTCCAAGACCAAAATAAATATAAGTATTTAACACATGGTGTAATCCAAATGGAAGTAAAAATCTATTTAAAAATCCATTTATAAATACTCCTAGTCCTCCTAAAGTTACTAGTGATTGAGCTAGCCAATCAATTGAAGACTGAGCATAAGGCCAAATTAAAAAACATATACCTGTTACAGGTAACATAAGTACTATAATTACAGTTATGGGAAAATTCTCTCCAGAGAAAAATGAAAAGACTTTCGGTAGTTCTACATCTTTAAATTTATTGTAGACCCAAGCTGCAAGAAGCCCTGAAATGAGTCCTCCAAATACACTCATGTTCAAATCAGAATCAAGTAAATTAAGTCCTTCTTTTAGTATAGATATTGCAATAAAACCAGCTAGTGCAGGGATTCCTCTATCTTTAGTTTTTGATAACCCCATCGCTATACCTATTGCTATAAGAATATCAATATTATTAAATATTGCTCCGGATGCTTGAAATAGTTTCCAGTCCAGTAAATCTTCTGAACTAATTCTAAAAAGTATACCAGCTGCAGGTAAAGCTACTATTGGAATCAGCATTGATTTACCAAGCTTTTGTAAGAATCTCATCATAACAAATGTCCCCCTTTGACATTACAATTGTGAATAATTGATTAATGTTATCCCATTCGCTTTATTAAAAGTAGATTTTGCATGTTCGCTTGTTAATAAATCTAATTCTTCAATTCTTGGCATGACAAAAGATGAATGATTTCTTAAAAATTTATCTATATATGCTGGATGGCACATTATTTCTACAGTTTTATATAATTGATATTTCTCTCTGATGATTTCGATAGGGTTTAAAATTGTTTCAGGGTGATACTCAAAGTAATCAACCATTTTATAATTAGGATAATTCTTTTTATCTCCTAAATTATTTCGAATAGGCAGTTGATATTCAGATGCTAATTTTAAAAATACTGGTTCTATTATGTCTAAATTATTTACATGATGATGAGTATCCATATGAGTAGGTGTAATTCCAGTCTCTAAAAATTTATCGATTTGTTCTTTCCATTCGTTGTATAGTTCATTTGTGTCTATATAAAATTTTTGTTCGTAATGAGATAAATCTCTAAAATTTCCATCACTATCTACTAAAGTATATAAATTATGTGTTAATGGTTTCCCACAAGTTAAAGTTAGGTGAATGCCAATGCCTAGATTCGGGTTTTCTTTCGCAAGTTGGATTGCATGGTTAAAACCTGGCATATTTGTTAAGCAAGTCGTTGAAGTAAGTATGCCATTTTTAAAAGCATCGATAATTCCGTAATTTACCCCATTTGAATAACCGAAATCATCTGCATTTATGATAAGCTTCATAATGTTTCCTCCCTTTTATTTAAAACGGGCCAATGGTCTTTATTCGCTTCAAATAAATCTTTTAAGACTTCTTTCGCTTTATTCGTGTCTATGACAGTTCTATTTAAAATAAGGGCTTGCAATAACTTTTCATAATCATTATCAAAGTAAGCTTCGATTATTAATTTTTCATACGCGTATTGATTTTCTAGTAATCCTTTATAAAATGTAGATATTTCACCTATTTTAAAAGGCTCTACACCTTCGTTACCAAGTAAAGCGGGAACTTCTACAAGGGCGTCATAAGGTAGATTAGAAATAATTCCTTCATTCCTTGTCATTATAATAAACCGTTCTTTTAAGTGATGAACAAGCGAAGCGGCAATACGAATCATGTATATACCATGTATATCACCAGAAATATCAATATTCTGAGTACTATTTTGATTAATGATAACGTCGCAGTCAGTGAAAACCTCTTTTTCTCGTCCATTTATAACTTGTCTAGCTCGAGTATTGTCCATAGGTTCCTTTTTAGATAATTCATTAGGATAAAGATAATATTGTAAATACGTGTTAGGTAGATATTCATTAAAGTCTTGTATCATTTGTTTAGCTTGTTTAAAAGTAGCTTGCCAGGAAGGGTCATTGGCAATTAATTTATCTGTAGGTTTAAAATCATTATTCAGAATAAGTTGTTTGAGCTGAGATGTATAATCATAACCCTGCTTATTTCGTATACTCGTAAACCATCCAAAATGATTTAAACCAAAATAATCAGCTTCTAAATTCCATATATCTTCTTCCAATATGTCTGAATAGCTTTTCATAATTGCTATAGGCATATCACATATATTTAATAATCGTTTATCGTCAGGGAAGATTTTATCTAATGCTAGGCCAACAATTGCAGCAGGATTTGTATAGTTCAAAATCCAAGCATCTGAATTTAATGAACGAATATCATCGACAAGTTGAATCATATCAGGTATTGATCGTAACCCATAAGCCATGCCTCCAGCGCCGCATGTTTCTTGTCCTACTAATCCGTGTTTAATAGGTATTTGTTCATCTTTTTCTCTCATAGTTAGTCCGCCAGTACGAATTTGGACGAATATAATATCAGTATCTTTAAAGGCTTCTTTTTTATTAGAAGTATATTTAAAATTTTCTAATGAAGGGTAATGTTCTTTCAATAATATAGAAGCAGCACGTCCTATCTTTTCTTGTCGCGAAGTATCTGTATCGTATAGCGTAATATGACTTAGTGGTAAATGATTCGATTCTTCAATTAAACTCATTAATATACCTAGCGTATATGTACTTCCGCCACCAACTATTGTTAATTTACTCTTTTTCATTATTTTGTAACCCCTTTCAAGTAACATTATATAATATGTATTGTAAAAATCAATACAAATATAATACATATTTTAAATGTGTATGCTTTTTGAGTTTGAAGTGTTAAAATAAACTATGAAGGTGAGGGGTTTTTATGAGCAATAAGAAAATGCCTTTATATCAAAAAATCATGAAAAATATTCAAGATTATATTAAAAATCAAGGGCTAGAGCATGGAGATGTTATACCTACTGAAAAGGCTTTATCAGAAAAATATCAAGTAAGTAGGGTAACTATTAGAAAAGCTATTTCAAGACTAATAGAAAAAGAAATATTATACAGTATTAAAGGGAGCGGAACTTATGTAGCTTTCCCAAAATTTGAACATAATTTATTTAAGTTACAAGGATTTACTGAAGAAATGCAACCTTATCATGATTCTATTAAAAACAAAGTGATAGAATTTAGACTTATAAAACCAAATGAAGAAATACAAGAAATACTCAATCTCAACAAAGAAGAAAAAGTATATAACATAAAAAGGATTAGAAAATTGAACGGTGAAGTTTTAATTATAGAAAATGCTTATATACCGTTTGAACTATTTCCTGATCTTTCTGTTGAAGCGATGACTAAATCAAAATATGGTTGTTTAAAAGAAAAGGGATATGTTATAAAAAAAAGGGTAGAAGAGTTTATACCTAGGTTACCAAGTGAAGATACAATGGAAATTTTTAATATAAAATCTAATACTCCTTTATTAGAATTAAGAGCACATTCTATATTAAGTAATGATGAAATATTTGAATATTCTGAGGTATTGTATCATCCTAAAAAATATAAATTTAAATTAGAATTATCAAGATAACAAAAAGGGGAATATTATTATGTTATTACGAGAGAAGAAAGAAACAGATATTGAAGAACTAGCGAAAGTGCATTATGAGTCATGGCTTTCAACGTATAAAGGAATTATTCCTGAGAGTTATTTAGATGAAATTACTTTGGAGTCTTACATAGAAAATCATTATAAATTTAATGCACCTTGTATTGTTGCTGAAATAGATAATAAAATAGTAGGTTTTTTAATGTATGCTAAAGATAAAGATGATGATACTAGTGAAAATTGTGGAGAAATACTCGTTATTTATTTACTTGAAGCATATCAAAACCAAGGTGTAGGTACTCAATTAATGATAGAAGCTGAGAAGAAAATGAAACAGGAATATGATCAATTAAGTCTGTGGGTAATTGAAGATAATTTACAAGCAGTGAATTTTTATGAGAAGTGTGGATTTAAAAAAGATGGAAAAGTAGAATTAAGTGAACATGGTGTTGTTTTACGTGAAACCCGTATGATAAAAGATTTATAAAAACCATATTGCGATATTCATTTATCGCAATATGGTTTTTTATTTTATATATCGATTACATACACTTTAATATATTAGGATATTAATTCTTTGGAATTTAAGAATAAACAACGAGATTAAATTTTTTTAAAGTTTTTTTAGAATTATTAATAAAAATATGATTATTAATATAATACTAGGGTAACATACTAAAAAAGGAGGATATATATATGAGTAAAATTACAGATTCATTTATGAATGCATTAGATAGCATTATTGGATTTATTCCAAATTTAATTAGTGCGATTATTTTATTAATCGTAGCTTGGATTATTGCAGTAATTGTTAAAACGATTATTGTAAAAGGCTTAAGAGCTATTGGATTTGAAAAATGGTTAGAGAAAAAAGGATTAACTGAAGCAGGTAGTGGTAAATCTGAATCAGAAGGTTTAATTCAAACATTCGGTAAACTAGCTTACTTCATTATTTTCCTATTATTCTTACCATCAGTGTTTGATGCATTAAATATGACATCAGTATCGACACCTATTAAAAATATGATGGATAGTATTTTAAACTTCTTACCTAGAGTTATAGTAGCAGTAATAATACTAATAGTTGGTTTATTTATTGCTAAAGTATTAGGTACATTAGTTAAAAACTTATTAACTAATTTAAATGTTAGTCGTTATAACCATTATGTTAATTTTGGTGAAAACAAAGAAAGTATAGATATTCCTTCAGCTACAGGCTGGATTCTTACAACGATAATTGGTTTATTCTTTGTTGTTGAAGCTTTACACACTGTAAACTTACAAGTGTTAAATACAATTGGTGAAGCAATTATTGGTTACTTACCATTAGTTATCTCAGCAGCTATTATCTTAGTAATCGGTTTTGTTGGTGGTAACTTATTATCTAAACTTATCAAAAAATCTACAGGCAATGGTCTTGTAGCAGAAATTGTTAAGTATTTAGTAATTGTTGTTTCAGTATTTATGACACTAGATCAATTAAACTTTGCTCAAAGTATTGTTAACGTAGCATTCTTACTTATCTTAGGTGCTGTTGCAGTAGCATTTGCTATTTCATTTGGTATCGGTGGTAAGTCATTCGCAGAAAAAACTTTAAGAAAAGTTGAAGACAAAGCAGACTCTGATAAATAATATTGAAGAATCCAAATAAAGAGGCTGGGCTAAAATAATTGCCCAGCCTCTTGTATTATGATTTGGATTAATGAGGTAGAAAATCCAAATAGAGGTTAGTTATTGGATTAATGAGATAGAAAATCCAAGTAGAGGTTAGTTATTGGATTAATGAGATAGAAAATCCAAGTAGGGCCATAGTTATTGGATTAATGAGATAGAAAATCCAAGTAGGGCCATAGTTATTGGATTAATGAGATAGAAAATCCAAGTAGGTCCTTAGTTATTGGATTAATGACTAAGAAAATCCAAATAGAGGTTAGTTATTGGATTAATGAGGTAGAAAATCCAAATAGAGGTTAGTTATTGGATTAATGAGATAGAAAATCCAAGTAGGGCCATATTTTATGTAATTAACAACGTAGTAAATCCATAATATAAAACAAATCACATATCAAAATAAATGCTCCTAATCCTTAGTAGATTTAACTAAAGGGTTAGGAGCATTATTTTGATTTAGGGACTTATATCCCAAGGTGGTTATTATTTATTAAATACGAGTATTATATTTAAATTGTTACGATACCTAGTAAAATTGCGATAAATAGCATAACGATTGAGAATCCCCAAATCCAGAAGAATGCGTATTTAATATATTTACCCATATTAATTTCAGCTAACCCGACTGCTAACCAAAGAGCAGGTGAAAATGGACTAACGAATGTACCGATTATGTTTCCTATCATTAATGAATATGCTGTTGATAGTGAAGGTACACCAAATTGACTTGCAGTTGATTCTACAATTGGTAACACAGCAAAGTAATATGCATCTGTACTAGTTAATAAATCTAATGGAACACCTAGCATACCAATTATAATATGTAGATAAGGTCCAACTGCTGTTGGTATTACATCAATCAATGATAACGCGATTGATTCTAACATGCCAGTTTCATTTAAAATACCTAAAAATACACCAGCAGCTAAAATAACTGCGGCCATCATTAAAGCATTAGGTGCGTGTGCACGTAAGCGATCCATTTGTTCGTCAACATCTCTGAAGTTTAATGGTAATGCAATACCGACACCAATCATAAATGCTAATTCTGGTGGAACGATGTCTAATAACATCATTGCAACTATAGTAATTGTAAGTATAAGATTAAGCCAAAGAATATAAGTATGTTTTTTAGCTTCGCCTTTAATTGAAGCATTTTCTTCTTGATCTTTTTGATAATTTTCAATAATTTCATTCATGTCTACTTTAATTGTTTCTTCATTAGGAAATTCTCTTGCAATACGTTTCTTTTCTCTTAAGCCTAAATAAATAGCAAATAGAATTGCTAAGACGATACCTATTAATTGTATAGGTATGATGTTGTACCAAAGTTGATTAATATTATCTACTTTTAGCACTGAAGCTGTACGAGCCATTGGTCCGCCCCAAGGCACCATGTTAATAATAGCGGCACTTAGCGCAAGTAGTAACACTAATAAATAAGGACTCATTTTAAGTGTTCTATATAAAGGTAATAAAGCAGGAATCGCTAATAAGAAAGTAGTGGCACCAGCACCATCAAGTTGTGCAAAAGTACCAATAATGGTTGTGACAATTGCTACGATAATAATATTTCCACGTGTTAATTTAATCATGCCTTTAACTAGCGGTCTAAATAAGCCGCTATCTGAAATAATTCCAAAGTATATAATCGCGAAAATAAACATTACTGCTACATTAAATACTTGATCAAAACCAGAATCTACATATTTTCGTATATCTCCGAAACCATGTCCAAGAACTAATGCGCCAATAATAGGTATTATTGTCATACCGACTACTGGGCTAACCTTTTTAAAAATTAACATTGTGACAATGGATATTATGATAATAAGCCCCACAATTGTTAACATTGTATTTGCTTCTTCCATGAATGATCCCCCTCTTTAATTAAGCGCTTACAAATAATGTTAAACAAAAACTTTCTATGCAAAATGAACTCTTATAGAAAGCTTTAATTAGTATATCATTATAGAAAGTAAAAATGTACTGAATTTTAAGAATTTTTAGTTTTTGATATTATAAAATTTTTAATCAAGGTTTGATATTTTACATATTATGTTATAATTTAAGTAATTAAAGAAATATATATAAAGTTTTTAATTGTATAATAATATATTGAATAGGTATATAAAATGAATAAATACATAATAGCACTATTTAGCATCATGATTACGCTAACGCTAATAGGATGCTCAAATGATAGCAACAAAGAGACGGATTCATCAAAGAAAAGTGATTCAGGTAAAATTGTAAAATCAAAACAAGAAGAAAAAGCAAAATTGCCTAAAGATGTATTTCAATCAGATGAAAACAATCAATCATTAACTAAAGATGATGTGAAGAAAAGTATTCAAAAATATCTTAATACAAATGAATCAGTATATAATGTGACTTCAAAAATTGAAGAAAAAGTATGGGATGAACAAAATTTAACAAATGAAGAAACTAAGCAATTAGAACAAGCTCGTAAATTGTTAAACGAGAATGATCAAAACTTCTTTAATTATTTAAAAAATAATGAATTACCAAGCGAATATAAAAAAGATACATATAGAATAAGTGAGTACTTTACGGCCTATAATGATACTTTAAGTAAACTTGATAATAGTATTCAACAAATGGAAAAAAAGGCTAATGACGGTGAAATCTCAATTAAAGAAGTGAAAGATATAATACCAGATAGCAATAAAGTTAATGGTAAACAACAAGAGAAAATAGAAAAGTTCCGTAAAATATAGAATATTTCAATCAATAATATTCTTATTACTAGGTGTGACTGTATACTATAGTAATTATTGGGAAAGTTTTATTGGTGCTCTCATATATGGGATTGTAGCACTAGTCATATTTATAATGTTCAATAAAAAAATATATAAAATACAAGGATTTGAGTATGTTGATGAATAGAATGCTGAGTAATATAGATTTAATGAGAGTAGTTACAATATTTATAGTAATATTTATAAGTCTAGGCGTGGTGAAAATATTTGGTTTAGATAAAGGTGCTTATATTATTATTTTTATCGCTACGATTTCGTATTTATTCTTCGAATGGTTAAGAGCTAAAAAGGTAGCTAAAAATATTAAAAAATTTATGTTATTTAAAATGGGACTAGCTATCATAATAATGTGTATCGCATTATCATATTTTATTCTATTTTGGAAGTCTAATAGTAATTTGAGTATTTTTTATATCATTATTTACACTATCATTGGATTCGTTCACAGTTATATTGAAAAGAAATATTTAATTAAAAATACTAATAATGAAACAAATTCATAAGAGATAAATTGTATAAAAATACGCTTGTAATACATACGCAGGCGTATTTTTTATTTATTTTTATATAGAAAAAATAAACTTCTTGTAATGTTGTTGAATAAAAATATTGATATTTAATTGAAACGATAGTATTTTCAGAATTTTATATCAAAACATATAGACATTTATTTCCATATATTTTATAATTGATAACGGTTATCAATTATAAAAGGAGGAAAAATATGAATAATTATAAGAGGTTATTAGTTATGTTACTTGTTGCTAGTGCGTTATTTTTAACAGCTTGTAGTGATAGTAATAAATCAAATGATAAAGATAAAGAGGCGAAAGGTGAGGAACCTAAACAAGAAAAATCAATAGAAATTAAAGATGAATTGGGTCCGGTTCAACTTAAAGATAAACCTAAAAATATAGTTGTATTAGAATATTCATTTGCTGATGCTGTTAAAAATTTAGGTTCGACACCTGTTGGTATCGCTGATGACAATAAAAAAGAAATTATTAAGAAGTTATATGGAGAAGAAGTGAAATATACTTCTGTAGGTACACGTAAACAACCTAACTTAGAATCGATTAGTTCATTAAAACCAGATTTAATTATTGCAGATGTTCAAAGACATAAAGGCATTTATGAAGATCTTAAGAAAATCGCACCAACGATGATTTTAAAGAGTAGAGAAGCAAGCTTTGACGATGTAAATGCTTCATTTGAAAAAGTAGCAACTGCAATGGGCAAAGAAGATGAAGGCAAAAAGATGTTGGATGATTTAGAAGATAAATTAAAAGAAGCTAAATCAAAAAATGAAAAAGCTTCTAATAAAGATGAAAAAGTTATGATTGCTGTTGCGCGTGAAGATGCATTCCAAGCACATACCTCGCATTCTTATGTAGGCCAACTATTAGAGAAAATGGGCATGAAAAATGCGATTGAATCTAATAAAGCGTATGAAGAAGTAAACTTAGAAACATTATCTAAAGTAAATCCGGATAAATTAATTATTACTTCTGATAAAGATAAACCGATTACTGATGAATGGAAAAACAAAGAACTTTGGAAAGAGTTAAGTGCTTATAAAAAGGGTCAAATTCAAGAAGTGGATAGAGATTATTGGACTAGATTTAGAGGTTTCAAAGCAAATGAATACATCATGAAAGATGTAGAGAAAAATAATAAATAATTGAATGGAACAATGAGTGTGTAGTTTTATGCATTCATTGTTCCATCATTTCAATATTTAGTTGGTGAAATGATGCAGAGAAAGTCTATTATAACAATGGTCATGATTATCATATTAGTGATAGGTATGATATTGAATTTGAGTATAGGTTCAACGTTTATGAGTTTAAAGACGATATTTAATGCCATTGTAGCAGATGATCACTCTAAAGATGCGCTGATTATTAATACGATTCGTTTGCCAAGATTATTCGTTGCTATAATGGTAGGAATAAGTTTAGCTGTAGGTGGTGCTATTATGCAAGCTTTAACTAAAAATGCTTTGGCATCGCCTCAAACATTTGGAATTAATGCAGGAGCAGCATTGTTACTTGTTGCTTCAATTGTATATTTACCAGGCCATTCAGATACAATTAATCCTTATATTGCTTTTTTAGGTGCAATTGTAGGTGGGTTGATAGTATATACGTTTATTTATGGACACGAGAATAATCATGTACGATTAGCATTAGCAGGTATGACAATCCATTTATTATTATCTTCCATAACTGAAGTGTTGATAATACTTAATGAGAATTCTACTGATGTTTTGTATTGGTTAACGGGTTCATTAAATGGTAAGGATTGGGATGGTGTACAAATCTTATTACCCTGGTTTGTAATAGGTGTATCTGTTGCTTTATTTTTAGCTAAAGACTTAACCGTTTTATCATTAGGGGATATATTTGTAACGAGCTTAGGTCTTCATAAGAAACTAAAATATTTAATTTTTAGTTTTATTGTGATTATATTAGCTGGTTCGTCTGTAGCTGTAGCAGGACCAATTGCATTTATAGGTCTAATTGCACCTCATATTTCAAGAAGATTAATAGGTGGAGGGTATGAGAAGAACTTATACTTCACCGCATTAACAGGCGCAGTTATTCTCGTATATGCAGATACGTTATCACATATCATTGCTTACCCATATGAATCTCCAGTTGGAATTGTAACAGCACTAATCGGGGGACCATTCTTCTTATATCTTTGTAAAAATGGAAGGAGTGGTCTTAAATAATGAAGTATAAATGGAAGCTTATCATTGTGATAGTTGTTCTGATTATAAGTATCTTGCTACATGTACAAGTTGGATCACAATTTATTTCATTTAAAGATACATTAAACACGGTTGCTGGAACAACTGATGATTATGCATTTGTATTATATACATATAGAATACCAAGAATGGTCATTTCTTTAATTTCAGGTTTACTATTAGGATTAGCAGGTGCTATTGTACAAACATTACTTAGAAATCCATTGGCTTCACCTGATATTATAGGTGTTACTAAAGGTGCAGGATTATTTGCCGTTGCGCAGTCATTACTATTACCAGCATTGCCATTCTATTATCTAGGTATTTCTTCATTTCTTGGTGCGGTTATAATGATTATAATCATTATGTTCTTGGGGAGGATTTTTCAAGCGACAACTTATACGATAGCTTTAATTGGTGTAGCTTTAAGTGCTATATGCCAAGCTGGTATTCAGTACTTTATGATACGCTATCCAGATAATATCAATACTACATTGCTTTGGCTGTCGGGTAGTGTATGGAGTAGAGATTTTGATGACTTGTGGAATTTTATACCGAGTGTATGTATATTACCATTGATATTTATATTCGCAAATAAGTTGGATATTTTAAGTTTAGGTGATGAAGCGGCCATAAGTTTAGGAGAAAAGGTAAGTATTATTAGAAGTGCTTATTTATTCATGTCAGCAATATGTATTGGTTCCGTCGTATCTGTTACAGGTACAATTGGTTTTATCGGCTTAATATCTCCTCATATTGCAAGGTTATTAGTAGGAAGAAAAGCTATAAGACTTTTACCAGTTTCATCTATTATAGGGGCTATATTTTTACTTTTAGCGGATGCTATTGGTAAAGGTATTGCACCACCTGTAGAAATCCCAGCTGGGGTTATTACTGCAATAATTGGCGCACCATACTTTTTATTCTTACTTAAAAAAGAGAAATGAGTATGTAGAGAAGGAGAGTGTGAGGGTTGTCTTACTTCAGACAGAAGGAAGTCTAAAAAATATATCGAAAGTTACAAAAAGACCTTTCCATTATCTAAATATGATGGAAAGGTCTTTTTATAAAGTTATTTCATTTCTTTAAATGCTTTGTAGAATATTTCTCTTTGTTTTTCTAATGAGATTGGGTCATTATATTGTGTTTCTGTAACGTCAAATTTCACCACATGATTGTTCTTCATAGCATCTGTATTTTTCCATACATTTGTTTCTTCAAATTGCGCTTTTTGGTCGCCATTGGCAGCTATAATAACATAGTCTCCTAAATATTGATCAAATTGTTCTGGAGTGATAGTGAGTGTGCTTGTCTTTTTAGTTGCTGATTTTAATTCATCAGGTAACTTTAATCCCCAACCATCAAATATAATTTCTCCACCTCTGCCCATCTTATCGTTAAATGCAATGAGCCCTTTAGGTGTTTGCTGTAAAATAGTCGCTGTTTTTCCTTTTATTAATGGTTCCAGTTCTTTTTTATCTTTAGATAGTTGTGCTTTCCATTCTTTAAGCCATTTATCTGCTTTGTCTTGTTCTCCAACTAATTCAGCTAGCAGTTTTGTATTGTCTTCATATGTAGATTTCATGTTATCGAAAGTAACAGTAGGTGCTATTTTTTTAAGTTTATTTAAATTTTTGTCTTGAGATGTTGCGATAATTAAATCCGGTTTTGCTTTGGCAATTTGTTCAACGTTTGTGTTATCAATCTTCTTCGCATCTTTTGTAACATCATTTAATACTTTATTCTGCTTAACAAATTCTGGTACAGCTACTGGCTTATGTCCAAATTTTACTAATGCGCCCACGTATGTTGGATGTAATACAACGATACGTTTAGGGTCTTTTGGAACTTCAACTTTTTCTCCAGAATCGTTCGTAAATGATTTGGTATCAGATTTACTGCCTTCTGATTCTTTACTATTTTCTTCAGTGTTACTATTCCCACAAGCTGCTAAAAGCATAACTAAAACAAGCATAAAAACGGATAATTTTTTCATCATCGTCCTCCTATTTTTTTGTAAATGATAATTCTTCTCAATTATACCAAATTGAAAAACCATTACAATAAATTTTTGGAAAATTAAAGTAGGAAACATTTGAAGAATTAGGTAAAAACAAGTAGAATTAAAAAAGAATCGATACTTGAAAGGAGTGAGATAATAATGGAATGGCTCATAGGGTTACTAGGAGAAGATATATTATTTAATTATTTAACGTTTAGTATACATTACTTCATTCCAATATTATTAACGCTTCTATTTGTATACCTAGAAATGCAAGCAAGTATCAAATTGAACGAGACATGGCATTTACAACCATCTACTGAAGTACAAGATCAGTATATCTTTGTATGGATGGTACCTATATTAAGATGGAGAATAAAATGCCTGTCGAAAACAGTCGGTGAAGAAGACGCGTTGCCAATATATTAAATCATATTTTATTTAATATATTGGAGGAAAATTTTTTGAAAAAACTATACACAGTAATCGCATTTTTAGCAATATCATTAATACTAGGAGGATGTGCACCACAAGAAGGTGGCATGTTCCATTCAACATTTGTTGAACCATTTGTTCATCTTATTAAATTCTTTGCATCATTTTTCGGTAATAGTTACGGAATAGGTATCATCATTGTAACGCTATGTGTACGATTGATTGTAATGCCTTTCATGTTACGTTCTTTTAAAGGGCAGAAGAAAATGCAATTTAAAATGAAACAACTTAAACCACAAATAGACGAAATTAATAAGAAAATGAAATCAGCTAAAGATGAAACTGAAAAAGCACAATACAGCCAAGAAATGATGGCTTTATATAAAGATAATGATGTAAATCCTTTAAACATGGGTTGTTTACCGATGTTGATACAAATGCCAATATTAATGGCATTATACTTTGCAATATATAATAATGATGCATTAGCAAGTCATAACTTTGCTTGGTTTAATCTAGGCACACCAGATATATACATGGCTCTGATTGCAGGTGGATTATATTTATTACAAGCATATTTATCAACACGTTATTTACCAGATGAATCTAATAACCAAATGAAATATATTATGTATATAAGTCCAATTATGATATTTATTGTGAGCTTGAATATGCCAGCAGCATTACCATTATATTGGAGCGCTAGTGCAATCGTCTTAATTATTCAGCAGTATATATCAAATAAATACTTTAATTATCACGAAGAAGAAATTGAAGTACAAACAAGTACGTCATAATATAAAACAAAAAGACCTTTCCAATCCGAGATTAAATCTAGAGGATTGGAGGGGTCTTTTTATTTAGTCGGTTTTGAAGTTGCATTCTTTTTACGCTTTTTTATTACCAGTTGTATTATTACTAATATAACCGCTAATGAAACAAGTAAGATATTCCTCGTTGCGCCTATAGGTACTAAAAAGTGTATAACTGTAGATATTATTATAAATGGAAGTATATAAATTAACGCATCTTTTACTTTAAATGTTCTAAACGATTCATCCCGTATTTGGAATACAAAAAGAAAAATCGTCATAAAGAATATTATAAAAATGAGAGCTAACCAATCTATAGAATCTGATATTACCCAGCCACAAAACATAATGAAAAGTGTTAATGAGATAAGATATTTGATTTTGCTTAACATAGTGTGTTCTCCTATTCGTACAGTTTTATTCTGAAATGAACACCTTTTTCTGTTGGTAATGATTATTTATCTTTTGGTTTAAGTGACTTTATATTTTTGAATCCTGAACGATGGTCCGCAAGTTGCTCCATTACTTCATGCCAGTCTGTTCCTGCTTCTCCAAATGTTTCTTGTAGTAATTCATTTTGGGCACGGTTTAATTTGTTTACTAGTGCACTGCCTTCTTCAGTTGGGTATAGACATTTTACACGTTTATCGTTTGGTGAGTCGGCATCTCTTATAAGTCCTTTTTCTTTAAGCATTTTCAATGATGCATGCGAAGCTTGTTTAGATATTTCTAATGTTTCGAGTAAGTCTTTAATCGTAATGCCAGGTAGCTGATCAATAAAGAATAAAAATCTATGATGTTGTCTACTCATTCCGTGATCTTTAATGATGTCGTCTGCTGTATTTATAAATGTTTTGTATGCGAAGTAAAAAAGCATATGATCATAATTATTTTTATTATCCATAGTGTCGTCTCCTTTTTGTTCATTATAATAGAAAAAAGAATAAAACGCATTTATAGGTCAAGTTAATTGACTTAATTAGTATAAAGGCATACAATAGTAATTGTTAGATAGATTAAAGAAACTATAAGAAATATCCAAAGATATTTTTTTACACTAATAGGTCAATATAATTGACCTAAATAGTTATTCAATATATATAAAGGTGGAATGGACATGAAAAAACGTGTTGGGGAATATTTAATGGATTGTTTAAGTGAAGCTGGGGTAAACAAAGTTTTTGGTGTTCCTGGTGATTTTAACTTAGCATTTTTAGATGATATTATAAGCCATGAAAATTTAGATTGGGTTGGTAATACGAATGAATTGAATGCAAGCTATGCAGCTGACGGTTATGCAAGATTGAATGGAATTGCTGCAATGGTAACGACTTTTGGAGTAGGTGAATTAAGTGCTGTAAACGGGATTGCAGGCTCATATGCTGAACGTGTACCTGTCATTCAAATTACTGGGGCACCTAGTACTGTAGTTGAAAATGCAGGAAAATATGTACACCATTCTTTAGGAGAAGGACAATTCGATAACTATAGAAAAATGTATGAAGAAATTACAACAGCTCAAGGGTATATTACAACAGAGAATGCACAACAAGAAATTCCACGCTTGATTAATGCTGCACTATCTGAAAAGAGACCAGTACACATACATTTACCTATTGATGTAGCACAATCTGAAATTGAAATTACAGAAGGATTTAAATTAGCTGAACCGGAACAACAAGATGTTTCTAATATTGTTAAGATGGTTCAAGAAAAACTTCAATCTGCTAAACAACCTGTTATTATAGCAGGGCATGAAATAAATAGTTTTAAACTGCATGAACAATTAAACGAATTTGCACAATTAACGCAAATACCAGTAGCACAATTATCTTTAGGTAAAGGTGCATTTAATGAAGAAAGTCCCTTATATATGGGAATTTATGATGGTAGTATCGCTGAAGAAAACATTAGAAATTATGTAGATAATAGTGATGCAATATTAAATATCGGTGCAAAATTAACAGACTCAGCTACGGCAGGGTATTCATTTGGTTTTGATATTGATGATGTCGTAATGATTAATCATTACAATTTCAAATTAAATGAAACAAAAATATTTGATATCACGTTGCCAAATCTTATAAATGGTTTACTTGATGTGAATTATGAAAATAAAGCATCATATCCAAAGCTTAAACGTGCAGCAAAAGGCAACTATACAGTGAATAACGAACCGTTAACGCAAGAAACATACTTTAAAATGATGCAAGAGTTTATAGGTATTGATGATGTTGTGTTAGCTGAACAAGGAACGTCATTCTTCGGCGCTTATGACTTAAATTTATACAAAGATAATACATTTATAGGACAACCTTTATGGGGTTCAATCGGATATACTTTACCAGCAACTTTAGGTACACAACTTGCTGATTTATATAGAAGAAATATTTTATTAATAGGTGATGGTTCATTACAATTAACAGCACAAGATCTTTCAACTATGATTAGAGAAGATTTAAAACCTGTTATATTCGTGATAAATAATGATGGTTATACTGTTGAACGTAAAATTCATGGTGAAAACCAACCATATAATGACATTCAAATGTGGGATTATAAACTACTACCAGCAGTGTTCGGTGGGAAAGATAAAGTCGCTATACATGATGTAGAAACATCTGAAGACTTAGAAAAAACATTATTAAACATTAATTCAAAACCAAATCAAATGCATTTTGTCGAAGTGAAAATGGCAGCTTCAGACGCACCAGTAAAATTAGACGCAATTGGTAAAGCATTTTCTAAACAAAATAGTTAATATTAAAAAAGAGGCATTGTTTTAAATAATGCCTCTTTTTATACATATAGGATGCTTATAGCAGTATAAACGAGTAGTAATGCCATTATAAGATTAAACATTAATTCATATTGGTTTATAAATTTTTTGAAGATGCTACCAAAAACGCTCCAACTAAATGTTCCTAAGAAACCAATTAAAGCTAAATAAATAAGCAGTATAAATTGCAATAATGGATCTTCAAAATTAGGTGTAACAAAAGCTGCGACAACACTCAATGCATAAATTGTACCTTTAGGATTGATGAATTGAAGAGCCATTCCAAATTTAATGTTATTATATTTTTCGCTAAAACCATTTTCATCTGTACTTTTACTTGTAGCAATTTTATAAGCTAAATATAATAAATACACAGCACCAAAAATCTTCATAAATAATTGAACTTTAGGGAATACTTGATATAAAAATGAACTAAAAAAGTTCGAAATAAGTAATAATAAAAAGAAACCTAAACCGACACCGATACAAAATCTTAAAGAACCAATCATGCCGTTATGTTTGGAATAAAAAAGAGACATAATATTGTTAGGGCCAGGCGTGAAACTAGAAACTACAGCGTAAATGGTCATAGACAGAACGAGCATTTAAAAACCTCCCTAAATATGCTATAACGTTTTTATATTCGTTATAGTTGTTGTGCTTTATATTATAACTTTAGTGCGTTATATTGTAAATAAGAAGGTGAAATTGTATGAGAGAGATTCATGAAATAATAGCAGAAAATCTTAAAAAATATCGAAAAAATGAAGGGCTAACTTTAGATAAAGTAGCGACAATGACAAGCGTTAGCAAAACAATGCTTGGACAAATTGAAAGATTGGATTCAATACCATCCATCTCAACTATTTGGAAAATATCTAACGGATTAAAATTGTCATTTACTTCTTTAATAGAAGAGCAAACTGAAGATATTGAAGTCATTAAAAAATCAGAGTTACACGAAATAACGATGGATAATGATAAATATAAAGTTTATCCATATTTCTCATTTGAACAGGATAAACAATTTGAAATCTATATGGTTGAAATTGAACCGGGTGGATTTTTAGAAAGTGAACGACATACAAACGGTGCAACAGAATATTTAACTGTATATGAAGGAGAACTAGAACTAGTAGTTAATAATCAAGTTTATTATCTAGAAAAGAATGATTCAATTAAATTCAAAGCAAACTGTCAGCACAGTTACCGCAATAAAGGTAATGATACAACTAAAATAAATATGACGATACATTATGCTTCATTGTAAACAACAACGAAACCGGGTCCGGGGTATAATCATTTGTCTTGGATTTTTGTTATGTCAGCGTGATTAGCTTTTAATGTGCAAGAAATATAAGACAAGCCCGTTACATTTTCTAACGTGCTAGTGTTTGAAAACAAGCCCGTTAGCGCGATATTTTCCATGTTTTTGTAAAGTGCTGACGCCTTAGGGAATAGTTCTGATCCAATCAAGTATTGCCAATATAACAAAAGGACTGAGACATTGAATCCCAGACTCATATCCCAGGAAAGCATGCACGAACAATATCGTAGTAGATTATATAAAAATAACATCTCATTTCTAACTGAATAAATCAGTGCAATGAGATGTTATTTATTTTGAGTTAGGAATTATTTATCAAACTTTTTTCAATCCCAATCCCGCTACCTTTGCTTATTATTGATATATGGCAATGTTGAAATTATGGATGGAATATAACTTTGTCGTAATGTTTCTTCTTATTAACTAAGTTATAAAATGTATCTGGACCTTCACTTAATGGTAACTTATCTGAAATGATAGGTTCAACTTGGATTTCTCCAGTAGCCATATAATGTAATGTTGCAGTCCATTCTTTCCCAGGAAATGGGGCAGATAGACCATTCCATGAACCTAAAACGTTTAATTCATTCCGTAATATTTTTTCAAAATGTGTGCGTTCTAATTCGATATCTGCATAAGGTATGCCTAATAGTAATACCTCTCCACCTTTAGTAGGGAGTGTTAGTACTTGTCCGATAGTAAAAGGTGATCCAGCAGATTCTACAGCGACATCTATTTTACAATTGATTTCTGATATTGCGTCTTCGAGTGATTTATCTTTTGAGTTAATGATATAGTCTGCACCGAGTTCTTTAGCTATTTCTAATTTACGACTATCTATATCGATAGCAATAATTGTTGTAGCGCCAAATATTTTTGCCCATTGGATAGCTAGTAAGCCAATACTACCACATCCCATCACTGCTACAGTAGCACCGGGGTTCATATTGGTACGATAAAAACCGTGTGATACAACAGCAGATGGCTCAACCATAGCTGCTGTATCAAAGTCGACGTTATCAGGTAATTTTAATACATTATGTGAGGGTAATTTGACATATTCAGCAAAGCAACCTGGTACATATGAACCTATAACATAGAGTTTTTCACATCTTGAGTATTCACCTTTTTCACAATACTGACAAGTGTGACATGCAATTGCAGGGCAACCCGTTACCGAGTCCCCAACTTTAACATGTGTAACTTCATCTCCGATTTCTTCAACTATACCAGAGAATTCATGACCGAAAGTCATCCCTTCTCGGTAAGGACCAAGTTTCTTATAGCGTGAAGTGTCTGATCCACATATGCCAGTTGCTTTTACTTTAATAATGACATCAGTAGGTGTTTGGATAGTAGGATTTGATGTATCTTCAAATCTCAAATCTTCAACACCGTATAAATTTAATGATTTCAAATGTTTCACCCTCCCTTGATTATAAATTGTTATGACTGGTCAGCAGAAACTTCTTTCTTCTTGAATAACTTTGCTCCAAAGTAACTTAAGAAAACAGCACTATTACAAACGAGTAAGTTATTCATGTAAAAATCAGTAATACCTCTCATTGGTCCAAGCATAAAATCTAACATTGGTTCTACCATATTCAATAATCTCCTTTAATAATTTATTGGATAGGGCGGAGTAATACTTTAATACCTTCTCCACCTTTAATGTGGTTATATCCTTCGTCCCATTGTGTTATATCTAATTCAGTAGTAACGAGCGCTTCAGCGTTAACTTCTCCAGTACTTAATAGTTGTAATGAAGGTTCCCAATCTGCAGGTTTTTGACTTCTACTACCAACTACTCTAATTTCTTTTTGTACGATTTTTTCTAAATCAAAAGGAATTTCAGGGTCTTTAAAAATACCCACTTGAACATATCGGCCTTTTTTACGTAATAAATCAAGACCTTGTTTTGCAGCTGGTACAGCACCTGAACATTCTAATACTACATCAGCGCCATAACCATCTGTTAAATCATTAACGTATTCTTTCAAATCAGTATGTTGGATGTTAACCACGTGATCTAAGTTCAGTTCTTCTGCTTTTTTTAAACGTGCTTTATCGTTGTCTAAGCCAGTAATAATGACTTTTCCACCTTTACTTTTCACAACTTGAGCGACTAATAATCCTATAGGACCTGGCCCCATAACTACAACCGTGTCGTCTTGATAAATATCGATTTTAGAAACGGCGTGGTAAGCACAAGCTAATGGTTCTGTCATAGAAGCGGCTTTATAAGATACGTTATCTGGTAATTTATGAACGCTTGCAGCACGAGCAACTAAATAATTAGTAAATCCACCATTTTGCTGTGTTCCTAGACCTTTTCTATGGTTACAAAGGTTGTAGTCACCAGTTTTACAATATTCACATTCACCGCATATATAATAAGTTGTTTCTGAAGTCACACGATCGCCAACTTTAAAATCATTAACATTTGAGCCTACTTCGACAATTTCTCCTGAAAATTCATGACCTAATGTAACAGGGTAGTTTACTTTATAGTGACCCTCATACGTGTGTACATCAGTACCGCAAATACCAGCATAATGAACTTTTATTTTCACTTCATTTTCAGAAGGTGTGGGAATTTCCTTTTCTAATATTTCTAAATTACCAAATCCAGGTTCAGTTTTTACTAATGCTTTCATGAACTTTCATCCCCTTATTATTAATTAAACAAACTAAAGAACTTGAAGATAATATAGTTTAAGATGTTACCACCTTGGTCAAGACTTGAGATTTGTGATGAGCCTGATGGCATTTTGACGTTTGTTCCATCTGCCATACTAGTAAAGATAGGTGCTACATCTGTTGCAATGTATAAAGAAATAGCAACCATAATTGTACCGACAATTACAGAATGTATGATGTTACCACGTGCGGCACCTACTATAAATGCAACGATAAATGGTATTGTAGCTAAGTCACCAAATGGTAAGACTTGGTTACCAGGTAAAATAACTGCTAATAAAACTGTAATTGGTACTAAAATTAATGCAGTTGAAATAACTGCTGGGTGGCCAAGTGCAACTGCTGCGTCTAGACCAATGTAAATTTCACGATCACCGAATCGTTTATTTAACCAAGTACGTGCAGATTCAGAAACTGGCATTAAACCTTCCATTAAAATCTTAACCATACGAGGCATTAATACCATTACTGCTGCCATCGACATACCTAAATTAATAACATCTCCAGCGTTATAACCCGCTAATATACCGATAATTAAACCTAGAACTAAACCAACAAATATAGATTCACCAAATGCGCCGAAACGTTTTTGAATTGTTTCTGGATCAGCGTTTAATTTGTTAATGCCAGGAATTTTTTGAAGTCCTTTCACTAAGAAAATCCCAGGAACATATGAAATTGTACTACCAGTAGCAATTGAAACACCTGGTAGATCATAGAACTCACTCATCATTGGAGCTGTCCAGTCTGCTACTTTCAGACAAACAATTTGGAACAGTGCAGCAGCGACTAAAGCTTGCCAAATACTACCTGAAATTGCATAAACCATGGCACCCATGAATGTGTAATGCCAGAAGTTCCATATATCTACGTTCATTGTTTTTGTAGTCTTTGTTAATAACATAATGACGTTAATAACGATACCTAATGGAATGATAAAAGCTGCAATAACTGAAGCCCAAGCGATTGAAGAAGTTGCTGGCCAACCTACATCAATAACATTTAAACTTACACCTAAGTTTTTAACCATTGCTTGTGCTGCTGGTCCTAAGTTATTTACAAGTAAATCAATAACTAAAAATATACCTACGAATGCAACACCGATTGTTAAACCTGAACGGAATGCTGCACCGACTTTTTGTCTAAAGAATAAACCTAGTAAAAATATAACAATCGGTAGAATAACCGTTGCACCTAAGTCTAGAAAAGCTTGAATAAAATCTACGAAACCACTCATACCCTACACCATCCTCTTTTTTAGAAGAATGAGGTTGAAATATCAAAGTCGTGAATTTCAACCACATGCTAGTTATTTTGATTTTAAAAACTTATTATTTTTGTAATGCGTCTAAGATTTCTTTTTTAGTATCTTCTACACCAATACCAGTTAAGAAGTTACGTGCATTAATTACTGGGAAGTCATATTCTTTTTGAGTCATAGCTGTTGTAACGAGAAGGTCTGCTGTATCCGCATATGCGCCAACTTCTGAAATTTTAATTTGTTTTAAATCTACTTTAATATTGTGTTCTTTAGCCATTTCCTCTATTGCGTTATTTACCACTGTCGATGTTGCGATACCTGCTCCACATGCTACTAATACTTGTTTCATAATTATTTCCTCCTAATTTTAAGAATTTAATATTTAAATTCTTTTTCCTGTTATATTTTAATTTTTTAAACTTCGCTTAATTCTTTATCTATCGTTTCTACGATTGTTTCTTTGTCAGTTGCGTTTGCAATAGTTTCTAAAATTTCATCATTTTGGAATATGCCCATTAATTTTTGAAGTAATGAAAGTTGAGCATCCTCTTTATCCATTGCTAGCATAAAAATTAACTTCACATCTGTTGTTTCTTTTTCTTCTCCCATAATGACAAATGGAACTGTTTCTTTGAGCGTAGCGATACCGATTGCTTTAGATTGTACGTGTTGAATGTCGGTATGCGGGATTGCCACAGAACAATACACAGTTGGTAAACCTGTTGCAAATGAACGTTCTCTTTCTATTACAGCATCTTTATAAGATTCTTTAACATATCCGTTTTGATACATTTGGTCAGATAACTTACTTAATGCTTCTTCATTTGTCGATGCCTCTAAATCTATAAGGACATTCGAGATATCGATTTTCAAATCTTGCATATAACGCAACCCCTTTGTTTTAATCTATTTTTGAGTAATGCTTAATAATTTCATAAACTTCTCTTTTAGATTGAGTTTGTGAAATACGTTGAATATTTTGAGTATCTTGAGACAGATCTCTTAATTGTAGTAGGGGACGTAAATGTTTAAATTTATCAGCTGCAGCAATGACTACAAAGATATAAACGTCTAATCCTGTACTTAATTTAAGAGGTTCTTCTAGTACCAACATACTCATTGAAGTACGGTTAACAGTATCCTCGCCATCAGCATGAGGTATCGCTATATTTTGATTGATTACCATATAAGTATCGTCAAAAGCATTGTTCATCAAGTCTATATACTGATTATCGATATACCGCATTTTGACAAGGGGTTCAGCTGCTAATTGAATAGCTTCCTCGATACTCATAACATTTTTTGTGAAATGAATATGATTTACAGGTAATAAATCTTGTAAATCTAAATTGCTATTTATAGACAAAGTAGATGCTTTAATGGATGAATATGCATACGTATCTTCAAATTGGTCTTTAATTTGATTGAACAGTTCAGCTTCGTTATGAACCGTCGCATGTTCACGTATAATTGAAAGCATTTTTTCGGCTTGGATATCTGTTTCTAAAGTGTTATTTAATTGACCAAAAACATGTTGCCTTAGCTCGTGTTTCTCTTGAGCAGTCAAAATCGTTTTTGTAATGTACAATTTTTTATTCGTCATAATGTGCATTGGCGAAAATACGATATCAAAATCTAAATCGTATTGATTAAATTCGCGAAGTGACAAAGCATCTAGAAAAATAAATTCTGGAAATACACTTCTTAATTCTTGCAACATTAATTTCGAAATAGAAGTTCCTTGTGTACAAACAACAACGGCTTTTACTTTCTGATCGATATCTTCATCTTGTCTTCGTAAACTTCCGCCTATTAACATTGTTAAATAAACTGTTTCTTTATCCGGTAATTCTTGGTTAAGAAACTTTTCTAAAGGCTTAGAAGACAATTTGACTAAGTGAAATAGCTCTTTATAATCTTCTTTTAGTGAATTTGTTAAGCTATCAACATCAGATAATTGATAACGAATACGATAAAATGCAGGCTTCATATGATGCATAAGCTGATGAATTAACGATTCTTTATCTTTAAAAGTAATAAATGTTAGTTTTTCAAATTGCTCAATCATTTCTTCAAGTGCGTATTGAAGTTCTGGCAGATGTTGAACATCATGTAATTCTGACCATTGAACACTCGTTGATAATAATTGCAAAGTTATAAATAACTTTTCTTGCATAGGTATTTCTTGATAATTTGAAGTTAAAATTTCAGTTGCTTGATATTCTTGAGTATCTGAAAGATCATCATAACCGATAGAAAATGGTGCGACTATCTTATCGTGATTAATTCGCCTTAATATCAAGTAAAGTTTATAAGGTAATGTAAGTGTACTTTCGTCAATGAACATATTATTTAAATATTGTTCCACTTTATTAATGTGTTTGTTAATCAATATTATTTTGTCTTCTTCTATATTTAAACTATTGATTACGTCATTTTCTGAAATATTTAAAGTGAATACTTTATCAATTAATCTCATCAATAAGCGTCTTACTTCAAATTCATTACCAGATAAGTAATATCCTTGTTGGCGTGAATAATTAATTGATACATTGTATGAGCTTATTAGTTCCTTTAATTGTTTAATGTCATTGAGTACGGTATTCTTACTTACTTCTAAATCGATTGAGAAGTGATTTAAAGATAGTACTTCATTTTCTCTAAACAACATCAACAAAATGAGGTGCGCGCGCTGATAGGCTGTATAAACCTGCTCACTTTCTTGATAGAGAGTTTCACTAGGAATATTAAGAAAATCTTTAATTGAATCATCAACTATAAAGAAACCTTGACTAGTTCTTTCTATTTGTGGATAGTCTTGTTCTTTCAACCAATCATTTAACTTTTGAATTCTGTATCCTAGTTGTCTGCGAGAAATGTTAAACATCGATTCTAAATCTTTACCTTTTATTTTTGGATTTTTGATCATTTCAGTTATGATATTAAAGTTTTCCTTCTGTATATTGATTCCCTCCTTTGTTGTTAAGTCCAATTTATCACAGCACATCAAAGAGTTGTACAACCTTTAATCACAAATGTTATTTATATTTATGTACATCATTGTGATTATGTACGTAATAAGTGTATTTATTTTTTATAAATGATGTATTTTTATTCCATTTATCTATTATTGATTTTTTATATTTCAATGTTATATTGAATGTTATTAAATTTTTATAAACCCAAAAATTTTAAAGTTGATAAGAATTTTTAATTATTTATATAGGAGTGATTTTAGTGCATATTGATGTACTATATGAGGATAATCATTTACTCATAGTGGAAAAGCCAGTCAATATTGCAGTTCAAGAAGATGCATCAAAAGATATGGATTTATTGAACATGCTAAAAAGTTATATTAAAGAAAAGTATAATAAGCCTGGTGATGTATACCTAGGACTTGTACATAGACTTGATAGACCAGTAGGAGGCGTGATGGTATTTGCACGTACATCTAAAGCAGCATCTCGTTTGTCTAATGAATTGAGAAAACAACAAATTTATCGAAAATATAAAGCGATTATTCGTGGAACATTACCTAATAAACAAGGGGAATTAGTGGACTACTTATACAAAGATCGTAAGAAGAATCTTGTAAGTGTCGTTAGTTCTAAGAATAAAGATGGTAAAAAAGCGATACTTGAATATAAAGTTTTAAGTAAAAAAGATAATTTGAGTATGTTAGAAGTAGAATTAAAAACTGGTAGATCTCATCAAATTAGAGTTCAATTAGCTAATCAAGGTACACCCCTTTATGGTGATCAAAAATATGGGGAGCACGTAAATAAACATGGGCAACAAATTGCGCTTTGGGCATCTAGCTTAAGTGTTAAGCACCCGACTAAAGATGAAATGATTACGGTTGAATCAGAACCACCAAAAGAATATCCATGGGCTGAATTTACACATACGTCAGTCTAACCTGTACATAATATTAAGGAAAAAATATTTTCTTCTTGCTTATAACGTAAGGTCACAAGATACAATTAAACTAACACTAATATAGTGATCGTTATAAAAATGAGGAGGCAAAATATGAAGTGGACTACAGGTGAAGTAGCAGAATTATGTGATATCACAGTTAGAACTGTGCAGTATTATGATAAGAAAGGTTTAGTTAAGCCGAGCGCAATTTTAAATAATAGAAGATTTTATACTGAAGAAGAACTCAATCAACTACGAATTGTTACAACATTGAAAGATATGAATTTTTCATTGAAAGAAATTAAAGAATTACTTTATTCAACGCAATCTATTAAAACGCTCAATATGTTGTTAGATGAAAAGTTACTGCAACTTGATGATAATATAGAGCATAATAAGCAAAAGCATAAACAAATTAAGTTTGTAAAAGAGAGTATTAGTAAAGAAAGTAATTATCCTGTATCTAATATTTTAAATTTAAGAAATAAGTCTGAAGAACATCAAAAGATGCAAAACTTTCGAAAAAAGTTTATGGGAATATCAATAGGCGTAGGAGTTATACAATACAGTAGTATATTGATGGCTATATTAAAAAAGAAATGGAAACCAATTATTATTGTTTATCCATTTATCATACTATATGCAGTAATAGCTTCAAAGCGTTATTATGAGGTCGTTCAATATGTGTGCCCAAATTGTCAAAGGGATTTCAAACCAAAATTTTCAGAGTGGTTTACTTCAAATCATACGTATCAAACTAGAAAATTAAAGTGCCCAAAATGTGGCGTAGAGAGTTATTGTCTTGAGACATATAAATAAAATAATAGATTATAAAAAGCCAAGCCATTGATAATAAATTTAGTGGGTTGGCTTTTTTAGTATTAAAAATAAAAGGAATTTTTAGTTAACCTAATTTATGTGCAATTAATCACAAACTATATTTAATTTAAAATATAAAAATTTATGTTGTAAGCGTTTCCTTATTATGCTATATTCAATTTATTAAATAAGTCATCATATGACCACATGAATTTATGAGTAAATTAATTATGAAAGTTGGATAAATATGAAGGAAAAAAGAACTAATATTAGATGGTTTTTTGCAATTGCATTTTTCATTATCGGTATAATCGCATATATGGACCGTTCAAATATTTCTATAATTGCAGGACCAATGATGGAAGATTTAAATATGAACAAGACGCAATTTGGTTTATTAGCGTCATTCTTCTCATTAGGTTATGCTTTAATGCAAGTACCTTCAGGGATTTTAGCGGAGAAATTTGGCCCTAAGAAAATGTTAACAATTGCACTACTTTGGTGGAGTGCTTTCACAATTTTAACAGGTATTATTAAGAATCACGGATTATTATATCTTGTACGTTTCTTATTCGGTGTCGGTGAAGCGCCAATGTACCCTTCTAACGCAGTATTTAACAGTTATTGGTTTAATAAAAATGAGAAAGGTAGAGCCTCTTCTGCATTATTAGCAGGGTCGTATTTTGGACCTGTTATTGCACCAATAGTGACAATTGCTATTATGAACGCTTTTGGCTGGCAAGCAGTGTTTTATATATTCGGTCTAGTTGGTATCGTAATTGCTATACTTTGGACAATTATTGCGAAAGACTTACCTGAACAACATAAAATGGTTAACGAAGCTGAACAAAGATATATTATGGAAACGCGTGATGTAGTAGAAACTGATAAGACTACTGCTCCATGGAAAGTATTTTTCAGTAGATTCAGTTTTTACGCAATTGCAGCACAATACTTTGTTGTACAGTTTGTTATCACGTTATTCTTAATATGGTTACCTACATACATACACGAAACACATCATGTAGAATTTAACAAAATGGGATTCATTGCAGGTGCACCTTGGTTAGCAATGTTTATATTGATTATGCTAGGTGGTACTATTTCAGATAAAATTTTATCAAGCGGTAAATCTAAATTTATGGCACGTGGCGTAATCGCAATATCTGGATTTGTTGTATTCTGTATCTCACTTTACTTTGCATTATCGACAGATAGTTTAGCTATGAACATATTCTGGTTATCACTTTGTTTAGGTGGTGTAGGTTTGTCAATGGGTATGAGCTGGGCTACAGCTACTGATTTAGGTCGTAACTTTGCAGGTACAGTTTCAGGTTGGATGAACTTGTGGGGTAACATCGGTGCATTACTCAGTCCATTATTAGCAGGTTTCCTAGCTGATAGAATTGGTTGGACAATGACATTACAATTAATGATGGTACCAGTAGTATTTGCAATCATTATGTGGTTCTTTATTAAACCAGATAATCCTTTAGTAAAAGATTCTAACGTTTAAGTTTAGTGTAATGATTTATAAAGATGATCTTGGGATATAAATCCTAAGATCAAAATAAAGCTCCTAATCCTAGTATATTTAACTAATGGATTAGGAGCTTTTGATTATATATGCAATTTCAAACTAATATAAAAGTTTAGGTACACCTAACAAAAATATTTACAAAACAAGTTAATAGGTTTATCCTCTTCATATAGAGGTGTTAGATATGGGCAGAAGTTTAGAAGAAATTAATAGTACAGTGTCCTTTGACTCTGAGGCAAATGCTTTTAGAAAATTTCTCATGTATTTAGGACCAGGCTTACTAGTAGCAGTCGGATACATGGATCCAGGTAACTGGATTACATCTATGGCTGGCGGGGCACAATTTGGATATATATTATTATTTATTATTTTATTATCAAGTTTAGCAGCGATGTTATTACAAAGTATGAGTGCTCGTTTAGGCGTTGCGAGTGGTATGGATTTAGCACAAGTTACAAAGTATATGTCGAATAAACCACTTGGCATTTTTTCATGGGTGTTAGCAGAATTAGCTATTATGGCAACAGATATCGCCGAAGTAATCGGTAGTGCCATAGCTCTTAATTTATTATTTAATATTCCTTTAGCATTAGGCGTCACAATTACAGTGTTAGATGTCTTTTTATTACTGATGATTATAAAATTAGGTTTCAGAAAAATAGAAGCAATTGTTGGTGTATTAATATTTACAGTTCTCGTAATATTCGTATTTGAAGTATATTTATCATCCCCTGACGCGAGTTCATTATTTGCTGGATTTATCCCTAGTTCTGAAATTGTAACGAATAAGGGTGTGTTATATATAGCTTTAGGTATAATTGGCGCGACGATTATGCCACACAACTTATATTTACATTCATCTATCGTTCAATCTAGAAATTATAAAAGAAATAATCAAGGTAAAAAAAGTGCTATAAAATACGCTATTATAGATTCTAATATTCAATTAACAATTGCATTTGTGATTAATTGTTTATTATTAGTACTAGGTGCCGCATTATTCTATGGCAGTAACGAAGCATTAGGTAGATTCTTTGATTTATACCATGCTCTAAGCCATTCAAACGTTGGCGGTGCTGTAGGTGGAGCTGTGATGAGTACATTATTCGCAATCGCATTACTAGCATCTGGACAGAATTCTACCATCACTGGTACATTATCTGGGCAAATTGTTATGGAAGGATTCTTAAATATTAAATTAAAACCATGGGTACGTAGATTAGTAACTCGTGTGATAGCTGTTATTCCAGTGTTCATTTGTTTATGGTTATATGGTTCAAGTGAATCAAAAATAGAAGATATGTTAATATTTACACAAGTATTTTTAAGTTTAGCATTACCTTTTAGTATTATTCCGTTAATTATGGCGACGAATAATCCTAAAATAATGGGGGAACAATTTACTAATAAAACTTGGATTAACATCATATCTTGGATTTTAGCTTTTGTATTAAGTATCTTAAACATATATTTAATTATAGAAACGATACAAGAATTTTTATAAAACTTATTAAGCTGATAGAATGCGTAACTAAACGTGTTTTATCAGCTTTTTATATATGATGAGGTTATAAGAAGTATGAGTAACTATTTTTGTTGTGCAAAATAATTTTACAAGTTTCGAATAATTTTATTTTATTAGGGAAGATAAAATTGTATAGCGAAAATTTAAAGGAGAGTTTTAAAGTGAAAGCACACAACAAAGAATCGATAGGAATAGCATTCGCTTATACGGGCGTAATTGTAGGTGCGGGTTTTTCAACAGGACAAGAGCTTCTACAATTCTTTACGAATTTTGGCTTATGGAGCATCCCTGGCGTTATACTAACTGCGATTATTGTAATATTTGTAGGTCGACAAGTTTCAAAAGTTGGATACAGATTAGATACAGAGTCGTATGAAGTTTCCTTAGTAAATATATTTGGTAACAAACTAGGTACCATAATTGATTACATATTAATTTTCTTCTTGTACGGTCTTTCTGTCATTATGATTGCAGGTGCAGGATCGGCCTTTCAAGATGGTTTTGGTATTGAGCCGTGGCTAGGTTCCTTGATTATGACCATTGCAGTATTTATAACTTTATTGCTTAACTTTGATAACATTATGAAAGCATTAGGGTCGATTACACCATTTTTAATTATTTTAGTTTTAATTATTGCAGGGTACCATATTATCAATCCAACGATTCCTTTTTCTGAAGTGAATCAGTATAGACAAATAGAGCGTACTCCAACAGGATTATGGTGGTGGGACGCAATTACATATGCTGGGCTAGATATGGCAACAGTGTTTAGCTTTCTAACAATCGTAGGATCGGGCGCTAGTTCACATAAAGTAGCAAGAAGAGGTCCTTTAATAGGAGGTATCATTATTATTGTATTGATGCTTCTAATAAACGTAGGTATGCTTGTTAACTTAAAAGAATCTAACGAATATGGCTTGCCAACGTTATTACTGGCAGAACAAATTCATCCTATTTTAGGATTTTGTATGGCTATTATTATGATGCTTGTAATATATAATACAATTGTTGGTTTAATGTATCCATTCTTAACACGTTTTACAAAAGCATATTCAAAAAATATCTCATGTTACTCATTGTCGGATTATTATTTGGCTACGGATTAAGCTTCGTAGGTTTCGTAGACTTAGTTAATTTCTTCTATCCGATATTTGGTTATATAGGTATAGTCATATCAATTGCACTATTTATTAGATGGATTATGAATAAATTCACTAAGAAAAAACTAGTTTAAATATATATTTATAGTAGATCGTTTCTTGTGAAAAGAAGCGGTCTTTTTTTAACTGAATAATAATTTACAAAATTATCCAAAAATTTATTTCAAAACTGGAATTGAGATGCTATAATATTTTCAAGCAATTAATGATAACGATTATCATTATCATTATCATTGTAATTTATTTAAGGAGAGATTAAGCATGTCAAAACATCGAAACCACATCACGAATCAAACTGAACCAAAGACAAGACACTACTACTCAATTAGAAAATTCACATGCGGCGCGGCATCCATAGCGATAGGAGCTACTTTATTTTTAGGTATTAACCATGAAGCTCATGCAATGGATGACCAAGCTACTCCAGTAAATGACCTTAATAGTGCAAGAACAGAAGCGCCACAAAATATTGCAGATAACAGTAAACCTGCAGATGCCACAACAGTTGAGAAGAAAACAGATAAAGAACCTACAGGGTCTGAAGCATCTACAGTTCAACCAAATAAAGAAAATAGCACAGTAGAAAATAATCAGAATGGAAAAGCTCAACCCAACATGAATACAGCAGAACAACCACGAGTAGCGGATAAAGTTGCTGAAAATTCAAATGAGCAAGTACAACCAGAAGTAAATAAGCCAACTACTCAACCTTCACAGGCAGATAATAGTAACGTTAACGAAAAAGCTAATGCAAACAATCAATTACAAGATTTAGGATTTGTTGTTAAAAAAGAAAAAACTGAAGATAAATCAGTTATGGATGACTATTTAGAACATCCTTCAAAAGTTAAACATGAGAATGATAAATCATATGTACAATTCACTCTAAAAAACCCTTCATGGTGGAAAATGTTCGAATTATATGACGGAACAAATAAATTAAACATAGAAACTTTATCAGAAGACAAAGACAAGCGTACTGTTCAAGCTGAAGTAAACCCTGGTGTAAAAGAATTAACATCAAAAGTACATATTGTTGTGCCGTTTATAAACTATGATAATAAATATACAACTCGTTTATTTTTCGATAATGAAGTACCAGCACCACCAGTTAAAGAGCCAGCTAAACCAGCAGAAGAACCTAAAAATGATAATATGTCAGCAAATAAAGAAGAACAGACTTCAAAATTAAGAGAAGATGTTAAAAATCCTTCTATTCATGATAAAAAATTAAATGATGAAATGAGACCAATTAATTATGCGATTTTCAATAATGAAACAAATGAAAAATTAATTTATTATAGTTTAATGATTAAAAATCCAGCTCATATTATTTTTGATGGTAAACAACCAATTGTAGAATTTAAGGTGGATGGACCTTCTACATGGTTAGAGTTTGATTTATTTGATGGAACAGATAAATTAGATTATGAAATTGTTTCTTACGATACTGAAAATGAAGTTGCAACAGTAAGGGTTAAAGTAAAAGAAAACACAAAAGAAATTAAAATTAAAGGTACTGGTAAAGCATTGGGTATGGTTAATGAATATCCATTAGGTAAAATTGTATTCGAAAAACCAATCGTAAATGAGAAAAATAATTATGATAGCCAATCTGATTATAAAAAGAAAAAAGATAGAGAAAAATATGATAATGCTAAAACTTTAGAAGATAAAATACGCGAACTTAAAAAATTAATCAATAAAGTACAAGACAAAGAAAAAGAAAGTTATACAAAAGAATTACAAGATCTAGAAGATAAATTAGATAAAGAGTTAAAATCTGCTGTAACTGAGTTTGAGAATGCACCGATTACAAAAGTTGATATAAATAATCCAAATGAAAGAAAAATCACAATCTTACACAGCTCGAAACCAGAACAATCACATATGGATTTTGAAGTGAAACGACCGGTACAAGTGATTGAACAAAATGGTAAAAAGATGCTTCTTGTGACATTATCTCATGATTCTATGTGGAAAGATTTCCAAGTTGAAGGTAAAGATGGATATAAACGACCACTTACTATAAATAGAGATAAAGAAAAAGATGAAAGAACAATTATGTTCCCTCTAGAAGAAGGTAAAGATATTTATAACACAATTATCAAAATACATTTAGTTACACCTGAAGTTGAATATGAAGGTTCTTATCACGTTAGAATTAATGATTTAGGTGATGTTGTTGATTCAGGGACAAACATGGATAAACCGGCGATGAAGCCAGAAGAGAAACCGATGCCAACAGAACCAGCAATGAAGGCAGAAGAGAAACCAATGCCGTCAGAACCAGCAATGAAGGCAGAAGAGAAACCAATGCCGTCAGAACCAGCAATGAAGGCAGAAGAGAAACCAATGCCATCAGAACCAGTAATGAAGCCAGAAGAAAAACCAATGGCAACGAAACCAGTAATGAAGCCAGAAGAAAAATCAATGGCGACAAAATCAGAAGAGAAGTCTGATGAAAAAGAATGTACTAACAAAATGAAAGACATGCCGATGAAAGACGCTAAAAACACAACTGGTATGACATCAAGTATGCCAGAAAAACAATCTAATATATCGGCAATGAAACAAACAAATAGTAAAGAAATGATGAAAAAAGATAATAAAGGAAAAGCAGAAGAGAAATCTAAACAAAAAGAAAATAAAAAAGCTTTACCTAAAACTGGAGAATCAGAAATTGTAAATACAACATTATTTGGATCTTTACTAGCAGCATTTGGAGCGTTCTTCTTATTTGGTAAAAGAAAAAGAAAAGAAGAAAAATAATAATTAAAATATAAAATGAAAAACAGAGGCGATTCTTAAAATGACAAGAGTTGTCTCTGTTTTTGTATTGAATTTTATGAGATTTGATATTGTTTATGATAGATAAGAAGTAGATAATAATATTAAGTAGTTAGAAAGAGGTGTACAACTTTGTCGGTAAATAAAACATATAAACAACTATTACTCGGAATGTTGTCTCTTTTTATCGTGATGGCGATAGGTCGCTTTTCATATACACCTATTTTGCCATTTATGCAAAAAGCGACGAATTTAAGTAATCAAGATGCGGGATTATTAGCTACAATTAATTATTTGGGATATTTATTAGGAGCAATGATACCTACGTTTTACATATTTAAAAGTAAAGTAATGGATTTAAAAATATATTTATTAATCAATATTATTTCCGTACTATTTATGGGCTTTACAAGTGAGTTTATTACATGGAATATACTGAGATTTATAGCAGGTATTACGAGTGGTACAGTTTTTGTATTGGCTTCAAATGTAGTATTAGAATCGTTAAATAAAGGGAATAAATCACATTTATCAGGTTTCTTATATAGTGGAGTGGGTATTGGTATTTTTACGAGCAGTATATTTGTACATTTTTATACCAGTGCACAAAATTGGTCGGGAACCTGGATAATACTAGGTGTTTCATCACTTATAATTGGCTCAATTGTAGTGTTTTCAATGAAAGAGATTGAAGATCCTATAAAGACGCAACAGAAAGATTTAAAAGTACCTCATAAAGAGACATATACGAAATGGTTTTTCGTATTCTTCTCAATTGCATATTTACTAGAAGGCGCTGGATATATTGTTACCGGTACATTTTTAGTAGCAATCGTGGAATCTATCCCAAATTTACATGAATATGCTGCTTTAAGTTGGATGTTTGTTGGTTTAGCTGCAATCCCGTCATGTGTATTATGGTCGATATTAGGTAATAAGATTGGAAACGCAAAGGCTGTCAATTTAGCGTTTATGTTACAAATCATTGGCGTAATTTTACCTGTATTTTCTCATAGTATAATAAGTCTTATTATTAGTTCTTGTTTATTTGGTTCTACATTTTTAGGTTTAACGACTTTATTTATGTCAAAAGGGCAAGTTATAAGCGCTGTTCAAGGTATGAATTTTGTAGCCATACTTACATTTATATATAGTTTAGGACAAGTTATCGCACCTTACTTTGCCGGCATATTAATTGGAGATACGAACAATTATAACCATGCTTTAATTTTTGCATCTATACTTCTTATATTAGGTTTAATAGCAAGTAGTTTAAGCCAAGTGAAAATGAAAACAAGAATATAGAATTTAAAGGAGAGATATTATGGAAAAGCATAAAATATATTCAATGAGCGTATCAAGTGTATATCCTCATTATGTGAAAAAAGTAGAGAAAAAAGGCAGAACAAAAGAAGATGTAGATGAAGCTATTACTTGGTTAACACGATATGATGAGAAGGAATTAGAACAAATATTAGAAGCGGGAACTGACTTCGAAACATTCTTTAACGAAGCACCAAATTTAAATCCAAATAGAAGATTAATTAAAGGTGTCATTTGTGGTGTTCGTGTTGAAGATATAGAAGAACCAATCATGCAAGAGATTAGATACTTAGATAAGCTTATAGATGAACTAGCAAAAGGAAAAAAGAAAGAGAATATATTTAGAAAAGAAAAACCATAATATTATAACGTATAAAAAGTCTTGTTCTGATTTAAGAACAAGACTTTTTATTATGAAATTTAAATATTTTAGCCGCTTTTAACTTGTTGAGAAATAATCAATGATAATAAAACAACTGCGCTACCCATTATAATGTTAAGCGTTAAATGCTCATGTAATATTAAAACGCCTAATAATACCCCAACTACAGGTACAATATAATTTGATAACGAAGCAAACACAGCATCGTATTGTCTAACGAGAATGTTATAAATAACATAAGCTAAAGCAGAATGGACTAAACCAAGTATGATCAAGGAAGACCACTGTAAAGGATCAAAGTGTAAAGTAAATGTATTAGAAGAAAATATAGTAATTGGTATTAAAATAATGGTCGCAATCGATAAAACGTTTCTCATATGATGGATTGGAACGTCATCTTGTAAATTTTGCATAAGAACTAAAGATATAGCAAAACTCAATGAAGCAATTAATAATAGACCTAGTGAAACATATTCTACTAAACCTAACTTTTCAGGATTCCAAGAAAGTATTACAATACCAAAAATACCTAATATTAAAGCAAAAATCTCAACTAAATTAAATTTACGCTGTCTAATTAAAATTAAAATAAACAATGTGAACACTGGTGTTAATGCAATAATAATAGAAGCCATACCACTAGAAATATAACGCTGACCTTGCACAATAAATATAAATGGAATAACAACTTCAAAAATAGCAATTAATATGTAAAGACCCCATTGTTTTTTATAGGGCGTTTTGCGCATGAATAATGTCATTATAAATAAAAATAATGTAGCAAGTAATGCTTTATAAAAAGAAATTGTAATAGAAGAAGCATCATGTGTAATCAGAGCAATGAATAAAAATTGAGAGCCCCAAATTAAACTTAAAGTAAACAATAAAGTGTACTTTCTCATAATTAACCTCCTTACTTAAAAGTTATACTAAAATTAAACTCCAATTATGATGTTACAGAAGAAATAGAAGTATTTAAACAAAGTGAATTTAGTTTTTATATAATTAACGAACTTCACACTTAATCCAACCTTAACACAATTGCCTCTCATCACTGATTGTTATAAAATAAAATAAAATTCATAATTCAAAAAAGAAGGGGAAACAATATGGAAATATGGGACTTATATGATAAAGATAGACAACTGCTTGAAAATAAAATGGTAAGGGGTAATGATATTAAAGAAAATCAATATCATCTCGTAATCCATGTTTGTATATTTAATAAAGAGGGTGAAATGCTGATACAAAAAAGAACTTTAGATAAAGAAGGATGGCCAGGAGCATGGGACGTCTCAGTCGGAGGAAGTGCAATACAAACAGAAAATCATCAAAGAGCAGCAGAAAGGGAAACCTTTGAAGAACTAGGAGTTAAATTAGATTTAAAAAAACAAAGGCCACATCTAACAATAAATTTTGAAAAAGGGTTTGATGATTTCTTTATTATAAATAAAGAAATTGATATAAGTCAGCTTACATTTCCTACTGAAGAAGTGGATGAAATTAAATGGGCAACTAAAGATGAAATTATAGAAATGATAAACAAAGAAATCTTTATACCTTATAAGAAAAGTATGATTGAACTGTTATTTGATATGAAAGATACACCTGGTGGATTTATGTAAGTATAGATTGACAAATATTATTAAATGTTTTAACCTTTATATGAAATCGATTTCATATAAAGGCGGTATAAAAATGGCAACTATTAAGGATGTAGCTAAGCATGCAGGTCTATCGGTCACAACTGTGTCTCGTTATTTAAATCATCATCCTTATATAACTGAGGAAAAGAAAGAAAAGATTAAGCTTGCTATGAAAGAATTAGACTATTCTCCAAACTCAGCTGCAACTCAATTAAGATCAAATAAGTCTTTTACTATCGGTATTATCGTTTCAAGAATTACGAATCCTTTTTTTGCATATCTTATTGATTCTATCGAAAAAGTTGTGAAAAAAACAAATTATCATACATTAATAATGCAAACATATGATAATAAAGATGAAGAATTAAGGTTATTAAATATGCTAAAACAAAAGCATATAGATGGTATCATTATGGCTTCTATTGAAAATGATTTATCTGTAATTGAACAATATGAACAATATGGACCAATAGTAATTACCGGTGATATCTCTTTATCGTCTTCTACGTTACCAGTAGTTGGAACAAATCAAGAAAACGCTACTTACAGAGCTATTTTATATCTAATAGAAAAAGGTTATACAGATATAGCATATTGTACGGGTGGGGAGTTTAAAGAAACCAAACATGGTTCTTCACGAAATAGAGGATATATTAAGGCATTGCAAGACAACAATATTCCTTTAAATTTTGACCGTATATATAAAAATATACATACTATTAATGATGGAGAAGAAATCGCTAAAAGTATCTTGAATCTTGATAAAGAAAAATGGCCAAGAGCTATATTTGCTGGAAGTGATGAAGTAGCAGCAGGTATGATTAAGACATTTATGCAAAATGAGGTGAGCATCCCAGAGGAGATAGCAATAATGGGATATGATAATCAACCCTTATCTGAAATGCTCAGTATTCCTCTATCCACAGTTTCTCAACCTATAGACAAAATAGGGATTGAAACGACAAACTTATTAATGAGTTATTTAAACGAACGTGAATATATTGTAAATAAAGAAGCACTAGAATTAGATATTATTGTAAGAAGTTCTACATAAAAAACAAGCAACTTTATATAAGTTGCTTGATTAAAACACAAATATGGTATCGATACCATAAAGGAGAGAGACAAAATGAAACAAAAATGGTGGCAAAAAGAAATAATTTATCAAATTTATCCTAGAAGTTTTTACGATAGTAATAATGATGGAATTGGAGATATAAAGGGTATAACTCAAAAATTAGATTATTTAAAAGAGTTAGGCATAACAATGATTTGGATTTGTCCGATTTATAAATCACCTATGGTAGATAACGGTTATGATATTTCTGATTACTTAGATGTTAACAATGAGTTTGGCTCGATGGAAGATTTAAATGAATTATTAAGTAAAGCGAAAGAAATAGGTATTAAAGTTATATTAGATCTTGTTATCAATCATACATCAGATGAGCATTATTGGTTCCAAGAAGCTTTAAAAAATCCAAGTAGTACTTATAGAGATTATTACATCATAAAAGAGGGGATAAATGGAAACCCTCCGAATAATTGGCGCTCTATATTTGGTGGTAGAGTGTGGACGAAACTTCCAAATGAAGATAAATATTATTTACATGTATTCGATAAAAAGCAACCTGATTTAAATTTTGAGAATCCAGAACTTAGACAAGCAATTTATAAAATGATTAACACTTGGCTAGATAAAGGTCTTGCAGGATTTAGAATAGATTCCATTACATTTTTAAAAAAAGATCAAGGTTTTGAGAGTTTACCTGCTGACGGTAATGATAATTTAGTCACTTGTAAATATAAAACAAGAAATCAACCTGGAATAGAAAAGTTTTTACATGAATTAAAACGTGAAACTTTTGATAAATATGATTGTGTAACTGTAGGAGAAGCACCGGGCGTAAAATATGACGAACTAACTGACTTTATAGGAGAAGATGGATATTTTTCTATGATTTTTGACTTTAAATACGCTGACATAGATGTTGAATCCGGAAGTGACTGGTTTAAACGAACTAATTGGACTACGGAAGAATTTAAAAAATTAATATACAATAGTCAACTCGCAATTCAAAAAGTAGGATGGGGTGCTAACTTTATAGAAAATCATGACCAACCTAGAGCACTTTCAAAATATATCAAAGACGAAAAATATCAGAACTTCTTTGGAGGAAGTGCTTTGGCGATGATGTATTTCTTCTTAAGAGGTACACCTTTTATATATCAGGGGCAAGAACTTGGTATGACTAATTTTAATAGACAATCAATCGATGAATTTAATGATATTTCAAGCATAGACAATTATTATCGTTCCATTGATGAAGGATTTAGTAAAGAGGAAGCATTAAATTTTGTGAATTTGCGTAGCAGAGATAATACACGCACACCTTTCCCTTGGGATAATTCAAAAAATGGAGGCTTTACAAAAGGCTTACCTTGGTTACCTTTAACTGAAGAATACCCTCAAATTAATGCTGCGGAACAATTAAATAGTAATAAATCTTTATTTAACTTTTATAAAAAACTTATAGATTTAAGAAATAACTCTGAATATCAAGACGTATTCATAAATGGAGAATTTCAACCTATAACTCATGATATTAATGAGAACATTATTAGTTATTACCGACAAAAAGATAATAAAACTATTCAAGTTATTGTTAACTTATCAAATGAAAATTCACATATTAAGTTAGGTACAGATAAATATAAAATTATTTTAAATAACTATGAGGATGTAAATACTAAGTTAAATGAAATTTCACTTAAACCTTATGAAGCAATAACTTTAGAACTCATGTGAATAAAATTTATGAAAGAGGTGAAAATTATGAGTAACAATAAATATGAAAATATCGCTCATAGCATCGTAAATGAAATTGGGGAAGATAATATTGAAAGTGTTACACATTGTGCTACAAGATTACGCTTATCAGTTAAAGATAGAAAAAGTATAAACGATGAAGTAATTGAAGAGATAGAAGAAGTAAAAGGTGTTTTTTATACTGGTGGTCAATATCAAATTATTTTAGGCACAGGTATAGTTAATAATGTGTATGAAGAAATATCAAAAGCAAACTATTTTGAGGAAACATCGAAGGATGAAATGAAGAATGAGAAGCAAGGAAGTATTCAACGTGCAATTAGATTATTAGCGGATGTATTCATACCAATTATACCAGTGTTGGGAGCTACAGGTTTATTCCTAGGTCTTAAAGGAGTCGTCTTTAATGAGTCAGTTTTAGGGTTTTTCGGTGCCAGCCCTGAAATGATACCCAACTATATACAAACATTAATAACTGTTTTGACTGATACAGCATTTGCATTCCTGCCTGCATTTATAGCTTGGAGTGCGTTTAGGACCTTTGGTGGGACCCCAATTATTGGTTTCTTAATAGGTCTTATGCTTGTATCGCCGGCATTACCAAACGCTTATGATGTAGCAAGTGGAGATACTGATCCTATAATGGTTGGTGGATTTATTCCTATCGTAGGATATCAAGGAAGTATTTTAACTGCATTGTTTTCAGGAATAATTGGTGCAAAGCTTGAGAAAAGACTAAGAAAGATAATGCCAAATGCATTAGATTTAATATTCACACCATTTTTCATTATATTATTAATGATGATTTTCTCACTATTTATTATGGGACCGATTGTACATGGTATAGAATCACTTGGTATTACAGTAGTTAAATCATTTATTCATTTACCATTTGGATTTGGTGGATTATTGATTGGCTTTTTATATCCTTTAGCTGTTATGACTGGATTGCACCATATGTTTATTATTGTAGAAACTTCGTTATTAGCTTCAACTGGATTTAATCCACTTATCACTTTAGCAGCTATGTATGGTTTTTCTAATGCTGGTGTATGTCTTGCATTATCATTAAGAAGTAAAAAAGCATCATTTAAAACTGCGGGTATAAGTGCAACAATTACACAATTATTAGGTGTAAGCGAGCCAGCGTTGTTTGGTGTTGTACTTCGTAGTGGAATTAGACCATTAAGTATTATGCTACTTTGTTCGGCTTTAGGTGGTGGAGTTCTCGCTTTATTAAATATACAAGCAAACTCTTATGGATTAGCTGTTATACTATCACCACTTATGTATATATATGATTTTAGCCAATTATTAACTTATGTAATTGTTGGTATTGCTACATTTGTATTAGGATTCATTATTACAAATGTATTTGGCGTATCAAAAGTTACTAATGTAGTAACTGAAAGTACAAATCAATCAGAACTAGATGATGAAGAGTTAGAAATCAAGAATAAAATTCCTGAAATGTTAAACAGTGTTACACAAGGGAAGATAATATCCTTAGCAGATGTAAATGACCCGGTATTTTCTCAACGAATGATGGGTGAAGGTTTTGGTACAATACCAGAAATTGATGAGATATACAGTCCAATAAAAGGTAGAGTTACTTTAATTTCAGATTCTAAACATGCCATTGGCTTTGAAACAGAAGAAGGACTAGAAATTTTAGTGCACATGGGAATAGACACAGTTGAAATTAAAGAAGATGTATTCGAGCTTAATGTTAAAGAAGGACAAGTTGTTAAACCAGGTCAATTAATTGCTAAAATGGATAGAAATCGAATCAAAGAATTAAATAAAGAAACGACTATTATCACAGTTGTTACTAATAGTGTTGATAAAGTTAACCATTTAAAATTACTTAAACAAGGATTGGTCTATAATAACGAGCGAATAGCAGAACTTAATTTAAAATAAATATATTTAAAAAGAGGTTCTTGAGATAATAAAAGAATCTCTTTTTTGCGGCCAATACTCACGCATACCCAACCTTAACACAATTGCCTCTCATCACTGATTGTTATAAAATAATATATATTTTACAATTTTTAACATAAGGAGTGTTGAGGTTGATTGCTGCGAATAACATTATTGATAAGATGAAAAATCAAAAGATTAATTACGATAGAGTAATGAGAAAAATGATAAGTGATTGGGAGCGTCGAGAGGAAAGACCTAGTATTTTAATTCATAGTTGTTGTGCGCCTTGTAGTACTTATACGTTAGAGTTGTTAACGGAGTATGCTGATGTTGCGATTTATTTTGCGAATCCTAATATTCATCCTAAAGCTGAGTATCAAAGAAGAGCTAAGGTTCAAGAAGATTTTGTTACAGCTTTTAATGAGAAAATGAATACGAATGTTAAATATATAGAGGCGCCATATGAGCCACATAAATTTATGAAAATGGTAAAGGATAAAGAGCTTGCTGATGAGAATGAAGGTGGTCTAAGGTGTACTGCTTGTTTTGAAATGCGTCTAGAACTTGTTGCTGAAGCAGCTGTAAACTTAGGCTATGACTATTTTGCGAGTGCTTTAACACTGTCACCTAAGAAGAACGCTCAATTGATTAATGAATTAGGTATGGAAGTACAAAGCATTTATAATGTTCATTATTTACCGAGTGATTTTAAGAAGAATAAAGGATATGAAAGATCAATTACGATGTGTAAGGAATATGATATTTTTAGACAATGCTATTGTGGTTGTGTATTTGCGGCTATGCAACAAGGTATTGATTTTAAAGAAGTGAATAAAAGTGCTAAAACATTTTTAAAGTCATGTGAATAAATTGAAATTTGCAAAAAATATAAAAAGAATGTATGTTGGTGTTACGAACTAATTAAATATACGAAGAAACCACTGGAAGTGCCTTATTTTTAGGCTGAGATTAAAGATTAACTTTAAAATTCCTTGAACCTGATCTAGATGATACTAGCGTAGGAAAGTGGCGTAACTTTATCTGTATGTGAGTACACGCTATTTTCTAATGGAAAATAGCGTTTTTTTATATTCTTAAGGAGGAAAATATCATGAAATTTACAGAAAGATTATTTGAGCGTGTCGAACCAATTTGGGCATCTTATTTAGAACATCCATTTATTGAAAAGTTAGGTAAAGGTACGTTGGAACAAGAAAAGTTTAAACATTGGTTAAGGCAAGATTATATTTACTTAATTGAGTATACGAGATTATTTTTAATAGGAGCATCTAAATCTACAGACTTAAATATGATGACAACGTACGCAGATTTGGCAAATGGAACGTTGCATACCGAAATGGATTTACACCGCGGATATGCTAAGCAATTCGACATTTCTGAAGAGGAGCTACAAGAAACAGAACCAGCAGAAACTACTGTAGCATATACAAGCTATATGCTGAATTTAGCTCAACAAGGTGGAATTGAAAATGTGATTGCAGCTATTTTAACTTGTACATGGAGCTATAATTATATTGGTTTGAAACTAGCAAATATTGAAGGAGCAACAGATCATCCACTTTACGGAGAATGGGTGAAAATGTATTCATCTGACGAATTTACTTTATTTAAAGAAGATTGTATTGAATTAATGGATAAAGTAGCTGAAGGTAAGACTGAAGAAGAACTAGCGCGATTAGAAAATATAGTCGTAAAGACGAGCTACTATGAATATATGTTCTGGGAGATGGCTGAGAATTTAGAAACGTGGTCAGTGCCAGTAAAATAAATTAAAGGCAGGTAGTAGAAATGAACCAAAGACATTTTGATTTAATCGATATGCTCATCAAGTTTAATACTGAAAGTCCTCCTGCTCGCAACACTGATCCAATACAAGATGACATTGAAGATTTACTTAAAGAACTTAATTTTGAAATAGAGCGCATACCATTATATGAGAATGATAGTGTCATTAATGCAGTGTTGAGAGGAACGGACAAAGATGCACCTAAATTGATTTTAAATGGTCATGTAGATGTAGCAGAAGTTGGAGATGCTTCAGAATGGTTGCATCCTCCATTTCAGTTAACGAAAGCAGATGAATATTTATATGGTCGTGGTGTGAGTGACATGAAAGGTGGATATGGAACGTTATTATATGTGATTGAAAAACTTTGTAAAGAAGATATTCAACCGAAAGGCGATATTATCATTCAATCTGTAGTAGGTGAAGAAGTAGGAGAAGCAGGTACAAAGACTGCTTGCGAACAAATTGAAGCAGCCGATTTAGCTATAGTATTAGATACAAGTAATCAAATAGCACAAGGTCAAGGTGGCGTAATAACTGGATGGATAACTGTACAAAGTAAAGAAACCCTACATGATGGTGCTAGACAACAGATGATACATGCTGGTGGAGGATTATTTGGAGCAAGTGCAATAGAAAAAATGAGCAAAATAATACAAGCATTGCAAGAATTAGAACAACATTGGTCTGTTATGAAACAATATCCAAATATGCCTAGTGGAACAACAACAATTAACCCAGCCGTTATTGAAGGAGGGCGTCACCCTGCATTTATAGCAGACCAATGTCGATTATGGATTACGGTACATTATTTACCGAATGAAAATTACCAAGAAGTTGTTGAAGAAATCGAATCATATTTAAATAAAGTAGCAGAAGCGGACATTTGGTTGAGAGATAACCCGTTACAATTTGAATGGGGTGGATCTTCCATAATCGAAGACAAAGGTGAGATTTTTCCTAGTTTCACATTACCGACAGAACACCCAGGACTCAAAATGTTAACAAAAGCACATGAGAAAGTTATGGAAAGTCCGCTACAACAAGGAATCAGTACGACCGTGACAGACGGAGGATGGTTGAATTATTTTGATATCCCAACAATATTGTATGGACCTGGAGAGCTAAAAGAAGCACACTCAGTAAACGAAAAGATAAAAATAAAAGACTTAGAAAACTTTAGCGACGTATTATATCAATTTTTAAAAGAATGGTATTCAAATCCTAAAAAATTATAAAAGTGAAATAAACTAGAAGAGAGTGGGTGCTCTAAAGTGCAAGAAAAATAAGTCTAGCTCGTTACATATTCTAACGAGCTAGAGATTGTAAACAAGCACGTTAGCTCGATATATTTCACCTTGAACGGTTTTGCAAAGTGCTGACGACCTGAGGAATAGTATGAGTGAGAGACTATAGGGTCGAGCAACACCCTAAGCTAAGATGCACTTTCAAAATCGTATATACATAAAAAGTCTACTAATCCATTAAATTATAATTAACGGACTAGTAGACTTTTTTAGAGCTATGGGATTATATACTAGCTTTGTTGTTGGTTATTTTGAATTTTACTATTGCTCTTATTTTCTTCCAATAAACGTTTATCTTTAATTTTAATTTGCATGTTAACTACGATTATATAAATTGAATGGACAATGATTAAACTTGCGAATGTGTCTGAGAAGAAATGAGCGTTTAAATACATTCTTGAACACATCATAGAAACAATTAATATACCAAATATCCATTTTACAATTGCTTTATCGTAGAAGCATGTAGCAATAAAGATAGCTACGAATAAAGTTAATGTATGTAAACTAGGAAAGCTAAAGCCATCTATAAATTCTGAAGGTCTTGGCCTTTGGATAATATATTTTAAGGCTGTGCCAACTACAAGTGATGTTATAGTAAATATGGTATAGGTTGAAAATACTGTTCGTTTATAAAAGTAAATGCCAATCAACATTATTGCTATCATAATAACAACATGAGAAGGTGAAAATAAAAAAGAAATAACAGTTAGATAAGTGTTTAATCTAAATATCGCTGCTGTTGATTCAATAAAATCGTGAACAGCATAATCGAGAGGATATATGTATCGTGTTAGTACACCAGCAAGTAATATAATGAAAATAATAGAGTAAGATATGATTAACTTTGTATCCTTCTTCAAGATGCATAAAGCTCCTTCTGTGTATTTTGTACATTAATACTATTTTAAATGAGATAGACATTTAGCACAATACAACTTTAGGACGACCTAATAATCTAGTGTCCTTCGATACTAATTAGCATTTCACATGACGACCTAGATTTGTCTTAAACAAAAAGGGTAGTTAATAATATATGATGATAAATTTGAGAAAGTGAGGCATTTTCATGAATAAAGATTGGCAATCTCAATTACCGATAGAGAATATACAAAAAATAACACCAGTAAGTGGTGGTGATGTGAACGACGCTTATAAAATTGAAAGTAAAGATGGCGACTATTTCTTACTTGTTCAACAAAATCGTTCAGAAGATTTTTATGCAGCCGAAATAGCGGGATTAGAAGCTTTTGAAGCGGCTGGTGTCAGAGCACCTATAGTAGAAGCGCATGGTGAAATTAATGGTGATGCGTATTTACTACTGAACTTCTTAGAAGAAGGTCGGTCTGGAAGTCAGAAAGAATTAGGACAATTAGTAGCGAAATTGCATAGTAACTATGAACCTAATGGTAAATTTGGATTTGATACGCCTTATGAAGGCAGTGATATAACATTTGAAAACGTTTGGAAAGATACATGGGCAGAACTATTTGTTCATCAAAGACTTGATCAACTTCGCGATGAAATTATGAATAGAGGACTTTGGTCACAAGACTCATTAGGCACTTACGAAAATGTGCGTGAAACGATATTAGAAGAATTAGAACAACACACTAGTAAACCTTCGTTATTACATGGGGATTTATGGGCAGGCAATTACATGTTCTTAAGGGACGGAAAACCAGCTTTATTCGACCCATCTCCTTTATATGGAGACAGAGAATTTGATTTAGGCGCAACACGAGTATTCGGAGGTTTCACACAAGACTTTTATGATGCTTATAATGAAGCATTACCTTTAAGTAAAGGCGCTAATGAACGTATAAAGTTTTATGAGTTATATTTATTAATGGTACACCTTGTTAAATTTGGTAGCCTATATGCTGGTAGTGTGAACCGTACAATGAAAGATATATTAAATGATTAAGTAAATTAAAACCCCTTCGCTAATTAAGTAGTGAAGGGGTTTTATGTATAAAGTTTATTTTTTATATTGAATACTAGCTGTTAAGTGAATGCGTTCACTACCAACATTACGATACGTATGGGGTACATCAGAATAAAAATGTATAGCATCATCTTTTGTTATAGTATTGGTCATCCCATTAATATCAAGTTCTAACGTACCATTATGTATGATGACATATTCTTCTGAACCTACATGATGGCCTTCTGAATGCATTTCAGCATTTTCTTCTAATTCCATGTTAAACATTTCAAATTGTTTATCGACATTAAAAGGAAAGTAAGGATAAATAATAACAGTTTGATGTTCATTATAAATAGGTATGATGTCTGACTTTGAAATACAATGAATATTTTCGTTTTTATTAGAGATTAAATCTGATATAGGTATGTGTAGACCATTGGCTATTTTCCATAGTGTTGTAATCGTTGGGTTGGATTGACCATTTTCTATTTGGTTAAGCATCGTTTTACTAACACCTGTTAATTTTGAAACGGTACTTAAACTTAGCTGTTGATTGTTTCGATACTGTGAAAGGTTATAGGCAACAATCGTATGGATGTTATTTTGCATTAATTAAACAACTCCTCTTTACAATGTAACGAACGTACTGTACAATATGATTTGTTCTTTATAACGAACGTTTTGTACATTATAACAGAAAATATAAAATAGGAGAATGTTTTATGTCAGAAGATTTAAGGCAACATAATAAAAAAACGAATTGGATGCTGTTTATAGGTATCTTGCTTATAGGAGCAAGTTTAAGAGCGCCTATTACTTCTGTAGGTATTGCATTACCTTCTATTAAAGAGAGTTTAGATTTATCTAATACTACTGTAAGTGTTATTACGATATTACCGTTATTATCTTTCGCAGTAGTTTCACTATTTGCGGCTAAGATTAGTCATAGATTTGGTTTAGAGCGTACAGTATTTGGCGCGTTAATATTAATTTTTCTAGGTATTGTATTAAGAGCAATTACAGGCGTATCTTGGTTATACATAGGTACACTACTTATAGGTGTAGGTATTGCTTTTGGAAATGTACTCACACCAGGTATTATTAAAATGAACTTCCCATTACGTATAGGTATAATGACTGGTTATTATACTGTTACGATGAATATATTTGGTAGTGTTTCTTCATATGTTACTGCTCCATTAGTGAAAAGTTTTAATTATAATTTTGCGATTAGTTTAATAGGAGTCGTTACACTACTCGGTATTATTATTTGGTCATTTCAACTAAAAAAACATGAAAAAATTTCTACTCAACAAACAAATGCTAATATAAATGTTTGGAAATCTCCATTATCATGGCAAATAACGTTATTAATGGGTGGACAATCATTAATATTTTATTCATTGATAAACTGGCTTCCAGAGTTTTTATTAAGTAATGGTATCTCAATAAATGCAGCTGGTATATATCTATCAATTTTACAGCTTGCAATTATACCGTTAACATTTATAACACCAATATTTGCTGAAAAAATGAAATCACAATTTTTAATCACATTTATTACAGGGTTATTGTTTGTACTAGGAATTTTATCGCTAATGATTAAACCTGAGTGGACAATTATAGGCATCGTCCTGCTTGGTATAGCGAGTGGTTTAGCTTTTGGTCTAGTAAACACGTTCTTTGGTTTAAGAACAGAACATGGATACACAGCTGCTAAGCTCTCTGGTATGTCTCAAGCTGTTGGTTATTTATTCGCAGCTATAGGTCCATTGTTCTTCGGAATATTACATGACGCTACAGGCAGCTGGAATACATCATTTGGCGTTTTACTAATTACCGCATTGCTAATTATGTTCTTTGGTTCACAAGCAGGACGTAATAGAACAATAGAACAAACTTTACAAACTAAATAAAATATAAATTTAAAAGATTGCTCAACAGATAATATGAGTAATCTTTTTGTTTACATAAATAAAATAATTATGGTAAATATTACAATTTAATGAACATTGCACCACATTTTTTACATAAATCGGAAAACGCTTTCTGCTTATACTTTTATTTCTCACTCTTTATAGTATAATTGTCCCATGCAGTTTAAAAAATAAACTTAAAATTGGTAAATAGGTATGGGAGTGACACGAAAAGATGGAAGACAATCATTTAAAAAGGGGTCTTAGTTCTCGTCAAGTGCAGATGATAGCGCTTGGTGGAACAATTGGTGTAGGTCTGTTTATGGGTGCTTCAAGCACTATTTTATGGACTGGACCATCAGCAATACTTGCATATTTAGTAGCAGGGCTATTCTTATATTTAGTCATGAGAGCTATGGGGGAAATGGTTTATTTATACCCAACAACAGGTTCATTTGCAAACTATGCAAGTGATTATTTACATCCAGTAGCAGGATATGTAACTGCATGGAGTAATATATTCCAGTGGATTGTAGTAGGTATGAGTGAAGTAATAGCTGTAGGTCAATATATGCAGTATTGGTGGCCAGACTTACCAACATGGATACCAGGTGTTATCGTTGTACTAACTTTAGCAACTGCAAACTTAGTGTCAGTTAAAGCTTTTGGAGAGTTTGAATTCTGGTTTGCGATGATTAAAGTAGTCACAATTATCTTAATGATAGTTGCAGGTTTCGGGCTTATATTCTTTGGATTTGGTAATGGCGGAAATGCAATTGGTTTAAGTAATTTAACAGAACACGGTGGATTTTTCCCTAAAGGTATAGTAGGCTTCTTCTTTGCATTATCCATGGTTGTCGGATCCTATCAAGGTGTGGAATTAATAGGGATCACAGCAGGAGAAACAAAAGATCCTAAGAAAAATATTAAAAGTGCAGTAAACGGCGTAATTTGGCGTATTTTAATCTTTTACATAGGTGCAATTTTTGTAATCGTAACTGTTTATCCTTGGGACCAATTAGGAAATGTAGGTAGTCCTTTCGTTGCAACATTCGCTAAAGTAGGTATTACAATAGCAGCAGGATTAATTAACTTTGTTGTTATTACTGCAGCGATGTCAGGTTGTAACTCAGGTATTTTCAGTTCAAGTCGTATGGTTTATACACTTGCTCAAAAAGGACAAATGCCTCGCATATTTACAAAAGTTATGAGAACAGGTGTACCATTCTTTGCAGTATTAGCAATTTCAGTTGGTATTTTTGTAGGTGTTATTTTAAACATCGTATTACCATTAATTATTGATGGATCAGAAAATATATTCGTTTATGTATATAGTGCGTCTATACTACCAGGTATGGTGCCATGGTTTATGATTTTACTTAGTCATATTAGATTTAGAAAAAATCATCCAGAAGAATTAGATGGACATCCATTCAAAATGCCTGGCGCTCCTTTCACAAATTATATAACATTAGCTTTCTTTGTATTAGTATTGATAGGTATGTTATTTAATGCAGAAACAAGAGTATCAGTTATTATAGGTATTGTCTTCTTATCACTGATGACAGTTATTTATTTCTTAAGAGGTCATCATAGAGTCGATAGAGGAGAATACTAAAATTCATATATTTTAAAATTAAAAAGAGAGTAAGGTAGAAATTCCTTACTCAACATAATGCTCCTAATCCAGTGTATATTTTACTCGAGGATTAGGAGCATTTATTTAATATGTGAGATTTGTAGTGTCCATTTTTATTTATAGATGGCATTTTTTATGTCTATGTGAGTTGAAGTCGTAGTCAATCCAATAAGAGTGTACGTACTTGGATTAACGAGTTAGAAAATCCAATAAAGAGTGCATGTATTTGGATTAACGAGATAGAAAATCCAATAAGAGGGTACGTACTTGGATTAACGAGGCAGAAAATCCAATAAGAGGGTACGTACTTGGATTAACGAGATAGAAAATCCAATAAGAGTATGTGTATTTGGATTAACGAGGCAGAAAATCCAATAAGAGGGTACGTACTTGGATTAACGAGGCAGAAAATCCAATAAGAGGGTACGTACTTGGATTAACGAGGCAGAAAATCCAATAAGAGGGTACGTACTTGGATTAACGAGGCAGAAAATCCAATAAGAGGGTACGTACTTGGATTAACGAGGCAGAAAATCCAATAAGAGGGTACGTACTTGGATTAACGAGGCAGAAAATCCAATAAGAGGGTACGTACTTGGATTAACGAGGTAGAAAATCCAATAAGAGTGCATGTATTTGGATTAACGAGATAGAAAATCCAATAAGAGTGCATGTATTTGGATTAACGAGATAGAAAATCCAATAAGAGGGTACGTACTTGGATTAATGAGTTAGAAAATCCAATAAAGAGTGCGCTACGTTAATTTATTTATCCAAATTCTTTATAAATATCTTCTACAAAATCAACAAAATATGATCTAAATTTTTCGTTATCTGCATGTATACATACATCTACTAAACCTTCTTCATTAAATTCAGTATATGTACAACCTTCTGCTTGCCCTTCTGTTATAACAGAAATATTTGCTTTTTTAGTTTCGTAAATTTCTGGATACAATAAGTAGAATATTGTGCTAAGATCATGAATAATGTGTTGGTTTGCGCCACCAGAGTTTGAATCGTTGTATACATCGAGCATCGTTGTAATCATTTTTCCAAAATCACCTAATTGAGCAAGACGTTCAACATCATCTTGGTTAATCATCGTTTCTCTTGTGACATCTAATCCACACATCACAATAGATAAATCTTGATTAAATACAATGTGAGCAGCATGAGGATCAGCGAATATATTAAATTCGGCTACTGGTGTAGCATTTCCACCGACAGCTGCGCCACCCATTAAAACTATTTTCTCTACATTTTCAATCGTTTCTGGGAAAAGTGAAAATAAAAGAGAAATATTTGTTAATGGCCCTATTGGAACTAATGTAATAGGTTCATCAGACTGCATAATCACATTTCTCATAGCAATTACAGCGTTGTCTTCTAAAATATTTGAACGTTGTGAAGTGTTAAATTCATAATTACCAATACCATTGTGTCCATGTACATATTCAGCCGTAGATAAAGCGTTTAATAAAGGTTTATTGACACCTTTAGCTACAGGTACTTCCTTCTTAAAGTAATCTACAATGTCAATTGCGTTTCTAGTCGTATGTTCAATTCCAACATTTCCTCCAATAGATGTGATTAACCGAACATCTATTTCTTGTGAATTTAAAGCTGCTGAAATTGCAATAATATCATCAATACCGGGATCAGTATCAATTATAATTGGTGTTGTCATAATCCCACTCCTTTGTAAAATATCTATACTAATAATTATAACAAACCATATAATTTTATATGTATAAAGCGATTTCACCAAAATATGATTTTTTATCATTAGCTACTATTAATACTACAAATGACAGAGTAATGAATGGTTGGGAGTTTTTATCAAGTTTTTGGTGGCTCATATTTCCTGTAGGTGGTATGCTAATGGCGATACTAGGTTTGATATGTAAGAATTATTCATTGGAAGGTGATTTAATTGAGTAAACATTTATATATAGCACACGGGTATAACGCCAATAGCCAAAAAAATTGGTTTGATTGGTTAAAAAATCAATTTCCAGAGGTAGATGGACATTTAATTGATTTTCCTAATTCTACAGAACCTAAGCTAGAAGAATGGTCACAAACTTTAAAAGAAAATATAGATTTATCTAGTGGTGAAAATATTATAGTAGCTCATAGTTTAGGAGTAATCACTGTATTAGATATGATATCTAATGCAACAAGTGATATTAACATAAAAGGTCTTGTACTCGTTGCAGGATTTGATGAAAAGATAATACAGTTTCCTGAATTAGATGGGTTTATAGAATCAACAAATGTAGATTATGAGAAAATTAAAGATGTAGTACCGTATAGAGTCGTTATAGGTGCAACAAAAGATCCTACTGTGTCTTATCCATTAAGTAAATCATTGGCAGAAAGATTAGATGCAAAAGTATTTAAAAAGCATCATGACGGTCATTTTTGTGAAGAAGATGGTTACGATTCATTTCCTGAAGTTAAGTATTATGTAGAAGAAATATTTAATAAAGCATAAAAAACGCCCTCAGCTATTGCCGAGGGCGTTGGATTATTTTGTTAAATAAAGTTTATAACTGCTTATATATTATGCAGTAACCCATTGTGAAGCGCCAACTTCATTGTATAATTTAACAGCAGCTGCGTCTTGTACGCTTTCAGGAGCTTCTGTTGGTGATTGACCTTTATACTCTGAAGGAGCTACTGAATCCCAAGTACTTTGTAAGAATTGGTATTTACCTGCTGCACCTGAAGATGGGTTAACAGCTTTTAGGTCTCCGCCTGATTCACGTTCAGCGATTGCTTTTAAGTGATCATTAACTTCTACATCTGAACCTTCAGATGCTGAAGAAGTTTGTGTAGTTTTAGTTTCTTGAGTCGTAGTTTCTTGAGTTTGTTGAGCTTCTTGTTTAGGTGCTTCTACTTGAGGAGCCTCAACATTGTTTGATTCTTGTTCTGTTGCAGCTGGAGCTTGTGTTTCTTCAGCTGGAGCTTGAGTTTGTTCAGCTGCAGGTTGTTCAGCAACTGGCTCTTGTGTAGCTTCTGGAGCTTGAGTTTCAGTGTCTGCTGCATTAGTTGCATGGTAACCCCAAGTGAAGTTTTGACCATCTGATTCGAAGTTATATTCGAAACCATCTAAAGTAAAGTTGATGTCATAAGCGCCTTCTTGGATAGCTTCTTGGTTAAGTTGTGGTGCATTAGCTTGAGCTAACTGAGCTAGTTCTTCCTTGTTTACATTTTGTTCTGAAGCGTCTGCTACGTTAGTTGAAGCTACTCCTGTTGCACCGATTGCTACTGCTAATGATGAAGATAAAATTGCTTTTTTCATAATTTAAAAACCCTCCGTAATATTTTATAATTTTATTATTAATGTTAGCTGATAATTTCTTTGTTAGTTAGAAAATTCTTCCCTGTGAAAATGGGACAAGACAACAATAACATATATGAGCCCTTTGTAAATTACAGTCAAATAACAAAAGGTTACAATGTCAAATTGATTCTGTAATAAAAATTTCTTCATGTCACACTCTGTAATAATACACTTTATTTTACTCTTTCTTATTTAACTGTATATATGGTAATCTTTTATGACTAGAAACTCTCTGAGAACTGTTGTGACAGTTTATTATAAAAAATTAAGATATTTGAATTTATTAATTAAAGGTAAAAAGTAAGAACAAAAAATTAAGCATTACTCTGAAATATTAATTTTAAAATGATGTTATATTTTTATTTTAATAAATACTCTGAAATATTTACTTACAAGTTGAGAACTACTGCGAGTAAGTTTCAGACGAAGTTGACTATAAAAAACAGAATTATCAGTTTTATTACTGGTAGTTTATTGACTTATAGTGTTAGTCATCAGTCAGTAATCTTTGTAATCTTCTCGTAATAAACATAGAGGCATAATTGAGTGTGAAATAGAAATCAATAGCATTGCAAGTATTTATAAAAATAAACTTTTTAATTTATCTATATATATAGAAGAAACACGTTATAGAATATATAATAGAAGTAACTTATTTTTGAACGGAGGTGTTTTAGATGTTTCTTTTAGCTAATAGTTGCAGATTTATAGTAATCGTTCGCAACAAATTTGCGGATTTTTCTCCAAAATTGGTGGAGTGTGTCTTTTTTGAAGAAAAATATTGCTATAAGGAACATCTAGCACTAGCTTCCTTATAGTACAATTTGGAGGAAGCAAATATGAATATTATAAATATATCGAAAGTTACGCAATCTTATATGGGAGATATTATTTTTGACGATATAAAATATGATTTAAATGATGGTGATTGCGTAGGATTAGTTGGAAGAAATGGTGAAGGTAAGAGTACGCTGTTAAAATTGATGGCTGGTGTAGAAGTGCCGACAGAGGGGCAAATCAGCTGGCAGAAAAATTTATCAATAGGCTATTTAAATCAATTACCGAAATATCAAGACGATAAAAATATATACGAATGTTTATCAGAAGTATTTGAGGAGTTGAATAGTATTGCTGGGCGAATGAGTGATATAGAATTAAAAATGGCAAATAATCCAGACAATTTAAATAAATTGTTAAAACAATATGGTCAATTACAAGAATTATATGAAGAACATGGTGGCTACGAGAAAGATGCACAAATCCGAAGAGTTAGCCATGGACTAAAGATAAGTAACTTATTGGATTCAACATGGAGTAAATTATCTGGTGGGGAGAGAACGAAAGTAGGCTTGGCACAAATTCTACTTAAACAACCTAAGTTGCTTCTATTAGATGAACCTACAAATCATTTGGATATCTCAGCAATAGATTGGTTAACAGATTTTATTAAACAATACTCAGGAGCAATTGTAATTGTCTCTCATGATAGATACTTTTTAGATGAAACAGTCAATCAAATTATAGAAATTGATCAAGGAACGCTTCATATCTACAACGGAAATTATAGTTATTTCGTTAAAGAAAAGGAAGCGCGTATAATTAGAGAATTTGAAGCTTATCAGACTCAACAAAAGCGGATTAAAAAAATGGAAGAATCTATTAAGCAATTGAGATTATGGGCGAGCCAAGCGAAGCCACCAAATGCAGCGATGTATAAACGAGCGAAAAGTATGGAAAAAGCATTGGACAGAATAAAAAGAGTTGAAAAGCCTATATTAGAAAATAAAAAAATGAATGTGAATTTATCTGAGGGGCAACGTGTTTCAAACGATGTTGTTGAATTTGTTAATGTATCAAAAATGTATGATGATATTTTATTTGAGAACATTAACCTATTAATAAGAAGAAAAGAGCACGTAGCTATTATTGGTGATAATGGTACAGGTAAAAGTACAATCTTAAAATTAATATTAGGAAACGAAGAACAAGATGAAGGTAAAATAAAGCTTGCACCTAATTTAAGAATTGGTTACTTATCACAACATACTTTTGAAAACTTAAATTCTGAAACAGTTATCGAAGTATTTAGGGAAGTTGTGAATGTAACAGAAGGTCAAGCAAGGCATATATTAGCACAGTTTTTATTTTATGGTGAAGATGTGTTTAAACCTATCAAATATCTAAGTGGTGGAGAAAAAATGAGATTAAGATGGGCGCAAATCGTTAATCAAAACTTTAATGTGCTCATATTAGATGAACCGACAAACCATTTAGATATAGACTCTAAAGAAACAATAGAAGATGCGTTAGAAAAATATAATGGAACGATTATAGCAGTTTCTCACGATAGGTACTTTTTGAATAAATTGTTTAATATAACGTACTTATTGAAAGAACAAATATTAACAAAATACGAAGGCAACTATGATTACGTAAAAGAAAAAATAAAGCAAAATGAAATATAAAGAAATGACGTTGACGACCTAACTGAACCAGTTCTGGTTGTTAACGTCTTTTTAGTATGAAAAATTAGTGGGTTTAAGAGGTGTAATTTATAAAGGTTTAATTATTTTTATTAAATTACGATATATCGCTTTACAACTTTCGATATATCGGTTAATATAACGATATATCGAAAAGAGAAAGGTGATAATAATGTTCAACAGACAATTTCACAGTAGAAGACTTGCAATGATGCAACATGATGACGGAGGTTTCTCTCGTGGCTTTGATGGTTTTGAAAAAATGTTCGCTGCTGCAAGAGGTAATGAAAGATTTTTCAAAAAAGGCAATTTACAGTTCATTATATTGAATCTGTTATTAGAAGAACCAAAACATGGTTACCAAATTATTAAGGATCTTGAAGCAAAATTTAAAGGTTTTTATTCGGCAAGTCCTGGCAGTGTTTATCCGATTTTACAAATGTTAGAAGATCGTGAGTTTGTATTAATTTCTAAAGATGGCAAGAAAAAAGTTTATACGATTACTGATGAAGGAAAGCAGTTTTTAGAAGAGAACGGTAGTAATGATGAATTTACAAAACGTATGGAGCAATTCCAAAATATAGATATGGGAAAAATGAAAGAATCTAGAAGTGAATTACAAGAACTTTTCAAATCATTTATGTTGGCAGGTAAAATCTCAATGCAAGATGAAAAAAAATATGAACAGTTTCAACAATTAATTAAGGAAACTAAAGAAAAACTTCAACAATTCAGAGAAGAAAAATAAAACTTGAAAGAAGAATGACTAATAATGAAGAAAGAAGATTTAAAACATATAGCAATTGTAGGTGGTGGTCCAGGTGGATTAATGCTAGGGCTACTATTACAGCGACAAGGCTTCTCTTTCACTATTTACGAACGTGGTTATCAAAATATGCATAGTGACAGAGGTGGTTCACTAGATATTCATGATGACAGTGGGCAGTTACCTTTGAAAGAGGCTGGTATTTTTGAGACTTTTCGTAAGCACGCGCGTTACGAAGGTGAAGATACACGTATTGTAAGTAAAGACGGAGAAATTTTATACGATGAAGATGCAGAAGGTGAGGGTAATAGGCCTGAAATCGATCGTGGGAAATTATGCGATATTATAATGGAACAAATTCATCCGGAAAATATTAAATATGGTTTTAAGTTTGAAAAGCTGATACAGCGAGATAATGGGGAAGTTGAGCTAGTATTTGAAAATGGTACAACTGTTATGACAGATTTAGTAATTGGTGCAGATGGTGCATTTTCTCAGATACGCTCTTATTTAACAAATGCTAAACCTGAGTATACTGGTATTTCTATGATTGAGATGAATTCTGATGAGAATGAACACCCAGATCTTCTTAAGTTCAATAAAAATGGTAAGCTAATTGGCTTAGGTGGCGATCAAGCTATATTAGGTCAACGTAATGGAGACGGACGTATAATGGCATACATCAGCTTCAAAACCAAATATGAAAAACTTGATGAATATCGTAATCTTTCACTGGATGCATTAAAAGAAAGATTGTTAGCTGAATATAGGGATTGGAATTCAGAGCTTAAAAATTATATTGCATATAGTTATGATGATATTAAATTCCGTAGAATTTATAAACTTCCTATTGGTTTAACTTGGGCAACACAACCAAATATTACAATCATTGGTGATGCTGCACATCTTATGAGTCCATTCGCTGGTGAAGGTGTAAATATGGCTTTGTATGATGCTTACCTTTTAGCAGAATCATTTAAAAATTTTAATAATCTTACTGAAGTATTAAAAGTTTATGAACAACAAATGTTCGAAACTACAAAAGTTCATGCGAAAGAGTCACAAGATAATTTAGAAATATTTTTCTCGGAAAATGGTGCGGAAAAAATGGCACAATTCTTTTTAGATGTGGAAGAATAATTTTTATAAACTAGAAAGAAGTGGAACAGAAATCTCATTAGAAAAATAAGGTTTCTGTTCCACTTCTTTGTATTTTCACATTCATTCATTCTTCTCTCATTACTTTATTTGAACTTTTTCTACTATCGTAATATTTAGATATATTTACTTTGAACTCAATATTATCTTTGTATGCTTCTGAAAAGATACAACTGTAAAAGATGTCTAACAGGAAGGTAATAGAGTTATTTAATGTGAAGTTACCAATTTTCGAATATAGTTTTTCTCGTGTTGTTATTCTGAATAGATAGTCGGATTGTTTGACCAATGTATTATCGCCTATACTTGTTAGCGATATGATAGTTGCTTTCTTTTTTCTTATCATTGGTAACAATTTAAGAATATTTGTAGTTTCACCTGTGTAAGAAATGATAATAACGCAAGTATCTTCCGAACAGGTTGATGCTTCGTAACCTTGGTCAAAGGTGCATAGCGTAACTTTTTTACCGATTCTCATCATATGAGATTTGAAAGCATAACAAAGTTGAAGGTTATTTTCTAATGAAAATATCTTAATTTCTGATGCTGTATTTAAATGATCAACTGCTTTTTTTAATGCATTATAGTCGATTAACGATAACGTGTCTTCTATTGTCATTTCATTTAAAGTGGCTAACTTGTTTGAAATTGTCATGAAGTTATCTGTTTCATCAAATGGAAAGTTAGCATCGACATTGTGAAAATTATTATTTAAGTAATACATTTCTTTAACAAAAGCTTCTTTTAAATCAACCCAACCTGAATATCCTAGTTTCTTAGCAATTCTCGTTAATATGGAAGGGTGAGTATAGGCTTCTTCTGCAATTTGCTTTGCTGTTTGATCTTGTATTTCATCCCAATTTTTAAATATGTAACTAATAACTGTTCTTTCGGAAATAGAAAAACGTTCTTGTTCTTTCATTTTCTCGCTTAATAGCATATTTATCACCAAATTAATTATAGCTTTTGTAAACAACATTTACAAAAATAATTAAAAATTCTTACAATATTGTAAATCATAAAGTTGATTCATGCTAAGGTCTTGTACATTTTTAAAAGGAAACTATTATTAAGGTAAAGGGGGATTTTCCAATGGTTAAAGGTGTAAAAATTGTAACAATAGGTGGAGGAAGTAGTTATACTCCAGAATTGATGGAAGGTTTTATTAAAAGGTACGAAGAGCTTCCAATAAGAGAAATTTGGCTAGTAGATATAGAATCAGGTAAAGAAAAATTAGAAATTGTAGGTAAAATGGCTCAAAGAATGTGGGATGCTTCTCCTTACGATGTTAAAGTTCATTTAACAGTCGACCGTAAAGAAGCCTTGAAAGGTGCTGATTTTGTGACGACACAATTTAGAGTGGGTGGATTAGACGCTCGTGTGAAAGATGAAAGAATACCATTATCTTACGGCATGGTAGGTCAAGAAACGAATGGTGCTGGTGGTATTTTTAAAGCATTCCGTACAATTCCAATTATTTTAGATGTTGTAGAGGACATGAAAACACTTTGTCCTAATGCATGGTTAATTAATTTTGCGAACCCAAGCGGTATGGTAACTGACTCAATCATTCGTTACGGTGGCTGGGAAAAAGTTATTGGCTTATGTAACGTTCCAGTAGGTGCTATGATGGCTGAACCTGAATTATTAGGAAAAGATATAAATGAACTAATTTATTCATTTGCCGGTTTAAATCATTTTCATTGGCACCGCGTAAAAGATACTAAAGGTGTTGATGTAACTTCTGAAATTATTGATAAAATGTATAGTAATGATTCAGGAATTCCAGCAAATATTCATGATATACCATTCTTCAAAGAGCAACTTAAACAAATGAATATGATTCCTTGTGGGTACCATCGCTACTATTATAGAACTGAAGAAATGCTTGAGAATATGCTAGAAGAATACAATGATGAGAAAGTAGGAACGCGAGCACAGCAAGTTAAAAAGAGTGAAAAAGAATTATTCGAATTATATAAAGATGTTAACTTAGATCACAAACCAGAACAGTTAGAACAACGTGGTGGCGCTTATTATTCAGAAGCAGCGTGTGAAACGATTGCATCTATCTATGCTAATAAAAATACACATATTGTTGTTTCTACTAAAAACCAAGGATCTGTACCAGATTTATCACCAGAAGACGTGGTAGAAGTTTCAGCTTATATTGGAGCAGAAGGTGCACGTCCTATAGCATTTGGAACATTCAAACCAGCAGAAAAAGGTTGGTTACAGTTAATGAAGAATATGGAGTTAACTGTAGAAGAAGCGGCAGTAACAGGAGATTATGGCTTAGCGCTACAAGCATTTACTATGAATCCACTTATACCAAGTGGAGAAACAGCTAAGCGCGTTCTAGACGAACTATTAATAGCACATAAAGAGTATTTACCACAGTTTGACAATAAAATTACACAACTTTTAGAAGAAGGATGCACAATTAAAGATGAAGTTGTATTAGAATTAAATAACCAATCGTTACCTTTATAGTGTTTTCTGTAAGTATTTAATCAATAAAAAAATAAATCTATTGAAATCCCAGGGAGTGGGACAGAAATCTCATTTTAATAAATAGATTTCATAGTCCCACCCCGGCAAGGGTGACTAGGGTTGGAAAAAGCTTGATATAAGCGTATTTTCAATCCAGTCAACTACTGCCATTATAATAAAAGAGGCTGAGACATGTATTTATGTCCCAGCCTCTTTTAAGTTTAAAATAATTGTTCACAAAAAGTTCACTTACGAGCAAATTTTATTCTCTCTATACTATAAAGATATAAATAGAAAAGGATGATAAATTTGCCAACAACTAGAAAAGAAAGTATACAATTCGGCTTGATAATGTGCTTTGGTATGGTGTTAGTAATGAGTATATATAATCTTTATATTAATGGAACAATTGGGGAAATTACTTTTATAGAAGGAATATCTGATTTTGCAATAGGATTTGTTATTGCATTTATATTAGATATGTTCATTGTAGGACCTAACGCTAAAAAGATAGCATTTAAATTAACAGCAAATACAAATAAGAAAATCTATACAGTCTTAGCAATGTCCATATGTATGGTTTTAGGAATGGCATTTTTAATGTCTATTTACGGCTTAGTTTCTACTTACATTCATATTGGATATACTTCGAATTCAATGATTATAGACTACCTTTCGATATTTGGTAAAAATTTAATCGTAGCATTACCATTACAAATTATTGTTATGGGCCCACTAGTTCGTTATATATTTACTAGGTATATTCAAGTGAATAGAATGACTATGGAAAATTAAGAAGGAAGCGAGTCAGAAATTTTTTTAGGAAAATGAGATTTCTGTCGACTCCTTTTTGGAAAGAATATATAAAAGCTAGAGATTATACTTTTATTGGATTAATTATGACAATAATCCAAATAGAGCCAATTTAGTTGGATTAATTAAGTCGAAAATCCAATAAGAGCCAATTTAGTTGGATTAATTAAGCCGAAAATCCAATAAGAGCCAATTTAGTTGGATTAATTAAGTCGAAAATCCAATAAGAGCCAATTTAGTTGGATTAATTAAGTCGAAAATCCAATAAGAGCCATTTAGTTGGATTAATTAAGCCGAAAATCCAATAAGAGCCATTTAGTTGGATTAATTAAGCCGAAAATCCAATAAGAGCCATTTAGTTGGATTAACTAAGACAATAATCCAAGTAGTCCACCTTTTGTTGGATTAACTAAGCCGAAAATCCAATAAGAGCCAATTTAGTTGGATTAACTAAGCCGAAAATCCAATAAGAGCCATTTAGTTGGATTAATTAAGGCGTAAATCCAAATAGAGTATCTTTTTCTTCGCGCTCAAAACAACAAAAGCTGAGACATCAATAAATGTCTCAGCTTTTTAACCTTCTTTAATCTATATATCGTTTTAAATGTTTTGCTGTAAATGAATCGTCTACATCTAATATACCTTGTGGTGGACCACTATATAATATATGTCCTCCGTTCATGCCGGCTCCTGGTCCTACGTCGATAATCCAGTCTGCATGGGTCATCATAGTTAAGTTATGTTCTATGATGATAACTGTATTACCTTGTTCTATCAATTGTTCGAAGCATGACAACAGTGTTGGTATATCGTCTTCATGCAATCCTGTTGTTGGTTCATCGAATACGAATATTTCATCAGTTGCTGATTGATCAAGGTATCTACTTAACTTAACTCTTTGTATTTCACCACCTGATAGTGTATCGAGTGATTGTCCTAAAGTCATATAATGTAGTCCTGTTGCCTGTAAATGGTTTAAGCGACTATAAATCTTGTGATTATGACTGAACATATCAATACCTTCTTCAACTGTTAAAGCTAATACATCGGCTATTGAATATCCATTTACTTTTGCTGCTAACACTTCAGGTCTATATCGTGTACCTTTACATACTTCGCAAATTTGTGAAAAGTCAGGCATAAAAGCTAGTTCTGTCTTGATGACGCCTTTACCATTACATTCGGGACATGCACCTTCTGAATTATAGCTAAACATGCTCTTTTTCAATCCAGTTTCATTACTATAAAACTCACGGACTTCATCAAATAAATCCATGTAAGTTAATAAATTAGAACGGTTAGATGCATGAACAGGTTTTTGATCTATAAAAGTTGTGTCGTTACGATTATAAAGTCCTGCTTTTAATAAGGAACTTTTGCCTGAACCTGCAACACCTGTCAATACAGATAAAATGTTCTTAGGAATATCTATAGATATATTTTTTAAGTTATTGTTATTAATGTTTTTTAGATGGATAAAGTTTTCTGGTTGTCGAATGTTCTTTTTAATATGATGAGATCGGTTCAGAGCTTTACCTGTTGCAGTATGTGTATCAAGCAGTTCTTGATATGTACCGGTAAATGTAATTTCGCCACCGTGCTTTCCAGCTTCTGGACCGATATCAATTACATGATCAGCGATACGAATGACATCTGGATCATGCTCGACTACTAATACAGTATTGCCTTTATCTCTAATTGATTTCATAATGGCGTTAATTTTTTCAATATCTTCAGGGTGAAGTCCTACACTTGGTTCGTCGATAATATATACTAAATCAGTTAAAGGACTGTTTAGATGACGGATTAATTTAATTCTTTGTGACTCTCCTCCTGAAAGAGAAGGTGTTTGACGGTCTAGTGTTAAATAATTAAGTCCAACGTATGACAAAGCTTGTAACTGTTCACGCAATGGTTTAATGATGTAGTTAGCTTTTTTATCTTGAATATTTTCAAGGAATGTAATAGCTTCATCTATCGGTAATGCTGTGAAGTCTGTAATGCTTAAGTTGTTAATTTTACAGCTTAACACTTTTTTATTAAGACGTTTACCATCACAAGTAGGGCATTTATGTGTTGTAACAACCCTGTTCACATCTTCTAAAAAGCGTTTTTTCTCAAAATTATCATTTAATAAAAATGAACGTCTAAAACGGTGTATTAAACCTTCGAATTTGGCAGTTTTTGGCCAATTATCAGGTGGATTTTTTAATTTTTTAGGTTTTGTATATAAAAATGTATCCATTTCTTCTTTTGTATAATCTTTTAGCTTTTTATCGTTATCGAATAGACCACTGTATAAATAACGTTTACCTCTCCAGCTATCCGGACGAAATGATGGGAACTTAATTGCGTCTTCATTTAATGACTTGTCATAATCCAGTAGTTCATTTAAATCTATATCTTCAACATATCCTAGTCCTTGGCAAGTTGGACACATACCACTCGGGTTATTGAATGAAAATACACTTGAATAGCCAACAAATGGCTCACCAATTCTTGACCATAACAATCTAACAGAAGCATAAATATCTGATATAGTACCGACTGTTGAACGAGAATTACCGCCTAATCTTTTTTGATTAATGACCATTGCTACTGGCAAGTGTTCTATTTGATCAACATCAGGTTTTTCATATTGTGTTAATTGATTTTGTATATAACTTGAATATGTTTCATTTAGTAGCCTTTCAGACTCAGCAGCTAATGTGCTAAAGACTAGAGAAGATTTACCTGAACCTGAACGACCAGTAAACACTGTTAATTTATGTTTAGGAATATCGATATTTATGTTTTTTAAATTATTTTGATTTGCACCATGCACGCGAATATAAGACATAAATTTCACCTCAATATAATTGTACCCTTTTGTGTTTAAAACGAAAACTTCTGCTTAAATTGATGTACAATGAAGTTATATCATAAAATAATGTTAGCGATTACAAAGTAAAGGAGTATATGTATGTGGATTGATATTACGCAAAAATTATCAAACGAAATTGCACACTGGCCGGGGGATGAGCCTTTTAATTTTGAATTGTCTGCTACTAAATCAGAAACGGGCTCGGTAAATATAGGGAGTATTTCTACAAGTACTCATATTGGAACACATATGGATGCGCCATTTCATTTTGATGATGAAGGCATAACGATAGATCAAATTGATGTAAATCGATTAATAGGCGAGGCTACATTGATAGAAGTTTTTGAAGAGAATTTAATTTCTCGGGAAATACTTGAACAGTTTGACATTAAAGGGACTATTATCATGATTAAAACAAAGCATGAAGCGAAATTAAATATTTTTCCTGAAAATGTACCTGTACTAACTGAAGATGCGATTGCTTACTTATCAAGTATTGGTATTAAAGTGTTTGGTATAGACGTCCCTTCAGTAGATGATATAGATTCTAAAACATTAGATAATCATCACGCTTTTAATAAATACGATATTATCAATATTGAAAATTTATTATTAGAAGAAGTATCAGCTGGCTATTATCATTTCATAGGTTTACCACTTAATTTAATGGGAGCAGATGGTTCGCCGATTAGAGCAGTTATTGAAAAGAGAGGGGAATAGGGATGAATAATTTTCAAGATGATTCAATCAAAGGGGAAAGTGTAAAGACAGATTTTACAGAAGATATGACTTATAGTGAATATTTAGGTCTAGATAAAGTTTTATCAGCACAACATACATTAACAGATAGTCATGACGAAAAATTGTTTATTATCGTTCATCAAGTTTCAGAATTATGGATGAATCTCATAATTCATGAAATTAATTCTGCATGTGATGACGTTAAAAATGATCAATTTAAACAAGCGTTTAAAAAGTTAGCACGAGTAGGAAATATACAAAAACAACTCATTCAAGTATGGGAAGTATTATCTACGATGACACCGAGTGATTATTTAACGTTTAGAGATGATTTAGGTAGTTCTTCAGGATTCCAATCTTACCAAAATAGAATGCTTGAATATAGCCTCGGGTATAAAACGACACATGCGCTTAAAATATATGAAAAAGATGCTAACATATATAATTTGTTAAAAACACAGCTTGAAAAACCAAGTATATACGATGAAACGATTAAAGCTATAAACAGAGCTGGTTTTAAGATTGATGAATCAGTATTAAATAGGAAAGTGACAGACAATCATGTTTCTAATGAATCAGTGAAAGAAGCGTTTAAAGAAATATATTTAAATGCAGAAACATATTTTGAGTTATATGAATTACTAGAGAAATTAACGGATGTTGAGGATAGATATAGTCAATGGCGATTCCGTCATATGAAAACTGTGCAGAGAATTATAGGATTTAAAGTAGGAACTGGTGGCAGCTCTGGTGTAAATTATTTAAAACGTGTTATAGATCATAGCTTCTTTCCAGAACTTTGGGAACTTAGAACAGAATTGTAAAAACAATAACAATTGCCGGAGTGGTACTACCAATCTGGGGCATAAATAAATGTCTCAGGCTGGTAGTTCCGCTCCCTTCTTATTTCAAAAAAATTTATGAATTGCTCATTTCGCTGTCTTTAATATCAGTTATAAACATATGTCCTGGAGCATGTGTAATCATAATTTCTGGTTTAGCTTGAAGTGCGACAGATTGAGGTGTAACACCACATCCCCAAAATACAGGGACCTCATTATTTTTAATTGTTACAGGGTCACCAAAGTCTGGGGTGTTGATATCTTGTATCCCAATTTCACTAGGGTTTCCTATGTGAATAGGTGTGCCGTGAACATCTTTAAATTGCGTTGTGATTTCTGTTGCTTTAATCGCATCTGCCATTGTCATTGGTCGCATACTTACAGTTATATTACCTTTGAAAACACCGCTTGTTGACGCCGGAATATTTGTAATATACATGGGTACATTATGTTTTTCTTCGATGTGTCTCATTGGAATGCCTGCTTCTATTAAAGCGTGTTCGAACGTAAAGCTACATCCTATTAAGAAACTCACCATATCTTCTGTATATAAGTTCCTAATATCTTGATATGTATCAACTAACACACCATCTGTATACATTCTATATAACCCTACATCAGTTCTAATATCAGCATCTTTACCATATTTTTTAAATGAAGTTGAACCTTCTTCTGAAACATCTAATAACGGACATGTCTTAGGATTTCTAAAACAAAACTTCAAAAAGTCATAGGCGTACTTTGATGGTAAAATGACGACATTTGCTTGTACATAACCTTTAGCCATCCCGCTAGTAGGCATTTCTAATTCACCACGTCTTATTAAACTTCTTATTTCATTCGGTAAAGCGTTTTGTAAATCCATCACTAAATCCCCCTTGAATCTTAAATGTCTTGTATATCATATTATAACATTTTCTCTTTATATGATTGAGATGAATGACATATGGTAAAATGTTTGAGGATGAGAAACTAAATTAAAAATAAAAATATAGGGTGCTATTATGTTAAATTTATTTGTATTATTACTAGAAAGAGTAGGGCTCATTATACTTGTCGCTTACATCTTAATGAATACATCATATTTTAAAAATATGATGGGAGAGCGTGAACAATGGTACGTTAAATGGAGACTTATCATAGTGTTTTCTTCATTTGCCTTGTTATCTAACTTTACAGGTGTAGCTATTAATAATGGCGAAGTGGTTTCAAGCATGATTTACCTTCATCTAGGACCAGAAGTTTCACTGGCGAATACACGTGTATTAACGATAGGTGTGGCAGGTATGATCGGCGGACCATTCGTCGGTTTATTTGTAGGTGTATTATCAGGTATATTTAGAGTTTATATTGGCGGAGCAGATGCATATACTTATTTAATTTCATCTATAGTTATTGGTTTAGTGGCTGGTTATTTCGGCCAAAGAGCGATGAAATCTAAAGGGTATTTATCTGTAAAACAAAGTGCTTTAATTGGTGCATCTACAGAAGTTATTCAAATGATATGTATTCTTGTGTTTTCCTCACAAAAAGCAGATGCACTAGAACTTGTTCAATTGATAGCATTACCTATGATTATTATTAATGGACTGGGAACAGCAATATTTATGTCCATTATTGTTTCAACTGTAAAACAAGAAGAGCAAATGAGAGCTATTCAAACGCAAGATGTATTGAAACTCGTCAATCAAACCTTGCCTTACTTTAAAGAGGGATTAACAGAGTTTTCAGCAAACGAATCTGCTAAAGTGATTAAAGATTTAATGAAAGTTTCAGCTGTAGCTATTACAAATAAAACACATATTTTAGCGCATGTAGGGGTTGCTAGTGATCACCACACTCCAGATAAAACAATCATTACAGATTTATCTAAAGCCGTAATTGACACCGGTCAACAAAAAGAAGTGTATTCTAGTAAAGAGATAGGGTGCCAACATCCTAACTGTCCACTGGAAGCGGCAATCGTAATACCTCTATATATACAAGGAGATATCGTAGGAACACTTAAACTTTATTTTACTGATTATCATGATTTAACATTCGTTGAGAAACGTTTAGCTGAAGGATTAGCGAAAATATTCTCGAGCCAATTAGAACTTGGTGCTGTTGAAACACAAAGACAATTACTTCAAGACGCTGAAATAAAATCATTACAAGCACAAGTCAATCCACATTTCTTCTTTAATGCTATGAATACAATTTCTGCATTAGTTAGAATTGATCATGAAAAAGCAAGACAACTATTATTACAAATGAGTCAGTTTTTCCGTTCTAATTTGCAAGGTGCAAGAAATAACACAATTACAATTTCTAAAGAACTTGAGCAAGTTAGAGCATATATTGCGTTAGAACAAGCAAGGTATCCAGACCATTTTATTATTGAATGTGATATTCCTGAGCAATATGAATCAGCACTTGTACCACCATTTGTAATTCAAATTCTTGTAGAGAATGCAATTAAGCATGCTTTTACAAATAGAAAAGATGACAATCGAATATGGGTAGAAGTCACGAGTGAACAACATAAAATTAAATTATCAGTGAAAGATAATGGTCAAGGCATTCCTGAGGAAAAGTTGGGGACAATCGGTAAAGTAATTGTAGAATCACAGTCGGGAACAGGTAGTGCACTTGAAAATTTAAATAAAAGGCTAATCGGTTTATTTGGTCCAACTGCAGAACTTAGCATTCATACTAGTCATTTAGGTACCGAAGTCCAAACTGAAATACCGTATAAACATATAGAGGAGGATATGTAATGCAAGCATTAATTGTAGATGATGAACCATTAGCACGTAATGAATTAAAATATTTACTTAATCAAATTGGGTCATTTAGTGATATTAAAGAAGCAGAAAATGTTGAAGAAACATTAGAGCATTTATTATCAAATGATTTTGATGTGATATTTTTAGATATTAATTTAATGGAAGAAAGCGGACTAGATTTAGCTAAAAAAATTAATAAAATGAAACATGTTCCACATATTATATTTGCAACAGCTCATGATACTTTTGCTGTACAGGCATTTGAATTAGAAGCTACTGATTATATATTAAAGCCTTTTGAAAAGGCACGTATTGAACAAGCTGTAAATAAATTAACTAGTAGTGAACAACAATCAGTAGTTGAACAATCCAATCATGACGGAACTGAAGTGTTACCTATTGAAATTGATGATCGTATTTACATTTTAAATATAGAAGATATTATAGCGATATCCGTCAATCAAGGTGTTACAACAATTAACACGACAGAAACAAAATATGAAACAAACGAATCACTCAGTTATTATGAAAAGAAACTGAGCCATGCCAAATTTATCCGTATCCACCGTGCTAGTATCATCAATAAAAAGCATATTCAGTCAGTAGAACATTGGTTTAATTCCACATACCAAGTGACGTTAACACATGGTATAAAATTACAAGTAAGCCGATCATATATGAAGTTGTTTAAAGCGGAAATAGGGTTGGTGTAATTTGGACATCAACTTATTGTAACTCACACATTAAATATTGCATCTCGGGATGAAAACGCTTTATTTAATAGTTTTCATATTAAGATAACCTTAAGAGATAAATACAGGAGGTTGTCGTTATGAAACAAGTTAATAACTTCTTTCAACAAGTATTAACGATATCAATCATATTATTGATATCACATATTATAGAAAGCTTTATGCCTATACCAATGCCAGCATCAGTAATCGGGTTAGTATTGATGTTTGTTGCACTTACTACGAGAATTGTGAAATTAGAACAAGTAGAAGCGGTTGGTACAGCGTTAACGAATAATATAGGATTTTTATTCGTACCAGCAGGTATTTCCGTTATTAATTCACTGGGTGTTTTAAGTTCAAGTCCAATTTTAATTATTTTATTAATAATCATTTCCACGATTTTATTACTTGTTTGTACAGGAATATTTTCACAACTTATTATGAAACCAAGTGAAAAAACTGCTAAACAAACTAAAAATATTAAACGTAAAAGAGTGGCAGGTGATTACGCATGATGGAACATTTAGGCGTAAATACACCATATTTCGGAATAGGTTTATCAGTTGTCGTATTTTTATTAGGAACACTATTATTTAAAAAAACAAATGGATTTTTCCTATTCGCACCTTTATTCTTCAGTATGGTAGTAGGTATTCTATTTTTAAAAGTTACAGGCATACCATATGAAAATTATAAAATCGGGGGAGATATTATTAACTTCTTCCTTGAACCTGCAACAATTTGCTTTGCGATTCCTTTATATAAAAAGCGTGAAGTATTAAAGAAACATTGGCATCATATTATGGGAGGTATAGCAGTAGGTACAGTCTCAGCATTAGTTATCATCTATATTGTTGCGAAAGCTTTCCAATTCGGTGATGATATTATCGCTTCAATGTTACCACAAGCTGCAACAACAGCGATTGCTTTACCAGTATCTGAAGGTATTTCAGGCATTAAGGAATTAACATCACTTGCAGTTATTTTAAATGCAGTTATTATTATGGCATTAGGTAATAAATTGCTGAAACTATTCAACATAACAAATCCAATTGCACGTGGTTTAGCATTAGGAACAAGTGGACATACATTAGGTGTTGCTGCTGCGAAAGAATTAGGAGAAATAGAAGAATCAATGGCCAGTATTTCTCTCGTATTAGTTGGTGTAGTGGTCGTAGCAGTTGTACCAATATTTGTACTGCTGTTGCTATAAGTTAACAAGTTTGGATTATAAATCCTAACTCAAAATAAATAAGCATATCACTTAACTGATTATTTCAGTTTGAAAGTGATATGCTTATTTTTATGAAAGTTAAAGATTTTATTCGTGCATGCCTGCCTGGGGTATAGCTCGAGCCTGTAGTCTCTCACGCATACTATTTCCTTGGGCGTCAGCACTTCACAAAATTGTTAGTGAATCCAATAAGTAGTACGATTCTTAGTTTATTTGCTCATACAAGAATTATTTTATGTTCTTTCTACTAGTATCCATTTTGAAATGATAAAAGTTACAGGAACAGTTATGACGAGACCTATGAATGGTGCGAATATTTCACTTACATGTAGCCATTGTACAAAAATGTATAACAATAAAGTTTGTAATCCCATATTTACTATTTGAGTTAAAGGGAATTGTAAAAATTTCTTAACTGTTGGCTCAACATGATATACGAAATAACAATTTAAATAAAATGAAATTATAAAGCTTAATATAAATGCTGTAATATGACTCAATAAATAATTGAATTGTAGTATTTTTAATAACAATAAATAAATCCAATAATAGTTAACTGTATTAATGCCGCCAACTATGATAAATCGGACGATCTCGCCGTATTTTTTGTACATAAACAGTTGCTCCTTATATTAACAGAAATTGTTATACGACTAACCCGCGCTTATTACTATATTGTTCATATAATTGATTTTGTGCTATTTCTTCTAGAATATCAACGACTGTTAATACTTCTTCGTAACTTGTATATAGTGCAGTAGGCGCTAGGCGAATGACGTTAGGTTCTCTAAAATCAGGAATCACGCCTTTGTCTTTTAAAGCTAAACTAATACGATAAGCTTCATCATGTACAAGGCATACATGACCTCCACGTAAATAATCTTCTCTTAAATTTCCAACTGCATATCCATATTTAGTTAACTTCTCATCTATTAAATACATAAGATATGAAGTGATATGTAGCGATTTAGTTCGAATAGCATGCATGCCAACTTCATTGAATATTTTCAAAACACCCTCAATAGGTGCCATGGAGAATAAGTTTGGTGTTCCTATTTGCCAACCTGAAGCATCTTGTTGATGTTCAAATTCATGTTTAAGCTGGAATTGAGTTTCATCTTTATTTCCAAACCAACCTGCAAGACCAGGAATTTTTGAGAAATGTTTTTTATTAATATATAAAGCTGCTGTTGAGCCTGGACCAGCTGATAAGTATTTGTATGTACACCAAACAGCAAAGTCGGCATCTACTCGTGTTAAATCCATATCAAGTGCACCAATTGCATGACATAAATCCCATCCGATAATAATATTACGTTCTTTTGCTGCCATCGTGATTTTTTCCATGTCTAAAACTTGAGCACTACGATAAAGTACAGTAGGTAATAAAATGAGAGCAACATCGTCAGTCATAGCGTCGATTAAAGCATTTTCGTCGATATAAGAACCATCAATGCTTTCCACAACTTTAACTGCGTCTTCAGGATTAAGTCCTTTCAACTTCACTTGGCTATCAACTGCATAACGGTCAGTAGGGAAATTTAAGTCATCTACTAATATTTTATATTTATCTTTAGTTGGTTTATAAAAAGTGCTAATCGCTTGGTGAATATTAGAAGTCGTACTACCAACAATAACAACTTCATCAGCCTCGACACCGATTAAAGGTGCCATATAAGAAGCGATATGTTTAGAATAATGATAGTATTTGCTATCATCTGTATTCCAAATTTTGATACCTTCCTTTTTCCATACTTCTAGAACATTGAGCAAGGCTCCTTCCGCATCTTTAGAAGCTAAACCTAATGAGTTTCCATCCATATAAATTTCGTTAGGTTGTATGTAAAAACGGTCGCGTAAGTAATGCAACACATCTGCAGTGTCTAATGCTTTAGCAAATTCCTTAGTTGTATTAAATGATGTATCCATTTGGTTCATCCCCTTATATATGATTCATGATACTTTACATCAATTGTATACTTTCATTATAAAACGTACAAAGATAATGACAATATAAATAAAATCTCCCAATCTGAAAGTTAGAAGACTAACGGATTGAGAGATTTTATTTATATTAGAATGTTTCACCTAAAGCTTTAGCACGTTTGATACCATCAGCTTTAATTTCTTCAGCTTTGTTAGGTTCAGCATTATGTCCTTCAACGATTAGGCTATCAACGTCAGTAATACCATAGAAGCCCATCATTTGTTTGATATAACGATCACCCATTTCTAACTCTGCTGCAGGACCTTCTGAATAATATCCTCCACGTGCTTGGATATGTAATGCTTTTTTATCTGGTAATAAACCAACAGGACCTTCAGCAGTATATTTAAATGTTTTACCTGCTACTGAAACAGAATCTAAATATGCTTTCATTACTGGAGGGAATGAGAAGTTCCAGAATGGTGTTACGAATACATATTTATCTGCATTTACGAACTGATTACTTAATTCTTCTAGACGTTTAACTTTCCCTTGTTCGCCTTCTGATAAAGCTTCAAATTCTTGACCCGATTGTAGTTTTCCCCAACCAGCAAATACATCCGCATCAATTTGAGGAATATATTCATTATATAAATCAATGTGAACAACTTCATCATTTGGATTTGATACTTTGTAACTTTCAATAAAAGCTTTAGCTGTAGCCATTGAGAATGATACTGTGTCATCGTGTGGATGAGCTGTTATAAATAATACTTGTGACATATAAAATCTTTCCTTCCCGTAATAAAAATTAAACTAACTATAAATAGTATACTCAAAAAGATTTTTTTAGCAATAGAATTAATTTATGAAAAACAGTGATATTACACTTATTTAAATATTATTTCATGAAAGTTGATTTTAATTACTTATTTATAGGGGGTTAATATGATTCGTCCGATATTATATTAATAAAATTATGTAAAACTTTTGACTTTAGTTATAATTTAATTAACATATGGTATAACTAACACAAAACAAAGGGATGGTAGTAAATGAGAAAAAAATTATACATAATGCGACATGGACAAACGCTTTTTAACGAAAAACATAAAATTCAAGGTGCTAGTGATTCGCCATTAACTGAATTAGGAATAGAACAAGCAACGATGGCGAAAGAGTATTTTGATAAAGAGAACATTCAATTTCAATCGTTATATTCATCTACTCAAGAAAGAGCTTCAGATACACTAGAAATTATTTGTCCAAATAGACCATACACGAGATTGAAAGGTCTTAAAGAATGGAACTTCGGCTTATTCGAAGCGGAAAATGAAATGTTAAACCCACCACATAAAGAAGGAGAAACATCATATGGAGATTTTTTCGTAGCGTACGGTGGAGAATCAAGTGTAGATGTACAAAAAAGAATGAGCAAAACATTATTAAACGTTATGAACACTGATGACGCAGAAACAATCCTAGCAGTAAGTCATGGTGGTGCGATGTTTATGTTCATACAAGACTGGTTGCCAATAAAATCAGTACAAAGAATAAAATTTAGTAATTGTTGCATATTAGAGTTTGAATATGAAGACGGACAATTCAAATTTCTAGATGTCATTAATCCAACAGAAAAATAATTCAAGATCAGAGAAAAGGCTCTTATTGGATTAATTAAGTCGAAAATCCAAATAGAGTCCCTTTTGTTGAATTAATTAAGTCGAAAATCCAATAAGGGCAGCTTTTGTTGGATTAATTAAGGCGTATATCCAATATGATAAAAAAGGCTGAGACATTTATTTATGTCCCAGCCTTTTTTCATGCAAATATACTTTTATTTTATTGATGGTATATAGAATCTTGAGTTTTCGTAGTGGAATGTGATGTCAGAATAGTCGAATGGTACACCTGTGCTTGTGTAGAATATTTGAGTGTATTCTAATGATGGTTCTCCTTCGCTTAATTCTAATTTTTCTGCTTGGTCTTTAGAGAGTTTGTCTACTTTAAAATAAATATCTGTAAATCCTACTTTTACTTTAAGATTATTTTCGATGTAATGAAAAATAGACCCAGTTGCAATTTCCTCATTCATATATAGCACTACATTTTTATTGAAATATGAAGTTTCTATACAGAATACTTTTCCATCCACGTATCTTATACGTTCTACGTAATATACCGTTTCATTTTCGGGTATTTTTAGCTGATTTTGTATATAAGATTCTGGCTTTACTTCAGTGACTTTTAAGATTTTACTTGTAACATCATGTTCTTTTAAATCATCAGAGAAGCCGTCAGCTGTAAACAGGTTTAAATACCCGTCTCTCTTTGGATTCCTTACATAAATGCCGCTTCCTCTAGCTTGATAAATCATGCCTTCTTTTTCTAGATTTTTCAGTGCATTAATGATTGTACTTTTACTTACATCATATTCTGTTTTTAATATTTCGACGCTCGGTAATTTATCCCCAGCTTCGTAATGTCCATCTTCAATAAGCGATGAGATGCGAGAAGCAATCTGTTCGTATTTAAGCATATTAATCCCCACTTTTATTATATTACCTATAATTATAGCATTTGTATAAGTAAATACACCAACTAAATTTGTATGGTACTTTACAAATTGTATCGGTATAATTATAATGTAAGTGTATACAGAGTTGACTAAAAAATAATCGAGGTGTCAATCATGGCTAATAAAAATGAAAAAATCGCTCAAGAAATCTTAGATGCTATAGGTGGCGAAGGTAATATTGTAAAGAGCACGCACTGTGCCACACGCTTAAGAGTAGTATTACAACGTTCTGATCCATCAGCTAAAGAAAAAGTTAAGAAAATAGACGGTGTTGTTACTGTTGTTGAAAATAATGGACAGTTTCAAATTGTAATCGGGAATAACGTCGGAGAAGTTTATAAATATTTTGAAGCTTTAACTGGGAAATCAAGTAACGAAGAAAAAGAAACAGAAAATAAGGGTAGTGTTTTAAACAGAGTTATTGCAACGATGTCTGCCGTGTTTGCACCGTTTATTTATATACTCGCAGCAGCAGGTATTCTTCAAGGTTTACTTATTTTAATTAATTTAATTATTCCAGCATTTGAAAAGACTGGAACGTACGAAGTATTTAACTTTATCTCATGGGCACCATTTACGTTCTTGCCTATATTTATTGCCATTACGGCGTCTAAACATTTTAACGTAAATACATATATTGCTGTTGCTTGTTCAGCAGCATTAGTTACACCAGAATTAACAGGTATTATTGATAGAATTGGTGACGGAGAAACAGTTAGATTTTTCGGAATGCCTTTGACTGAAACATCATATACGTCATCAGTATTACCACCGTTACTATTAGTATGGATTTTATCTTATTTAGAAAAATACTTAAATAAAGTGATAAATGATGTTATAAAACCATTATTTGTACCATTTTTAGCTATTATCATCATGGTACCTTTAACATTATTAGTAATTGGACCGATTTCAACAGTTGTCGCACATGGAATCGCAAACGGTTATAACTCACTTGTTGAAGTGGCTCCTTGGTTAGCTGGAGCTATTATCGGTGGTGTATGGCAAGTCTTTGTAATTTTCGGTGTGCATTGGGGTATTACACCGGTTGTTCTTGCTAACTTTGAACAATACGGTAGTGATTCATTCCAAGCGTATCAAACTATAGCTGTAATTGCTCAAGTAGGTGCTGTAGTTGGTGTCCTTATTAAAGCGAAGAGCCAAGAAATTAAACGAATATCCTCTTCAGCTGGTATTACAGGTATATTCGGTATTACAGAACCATCTATTTACGGTGTGAACTTAAGATTTAAGAAACCATTTATTATCGCTTGTATTAGTGGTGCAGTAGGTGCATTTGTAGCTAGTTTCTTTAATCCTAAATATTATGCTTATGCAGGGTTACCAGGACCGATAACTATTGTGAATGGTTACAACGCGGATAATGCTGGTTCCATTTGGGGTATCTTAATTGGTTCAGCTATAGCAGTTATATTACCAATTATCTTGATACAAGTATTTGGATATGGTGAAGATACAACTGAGCAAGTTGAAGATGCTGATGTTAATAATTCAAATAAAGTAGCAAATAACGAACAGTTAGAGGTTTCACTGTCTGCGCCAGTTTCAGGAAAGCTTGTTAAATTAGAAGATGTGCCAGATCCAATATTTTCAGGTGGCATGATGGGATATGGTGTCGCAATAGAACCATCACATTCTTCAATTAATAGTCCTGTAGAAGGTAAAATCACTATGATTGCACCTACAAAACATGCGATTGGTATTGATACTTTAGACGGTGCAGAGATATTGATTCATATCGGCTTAGAAACAGTTGAATTAAAAGGTGAAGGCTTTGAAGTACAAGTCTCAGAAGGAGACTCGATTAAAATAGGAACACCACTAGTAAAATTTGATAAAGAAGCAATAGTAGAGAAAGGCTATAACACAATTACACCTGTGATTGTAACGAATAGTGCAGAATTTAGTGAAATTATGCCTGTCGATGCTACAGATGTAGAAGAAGGGCAAACAATTTTAAATATTATTAAAAAATAAAGGAGAAATTCATTATGACTAAATTAGATAAAAACTTTTTATGGGGTGGCGCGTTAGCTGCAAACCAATTTGAAGGTGGGTATGATCAAGGCGGTAAAGGTTTGAGTGTACATGATGTCATGACAGCGGGTGAACACGGTAAAGCAAGAGAAATCACTGAAACAATTAAAGATGATAAATTTTATCCAAATCATGATGGTATAGATTTTTACAATAGATATAAAGAAGATATCGCTTTATTCGGTGAAATGGGATTAAAATGTTTACGTACATCAATAGCATGGACGAGAATTTTTCCAAATGGTGATGAAACAGAACCAAATGAAGAAGGCTTACAATTCTATGATAATATCATCGATGAGTTGTTAAAATACAATATTGAACCAGTATTAACATTGTCACACTTTGAAATGCCGTTACATTTAGCGCGCGAATACGGAGGTTTCAGAAACCGTAAAGTTGTAGATTACTTTGTCCGTTTTGCTGAAACAGTGTTTAACCGTTACAAAGATAAAGTGAAATATTGGATGACATTCAATGAAATTAATAACCAAATGGATACGAGTAATCCAATATTCTTATGGACGAATTCTGGTGTAACATTAGCAGAAGATGAAGATCCAGAAGAAGTATTATACCAAGTTGCTCATAATGAATTAATAGCAAGTGCTTTAGCAGTATCAAAAGGTAAAGAAATCAACTCAGACTTTATAATTGGTAACATGATTTCACACGTTCCAATTTATCCATATTCATGTAACCCGAACGATATTATGGAAGCTGAAATCGCAAATCGTTTAAGATTCTTCTTCCCAGATGTGCAAGTAAGAGGTTATTACCCAGGTTATGCTTTAAAAATGTTCGAGAAAAATGGTTACGACATTAAGTGGCAAGAAGGCGACGACGAAATCTTGAAAAATGGTACTGTAGAATACATCGCATTTAGTTACTATATGTCTACAGTTGTAAAACACGATGAAGTAACAAGTGTTGAAGATAATGTGGTTAATGGCGGATTACCAAATTCAGTGAAAAATCCATATATTAAAGAAAGTCAATGGGGTTGGGCTATTGACCCAGTTGGTTTAAGATACACATTAAACGTGTTATATAACCGCTATCAATTACCATTATTTATTGTTGAAAATGGCTTTGGAACAACTGATGAATTTAAAGAAGATGGAACAATTGATGACCAAGAACGTATCGACTACTTAAGAGAGCATATCAAAGCTTCTATACAAGCAGTAGATGAAGATGGCGTAGACTTAATGGGTTATACACCTTGGGGTATTATCGATATCGTATCATTCACAACTGGAGAAATGAAAAAACGTTACGGTCTAATTCATGTTGACCGTGATAACGAAGGTAACGGTACATTAAAACGTACTAAGAAAAATTCATTCTACTGGTTTAATAATGTGATTAAGACAAACGGTGAAGAACTATAATTAAAACGTGTAAATTAAATATGAAGTTAAAGAAGAGCTAGGGGTATCTCCTAGCTCTTCTTTGGTACGGAACATTAAAAAGCGAGTGCTAATTCTGTTATTGGATTAATTAAGGCGAAAATCCAATAAGGGTCCCTTTTGTTGGATTAATTAAGGCGAAAATCCAAATAGAGTCCCTTTTGTTGGATTAATTAAGTCGAAAATCCAATAAGGGTCCCTTTTGTTGGATTAATTAAGTCGAAAATCCAAATAGAGTCCGTTTTGTTGGATTAATTAAGTCGAAAATCCAAATAGAGTCCGTTTTGTTAGATTAATTAAGTCGAAAATCCAAATAGAGTCCCTTTTGTTGGATTAATTAGGACGAAAATCCAAATAGAGTCCCTTTTGTTGGATTAAGCAGGGCATAAATCCAATTAATGTGTTTCACCTAATGCTATTTTGATATCTTCGTCACTTTCATTAATAGCACTGATAGCGGCTTCTAACCCTTTGGCAATATTTTCGATGGACATTGATGGTTGTTTTGGTTTGTTGACGACTTGTTCTGGTGTGTATGGTACATGGATAAATCCGAATTTTAAATCATTGTAGTATTTATCTGCTATATAGCCTAATTGGTACAAAATATGATTACATACAAATGTACCTGCTGTATTAGACAACCTTGAAGGGATACCTCTATTTCTAATAGTGATGGTCATTCGTTTTACGGGTAGTGTTGAAAAGTAAGCAGTTTGTCCGTCTGTTTGTATAGGTTCATCGATAGGTTGATTGCCTTCGTTATCTGGAATTCTAGCATCGTCTAAATTGATACCAACTCGTTCTGGTGTTAATTCAAATCTTCCACCTGCTTGTCCAACTGCTAATACAGCATCAAAATGATCTTGTTTTAATTGCTCTAATACTATTGATTTTGATTTATGGAATACTGTTGGTATTTCTAGTTTTATAATTTCATTGCCATTAATTTTTGTAGGTAATAAATTGACAGCTTCTAATGCTGGATTAATATTTTCGCCACCGAATGGATCAAATGCTGTGATTAAAATTTTCATGATTATTCGCCTCTTTATAAATCGATATTTTATTTCATTATAGATGGACTCATGTTAATTTCAAAACGACATTCATTTTAATATGCTCAAAAGGTTGAATTATTAAACAGTATTAATTCATAATTAAGCTATAGAAGTTAAATATTATTTTAGAATAATGTTTTAAATAAAGGAGTACTTAATATGACAGAAAGAAAATTAGTCGCTGAAAAATCAATCGATGTAAACGTCTATGATATCGACGCTATGGGTATAGTGAGCAATATAGTATATATAAAATGGTTTGAAGATTTACGTAATGCATTTATTGATCAATATATGACGATTTCAGAGATGATGAAATCTGATATCTCGCCTATACTTATGCATACAGAAGCGGATTACAAAGCGCCGTTAACGATTCATGATAAACCAGTAGGTCGTTGTTGGTTAGTAAAAGTTAGCAAAATGAAATGGGAATTAGAATTTGAAATTGCTACTTCTGAACAAGTGCATTGTACTGGTTATCAAAAAGGTGGTTTCTATAATGTTGTTACCGAGAAAGTTGTGAAATCGCCAGAAATCTTTTTAAATATCTAAGTGAGGTCTAAATGATGAAATCGAGTATAAATGATTTAAACAAACCGATTGCTGTTTTTGACGCTGGTATTGGAAGTTACGCAATAGTAACATTACTAAAAAAAGAATTTCCTGAACAAGATATTATATATTTAGCAGACCGTAATCAATTTCCATACGGATATAAATCAAAAGATGATTTAAAAAAGGTAATAAGAAGTACATTGACGTACTTAGAAAATTGGAGTCCCAGTTTAATCGTTGTTGCTTCTAATGCACCTTCTATTACAGTTCTAGATGATGTTAAAGATGAATACGAAACTGAAATTTTAGGTGTTTATCCACCTATAAAAGAAGCGATAGAAAAATCAGCATCAAAGAATATTGGTGTTTTAGGTGTTCAATCACTAATAGAAAGTGATGAAATGCTTCAATATATTGAACAAGAAGCGACAAGCGATGCGACAGTTCAAACATATAATGCATCAACTCTAGTTGAACTTGTAGAATCGGGCGCATTTTTATCAGATAAATATCGAACATTAATTACAGTTAAACGCTTTATGGATAATATAATTGAACAAGATGAAAAAATAGATGTATTCACGTTGTCATCAACACATCTGTCATGGTTATATAGTTATTTAAAAGAACTGTATCCACATATTCAATTTATTGATTCAGCAAATGAAATCATAAATAAAGCTAATATATATACATCTAAAGGTACAGGAACGATTAAAGCACTTGTCACAACAAACGAAAAATATACACTACAAGAATTTAAAAAGATGCTACAAAACTTCAATGTACAATTAAATTTAGAAGAAATTGAAATATAACAGGCTGGGAAAAATAACTTCCTAGTCTGTTTTTATTATATTGGCAGTAGCTAACCGGAAGCCATATATACTCCGATAGTATGAATTTAATGGAAAAGTGACAAAATTCAGACATTTTTATTTTTAAATTAATTTTCTGTGATAAAATTTTAAGGTGTATATAAAAGGGGAGGGTGGTAGTTTTGAAAGTATTTATTAAATTAGGTTGGTTTATTAAAGCTGAACTAAAAAATTATATTTTAGGTATTTTTATTCTTTTATTAGTTGCTTTAATTGATTTATTACCACCACAAATAATTGGACGAGTAATTGATGGGATTACACTTCAAACATTAACGGGAAAAACGCTTATAATTTACCTCGTCATATTAGTAGTTGCGGCAATCCTTACATATATTTTCCGGTACTATTGGAGAATTATGATATTTGGGGCGAGTATGAGGTTGGGGAAAATATTAAGATCTAATCTTTATCATAAATATACTTCGATGAGCCCGTCATTTTTCCAAAAGAGACGTACAGGGGATTTAATGGCGCATGCAACAAATGACATTAGAGCAGTACAAAACACAGCTGGTTCTGGTGTGTTGACGATAGCTGATTCTCTTATAACAGGTGGGTCTGTGCTCATAACAATGGCAATTACAGTTGATTGGCGATTAACACTTATCGTTATGATACCTTTGCCAATTATGATTGTATTAACTAGTTATTATGGTAAATTGCTGAACAGAGGTTTTAAGAAGGCCCAAGCAGCCTTTAGTCAGCTGAATGATAAGACACAAGAAAGTATAGCCGGGATTAAAGTAACAAAAACTTTCGGTTATGAAAAAGATGACCAAGAAGATTTTAAAAAATTAAGTGACGATGTTGTTTATAAAAACTTAAAAGTTTCTAAAATTGATGCGTTATTTGATCCGACAATAATGTCAGTAATAGGCGTGAGTTACTTTTTAGCGATTTTCTTCGGAGCTAGAATGGTGATTCAAGATGATATTACAATTGGACAACTTGTTACATTCACAACTTATTTAGGCATGATGGTATGGCCATTATTAGCTCTTGGCCTGTTCTTTAATATTGTACAAAGAGGGCACGCATCATATGAACGTATTAATGAAATAACAAATGTGAAAAATGATGTTGATACAAATGTAGAAACAGAAACAATTCCTGAAGGGGATATTCAATTTGATATTGATACATTTCACTTTCCGGATGATGATAGTTTAGCACTACGCGATATAAAATTCACAATTTCAAAAGGTTCTACTATCGGTATTGTAGGTCGTACTGGCTCAGGAAAAAGTGCTATCATCCGTTTGTTATTAAGAGAGTTTGATACTGCACAATCTAGCGAAATTAAATACGGTAGTAAGCCAATTCGTTATTATGACATCAGTCATTTAAGAGCTCAATTTGGATATGTACCTCAAGATCATTTCTTATTCTCTACTTCAATTAGAAACAATATTGCTTTCAGTAACCCTGAAATTGATAATCAATACATCTATGAAGCGAGTCGATTGAGTTATATTCATAATGATATTTTAGCATTTCCGGAAGGGTATGACACAGTAGTTGGAGAACGTGGTGTTTCTTTATCAGGAGGACAGAAACAAAGAATTTCGATAGCACGTGCTTTAATCATGAATCCACCTGTGCTTATTTTAGATGATTCATTGTCGGCAGTTGATGCTGAAACGGAAGAACATATTTTAGAAAATATGCAAAATGTCCGCCAAGGTAAAACGAATATTATTACTGCACACAGAATGAGTGCGGTGAGCCATGCTGACATGATTATCGTTATGGATAAAGGTACGATTATCGAAAGAGGTAAGCATTCAGAATTGATGGCAAACAAAGGATGGTATTACGAAACATATCAAGCACAAGCATTACATGAAGAGCTTGCGAGTAGCTTAGATGAAATAGCGAAAGGGGATGAAGAAGATGGCTCAAAATCATAATTTGACAGCTAAAGATCAATTTCAAGTTTTAAAACGTTTGATCAAATATACATTCCCTTTCAAAGGTATTATTTTATTAGCATTTATCATGTTGACGATTTCAACAATAGCGAGCATTGCAACACCGTATATGGTTAAAGTATTTATTGATGATTACTTAACGCCACAAGTGTTCCCAGAAAGTGATATTACATTACTGATTGTTATATTTTTCGTCATTCAAATTGTTGGCGCTATAACAACTTATTGGAACGTATATTTATTTCAATATCTTGCATTTAAAGTAATACAACAATTAAGAATAGACGCATTTAATAAAATTGGGAAATTAGGGATGCGTTACTTTGATAAGGAACCAGGCGGAAGTATTGTATCAAGACTTACTAATGATACTGAAGCTATAGTAGAAATGTTTATTGGTGTATTCTCATCATTCTTAATGGCAATATTTATGGTCATTTCTAGTTATGTCATGATGTTTATACTTGATTTTAAACTTGCGTTAATGGCTTTAATATTCTTGCCAGTCATCATACTTGTATTAGCATTATATAGAAAATATTCAGCTATTTATTTTTCACAGGCACGACAGCTCTTGTCAGATTTGAATGCTAAATTAGCAGAATCTATAGAAGGTATGCGCATTATACAAGTATTTAACCAAGAGAAAAGATTACAAAATGAATTTAATGAGATTAACGATAAGCATTATGATTTTAATATGCGAACAGTTAAAATTGACGGTTTATTATTGAGACCAGCTATAAGCATGATTTCAATATTTGCCGTTGTAATGATACTTGGATATTTCGGAGTATTAAGTTTCTCTGGAGGCGTTACAGCTGGTGTTGTATTTGCTTTTGTACAATATATGGAACGCTTCTTTGAACCTATTAACCAAGTCAGCCAAAACTTAAACGTATTACAGCAAGCGTTAGTGTCAGCAAGTCGTGTATTTAAGCTTATTGATAACGATATGTTGGAACCAGAGCAACATGAAAACCCTAATTATCATATAACGGATGGTAAAGTTGAATTTAAGCATGTTACTTTTAGTTATGATGGTAAGACAGATGTTCTAAAAGACATTACATTTACAGCTAATCCAGGAGAAACAGTCGCGTTAGTTGGTCATACTGGATCTGGTAAAAGTTCGATTATAAACTTGTTTATGAGATTTTATGAATTCAATCAAGGTGAAATTTTAATCGACAACCAATCTATAAAAGAAATGCCGAAATCTGAATTGAAAGGTAATATCGGTCTAGTGTTACAAGATGCATTTATATTCTTTGGAACGGTCGCATCAAATATTAAACTTTATCATCCTACAATGACTTTCGAAAAAGTACAAGAAGCGGCAGACTTTGTACACGCAGACCAATTTATTAATTTATTACCTGATAATTATGAGCATGAAGTGATTGAAAAAGGAAGTGCCTTTTCAAGTGGTGAAAGACAACTACTAGCATTTGCGAGAACGATGGCGAGTGAGCCTAAAATATTAATATTAGACGAAGCAACGGCTAATATTGATTCTGAAACAGAAGCACAAATTCAAAAATCACTAGCAAAAATGCGTAAAGGCAGAACAACTTTAGCAATCGCGCATAGGCTATCAACAATTCAAGACGCAGATCAAATTCTTGTGTTAAATAAAGGTGAAATTGTAGAACGAGGCACACATGATGAACTAATTAAACAAGACGGTATTTATCATAAAATGTATTTACTTCAAAATGGTTGAAAGTAAAAACACATATCAAATATAAACATACCCCCAACCCTGCAATTTAAAATTAAACGGATTGGGGGTGTTATTTTGAAGATGATATTTCTGTCTGACAACCTTTTCTTATAAATTTATGTATAATAAGAACTATTAGATATTTTTAAGGAGGATTTAACATGGGAGCTTTTGATGTAGACTATAATAAAATAACTGAGCGAACAGAGTTTCCTTATGAAATAGAGGTTACACATCATACATGGATTGAAATGACTGATGGTGTTCGATTGTCAGCAAAAATATGGCAACCAAAAAAGTCAGGAACAACTAAAGGTGCTGTGCTAGAGTACTTACCTTATAGAAAAGATGAGTTCACTGCTTTACGAGATGAAATAAGACATAAATATTTTGCTGGATTTGGATATACGGCAATTAGAGTGGATATAAGAGGAACAGGTGACTCTGAAGGTATTATTGAAGATGAATATCCTAAACAAGAACAAGATGATGCAATTGATATTATTAAATGGATTGAATCTCAAGACTGGTCTAATGGTTCAGTTGCAATGATTGGTAAGTCTTGGGGTGGCTTCAATGGTTTACAAGTAGCCGCTAGACAACCGGAAGCTTTAAAGACAATCATATCTTTATGTTCAACAGATGATCGATATGCTGATGATGTTCATTATAAAGGTGGTACAATGATGGCATCAGATATGCTTTGGTGGGCATCAACTATGTTTGCTTACAATGCAAGACCAGCTTTCCCTAAATATTTTGGAGAGAACTGGTATGACAATTGGATAGAAAGATTAGAACAAACACCACCTTTTGTAGATGAATGGGTCAAACATCAAACAAGAGATGAATATTGGAAACACGGTTCTATTAATGAAGATTATACACAAATTCAAATTCCAGTCTTAACAATGAGTGGTTGGGCTGATGGTTATACGAATGCTGTATTTCGTTTGATGAAACATTTAGACGTACCTAAAAAGGCGATTATCGGACCATGGGCACATGAGTTTCCAGACGTAGCTATTCCAGGACCTCAATTTGGTTATTTACAAGAAGTCGTTTCTTGGTTAGATAAGTGGATGGGTGATAAACAAACTGAAAATCATCGTGATGAATTTTTAGTATATTTACAAGATAGTGTTGAACCTAAAACAACTTATGATTATCGAGAAGGTAAGTGGTTAAACTTACTAAATGAAGAAATTACGACGAAAAATTTATTCGCTGGTACGACGAGAGAAATTCAATTAAAGAATAAACAACAACATGGATTATATTCAGGAGTATTTTGTCCATTCGGTCAAGACGGTGACTTACCAGACGACCAAACAATTGATAATGCTTTAGCTAATTCATTAATGTTGGATATGTATGGCGATACTTTAAATATTATGGGTCAACCAGTAGCAAAATTACGCGTTAAGTCAGATTGTAAAGAAGCAAATATACATATTCGCTTAACAGATGTGCATCCAGATGGATCAAAAACACTTGTTACTATGGGACATTTCAATTTAAACCATTATAAGAGTAATGAATTCCCTGAAGATTTACCAGTAGACGAGTATATAGATGTAGAAGTACCTTTAGATGTTATTGGTTATCAAATACCAGAGGGCCACATGGTTGAAGTTTCTATCGCACCAACATATTGGCCACAAATTTGGCCGAGCAAAGAAATTGTTAAATTAGATGTTGATTTAGAACATTCTAAACTAGATATACCATTAGTGCGTGAGTTCACAGAAGTTAAACTAGAACATGAATTTTCAGAAACAGCCAAACCATTAGAAAAGATTATTCATAGAGATGGTTCAAGAACTAGAGATATAACGAAAAGGTTAACAACGAATGAATGGATACTATCAGACTACTCAGATGAAGGCTTGAGAACACTGAAAGATAGTAATATCACTTACGGTACAGAAAATATGAACGTGTATACAATAAAAGAAGATGATCCACTTTCAGCAAAAGTACAATGCGACTGGAAAGTAATATTGAAAGATGATGACATTGATACAGAAGTTGAAACATACAGCACTATGTCATGTGACGCCGAATACTATTACTTAAGAAATGAAGTAATTGCATATAACGATGGTGAACAATGCTTTACGAAGACATGGGAAAATAAAATTAAACGAAATTATACTTAAACAAACACAAAATAATTCTCCTAACCCGTTGGATTTTTAATTAACGGATTAGGAGAATTTTTTCATATGTGATTTCGAAAGTGAGGGTTTGTACGAGTACAGCTAACCATTAATTAATATATCGGTAAGCCATAAGTTCTTGTAACATTCTTATTTCTTCTTGTAGTTTGGCACCGATGTTAGTGTCGCGTACTTTTTTACGTTCGAGTTCTTCGTCTACAACACGTCTGACAGACAGTTCATCTGCGCCGTTCAGAAGTACGTTTTCTTTTGTGCCAAAGTGTTTATGCGCCACTAGTTGCATGCCGAATGAGTTATAAAGTAATGTATAGCCAGCGATACCTGTCGTTGATTGGTACGCTTTTGAAAAGCCACCATCGATAACAATCATCTTACCATCTGCTTTGATTGGGTTTTCACCGTCTATTTCTTTAACTGGTGTATGACCATTTATGATGCGTCCTTGTTCTGGGTCTAAACCAAAGTCTTGTAACATGTTACGACACATTTGACTGTCTTCTCTTAAGTAATAGTAAGGATTTTTTTCTTCCTTGTGCGAAGCTTTATCTTTAATGAAATATCTTTCAAAAGTAGTCATGGCACGCTTTCCAAATAATGAAGAATATTTACCTGTCCATAAGTACCAAATCAAGTCTGTTGATAAATCATCTGTTTGTTCTTTATTTGCGAATGAAACTCTAATGTGTTGTTCGAATTGATCGAGTAATTCGCGACCATTATACATTTCACCGTCGATTTCCATTTCTTCCATTTTTCCATTTTCATCTACTGGAATGCATCCATGTATTAATAAATTACCATTATATCTTAAGTATAAGTTTCCTTTTTTCATTAAGAAGTTCATATGACGTTTTAATTTTTCAGACTCTTGTACTGATAATAGAAGTTTATTAATCACTTCTTCTTCTTCTTTGCTTAATTGTGCAGGATTATTACGATCTACAGTTTCAAAGCATGTATTTTCAAGAGGATAAGTTTTGCCGTAAATCGTAACTTCATTGTTATAGTAATCTACTTTTTCTAACATAAGGCGTTCTTCCATATCGAATGAAGGTCTACGTTTAATAATAGGGCTTTCTAATTTGAATTGTATAATTGCGATAGCTTGATGTATCTTCGTTATTTGTAATTTTTCTTCTGCGGATATTGCTTTGTCTGCATGTTCTTTTGGATGAAAGGCAGAATTATCTTTATAATATTTTTCAGCTAAATTGACTAATGGACGTAAATTAATACCGTACGCATCTTCTATAATGTCCAAGTTATCGTAACGCGCACAAATTCTTAAAATATTTGCTAAACATACTTTTGAACCTGCATAAGCACCTATCCAAAGTACGTCATGGTTGCCCCATTGAATATCAACTGAATGATAATTAATTAATGTTTCCATAATTTTATCTGGGTCTGGACCACGATCATAAATGTCACCGACCACATGTAAGTGATCCACGACTAAACGTTGTGTTGTATATGCTAGACCGATAATTAATTTATCTGATTGTCCAAGTGAGATGATTTTTTGAATGATTGTTTCATAGTAAGTAGTTTTATTATTATAAACGTTACTTTTATACAGTAGTTCTTCAATTATGTATACAAACTGTTTAGGTAAAGCTTTACGAACTTTTGAACGTGTATACTTACTTGAAGCGTAAGAAATCAATTCAATCATTTGTTGGATTGTTTCAATGTACCATTCGTTTAATGCTTCTTTAGATGAAAATTGATTTTTAATTAATTTAAGTTTTTCTTCAGGATAATAAACTAAGGCAGCAAGACTGCTGATTTCATCTTCAGAAAGTCTATCTTTAAAAATATCATTAATTTTAGCTCTTACGTTACCAGATCCATTTCGGAGCACATGTTGGAAAGCGTGGTATTCACCATGTAAATCACTAACAAAGTGTTCTGTACCTTTTGGTAATTCCATTATAGATTCTAAATTTATGATTTCAGTTGCTACTTTCTCTTCAGCATCAAATTTTTCTGCTAATAAGTCTAAATATTTTTCTTTTACATGTTGATTGATGTTCTCTGTCATTCTAGTCACTCCGTTCGTATAATTGATGAGTTAAAACTTTAAATAATAGACATCATTTGAGATATAGTATAACACATTAAATAATTTGATATTAAGATTTATACTCACGATATTTAGGGTATAAACATAATGAAATGGAGGTTGATTAAGGTGAGTTGTGATATCAATAGAATTTATGAAGATTACGATAAAGACAATGTTAGAGTGCTTGTCGATAGAGTATGGCCACGTGGCATCTCTAAAGAAAAGGCAAATCTAGACCATTGGATAAAAGAAATAGCACCATCTGATTCACTGAGAAAATGCTTCGGACATGACCCGGAAAAATTTGATTCATTTAAGAAAAAATATAAAGAAGAACTTAAATCAGGTGAACAAAAAGAAGCACTCGATCAACTCAAAGACATTTATAAAGAAAATAACGGTAATGTTGTATTATTATATGGTGCGAAGGATGAAAAACATAATCAAGCAGTAGTTCTAAAAGAATTTCTAGATCATCAATAATCAATAAACACCCTCTAATGTATTGTATTAATCTATACATTAGAGGGTGTTATATTTATTGTATTGATTTTCGTAAGTTATGATATAGCGTTTCGGCTTCTTCTAAATGTGAAACACCATGTACATTCATACGCCCATCTGCAAAAAATGTCATCTTATAATCTTTGAATGAAATCAATTTGACGTAATCATTTTCTTTCAAAACATCACCTGGGAAATAATGTGCTAAGTTAAATGTCTTTTCTTTAAATCTAAATAAAAATGCATCTCCGCACAACGCTTCTATTGATGACATATGTTGCTTATCCAGGGTGTTGTAATGACCATGTACACAAACAGGGCATTGTTGATTTTTCAGCATATCTATTTGAGTACTACGTGTATTCATTTCGAAACAATCTAATGTTATAAGTTTCTTAGAAAATCCTTTTCCAGCAATATATCGTAATACTTCGGATACTTCAAAGCTTGCTACTTGAGTAACGACAGGTGGTAATACACCGTTTATAGCACAACTTTCTCCTGTTTCTGGAACATTCTCTAAAATGCACTTTAAACACGGTCCTTCGAAATCAATTGCGTATACTGTTCCTTTACTCCCGACAGCTGCACCATAAACCCAAGGGAGTTGTAGTTTATGACATACTTCGTTAATTAAAAAGCGTATATCAAAATGATCCATACCATCTACTATAATATCTGGTTGATATTGTTGAATAACTTCTTCAATATTAGACGGTGTCAGCTCTTTATTCACAGCATTTAACGTTACATGTTGATTAATTTTATTGATTTTATCGCGTAAAGCGACAACTTTAGGTCGCATATTATAAGCATCTGTTTCATCATATAAAGCTTGTCTATGAAGATTAGAGATTTCTACTATGTCCATATCAATAACTGTTAAATGATGTGCTCCAGCTCTTGCAAGTTGCTCAGCAACGTGACTACCTAATGCGCCTGCACCCATAATCATTATCTTAGCTGTTTGTAATTGATGCTGACCATTTTCACCAAATGGTTGGAACTTTGTTTGTCTATCATAGCGATCCATTATAGAAAACCTAAACCTTCAGTAGGGCTAGATGCTTGTGCAGTATATTTTACTGGAATTCTACCCGCTTCATAACTTAATCGCCCAGCATCAATGCCTAATCTCATTGCTTCAGCCATTTTTACAGGGTCTTTAGCACTGGAAATAGCAGTATTTAATAGGATTGCATCAGCACCTAGTTCCATCGCATAACAAGCATCTTTTGGAGAACCAATTCCAGCGTCAACAATGACAGGCACTTCAGATTGCTCAATAATATATCGCAAATTAAGTGGATTATTTATGCCTCTACCAGTACCGATAGGAGAAGCTAAAGGCATAATAGCGTGTACGCCAAGTTCTTCTAAACGTTTAGCTAGTACTACATCACATGAAATGTATGGACACACGATATAACCTTTCTCTAATAAAATTTCACAAGCTTTATAAGTTTCTATTGGGTCAGGTAGCAGTGTTTTGTCATCTCCAATTACTTCGACTTTAATCATGTTACAAAGGCCTGCATGTTGTGCGATTTCAGCTATACGCACAGCTTCTTCTGCAGTATGTGCACCGGCAGTGTTAGGGAATGTAACAAACTGTTTTAAATCAACATTAGCTAATGGGTTTGGCAATGATTTATCATATAAATTCATTCTTCTCACAGCGAACGTTAATACATCAGTTTGTGACGCTTTAATCGCTTCTGATTGTGTTTTTTCATCTTCAAATTTCCCTGTTCCTAATAATAATCTTGAGTTTAATTCATATGGTCCTATTTTTAACATTTTATCCGCCTCCAACAAATTCTAGTAATTCTAGTTGATCTGATTCTCTAACAATTGTTTCGTTGAAATTTTCCTTTTTAATCAGTGATCCATTGAATTCTACGATGATTCTTTCTTGGTCTAATTCAAGGGATGATAATACCTCTGTAACAGGTAAATCTTGTTCAAAATTAAATTCATCTCCATTGATAATACATTTCATAATTCAACACTCCTTTTTGCTTTAAATCTTTCTAATATAGGCGGTGCATGATTATTGATAATCCATTCGGACATTAACTTACCAATAATAGGTGAGAGGAGTATGCCATTACGATAATGTCCAGTGACGAGAAATAGTCCGTCATCAGATTCGTCCATGATTGGCCATTCATTTTCAGTGTAAGGTCTGATGCCAGACCACTTATGAATAACATTGCTTGATTTTAAAGCTGGAACATACTGCGCTGCTTCATTAAACAACCAGCTTTCACCTTCTTTAGAAGTGCCTACTGAAAAGTCATTCATATAACTAGTAGCGCCAACAAGAAATCTATTTTTAGCTTTAGGTATGATGTAACAACCATTGGTCATAAATAAAGTTTGTTTTAAATCTACTTGCTCATTTTCTAATAGAAGAACTTCTCCTTTAACACCAGTTATTTGAGATGCGACAGTTGAGTCATTAATTAATTCATGACTCCAAGCACCCCCAGCTATTACAACTTTTTTAGCTTGAAGCACATCATGGGAAGTTTCGATATTGTAATAATCACGTTGCTTAGTTATGTTTGTAACTTCTGTTTTATAAAATCGTTCAACTCCTTTATTGGTAATAGATTCAAGCAATGCCTTTGTATATTTAGAAGCATTGATTTGTCCATCATCTGGTATATAAATTGCTTGGTTATGAAAATCTATATAACCATTGGATAAGCTTTGCAATGAAGATTTATCGAGCGCTTTTACATGTTCATCATGCTGACTTAAAAAAGTATACTGTTTATTTAAATGAGCAATATCATTAATATTAGAAGCCATCTTAATTAATCCATGTGATACAAATTCGATATCGATATTAGTCTCATCGTATAAATCTTCAGCTAAATCTTTGAAGTAACGTCGAGAATGTATAGCGAGTTCATATAAAGGTGAATAATTTTCAAATTCATTTTGAGCGCCCAGCATGCCACCAGCTTTATAAGAAGCATGTAATCCTGGTACATCTCTATCAACAACTGCTATTGAACTATTTGATTTATCGGAAAGAGCGCGTGCAATAGACATACCGATGACGCCAGACCCTACAATTAGAACGTCATACATAAGATTCCCACTCCTTTCTTAATGATTTAATGGCAGAATTTCCAGCATTTCTAAAGAAAGAAATCGCACATACACCTTGAAAACCTTTTGGCAGCTTTTGTATTGTATGCTCATCAATTCCGCCTATAGCGAAAATAGGTATATCGATTGAAAGTACATTTTTAATCTCTTCTAAAGACCTAGGTTTTGCTCCTTGCTTTGAAGAAGATTCAAAGACATGACCAAAAAATACAAAATCCAAATTGTTCTTTTGGGCTTTTGTCACGGTCTCAATGTTGTGAGTAGACATACTTACTGAAATGTCTGGATGTTGTTTTTTAAATAAAAAAGCTTTTGCATCATTTTCTTTAAAATGTACATACTTTAAATCAAAAGTTGCTACTAATGAAGTATGTGTGTGCAACATTATTTTATTTTTTGGAAAACCGTGTGTTATTAAATAGTCGATGGTTGCAAATAAGTTTTGATGATTCATAGGTGTTCTTAACAACAGTAAATCTATATGTTCTGATATTTCGATGTAATGATTTAAATCTTCTTTTGTTAAAATTTGATAAGGTGTTATTGCGATAAACAATTGAATCACTCCAAATAAAAAAGCGCTATTTTTCTTAGTAGAAAAATAGCGCAAATTAGCTTCAATAGGTACGCCACTTTCCTACGCCAGTACGAACTGGATCAGGTTCTGGGAATCCTAAAGTCACTACTTCAGTCTCAGCCTTTGATAAAGGCACTTCCAGTGGTCATTTATTTAATTATTAATGTCATTGTACAATTAAAATGGAAATTATTCAAATTGAATAAATAAAAATTATAATTTAACTGGTCCTCCAGGTCCTACTGGAAGGCCTAATAAGAACCATATAAGCATGATTACGGTCCAAACGACACCGATAATAATACTGTAAGGTAATAAGTGTGCGATTAAAGTACCGAGTTTAATATTTTTATCATACCTTTGTGCGATGGTTAATAAGAATGGTAAATACGGAATCATTGGCGTAATAGGGTTTGTAATAGAATCGCCTATACGATAAACCATTTGTGTGAATGCCGGATGATAGCCTAATGTAGCAAACATCGGTATAAAAATTGGTGCTAATATAGCCCATTTTGCTGAAGCGCTACCCATAAAGATATTAATAACAGACGTTAATATAATCAACCCAATAATCAAAATAACGCCGTTTTGGTTTTTCAACAATTCTGCCCCATTAATAGCCATCACTTTGCCAATATTACTCCAATCAAAATAAGCTAATAATTGAGCTGCAAAGAAGATAACTATAATAAAACTACCCATATCTGACATGCTATTTGTCATTAATCTGCCTATATCTTTTGTAGACACAATACTGCGACTCATATATCCATATACTAAACCAGGAATAATAAAGACTAGAAGAAGAATGACTCCAAAGCCATCCATTAATGGAGACTCAACTAAAATACTGCCAGTATCATTATTTCTTAAAATACTATTTTGAGGTATAAGTATAACGACAATAAATAATAAAAATACAATGACTGAGATATTCGCATATGTTAATGCTTTTTTCGCACGTTGGTTGAATGTTTTTACAGACTCAGCATGCAATTTATCAATTTGGCTATTTTGAAAACTAGGAATCGTAAACTTCTTAGCTACATAGAAAATGATAGGGGTTAAAAGAAATGTTGAAATAGCTGTGAAATACCAGTTCATTGCAATATTAATAGAAGCTTCCCCAGAGAATAATTTTAATGCAGATTGAGTAAATGAAAATGCTAGAGCATCATCTAAACCGATTAATAAATTAGCTCCATAACCAACTTCTACTGCAGCATAACTAATCACTAAACCTGCAATAGGATGATAACCCATCTTTATAAATATAACTGCTGTTAAGACAGGCATAATCATTGGTGCCACACCACCAGCAGCATTTCCCAAAATAGATATAAAAATTAAAAAAGGTATAACAAACTTTTGAGGTGTTTTATCAACAACGCTATTAAGTAAATGTTCGAAATATCCTGTTTTCTCAGCAATTCCCATACCTATCATTACAACAAGAACCATGCCTAAAGCAGGGAATGTTGCAAAGTTTGTAATTGTTTCAGAAAGAATTTTTTGAATGCCTGAAACGCTAAGTAAATTTGTAATATGTATCGTCTTACCATTGGTAGGGTCTGTAGCTGTTACATTTAAAACAGATAATAATGAAGAAAGTAGTAACATTATTAAACACAAGCTGAAGAATAAAATACTCGGATCGGGTAATCTATTGCCAACTTTTTCTACTCTATCTATAATTCTCAAGAATATATTCCGAAAAACGGCCATTCTATCACTCCTTATCTATAAAATCAGAAAATTCTAACAAGGCATTATTATACCAGTGTTAGTAACATTTATATAGTGCATGATAGGAAAAATATTTAGCAATGTTAAAGAATTATCAACCTTAAAATTTAAATTTGTATAAATATGTAAAAAAGGTTAAAGAATTAACTTTTACAAAAAAATTATATGATTAAACATGAATAAAAACAAAAATAATAAAAAATTACCTTGACATTGATAATCATTATCAATTAAATTAAAGGTTGGAAGGTAAGTTTTATAAAATTAAAAAAAGGAGGTATATTATGCAATTCACAAAGAAAGTTTTAAGTTTTTGTCTTATAGCTTTACTAATGATATCGACAGTTTTAAGTACAAAGGCATTTGCTGATACGAAAGATGGTACTTATGACGTGGATTATACTGTCCTAAAGGATGGTACTTCAGATGTGTCGATTGCAAATGATTATTTTAATAAGCCAGGGAAACTTGTAGTCAAAAATGGCGAGAAACATTTACAGTTGACGATGAATCACAGTCACTGGATTAAAGGCATAACGGTAGATGGTTCATCAGAAGAAGTAGTAAGCGAGGATAAATCAGGGGATGTGAGAACATCAAACTTCAAAGTTAAATCATCTTCAGGAAAAATTAATGGCACTATTACTGTTTACATTAATGAAGAAGTAGATGGCAAACCATTCTTATATGACAATAAATATAAAATCATATTTGATGTCAAAGAACCATCTGGTGCAAGCAGTGATCAAGGTCAAGCAACTACAACACCTGCAAAGAAAGATGACTCAACATCAGGAACAGCAACAAGCAAATCTACAGATAAAAATACTAATTCAACGGGAACTACTACAGCATCTACAACTAAAGATGTGAAGAACCCACAAACAAGCGCTGGAACACCTGCAGTAATCTTTACCCTTCCAATTTTCGCAGGCTTAATCCTTGTCGTAACGTTTGTGTTTAGTAGAAAAATGAAACGAGGTCATAATTAATGAAGAAAGGTGTTAAGTCACTATTAGCTTTTTCATTAATATTCTCAACGTTTTCTTATACATCATATGAGCCGCAAAGCCATACAGCTGTGAACAAAGCTAAAGCAGCGGAAACAACAACGTCAGAAAAAGAGAATATAACGATTGATTACACTGTAAGCAAAGATACATCAGATGAAGTTTCTTATATGGACCAATATATGGAAAAACCAGCAAAAGTTTCATTTGAAAATGGTGAAACTTATGTTGAGATGACATTAAAAAGTGCTTCATATTGGAAATCATTCGAATTATTAGATGGTGCAGACCCTATTGATGTTCAAACAGTAAGTGAAGATAAAGATTCAGATACAAAAGTTATAAAGTTCAAAGTTAAACCTGGAACTAAAAAGCTAACTTCTAAAGTACACATTGTTGTACCAGCTGTTAATTATGATAATAAATACACAACTTATGTGAATTTTAAAGAAGCAATACCTGAAGCTCCAACAAGTACGGAGCAACCAAGTCCAGAGGAACCAGAAGATTCTAAAGATAAAAACTATCTAGAAGATTATACAGATTTAAATGTAGATTTATCATCAGCTGAAGAACGTAATTTTACTGTTCTTAAAGAAGATGGTTCAAATACTTCATCGATGGATAGACAGATGGAAAAGCCAGGTGAAATAGCAAACGTAAACGGTCAAAAAATGTTTGTGACAACAATTACAAGTCAACAATTTTGGACAGATTTCCAAGTGAAAATTGGTGATAGTTATCAACGAGTAACTCCTATTTCAGTTGACGGTAATAAGAAAGTAGTCATGTTTCCTTTAGTAGATAATCAATATGTTTATGATGCAAAAGTGAGCATTAATGCACCTGGATTTGGAATAATGAAGCATGGTACACAGATTAAAATTGAAGAGCCAAGTACGGAAGAGCCGAGTACAGAAGAACCGAGTACAGAAGAACCGAGTACAGAAGAGCCAAGTACGGAAGAGCCGAGTACGGAAGAGCCGAGTACAGAAGAACCAAGTCCAGAGGAACCAAGTACTGATAAACCTTCTATAAACAAGCCAGAACAACCATCTGAAGATGATAACAAACCAATAACAAAAGAAGAAGTGCCAATTCCTGACGAAGTTAAAAAACCAACTGGGTCCAACCACGGTTCAACTAATCAAGAAAAGGCAACTTCAACGCTAGGGTACAACGTATATAAAGAAGGTTCAAGCGAAATATCTTATATGGACCAATATATGGAAAAACCAGCTCAAGTGTTACATGAGAATGGTAAAACGTACTTACAATTAACGTTGAAGAATGCATCGTATTGGAAGTCATTTGACTTGTATGACGGCAACAAAAAATTGAATGTTCAAACGGTATCTGAAGATAAATCTGCAGATACTAAAGTCATTAAATTTGAGGCTAAGCCAGGTACAAAATCTTTAACTTCTAAAGTTCATATTGTTGTATCAGCAATAGGTTATGACAATAAATATACAACAGAGATTAAATTTGATTCAGCAGTTCCTAAACCTGATGGAAGTAAAGCAGAAGATAGTAATGAAACAGATACCCCTACAACTAAACCTTCAGAGTCTAACACAGGTACAAGTATGGAACAATCACATCAAAAGTCAGATACGACAAAGAAACCAAAAGCTGAATCAGGTCAAATTACAAGAGATTATAAAGTCTATAAAGAAAAATCAAATGAAATATCTTATATGGACCAATATATGGTAAAACCAGCTCGTATTGTTGAAAAAGACGGTAAGCGTTATGTAGAAATAACTCTAAAGAGTGCGTCATATTGGAAGTCATTTGATTTATATGACAATGGTAAGAGAATTAATGTAGAAACTGTGTCAGAAGATAAGTCAGCTGATACAAAAGTTATTCGTTTTATAGAACCGAATAACTTAAAGGAATTAACTTCTAAAGTTCACATTATTGTACCAGCTATTAATTACGATAATCATTACACAACACGCATTGTGTTTGATAAAGAAGTGACAAATGGCAAAGGTGCAATAAGTGGACAAAATAATGAAGCAGGATCATCTGACAGTAGCACTGGTGGATCAAGTCATTCTGATAATGGTAATACAACAGGTGGTTCTAATGGTACGACTGATAGTGGTTCAAGTACAAATGATGGTGGTTTAAGTTCTAGTAATACTGGAACAAATGCAATGTCAGGAACAGCTTCAAATGCAAGTTCAGGTAATAGCGCTACAAGTGCAACTGATAAATCAAACCCAGCGTTTGATCGTAATGCAGATGGCAGTTCTAAAGATGGTGCTAATAACATGAAACTCATCAATCCATCTACAAGTAGCAATGAAGATATCATGACTTACGCACTTATTTTTGGTGGAGCAGTACTATTATTAGCAGGATCATTTTTCATTGCTAGAAAGCGTGCTACGAAATGAAATTAAAGTCATTATTGAGTGTTTTACTAGCTTGTATTTGTTTACTTTCAGCTTGTAACTTCAGTTTAGAAAAGCCAACAGAAAGTAAACAAGGAAATGATGATTTTCGCATTGTGCCAACTACAGTCGCATTAACTGAAACATTAGATGCTCTTGACCTTGATATCGTAGGTAAACCGACGAGTTATAAAGATCTACCTAAGCGATATAAAGATGTCCCAGAAGTAGGGCAACCAAAAAAACCAAATGTTGAAGTTGTTAAATCATTAAACCCAACTCATGTTTTAACTGTTACAACAATTAAATCAGAGATGGAGCCATTTTATAAGCAGCTCAATATGGAAGGGACTTATTACGATTACGATAGCCTAAATGGTATGAAAAAATCCATCACAGAAATGGGCGAAACTTTTAATCGTAAGAAAGAAGCTAAAGCATTGAATAAGAAATTTGAAGATGCTGAAGCAGAAATTACTGCAAAAATTCAAGGTAAAAAACGTCCGAAAGTATTAATTCTAATGGGTGTGTCTGGAAGTTATCTTGTGGCAACTGAAAAATCTTACATTGGTGATTTAGTTAAAATTGCTGGAGGAGAAAATGTTATTCAAGATGAATCAAGAGGCTATTTAGCATCTAATACTGAAGAATTATATAACGTCAATCCTGATATTATTTTACGTTTACCACATGGTTTTCCTGACCAAGTGAAAGAAATGTTTAAAAAGGAATTTGAAACGAATGATATTTGGAAACATTTTGATGCAGTCAAGCATGATAAAGTTTATGACTTAGAAGAAATACCATTTGGCATTACAGCCAGTATTAAAGCTGATGATGCAATGATTCAGCTTTATGACATTTTTTATAATAAGTAAAGAGGTTAAAGCATGAAAAAATATTCGCATCTTGTATTTTGGATATTGTTATTAATGCTTATCGTTACAACGTATATATCATTAGTAACTGGTAAATTGCCTTTGAGTGTAGAGCAACTCATCACGAAAATTACAACAGGTAACGAACCAAAAGTAGATGCAGTTATCGATTTACGTATGCCTCGTATCATCATTGCAATATTTGTAGGTGCTGTTCTCAGTGTGTCTGGTGCTTTATTACAGGCGGTATTACAGAATCCACTAGCAGAAGCGAATATTATTGGTGTGACATCTGGTGCACTTGTTGCACGAGGTGTCATACTCATATTTTTACCAAGTTTATATTTCTTCTTGCCAATATTTATATTTATAGGTGGGTTAATACCATTTTTAGTTTTATTCTTATTAGTATCTAGATATCACATTACACCTATACGTCTTATTCTTGTTGGGGTAGCGATATATGCCATGCTAAACGGTGTATTAGAACTATTCTCGATGAGTCCAGTGATGCAATTGCCTACAGGATTTACTATGAAAGTATGGCAGGATGTATACATAATCGTAGCATTTACAATTGTAGGGCTGACTATTGCCTACATGTTAGCAGAAAAAGTTAATTTACTATCGTTCGATGATAAGCAGGCAAACAACATAGGATTTAATATTACAAAATATCGTCTAATCATTGGCTTGGTAGCAGTATTTCTTGCAAGTAGTGCTACTGCTATTGTTGGTCAATTAGCATTTGTAGGATTAATTGTACCGCATATCGTGAGAAGGTTAGTGGGAAGTAATTATAAAAAAGTTATACCAATTTCAATGGTGTTTGGAGCATGGATTGTATTGTTAGCAGATACATTAGGGAGATCCATAGCGCCACCATTAGAAATATCCGCTAGCATTATCACAACTGTAATAGGTGGACCTTGTTTGATTTACCTAATTTGTAAAGGAGCGTATGGCAATGCAAATAGAGAACGTTAAATTTCAGTATTCAGAGCATCAAAATCTGTTCGAAAACTTAAATATACAGTTTAAAAAACATGCCATCACAACAATTGTTGGTCCAAATGGGGCTGGTAAATCAACGCTATTACAAATATTATCCAACAACATAAAGCCTACTGAAGGATTAGTTTATCTTAATCAAAAATTACTATCATCATTTAATAAAAAAGAACTTGCGAGACATTTGGCTACTGTACATCAAAAAAGTACTGCACCAGATGATTTTACAGTAAGAGAAGTTGTTAAATGTGGCAGATACAGTTATCAATCACTTTTAAAAAAAGATTCAAGACAAGAAGAAGTAATCGATAAAGTTTTACAACAACTCGACTTAATGCACTATCAAGATACACCGATACAAGCATTATCTGGTGGGGAGTTACAACGTGTATATATTGCTATGTCACTTGCTCAAGAACCGAAATACATGTTATTAGACGAACCGACAACATATCTTGATTTATATTATCAATACCAAGTATTAGATATCGTACGTTCACTCAAAGAAACTTATAATATGACCATCATTATGGTATTGCATGATATTAATCAAGCAATAGAATATAGTGATGAAATCATATGCATTAATAAACAACAACTGATACAAGGTCCACCAGAAGAAATCGTAACGGAATCACTCATTGAATCTGTATATGGTATTAAGGCTAAGGTCATTAAAGACCCAGAGTGTGGCGTATTTATATGTAAAAGAAAGGGCAAACTAGCATATGAAAATAATCATTAGACTTATACAAATAGCTTTAATAGGTGTGATTGTTTGGTCAGGTTATACGATATACCACAATAAAGTAGAAGATAAAAAAACCGAAGAAAGATATGTCAGTTTACAACAAAAATATACTCAAGTGTCCTCGAATAAAACAGTACGTCCACAATTTAAACAACTAGATGCAGTCAATCCAGACATAATTGGTTGGATACATTTAGATGCAACAACATTAAACTATCCAATATTACAATCTAAAGATAATGAAGATTACTTAAAAAAAGATTTTGAAAATCAATATAGCAGAAAAGGTAGTATCTTTATGGATTATCGTAATTCACCAAAACATGAAAAAATGAACACAGTTATATACGGTCATCACGTTGGAGATGATACGATGTTCGATACAGTTGAAAAATATTTAGATCAATCATTTTATGATCAACACAAAACGATGCAATATGATACGAAATACGGAAAGTATCAACTAGAAGTTATCAGTGCATACGAAACAACAACTGAAGATGATTACATTCAAACAGACTTTTCATCAAGTAAACAATACGAAAAGTTCTTAGAAGAAACACTAAAAAAATCGGAAATATCAACAACAACAGAAATCAATAAAAATGATAAAATCGTAACCCTGTCTACATGTGAGGATGCATATTCACTATCATCAGGACGCATTGTGGTTGTAGCGAAATTAGTCGAAATATAAAAATACAAATATAAAGGGGTAATTATTATGTTTATGGCAGAAAATAAATTAAAACTAGACAAAGGCACAGCAGAAGAGACAATCGAAAGATTTTATATGAGACAAGGAATTGAAACAATCGAAGGATTCAAAGAAATGTTTGTTACAAAAACAAATAACTTAAAAGAATTCGACGAAGTTAAAATCTTAACACTATGGGAAGATGAACAAAATTTTAAAAACTGGCTAGTATCAGATGTTTTCAAAGAAGCACACAAAAACGTACGTCACCAGTCAGATGACGAAACAAGCCCTATATTAGAAAACTCAGTCACAACATATAAAATCGGATACCATTATTCGAACGATAAAGTAGCACAATAAAAAACAGCATGACAACAAAGTCATGCTGTTTTTGTTTGAAAAATATGATAATGTGAAAAAGAAATTAGATACCGAATAATATAGAATAACTAAAATTGCGAGGAATGAGTATGAAAGACTTTTGGGTCATATCAGGAATTGTAGGATTAAATATTATTTATGGGTTAATATTATGGATATCACTGAATGATATAACTGGAATTTTTACCTTGGTATTTTTCAGTATAGGGCTCGTTGTGCGTTACTTTTCAGATAGAGAAAAGGTGCCTTTTTATAAGCGATGTAAAGGGCTGTATATAAGCATAATGTTATTTATAGGAGTAAATCTGATTTATGTGCTAATCAAAGCATTGGGGTGGGCTAATATATACACAACTACATTGTATATCGTGTTTATATTATTGTTAGCCGTAGTGCTGTACATGAAATATGACAGAAAACAGAAAGAATTTATAAATTAAAAGAAGCGGCGAAAAGCCGCTTCTTTTGTTAGATATATCTAAATTTGTTTTTACAGTTAAGACGATAAAGCATCAATAATGTAAAACACACCAAACAGAGCAAACATGAATCCAATCATGAATGAAATAAACACTGCTGCTAGTAAAGGATTGAATAACAATACTATAGCTATTAAAATACCAAGCACATTTAAAATAATAGATAATAAATGGAACATGCCATTAGATCTTTCAGCAGGTGTAACTGTAAAGATAGCAATCACGTTATTAATCATGAACCAAACCGCGAAAATATAAATTAAAAATACAGAACTCTCAGCAGAATTGAACATCACAACAAGTCCGAAAACAATGTTAATAATACCCAAAACGAATGTCCAACCACTAGGAACTCCCATAACCTTCTTATTAGCACGTCTGAACACAATCTCTAAAATACCACTGATTAAAGAGAATAAACCAATTAACCAAGTAATCGCGTAGAAATTCTCAACAGGATAACTAAAAATAACAATACCAATGATTAAGAAAATCCCACCAATCACAAAACTCGGCCATCTAAACTTACTATTTTGATTAGCCAAACCGAACCCTCCTTTGAAAAAAGTATTGTAAGTATATTTTAACTGTAAAGAGGGCGGAGAGGAAGTAGGAAATAATGTAAATTTTTGATTATTTAAATAATTTAATAATAACAATGAAAATAATTACATTAAATGATAAGATTTACTTAAAATATCTTACAAAGAGAGACGATATAAAATGAAAAAAAGTGAATTACTTAAAACTTTAGAGATGAGTTCACAGGATTTTAATTATCTGATAGATAATGGAATCCCATCTATAGATGATAATTATCAAGAATTTGATTTAGAAAAAGTAGTGGAATTTAGAAATAATTTAAACCAAGATAAAATTAATAATTTGAAAATAGGAGAGGAATATAAAGGGGAAGATGTTGCTGATGCATTTAAATGTTCATTACAAAAAGGATTAAATAGATCACATAGAACCAACTCATTAGTTATTGTTTCAAGAAATATAAAGAGAGAGGACATATATGATAATAAATGGGAAGGAGATATATTTTATTATACAGGAGAAGGTAGAGAAGGAGATCAAGATATAGAAAAAGGGCAAAATAGAGTTTTGAAAAATTATAAGTCTAATTACGTAAATCTATATTTATTTGAATCGTTTAAAACGGGTCATTACATATATGCTGGACCTGTTGAATTAAGTGAAAAAATAGAACCTTTTTATATACTTGAAAGAGACGTTGATAAAGAAGCTAGGTCAGTTATTAAATTTCCAATTGTATTAAAGAATAAAGCTTATGCACCGCCACTAGAAACGATAGAGAATAATAAAGAGGAAAGGTCAAGGAAAAATAAAAAAGAAAACAATATAGAAGATTTGTTAAAAAAAGCTAAAGATGCTAGTGAATTAAATAAAGAAGAATCAAATAAAATAGGGAGTTCAAAACCATTTCATAGACAAGTTAGGATAAATTATTACGATAGAAGTAAAGAGATTAGAGATATCGTAAAGTATTTAGCAAATGGAAGATGCACGTTATGTGAAGAAAATGCACCTTTCAAGGTTGATAATGTGCCATTTTTGCATGTTCACCACATAGAATATTTAGCAAAAGGCGGTAGCGATACAATAGATAATTGCGTAGCGGTATGCCCAAATTGTCATGCAAAAATCCATATGCTAGAAGACCCTATTGATAAAGAAAAATTAATAGAAAGTGTCAACAAAAGGCCACAAAAATATAGAACAGAAATTTAATACAACATTGAAAAATGCTGAATAGTTCATTTACAAAATTTTTTGATTTGGAGATATAACATGAAAGAAATTCAAGTAGTTGCAGCGGTTATTCAAAATGAACATAAGGAATATCTATGCTGTCAAAGAGCAGAAAATAAATCATTGGCCGGCTATTGGGAGTTTCCAGGAGGTAAAATAGAAATAAATGAAACTGCAGAATTAGCATTAAAAAGAGAAATAAAAGAGGAATTAAATGCTAATTGCAATATAAAAAAATTCTTAGGAACTACAATGTATGAGTACGAGTTCGGTAGAGTCATTCTGAATGTGTATTTATGTAATTTAGAGGAAGGAAAATTTAATTTAATAGAGCACCAGGACAGTAAATGGTTAAATAAACAAAACTTAACTAATTTAAAACTTGCTCCCGCAGACATACCAATTTTAAATTGGTTATAGAAAGCATCATATTAAAAATTGAGAGTTTTATATTAGTCTTTAAATAATTTTATAAAGTTCGAAAATATAGCGCTTATATTCATACAACCAAAATTTTAATATTTACAAATATTATATGTTATTTTTATAAAAAATACTTGACATTGAATTTTTGAGTTATATAATATAAGTGTAAACAGTAATCTAAGAGTTATCCGGAGGCTGTTGGTATTCTGTTTACTGAAATATATTTCATTGTATGATTGTTTTGTAACATTATTTATTATTTTCCAGGTATTTTTGATGATTATTTCAAACTGAGAGGGTAAGTAAAAGGTAGTTTGAAGAGAAGGTACATTTCTATTTGGTTTCTAGAAATGTACCTTCTTTTTTGACGATTGTAATATGATATTTCTGTAGAAAAAGATGGTTATTTTTTCGATATTTGAGTATATAGATTTTATTGAAAATCCTATAAAAAAATTAAATAAATGTATTGACATCAAAAAGAGATTATATATAATATTAAGTGTAACCTCACTGAACCTCTATTTAAGGGGAATGAATAAACATTTATACACTGAATTTTGTAATTGTTTATATAATGATTGTTAAGATATCGTGATGATGATTATATAATTTATCGTTTAATTGTTGTTAATATACTTATAAATCTTTTCTGTAAGTTTTAATGATTTTTTAAATGATCGTTCAAAGTTCAGCTCTTAATTGCTTTATTAGTAAAGGTTATATTAAGTTCTCGCTTCTACTGTAAATTCTAGTCTTTACAGTAATTATGAAGCTTGTATATTTAGGCAATAAACATACAAGTTCTAAACCATACTCTTTTGACTAGGTTGCATATTTTGTTCTTCTCATTTTCTTTCCATAGTTCTTATAATTTTAATTAAATATAATATTTAAAGATTATCGTGTTCATTTCTTCTTTATAGAATTGTGTGGTTACAAAACTATATTATTGGATTTCTGAACAATTTAAAAATTCATGTCTGACTAAAACTATTTTATTTTGTCGCTTTTGAATTTGTGATGTTTTATTTTTGTATAAATGATCGATACTTTTATATTAAATTATTTTAAGTTGGTAAGTTCTTAGAAATTGATGGGACAAAAATGATTAAGATAATTATTATTAATCAATAAAAATATATTAATTTATTATGTTGTAGCATATATCATCGCGATTTTTTCGTGATGGGAGACTTAGTAGTATATGGGAAGAGGGCGTGTTTTCTGTTTGAACAGAGGACACGCTTTTTTTATTTGGAGGATGTTAATAGTGGTTAAATTATCTTTTGAAATTACAGATATTGAAGGCTTTTGTACAAATGGTAAAAAGGGGATTGTTGGGAAACGAATGTATAATGTGATTGATTGTTATGACTTAACAGTGTTGAAAGCAAATTTAAATGATCGTTTTTACGAAGACTATCTTTATCCTGAACAGTTTATTAATAATGTGTATATAAAGATTTTTAAAGGGAAGGAATTAGAATCATTAATTATTTTTAAACAATCATCGACTGCTGATAATGCTAGAGAATATAAAGTGAATCAAATTTGTTTATACCTAGATTATTTTTTTCAATCCTAATTATCTTTGTCAGGGTAATAGATTTTTGTTTCAAGCTTTTTTGTGAAAAATTAACTTCAAGTTATATATACGATACAATGAATGAAAGGAGTGATTTTATGTCATATATTACTTATGTAGAATCTAAGGATGGAACAAAATTATATACTAAGGTAAATCGTTCAGAGGAGCATGATTCAACAATTATTATTGTGCATGGTTTAGCTGAATATGCTGAACGTTATGATGAGTTTGTAGATGGATTAAATATGTTTGGTAGTAACATTGTAAGGTTTGATCATAGAGGACATGGGCATTCTGAAGGAAAAGATACTTACTATGGTTCTTATGAAGAAATTATTGAGGACGTTAAAGCTGTTGTAGACTATGTGAAAGAAAACATAGGACCTAAAATTTATTTAATTGGTCATAGTATGGGTGGATTTGCAGTAACACTGTATGGCACTAAGTATCCTGGTACCGTAGATGGATATATTACAAGTGGTGCGCTAACTAGATACCATACGAAATTATTTGAGGGTGCTGAGTCATTAGGACCAGAAGAATACTTTCCTAATGAAATAGGAGAAGGTTTGTGTAGTAAAGCATCAGTTGTTGAAGAATATAAAATTGATGCACTAATTAAAAAACATATTTCAGGAGGCTTAGTGCACAGCTTACTGGAAGGAGTAGAATACTTAAAAGAACACGCTAAAGACTTTGTTGATCCTATCATGATACTCCACGGAAAAAATGATGGAGCAGTATCACCGGAAGATTCAATTGATTTATATAGAGAAATCGGCTCAGAACATAAATCGTTGCATATCTTCCCTAAGTTCGAACATGAAATATTTCATGAATCACCGAAATTTTTCACTTTCTCACATTTAATAAGTAGTTGGATAATGGAACTTGAACCTGATGAAGATGAGTAAAATAAATGTACGAAATCCAATAAATAAAGAGGTTGAGACATAAACACATGTCTCAACCTCTTTATTTATACTTTCAACATGCTTCTGAATCCTCTTGCTCCATAGTATGATTCTGCGCCATTATGATATGTAAATACTGTATCATAGCGACGGTCACAAAATAGTGCGCCTCCCAGATTTCTAATTTTATCTGGTGTCTCAATCCAACTAGAAGATTTCTTATCAAATTCGCCTAACGTTTGAAGGTGACGGTATTGTGATTCTGTTAATAAAGATACTTTCATTTCCTTTACTAAATCAATAGCGCTTGTTTCGGGCTTATGCTTCTTTCTTGATTCTAATGCTTCTCTGTCATAACAAACACTTCTACGTCCTTTAGGGCTCTCTTTTGAACAGTCTACAAAAAGATATTTTCCATCTTCTATTCCGATAACATCAGGTTCACCTTCAGTTCGTTCCATTTCATTAAGTGACCATAATTGCTCAGAATTATTAAGTAGTCTTTCTTCTACATCTGACCAGTTAATGCCTTCGTGTCTTTCTGTAAATTTTTCAAATCTTTCTTTTAAAGTAGTAATAAGTTGTTGTTGTTCTTCTTGCGATAGTTTGTTTGATGACATAGTCATAGCTCCTTTTTGTAATAGTTTACCAGAAACGAATGTTATTTAAAGTAATATGTTATTCGTTTTCATGATTTTCTTTTAAAAACGCCAAATACTCGTCACCCCAGTCACAAATACCGTTGACAACCGCTTCTAAGTCTTTTCCTATTGAAGTTAAACTGTACTCTACTTTAGGTGGTACAACCGGGTAAACTTCTCGATGTACAATGTGATCATTTTCTAGTTCTCTAAGTTGTCGTATGAGCATTCGTTGATTAATATCAGGTAATCTTTTTTCTAATTGATTTAATCTAAGTGGTGATTCTTGAAGTAAATGCCAAATGATAGGTATCTTCCAACGTCCTCCAATTACCGATAGTGCCAGGTCTTTCGAATTATAATATTCTGTTTCTTTATAGTTAATTAAAAGCATGATATAACCCCGTTTCTTCACTAAGTGACATATTTGTCAGTATTGCATATTTTTAACCATTGTATCATGATTGTAAGTGCAAGTTAATATATATTAAGGAGATAAATAAAATATGAAATTACAATTAGCGATAGATTTATTAAATAAAGAAGAAGCAGCTAAATTAGCTCAACAAGTCGAGGAATATGTAGATGTTGTAGAAATCGGTACACCAATTGTTATTAATGAAGGGTTAGGTGCAGTTGAATTAATGAGCCAATCTGTTAAAAAAGCACAAGTATTAGCAGATTTAAAAATTATGGACGCAGCTGGTTATGAAGTAAGCCAAGCAGTCAAATATGGTGCTGATATTGTAACGATTTTAGGAGTTGCTGAAGATGCTTCTATTAAAGCTGCAATCGAAGAAGCTCATAAAAGTGGCAAAGAACTGTTAGTTGATATGATTGCTGTCCAAGATCTAGAAAAACGTGCGAAAGAACTAGACGAATTAGGCGCTGACTATATCGCTGTTCATACAGGTTACGATTTACAAGCAGAAGGTGTATCTCCATTAGAGAGTTTACGTACTGTTAAATCAGTTATTAAAAACTCTAAACTTGCGGTAGCAGGTGGTATAAAACCAGAAACGATTCAATCAGTTGTAGATGAAGGCCCAGATTTAGTTATCGTAGGTGGCGGAATTGCTAATGCTGAAGATCCTGTAGAAGCAGCTAAAACGTGTAGAAATATTGTGGATGGCAAACAAGATGTCACAATATAAACTGATTCTTAGTGAAATTGAACATACACTCAATAAAGTGGATGAGCAAAAGAATATAAAGTTTTTAGACGAAATCTTAAAAGCGAATGCAATCTTTGTTGCAGCAAAAGGACGCTCTTCATTTGTTGCGAATAGTTTTGCAATGCGTTTAAACCAATTAGGTAAACGTAGCTATGTTGTAGGAGAGACAACAACACCATCTATTCAAGAAGATGATCTCTTATTAATTGTTTCTGGATCAGGTAAAACAGCGCATTTACAAATTTTATCTGAAATAGCAAACCAAGCTAAAGCAAACATTATCTTAATATCAACTCAAAGCGAATCAAAAATCGCTGAATTATCAAACGAAGTCATTACATTACCAGCAGGTACTAAATATGACGAAAAAGGCTCTGAACAACCGTTAGGAAGTTTGTTTGAACAAAGCAGTCAAATATTTTTAGATAGTATCATTATGGAATTAATGAAAGAAATAAACGTATCCGAAACAACAATGCAAAATAATCATGCGAATTTAGAATAGGTAAAAAATCCGAGACATAACAATTGTCTCGGATTTTGTGTTATATAAGCGAGAGTAGCTTATTATTTATAAAGATAAGAAGAGAGTATGTTCCACGATTTTGTAAAGTGCTGAAGCCCGAGGGAGTAGTAGGAGTGAGAGACTACAGGCTTGAACCATGCCCTTAGGCAAGCATGTACAAACAAAATCGTAGATTATATACCAAGTTCTTTTTCTTATATTACTTCTTAATATATAAACAATATAAATAATGGTAATATAACAGAGCTTAATAGCGCTGTTAGTATCATTCCGATAGAGCTGAATGCTGCTGATTCAATGTCAGTTTCTAATATTTTAGCTGTTCCTATAGCGTGTGATGCATTTCCAAATGTAAGACCTTTTGCAATGGAAGTTTGAAAATTTGCTAGTCTAACTAAGTAATGTCCAAGCATACTGCCGATAAGTCCAGTTAACATGATGAATAATACTGTTAAAGTATCAACGCCACCAATTTGTTCTGAAACTTGGATACCAACTGCAGCTGTGATTGATCTTGGCAATAATGATGCAATCATTTCTTTAGAATAACCGAGTATTTTAAGGGTTGTAAAAACTAATACAATATTAGTTAATATACCAACAAGTACACTCGTTAATATTACTCTGAAATGTTTTACAATCATATCTCGATATAAATATAAAGGGTAGGCTAGACACACGACTGTACAGTTTAAGAAGTCATAAATCCAATGTCCGCCAACCATATAATCATCATAGTCATAGCCAAGAATGAGCAGTACGCAAATAATAGCAATTGATGATACTAGCGCTGGGTGTAACATCGCTATTTTCAACTTTTTCTGTATGAATATTGCCAGTAAGTACATGAGTAAAGTTAAGACAATCATTGATATTGTTTTAATCATCATTGAATGTTGTCACCTTCCTTTTTATGAGCGGATTTTAACATTTTTTCTGCTACATAACCTGAAGTAAGAGCAACAATACATGTACTCGCAATAATTAATATAATTAATGCTATGTATTTCGAATTGAATTGTTCAGCTAAATCCATAGCACCAACTATAGAAGGTATGAAAAAGAAAATCATCGTACCTAATAATAAATTGGCACCACTAGATATCCACTCTGTCTTGATGATTTTAAATTGTAATAATAAGAAAAAGAGAGCAAGGCCTATAATGCTTCCTGCAACCGGTATGTGGAATGTTTCTTGAATCCAATTTCCACATAAGGTAATCAAATATATTAAGCATAATTGAAGTATTACTTTAATGGACTTTAAAAGCATGTTTATTCATATCCTTATAAAAAGTATTTAATATTGTACTTTGTGTTTGTCATATATCATTCAATTATAGAATGCATTGGTTATTTTTAAAATGGTATTTTTATAAATTAAGTCTATCTTATTATTTTAAAAAAATAAGAAATAGTGTTTCAATAGAATAAACTAATAGAAAAAAATGGAGTGAGAGAAATGCCAAAATTAATATTATGTCGACATGGACAAAGTGATTGGAATAAGAAAAACTTGTTTACTGGTTGGGCTGACGTAGGACTATCTGAGCAAGGATTTAACGAAGCGAAATTGTCAGGGGAAAAATTATTAAAACAAGAAATAGAAATAGATGTTGTCTATACTTCATTGTTAACAAGAGCGATTGAAACAACTTATTTATTGTTGAAACACTCTCATCAATTATGGATTCCCGTTTATAAAACTTGGCGTTTAAATGAACGTCACTATGGTGGCTTGCAAGGTAAAAATAAAGACGAAGCAAGAGAAGAATTTGGTGAAGAACAAGTACATATATGGAGACGTTCTTATGATACAAAACCACCTGAAGCAGATAAAGCGTTGCAAGAAGAATATTTAAACGATAGAAGGTATGCAATGTTAGATCGTAGAGTAATGCCACTATCAGAAAGTTTAAAAGACACTTTAGATAGAGTGATTCCGTTCTGGATTGACCACGTCTCAACGAGTCTCGTTAATGGTCATACGACACTTGTTTCAGCCCATGGTAATTCACTGCGTGCATTGATTAAATATTTAGAAGATATACCTGATGATGAAATATCAGAGTTAGAAATTAAAACTGGCGCGCCACTTATCTATGAATTAGATGATGAATTGAAAGTCATTGATAAATACTATTTATAGAGATAAAAGGGAAATAAAAGTTTAATTTAACAAAAAGCTTTACTTTTCATAATATGTAGCGTATAGTAATAGACAAGTGATATTTCGAGATTAAATTAATTGGTAGTTTTATTCATTGTTAATGAAAGTCCATTTAAGTTTGAAGATTGATTATTGCAAATATATTGTGCATAAGCACTAGGAGGACTTTTATATGAATAAAGGTACAGTAAAATGGTTTAACGCAGAAAAAGGTTACGGATTTATCGAAGGAGAAAACGGAAGCGACGTTTTCGTACATTTCTCTTCAATCCAAACTGAAGGATACAAATCATTAGACGAAGGTGCATCAGTTACTTTCGATATCGAAGAAGGTCAACGTGGACCTCAAGCAGTTAACGTTAACAAAAACTAATATTTCTGTTAATGATCTGTTTGGGACGTTATCGTTCTAAATATAAAGCATGAAATCATCAATTATGATGGTTTCATGCTTTTTTGTTTTTATAAGAAAGTTAATCACCCTTTATAATGGTAATATTACATATTTAATGATTTAATAAAGTTAACGACATAAAGGGGGTAATATCATGACAGAATTACAACATTTAACTTTTGGTAAAGAAGATGCAAATATTACAGTAGAAGCTTTTATTAACTTTGCGTGTCCATATTGTAAACATTACTTTTTTGCTGCAGATGAAGTGTTAACACCTTATATAGAAAATGGAGACGTAAAATATATTGTTAAACATTTTGATAAGACGAAGCAACATCTTTTAAAAGGAACGGTAGCGAACATCCATTTAGATTATGATGACCCTGATGAAGCGATAAAATATATACGTGATTTATATGAAACACAAGAAGAATGGACAGTAAGCTTTGAAACGATTGAAAGAAAAATGGAAGATGAATTAAGGTTAGCGCCACAAAAACATGCAGATGATAGATCATTAGCCATTAATAGAGAAACGTTTGAAAGAGATATAATGGGTATACCGACAGTATTTATTAATGGAGAAAGATTTGATTTTGATCCTGTAGAAGATAATCAAGAAACAATTCAAGAAAAATTAGAAAAAGCCTTATTAAATTAAACAAATTCTATAACTTTATATCTTAATTTACGATTGAATTTTTTATATTATTACACTTATTAACAAGGTGAAAAAGATAATTTATTTTAATGATGTATATTGGTTTTTAAATCGTGCTAAATAGGGTAGAATCAATAATGTAAGCCCTTTACTTGAATATAAAAACTTTGCAATAGTACAATAGTAATAAGAGGTATTTATTACCTTATAAAGGGTTGATTATATTTAGGAGGTATGAAGGATGGTAGTAGAATTTCGTAACGAACCTGCAACTGATTTTACAAATCAAGAGAATCAACAGGCATTTAAAGATGCATTAATTCAAGTTCAAGCTGAATTTGGAACAGAAATTCCTCTCGTAATAAACGGAGAGAAAATTTTCACTGATGATAAGTACGATTCTGTAAATCCAGCTGATCATCAACAAGTGTTAGGTCGTGTTTCAAAAGCTTCTAAAGAGCAAGTTGATCAAGCGATGGAAGCGGCTAAAGAAGCATATAAGACTTGGAGAAAATGGACGCCTCATGAAAGAGCAGAATTATTGCTTCGTGTCTCTGCCATTATTCGTAGAAGAAAACATGAATTTTCTGCACTGATGGTTTACGAAGCGGGTAAACCATGGAATGAAGCAGATGGTGATACAAATGAAGGCATTGATTTTACTGAATACTATGCACGTTCAATGATGGAACTTGCTCACGGTAAACCGGTATTTGATAGAGAAGGTGAGCATAATCAGTATATCTATAAACCAATGGGACCAGGCGTTACAATACCACCTTGGAACTTCCCATTCGCTATAATGACAGGTACAACTGTTGCACCTATAATTGCAGGTAATACAGTGTTGCTTAAACCAGCTGAGGACACACCATTAATTGCTTATAAATTAATTGAAGTGTTAGAAGAAGCAGGCTTACCTAAAGGTGTAGTTAACTTTGTACCTGGTGATCCGAAAGAAATCGGGGACCATTTAGTAGATCATAAAGACACTCATTTCGTAACGTTCACAGGCTCAAGAGCGACTGGTACGAGAATCTTCGAAAGAGCTGCTAAAATACAAGAAGGACAAAACTTCTTAAAACGTGTTATCGCTGAAATGGGCGGTAAAGATGCTATTCTTGTAGATAATAATGTAGATACAGATTTAGCTGCACAATCTATAGTAGACTCAGCGTTCGGCTTTTCTGGACAAAAATGTTCAGCATGTTCTCGTGCAATTGTGCATAAAGAAGTTTATGATGAAGTTCTAGAAAAAGCTGTTAACCTTACTAAAGAATTATCAATTGGTAATACTGATAAAGGTTCAGATGTTTATATGGGACCAGTTATCAACCAAAAACAATTCGATAAAATTAAAAATTATATCGAAATCGGTAGTAAAGAAGGTAAGCTTGAAGTAGGTGGTAAAACTGATGACAGTAAAGGTTACTTCGTAAACCCTACAATCTTCTCAGGCTTAAAATCTAGCAATCAAATTATGCAAGAAGAAATCTTTGGTCCAGTCGTAGGCTTCACTAAATGTGAAAACTTTGATGAAATGATAGAAGTAGCTAATGATACAGATTATGGTCTAACAGGCGCAGTTATTACAAATAATCGTGAACATTGGAGACAAGCTTGTGAAGACTTTGATGTAGGTAACTTATACTTGAATAGAGGTTGTACTGCAGCAGTAGTAGGATACCACCCATTCGGTGGATTCAAAATGTCAGGAACTGATGCTAAGACAGGTAGCCCAGACTACATGTTAAACTTCTTAGAGCAAAAAATTCTTTCAGAACAATTTTAATATAATAAAGTAAGTGGATTATAAATATCCAATGTAACTTTAAAACCCCCGCTCGTTATGATTAATTTAACGAGTGGGGGTTTTTATTAATGAAAACTGATACGTTCTGATGCATATAAAGCGATTCGTATATCTAAAGATCTTACGGGATCTTCAACCGGGTAACCAATGATTTCTTCACATTTTTTAATTCTATATTTCACAGTGTTTCTATGAATAAAAATTTCATCTGCTGTTTTAGTGATATCGCATTGATTATCCATATAAACTTTTAATGTATATTTTAATTCTTTATCTTTCGTCTTTTTAGGATATGCCAACGGACCTAAAGTATAAGTAATGAAAGGTTTTAATTTACTTTCAGGAATAAGTTGTAATAGTTCTTGGACACTTTTTGATTTATAAACTTTTAAGAAAGCTTTTTCACCTTTTTCAGCTTCATCTTCGTATGCCTCATTAGCTTCAAAAAATGAAGAAGGCAGTTGTGAAAACTCTGATACTGCGTTACCTACACCTATAGAGATATTTCCGCGGAAATACTTTGTGTATTCATTTTGTATGAATTTACAATAATCCAAGTAATATTGATGTTTTGTTTGTAGTAATACTGCAAATCTATAGTTACTTGGTAATGTAAATACAGAAATAGTGTTGTCGATATCATGCAACATATTTGATAACCATTCAGATGTCATTTGATATCGTTCATTAAGATAAACACTATTTTCTACGCCATCTTCACTATCAATTGCACAAATTAAAATTTGATAGAAATCAGATAAATGGATGTTATAACGTTTGAATAAATCTGGATGCTGTTTAATAGATAATGTATTTTCAGTCATAAGCGATTCAAAAAATCTATTTACATCTTGTTGTTCGGTAGCTTTAATACGACTGTTTTTATATATAGCAAAGCTTATCGTTGTAACAGCTTGTTCTATTGTTAATAAACTAAATGGATAGCTTAAAGTATCAACGTTTGAAACCATTAAATAATATGGAAAGTAATTAAAAGCTGGTACCTCAAATATGACATGCTTTTCATTAAAAGAAGATTTAGTATTTTGTTTGATGTCTTGAGTCGACTTATAAAGCTTAAAATACTTTAAGTTTTCATTTAGTAATTGCCTGTTATGAGTATAGTGATGACTAACCGCTTCAACATCATCAAAAGGATTAATTAACATGATTGGTACCTTTAGTAACTTGCTGAATCTTTCGACCATTAAGTTAGCATCGTACCCTTTTATTAACATATGATTTAATTCTTGTTGTATATTTAAAGCATAGTTCATTTTTTCCGATTCATCATCTGAAATATATGATGAAATATGATGTGTAATATCTCCTAAATTCCACGCTTCTGGAATCTCAATCAGAGGGAATTCTATGGAATTTGCATAATCTATAACTTTTTGATCTATAGATTTTAAGAAACGTGACACTTTAATTCCAAGACCAGCTGTTTGAATTTCATTTAAATCACTGATGAGTTGAATTAATCCATCTTGGTCTTCTTGATAATTCATAGCAGTTGTCAGTATTAACATATATGGTGAAGTGAAGTGTTTAATATCTTGGGCTTCCGTGATATCTAACCCCTCAACTTTTCTATCTATATCCCCATTTTCATTAATTAATTTTAAGTTTGAAAATCTAGGAACTTCCAATATTTCTCTTAATGTTGGCATTAATCTAACTCCTTTTTTGTTCATTTTTAATAAAATCTATAAAAAATATGTCAATACGCACAATGAAAACGTTTTATGTTAATAGTAACATTACTTCTGAAGGTTATACGAATAATCTTCTTTAAAATAGTTAAAGGAGAATCTACTATGATTGAACAGAGCAGGGGAACCCAGCTAGATTCTAAAGTTTTCGAGCAACGTGGTTATAATAAAGATATCATGCCGAAGAATTCTGAACAAAGAAATTCAACTGCATTTAACTTCTTCACGTTGTGGATGGGTGCGGTTCACAATATACCAAATTATACAGCGGTTGGTGGATTTTTACTACTTGGTCTTTCGCCATTACAAGTAATGATTGCATTAGTTTTAAGTTCATTCTTTATTGCAACTTTACTCGTAGCGAATGGTTACGCTGGCTCTAAATTTGGAATACCTTTTGCAATGCATTTAAGACATACTTACGGGGACATCGGTGCTAAACTACCAGGTATTTTACGTGGTGTTATAGCCGGAATTGCATGGTTTGGACTGCAAACTTATGCTGGTTCACAAGCTTTGTTAATTTTAATTAATAAAGTAATACCAGGATTTAGCGAGATTGGCGGAGGAGGCACTTTCCTCGGCATAACATTACCAGGTTTCATTGCGTTTATTATCTTCTGGGTAATTAATTTTGCAATTGGTTTTGGTGGTGGAGATACACTAAATAAATTCACTGCAATACTTAATCCCCTTATTTATATTGTATTTGGTGGTATGACGATTTGGGGCATTTATACTGCCGGCGGATTCGGTAATATTGTTAATTATGAATTATCGTCAAACAGTGGATTATTATATCCTTCATTGTTGGCATTCTTCCTCATATTTAACTCATTACTTGGCGTTTGGGCTGGACCCGGATCAAGTGTGGCAGACTTTACACAAAATGCTAAATCTACAAAATCACAAATTATCGGACAAACAGCAGGTATTTTTGTAGCTCAAACATTATTTGCTGTAGCGAGTGTTTCGATTATCATAGGTGGTTCAATTTATATTGGACATCAAGAATGGAACATTTTAACGATTATCAATCAATGGGATAACTTCTGGGCTGTGTTAGTTGCATTAGGCGTATTATTATTAACAACGATTTCAACTAATGCTACAAGTAACATTATTCCAGCAGCTTATCAATTAAGTGCGTTATTCCCGAAATTTGTTAATTATAAAACAGGTGTTATCATAGCTTGTGTGGTCAGCGTATTGATTATGCCATGGAAAATGATGGAGAACGAAGATAGCATATTTGTATTCTTAAATATGATTGGTGCTATTCTAGGACCTGTTACAGGCGTTATGATTATACACTTTTTCATTGTTTCAAAATGTAAAATCAATATTGATGAGTTGTACTTTGATGTAAAAGCTAAACAAAAAGCAATACCTAAAGTTAACCTACCAGCATATGTTGCTACAATAGTGGGTGTTATCATTTGTTTACTAGGATTCTTACCAGGATTTAGCGTTATATCTGACTTTTCTTGGTTTATTGGATTCTTAACATCTGGTCTACTATATTGGTTATTAAAATCTGTAAGAAGAACAGAAAGGGATGCATAGTTATGAAATTTGATTCTATTATAAAAAATGGTTTAGTCATTTTAGAAGATGGCGAACAAGAAGTAGAAGTAGGTATTAAAGACGGTAAAATAGCAGCTATTGGAAAAGAGTTAGGCGAAGCTGATAATGTTGTAGATGCTAAAGGTTTGATTGTATCTCCAGGTATGGTTGATGCACACGTTCATATTACTGAACCAGGTGGCGGATACCGTGATAGTTGGGAAGGCTATGAAACTGGTACAAGAGCTTCTGCTAAAGGTGGCGTAACTTCATTTATTGAAATGCCATTGAACCAAGTTCCAGCAACTGTTGATCATAAATCTATTCAAGAAAAATTTGATGCAGGTAACGGTAAACTATCTGTCGATGTTGCAAGCTACGGCGGTTTAGTACCTTACAATTTAAATGGCGGCATTCAAGAATTATCTGATAACGGCGTTGTTGCTTACAAATGTTTCTTAGCTACATGTGGAGATCGTTCAATTGAAGGAGACTTCATGAATGTAGATGACTATTCATTATATGAAGGTATGAAACAAATTGCTAAAACAGGTAAAATACTATCAGTACATGCTGAAAACGCGACAATCACTGATCGTTTAGGCGAAATCGCTAAAGAAAATGGCGAAACTACTTTAAGTGCATATGTTGATTCAAGACCAGTATTTACAGAAGTTGAACCAATTCGTAAAATTATTCTTTTCGCAAAAGAAACAGGATGTCGTGTACACATCGTACATGTAGCTTGTAAAGAAGGCGTAGAAGAAATTGTTAAAGCACAACAAGAAGGTGTAGATATCACATGTGAAACATGTACGCACTATCTATACTTCTATAAAGAAGAGTTAGATTCAATCGGACCAGTTGTGAAATGTTCACCACCAATCCGCGAACAATCTAGATTAGAAGGTATGTGGGAACATGTATTTGAAGGCAATATCTCATTCGTAACTTCAGACCACTCACCATGTACACCAGACTTGAAAGATACTGACAATGCTTTTGAAGCATGGGGCGGTATTGCAGGCGTACAAAATAACGTTGATGTGTTATTTGACGAAGGTGTACAAAAACGTAACATGTCGTTGAAACAATTTGCTGATATCATTGCGACAAACCCAGCAAAACGTTTTGGACTTGATGCAAAAGGTAGTATTTCAGTAGGTAAAGATGCTGACTTTGTATTTATCAAAAAAGACTCACCTTACACATTACAAACTGAAGATTTAGCTTACCGTAATAAAATTAGTCCATATGTAGGTAGAACTATCGGTGCGCAAGTAGTTAAAACAATTCTACGTGGTACTGAAATCTATGACATAGAAAAAGGTATTTCTGACGAAAATATCGGTCAATTCATTTAATTATAAAACGTTGATAAACCTATAAACTCATTATAAATTTCCTAATATATACAAAAAGAGTTTGAGACCTAAACCTCATGCTCAAAAAATCTCCTAATTCGTTTAATATACGAGTTAGGAGATTTTTAATCTCTGGAACATCGTGGGCATAGATTATATTTTGTATTGGCAGTAGCTGGCAGAGTGAGACTACGAAATCTATTTAAACATGAGATTTCTGTCCAACTCCCATGTTTGATAAAAAGCGGCAATAAGACCATCGTTATTGATACGTTTGATAAGAATTGACAATAAGGCTACTGTTATTGACACGTTTGATAAGAAGTGACAACAAGACCATCCAAGCATCAACAATCTGCAAAAAAGCCACGCTGTTCATCGTCTAACAGCGTGGCTTTATATGTGTATTTATGATTTTGAAATTTCAATAACGGTATCAATCAATACTTGAATACCTTTTTCTATTTGTTGTGGTTCTGTTCTTTCTAATGGTGAGTGACTAATACCATCTCTACATGGCACGAAAATCATAGCTGTTGGACATATTTTTGCAAGGTTCATTGCATCATGACCAGCACCGCTAAACATATAGCGATAACTTATATTTAAGTCTTGTGCTACATTTTCTATTTCTTTAGCAATTTGATGATCTAATGTCACAGGGCTATCGTGACCTAAATCTTCAAGTGTATATTCAATACCACGTGCATTTGTTACATCTTCTATGCTTGTTTTGATTTTTTGTACTACTTCATTTCTTGGCTCGATTGATTTTCCTCGAACATCTATAAGCAATGTTACATCACCGGGTATAGCGTTCATGGAATTTGGATGTACTTTTGTATAGCCGACTGTTGTGACGATGCCTTCTTTATGAAATTGATTACCAATTTTCTCTATATTTAATATGATTTCTGAAGCTGTTGTTAAAGCATCTTTTCTCATTGGCATCGGTGTAGAACCAGAATGACTTGTTACACCTTTTAGTTTTAATTTAAATCTGTGAGGTGCGGCAATATGTGTGACAATACCTATATCTTTCCCTTTATTTTGTAGAATGGGTCCTTGCTCGATGTGTAATTCTAAAAATGCTTTCATATCTGAATTCTTTCTAGGGACTACTGTTGTACTGACATCTTGTTTGAGTGATTGAACGACATTTAATAATGTTTCATCGTTGTTATCTTTAATTTGTTCCATTTGTGACTTTGTTAGAAATCCACAAAAATATTTACTACCGAGTGTTGCCTGGTTAAATCGCGTTGACTCTTCAACTGTGAAAGCAACAATTTCTATTGGATGATCAGTTTCAATATTATAGTCGTTTAAATGTCTAACAACCTCTAATGCTGCAACAACACCAAGTAGTCCATCGTATTCACCACCTTCAATGACTGTATCTATATGAGAACCGATTACGACTGCTGGCAAGTCATTGTATTTACCGCTTCGTCGTGCAATTACATTTCCCATAAAATCAAAATAAACATTCATACCTTCTTGTTGGCATAACATTGAAAACTTGAGCGCAGATAATCTTTCTTGATGTGTAAAAGCAATTCGGTTTATACCGCCTGTATCATCATTGCGACCATATTGATTAAATGTTTCTAAAGTAGATAAAACTCTTTTAATATTCATTTCGAACCTCACTTTATATTTTTTAAAAATTCAACAGCTTGTTCATAAATTGATTCAGTATAAGATGTAGGGGTACGGTCAAAATCATGTTCCTCAGTTTGTACGATAACCTTTTCAGTCACTGGTATATTTTGTTCAACAAAGTTGCTTTCACTACTAGGAACATCTGGGTCGTGTTTACCATGTACAATAAATGTAGGTGGTAATTTTTTTAATTGGTTTGGTTGTAAATTAAATTTTGAATCAGTTGAATGTTCTACACCTAAATATTTAAACCAATTTCCATTACCACGAGCGTATAAATATAAAATATATCGCTCTTGTATTGGAATTGATGTAATAGGTTTAGAATGTATCATACTGTTGATTAAATCAGGCGTAATACTTTCGGTTAATTTTTTATATTGAGCATGAGATCTTAAAAATTGGGGTACATGAATACGAGCATAGCCATAAAAATCAATAATACCTGCAGTTTCTTTGTGAGCTGCAACTTGAAATGCCAAGTAACCTCCAGCTGAACGTCCAAAAACGTAAATTGGCAAATCTTTATAGTAATTATGCGCGAAATCATAAGCCTCAAAAGCATCTTGGATAATACAATTTAAATCCACTTCAGGTGCTAAACGATAGTCCGCAATAATAATATTGAAACTTTGATTTAAAATGTTTAAGTATTCTTTAGGTAAGTCATCAGGTTCTCCGGATAAAAAACCACCGCCATGATAATAAACGATACTACCTAAAGCTTTTGAATCTTTTGATGACAATATTTTCATGTTTAATAAAAAGCCGTCTTGAGCCTTCACTGTCTCTATTATATGAGACATATTTAATCACTTCCTTAAAAATGTATATTTCTCTAACTATATTATCTCAAGTAAAGAGAAAATAGTATTTGTTGATTATGCATAAAAAGCTATTAGTTTCTTGTGTGAAATGTAGATGAACTGACAAAAAATAAATCTTATAATGAAAGAGAACGAACAAAGGAGTTGTGTTGTATGGATATAAAATCGTCTTTTGAAGCATTAGACAAGCAATTCACCAGTTTTGGTGGATTAGAACAAGGCGGCATTACGCGCTTGCTTTATTCAAAAGAATGGAAAGAAGCGGTAACACAATTAGAAACAGCATTTAAAGAAATTGGATTAGATGCACAATTTGATGATGTTGGGAATTTAACTGGTAGACTGCAAGGCACTAAATATCCTAACGAAGTTATCGTATCAGGGTCACACATTGACACAGTGGCAGAAGGTGGACATTTAGATGGGCAATTCGGAATATTGTCAGCATTAGTTGCCATCCAATCTTTAAAAGAAGAATTTGGTGCACCACTGCGATCATTAGAGGTTTTATCTTTAGCTGAAGAAGAAGGCAGTCGTTTCCCTTATGCTTTCTGGGGAAGTAAGAACTTCTTTAATTTAGCTGACAATGCAGATGTTAAAGATATTGAAGATGCAGAAGGTATAAAATTTGTCGATGCTATGCGTGATGCAGGATTTGGTTTTAGACAAAACGATACAGTCAGAGATGACATCAAGGCTTTTGTTGAAATGCATATTGAACAAGGAAAAGTTCTTGAAGCTGAAGGCAAATCAATTGGAGTTGTAAATGGTATTGTTGGTCAAAAACGTTATACAGTTAACCTAAAAGGTGAAGCAAACCATGCTGGAACGACTCCGATGGGATTAAGAAAAGATACGGTAGTTGCTTTTAGTAAAATTGCAACTCAATTAACGGAAAAAGCAGTATCAATAGGGGATCCGTTAGTTTTAACATTTGGCCATGTTACGCCAGTTCCAAACACTGTAAATGTAGTGCCTGGTGAAGTAACATTCTCAATTGATTGCAGACATATTGACCAAGAAGCATTGGATCAATTTGCAAACGAAATTGAAACAACTATTCAAACTATTTGTGATGAAGATGGTATAACATGTGATATCGATCGTTGGATGGATGAAGAACCAACATTAATGGATGAATCAATTGTTAAAGTCATTGAGTCATCAGCTCAGAAAAAAGTTGGCGATCAATATAAAGTTATGCCATCAGGAGCTGGTCACGATTCACAAATATTTGCGAAATATGTACCAACAGCAATGTTATTTGTTCCATCTATTGATGGTATTAGTCATAACGTCAAAGAAGAAACAAATATCGAAGATCTTGTTAAAGGAATCGAAGTATTAAAAGAAACACTTTATGAATTAGCTTATAAAGAATAAAAATATAAAAATAAAGGAGCATTTTATAATGGGATATTTAAATCATAATCAAGGATACAGAGAAGGTTTATTAGAGACACGTTCAGTAATTAAGAAAGACAATTATGCGGTAATTACGCCAGACGGTTTAGTAAATAACGTTGTACCTGGCTTTGAAGATTGCGATATTACAATTTTAGGTTCACCAAGATTAGGTGCACGTTTCGTTGACTACTTAGTTACATTGAAGAATCAAGGCGGAAATAAAGAAGGCTTTGGTGGAAATGGTGTTCAAACATTTATCTATGTTGTTTACGGAAAAATTAATGCTTATGCAGATGGCAAACAATATCAATTAAATGAAGGCGGCTATTTATATGTACCACCTCACTTAGAACTTACATTTGAAAACAATAACAATGGCGAAGACAGCCGTGTATTCTTATACAAAAAACGTTACCAACCAATCGAAGGCCATACACCAGAAGTTGTTACAGATAACGTAAATGATTTAAAACAAGAAGCGTATGAAGGTATGGAAGAAGTACTTGTTCAAGACTTACTACCTAAAGAAATTGCATACGACATGAATATTCATATCTTGTCATTCAAACCTGGCGCTTCTCACGGTTACATTGAGACACACGTACAAGAACATGGTGCTTACGTATTAAGTGGTAGAGGTATGTATAACCTAGACAATGACTGGTTACCAGTTGATAAAGGCGACTATATCTTCATGGGTGCATATTCACCACAAGCTACTTATGCTGTAGGTTTAGATGAGCCATTCGCTTATATTTATTCTAAAGATGCAAATAGAGACATCGAAATATAAAGGAGATAATCGGCAATGACGGAAGAGGCTTTAGTATATGTTGAACGTAATAAGTTACGTCAACTTATGAAAGATAAATTAATAAAAGCAGGCTTACCAGAAACTCAAGCTGACAAATCCGCGGATCTATTAATATTTGCTGATGAAAGAGGTGTGCATTCTCACGGAACCGTGAGAATGCAATATTATTCAGAACGTATTAAAAAAGGCGGATATAAATTATCACCAGATTTAAATTTTGAACAAACAGGTCCTGCTTCTGGTATTTATCATGGCGACAACGCTTTAGGGCATTATGTTGCATATGAAGCAATGGAAGAAGCAGTGAAATTAGCAAAAACATCAGGTATTGGTATCGTTGGTGTTAAAGAAATGGGTCACAGTGGTGCAATTGGTTATTTTGCTAAACAAGCAGCTGAACAAGGTATGGTTGCTTTAACTGTATGTCAATCAGATCCGATGGTAGTACCTTTTGGTGGAACTGAACCGTATTTTGGCACAAATCCAATAGCGTTTAGTGCACCAAGAAAAGATGCTTCACCAATATTATTTGATATGGCAACAACTGTTCAAGCTTGGGGCAAAATATTAGATGCACGTAGTAAACATAAATCTATTCCTGATACTTGGGCTGTAGATGACAAAGGTGAACCAACAACTGACCCACATGAAGTAAGCGCTTTATTACCAGTAGCTGGTCCAAAAGGTTATGGACTAATGATGATGGTTGATATTTTATCAGGTAGTTTATTAGGACTACCGTTTGGTAAACATGTTACTTCAATGTATAAAGACTTAACAGAATATCGTAGATTAGGTCAGTTACACATTGTTATTAATCCTGCTTATTTTGGTGACGAAGAAAGATTTTTAGAACAGATTTCACAAATGGTGGAAGAGTTACACGCAGTACCACCAGCAAAAGGATATGACAAAGTTTATTATCCAGGTGAAATTCAAGAAGATGTTATTAAAAAATACCAAGAAACTGGTATTCCAGTAGCAGAAGAAATATACGAATATTTAATTTCAGATCGCGTTTATTAATCCAAAGGAGAAGAGGTGGCGTTATGCGTCTTTCAAAACAAGAACTATTCAATCTTATGAAACAAAAATTAATTAAAGCTGGTTTAAACGAAGAAGCAGCGTCTGATGTTTCAGATGTTTTAACATTTGCTGACCATCGTGGTATTCATTCACATGGCGCAGTACGTGTTGAATATTATGCAGAAAGAATAGCCAAAGGAGGTATAACGGCTGATCCAGACTATACATTTGAAAAGACTGGACCAGCAACTGCCACATTTGATGGTGATAACGGTCCTGGACATCAAGCTGCAAAGCAAGCTATGGAAGAAGCGATAGAGATGGCTCGAGATAATGGCGTTGCAGTAGTAGGTGTTAAAAATATTTCTCATAGCGGCGCACTAGGCTACTTTGTTGAAATGGCAGCTAAAGAAGACATGGTAGCGATAAGCATGTGTCAATCTGACCCAATGGTAGTACCTTTTGGTGGAACTGAGCCATATTTCGGAACAAATCCAATTGCATTTAGTGCACCATCAAATGATGATCGTATTATTACTTTTGATATGGCAACGACTGTACAAGCATGGGGGAAAGTATTAGATGCGCGCAGTAAAAACGAATCTATTCCTGATACTTGGGCAGTAAACGACAAAGGTGAGCCAACAACTGATTCAAGAGATGTACATGCTTTAGTACCTGTTGCAGGTCCAAAAGGCTACGGACTTATGATGATGGTTGATATTCTTTCTGGAAGCTTGTTAGGTGTGCCACACGGTATACATGTTTCATCTATGTATCAAGATTTAACCAAAGGAAGAGACTTGGGACAATTACACATTGTTATTAATCCTTCTTATTTTACAGATTTAAATCAATTTAAAAAGCAAATCACGACTATGCTCGATGAACTAAAAGAGCAACCGGCAGCTGAAGGATATGGAGAAATATATTATCCAGGAGAACGCGGCAAATTAAGAAGTGAAAAGTATGACGAAGAAGGCATAGAGATAGTAGACGATATTTATAATTATCTAATATCTGAAGACGTACATTACGATAGATATCACGGCAAAAATAGATTTGCCGAATAATAATTGGAGGAAGAAAATGTTATATACAATTATTAAAGAAAACACATACCAAGATTCAATTGTATTAATGTTATTATCAAATAAATTATCAGCAATTGACGGTGTGAATAAAGTTTCAATAATGATGGGAACACCAGCAAATAAAGATATATTTAAATCATCAGGTTTAGGAACAGAAGAATTAGAAGATGCTAAACCAAACGATATTGCTATCGTTGTTGATACAGAAGATGAAGAAAAAGTAGAAGAAGTAAGTAAAGCAGTAGATGAAGAATTAAAAGGCAATAGTGAAAAGGAAGAAGCATCAAATAATAAAGAAGCTTCAAATTGGAACCAAGCTTTAGATTTAGCAAATAATCCTAACTTAGCAATGATTTCTATACCTGGTCAATATGCTGCTATGGAAGCAGATAACGCTTTAAACAATGGCTTACACGTCTTCATGTTTAGTGACAACGTTGCTAAAGAAGACGAAGTAGCGTTGAAACAAAAAGCTAATGAAAAAGGTTTAATGGTTATGGGACCAGACTGTGGTACAGGTATTATTCATAGTGTACCTTTAGCATTTACAAACATCGTGAACGAAGGCGACATTGGTGTTGTAGGAGCATCTGGTACTGGTATCCAAGAAGTTACAACAATTATTGACCGTGAAGGCAAAGGTGTTACAAACGCAATCGGTACAGGTGGCCGTGATTTATCAACAGAAGTTGGTGCGGTTACAATGTTAGATTCAATCAAAGCTTTAAACCAAGATCCTAAAGTAAAAGTGATAACTGTAATTTCTAAGCCCCCAGCTAAAGAAGTAGAAGAAAAAGTATTAAATCTTTTACGTAATATTGAAAAACCAGTTGTAACACTATTCTTAGGTCATAAACCAGAATTTACTGAGAAAAATATTCATCATGCATACACATTAGAAGAAGCAGCTCGTGTTTCTGTACAGTTATCTAACGGCGAAGAACCGAACTTTGCAGCTTCAACACTTAAAGATATTAATGTTGAACTAAAAGATAATCAAACTGGTATTAAAGGTTATTATTCAGGCGGTACTTTAGCTTCTGAAGCAGCAATGTTAGTTAAAGATGCTTTAAACGTTGAAAGTGAAGAAGCTGAAGGATTTACTTTGAAAGCAAATAATCACGAAGTAATCGACTTAGGTGATGATATGTATACTCAAGGTAGACCACACCCAATGATTGATCCTGGAAAACGTATCGAAATGTTAGAAAAATCTGCAGATCAAGAAACAACTGCTGTCATTATGCTTGATAACGTAATTGGATATGGTAGCCATAATGATATGGCAAATGAATTAGCACCAACAATCTCAAGTATTAAATCTAAAGTTCAATCAGAAGGTAGAGATATTGCAATCTTAGCTACTGTAGTTGGTACTGAACATGATCATCAAGGTTATGAACAACAACAAGAAACATTACGTGAAGCTGGTGCAATTATTTGTGATACAAACGATCAAATGGTTCGTACAGCTATTGAATTAGTAGGTGGAAAAGTAGAACAACCTGAATTACAAGTTCAAACATTTGAAGCAACTAAAGTTGATTTAACAGTTGATGAAAAAATTATGAACCTTATCAATATGAAACCAAGTGTTATTAACATAGGACTGAAAAGTTTCGCTGAAGCGGTTGAAAACAGTGGATCAGAAGTTGTTCAATTTAACTGGCGTCCAATAGCAGGTGGAAATGAAAAATTAATGAAAGTCTTACAATTTTTAAATAATTATGAAGGAGAGTCAGTATAATGGGATTTAAAACAATTGATGAAGCCAATCAAGCCGTTATAGATAAAATGGTTGCTGCTGCACCGTTCTTAGTAGATGTAGTCCCAGCAAAAACTAAAATTCCAGAATTAAAAGAGAATGTTCTTTTACATGCAGGGCCTCCAATGACATATGACGATATGACAGATCCAATGCAAGGTGCATGTGTCGGTGCGATTCTTTTTGAAGAATGGGCTGATGACGAAGCAACTGCTAGAAAAATGTTAGAAAATGATGAAATTACATTGATACCATGTCACCACGTAAACGCGGTGGGTCCAATGGGCGGTATTACTTCAATGAACATGCCAGTACTTGTTGTAGAAAACAGAGAAAATGGTAACGAAGCATATTGCCAAATGAACGAAGGTATCGGTGCGGTTATGCGTTTCGGTGCATACAATGAACAAGTTATTAATCGTCTACATTGGATGAAAGATGTACTTGGTCCTGTATTAGGTGAAGCAATTCGTTCACTAGAAGATGGCATGAACGTAAACGTGCTTATCGCAAAAGCTATCGCTATGGGTGACGAATTCCACCAACGTAATATTGCTTCTTCATACGCATTCTTACGTGATATAGCACCAGTTATATCTTCATTAGACCACATTGATAACGAAAAACGTACAGAAGTAATACAGTTCTTATCTGATACAGACCAATTCTTCTTGAACGTTGCTATGGCAACTGGTAAAGCAATGATGGATGCAGCAAGAACTATTCAATCTGGTACAGTAGTTACAGCTATGACACGTAACGGTAATCAATTCGGTATCCGTATCGCTGGTATGGGAGACGAATGGTTCACTGGGCCAGTAAACACACCACAAGGACTGTATTTCACTGGTTACTCAGCAGACGATGCAAACCCAGATATGGGAGACTCTGCAATTACAGAAACAATAGGTGTAGGAGGCATGGCAATGATTGCTGCTCCTGCAGTGACACGCTTTGTAGGCACAGGCGGCTTTGATGATGCATTACAAACAAGTAATGAAATGACAGAAATCACTATTGGTGAAAATCCTAACTTTGCTATTCCAACTTGGAATTTCAAAGGAGCTGTATTAGGAATTGATGCTAGAAAAGTAGTAGAAACAGGCATTACTCCAGTTATTAATACTGGTATTGCACATAAAGTAGCAGGCTTTGGACAAATTGGAGCGGGTACTGTACATCCTCCAATCGAATGTTTCGAAAAAGCAATTACAGCTTATGCTGAGAAATTAGGATTCTAAGATGATTTTAAATGCAAGTGCGACAGGTAGTGTCGCACTTGATTTATTAAGAAAGCATGATGCTTTTTATGTGCACAGTATATTTAAAAAAGGCTTTAATATCATAACGAATCAACAAGATTTAATATTCATAGGTACTGACGAAAATGGTCGGTTCCCTTTCGGTATACTTGTCGATTCATATACGAGAGAACAGCTCATTTCTGAAATTGAGATTGGGGCACAACTGAAAGTTCAACATCATACCTTAAACATTAATCATTTAAAGTTAAACTGGAAAGTTGATGTTCTCGATTTAGAACAAGATTTTGATCAATGTAATGTACCGTTATTAAAAGAACAATTGGATAAATTTTCTTTTGCAGATTATGAAGAATCAGAATTTACAAGTTCAAAAATAGATGAATTTTTAGTAGCACTGAGCTCGAAAGAAGTAGATATTGAACCTTATTTAAAATATTACATTGGTAGAGGACAAGGTCTGACGCCAACAGGTGATGATATTATAACTGGAATACTTTATGCAAATAAATTAACACCATTTATAGAGACATCAAATTTATTAAAATTAAAACAATTATTGAATGAACATCTTACAACAGTCGTTAGTGAAGCCTTTTTAAATTGTGCTTTAGACGGGTTGTTTAGTTCGAAAATTACAAAGCTTCAACATGAAGCATCGGAAAAAGCGATAAAAGAATTAATATCAGTTGGTTCATCCTCAGGAATGGATACACTTTATGGTATTTCTCTAGCTTTACATAAGGAGTGGAATTAATGGGTAAAAGAGTCGTGCTTGCTTTAGGTGGAAATGCTATTTTACAACCTAAACAAGAAGCAACATATGACAATCAATACAACAATGTCATAACAGCTACAGAGAAAATGATAGAAATAAGAAAAGCAGGCCATGAAATTGTTGTTACACATGGTAACGGACCTCAAGTAGGAAATATTATTGCTCAAAATGAGTATGCTAAAGATAACGTTCCAGCATTACCTATAGACGTTTGTAGTGCAGAATCACAAGGTATGATTGGTTATATGATGGAAATGGCATTGAAAAATCATTTGAATAAAGATAAAATTAATGCAAACGTTAGTACATTATTAACTATGGTAGAAGTGGATAAAGATGACAAAGCGTTCAGTAACCCATCTAAACCAATAGGCGTATTCTTTGATGAAGATACAGCAAAAAGCCTAGAACAAAATAAAGGCTTCACAATGGGAGAAGATGCAGGTAGAGGTTACCGCAGATTAGTACCTTCTCCAGAACCACTTGTTATTCATGGCGTTGAAGAAATTAAAAGTTTACTAAGTAAATCAATTATTATTTCTTTAGGCGGTGGCGGTATCCCAGTATATCGTAATGAAGAAGGAAATCTTGAAGGTGTAGAAGCTGTAATCGATAAAGATAGATCAGGCTTAAAACTTTCTGAACAAGTAGAAGCAGACGTGTTCATGATGTTAACAGATGTACCAAATGTTTATATTAATTATGGTAAAGAGAACGAGAAGAAATTAGAACAAATTTCAGTTGAAGAAGCTGAACAATATGTGAGCGAAGGACAATTCCCAGCAGGTAGTATGTTACCTAAGATTGAAGCTGCTATTGAATTTGCTAAGACAGGTAATGAAGCAATTATTTGTTCATTAGGCGAAGCAGTAGATGCTTTAGAAGGTAAAGCTGGCACACGCATTGTAAAATAATCAGCTACTGTCAATATTATGAAAGAGTCTGAGACAATTATTTATGTCTTAGACTCTAAAAATTTTATATGGAGGTGAGGATTTGGAAGAACAAATGAAAAAATATCATTTTAAAGATATTTGGATTGTTTTATTAGGTATGATATTTGTAGCTTCAACGTTAAGGGCACCATTAACTTCTGTTGGTCCGGTTGTTGACTCAATTAAATCTACATTAGAAATCAATAATAGTTTGGCTGGATTTTTAACAACAATACCTTTACTTATATTCGGGATTGTATCTCCGTTAGTATCGAGAGTTGTTACTAAGTTAACAATGTCAGGTGCAATTGTTTATGCACTAATTTTATTAATGGTTGGTTTATTCTTACGTGTATCTGGCGGTATTAATTTATTTATTTTCGGTACAATCTTAATTGGTGTGGCTATCGCATTCGGAAACGTTTGTCTACCTAGTTATGTGAAATGGAAATTCCCATTACAAATAGGTTTATTCACCGGTATTTATAGTGCGACGATGAACTTTACTGCTGGTCTGGGTGGTGGACTAAGTTATCCCTTATCCCAAATCTCACCATTAGGATTCCGTTTGTCATTAGCGTTTTGGGTAATATTAGCAGTATTAGCGCTTATATTATGGATGCCTCAAGTTAAAGGTGGAAAAGCCGAGGAAATTAAAGCTACTAAAGAAATGCAAGCTAAAGCACAAGGACCTAAACCTAAAATGGTAACTTCTAAGTTAGCATGGGTTGTTGCGTTAACAATGGGCTTCCAATCTATGGTGTTTTATACAGTAGTTGCATGGGTCCCTTCCATCCTAATAGATAAAGGACTATCACCAACTACAGCTGGATATTTCCTTATGTTGAACCAATTTTCACAAGTACCTATGACATTTCTATTTCCAATAATTGCTTCTAAAATGAAAAATCAAAAAATACTCGTAACAATTATAACGGTGCTATTCTTAGTTGGCTTCAGTTTACTATTTAGCCAATCAATTGTTTTACTAGCAATTAGTATGGTTATAGCGGGTCTAGGAATGGGTGCATGTTTCAGTATATGTATGACATTCTTCTCAATAAGAGCAAGAACAAGTGCAGGTAGCATGTCATTGTCTGGATTCGGACAATCTATCGGTTACTTTATTGCAGCAATTGGACCGTTCTTCGTTGGATATTTACATGATTACTTCGGCGGATGGGACGTAGGTATAATCGCATTACTTGTTATATCTGTTTTAACGTTTATATTTGCTATACAAGCAGCACAAGATGTATATGTAGAAGATCAATAAAAGTTATAAAATAATACTCCTAATCCGATTTAACGGATTAGGAGTATTTGTTTATAATTAGGGATTGTAATAGTTTTTTGTTGTACTTGGATTAATGAGATAGAAAATCCAATAAGAGGGTATGTAGTTGGATTAACGAGATAGAAAATCCAATAAGAATGTGGTTCGTTGGATTAATGAGATAGAAAATCCAATAAGAGGGCGTGTATTTGGATTAATGAGATAGAAAATCCAATAAAGGTATGTATAGTTGGATTAATGAGATAGAAAATCCAATAAGAGGGTATGTAGTTGGATTAACGAGATAGAAAAACCAATAAGAGTTGAAGAGGGTGAGACGCCTTTGTGTCCCACCCTCTATTTTAATCAAAATTATGATTCATAATATTTAACAAGTGTATCTAATGCTTTAACAGGATTTAATCCTTGTACGCCTTGTTGTTGTAAAAATAAAGAGAATATAGATAAGAAAGTAAGTATGTTTTGTTTTTCTACTACATAGCCCATTAAGCCAATTCTCCATATTTTTTTTTGTAGTTCGCCAAATGATCCAGCGATTTCTACACCGTAATTTTCTAATAATGATTTTCTAAATTCGTTAGGTTCTACACCTTCAGGGATTTCAACGCAAATGACCATTTTCATTTCATGGTTTGCATCTCCATAAATTTTTAATCCAAGTGCTTCTAGTGCGCGTTTTAAACCTTCGTGATGGTAAGCATGACGTTCAGCTCTATTTTCAACGCCTTCTCCTACAGCAATTTTTAAGCCGGCATTTAATGCATAAACCATAGCTGTTGCTTCTGTATGGTGGTTTAAACGTTTAGGACTCCAATAATCTTGAAGTTGTGTTAAATCAAAGTAATTACTTCTTATGAAAACTTCTTTCTCTGTTTCTTCGTTAGTTCTAATACCTTCTTCAACACGTTTTCTAGTATTAATTGCTTCACTAAAACGCTCATTGAAAGTAATTGGTGTGATGCCAGACGGTATAGATAAGCATTTTTGAGCACCGCCAATAACAGCGTCTAATTCCCATTCGTCAACTGGTATAGTTGTACCTAAGTATGTAGCAACGGCATCCACTACTGAATAAACGCCTCGTTCTTTACAAGCTTTACCAACCTTATCAATAGGTTGCTGGCGTCCGGTAGATGTTTCGCCGTGAACAATTGCTAATGCTTTAGGTTTTATGATATCTAATGCTTTAATAATTTCTTCTTGTGGTAGAACTTCTCCTACAGGACATTCAATAGTATGTACGATACCTCCAGCACGTTGAACTAGCTCTGCGAATAAATGTCCAAACCTACCTATAATTGGAACTAAAACACGATCTCCTGGCTCGACGATACTTGAAATAACAGCTTCTAATCCCGCTCTGCTCGTACCATCAACAGGGAATGACCATGTATTTTCTGTTAAAAATGATTTTCTAATCAGTTCCATTGTTTCATCCATTATAGCTGTAAAGTCCGGATCAAATTGACCAAGTATAGAGTTGCTCATTGCTTGTGAAACACGTGGGTCTACACTTACAGGACCTGGTGTCATAATTAATCTTTTTGCTATTTTCAATTCACTCATATTAAGTTCTCTCCTTTACACTTTTCCTTTTTAATTGTATCAAATTATTAATTCAAGTTCTTTGTATAATTATACAAAAAAGCATATAACTTTTATTAAAAATGACTAAAAATTGTGATTATTCAGTTATTGCATCTGCAAGTAATTTATAAGACTTTTTCTTATCTTCAAAATTATAAATATTAGTAATAATCATGAATTCATCAGTTTGATAATATGTTTCAAGTTCTTTTAATTTTGCTACGACTGTTTCTGGAGACCCGATAATACAACGTTTTCTATTTTTCTTAATTAAATCCTGTTCTTCATCTGTAAAATCTTCAACGTTGATTTCTTTAGAAGACAATACTATAGTCCCTCGACCTTTGCTAACATTAATTAACCATTTATCTTGGCTTAGAGCAAGTTCTTCAGCCTCTTCATCAGTTTCAGCACATACTACAAAAATACATACAATACTAGAAGGTGATTGCTGACTAATAGAAGGTTTAAAGTCATTATAATATCGCTCCATTGCTATTTTTCCATACTTAGGATTGATAAAATGACCAAATACAAAGCCAATTCCTAAATTCGCAGCATTTTTTGCACCATTTTCAGTTAATCCTAATAACCACATTGGAGGAGGATTATCGATACGAGGTCCAGCTTTCACAAGTCTGAATTTATGATCTCGAGGAAGTGAATTATATAAGAAACCTTGTAAATCACTAACTTGTCTAGGGAAATCATCAATAGGTTTAATGTGATTATCGGTTAAAGCCTTTTGTGTAGAAGGCGAACCACCAGGTGAATTACCAAATCCAATGTCAATACGATTAGGGAAAAATGCTGATAATGTCTTAGCATTTTCTGCAATTTTATATGGGCTGTATTGAGGTAACAAAATACCACCAGAACCAACACGAATTTGATTTGTCGAAGCGGCTATATTTGTCATTAATATCTCTGGTGAAGAACTCGCTAATCCACTCGTATTATGGTGTTCCGCAACCCAATAACGGTGATAACCTAACGATTCTGTCCATTTTGCTAATTCAATTGTCTTCCTTAATGTTTCCTCAGGCGTGTCACCTTTAGAAATGGGTGCCTGATCCAGTACACTGAGTTTCATATAGCATGCTCCTTTATGAATAAATCTTATTTATAACTTACGTTTGTATTTTAATGAAAGATAGCCTTCCTCTTTAGGGAGTGTGTTCATTGGTTTTTCAAATTGGAATTGAAAACCGTTTGTTTCATAAAAAGGAATTCCCATGTAGTTTTCTTTTAATACTGATACCCATTGCTCTTTTGCACCACGTTCTATTTGATCGCTTGTGATTTTATGTAATAATTTCGTTCCAATACCTTCTCTTTTACGAGTAGGATCTAAATAAAGGACATACAGTTCAGAACTACTATCATTACGAAAACCTCCACCACCAGCTCCAATAATTTTACCTTTATCGGCTGCTACAAACCAACCATTCCAATAATGATTAATATTTAAAATTTCATTTGTTACACGAACTTTATTATAAAACTCATTAATAATTTGAGTGATATATTTTTGAGGAAGGATGTTTTTGTATGTGGCTTTATAACCTTCAGAACATACGTAAATAATACCTTCAACATCTTCTACTGTCGCTAATCTATAATTCATTCAACCACACTCCTTTTACTCTTAATTAAAGTATAACTTAAAAATAAATATTGTTTTAAAATCTGCTTATGATGTGATGATGCTACTTATGAAAGTTGCAAGTCGAGGTCCACTGCTACAAAGCCCCCCGAATGTTGTAAGACACGTCTTACGTTCAATATAGCTTCTTATTATTTCAACCATACAATTAAAAATTTAACATGTACGTACAATAAAATAACATTTGACATATGTACGTACATGTAATATTATCATTTTAGAAAGCGTTTACAAAAAAGGGGGAGGCATTTTTTTATGGAAGATATAAATAATCCTATAGTGTTACAAAGGGCAGATCCATTTGTATTACAACATGAAGGCCAATATTATTTCACAGGTTCGTATCCTTTATATGATCGTATTATTTTAAGAATATCGAATTCGTTAAACGGTTTGAAAGATGCAAAGGAATACACAGTATGGTTGAAAGATTCCAAAGGAGCTAAGAGTAAATTAATATGGGCTCCTGAATTACATAGAGTCAATAACAAGTGGTACATATATTATGCTGCTGCGCCTAATACTAATATTGATGATGATACTTTTAATCATAGAATGTACGTATTAGAAAATGAATCAGATAATATTTTAGAAGGTGAATGGGTAGACAAAGGGAAAATTGATACAGGATGGGAAACTTTTGCTTTAGATGCAACAGTATTTACTTTAAATAATGAACTTTATTATGTTTGGTCTCAACAAGATTTAAACATTAAAGGACATTCAAATATTTATATTTCTAAAATGAAAAATCCTTGGACTTTAGAAGGTAAAATCACATTACTAACTGTTCCTGAATTCGAGTGGGAAGTCAAAGGTTTTTGGGTGAATGAAGGACCAGCTATTTTAATAAAAGATGAAAAAATATTTTTAACATATTCAGCAAGTGCAACAGGTATCGATTATTGTGTAGGGATGTTAAGTGCCGATATTAGTAGTGATTTGCTGAATGCTGAGTCTTGGACTAAAAATAAAAAACCAGTGTTTGAAAGTAGTATTGAAAATAAGCAATATGGTCCAGGTCATAATTCATTTACTAAATCAGAAGATGGTAAACATGATATCATCGTTTATCACGCAAGGAATTATCAAAACATCAAAGGAGACCCTTTATTTGACCCTAATCGTCATGCTAGGGCTCAGATAATTAATTGGGATGAAAATAATAACCCTCAGTTTGGGGTACCGTTACCAGATAATCGTTGGACACCAGAAACTCCGGAAGTATTAGGAGGCGAAGTCCATGAATAAATTTAAGGATAGTGTGTTCTGGAGATTTGGGGGCATTAATTTCTTTTATTTTGCTATTTGGACTTTAATAATAACTTTTTTGCCACTTTGGCTAAATAGAGTAGCTAATTTAGATGCATCACAAGCGGGTATTGTATTCGCTACAATGTCAGTAGTAGCGATTATATTAGAACCTATTTATGGAATTATTCAAGATAAATTAGGATTGAAAAAATATCTGTTTGCATTTGTCATTTTTTGTTTAGCATTAATTGGACCGTTTTTTGAATATTTATTTATACCTTTATTAGATATGAACGTGCTAATGGGAAGTATTATTGGAGGTTCATTCCTAAGTCTATGTTTATATAGTGGTGTAGGCGTGGTTGAAGCATATTGTGAAAAATCAAGCCGTGCGAATAAATTTGAATATGGACATACTAGACTATTCGGTTCACTTGCAGGAGGTTCATTTGCGTTTATAGGTGGAATTATGTTTATAAAAAATCCATTCAGCATTTTTTGGGTGTGTTCAGTATCAGCACTTTTACTAGGCGTCATACTTTGGAGCATTAAAGTAAAGAAACTTAATTATCAAAAAGATGATAACGTACAAGATGAAAAAGATTTTGTAAACAAAGAAAGTATCTTTAAGTTATTTAAAAACAAAAGTTTTTGGGGTCTTTGTTTATTGATAATCGGTAGTGCAAGTTTATACGATGTATTTGATCAACAATTTCCTAATTACTTTATCAGATTCTTTGATGATGCCTCATCAGGTGAAACACTGTTTAGTAGACTTACATCTACTCAAATATTCATTGAAGCAATTGTGATGGTATTTATGCCATGGATTATTAATAGAATAGGTGCAAAAAATGGCCTGTTTTTATACGGAGTTATACTATTCATTAGAGTAGTGGGAACTGCATTTACGGATGAAGTTTGGCTATTATCATTCTTTAGATTGTTAGCGGCAATTGAAATGCCATTGATGCTTATTTCTATTATGAAATATATAATTAGCGTATTCGACGTAAGATTATCAGCAACAGTTTATATGTTAGCATTTAACGTAGCGAAGCAACTTGGAGTCGCTTTCTTCTCAATTGTAATCGGTAGGTTATATGTAGAAATAGGATTCCAATACACGTATTTAGTAATGGCAGTTATAATCGGTGTTTTAGTTTGTTTAGGAGCAATGCTTATGAAAACAGACAAAGTACCATTAACAACATTATCATTGAATGAACAAAGTATTCATAAGACGTGATATAAAGCAGCATTATATAATAATAAAACACTCCATTCAAAGCGAAATCTTTGAATGGAGTGTTTTTGTATTGAAAGAGACAGCTTTTTTACAATTCGAAATGAAAACCAAATTGAATGGTAGTGTATAAATTAGATTTATTTAAGCGCTTACATTATTTCCGAATTGCTTATGAATTTAAAAATACTAACAAATGTTTAATTATAAAACTACAATATAAACAAGGGAGATGTTAAAAATGTTAAAAAGTCGGCCGCTCAATATTTTAAATATTTTTCTTAGTAGAAATGAGAGTATATCAACAAAAGAATTAAGTATTATTTTCAAAAAGACTGAAAGAACTATACGAAATGATTTGAAAGATATTAATGAATTTTTGTTACTTAATCAGCTTAACGAAATGGGGAAAAATCGTGGTTCATATATTTTGAAATTATCGGATAAAGAGGAGGAAAAGTTAAAATTTTTAATTTCTGATGACATAGAAGAACAAGCATATAATCCAGCATTTAGAAGAGAATATATTATAACAAATGCTTTAGATAAAACTTGTTTTAAAAAAGTTTATGAATTATGCGAAGAACTTGAAATATCAAAAAGCACAATGGATAAAGATATGAAGCAAATACGTATAGATCTAGAAAAATATGATTTGAAAATTGAATCTAATTTGGAAATTGGCCTTCATATTGAAGGAAAAGAGAGTCAAATTAGAACTTTTCTGTATGATTATTTAGTTAATAAAATAACTGAAGATAATGTAAATATAAGTACGTTATATGAGAGCTATAGTCCGATTCTTAAGTATTTGGATAATAAAGACTTAAACTTTATAAATGATACTTACAATAAGTTAATAGCAATTCACCAAAGTGATATCAAACTATCAGCTATAATTTTAACTTCTATTTGGTTATCAAGGGTTAGGAAAGGACATATTTACGAAATCAATCATGTTGATAAAACTGCGAAATTTAGCATTATACACATATTTATAAACGATTTAATAAATCAATATGATTTAAAAGTTTCACGTAATGAATTTCATTATATTATTAATAAATTAGAAGTATTGATTGGTGATAACGAAATTATAGTTGATGATAGACATGAAGCATTATCACAATTAGTTAGTTTAAAACTAATTGAATATGTAGAACATGAACTATCTATAGATTTTACTGGATATCAAAGCCATTTATTTGAAGGGCTAAATAAACATATCTCAGGGCTAATTAGTAGGCTAGAAAAAGGGATTCAAATTTATAACCCTTTAAAAGAAAATATCAAAAATAGTCATTTTAAAATATTTAAAACAATTAAAAAATATTCAGAAGAATATTTGAATAATTATACCAAATTAGAATTTACTGAAGACGAGATTGCTTTTATAACTGTGTATTTTTCAACTGCTTATTTCAAATATATACAAGAAAACAAAAATTATTTTAATGCAGTAATAGTTTGTAGTTTCGGAATAGCAACAAGTAATTTATTAGCTGAAATACTAAAATCGCATTTCAACGTGAACATCTTGAAAATTCTTTCTTCTGAAGAAGAAAAATTTATTGATGATGACAATGTAGATATTGTATTTACTACGATTGATGCCCAGTTTGAAAAACCAACTTGCTATGTAAATGCAATCGTAAATGAAATAGACATTAAAAAGATAGAACAATTTTTAGAGCAACATGCTTATCTTGCTAGAAATAGTGATTCTTTAAATAGAAGTGAAGTTTCATTATTTAAGGATCTATCTTTATGGCTAGAAAATAAATCTATAAGACTAAATGAGCAAGACTATAAAGAATTGAAGAAATTATTTATAGATAATAACTTGAATTTCAATGATAGAGAGGTGCAGCCTATGTTAAAAGAAGTTTTAGAAAATCATCACGTACAATTAAATAAACGTTGTTCTGATTGGGAAAATGCTATAGAAACTGTTTCTAAACCTTTGCTCGAGGATGAAGTTATCTCACCTCAATATTTAGAAGCAATGATAGATTCTGTTAAAGAATATGGACCTTATATAGTGATAGGTAAACATATTGCTTTAGCTCATGCTAGACCTGAGGAAGGAGCAAATAAACTGGGGGTTAGCATAGCTACATTAAATCCTAGTATTAAATTTGGTAATGAAATGAATGACCCAGTAAAATTAATATTTTGTCTTTCTGCAACAGACTCATTCTCACATTTAAACATTATGAAAAGTATTGTTTCATTAGTAAGAGATGAAAAAAGAGTAGAAAAATTATTGAGCTTAACTGATAAAAATGCATTTATAAATTATTTATTAGAGGAGGAAGTATCATGAGAAAATTAGATATTTTGTTTGTATGTGGCGCAGGTTTAGGGAGTAGTTTTGCGTGTCAGATGGCGGCTGAAGATGTGTTGAATAAACTAGGTGTAGAAGCGAACCTTGACCATGACACTATTTCATCAGCTGTTTCAAGAAATGCAAATATTATTATAACAGGAGAAAATTTTAAATCACAATTTGATAACTTTACGATTGATGAAGAAAATACCACTATTGTTTATTTGAAAAACATCGTTTCTACTGACGAAATTGAAGAAAAAATAACACCAGTATTAAAAGATAAAGGGATCATTTAATAAGGAAGTGATGCTATGCAAATTATAAATTTTATAATCCAAAATATATTAACACAAGCAGCCATTATAGTAGCTTTGATTGCAATGGTAGGTTTGATGTTACAAAGAAAATCAACGGGACAAATAATTTCAGGATCATTTAAGACACTGTTAGGATTTCAAGTTTTAACTGCAGGATCAGCGATAATTGTAGGTAGCTTAACTTATTTTGGAAAAATATTTTCTGAAGGATTTCATATGGATGGAATCGTCCCTTCAATTGAAGCAATAAATGGTCAAGCGATGGGAGAATTAGGTTTAGGTAGAGAAATTGCTTTTACCTTTTTAGCAATTTTTATATTTAATATATTAATAGCAAGATTTTCACCATGGAAATATATTTTCTTAACTGGTCAAGCTTTGTTATGGATGGCCACTATGACGACAATTGGAGGTTATTTCGCAGGACTTCGAGGGATTTCCTTAGTATTAGTTGGGGGTTTTATAGGAGGAGTCTTTGCAACAATTATGCCAGCTATAGCACAGCCTTTTGTACGAAAAATAGTGGGTGGAGATCATATTGCTCTTGGTCACTTTTGTACTTTAGGTTATGTATTTGAAGCGGGCGTTGGTTATGTTTTCGGTAAAAGAGGAGAGAATAGAAAATCAGTAGAAGATCTTAAATTGCCTAAGAATTTCGAGTTTTTACAAGATACTTATTTATCATTAATGGTTGTCATGGCTCCCTTGTATTTAGTTACAGTTTTATTTGCTGGTGAAAGTTATGCATCAGGATTATCTGGCGATACAAATTATATAATGTATGCATTTCTACAATCAATACAATTTGTTGTTGGTGTATATGTTTTACTTGCAGGTGTTCGTTTACTATTAGGCGAAATAGTTCCAGCATTTAAAGGAATTGCAATGAAACTTGTACCGAATGCAAAACCAGCTTTAGACTGTCCAGTACTCTTTCCATTTTCACCAAATGCAGTAATTATTGGTTTTATAACGACTACAATTGGAACTGTTATAGCTATGTTCTTTTTCCCGAAAATTGGTTTAGCTATGATTATACCGGGAATACTGACTAACTTCTTTGCAGGTGGTACTGCTGGGATTTTTGGTAATTTAACAGGAGGATTTAGAGGGGCAATCATTGGCGGAGTTGCACATGGGTTGTTTATAACTTTATTACCAGCTTTATTAGTCACAGTTTTAAGTAACATGGGATTTGTTAATGCTACTGCAACAGATGTGGATACGGTAGCGGCAGCTTTATTTTATGCGTGGATAATTGGACCATTAATGAAAGCATTTTAAAAGGAGAGGAACTTATATGTATATTAATTTAAAAGAAGCAACAGAGAAAGCGGAAAAAATGAACTGTACGATTGGTGCATTTAACGCACATAATTTAGAAATGTTACCAAGCATGATTGATGCTGCTAAAGAGGCAGGTAGCCCGATAATAATACAAACAAGCGTAGATACTGCAAAATATATAGGATATAGGAATTTAGTTAATGTTACAAAAGGAATTGCAAACAATGAAATGGTCGATGTAGTGCTACATCTAGATCACGCTAAAGACTTTAACGATATAAAAGAGGCTATTGATGCTGGTTATTCATCAGTAATGTTTGACGGTTCTTCATTGCCTTTAAAAGAGAATATTATGAAGACTAAAGCTGTAGTAGATTATGCTCATAAATATGGAGCATCAGTGGAAGGAGAACTTGGAATAATTGGAGGCACTGAAGAAGGTATTACTATTGATGGATCAGAAGTAAGATATACAGATCCTCAAGATGCAAAGTATTTTGCAGAAGCTTCGCAAGTTGATGCTTTAGCTGTGGCTATTGGTACTAATCACGGACAATTCAAATCTAAAACAAATGTGAATATACCGTTATTAGCAGAAATAAATGATATCGTTAAAACACCATTAGTTGTCCACGGTGGCACAGGTGTTAAAGAAGAAGATATCCCTGAATTGATAGATAATGGTATTAGAAAATTTAATGTAGGAACTGAACTTTTAGTTTCTTGGACAGAAACGGCAAAGTTATATTTTGGGGATACAAAGATTAATAAATCATTAAGACACAATATAATACCTTGTAATGAAGCGGTAAAAAATATTGTAGCTCATAAAATTGATTTATTTATGAATAAAGAACGTGTTAAAGTATGGTAAATAAAAAGCAAGAAACCTTAATTATATTAGCCGGACCACCTGGAACAGGAAAAACATATCTAGCTCATAAAATTATAGAACAAAATAAAGATTGGCAGCTCTTATCGTATGATGACATAAAAGAAGACTATTTTGATAAACTCGGATTTAATAACTTAGAAGAAAAACACGGACTTGGTCTAAAGGCATGGGATGAATACTACGATAATCTGGAAACTTTAATGGAGAAAAAAGAAAAAATAATAATAGATTACCCGTTTAGTTATAAACAAGAAGAAACTTTAAAAAATATCATTAGTAAACATAACTATAAACCACTAACTATTACGTTATATGGAGATATTAAAGTACTTTATAATCGCCAAAAAGAACGGGATTTAAAAGATAATAGACATATTGGTCATATAGTTACAAAATATCATAAAAAAGATGAACCAATAAAATTAGATGATATTGATGATTTTTCAAGTTTTGAAGAGAGATGTGAGGATAGAAAGTATAGTCAATTCACTATCGGTGAAAGTAAATTTATAGATGTTACAGAATACGAGAATATAAACTTGAATGAAATTATTAATTGGATTAACAATAAAACAATTACTGATTTATAATGCTTTAAATTGAAACAAAATGAGCAATATCATTTTCTGGTATTAATACTTCAATATCTAGTGGAAGTATTATTTGAGACATGTTATAGTTTTTGTCATAATTAATTAAATTATACGAATGTGCTTTATTTTTCGTATAAAAATGGACGTTTGTAATGATTTTGTAAAGTGCTGACGCTTGTGGGAATAATATGAGTGAGAGACTATAGGCTCGAACCATACCCTAGGCAAGCATGCACAAACAAAATCGTAGATTATATAAAAATAACATCTCATTTCACTGATTTATTCAGTTAGAAAGGAGATGTTATTTATTTTGAGTTAGGATATATGTCCAGCCTCTTTCTATTTCATTTTTAACTTAACTAAATATTCGTTTGTGCGCCTGGTCCGACTGGTATTCCTAGTAAGTACCAAATAACAAACATAATTGTCCATAATATGAGAATTACGATAGAGTATGGCAGCATGACGGATACGACTGTGCCTATCCCATTTTTCTTCCCATATCTTTCTGCTACTGACACGATGTAAGGGAAGAATGGCATTAGTGGTGAAATGATATTTGTTGATGAGTCTCCAATTCTATATGCGATTTGTGTAACTTCAGGAGAAACGCCTAATTGCATAAACATCGGTACAAATATTGGTGCCATGAGTGCCCATTTTGCAGAGTCTGCAGCGATAAAAATATTTATAATTGTTGTAATTATGATCAATGCTATTAGCGCCGTTAGTCCATTTACATGCATAGCTTTCAGTAATTCAGCACCGTTTACAGAAAGTATTGTTCCAATATGAGAGTATTCAAATAATGCAACAAACTGTGCAGCGAAAAAGATTAAAACAATAAATTCAGACATTGTCATTAAAGACCCACTCATGAGTTCAACTGCATCTTTATCGTTTTTAACTGTTTTGTTAATAACACCGTAAGTTAAACCAGGGATAAGGAATACGAGCATCATCGTAAATATAATACTGTGTATAAATGGTGAATCGATAAAACTCCCATTTTCTCCTCTTAATAATCCATTAGATGGTATAACCATACTACCGATAACAACAATTACGGCAATTAAAGCAATGTTAGCCCATTTAAAAGCTTTAGGATTAATTTCATCAAATTTAGTGTTTTCGGGTTCTTCATATTCTCCTAAACTAGGTTCAACAATTTTATCTGTAATAAATGTTCCAATTCCAACAATAAGAAAAGTAGAAACAAACATAAAGAACCAGTTATCTGTAGCATTTACAATGTAATCAGCATTAAGTATATGTGCAGCTTCTGTCGTCATACCACTTAATATTGGATCGTTTGTACCTAGAAATAGGTTTGCAGAATAACCACCTGCTACACCACTGAATGCAGCAGCGAGTCCTGCTATAGGATGACGTTTAAATGATAAGAAAATCATTGCTCCAAGAGGCACTAATACAACATATCCTACTGAAGCGGCAATGTTAGAAAGTACACCTAATAACACAACAATTGGAGTTATGAACTTACGTGGTGTATGTGCAACGGTCTTTTGAATTAATGCACTTAAATAACCAGTTTTCTCAGCTACACCAACACCAAGCATAGCGACCAAAACAGGGCCGAGTGCTACGAAAGATGTAAAGTTCTCAACGACACTTGTAAATACATGTGAAATACCAGAAGGTGTCAGCAAGCTAATAACTTTTGCAGTTTGGTTTTCTACATTCCCAGTTTCTTGGTTTATACCTTTAAATGATACGGACACATCAAATAAATAAAGTATATGTGAAAGAACAAATAAAATAACGATAAATATTAAAAATATCGTAACTGGGTGTGGGAGTCTATTACCTATATTCTCAATTTTACTTAGGTAGCGGCTCATTTTATTTTGTTGCAAGTGTATCCCTTCTTTTTTATGTGATACTAAAATTGTATAGTAATTTATACTAAATTCAAGAATAACAAATCAAACAAATAAGAATAATAAGGTAATGCAAATTAAAGGTTGGGAAACGTTCGTGTATTCGAACTTTTTTTATTTTGAGATATTTTGTAATTGAATAAGATTTGATAATGAAATTATAAATATAATTATTTGTAAAAAATATACATTTCAGAAAAAAATATGCTATTATATTTTTAAAAGGAGGAATGTAAAAATTTGTTAATTTGTTATAATTATTATTTAAATAATAAAGTTTGCTAATTATTGTAATTAACAACGATTAATGAAGTTTTAACAATGGAAGGAGAAGATTATTTTGAAAAAGAAACCAAATTCAAGAAGGTTAGATTTCATACCTAACCGATTAAACAAGTATTCAATTAGAAAATTCACAGTAGGTACAGCTTCAATTATCATAGGTTCACTAATCTTTTTAGGACAAGGAAATGAAGCGCAAGCTGAAGAAACTACTACTAGTAGTACAACACACATAACCGATAACGGTAATATAAATAAGGTAACAGCTGAGAAAACTACAGAAAATAAAACAAGTGAAGAATTACCGCCAGTTGTGGAACCAGCTGAAAATACATCAAACGATAACGAAATCAATAATGAAACAACGACAACAGAAGAGCCAACAGAAACACTAGTAACAGATAAAGTAGAAGATAGCGAAGAAGCAACAAGAGAAGAGCCACCAGAAACACCGTCAGCAGATAAAGCAGAAGATAGCGAAGCAACAACAACAGAAGAGCCATCAGAAACACCGGTAACAGATAAAGCAGAAGACAAAGAAGAAGCAACAACAGAAGAGCCACCAGAAACACCGGTAACAGATAAAGTAGAAGACAGCACTGAATCAACTAACGAAGAACCTGTTGAAAATACACGAACTGATAAAGAAACCAATAGAGAAGAGTCAAATACTAATGATGCTGTAACGAATACAGCAACTGATACAGACGACAAAGAAAGTACAGAGGAAGCAAGTGAACAACCTTCTGGAACATTAGTAAATGATAAAGTAAACACGACTGAGTTTAATTTTAATTCTCAAGATATCAATCCGAATAATAGTGGACACACTTCCTTTAATTCAAAATTCCAAGTTGATGGAGAAGTTAAATCTGGAGACTACTTTACGTTTAAATTACCTCAGTATTTAACAGCTGATGGCGATGTAGATTATTCAAATTTAAATAATATTATGAATTTACCAGAACTAAAAAATGCAAATGGTGATGTCATTGCTACAGGAATGTACAACACTACTAATAAAACAGGTACGTATACATTTACTGATTTTATAAATGGTAAGAAGAATATTAATGGTCAATTTGAACTTCCATTATTTACAGATAGAAAAAATGCTCCTCAATCTGGTGAATACCCTTTAGAGTTTGATGTAGCTGGCGAAACATTTAATGAAGATATAAATATTAATTATGGAAGTCCAGTACAAGGTAATAGAGGTGAAAATGGATCAAATATTACTTCGTTTATAACAGAGATAGACTTACATTCTGGGCAAAATGAATATACTCAATCTATATACGTTAATCCTAAAGGCAATAAACTAAATTATTCTACAGTTAAAATCCAAGGTTATCATGAAGACCCTACGAAAAGTAGTACTTTAATTGATGAAAATAATACATCATTTAAAGTATACGAAGTTCAAGATAATACAAAATTAACAGATAGTTACTATATTAATCCTGAAGATTCAAATTATGTAGATGTAACAAATCAGTTTAGTAACGCAATTACTTATAGAGACAATACAGCGACAATAGATTTCAGTAATACTTCAAAAACTTATGTTGTAGTAGTAGACGGACACTTTGATAATAGTGGTGAAAGTGTAAGAACACGAGTGACTCATAGTAATACAGATTATTATGGAAATCAAAACACATATTATTGGGACAATGAAAATATCGTAAAACAAGGTTCTGGTTCTGGTGATGGCGACGATGATTCAGATTCTGACGCAGATGCGGATTCCGATAGCGACGCAGACTCTGACAGTGACTCAGACTCCGACAGTGATGCAGACTCCGATAGTGACGCAGACTCTGACAGTGACGCGGACTCAGATAGTGATGCAGACTCTGACAGTGACACGGACTCAGATAGTGATGCAGACTCAGATAGTGACGCAGACTCAGATAGTGATGCGGACTCCGATAGTGACGCGGACTCAGATAGTGATGCAGACTCTGATAGCGACGCAGACTCCGATAGTGACGCAGACTCTGACAGTGACGCGGACTCAGATAGCGACGCAGACTCCGATAGTGATGCGGACTCAGACAGTGACGCTGATTCAGATAGCGACGCAGACTCAGATAGTGATGCAGACTCCGATAGCGACGCAGATTCAGACAGTGATGCGGACTCCGATAGTGACGCAGATTCAGACAGTGATGCGGACTCCGATAGTGACGCGGACTCAGACAGTGATGCAGACTCCGATAGTGACGCAGACTCCGATAGCGACGCAGACTCTGACAGTGACGCCGATTCAGATAGCGATGCGGACTCAGACAGCGATGCGGACTCCGATAGTGACGCAGACTCTGACAGTGACGCGGACTCAGATAGTGATGCAGACTCAGATAGCGACGCAGATTCAGACAGTGATGCGGACTCCGATAGTGACGCGGACTCCGACAATGACGCCGATGTAGATCATGATATGGTTCCAGGGTCTAATATAGATAATGGACCGCATTCTGGATCAAATGTTGGTAAAGCAGCTAGTACTAGTAAAGATGGAAAATCTAATAAGACATTACCAGATACAGGTGAAGAAAATACACAAAATGGTCTATTGTTTGGTGGATTATTTGCTGGTTTAGGCTCATTGCTCTTATTTGGTAGAAGCCGAAAAAAAGAAAAGTAAATAGCGTATAAATAAATATGGAAGTATTTTTACTACCAGGCTTTTTAGCCTGGTTCCATTTATTTTCAGCTTATTTCAAAAGTCGAGAAATGAGGGAATAAATTGTTTTTAGAAAAGCGAATTGATAAATTATTAGCAACATTAAATGAAGAAAATCTAGAGTTTGATATTTCGTTTCTATCTTTAGGATTACCAAATATTAAAGCTATAGTTTCAGTTTTGAAAAGAAAAAAATATTTAAAAGATGATATATTAAAAGCATGTGCTCAATTTAAGAAAAAAACGGGTGAAGAGCCAGTTTGGATTAAAATGGATATCGTTACACATACAGAGCAAATTGAGTTTAATATACTAGTAAATGATTTGGAAAAGACTCGTAGAAATTACGTAGACTATGGTTTTTCACTTGATGATAGTTGGAGGTATGCATTTTTACCTGAAATCATTAATGCGAATGCCTTTATAAGACCTAATAATAAAGATAAAAAATTATATCTATCTGAAAAAAATATCAATAACTATTTAAGAAAGTATACGAAAAATAACTTGGTATTTAATAAGGCTTACTATAATAATAAAAAAGTAATTAAATTTTATACAAAAGGTTTTTATGTTGAAAAAGATCGAATTATTAAGCTAAATGAAAAAGGTTATGAGAAAAATTTAAGAGATGTTGATAATTTTCACGAAGAAATAGATGAATTAATTAAACAAAGTGTAAATTATTTAAAGTATGAAATTCAAAGTAATGGTAAGTATATTTATGGGTATTTTCCTCATTTTGATAAGAAAATTAATTTTTATAATAATTTAAGACATTCTTCTTCTACATATGCATTAATAGAAGGATTGTCTTATTTGAATAAAGATATTTCAGTCGCTAAGAAACCTTTAAATTATATTATCGAAAACTATTTATATGAACATGACGGTATCGCTTATGTTTTTGATGATACAAAAGGTATCAATGAAATTAAATTAGGGCAAAATGCAGCATTTATATTAGCGATTTGTGAGTATTTAAGACATCGACCAGATGATTTATATTATGTAGAAATAGCACAAAAAGTAGCTAAAGGTATTGAAAGTATGATTGATGATAATGATGCAGAAACGGTACATGTATTGCATTATCCAACGTTAAAAGTAAAAGAAAAGTATCGCATTGTATATTATGATGGGGAAGCTGCCTTTGCTTTATTAAGATTGTACCAAGTTGATGGAGATGAAAATTGGCTCAATCTAGTTAAACATTTATTTGAAAAGTTTATAAAACAGAATTATTGGAAATATCATGATCACTGGTTAAGTTATTGTACAAATGAGTTAGTGAAATTAAAGCATGAAGAAAAGTACTATATATTTGGTATGAAAAATGCTGCTGGTCATTTGGACTATATTAAGCAAAGGGAAACTACATTTCCTACATTTTTAGAAATGCTTGTAGCGACATACAAACTTGTACAATCAGCTAAAAATAGTGGATTTAAACACTTAGTAACAGAGTATATAGACGAAAGAAAATTGATTGATACCATTCATTCAAGAGCAAATTATCAAAGAACTGGATATTTTTATCCAGAAATAGTAATGTATTTTAAAAATCCAGAAAGAATAATGAACACATTCTTTATTAAGCACCATGGCTACAGAGTGCGCATAGATGATGTGGAGCATTATATTTCAGGTTATGTGCAGTATCAAAATGTATTTGAAAATAATAAGATTACTTAATAAAAAATTATTTATACATAAAAACTTCCTCAAAATTTATGAGGAAGTTTTTTAAGTATGTTATATCAGTTTTTTCTTTTGAACTAAATCAATACTGTCTATATGATGTTGTACGATTTTTTCACAATAATCTAGGATTTCATCAATCTTACTTAATTGAATATCTTTAAGTATAAGTGCTCTTTCATCAAATGGGTCTCTAGCTTTCTTTAATAGTCCGAAGTGTTCAAGTGTTTTTAATGAATTCGTAATTTCTGAAGAGGGCGGATCGAACATAATATCTCTCAATTTTCTTACATAGACTTCTTCCTCATCTATTTCAGATAGATAGAATAAAGTTAAAATGTCCATTCTTTTTAATTTCTTTTCATTATAAATTGTCTTAAGGATATCTTTCTTAAATAGTTCGTAATAAATAATTTGTTTCATTTAATCGTCTCCTATTTTTTAATGGTTAAGTCATATACGTGATTATCAAGTTTTGTTAGAGCTTTTATAAAATGATTTTGTTCTTCCTCAGACAATATAGACAGCAAGCTATCCATATTATGTATGCAAACTTGTTTTAAATTTAGGATAGCTTCTTTACCATATTCAGTTATATAAATATAGTAAATTCGTTTATCACGTTCAGATTGTTTTTTGATGACATAAGAATCTTTCATTAAGTCATTGACTAGGCGACTTAAATTTCCTTTGTCTTCATCGATTTTTCTACATAAGTTGTTCAAAGTAATACCATCTTGTTCATAAATAATCTCTAGTAAATTTGCGAGTTTTAAGGATATGCCATGGGATTGCGCAACATCTTTGCATAGATAATGCAAATTACTACATAAATTTACTAGGGAAGTTTTGAAAATTTCAGCATTTTCGTTTAAAGATTGATCATTCATTTTGATGTGCCCCCAATATAGTATTGTCAAAATATAACTATAAACCCTTATAATACTAAATAATACCAAAAATATAGAATTATACAATAATATTGTTTAAAAAACTATTAAAAAAGGTTTAAGATTTACTAATTTATTATTGTTGTAAAATACAATAATAAATCGAACTTTTATATATTCTAATAATTAATTGTATATTTATTTAATGTAACTAATATATAACGAAAGCTAAACAAAGGCTGTCAAATAAGTGATTCATGGACTTTGATTAAACTATTAAGATCAAAATAAATTTATATATTTTAGTAGAATTATGTACGAATATTGAAATAGTAATTTACAAATAGCAATAAATGATATATATATAAAAATAACAGGGTATTGTTATAGGTGGATATTTAAATTAATAAAAATTGGCAATAAGTTACAACTTTTGAAATAGTCTATGTTTATAAAAAAGATTATTTAGTATACAATGACTTTTATAATTACAAACCGAAATGAGATGACAAGTATGAGTAAAATCGATAGACGTACACAGATGCTTGAAGCAGCAATTCAAATAGTAAATGAACAAGGCACTGATTCTCTTACACTTGATGCTGTCGCAAAACGTGCAGAGGTGAGCAAAGGCGGACTTTTGTATCACTTTAAAAACAAAAAAGCTTTAATTCAAGGATTAGTCGATTATGCAAGTGCCACTTATCGTAATAATGTAGATACAAATATTCAAGATAATGATGATACTGGTAAATTGTTACGAGGATATATTGAAGCTACTAGAAGTCATCGAGACAATAATATTGCTATCAGTTCAGCTGTATTAGCAGCACAAGGTAACGACCGCTCACTTTTAAAACCGTTGCAAGAAACTTATCAAGAGTGGCAACATTTTATTGAAGACGATGGTTTGAACCCTGTAGATGCAACTATTATTCGACTTGCTATCGATGGCTTATGGTTAACAGAATTGTTCGGACTTGATGCAATAGATGAATCAAGACGTGAAGAAGTTTTAAACCAATTATCAAATTATACAAATAAGAATTAAACAATTTAAAATATTTAATCTATAGTGGTTAATCAGGCTGAGACATTATTATGTCCCAGCTTTTTTTGTGTTTAAAAAAGAATTTGAATAACGGCTTGAAACTTTACCGTCCAGTTGGTATACTAACAAACGTTGAATTTTTTAAAAAACATCATTTCAGGAGGATTATAATGAATAAAGTAATGTTAACAGCGGCTATAACTGGCGCTGGAGATACTGTTGAGAAGAATGAAAATGTACCAGTTACACCGGAAGAAATTGCAGATTCAGCAATTAAATGTGCACGTGCTGGGGCAACAGTTGCACATATTCATGCACGTGACCCAGAAACTGGTGGTATTAGTCACGATACAGAATTATTTAGAGAAGCTATACGATTAATCCGTGAATCGGGTGAAGATATTATTATCAATATTACATCTGGTGGTGGTGGAGATTTCATCCCTAATTTACAAGATCCATACACTGCTGGGGAAGGTTCAGACATGCAAACGCCTGAAGAGCGTCATGAGCCTATCGGAACATTATTACCAGAAATGTGTACGCTAGACTGCGGAAGTACTAACTTCGGAGATATGGTTTACTTAAGCCCTTCAGATTGGCTACGTGAACAAGCACGTCTTGTACAAGAAGCTGGTGTTAAACCGGAACTTGAATGTTTCGATAGTGGTCACATTCGATTTGCTAGACAATTAATTTCAGAAGGCTTAATTGATGGAGAACCAATGTTCCAATTTTGTCTAGGTATTCCATGGGGAGCAGATAATGACGCAGAAACGATTGAATACTTTAAAACTCGTTTACCAGAAAATGCACATTGGTCAGGCTTTGGTATAGGTAGAATGCAATTACCAACTGTAGAAGAAATAGCTAAACGTGGCGGCAGTGTCCGTGTTGGTTTAGAAGATAACCTATATATATCTAAAGGTGTTAAAGCTACAAATGAAGCATTAGTAGAAAAAGCTGTAGAAATATTAAAAGAATTAGATATAGAACCTATGACGCCTCAAGAAGCGCGTGAATTTTATCAACTAAGAGACCCTAAAGGAGGACAATCATGAAATTTGCAGTAGTAGGAACAGGTGTAATCGGAAGCGGTTGGATTACACGTATGCTCGCTCATGGACATGAAGTTGTAGCGACAGACCCAAGTGAAAGTGCATATGAAACAATGTTAGAACAAGTGAAATCTAATTGGCCATATGCTGAACGTATGGGCTTACACCCAAATGCGTCACTTGATAATTTAACATTCACACCTTATTTAGAAGAAGCTGTTAAAGATGCAGACCTTATACAAGAAAATGTACCAGAAGTAGAAGAAATTAAAGATAAAGTATTAACGGATATTGATTTTTATGCACGTCCAGATGCAATTATCGGTTCTAGTACATCAGGTATTAAACCAACAGAATTACAAAGAAATTTAAAGCATCCTGAAAGATTAGTCGTAGCGCATCCTTTCCATCCTGTTTATATTTTACCTTTAGTTGAAATTGTGCCAGGTAAACAAACAAGCGAAGAAACAGTTATTAAAGCTGAAGAAATCTATGAAACTATCGGAAATGATGTACTTCATGTACGTCATGAAATAGAAGGCCACATTGCAGACCGTCTTATGGAAGCTTTATGGCGTGAATCATTGCATATTGTAAACGAAGGCATTGCTACAACAGAAGAAGTAGATAAAGCATTTACTCATGCAGCTGGCTTAAGATATGCACAATATGGACCATTTATGACTTTCCATTTAGCTGGCGGTCAAGGTGGTATGCGTCACATGTTAAAACAATTTGGTCCTGCTCTGAAGAAACCGTGGACGAAACTAGTCGCGCCAGAATTAACAACAGATTTATACAATGCAGTTGTTGAAGGCTGTGAACAATCGTCATTTGGTTATTCAATGTCAGAATTAGACCAAAAAAGAAATGAATTTTTAATTAAAGTTAAAGAACTTGCAGAAGAATATTGGCCAAAAAATAGTGATTATATGAAGAAAAAACAACTCACTAAGACGGAGGTTTAATGTCGTGTCTAACTTTTTCAACTATCAAACAACTGTTCAGAATGAGTGGTTAGATTATAACAACCATATGAATGATGCAGAATATAACCGTGTGTTCAGTCAAGCAACTGATGCTTGGCTTGCTCACATAGGGTTAGATGTTCAAACGATTAAAGATATTAAATATACTGTATTTACGTTAGAAAATCATATTACTTACCAAAAAGAAGTACCCAAAAATGAAACGTTAAATGTCAGTGTACAATTAATAGACTTTGATCAGAAGAGATGTCATGTATTCATGAATATGTTTAATAGTTCAAACGAATTATGCTCTACATATGAAGTGATGTTAATGGGAATCGATGTCGAAAGTGGCCGTCCTAGTGCGTTTCCAGATAACATTATAGAGCAAATTAAAAATGAGTCAGTTAAGAAGCAAGACGATTCATTACCACGTGAATTAGGACGTCAAATAGGCATTAAACGTAAATAAAAGTATAACTAGGACTGTTTGTATGATGCAGATAGTCCTAATTATATGAAAAAAATCACTAAATTAAAGGATGAGTAAATTGTGAAAAAATTTAAATTGATGGATTGGGTTACATTTACAATTTCTTTACTTATATTGCTATCTGTAGTTATACCCTTAATTGCATTTCCAGATGCAAGTAGTCAAGTAATATTATCACTTAATGATCTAATAACCTCAAAATTAGGTGCTGTTTATTTAGGAATTGGTCTAGCTGTTTTAATCTTTATACTTTATATCGCATTTGGTAAATATGGTGGAATTGTACTAGGTAAACCTAATGATAAACCTGAATTTAATACGATGAGTTGGGCAGCAATGTTATTCTGTGCAGGTATCGGCTCTAGTATTTTATATTGGGGTATTATCGAATGGGCATATTATTATGATGGTCCACCGTTTCATATCAAACCACGTAGTGAAGAAGCAATTAATTATGCTGCTACATATGGAATGTTTCACTGGGGACCTATTGCTTGGGCAATATATGTCTTGCCAGCACTTCCAATCGCTTATTCGCTTTATGTAAAAGAACAACCTATTATACGTATTAGTCATGCATGTCGACCACTAATAGGAAAATACACTGACAAATGGCCTGGGAAAATGATTGATGTTCTCTTCATTTTTGGTTTACTAGGTGGTGCAGGTACGACTTTAGGACTTGCTACGCCAATGATTGCTGAAGGAGTTGGCTCACTAACAGGTCTAGATGGTAGTTCAACTTGGCTACGATTAACGATACTAGGCATATCAACATTGATATTTGCAGCAAGTTCATACTCAGGTATTAATTACGGTATTAAAGTATTAAGCGACATTAATATTTGGTTAACGTTTATATTATTATTATTTGTATTTATTGTTGGACCAACAGTATTTATAATGGAAACAACGCTTTCTAGTGTAGGTTTAATGTTCCGTGATTTCTTCAGAATGGCAACATGGTTAGAACCATTTGGTGGGCTTGGTAATATTTCAAAAGACAACTTCCCACAATCATGGACAATATTCTACTGGGCTTGGTGGTTAGTATACGCACCATTCGTAGGATTATTCATAGCCCGTATTTCTAAAGGACGTACGTTAAAAGAAGTTATTTTAGGTACACTTGGATACGGTACCCTTGGCTGTACACTATTCTTCGGAATATTAGGTAACTATGGTTTATGGCTAGAGATTACTGGTAAATTCTCTGTTACAAAAGTACTTCAAGAAAAAGAAGGACCCGCTGCGATTATGTCCATTTTAGAGCAGTTACCAATGAGTAATGTCGTTATCGTTATATTCGTAATTACAGCAGTCATTTATTTAGCGACTACTTTCGACTCAGGTTCATACATCTTAGCAGGAGCAACACAAACTGAAGTAGATGACGAGCCATATCGTTGGAACAGATTATTCTGGGCATTTGCGTTATCATTTATTCCGTTAGCACTTATGCTAATCAGTGGGGATGAGATTTTAAATCTGTTACAAACCGCCTCAATCATTGCAGGTGTGCCATTGATTATAATATTTATATTGCTGATGGTATCCTTCATCAAAACGCTAAGCAACGATCGTATTAAACTAGAAGAACGCTCTCGACTTCATAAAGAAAGAGAACGTCGTACACTTTCTATCAGGTATGCCAAAAATGATAGATGGTGGGAAAAGAAATAAATATTTTTTAATATAAATTTTGAGCACTAATTCGTTGAATTATATATAACGAGTTAGTGCTTTTTCATTTATTATGATATTTGAATACACTCTAACAACTATATAATAGAAGAAAGACGTCTCAGAATTTAATTGTTGACGTATGAAAATATAATTGTATGATGATAATAACTATAAAAAAATATATGGAGATGAAAAGCATGATAAGAACTATGATGTATGGAAAAATTCATCGTGCGAGGGTAACTGAAGCAAATTTAAATTATGTAGGTAGTATTACTATAGATGCAGATATTCTTGATGCAGTAGATATTTTGCCGAATGAAAAGGTAGCAATCGTTAATAATAATAACGGTGCAAGATTAGAAACTTATGTAATTGAAGGTGAACGAGGAAGCGGTAAGATTTGTTTGAATGGTGCAGCTGCACGTTTAGTTCAAGTAGATGATGTTATTATCATTATGAATTACGTACAAGTTACAAACGAAGAAGCTAAAAATTTATCACCTAAAGTAGCAGTAATGAATGAACGTAATGAAATTATTGAAATGATTCATGAGAAGGAAAATGAAATCATATTATAAAGTGGCTATGTCATGAATATACTTGCCTTAATACTATTATTAATCTAAAAAGCTTTAAAGTTCAGAACTTTTATTTTGAACTTTAAAGCTTTTTGTAATTTCATTTCGTTTCTAGTTATATTTTAATATTATATTGAAATTTCATTCCAAAAGTGAGATAATGTAAGCGATTCCAATAAGGAGTGTGTTGAAATGCTAGGCTTTTCTGTTTATTTAGGAGAACCATTTGATAAGACTTATATTGAAACAATGCTTAATGAAGGTGCCAAATATGTATTTACTTCATTGCAAATACCAGAAGATGATCCAATGTTGTATTTAACCAAATTAAAAGAGTTAAATAAAATAGTAAATGGTAGAGCAGAGATTATTGCAGATGCAAATCCTAAAACGTTTAAGACTTTAGGATTGTCATATAAAAAGCCTACTACTTTAAAAGATGCTGGAATAGATTTTATAAGATTAGATATATCATTGGAGATAGAAGATATTATATCTTTATTAAATGAAGTTAATGTAGTATGTAACGCAAGTACTGACGCTGTCGAATTGCTCTATCAACTTAAAGCTAAAGATATAGACTTATCAAAAGTGATGGTTGCACATAATTATTACCCACGACCGGAAACAGGATTAGAAAATGAGTTTTTCATTTCTAAAAACAAAGAAATAAGGGATGTTTTTCCGGATGTGAAAATTATGGCATTTGTCCCTGGTACTAAATTAAGAGGGCCTATCTTTAGAGGATTACCAACACTTGAAGCACACAGAAATATACATCCTTTATATGCTGCTTATCAATTATTAAAATATGATATCGACGTTGTTTGTATTGGGGACACAAGCATAGACTTAGATATCATAAATCAATTTCATGATTATTTTAATAATGGAATCGTAAGTCTTTATATTGAAGAGGAAACACCTGCTTTAAAAGATGTAACAGGGAGAATTTTTCATAATAGGAAAGACAAAGCGAGAGATGTAGTAAGAGCGGAAGAGGCAAGGATGAGTTTTCAAGGGGAAGTTAAACCAGATAATACGACTGAAAGAGTTAAGGGGACCGTTACATTAGATAACTTGAAATATGGGCGATACATGAACGAACTGCAAATCGTCAAGAGAGATTTAGAAGCAAATGAAGCCGTGAATGTTATTGGGCGTGTTTCTAGTAGCAATTTAGATTGTATAAATATGATTGGTGCTGGGCAAGCTTTCCAATTTATTAAAAGGGGATAATGTGATGGACATAAAAAAACTAACTACTGAATCAAGAAATAAATATTCATCAAAACTAGATACTTTAACGCCAGAACAATTTGTTGAAGTGATGAATACAGAAGATCAAAAAGTAGCCGAGCAAATTAAGTTAGAGAATAATGCGATAGCCGAATTGATTAAAAGAGCTATTACGGGCTTAAACAATGGGGGAAGGTTAATTTACATGGGAGCAGGAACGAGCGGAAGATTAGGGGTATTGGATGCTGCGGAATGTGTCCCAACGTTTGGTGTCACGCCAGACGTCGTAATAGGTTTAATTGCAGGTGGTTCAGAAGCAATGACGATTGCAGTAGAAGGGGCTGAAGATGATTTAGAATTAGGGGAACAAGATTTAAGAAATTTAAATATAAACGAAAATGACACGGTTATAGGCATTGCTGCTAGTGGAAGAACACCATATGTTATAGGTGGATTAAAATACGCCCAAAGCATAGGCGTTCCTACTGGTTGTGTAACATGTAATCAACAATCAGAAGTAGGAAATTACGCTGATTTTCCGGTTCAAGTTGATGTTGGTCCAGAAGTTTTAACAGGCTCAACAAGGTTGAAAGCAGGTACAGCTCAAAAACTCATTTTAAATATGATTTCAACTGGTGCGATGGTTGGTATAGGAAAAGTTTATGAAAACTTAATGATTGATGTTAAACCAACCAACAAAAAACTTGTACAACGTGCTATTAATATGATTCAAGAAGTTTTAGGGTGTTCATATGAAGAAAGCCAGAAACTTTTTGAAGAAAGCGATGAACAAGTAAAAGTGGCAATTGTTATGGGCATGCACAATGTGAGTAAAGAAGAAGCCATTCAGAAATTAGAAAAAGCTAAAGGGTTTGTGAGAAATACGTAAACAAGGGGTGTATGTATATGTCTAAAGAAAAAGAAATGGCTAAAGAGATACTTGATAAAGTTGGGGGAAAAGACAATTTAGAAAAAGTCATTCATTGTATGACAAGGGTTAGAATGAGTATCGTCGACTACACTAAAGTTGATATTGAAGGTTTAAAAAATATCAAAGGTGTGATGGGGGTTGTAGAAGATGATATGATTCAAGTGGTAGTTGGACCGGGGACTGTAAATAAAGTAGCCAATGAAATGAGTTCTATTATTGGCGTACCACTAGGCGAAACAATTAAGAAAAATCAAAGTAATAAAGAGAAAGTAGAACAAGAAGCGGATCTGTTTAAACAAAATATTAACAAGAAAAATCAAACACCTTTCAAAAGAGTGTTGAGATCGATAGCTAATATTTTTGTACCACTTATTCCTGCATTTGTGGGTGCCGGTTTAATTGGTGGTATTTCTGCTGTACTTTCTAACCTGTTAACAGCCGGCACAATCGATGGAGCATCATGGGAACAATTTGTTTTAGTATTTAATATTATAAAAGATGGTCTTTTTGCTTACTTAGTCATTTATGTAGGTATTAATGCTGCAAAAGAATTTGGTGCAACACCTGGCTTAGGTGGTGTAATTGGTGGTACAACTATGTTGACTGGCATGGATCCAGAAAGTCCACTGAAAAATATTTTTAATGGCGAACCACTTGAAGCAGGGCAAGGTGGTGTAATTGGGGTTATTATAGCTGTTTGGTTGCTATCTTTAATTGAAAAAAGATTACACAAAATTGTACCGACTGCTGTAGATATTATTGTTACTCCAACGATTACATTATTTATTATGGGGTTAGGAACAATCTTTGTAATCATGCCTATAGCAGGTTTTATTTCTAACGGCTTGTTAGGCGTAATTGATTGGGTCTTAAATATAGGTGGAGCATTTAGTGGATTTATATTAGGTGCAACGTTCTTACCTTTAGTTATGTTTGGATTGCATCAAGTATTAACACCAATTCATATAGAAATGATTAATCAATCAGGTGCTACTTACTTATTACCAATACTTGCTATGGCTGGTGCAGGTCAAGTAGGTGCAGCATTTGCCCTATGGGTTAGATGTAGAAAAAATAAAAAAATCATTAACCTTCTAAAAGGTGCTCTACCAGTAGGAATTTTAGGAATTGGAGAACCATTGATTTACGGGGTAACTTTACCTCTAGGTAGACCATTTATTACAGCTTGTATCGGTGGTGGAGTCGGAGGTGCAGTTATAGGCGCCATCGGACATATTGGTGCAAGTGCAATTGGGCCGAGTGGCGTATCCCTTATTCCATTAATATCTCATAATATGTATGTAGGATATATTGCAGGTTTATTAGCAGCTTATTTAGGAGGCTTTATTTTCACATATTTATTTGGAACGAACAAAGAAATGACAGCACCACAAGAATTGGATGAGGATTAATATGAGCGAACATCAACATGTACTTATGTTTATTAAAGAAAATATGTCTCGTTTAACTAAACGAGAACAGCGTATAGCACAGTACTTTGTCGATTATCCTGAAAAGATAATTGAATTAAGTGCTAAGGAGTTAGGCACGATAACAAACACAAGTGCTGCTTCCGTTATACGTTGTACGCACAAATTAGATTTTAAAGGTTTTACTGATTTGAAACTGTCCATTTCTAGGTATATGCCTCAACATGAAAAAAGTATATATCAAGAAATTAAACAAGATGAAACAGTATCGTCTATTAGTAAGAAACTTATTACACGAGCGTCACATACACTTGAAATGACTGAAAAATTAATCGAGAGTAGCAGTGTAAATGCCATTATTGATCAATTATATGAGGCAAAAACAATTATAGTTTTTGGTGTAGGTGCTTCAAGTTTAGTAGCACAAGATTTATATCAAAAATTTACTAGAATTGGTAAACAAGTTATTCATTCTTTAGACACTCACTTTTTAGCTACAGCAATAGCTTCACATAATAAAGATTGTATTTTGATAGGAATTTCTAACTCTGGTGAGAATAGCGAAACACTATCTTTAGCTAAAGTTGCACATAAATATAATGTTAAAGTAATAAGTCTGACTCAATCAAAAAGTTCATCTTTATCACAACAATCTGACTATCAATTAACACATGATGCAAGTTCAGAAGAAAGTTTAAGATTAGCAGCTACGAGTTCTCTTATATCGCAATTGATGACGCTTGATATATTATTTTATAGCTATTTATCAAGAGATTATGATGAACATGTAATAACGATGAGTAAAACGAGAGATGCAGTTGAATTATATACAGAATAAATGTTTGATAGAGTCCGAGACAACAATTTATGTACCGGACTCTCAGTGTATTTAAATAATATGTAAGAACTGAAAAAAGATGAAAGAAAGTAATTTATTACACTTTCTCCGCTTATACAGATTGTCACGGGGTATATATATTATGAGTGGAGGTGCATAATGATGGCAAAATCTAATAAGAAAAATTACACCAGTAGAATTAACAATGTAATTGATGCATTTAGTCTAGAAGATAAGCAAATGAGAAAACTATTAAACTTGCCTAAAGAAAAGTATGAATTGCTTATGCATGGGAATCAAGGTGTTTTAACAGACAAACAAAGAAACGAAATTGAAAAGCGTTTAAATTATTTTGAATCTATTGGTAAGCACGAAGATGCTTTAAAGTATACTAAATATTTTATTGAAAAAACATTGAAAAAAGAGTATAATTTACCAAATAAGTCAATTGCCAAATTATGTAATGTTAAAAAGAAAACAATTAAAAAATTAATAAATTCTAAGAAAATTGATAGAAACGAAGAGAGAAATCTTATACTAAACGTTCTTCAACTTTATGAAACTTTAAAATCAGTCAACTAATTGCTCATCATAAACATCATATTTTAAGAATTAAGGAAAGTTAGCGTGTTATTATGAAACAAGTAGAAATTATAAGAATATTAGATGATACCTCGTTTGTTGTAAATGCAGGTTCAGATAGATATTTAGAACCTGGCTATTTTATAGATGTATTAAAGAGAGATAAATCTTATAAATATATTGCGAAAATAGAAGAAGTATACCCTGAATTATCTTTATGTAAAAGATACGGAGAAGAAAGACTCTTTTATGGAGATATTGTAAGGATTAGATATCCTGAAGACGAAGATATGCAAATGACCACAAAAGTTATTAAATCTAATAAATCTAAAAAGAACAGAAAAAAGAGAGGATGAGATCGCCGAATCTCATCCTCTTTCCCGTTTAATATGTCTAAAAAAATTTAAATAAGTAACGTTGTAGACTTATATAAGTACTCTAACATAAAATATATAGATTTTACAGAAAAAAGATATATCATTTAATATGATAATGTGAAATAACTATGTGTATATTGGCAAATTACATCTAATAAATGTATAATAAAGAAAAAATAAAATAAGAATGGACTGAGAATACGTGGCAAATCAATATGAGCGTTCTGCAAAGAAACCTAAATCAGCAGCATTTAAAATTGTAACAACTATTATTCTTGTGTTATTAATTGCGTTTTTAATTATTATTGGCTATTTTGTGTATAAGTTTTTTGCATTAGGTAATACGATACATAACCCACTGGATAGAGATAAATCTGAACTTAGAAAGAACGCAGTAGATACTAATGGAGATCCTATTTCGATAGCTTTATTTGGAATTGATTCCGACTCTACAAGATCAGCAGAAGGTGGAGGAGAGCGTTCGGATTCAATCGTTTTATTATCTATAAATCCAGATAAGAAGAAAACTGTAATGGTTAGTATTCCTAGGGATACTAGAGCGGAAATTGTTGGCAATGATTCTGTAGAAAAAATTAACCATGCGTATGCATATGGTGGCCCTAAAATGGCGATTAACTCTGTAGAAAAATTAATGAACGTACCGGTAGACCATTATGCAACAATTAATATGGATGGCGTTAAAGATTTAGTAGATTATGCAGGTGGCGTAAATGTTACAAGTAATGCTACGTTTACGGTTAAAGGGAAATCATATGTTAAAGGCCAAAAATACAAATTAAATGGTGAAGAAGCGTTAGCATTTATTAGAAGTAGAAAAGAAGAAGGCGCTGGTGGAGACTTTGGTCGACAAGAACGTCAACAATTAGTGATTCAAGCACTAGCTAACGAATTAGTTAGCATCGGCTCTTTACCTAAAATTAATCAAATCTTTGACACTTTAGGTGATAATGTTAAAACAGATATGAAGATTGGACAACTAAATGATTTAAGATCTAAATATAATGATGCTTTAGATAATGTAGATCGTAATCAGTTAGAAGGACAAGATTCAATTTTAGATGATGGATTATATTACTTTGTACCTAGTGACGCTAGCAAGAAAGATATAGTAGACTCATATAGAGAAAATCTAGGTTTGGAGTAAAGTATAATATTAGAAAATATTAATTTTTAAACAAAATTTTAAACCAAAAAATGCACCTCAAATTTTGAGGTGCATTTTTGTATTTAACTTCTTTTTTGAATAATAAGCAATTTGATAGCGTTAGTTTTTAAATAATATGTCTCATCTACATCCTTAGAATTATAATCAGCCATTTCTATATCTGGAGAACAATATTTATCTAATAGAACTGTGTTGAAATAATCAATATTAAAACGTTCGTTATCTAATTTTCTAATTGCTTTGAAGATATTACCGTTATCCTGATCAAATGTAATGTTAGTTACTCTAAAAGTATTAAAAGGTATGTCACGGTAAGAAAGACTAATACCGACATTATTCTGGTAGTTGATATCATTTGGATTATATAGTTCATAATTAAATAAAAGGAAAAATATTTTATTATGTTGCTCAAATTTAATATAATTTTGTCCCTTTTCGAATTCTTGTTGGTTAAAGTACGTTAATATATATATTAAATAATTAACAGGACTTTTACAGTGATGCTTTAAATGTAGTGATAAAGGTTGATTTATAGTTGCGAGATCGGCTGAAGTTTCCTCTAATAACCAGAAGCCTAAACCAGACACATAAGTTGTGATACTTAATAAATGATCTACAATAATAGCAGCATTGAAATAAAAATCACTCGTCGTCCTCGAATCACCATGAATGACATTCCATTCTATAGGTACTACGTTTTTATTATTGTTCTTCATGAATTTTAAATTGTGAATAAGCTTTTCAGTATAGTCACTTTTTATTTTCGCTATATCATGATTATTCATTTTGTTAAAGTCGAATAATTCATTAAAGCTATAAGATATTGCAAAAGAATCGATATTTTTACATAGTTGCATATCTATATCAAGTTGCTCGTAATCATTTTTAAATGGATCAGGTCCATTTATCATTATTTGTAAATCAGGTAAGCTTTCTTTAGAGTCATTAATTTGAGATTGTATATGCGTGAGCTCGTCATACTCAATATCAAAGTAAAATTCACCTTGTTTATTAACGAAATAGTTATGTATAACATCTATGAATTCTGACCATTTACTTTTGAACATATAATCTTGTACATCAAAATCATATATTTTTATACATGGCGTTATATTTGTATCTGAAAACATGCTTAAACAAAAAGCTAAATTATGTCGATACTTATGTTTTTCTATATCGCAGAAAAATGATTTTAATGAACAGTGAATAACAATGATAGGCTGACGAGGTATATTTTCTACAGTTTCCAATATTGTACCAAGGAATGGAGTATAAAAATCATTAACGTCACCGATATGTAAATAAGTTTTATGGTTAGCCTTTAATTTTTGTAAAGGTAAATCTTTAAAAGTTAAATGTTTGTACTCATGAACGAGAGACTTATTATGCATCATTTTTTGCAATTTAGAAATTAAAGTTTTACGCTCATCTTCTGTCATTGTCTCAGTTTTTTTACTTATTTTTTTCTGTTGATACATTAAACGATATTGTTTAGGGGTTAATTGAAATTGTTCTTTAAATTGACGATTGAAATTATGGTAACTAGAAAATCCATGATAGTCTGCAATTTGTTCGACTTTAAATTGTGTAAATAACAAGGCGTAAGTAGTTTGGAACAAACGTGTTTCTTTTAAATATTGAGTGAACGTCGTACCTATTTGTCTAGAAAACTCACGTGATAAATGTTCAGGAGAAATAAAGAAAAAGTCAGCTACGAGGTTCAGTGATAGTTTTTCTTGGTAATGCTTATCAACATATTGCTTCACTTTACGTATAAGTCCTGTTAATTCCATTTCTGTTTGTCCATAATAATTTGTTTCTTCTTTAAAACGCTCATACATAATTTTATAAATTTCAACGATATAATGGCTACGTCTGATCTTTATATTCGTTAAATCTGCTAAAATAGCTCTTATAAATAAATCCTTTATTTGATGTTTATATTTATTTAATTGATTTGTTTTTGTAGTTTTCGGTATCCAATATAGGTAAGACTCTTCGCCACTTAAACTTTCCATCATTGAATATCCAATATGTAATACTGCGACTAAGCCGTCGTTTATTACTGGTAAGTAATTGTCATTATCCTGTAAATAAAATAAGTCACCGACGGTAAATGTATATGTTTTTTGATTTAAAGTTAATATTGCTTTTCCTTCTAGCACAAAACATAATGCACCATAACCTAACTTTTTAGGGTTAATAATGCCTTCTTTATGCAATGAAATGTCGTAATTGTACACTTTTTCACCTCATCTTCACTAAGATATTACATTTTATATCAAATAATGTCATATTTTTATTACATTTTAAACTATTATATCAAAAAAAGTAAGAAAAAGTTGGATTATTAAATAATTTTTATAAGAAAGATGATAATAAATCAAATAAATGAATTGATTTAATCAAAATCTGAAATTAAAACGGTTTACAATAATACTTAATGCTATTGTTGTATTGTAAACTATTAAAAACGGGGAAAATATTAAAATGGAGGTATATAGAATGACAGGGAATTTCAACAAGATTATTCAAGATATGATAGATTATGAGAATAAAATCGCAAATTTAAAAAACGAAAAACGTTTAACATTAGTTGATTTTATAATATTAGAAGAAATCTATAGATCTGAAGAAATTACAATTAAAGAAATACTTAACGGGAAGCTAACAGAACTTCAAACGAAACCTTCTAACATTGGAACAAACTTAGCTAAATTATATAGGAAAGATTATATTAATAAATATAGAAGTGAGCTAGATGAAAGAAAAGTTTACTATTACATGGAAGACGAACAAAAGGCTCAATACGAACAAATAGCAAAAGACATATAAAACAACAATAGGTTTAATTATTCAAAAAGAAACCCAAAGGAAATCCTTTCAAGTGAAAAGATTTTCTTTGGGTTTTTCTATAGAATTTAAAAAAGATTTAAAAGGGTATTATAAAATTACTTAATTACAGTACGTGTTGAGCGTTCTACGTAGTGCGCTGAATGAATAGAAACTAATTCACCTTTAGATAAATCAAATAAATTTAATTTTAAAATACTATCCATCGCCTGGCGTACGTTTTCTTCAGTGAGATCACGTTTTGGGTTTTGGATTTGTAATGTGAAAGTCTTATCTGTTGAAGTTTTAAAAGTAAGTTCTAATACGAGTTTCATGGAATTCACCTCCTTGGTAGATCGAGAGGATAGAATTAATCTTCTATCTGAATTGTTTTGACGATATAAGCATCTTTGAACTTTTCGTCAGATAACGTTTCGATAATGCCTTTAAAAGTTTTAACTTGTTCATTTGTTACATTTAATTTAATTGCTTTAAATTTTCTTTGAACATTTTTCACTTTGGCATTCTCATCTAAGTACTGATGTAACAATATGATGTTGATGTCTTTAACTGTTGCCATTTTGCTAACCTCCTTTCACTTTATATATCGAAATGAGATTAAAAAAACGACCACAAATTAGTTAAAAATTCTTTCATGTTACTCAAATATATATTATTATTAATATGTACCTTAATTAGGAAGGATGGACGAAATGCATGCAACAAGTATCTCCAATTAAGAATAAAGATGATATTAGAGCGATGTATGAAGTATTAAAATCACACAGTGAAAGAGATTATTTATTATTTAGTCTTGCTATTCATACAGGTATTAAAGTAAATCAACTATTAAATTTAACTGTTCAAGATTTACTAGATGAAGATAACGACATTATTTCTAACTGGGTGAATGATAAAAAGGATTTGATTAAAGTAGTGATTCCATTGCACTTAAGATCAAGTTTGTCATCTTATATACGTATGGAAATGTTAGGAAAAGAAGACTTTGTATTTAGATCTATCAAGACGAAGAAACAATTGTCTAGACAACAAGCATATCGAATCATTCATGTTGCTGCAGAAGAAGTTGGATTGAAAAATATTGGTCTATACTCCTTAAGGAAAACTTTTGCGTTTCATGCATTTAAGTCGGGTGTATCAGTTTCAATAATACAAAAATATTTAGGTCATCAATCGTTGTTAGAAACTTTAAAATTTATAGATGTTACTACAATAAAAAAAGAAACAACAATAGAACTAAATATATAAAAAGAAAGGAGTTCGTGTATGGCTTTAATATGGTTGTTCTTCACCATCTTAGTTGTAATGGCTATTGTCCTTATGACTATGAATACTAAATTTAGCCGTTTTGCTGGATTGATAAGTTTAATCGCGCCGCTAATAAGTTCCATTTATTTTTTGAGTCAAATTAAATACATATCGAGTGGGCATACTGTTTCTTTTTTTAAAGAGTGGATACCTATAATTGATTTTAATTTAGATTTGAGATTAGATGGTTTATCTTTAATTTTTGCACTTCTTATTTCACTCATTGGCACAGGTGTATTCCTTTACGCTATTTATTATCTTTCTCATGAAAAAGATAATCTCCCAAGATTTTACACATACTTGCTAATGTTTATGTTGGCAATGTTAGGTGTTGTACTTTCTAATAATACAATTTTGCTATATTCATTTTGGGAATTAACGAGTATCTCTTCTTTCTTACTCATTGCATATTGGTATCAAAGAGAAAGAAGCCAAGAAGGGGCACTTAAATCTTTCTTGATTACCGTTTTTGGTGGTATGGCTATGCTCGTAGGGTTGATATTGTTATATAGCATTACGGGTACGAATACAATTACTGAACAAGTCGGTATGATTGATGAAGTGTTTCAATCACCATGGTTTGTACTTGCAGTCATTTTAATCTTACTCGGTGCGTTTACAAAATCAGCACAATTTCCATTTCATATATGGTTGCCAGATGCTATGGAAGCGCCAACGCCTGTTAGTGCTTACTTACACTCAGCTACTATGGTTAAAGCTGGTTTGTATTTATTACTTAGATTTACACCTATTATTGGTCAAAGTGAATGGGTCGTGTATACAGTTGTAACAGTCGGGTTAGTTACCATGTTAGTAGGATCATTCTTTGCAGTAAGTAAAAAAGATTTAAAAGCTTTATTAGCATATTCTACAATCAGTCAATTAGGTATGATTATGTCTATGATTGGTTTAGGCTTGTTAGCTTTAAATCAAAGGTTTGAAGCGGGACATGAAATATTTATTGCAGCTTTATTTGCAGCTTTATTTCATTTAATTAACCACGCTATTTTCAAAAGTGTACTATTCATGGGAGTAGGTATTATAGACCATGAAACAGGAACAAGAGATGTTAATAAATTAGGCGGGTTAAGAAAAGTAATGCCTATTACAGCAATTGTAATGTCAATCTCTGCTTTATCTATGGCAGGTATTCCATTATTTAATGGTTTTTTGAGTAAAGAAAAGTTCTTCACTAGTCTGGTAGAGACAGGACAAGTGGATATTTTCAATCAAATAATGTCGTTCGTAATGATAGCGGCAGGATTTATAGGTAGTATTTTTACTTTTGTTTATTGTTTGAAGTTAATAAAAGAGCCATTCTTTGGGGAAATGAAAGAAAAGCAATTGCCTAAAGTACCACGTCACGATGGCGGGGGGCTTCTTATAGCGCCTGTTTTAATTGTAATATTTGTACCGTTATTTTTCTTTATTCCAAATGTACTAGGAAAATATTTAATAGGCCCAGCGTTACGGGATATATTCCAATCGGATAAAGTAATGGAATATATACCTCATATTCAAGCGTGGCATGGATTTACAACGGAATTGTTTTTAACCATAGGAATATATTTAATAGGTACATTATTAGTAATATGGCCAAATTGGACATTTATTTATAGCAAAGTATCAAAAAATATAGAAATTAATACAATTTATAATAAAGGTATGATTTTACTGGATCGGGTAAGCGCATATTTAATTCAAATTGTAATGAATAACAGATTGAACCAATATTTACACATCATTTATGTAATATTTTTCGTACTTATGGCATATGGCATATATCATGTCGGTATTTATGATATTGCGTATTACCATATTACAGAAGCTTCAACATTCGAGATTATTATATTGATTAACATTGTGATTACAGCGACAGCATTAATGTTTATTAGAGAAAGAATGACAATGACTATTTTAAATGGTGTAATCGGTTATTCGATTGCTGTTGTTTTCATATTTATGAAAGCACCTGATTTAGCTTTAACGCAATTGGTTATTGAAACTATTACGACAGTCTTATTTTTATTAGTATTTTTCCATTTGCCAAACGTGCAGAAAGATAAACCAAATGTTTTAGCAGAAATCGTTAAATTAGCAATCGCACTCTTAATGGCGGTATTTGTCGTAATTTTTGTTATCATGATGCAACAAGATAATCTATTCGATAAAATTTCTTATTATTATGATAACGCTGATGAATTAGCAGGTGTTAAAAATATCGTAAATGGTATTTTAGGAGACTTTAGAGCGTTGGATACAATGTTAGAGGGAATCGTTATATTGATTGCCGGACTAGGTATTTATACACTCGTTAAATTTAAGATAAGAAAGGATGAGCCTGATGAAAGAAAATGATGTAGTATTAGAAACCATATCAAAAATCGCAATATTTATCATTCTGACATTCGGCTTTTATATATTCCTTGCGGGACACGATAATCCTGGTGGTGGATTTATTGGTGGATTAGTCTTTAGTTCTGCGTTTATCTTAATGTTTTTAGCATTTGATGTTGAGACAGTTGTTCAATCATTACCGATAGATTTTAGAGCAGTTACAATTATAGGGTGTCTAGTGTCAATGAGCACAGCGATTATACCAATGTTCTTTGGACATCCAATGTTAACACACGAAGATGGATATATTACGTTCCGACTATTAGGTGAAATTCATCTTTCAAGCGTAACATTATTTGAACTCGGGATATTACTTACAGTAGTAGGATCCATTGTAACAATCATGCTTGCGATAAGTGGTGATAACAGTTGAATTTAATATTAGTCATTATTATTGGTGTACTTACTTTCGTTGGAACGTATATGATTTTATCTAAAAACTTAATTCGTATTGTTATCGGTACAGCTATTTATACACACGTAGCTAACTTAATGATTTTATCAATGAGCGAATTTGGTGGTCGAAATGTACCACTCATAAATGGTGAAGGAAAAGACTATGTCGATCCTTTACCTCAAGCATTAATTTTAACAGCAATTGTTATTGGCTTTGCGATAACAGCATTTTTACTTGTTTTAGTGTATAGAACATTTAAATTGACGAAAGTCAACAGAATAGAGGCGTTACGCGGTGAGGATGAAGACGTAGATGAATAATTTAATACTTATACCATTACTTGTACCACTATTTATTGGTTTAATATTGTTCTTCTTTAAAGAACGATTAGCGTTAACAAGACGTATCGCCATCACTTTTCTAGCACTTACGACGATTGTAAGTGGTTGGTTATTAGTCGATGTCAGTATGAATAAAGCACTTGTTATCAACTTCGGAGACTGGCAACCACCATTTGGTATTCAGTTTGTTGGTGATGAGCTCAGCTTATTATTCACTACTATTTCTTGCTTTGTCGTCACAGTGATTATATACTTTGGTTTTGGTAAGAGAGAAAGGTTAGCTAACCGCTACTTTTTACCATCATTTATATTGTTCTTATTAAGTGGGGTTAATGGTAGTTTTCTAACTGCTGATATATTCAACTTATATGTAATGTTTGAAATAATGTTATTAGCTTCATTTGTATTATTAACATTAGGTCAATCAATAGAACAGTTAAGAGCAAGTATCATTTACGTCGTGATTAACGTTGTGAGCTCTTGGTTCTTCTTAATGGGCGTTGCTTATATATACGGTACGTTAGGTACTTTAAACTTCGGTCATATTGCAATGAGAATTAGTGAAAGTAATCAACCTACCACGACTACTTTAGTCGCAATTATCATGATATTTGTATTTGGAGGTAAAGCAGCGCTTGTCGTATTTATGTGGCTTCCGAAAGCATATGCAGCATTGAATACAGAATTAGCTGCTTTATTTGCGAGTTTAATGACTAAAGTAGGTGTATACGCACTTATTCGTGTGATGGTACTTATGTTTGATCAAAAGCCAGAAGTAACACATTTCTTACTTTACATTATGGCGATACTTACAATGATTATTGGATCAATAGGTGTTCTTGGATTTAAAGATATTAAGAAAATAGCAGCGTACCAAGTGATACTATCTATTGGATTTGCAGTATTAGGATTGAGCGCAAACAATTTAGCAGGGATTACCGGTGCTATATTCTATGTCGGACATGATATGATTATCAAAACTTTATTATTCTTAATCATAGGTACTTTTGTATTATTAACAGGTACAAGATATTATGACCAATTTGGTGGTTTAATTAAACATTATCCAAGTTTAGGTGTCATATTCTTTATTACGATACTATCAATTGGAGGCGTACCACCACTCAGTGGATTTCCTGGGAAATTATTAATTATTAAAGGCGCACTTGAAAATGGTTATACATTTGGCGTTATCGTGATGATTATTTCAAGTATCATTGCAATGTATAGTTTATTACGCGTATTTTTAGTAATGTATTTCGGCAGAGAAAGTGTACCTCAAGTTGGTAAAGTTGTTTTTGTTAAGAATAAATTATATGCGATGATAATATTAACAGTAACAACAATAATATTAGGTATTGCTTCTCAATATGTATTAAATATTTCTGAAATGGCAGCTCAATTTAACATGAATGAGCTTGAATATTTTAAAGAAGTTATTCCAAATGTAGAAGTGGAGGCTAAATAATAATGGCACAACTATTATTAAATATTTTAATTGCCTTCTTGTGGACTTTATTTCAAGACGAAGATACATTTCATTTATCGACATTTATTTCAGGTTACTTGATTGGTATGTTCATTGTTTACTTAATGCATAGATTTTTCGGACATGTTTTTTATATGAAAAAAGTATGGGTTATTTTTAAATTTATTTGTGTTTATAACTATCAGCTTGTGACATCCAGTATTACAACAATTAATTATATTTTATTTAAAACAAATAAATTGAATCCAGGACTTGTTACTTATGAAACAACATTAAAACAAGATTGGGCTATAACATTATTAACGTTATTAATCATGTTAACACCGGGATCAGTCGTATTAAGGTTATCACCAGATGGACAACGATTCTTTATACATGCGATTGATGTTTCTGAAAGAGAGAAAAAGATACTAACAAAGCAAATTAAGAAGTATGAGAAATTAATCTGGGAGGTGCTTAAATAATGGAAATAGCTATCATGTTTATCATAAAATCGGCATTAGTTATATATGGTATATCTATTGTAATTGTTCTATTTAGAACAATTATTGGCCCTACAACTGCTGATAGAGTTATAGCATTTGATGCTATGGGTGCAATTTTAGTTTCTACAGTAGGTATATTGAGCATTGTTTATGACACCTTCAGTTATTTAGAAGCGAGTTTAATTATTGCTATTTTAGCCTTCTTAAGTACAGTTGGAATTTCTCGTTTCATTGAAGGGGGTCGTGTCTTTGAATCTAAGCGAGATCGTTAGTTTAATTGCAGCTATATCAATATTATTAGGTTCTATAACTGCTTTAATTAGTTCGATAGGTATTGTGAGATTTAGAGATTCCTTTCTAAGAAGTCATGCTGCTACAAAAAGCTCTACATTATCTGTTTTACTTTGTTTAACGGGTGTATTTTTTTATTTCTTAGTAACGAAAGATTACTTTAGTGTTCGTACTTTATTAACGATACTATTTTTATATTTAACATCGCCAGTTGCTGGTCACATGATAATACGAGCGGCATATAATTCTGGTTCATATATGTTTATGAAAGATTTTACAAAAAAAGGAACTTCGTTGAACTTTAGATATGACCGAAAAGAATCTAAAAAAGATAGACGAAGAAGAGCAGAGAAAAGAAGAATTATGAACGAGGCTTTCTCTAAAAATGATAAAGAAACATTCAGTAAATATAAGCAAGTTATGAAAAAAGACGACCCAACTTTAAAATAAAACAGCTGGAACATAAATATCAATTCAAAATAAATAACATCTGATTTCAATGATTTATTCAGTTAGAAATCAGATGTTATTTTTATGTGATTTAGAATTTTGTTCGTGCATGCTTGCCTAGTGTATGGTTCGATCGAGTCAACCGCTGGTAATATAAAAAACGAGTTAGGGACATAAATCCTTAGATTGTTTTGGATGAAATTGATCAATAAAAGCAAGAGTTGATATTATTGTTGGATTTACTAACACGTTAATCCAAGTACACACGTTTTTATTGGATTATGTAATGCCTAAACTCACGAATTAACTTTTTCTTCTGGTTCAAACCTAAAAATAAAGCACTTTCGTATATCTTCACGAGAAAAATCTAAAGTGAAATATGATTTAGTGGTTACTATAATAGCAAAAAACATAAGAAAAATAGTAGATTTAAGAATGAGCAAAAAGAGTGTAAGACATGATCAATGTCTCACACTCTTTTTCGTTTATTATATACATGAGGAGGAGGGGTTATTATTTCATTGTGTCATGGATCACTTTGACATTGTGTTCCATCATATTGTAGTAAGAATTACCGTCGGAATCTTTAGTACCGATTGAATCTGTATAGACTTCACCTTGGATTTTTAGGTTTGTTTCTTCGGCTAGAGTCTGCATACTTTTCTTATCTACACTTGTTTCTACTGTTAATGCTTTAAGATTATGATCACGTACAAAGTTTACTGCTTGTTTCATTTGGTCAGGTGTACCTTGTTTTTCAGTGTTTATCTCCCAAATGTATCCAGGCGTAATGTCATAAGCTTTTGCAAAGTATTTAAATGCACCTTCACTTGTAATAAATGCACGTTTTTTCTTATCAATGTCGTTAAATGCTTTCGACATTTCATCGTCTAATTTATCAAGTTTTTCAGTGTATTTATCAGCGTTAGCTTTATAATCATCTTTATGTTCATCATCTAATTTACTAAGATGTTTCTCGATAGTATTAACGTATTGAATACCATTTTTAATACTTAACCAAGCATGAGGATCAATTTTCTTTTCATCTCCCTCGCCACCTTTTAAGTATATTGGTTTTACATCTTCAGTAGCCTGAATAACATTTTTGTCAGTGATTTTTTTATTTGCTTGTTCTAATGCTTTTTCAAACCAGCCATTACCGCTTTCTAAGTTAAAACCGTTATAGATAATAATGTCAGCATCTGTAATAGCTTTAACATCTTTAGGTTTAATTTCATATTCGTGGGGGTCTTGACCGATTGGCACTACGCTAGTAATTTCAGCGTTACCTTTAGTAACCTCTTTAGTCATATCACCAAGTATTGAATTCGTCGTAACAATTTTTAGTTTTGAATCGTCTTTAGAGTTAGATTGATTACAACCAGCCAAAACTAAAATAATTGCTATTAAAGGTAATAATAATTTTTTCATAGATGCCTCCTAATTAAATTGAATTTTGTTTTTAAGTTTATGTATAGTAAATACTAGTATATAAAATGCACAACTTACTAGGACTATACAAGCTCCACTTGGCAAATTATATAGGTAACTAATATACATGCCACAGGCTGCACTTATTGCACTCAATGTACTTGCAACAATCATCATAGTTTTTAATGACTTAGTAATAAGGAAAGCAGTAGAACTAGGTGTTATAAGCAACGCTACTACTAAGATAATACCGACAGTCTGTAAACTTGCTACTGTTACTAATGCCAATAACATCATGACAAAGTAATGAATTAATCTTGTATTTAGACCACTCATTTTAGCTGCAATTGGATCAAAAGTAGACAAGTGCAGTGGTTTATAGAAAATCACAACACATAAAATTACAATAATGCTCACAATACTTGTGGTATAAAATGCACTTTTTGTTACTGCTAATATATTTCCGAATAGAATATGATACAAATCTGTAGAGGAGTTGATTTGACTAATTAAAATAATACCTATCGAAAAGAATGCTGTGAAAGTAATACCTATTGCGGCATCATTTTTTGTTTTAGAGTTTTGTGAAATAAAACCAATTAAAAAACTTGTCAGCATACCTGTAAAAAGAGCACCTACAAACATTGGTATGTTAAATAAGTAACTGAGCGCTACACCAGGTAATACAGCATGGCTCATTGCATCCCCCATTAATGAAAGACCTCTTAATATAATCAAGCTACCTACAATACCACAAACGATTCCGACTATGATTGAAGTAATCAAAGCTCTACTTAAAAAATTATAATTTACGAGTGATGAAATAAATTCATTCATCATAATACAACGCCATCCTTTAAAAATACCTCTTTTATGTTTTCGTCAGATAATGCTTCGTTAGCAGAGCCAAAGAATTTTAATGATCGATTGAGGAGGATTATTCTATCAAAATATTCTTTAGCTTTTTGAATATCATGATGAACAACTAGAATCAGTTTACCTTCTGATTTTAATTGTCGCAGCAGATTTATCATGATTTCTTCACTTTTGAAGTCAATACCAACAAACGGTTCATCGAGGCATAGAAAGTCACTCTCTTTCATTAATGCTTTCGCTAAAAGAACACGTTGTAATTGACCACCACTTAACTCATTTAGCATTTTATCTTTTAAATTAGTTAACTGAAGTTCATTTAATAATTCATCTCTTTTAATATAAGCTTCTTTCTTCATAGGTCTGAACCAACCTGAAGTTTGATAATAGCCAGTAATTAAACTGTCTTTCACAGTAATAGGGAAATCCAAGTCTAATGAATTTCTCTGCGGAATATAAGTTAGTTCCGTCAGCTGTTGTTTAACTGGCTTATCATTCCATAGTGCTTCACCAGTTGCTTTGAATTCACCAAGGATGGATTTAAGCAATGATGATTTACCCGCACCATTGGGTCCCATGATACCAATTAACTCTCCCGATGATTCAATTGTTAAGTTAATATCATGCAATATGTGCTGATGTCCTAATGATAAATTCAAATTCTTAACCTGTAACATGTTATCACCTTTCTCCGAAAATAAGTTTAGGGTAACCTAAACTATGTTTTTAATATAACTGTAAATTATGTTAAAGTCAAGAGATAGCAAGGAAAAATAAATCGTGGTACAATAAAAATATGCTAAAAAAAGTGAGGTCAGAACAAATGTTGACTGAAGAACAAGAAGATTATTTAAAAGCAATATTTGGTTTAAACGGTACGACAGATTATGTATCTAATAAAAATTTAGCACAAGATTTAAATATAAAACCCTCATCTGTTAGTGAGATGATGTTACGTTTAAAGAAAGAGGATTATGTGGATATACGTCCGTATAAAGGTGTTAAATTAACTCAAAAAGGTTTAAATCATACTGCAAATATTATTAAGCGTCATAGACTGATAGAACGATTTTTAATAGAGGAATTAGAATACACATGGGATCAAGTACATGAAGAAGCGGAAATTTTAGAACATAGAGTTTCTGAACACTTCATTGAGAAAATAGATAAACTGATGGATTATCCTAAAACATGTCCACACGGTGGAATTATACCGAGAGAAAATCAAATCGAAGAGATTTATAATACGCCACTTAGTACATTTGAAGTAGGCGATAAAATAAAAATCAAACGTGTTATGGACTATGTTAATCTATTAGACTATTTAAGTAATGAAGAATTACTAATAGGTGATATCGTTGAAATCACTAAAAAAGATGAACTTAATCAACTAATAGAATTAAGCTTAAACGATAAAACGATTATGATTAGCGAAACAAATGCTTCATATATATTCGGAACTAAAGAAGGATAAAATAAAAAGAGGCTGGGACATAAATACATGTCTCAGCCTCTTTTTATTATAATGGCAGTAGCTGACTGGATTGAAAATGCGCTTATATCAAGCTTTTTCCAACCCTAGTCATCCTTGCCGGGGTGGGACTACGAAATCTATTTATTAAAATGAGATTTCTGTCCCACTCCCATTTTTGTTTTATAAGAGAAATCTAGCTTGGTCGTTTCTTAACTCGATATTATAGTTCTCTAAGTTTTTTTATGGCCATAACGCATTAAATGTATACATAACAGCGTATATGTTAATGGCAATCCAAAGTATACTAAAGAATAGAGTAGGTATTTTTGTGATTTGTCTAAGTTGACTACCATCCCATTCAGGGCGCTGTCTTGAAAATGTTAATAAAAAGATGGTTATTGTAGATTGGGCAACTTCACCTAATAGCGTACCTAATGCTATGTGATAAATATAAGTTGTAACTTGAGCAAAATCGTGGATGTTTGGAGCGGAAATAACTTCATAAAGTGCAACTGCGATAACTAATAATATAATACTTGGTAGAAATTTTCTTGAAGTTAATGTGACATAAAATAAGAACATGATTAATAATAAAATTAAGAAAATTGGTCCGAATGTATGGTGCTTCATCCAAACACCTATTATTAACATTAATGGTGGCATAATATAACCAAATAATGTAGTGATGAATTGATTCCATCCAGATTTAGATCCTGTAATAGCATAACCTTGACGACCAGTCTCCATTCGTTCTTTTCTACGCCAAACTACGACTAGATCTTTAGGTTTACCACCAGACAACTTGTTGGCAATAACATGACCCATTTCATGTATTAAAATCGGAAAATAACCTAGTATTATATCAATCATACTCAATATTGGGTGTTGTCTTCTATGGTGTACAAAAACATATATTAAGGCAATTAATGTAATAGTTATTAATGATATATTAATTGATTCTGATAAAAAGTTCGGTAAAAATCGAGTCAAAAAAACGTCACCTCGTGTTTAATAGTCTAATACTATTCTACACTAAAGTGACGCTTTTGTTGTCGGACTTAAGACTTAATGTTATTTTGTATTTTTCTTACGCGTAATCAACCAAGTTAATAATAATATTAAACCGATAGCAAGTATGATAGATGCTGTCATAAGGATAGGTCTATTATCTGGACTTGTGACTTTATCTTTTGTCTGGTTAAATTTATGTTTTGATGGTGATTCTAATTTGACTGTAGGCGGGCCATAACTATCGTTTATATATGAACGATCATAATCTATATGTGCTTCACCATTTTCTACAACTACTTCATAATCTACACCTTTTTTAACGACATCGTATAAATCTTCTGTAATGTAATATTTTTTATCATTAATTTTATGAACACCTTTGGAAAGAACTTTTTTCCATTCATATTCGTCGAAAGTTTTCTCCATTAAACTGTTCCCCATCATATTACGTTCTTTTTCACCGCCGACAGTATTATAATCGCCTGCACCAAATAAAATTTGGTTTACTCTTAGTCCATCTCTCTTAGTGGAAAGACTGTGATTGTAATCGGCAATGTCGCTTGATCCTGTCTTTAATCCATCTGTGCCCTCTAAAGACATATCAGCGCCTTCAAGAGAATGGTTATATGTGTAGTATGTAACGTAATGTATTGTAGGTGCCACTTTTTTAGTGTATTCCAGAATGCCTGGATAATCGTTTACAAGATGTTGCGTTAATATAGCAAAATCTCTAGAAGTAGAGTAATTCTCTTCATCAGATTGATATCTCTTTGCTTTATATTCCAGTAATAAATTATTGGCAGCGCCGTTAGAATTATAAAACTGAGTATGTTCCATTCCTAATTCTTTAGCAGTTTCATTCATATAGTCTATAAAATCAGAGTCTAAATCTTTTTTCTGTTGTTTTGAGGCAGTATTATTATTTGAATCTTTATCTTTATCTTCGATTTTTTTAGCAGAACCAATATTTTCAGCTTTCATTGTTTCTCTACCTAAAATCATAGCGCCAGCATTTGAAGAATTAGATATTGTAATTTGCATCAATTCTGAAATTGTATAAACATCACCTGGATATAATTTAGTATTACTTAATTCAGGTAAAGTAGATAATCGGTATTCTTCGTCGGTCATTTTAACTGTATCATCTTCTTTTAACTTTCCACTTTTAATTGCTTTTTCAGTTAAATATAAAGTCATAAGTTTAGACATACTTGCCGGATACCATTTTTTATCTATTTGATACTCATACATAATTTGACCAGTTTTTGAGCTGTAGTTAATAGCACCCTCGGGTTGATATATTTCGCCTAAGTTATACCCGTATTCATTAGCTACTTGCGTAGGTGACTTTTCATTATCAGCTGCATAAGCATTTTGGTTCAAAGTAATATTAATTAAAACCAATGAGAAAAATAATAATAAACATTTTTTCATTAATAAAACCTCTTTATTCTTTTTTTAAAATAACTACATCATTCTAACATATTTTTATAATTCTCCCTAGAAAAATATTACAATTGTATATTAAAATATTGTAAATTTAAAGCTATTATGAGAGATTAATATAGGGAAATAATGTAAAATGATGATGAGGTAATAAATTGAGATAATGAGGTTTTAAAATGAAGACAGAGAATTCGTTGTTTTATTTACTGAAAAAAGTAGACTGGCCAAAGAAAATGGTCGTTACTGCCATGATTCTATCTATTTTAGGCAGTTTGAGTGGATTGTTAGTTCCATTATTTACGGGACAACTAGTAGATACATTCAATGCTGAAAATTTAGATTTAAGAATGGTATGGTTATTTATAGTTATTTTTCTAGCTAATGCTATTTTAAGTGGTTTTGGTACATACTTATTGAGTAAAATCGGTGAGAAAACGATTTATTCAATACGAGAAAAATTGTGGAGACATTTAATAAAACTGAACATGAGATTTTTTGATAAAAATGAAAGTGGTCAACTCATGAGTAGAATTACTGACGATACAAATGTCATCAATTTATTCATTTCAGAAAAAGCGCCAAGTGTTTTACCTTCATTGTTAACGTTGATTGGTTCTGTAGCTATGTTGTTTATTTTAGATTGGCAAATGACACTTATAACATTTATCATATTGCCAATATTTATCGCTATTATGATTCCTCTTGGAAAAAGTATGGGTAAGATTTCTAAAGCGACACAAACAGAAATTGCGAATTTTAGTGGTTTATTGGGCAGAGTGCTCACAGAAATGAGATTAGTAAAAGTTACTACCTCTGAGGAAAAAGAGTTAGAAAAGACAAAAACAACATTATTAGATATCTATAAATTAGGATTAAAAGAAGCTAAAATAAGAGCTATTATATCACCGTTATCAGGAATTATTATGATGTTAACGGTAGCTATTATATTAGGTTTTGGTGGAATCCGAGTTTCAAGTGGTGCAATCACAGCTGGTACATTAGTTGCTATGATATTCTATGTTATTCAATTATCAGCTCCTATATTAAACTTTTCTATGTTTATAACAGACTATAAGAAAGCAGTAGGAGCGAGCGAAAGAATATATGAAATTTATCAAGAACCTACAGAACCAATAGGTGATGAAAACAATTATTTACCACATGAAAAACATGACATATTATTTGAAAATGTTACATTTAGCTATGAGAAAGATGAAGAAGTTATAAAAGACTTGTCGTTAACAATCCGTTCAGGAGAAGTAACAGCAATTGTAGGTCCTTCTGGATCAGGGAAAAGTACATTATTTAGTTTGTTAGAACGCTTTTACCCAGTAGATAAAGGTGTTATCAAATATGGTAATGAATTAATTGAAGATATGCCTTTAAGATTTTGGAGACAAAAAATTGGATACGTTATGCAATCTAACGCAATGATGTCAGGAACAATTAGAGATAATTTAACATATGGTATAAATGAGATTGTAAGTGATGAAACTTTAATTCATAACACAAAAATGGCCAACTGTTATGATTTTATTATGAAATTCCCTCAAGGATTTGAAACTGAAATTGGGGAAAGAGGTACAAAATTATCAGGTGGTCAAAGACAGAGAATTGATATTGCGAGAAGTTTTATTAAAAATCCAGACATCTTGTTACTAGATGAAGCGACAGCTAATTTAGATAGCGAAAGTGAGTACTATATTCAACAGGCTTTAAATGAGTTAATGAAAGACCGTACTACTGTCGTAATAGCACATAGACTTGCAACTATTAAAAAAGCTGATCAAATTATCTTTTTAGATAACGGAGAAGTGACAGGTAAAGGAACTCATGGAGAACTTATTAAAAACCATGAAAAATATAGACATTTTGTGAAGACGCAAAGTTTAGTAGAATAAAATTATAAATTATAAAAAATGTTCTTTAAAGTTGACGAAAATAACTTTAAAGAACATTTTTTATGTAAACGCAAACATTATTGTTAAATAAGGAGTTATAAAAATTAATGAAAACAGGCGTAAAAATTTATGTGAAAATATTCACAAAAACACTTGACCACAGTGGTACCAAGTGCTATATTTACATTGTGAAAAGAATCACAAAAGAAAGATGCGCATCTTAAAATAAATAAAATAGAAAGAAGATGTCTATTGTGTTAATAAATAATATTAATCCCTTTGACAATATTGCATTATCAGCAATTGTGGCAAGTATACCTATTATATTATTTTTATTATGTTTAACAGTTTTTAAAATGAAAGGTATTTATGCTTCTATTACAACGCTAATCGTAACGATAATAATAGCTTTAGTAGTTTTTGAATTACCAAAAATTGTTGCCTTAGGGGGAATTATAGAAGGTTTCTTCCAAGGTATTCTACCAATAGGTTACATCGTGGTTATGGCAGTATGGTTATATAAAGTTTCAAATGGAACAGGGCAATTCAGTATTATTCAAGATAGTATAGCAGGTATATCTCAAGACCAACGTATACAGTTGTTATTAATAGGTTTTAGTTTCAATGCATTTTTAGAAGGTGCAGCTGGATTTGGTGTACCTATAGCAATTTGTAGTGTGTTGCTTATACAACTTGGTTTCAGACCGTTACAAGCTGCAATGTTATGTTTAATCGCTAATGGAGCAGCTGGAGCATTTGGTGCTATAGGCCTCCCAGTAGTCGTGATAGATACGCTAGGCCTACAAGGTAATATAAGTAGTTTAGATGTTTCTCAAATATCAACATTAACTTTACCAATCATAAACTTTATTATTCCATTTTTATTAGTCATGATTTTAGATGGATTTAAGGGTATAAAAGAAATATTACCAATGATATTAGTAGTAAGTCTCACTTACTCTGGACTTCAATTAATATTGACATATTTCCAAGGCCCTGAGTTAGCGGACATTATCCCTCCGTTATTATCAATGGTTGCATTAGCAGTATTTTCTAAATTTTATCAACCGAAAAAAATATTTAGAGTTTCAGACGCTGAATTTAAACAAGCAAACAAACATACAGTTAAGTCTATTCTATATGCATGGAGTCCGTTCTATATTTTAACGATATTTGTGATGATATGGAGTGCACCATTCTTTAAAGCATTATTTGCACCAGATGGACCATTATCATTTTTAGTATGGAACATTAGTATTCCAGGTACGATGAATGAAATCACAAACAAACTTATAACACTAAAAATAGACATTTTTAGCGCAACAGGTACAGCTATATTAATTTCAATTATTATAACAGTTCTTATTTCCAAACATTTCAAATTTAATGAAGCATTTCAATTATTAGGTTTAACAATCAAAGAATTATGGTTACCTATTTTGACAATTTGTTTCATATTAGCAATAGCAAAAGTAACTACTTATGGTGGTTTAACAGCAGCTATGGGTCTTGGCATCGCAAAAGCTGGTAGTATATTCCCATTACTATCTCCGGTGTTAGGTTGGATTGGGGTATTTATGACAGGATCAGTAGTCAATAACAATACATTATTCGCACCAATTCAAGCTTCAGTAGCTAGCCAAATCGGTACTAGTGGACCTTTATTAGTAGCAGCTAATACTGCAGGTGGTGTAGCAGCAAAACTTATATCACCTCAATCTATAGCAATCGCCACAGCAGCTGTAGGTCAGGTCGGAAAAGAATCAGAATTATTGAAAATGACTTTAAAATATAGTGTAGGAATAGTCATCTTCATTTGTATTTGGACGTTCGTACTTTCATTTATTATATAAAAATTTAAAATTTGAGGAGAGATTTTGATGAAACAATTTAAAGGTAATAAAGTAGTATTAGTAGGTAACGGATTTGTAGGTTCTAGTTATGCATTCTCAATGATTAACCAAGGTATTTGTGATGAATTTGTTATCATCGATTTAGATAAGAAGAAAGTAAATGGAGATGTAATGGATTTAAATCATGGTTCAGTGTATGGGCCATCACCAATGAAAGTAAAAGCGGGAGAATACAAAGATTGTGAAGATGCTGATTTGGTTGTTATTTGTGCAGGAGCAGCTCAAAAACCTGGCGAAACAAGATTAGATTTAGTAGCGAAAAACATGAAAATATTTAAAAATATAGTAACTGAAATAATGGATTCAGGATTTGATGGCATTTTCTTAATTGCGACTAACCCAGTAGATATACTTTCGTATGCTACGATGAAATTCTCAGGTTTACCAAAAGAACGTGTAATAGGTTCAGGAACAATATTAGATACAGCACGTTTTAAATATTTATTAAGCGAAGAATTTGATGTAGCCCCTCAAAGTGTACACGCTAATATTATTGGTGAGCATGGCGATTCTGAATTAGCAGTTTGGTCACACGCCAATATTGCTGGTAAACCATTACGTTCTATAATTGAAAAAGATGAAACACGTAAACATAGAGTTGAAGAAATTTTTGTTGAGACAAGAGATGCAGCATATGAAATTATTGAATCAAAAGGTGCTACTTTTTATGGAGTAGCAATGGGCTTAATGCGCATTACTAAAGCAATATTAAACAACCAAGATGTTGTACTAACAGTTTCAGCATATTTAGAAGGTGAGTATGGACACGAAGATGTTTATATCGGTGTACCATCACTTGTAAATAGAACAGGTGTAAGGGAAGTTATTGAAATGCCACTTAATGATGAAGAAACAAGATTGTTCGATAATTCAGTAAAAGTGCTAAAAGACATTCAAGCACCATTTGAAAAAGAGTTTAAGTAAATGATAAGCTACTGACAATATAATAATGAAGAGTTCGGGATAAAGAATCCCTATCTTTAAATAGTACTCCTAATTCGTTCATTAAGAAATTGACGAAATAGGAGTATTTATATGCGATTTCTAATAACTCTTTCTAGAGTTAGGGCAAAATTATCTTACGACCCATTTTTATAAATATCGGCATGTTGAGGCGATTAGCTGTTTGTGGTAGTATCAGTATGTCAATTGAAAAACTAAAAGGAGGTAAGGTCATGAAAAATAGATTACTAAGAGATATGATATTAATAATTGTAGGTTCATTTGTCTTTTCTGCAGGTGTTAATACATTTATTATATCTGCTAACCTAGGTGAAGGTGGCGTGACGGGTATTTCGCTAATCTTACTTTATGCTTTTGATATTGCGCCAGCTTGGTCTACGTTTATTTTAAATGCGGTATTAATTGCATTAGGTTATAAATTCTTGAGTAAGAGAAGCACAGTATATACTATTATTGCTGTAATACTCATATCCGTATTCTTAGGAGTGACGGATTCATGGGCATTAGATTCTAGTGAAATTCTTATTAATGCTGTGTTTGGCGGATTTACGGTTGGCTTGGGTATAGGTTTAATCGTATTATCAGGTGGCACAACAGCAGGAACAACAATATTAGCGAGAATTGCTCATAAGTATTTAGATGTGAACACATCATATGCTCTTTTATTTTTTGACCTTATCGTAGTTCTATTTTCATTAACTGTTATGCCTATAGAAAAAGCATTAATAACTGTCGTTGCATTATATATAGGAACAAAAGTTATGGACTTTGTAATTGAAGGATTGAACCCTAAAAAGGCTGTTACAATCATCTCTCAAAACCCAGATCAAATAGCAAAAATGATAGATGAAAAAATAGGTAGAGGTTGTACCATTTTAAATGGTAGAGGTTACTATTCTAAAAAAGATACTGATGTATTATACGTTGTCATTGCCAAAACGCAATTGACAAGAACAAAACGAATGATTAGAAAATTTGATGAAAATGCGTTTGTCGTTGTCCATGATGTAAGAGATGTACTTGGGAACGGATTCTTACTTGACGAATAAAACATAAAAGCTAGGACAAAAAGTTCTAGCTTTTTTAACATGTTTATTTTTATTAAATGTGTAATATGAGTGAAATTATTCATATATTGATAGAAATCACTATTATTAAATGATATAATACGTAAGTACGATTGATGATAATCATTATCATTTAACTACAATTAAAAATTAACGCAACGCATATATTATAGATTTATTTTAAACGGAAAGAGGGTTCACTATGAATCGATTAACGGGAGAAGCCATTTCAATAGGTTATGGAGATAAAGCAATAGTTAGTGATTTAACTTTAGAGGTACCTGATGGAAAGATTACCTCTATTATAGGGCCGAATGGTTGTGGAAAATCAACATTACTTAAAGCATTAAGCCGTATTTTAAATGTACAATCAGGGCAAGTTGTTTTAGATGGCAAAAATCTACATTCAACATCTACTAAAGAAATCGCAAAGAAAATTGCAATATTACCTCAGTCACCTGACGTTGCAGATGGATTAACAGTTGGAGAACTCGTTTCTTATGGCCGTTATCCACATCAAAAAGGATTTGGAAGATTATCAAAAAAAGACAAAGAAGAAATAGAATGGGCGCTTAACGTTACGGGTACTCATGATTTTAAATATAGAGCAATTAACGATTTAAGTGGTGGTCAAAGACAACGTGTATGGATTGCTATGGCACTCGCACAAAAGACAGATATCATATTCCTAGACGAGCCAACAACATATTTAGATATTTCTCACCAACTCGAAATTTTAGAACTTGTACAAGAGTTAAATAAAGAACAAGGTTGCACAATTATTATGGTGTTACATGATATTAACCAAGCAATCAGATTCTCAGATCATTTAATAGCGATGAAAGCTGGAGATATTGTTGCTCAAGGCGAAACAGAACAAGTATTAACAAATGAAATTCTAGAAGAAGTGTTTAATATTGACGCTGAATTATCTACGGATCCTAGAACTGGAAAACCTATGCTTGTTACTTATAATCTTTTATGTAAACACTATACTAAGTTATAAAAGGATGGCAACATATGAGTCAATCAAAAACAGTTAAAGAAAATCGCTATCCAATTATCTTAACAGTTACAATTATTTTACTTGTAGCTGTTTTACTTCTGTCATTTTTATTTGGAGCAAAAGACACATCATTACAAATGGTATATAACGCAATATTTAATTATAATCCAAGTATCGAAGAACACAATATTTTAAGAGAGATAAGAATACCTAGAGAAATAGGAGCTGTTGTCGTTGGGATGGCACTTGCAGTATCTGGTGCAGTTATGCAAGGTGTTACTCGAAATGGATTAGCAGATCCAGGTTTACTTGGTTTAAATGCTGGAGCTAGTATGATGTTAGCTTTAACTTTAGCAGTTATTCCAAATGCAGGTTATTTCACACTTATGTTTGCAGGGTTTATAGGTGCAGGTATAGGTGGTATTCTTGTCATGACCGTAGGCTCTTCTAAACGCGGTGGTTTTAACCCGATGAGATTAGTATTAGCAGGTGCTGCAGTATCTGCATTATTGACAGCTGCAAGTGAAGGAATCGCATTGATATTTAGATTAAACCAAACTTTAACATTTTGGAGCGTTGGTGGCGTAAGTGGTACAAACTGGAAACAACTTGCGATTTCTACACCGATTGTTCTAGTTATTTTAATTGTTTTAGTTATAATGAGCAGACAATTAACGATACTTAGCCTAGGAGATACACTATCAAAAGGATTAGGACAAAATAGTAATGTTGTGCGATATACAAGTTTAGTATCCACAATGTTTTTAGCAGGGATTGCTGTATCAATAGTAGGGCAAATAGCATTCGTAGGTTTGATGGTGCCACACATAGTAAGATTTATAGTCGGTACAGACTATAAACGTGTTATACCTTTAACAGCAGTAATGGGTGGTTTTATATTACTTTTAGCTGACATGATAGCACGAATGTTAGGAGAAGCTCCAATAGGTGCTGTAATTTCTATAATAGGTGTACCGTTCTTCCTTTATCTTGTAAGAAGGGACGGTAAGATATTATGATACATCCAAAAATAGTTAGAAAACAGAGAATAACACTTGTCATTTTAATTATAGCATTAATCGCATCAATGGCATTCGCTATGACGACAGGCGAATTTAAGATGTCATTCATTCAATTCTTTAAAACACTATTTGGTCAAGGCAATGAACTAGATTCAATGGTATTGTATGAATTTAGAATGCCGAGAATGTTAATAACGATATTAGCTGGAGCAAGTTTAGCTTTAAGTGGAGCAATTTTGCAAAGTGTTACTAAGAATCCCCTTGCTGAACCAGGTATATTAGGTATTAATGCAGGAAGCGGGTTTATGATTGCTTTATTCTTAGTTGTCGGTACTGTACAACCAGGTGATTTTGTATATGTACTCCCAATGGTAAGTATGGTTGGGGGTATAGCGACGGCGATGGTTATATTTATGTTTAGTTATAAAAAAGGAGAAGGCATTAATCCCGTGAGAATGGTATTGATTGGCGTCGGCTTATCAACTGCATTGAGTGGTGCTTCCATTACGATTATGTCTACATTTGACCAAGATCAAATGGAATTTATCGCAAGATGGTTTGCAGGTAATATTTGGGGCGATGAATGGCCGTTCGTATTTGCATTTATACCATGGTTAATCATAGTTATGCCATTCCTATTTTATAAAGCTAATGTACTAAATGTACTCAGTACAAATGAACAAATATCAGTTTCATTCGGTATAAACAATAATAGAGAACGTATTTTACTCGTATTTTTAGCAGTCGTATTGTCATCTGCAGCAGTATCAGTAGCAGGTGGTATCGGATTTGTTGGACTTATGGGGCCGCATATTGCAAGAAGTATTGTAGGACCAAGACATCAACTATATTTACCAATAGCAGTATTAAACGGAGCTATACTCCTAGTTGTCGCAGATACAATTGGTAAAATAGTACTAGAACCAAATGGCTTGCCAGCAGGTATTATTGTAGCAATAGTAGGTGCGCCATATTTCTTATACTTAATGCAAAAATCAGCACATATATAATAATTTGAGATATCAATATTTATATTTAATAATAATCCCTAATCAGTTGGAAGATTTAATTCAACAGGTTAGGGATTTTTTTATTGTTGGAAAGTTAAATTATATTAAATGTTTTAAAAACCTACTAATAGTGTAAAATATACACAAAAGAAAAGAGGAGAGGTATATGTACTGGAAAGTTTATGAAAGTAATCGTGTCCCTGAAGAAATTTTTCAGAGCTTGCAAAATACAAATGGAAAATTTAATTTGGCAGAGCGACTGATATATTTTATCAAAGAAGGTAAATATAAAGAGTATTATTTAGCAGGAATTATTGAGAATAAGGAAGTACTTGGAATAATTATTCATACACCACCGTTTCCAATACAAATTGTAATATTGAATAATGAAATGAAATTAATAGATTATATTTCAGAAAAACTTTCATCTTATTCCAATATTCAGATGGGTATTGTAGGTGATAAGGATTATACAATTAAACTAGCAGAAAAGTTATATAGTAACTGGTATGTAGCAATTCATGAGGGTGTTTATGTATGTCATAAAGTAATAAATAAATTCGATAGTGTGAAGGGGCACTCCCGAATAACTAAAAATGAAGATATCATATTGCTGAAAAAATGGTATGAAAATTTCATGCTAGAAACAGGTCTAGTAACTGAATTGAAAAATTTAAATCGTGATGAAGAAAATAATATAATTTTGAATTGGATTGAAAATGAAGCTGGACAATTATTTATTGATAAAAATAAGGCGGTATCTTTCGTTAAATATTTAGGAGTTGGGGAAATATTTGCTCATGTTGCTATGGTTTATACGCCTCATGAATACAGAGGAAATGGCTATGCAGCTAAAAATGTATCACTCTTAACAAAACGTTTATTAGAAGATTATAAATATACGACATTATATACTGATCTTGAAAATCCCACCTCCAATAAAATTTATAAACAAATAGGTTATGTGCAAGTTGGAGAATTTGTAAAAATTTTACCAAAAAATGAAATAATGAGTTAAAAACGTTTCTAAAATCATTTTAGGGGTATAACTAATACTAGCAATAGAACTTTACATAGGAGGTGCAGTTGCCAGTGAGAAGATTAAAGAATTTTTTCCTAGGCTTATTCATCATAGTAGTAGTGGGCACGCTTCTTTTTATGTACTTGGATATTAGTCAAATAACAAGCTATCAACAGGAACTATTAAAATATAATTGGTTCCAACCGACATTGATTGCTTGTGCAGGGGTTTTAATATTCTTTGGTTTATTAATGTTCTTTGCAGCATTTAAACCGACACATAAGAAACCAGGCTTACATCGTGATTATGAGGATGGGCACATATACATTACTAGAAATTCGATTGAAAAATGTGTTTATCGTACAATCCAGAAATACGACGAAGTACGACAACCAAATGTTATAGCAAAGTTGTACAATAAGAAAAATAATTCTTATGCAACGATTAAAGCAGATTTCTTTGTTGTATCTGAAACGAATGGTATTCAATCATTAACGGAAAATATGAAGAACGATATTAAGCAAAATGTTGAGCATTTTTCCGAAATACCTGTCAAAAACATTGAAATTAATGTTAGAGACCAGAAAACAAGTGATACAAGAGTTTTATAGACTAAGGATAGGAGGTTCCGGTTATGCCAAATGAAAATCAAGATCCAAATCAACTCATTAATTTTATTAAAGAGTATAAATGGAGAATTGTTGGGTTTATTGCGATGTTAATATTAGCAGTTTTATTTTTAACAATTGGTTTTTGGAAAACGGTATTGATTCTTGTCCTATGTTTAATAGGTATAGGACTAGGGTACATTAAAGACTGTACTCAGCAGTTTTTAAATTTCTTAAACCGAATAAGTTAAACTGCATTATTAAATAAATAAAGAAACTATAAATTAAATTAAACTATTTTAAGGGAGAGATTCTATTATGGCAAATTTAGACAACAATAAAGCAAAAAGTAGTTACAATGAACAAACTGGTGTAAATGATCAAGTACGTGAAAACCAACAACAACAGCAAGAACAAGTTCAAGAACAACAATTTTCAAATACATTATCATTCTCTGATGAAGTAATAGAGAAAATTGCTGGTATTGCTGCTAGAGAGGTAAGAGGTATTTTAGATATGAAAGGCGGCTTTGCTTCTAGTTTAACTGACCGTTTCACATCTGGAAATAATGTAACACAAGGTGTTTCTGTAGAAGTAGGAGAAAAACAAGCTGCTGTAGATTTAAAAGTTATTTTAGAATATGGTGAATCAGCTCCGAAAATTTTCAAAAAAGTTGCTGACTTAGTAAAAGAACAAGTTAAACATATGACTGGTCTTGAAGTTGTTGAAGTGAACATGCATGTAGATGATGTTATGAGTAAGAAAGAATATGAACAAAAAAATTCTTCAAATGAAGATGGTCAATCACAAGGTAATAACAAAGAATTACAATAATGAATAAAAAACAGGCTGGGACATATCAATGTCTCAGCCTGTGTCATGTTTGTCAGGGGCGAGACTATGAAATCTTTTTTGAAAATAAGATTTCTGTCCTGCTCCCCTTTTTTTATACTATTTTTGGTTGTTTTTTAATTGTTAAACATATCAATAAAGCGATAAAGCTAAGCGCTCCAGCTACATATAAGCTTGAAACTACATTAAAGTAAGTTACAAAAATACCACCTAATAATGAGCCAGCTCCGATACCAGCGTTTAAGCTAGACATATTCCAACTCATCGCTGCACTAGTATCTCCTTCTATTTGAGAAATAATACCTATTTGAACTGGTGGGTTAGAACCCCATTGTACGATATTCCAAACGAATACACCTATTAGAGTGATGATTAATATAGGTAAGAAAGATTGGAATATAAACATAAGTACTGTATATGTACTTAATGATATGATTAACCAGTTTTTACTACCTATAGCATCAGTAATATAACCGCCCAGTGATGTACCTAAAATTGCTCCGATTCCTGCGACTAATAGTACAAGAGAAACAATATTTAAGTTATAACCATATATAGATAATAATGGGCTAATATATGTGATAACAACATAGTTTGCAGCAAGTATTAGAAATGTGATGCTTAAATATTTGACTACTTCTAAAGGCTGTAAGATCTTATAACTATGATTTTGAGGTGTAGGCTCATCAGCATTATTTATTTTGTCACTAGAAATATTAATAGAAATTAGAATAAATGCTACTACGCCAACTAAACAAATAAATAGAAATGTCATTCTCCAACCAACAAGGTCTCCGATCTTAGTACCTAAAGGAACACCTAAAACGTTTGAAGCGCTAAAACCTGTATAAACAAGACCTATCATTTTCCCGCGCTGACTTGGTTTTGAATAAATAACAGTTAAAGCTAAAATTTTAACAACAATGATTGCAGCAGCGGCAGATGATAATACTCTCCCAATCACTAAAATTGTAAAATTAGGTGAAAATGCGATAATCCCGTTACCGATAATAAATAAAATCATGCTAATCATTAATACTAATTTAGGTGAAAAATTCTTTGTAAGCTTAACAAGTATCGGACCACTAATAGCGAATGTTAATGCATAAACAGTTACAAGTTGTCCTACAATTGCTTCTGATATATTCATATCTGCACTCATCAGTGTTAAAATACCAGCAATCATCAATTCAACCATTCCTACTACAAAAACACTCAACATAAATGTGACTAATCGTGATTTTGACATTTTATTACTCCTTCTTTTTTACATATAAACATGATTATAACAGTGTGATATGCAAAAATACAGACAAAATTTAATAACCGGACGATTGAGAATTCAACTCATAATATATGTATAAAAATATAGTAGAACATGATTAAACAAGGGTTAATATACGTGAAATATACAAATTATTGAATGATTAAAATATATTAGTGGCTTGAAATAAGACTATTTAATTATAAATAGTCTTATTTATTATATATTCTCCCGATTTTTAATGACAGCGCTTACAAAAAAATATATAATAAAAATAGGAAAGAATAGGATTGAATATTTATAAAATATTGTGTATAGTTAATCTTGCGTAAAGGAGCATACATATGAAAGAAACAAGTGTTTTAGTTGGTAGATTAAAATTTATAATATTATCGTTACTAGGAATTTATTTATTTTTAATACCTGTCTCAGTAACAGATGAGGACGGGAAGGCTTCAACAAGTCTGCCAGTAGCGTTTTTAGCTAATAAAACTTTAGAGTTTTTAGGCAATTCATCAGGATTAATTATCATGTTATTAATATCAGTATCTGCGATATTAACGATTATTTATTCTACAGTATTCAAGACTTCTACAAAACGTACTATCACGAATGAACTTTTTAATGTTAATTGGATTTGGGTAGTTATTAGAATTTTAGGAGCACTGTTTGCAATCTCGGTATATTTTAATGTCGGTCCCGGGGTTGTACTTAATGAAAATACTGGGGTAATGGTTTATAACGACTTATTACCAACATTATTAGCGGTATTTTTCTTTGCTGGATTGTTTCTACCATTATTAATGGATTTTGGTTTATTAGAATTTCTAGGCCCAATGTTTGCGCCAGTTATGAGACCATTATTTAAATTACCAGGTAGATCAACAGTTGATAATTTAGCTTCATTTATTGGAGATGGAACAGTAGGGGTTATGATTACGAGTCAACAATATGAACAAGGATTTTATACAAGACGTGAAGCGACTGTTATTGCAACAACATTTTCAGTTGTGTCAATTACATTTGCTATTGTTATTGCTCAAACGATAGGGCTTGTAGACCACTTCTTTAAATTCTATTTATCTGTAATTATAGCTTGTGTTGTAGCCGCATTTATTATGCCAAGAATATGGCCACTTAAACAAATACCGGATCAATATTCAAATGGTAGTACTGAAAAATTAAATGAAACGATTCCTAAGACACACAATCCATTAACATGGGGTTTTCAACAAGCCACTGATAAAGCAGTTGTGTCTCCAGGATTAAAACAATTTTTCATTAATGGTATAAAAACTGTATTAGATATGTGGTTGGCTGTATTGCCAGTCGTTATGGCTATCGGTACATTGGCTACAATTGTAGCAGAATATACACCGTTATTTAGTATATTAGGTGCACCGTTTGTACCATTATTAGAATTAATGCAAATACCTTATGCACATGAAGCTTCAGAAACTTTATTAATAGGGTTTGCTGATATGTTCTTACCATCATTATTAATTAGTGATGTGCCTAGTGATATGACAAGATTCATCGTCGGAGCATTGAGCATCTCGCAATTAATCTACTTATCAGAAGTAGGGGGCGTTATTTTAGGGTCTAAAATACCAGTCAGTTTAGGTAAGTTATTTATGATTTATATTATACGTACAATCATTGCATTACCTATTATTGTTATCATGGCTCATATATTCTTTTAATTAAAAGAGAGTGGCTGAGAAATCTCATTTTGGTAAAAAGATTTTGTATGCCCACCCCAGCAAGGATACCTATATAAATAAAAAGTCCGAGACATTTATAAATGTCTCGGACTTTTTATTATGAATGCTTATGCTTTATTATGCATATAAGCCTAATTATTTTTATTTAGGGTCTAGTGATGTTTCAACTTTAGCAATTGCGAGTTCAGAACCTAGCATTGGTGAATCGCTTTGTTCATTCTCGGATTTATCATCTTCAGATTTATCATCACGATTATGTGCTTGTTTAAAAGCATCACTTGTCTTCCAAGCTTCGAAGTCTTCTAAAGTTTCCCACCACATATTTACATGTAATAAATCATGTTCTTCTATATCTTGCATATTCCAAGTCTCAACTTTAATGAAACCTTTCATTTCTTGTAATGCGCCACCTTTAGTAAACATTGGTGCTAATTTTTCTGCAAAGCCTTTTTTCATTTTAATTCTATTCGTTACAACATACATCTAAATCACTCCTATTGTTTTGGTGTTGGGTTTGTAGCCCAAATTTGTGCTGTTTTCATGAAAGTTCTAGGCTGAAGTTTTAACTGAGATACAACGACATCTGCCACGTCTTCTGCATGTGTCATCGTTTCTTCTTGTAACTTAGGTTCTCCAATTAAATCTGTGAGAACAGCTGAAGGTGTTAAATAAGAAACTCTAATATTATGTTTTCTCATTTCTTGCATAATTCCTTCAGTCATTCCAATGACTGCATATTTTGTAGCAGCATAAATACTGCTTGTAGCATTAGCTTTAAGTCCTGACATTGAAGCGATATTTATAACATCTCCGCTTTTTTGTTTAACTAAATAAGGAAGAGATTCTTGTAGTACATAGTATATTCCTTTGACGTTAGTATCAAAAAGTTGGTCAAACTCTTCTTCATCTACTTCTAAAAACGGATTGTTTTTCATAACGCCAGCATTATTAATAACAATATCGATAGAACCGAGTGCATGGTGAGCATCTTCTATAAATTTTTGTACATCATTTTTGCGAGCAATATTAGCGTCTTTATAAAATATATTTACATCAAACTCTTTTAGTTCATCAGCAGTTTCTTTTAGAGTATCAAGATTCCTACTTGTGATTGCAATGTTAACACCTTCATGTGCTAAAGCAATTGCGATAGATTTACCGATTCCTCTAGAACCACCTGTGATAATGGCGTTTAAGCCAGATAAACTTCTTAACATAATTGGCATCACTCCTTAACTCTATGTTAGCACGCTATGAAAAAGTAGCATAATATTTTACCTACTTAAAAAGGAGAGATACAGAAATCTTGTTTTAAAAAAGATTTCGTCGTACCGTCCCAGTCATCTACTGCTATTACAATAAATTAGGCTGAGACAAAAATATGTCTCAGCCTGTTTATTATTTCTAAGTATTATTTAGTTAATTCGTTATAAATTTTCTTATCGGCATGTGTATATATAATGTATTCTTTATCGTCTGTATTAATAATGACACGATTTGTTTTACCAAAAGTTGAACCAATTCTTACAATGTGATCTTGGTCTTCATTAGACAATGCATGAATGTCTTGATCTTCCTTAACCTCTTTGATTTCGTCATTTGGAATAGTAATGTCAGCTACTCTCCAGTGAATATGAACTTGATTATTATCCTTTGATACTCTCATTGCCATATCTAACACATCCTTTTGTTTGATAGCTATATCATAACGTATTATGAATTCGTTTTCAATAGAAAACAGTAAAAATGTGTTACCTTTTTAAAACAATGTGTCATACTAATAAAATAAGTATTTTTATGCAATATACTGTATAACTATTTACATTGTGCAAAAAGTATTATATGATGTTATTTATAAATAAAAAGGAGTTGGTTTCATTGGGACGAAGTTATCAAAGCTAAAAGATTTATATCAGACAAGTTTTTTAAAAGAGGTTGATTTTTCTAAAGATGAGTTAGAACAACTTATTGAATTAGCTGAAGAACTAAAATTCAAGGAAAAACATCACATACCTCAACGTTTTTTAAATGGTAAACATATTGCCTTATTGTTTGAAAAACAATCAACTCGTACACGTGCAGCATTTACCGTAGCAGCTACTAAAATGGGGGCACATGTATCTTATCTCGGTAAAGAAGATTTACAACTTGGCAGAAAGGAATCAATTGAAGATACTGCAATTGTATTAGGGTCTATGTTTGATGGGATAGCCTTTAGAGGTTTTGAACAACATACAGTTGAAGATTTAGCTGAATTTTCTAACGTACCAGTTTGGAACGGTTTAACAAATGAATGGCATCCTACTCAAATGTTAGCTGATTTCTTAACTATCAAAGAATATTTTGGTACTTATGAGAATAAGACAGTTACGTTTGTAGGCGATGGACGTAATAATGTTGCTCATTCACTATTAGTTACAAGTGCAATATTAGGCGTTAATATTCATATAGTAGCGCCGGTAGAATTGCAACCAGAAGAAAGTGTACAACAACAAGCGATAGAATTAAGTGAGTTATCTGGAAGTGAAATATTGATAACAGATAACATTCAAGAAGGTGTATATGGCAGTGATGTAATTTATACAGATGTATGGTGTTCGATGGGTGAAGAAAATCAATTAGAAGCTCGTTATGAATTGTTAAAAGATTACCAAGTAAACCAACGATTAATTAATTTAACAGAACAGCCAAATACTTTATTTTTACATTGTCTACCTGCTATACATGACTTAAACACAGAAATGGGCGAACTTTGTTTTAATAAATTTGGTGTAACAAATATGGAAGTAACTGACGATGTATTCAGATCAAGTTATTCAAGAGTATTTGAACAAGCCGAAAATAGAATGCATACTATAAAAGCTATCTTAGCAGCAACATGTGGAGAATTGTATTAATAATTAAGTTTAAATAATGGATAGTATGGTTAAATAAAAAATCGTTTCGCTATTTCTAACGAAACGATTTTTCTATTTGTTTTTTATTAGTTTTCTTCTGTTTTTCTTCATTTCCATGTATTTCGAGTAACTATATATGATGATACTAATCCATATAAAAATGAAAGTAATAAATTGGTTAATATCAAAATGTTCATTTAAAAGGAATATACCTAAGAAGAACATAATGGTCGGTGCGATATATTGTAAAAATCCTGTTAAAGATAATGGGATTTTTCTTGCGCCAGCACTAAACAGTACAAGTGGAGTAGCTGTTACTACACCAGCTAATAATAACCAAGCGCTAGAAGTATTCATACCAAATGTAATGTTATTCGTTTCAGATAAATAATAGATATAAATCAATGCGGCAGGTAAAGTTACAATACATTCTATTGTAATACTACTGAAAGCATCAATATCTACTACTTTTTTAATTAGTCCATATAGAGCAAATGAGACAGCTAACAAGATGGATACTGTTGGAAATTCTCCAACTTGAAACGTCATAAATAGTACACCTATGAAAGCAAGTATAATCGCAATCCATTGTGCAATAGAAAATCGTTCGCCTAAAAATATAAAAGCAAATAATATACTGACTAATGGATTTATATAATACCCTAAACTAGCTTGTAGCACATGATGGTTATTAACAGCCCATATAAACGTACCCCAATTTAATGTAATAATATATCCGGCTGCTATGATAGCGATTAGCATTTTTTTGTTTTTGAATAACTTTGTTGTCGCATTTTTAAACATATTTAACTGTCTGGTTACTGTCAATAGTATAAGCATAAATACTACTGACCAAAGAACGCGGTGTGCAAGTATTTCAAATGGACCGATCTCGTCAACGAGATTCCAATATAAAGGCAGCACACCCCATATAGTATAGGCTAACCCAGCTAATAGTATGCCTTTTTTATTTTCTGACATAAATTAAGACTCCCAATGTGACTGAACTACTTCAGCTTGGTCGTGATAAATGTTCGATGCAATATTAGCTAAAAGTCTAGCTGTGCGATTATCTATATCGAATCTAGGTGATAATTCTGCTATGCTTATGCTCGTACTTTTATTTGAATTCGTAACTAATTGTAGAATAGTTTGTACAATTTGAGGTTGTAATCCCATAATGCAAGGAGCGCTTACAGCAGGGGCATAACTTACATCAATTGAATCTGTACACAATGTAATCATAATTTCATCATATTCTTCTATGAAAGAGCTTATAGAAGTGATTGTCTCAATTGAAAGATGACTTCTTAATTCGTCTTCAAGAATATATCGAACGCCATATTCATCAGCTCTTTCAAAAAGAGCTTTTGTATTACCATTTTTCTGAATGCCTAGAACAAAGTAGCCTACTTGATCATCTTGGTCTAATATTTGTTTAAACATTGTTCCTGAAGATGGTTGTTTATCATAATCCCTCATATCAAAATGAGCATCAATATTTATTATGCCTATTTTTTTGTCCTTATTGGCTTTTCTAACACCTAAATAGTGACCATATAGGATTTCATGACCACCGCCTACAAGTACAGTGTAATGGTTATATGGAAGAATTTGAGATAATTTGTCTCCAAGTTCAGCTTGAGCTTCCTCGAGTTTAGTTTTATGACAAACGACATTACCGTAATCTGTTAAGTGTAAATATTCGTTATGAATAGGCAAGGGACTTAATGCTTTTCTAAAATGTTTCGGTCCATCGACCGCTCCTGTTCTTCCATTATTACGAGCGACGCCTTCGTCACATTCGAAACCAATGAGAGCCATATTAATTTGATCTTCAAACTCTTTTATTGGTTCAATTGCTTCTTGCTCTAAGTTAACTGTGTCTATAATTTGATGATATCTAAAAGCAGAACGTAAAGTTTCGCTATCTGTTCTACCAGTCCATTCATCTTTGTTGACAGCTTTATACATAACAAATACCTCCTTGGGATGATACAATTATTTTTACTAATATTAGTTTATCATGTATGATATTCTTATGTTTTAATTAATGCTCAATTATTTTATAAGAAAGAAGTGTCTTTTATGAGTAGCAAGGAAAATAAAGCAAAAAGGCCCAGGAGTGATTCTATGAAATGGATATATGGTCTCTTAGCAGTTTGCTTAATGTTTCTAGTAGCATGTGATAATGAAACTTCTACGAATACAAATAAATCAAACCAAGACGAAAAAACTTCGGAAACGAACGCAAATAAGAAAAAAACAACGGAAGAAAAGACGACTGAGAAAAATAGTAGTCAAGAAACAGAAACGAACGAAAATACAAATCAGAATAATAATGAAGCTATTAATAACGAAAATGAATCATCGGAAGAAATTCCGATTGAAGAAAATGTTAATGGTGTTAAACCGAATCGTAATTCAGGGGAAAGTGAATTTGATACTGAGACTTATTCAAAAGCAAGAAATTGTTTATTGAATCAAGGTGATTCTCAAGCGGAGTGTGATGAAGTTGAAAACACAATTGAATTTACTCGAGCTTGGCAAAATTTAAGTCATGATGGGTATTTATGTAATGATGAGGGCTGTCAGTTACCTGAAGAAAATCAGGACACTAATGAAATCAATCAACAACAGTCTCCTAATGAACAGAGTAATCAATCGCGAGATAATACTCCAAGTCAGGAAACACCTTCTCCAGAAGATGACTCTAATAAACAATCTCATGAAGATTTGAATAAACAAAATAGCAATAATAACTCAGAGCAAGAACCCAAACAGTCTAATCTGCAAAATAATCAACAAAATGAAAATAAAGCAGCAAGTTAATGGTTAACCAAAAGGCGCTCGTCAATTTTGACGAGCGCCTTTTGGTGTGAAATAAGGGGGTTATTTCAACAATGGTATAGGGTTATGTTTAATATGACTTACACTGTTATTGTACCAAGTGTTATAAAGAAATCAATGAATATGTGATTTAATTCACATTATTGTCAATAAATCTTTCCTCCCGTGATTTAAATCACAACAAAGTCACAAAGTGTTCGTATACTTGTTCGCTTTATTATGTTAAAATTAATAAAGAAATTTATAGAAACGAGGAAAACTAATATGACGGGAAAAACACATCTAGCTTGCGGTATATTCATCGGGTCATCATTAAGTATTTATTATGGAGAGGATATCTTTACCTCTTTTACAATTGTCAGTTTATGTGGAGTGGCTAGTTTAGTACCAGATATTTGTCATTTTAAAAGTAATATAGGTAGAAAGCTTTTTCCTTTAAGTTTAATTATACGCACAATTTTTGGACATAGGACTTTTACACATTCATTACTATTTCTATTTTTAATATTTTGGGGGTTAAAGGCAATTGAAGCTCCTGAGCCATATTTAGTATCTATCATAATGGGGATGCTATCACATATTATTTTAGATATGCTTACACCTAGAGGCGTAAAATTATTCTATCCAATTAATATATCTGTGAAAATGCCCTTTGTATTTAGGACAGGCGGAGTAGTTGATTTAAGTCTTTCAACAGCATTTACCGCTATTACAGTGGTATTATGGTGGAAAGATATTTATAGATTATTTTTATAAAAATAAATATTTAAAAGTGAAGGGAGTGGGGTGGAAATCTCCTTATAGTAAAAAATTTCATAGTCTCCCTTGCCTATATTAAAGAAACAGTCCGAGACATTTATATATGTCCCGGACTGTTTTATAATACTTATGTTATTTACTGAATTTGTCTTTAAGATCTTTACCTTTGTCTTTGGCAAAATCTTTACCTTTTTCAGTATACTCGTCTTTGTTTTTGTCTACCTGCTCTTTACCTTTGTCAACTGCTTGATCTTTTGCGTCGTTAAATTTGTCTCCTAAACTCATAATAAAATCCTCCTTGACCTATTAGATATAGGATTATTTGTGCTATAGAATCTACACATTATATACTGTACCCATATTTTACTTCTGTAATCATTTAAATTTTAATTATTTTATGATATTTTTAGACAAATCATTCTAAAGTCGTATAATGATAATGAGTCAAATTTTGGAGGTATTATAAATGCTAGATGAAACAATCTTAAAGCAACACAGGCAAGATCACATTTTAGAATATTGTAAAATGATGAGCCAAAGCGAAAAAGAACAGCTACACATAGATATGGACAGAATAGATCTAGATGAAGTAGATAAATTATATGAAGATGTTTATGTAAATAGAAAAACGATTGAAATAGCAGATGATGTAGAACAAATTAATTATGACATTAAAGAAAACTTACCTGAAGAGAAATTAGCAGAGTACCGCTCATTAGGTTTAAGTGCAATTAAAGAAGGTAAATTTGCAGTTTTACTTATGGCTGGTGGCCAAGGCACACGTTTAGGTCATAAAGCACCTAAGGGCACTTTCTCATTTAATGATAAAAGTTTATTTGAAAGACAAGCAGAACAGTTAAATAAATTATTCGAAGAAACTGGAACACCTATTCATTGGTACATCATGACGAGTGATATTAATCATAAAGATACACTATCTTACTTTTTAGAAAATAATTATTTTGGTTATGATGAATCTTATATCCACTTTTTCAAACAAGACCATGTTGTAGCCCTATCAACAGAGGGGGAACTTGTATTAGATAAAGATAAACATATTATGCGTACCCCGAATGGAAACGGTGGCGTTTTTAAATCATTAGAAAAAGCCAATTTATTAAATGAAATGAAAGACAATGGTGTAGAATATTTATTCTTAAATAATATTGATAATGTGCTAGTTAAAGTATTAGATCCAGAATTTGCCGGTTTTATAAAAGAAAAGGATTGTGACATTACAACTAAATCAGTACAAGCATATCCAGACGAAAAAGTAGGTCGTATAGTATCTATTGATGATAAAAAACAAGTCCTTGAGTATTCAGAATTACCTGAAGGTGAGGTTAATAAATTAGAAAACGCTAATATTGGAATTCATGCCTTTAAATTAGATTTCCTAATTGAAGCGGCTTCTAAACCACTTCCTTATCACTTAGCGATTAAAAACCTTAAGCAAATAGATGAAGATTTTAGTGTAATAGAAAAAGAAACTTTAAAATTCGAATTATTTTATTTTGATATTTTCCAATATGCAAATTCATTTGCTACACTACAAGTAGATAGAAAAGAAGAGTTTAGTCCATTAAAAAATAAAGAAGGAAAAGATAGTATAGAAACAGCACAACAAGATCTAGAAGCAAATCAATTATTGTAAAAGAGGTAAGTGAATGGAACAGTCTAGTAATGCAAAATCACATCACAAAAAAGAAGGAAAAGTGAAAGAGGCCTTTAAAGATATTATGCCTCTTTCCTTTGGAGAAGAAGTGGGAAATGCAGTATCACATGGAGTACCAGCTTTTATACTGTTATTCTTTTTACCATATGCAGCAGTTGCAAGTTATATTCAAGATGGTGCACTAAAATCAACAAGTGTGTCTATTTATATTATTAGTATCATGCTTATGTTCTTATCATCAGCAGTTTATCATTCTATGTCTACTTCGTCTCCGCAGAAATATATTATGCGAATTATAGATCATAGTATGATTTACATTGCAATATGTGGAACATATACACCTATCGCGTTGTCTCTAGTAGGCGGATGGTTAGGTTGGGTCATAATGGGTGTCCAATGGGGCATAACAATATGGGGCATAGTTTATAAATCTACTGCTAAAAATGTTAATCATAAATTGAGTTTATCAATGTATTTAATAATGGGATGGATGGGTGTTCTTATGCTACCGTCTATTATTAATAAAACATCTCTTCTATTTATGTTATTTATACTTTTCGGTGGTATTAGTTACACAATTGGTGCATGGTTCTATGCACAAAAAGATAAAAAGTATTTCCACATGATTTGGCATTTCTTTATATTGATTGCGTCCATATTTCATTTCATTGCAATAATGTACTTTATGTAGGAGGAAAGTCATGAATTACCGTTTGTATTATATTGTTTTGACAATTATTATAATGATTCAATGCTATTTCTTTTATTACTTTGTATTTAGTGATGGTAGAGCAAGCGGTTTACAATTCATGGGTGTCATTTCCCTTATATTTGGTCTTTGTTTATTTTATGTCATGATTTTATTGATCAAGCATCAAAAAAGAAATAACCAACAAAAATTTAATGAACATATAAAAACCGACGAAGATAGACGATTAAAATAAAATATAAAATATTAATGAAAAGGTCTGAGGCATAAAAATTGTCTCAGACTCTTTTTTCTCATATTGGCAGTAGCTGACTGGAAAAGCGCTTATATTAAACTTTTTCAAACCTAGTCATCCTTGCCGGAGCGGGATTACGGAATCTTTTAAGAAAATAAGAATTCTGTCCTGCTCTCCTTTCTTATTTTTCATTAACTTTTAAAAAAATGGGTAAAACATATATATAAGCTATTTTTGAAATAGAAGGGGGCTTTAAAGATGACAAAAGAAAGAAAATACGAAGCGTTCCATCGAGAGGTACTTAATGAAAATGAAGAAAAACAAGGCGAGCAAGTAGAAGAAAGATTTGGTCACGAGAATATCGATCAGGCGGATGATAAATATGTAGATATGTCTCAAGATGAAATTCAAAGCAAAAATGAGATAGAAAATGACTTGTTTAAACAACTGGATGAAATTGTTGATAATGGAGCTACTTTAGAAAGACAGCAAAAAGCAACAGAATTACACAAAGAATGGTTAACATATAGCTGGCCGACTTATACAGAAGAAAGACATCTTGAAATGGTAGAGATGTATGATGAAGATGCAAGATTTAGAGAGTATTTTGGGGAAGAAAGATCAAGAGTGCTTATCACAGCTGTTAGGCATGTACTAGAAAATTAAACAAACTTAAACCAATTAATAAACTTGATTACTTGGTGTTCAGCTTTTAAAAAGCTTTTAACTATGCTGAACGCCAAGAATGATTGTTATTTTAATTGGTTTATTATTTTTATCGGTGTATTTTTTGAGCTTTAATATGTAGAATTAGCGTAAGAGCAATTTTACAAGGAGATGGATATGATGAAAAAGCTTTTCAAAAATGGCACAGTCTATACAATGATAAATCCTGATGATACATATAAAGGCGTAATTGTTAATCAGAACAAGGTTGAAAAAGTTTTGGACCAAGATGATTTAAATCGAATAAATGAAAAAGAATACGAAGTTATTGATTTAAAAGGCGAAACAATGTTTCCAGGGTTTGTGGAAACGCATATCCATGTGATGGGAACTGGAGTATGGTTGTCTTCCGTAATTTTAAATGGAGAAACGAATATTGAAGAAATTAAAAATAAAATAAAATTAAAAGCTAAAGAATTATCTGAAGGTGAATGGCTTGTTGCTGAAGGCTATGATGAAAATTTACTTGATGGTATACGTTTGAATAAACATGATTTAGATGAACTATGTAAAGACAATCCTGTTATCGTAAAACGTGTATGTAGACATGCTGCTTTTGTTAATTCTAAAGCTTTAGAATTATTAAATGTTGATCATCATATTCAAAATCCTGAAGGTGGATCATATGAAAAAGTAAACGGCGAGTTAACGGGTTGGATATACGATACTGCAATGGAATCTTTTGAAGAACTTTCCATGACTGAAGATGAAAAATCTTTAACTAGACATTTAACAAATGCTGTTGATTATTTATATCAATTTGGCGTGACTGGCGCACATACTGAAGATTTAGGTTATTATAATGATTATAAAGATGTATTAAACGCATATAAAACAGTTATAGGAGATAAACAACATCAAAAACCATTTAAAGTTAGACTGTTAAGACATTTTAGTGTGTATGAACAAATGATACAAGATGGTGCTACATTTGTAGAAAATTGGCTAGAGCCAGACGCGATGAAGTTTTACGCTGATGGGGCATTCGGTGGGAGTACAGCATTAATGAAAGAACCTTACTCGAACGATCCGAGCGGGGAAAATTATGGTCTAGCTATTTATACACCGGAAGCTCTAGATGAGAAAGTAAAACTTGCAAGAAAGCACAATGGTGCTATAGCTGTTCACATGATAGGAGATAGGGCTTGCGAAATGGTATTGGATGCGATAGAAAACAATCCAGTTCCAAACGGCTTAAGAGACCGTTTAATCCATATTAGTACGTTAAATGAAGAATTATTAGAACGTGTTTCAAAATTACCTGTTATATGTGACGTTCAACCACAATTTATAACAAGCGATTTTCCATGGGTTGAAGACAAAGTAGGTTCAGAAAGAGCGAGGTATTTATATCCATTTAAATCAATGTTGGAACGTAATATTATAATAGGTGGAGGTTCAGATGCTCCGATAGAAATACCTAATCCAATTTTAGGGATTCATGCTGCTGTTAATAGACAATCATATGGACAAGATGGTGCATATTTTATTGAGGAGGCTTTACCTGTTTTTGATGCAATTGGTCTTTATACAACTCAGGCGAGTAAGATAGCTCAAACTACTGAGAAAACTGGGTTAATTAAAGCAGGTTATGAAGCGGACTTCACAGTATTAAATAAAAATCCATTTGAAATCGATAAAAAAGAATTAGCTACAATTCAGGCAACAAAAACAGTTGTAAATGGGGAAATTGTATATGAAAGAGAGTAAATTATGACTAAAAATAAAGGCATTGTATTAGCGCTTGTATTAATCATGTTTATGAGCGCTATTGAAACATCTATTGTTTCTTTGGCTACACCAACGATGCAAAAAGATTTTGGTATTGGTACAGAAGTAGCACTGATATTTACTGTTTATTTAATGGCAGTTGTATTCATGACGCCAATAGTTGGTGAGTTAGTAAAGAGAATAAATATTAAGTATGTTGTTTTACTAGGTATCTCCACCTTTATTATAGGTAGTATACTTTGTGGACTTACAGAAATAACGCAAAGTTTTACACTTTTAGTTTTTTCTAGAATTATTCAAGGTATGGGAGCAGGTGTGATGATGACACTTAGCCAAGTCGTTCCTAAACTTGCTTTCCCTATACCTAGAAGATATAAAGTGATGGGAATAGTAGGAAGTGTTTGGGGTATTTCTAGTATTGTAGGACCATTACTTGGTGGCGCAATATTAGAATCCTTAAACTGGAGTTTCTTATTCTATATCAATATTCCAATCGCTCTTATTTCAATGTGGCTTGTTATTAAGTATTTTAATTTTGAACAAGATACAATTGAAAAAACGAGATTAGATTATAAAGGCTTAATTGTATTCTATGGAGCTGTTGCTAGTTTCTTGTGTATTGTTTCTGAACAAGTTCCTTCTATAGTAAGAATACTAAGTATTGTTACTTTAATTGTTTTTATATTTTTACTATTTAAAGTTGAAAAGAAAGTTAAAAATCCATTTGTTCCGATAGCATCTATTAATAAGAAAATAATACTCGTACTATTTACAGATTTGATTTATTCAACAATGCTGATGGGATACACTATATTTATGCCTATTTACCTACAAAATGAACAAGACTTTACGCCATTGCAAAGTGGACTACTCATTTTCCCTATGTCTGTAGGTTGGCTAATTATTACTTTTGTTTTAGGTAAATTAGATAAGTTGGCTTTGAAATTTATTTATATGTTAGCATTCTTAGCAATGTTTGTAGGGGCGTTTGCCATCTTAACAGGTGTTGAAATGATTGCGATTATACCTTTTGCTGTATTTGTAATGGGAACTTCATTTGGAACGGTATATACAAAAGATGTCGTAATTGTTCAAGAAGAGTCACCACCTCAACATTTAGGTTCAATGATGTCTATTTATACATTGTTCAAAACAATCGGAAGTACAACAGGTTCATTAATTGTTGTATCTATATTTGCATTAAACGTCCCGTTTTTAGCATATGGTATTCAAAATATTATGTTATACATCATGTTAATTGTAGTGATATTAACATTTGTATGGGCGATTATTTTTAAAGAAGTTAAAAGTTAGATTTAATTTGTATGTAAACATATTTAAAAGGAGTAGCGCTTTATGAGAAGAAAAAACAAACGCTTTGATATTTTTCATTTGCTAGCGATACTAGCTATCGTAGGTATATTTACTATATCTGGTGCAATATTTATCGTGCTACTTTCCTTTGGTATGTTTGGATTAAGCAGAATACTTATATATTATGGTTTAGCAGAGTTTAATTATAATAAAAGCATGATTGACAATTTAATTTATTACGGCAGTTATATACTATTCGGATATTTCACTTTAGTAGCCATTGAATTGTTGCTAGATAGGTTTAAAACAAAATTAAATGATAACCCTTATTTTAAAGGTATGACATTCCACTTATTAACGATATCGGTGAGCACCGTTATGTTTTATTTTTGCGTTCATATTTACTATTCTCAAATTAAAATTGATTTTTGGGTGATTTTGATCATAATCACGATTCTGTACATCTGTACTGAAATATTCTATCCAGAAAGTAAAAATTTAAATAAATAGAACGTTTATTTTGATTTCCGAAATAAATTAGTGCATAATAGCTAAGGTATATTTAGAAGGAGATGAAACCATGGACGTTCAGGATATTTCAAAAGGTAAAAGAAATTTAGTTGTCGCTGTCATGTTAGTCAGTGCTTTTGTGGCTATTTTAAACCAAACTTTATTAAACACAGCGATACCTGAAATCATGGTGCATTTAAATATTGATGCTAACCAAGGGCAATGGTTAATGACAGGATTCATGCTAGTCAATGGTGTTATGATACCTGCCACTGCATTTTTAATGGACAAATTTAATACGAGACCACTTTATTTAATGGCGATGCTATCGTTTACGATAGGTACGCTAGTTGCTGCTTTAGCACCTACTTTTAGTGTTTTAATGTTAGCAAGAGTACTTCAAGCGATGGGCGCAGGCGTTATGATGCCACTTATGCAATTCGTACTATTCAATTTATTCCCTAAAGAAAAACGTGGTTTTGCAATGGGGATGGCAGGTCTTGTTATTTCATTCGCACCTGCAATAGGACCAACTTTATCAGGTTACTTAGTTGATAATTTTAGTTGGAGAAGTCCGTTTTATTCAATCATTCCATTTGCAGTAGTAGCATTGAGTTTTGGAGCGAAATATTTAACTAATATTTCTAAACCAAAAGATGTTCATTTAGATGTACCATCAATTATATTATCAACAGTAGGGTTTGGTGCCCTCTTATATGGATTTAGTAGTGCAGGATCGATGGGCTTTTCATCACTAACTGTTATTGTTTCATTAATAATAGGTATAGTGACAATCGTAATATTCTTAACAAGACAATTAAAATTAACAAATCCATTATTAAATATCAGAGTGTTTAAATATAAAACATTCGCTTTAACTACAGTTATTAGTGTATTTACTATGATATCTTTAATAGGACCATCATTATTAATGCCAATGTATATGCAAGATGCTAGAGGATATTCAGCGCTCATTTCCGGTTTATTATTATTACCTGGGGCAATTATTACTGGTGTAATGTCGCTTGTAACAGGTAGATTATTCGATAAATATGGTGCTAAATGGTTAGCGATAACAGGTTTTACAATTATAACGATTACAACGTTTATGCTGGCATTTATGAGTACAGACACTTCATTAGTATATTTAATTGTAGTATATACTATTAGAATGTTCGGCGTATCGATGATAATGATGCCTGTAAATACAGCTGGTTTAAATGCAATACCAAACGACTTATTATCACATGGTACTGCTATGATGAATACATTACGTACAATTTCTGGTTCGATCGGTACAGGTATATTAGTAACAATCATGTCAATTGGTGCTAAAAACTTTAACCCATCAAAAGAACAATTTGAAGCGGCAAGTGCAGGAAATAAAGCTGAGATATTGCAATCTCAAGCAATGATACACGGTATTAATACTGCATTCCTAGTATTAACTGTAATTGTATTTTTTGGTATAGTACTTTCTATGTTTATAAAAACAGAGAACAAACACCAAAATACAAGAATTCCAAATCATTCAAATTAAATTTAAAAGAAGCAGGCTGAGACATTTGATTAATGTCTCGCCTGCTTTTTTTTGAACAATAAACTAACAATTAATCTATATTTTTTGTTACACTGAATATGATACGAATAGATTAACAAGAAGAAGGGAAGTAGTAGCATTGTTATCTGTAGAACAGGTTAAAGAATTAGTAGGGGAGTTACACGACCCGATAGTAGACGTACCAATTAAAGAAACTGGTGGAATTGTAGAAGTTAGCGTTAAAGAAGAAAAAGAACATATTAGTGTCAAAATAGCGATTGCCAAGATGGGTGGACAACCGCAACTTGATTTACAAATGGAAATTGTAGACCTATTAAAAGACAACGGTGCTAAAACTGTTGGAATACGTTTCGATGAATTATCTGAAGAAACATTAGAAAAATTCAAAGGAATAATGGAAGAACAAACAATAGAAGGATTATTATCTAAAGATAATCCAGTTGAATTTATAGCAGTAGCTTCTGGTAAAGGTGGAGTTGGTAAATCAACTATTGCCGTAAACTTAGCAGTATCATTAGCAAGACAAGGAAAAAAAGTTGGTCTTGTAGACGCAGACATTTATGGTTTTAGTGTACCTGATATGATGGGTATTCAGGAAAAACCTGAAGTAGAAGGTGAGCATATCATACCTGTAGAAAGAGAAGGCGTTAAAGTTATTTCTATGGCTTTCTTTGTTGAAGAAAACGCACCTGTAATTTGGAGAGGTCCAATGCTAGGTAAAATGATTACTAGTTTCTTCACAGAAGTCAAATGGGGAGAATTAGATTATTTAATCTTAGATTTACCTCCAGGCACAGGCGATGTGGCGCTCGATGTGCATACGATGTTACCTTCTAGTAAGGAAATAATAGTGACAACACCTCATCCAACCGCAGCATTTGTTGCAGCAAGAGCTGGAGCTATGGCTAAACATACTGAACATACAATACTAGGTGTCATAGAAAATATGTCATATTTCCAAAGTAAAGAAACTGGAAATAAGGAATATGTGTTTGGTAAAGGTGGCGGTGCTAAATTAGCACAAGAGTTACAAACGCCATTATTAGGTGAATTACCGTTGAGTCAACCAGAATGGAATGAAGAGAATTTCTCTCCTTCTATATATGGTTCTCATGAACCACTAGGCAAAATTTATGATCAAATAGCTGAAAATGTTATTGATATTACAACGGAATCATAATACGGAGGTAAGTTAGTGACTCTTAAATATTTAATACAATTTTATAGGAATACTCTGTTAATCGGTGTAATTGTTACATATATATCTTCATTGATATTTGGATATGATAAAGTAACTAAATATTTAGTCGCTGGAGAAGTTGGCGAATTTGTAGCAGCATCGATATGGTTTGTTGTTGTAGGCTTACTGGTTGCAACAATAAGTCAGCTAGCATATTTTATTTATTTGTTTATCAATCAGTTAGGTATAGGTATATTTGGTAAGATATGGCCACATGTACAAATCGTTGTAACTGTATTTGCGATTTTTGACCTCGTTTATTTTAGATTTTTAAGATTTGGTGGCACGGATCAAATTATTTCATTCATATGGTTACCTATTGTTGTAATTATTTTTGCAATTATTACAAGTAATATCAAAAATAAACAATCTAAAAAAAACTTATGGATTCCTTCTATGTTCTTTATGATAGTTATGACAACTGTAGAATTAATTCCATTTTTAAGAGTTGAGGATACTAGTTGGATTTATTTAACGATATTTGGACTTTTATTATGTAATTCATATCAATTAATAATGTTACCCAAATATAATGAACTATCTTTGGAAGAAAGAAAAAAGAAAGAAAAAATTAAAGGTACAAGTACCAAAAAGACGAAATAGAGAAGAAAAACACAAATTTATGGATGATTTACAATCCGAATTTGTGTTTTTTAATTTTTTGTAAAAATTTTAAGGAATATCGTTGACTTTTTATTAGCCACTTGATATTATATAAAAGTCGCCGAAAACGACAGGCGAAACACACAAAACAATAAATAAAGTTTTTATTGAAAGTGTAAAATTGACTCTTGTTAAGACGTTGTAAATGCGATATATTTATAAACGTGTTAAAAAATAGTTAAGAAAAATAAGTTGAAAACAATCTTTGTTTTTAGTACAATATTGTTTGAACATTTATTTAAATGAACATTGAAAACTGAATGACAATATGTCAACGTTAATTCCAATAATTGAGTACTGAAAGTACTTCAAAGAGTGATTGGCTTAACCAATCAACAAGAGCTAATCAAGCTTACTTCTTTTATGGAGAGTTTGATCCTGGCTCAGGATGAACGCTGGCGGCGTGCCTAATACATGCAAGTCGAGCGAACAGATGAGAAGCTTGCTTCTCTGATGTTAGCGGCGGACGGGTGAGTAACACGTGGGTAACCTACCTATAAGACTGGGATAACTCCGGGAAACCGGGGCTAATACCGGATAATATATTGAACCGCATGGTTCAATGTTGAAAGACGGTTTCGGCTGTCACTTATAGATGGACCCGCGCCGTATTAGCTAGTTGGTAAGGTAACGGCTTACCAAGGCAACGATACGTAGCCGACCTGAGAGGGTGATCGGCCACACTGGAACTGAGACACGGTCCAGACTCCTACGGGAGGCAGCAGTAGGGAATCTTCCGCAATGGGCGAAAGCCTGACGGAGCAACGCCGCGTGAGTGATGAAGGTCTTAGGATCGTAAAACTCTGTTGTTAGGGAAGAACAAATTTGTTAGTAACTGAACAAGTCTTGACGGTACCTAACCAGAAAGCCACGGCTAACTACGTGCCAGCAGCCGCGGTAATACGTAGGTGGCAAGCGTTATCCGGAATTATTGGGCGTAAAGCGCGCGTAGGCGGTTTCTTAAGTCTGATGTGAAAGCCCACGGCTCAACCGTGGAGGGTCATTGGAAACTGGGGAACTTGAGTGCAGAAGAGGAGAGTGGAATTCCATGTGTAGCGGTGAAATGCGCAGAGATATGGAGGAACACCAGTGGCGAAGGCGGCTCTCTGGTCTGTAACTGACGCTGATGTGCGAAAGCGTGGGGATCAAACAGGATTAGATACCCTGGTAGTCCACGCCGTAAACGATGAGTGCTAAGTGTTAGGGGGTTTCCGCCCCTTAGTGCTGCAGCT
>NZ_JBMOVZ010000002.1:0-496041 GCF_049310805.1 Mammaliicoccus sp. JADD-157 | reverse complement strand
TATTTGTCTGGTGACGATAGCAAAGAGGTCACACCTGTTCCCATGCCGAACACAGAAGTTAAGCTCTTTAGCGCCGATGGTAGTTGGGCTTACGTTCCGCGAGAGTAGGACGTTGCCGGGCAAATATAAAAATTACATATATTAAATGGAGAATTAGCTCAGCTGGGAGAGCATCTGCCTTACAAGCAGAGGGTCGGCGGTTCGAACCCGTCATTCTCCACCATTTAGCCGGCCTAGCTCAATTGGTAGAGCAACTGACTTGTAATCAGTAGGTTGGGGGTTCAAGTCCTCTGGCCGGCACCATGTTTTAGAGCCATTAGCTCAGTTGGTAGAGCATCTGACTTTTAATCAGAGGGTCAGAGGTTCGAATCCTCTATGGCTCACCATTAGCGGGTGTGGCGGAATTGGCAGACGCACTAGACTTAGGATCTAGCGCCTTACGGCGTGGGGGTTCGACTCCCTTCACCCGCATTATTTAAAGAAATTAAGCATTTAATCTTGCAGAAGTAGTTCAGCGGTAGAATACAACCTTGCCAAGGTTGGGGTCGCGGGTTCGAATCCCGTCTTCTGCTCCATTATTTGCCGGGGTGGCGGAACTGGCAGACGCACAGGACTTAAAATCCTGCGATAAGTGATTATCGTACCGGTTCGATTCCGGTCCTCGGCACCATTTTAATATGCGCCCGTAGCTCAATTGGATAGAGCGTTTGACTACGGATCAAGAGGCTAGGGGTTCGACTCCTCTCGGGCGCGTAATGACCAGTTAAGGTTACGGGAAGTAGCTCAGCTTGGTAGAGCACTTGGTTTGGGACCAAGGGGTCGCAGGTTCGAATCCTGTCTTCCCGACTCTTTAAAAGTTATATATTAAATGGGGGCTTAGCTCAGATGGGAGAGCGCCTGCTTTGCACGCAGGAGGTCAGCGGTTCGATCCCGCTAGTCTCCACCATTTAAAATTAATACATTACCATTATGGCGGCGTAGCTCAGCTGGCTAGAGCGTACGGTTCATACCCGTGAGGTCGGGGGTTCGATCCCCTCTGCCGCCATTAAAATTAAATATGTCATACATATTTTGATTTTGGACCTTTAGCTCAGTTGGTCAGAGCAAACGGCTCATAACCGTTGGGTCGCAGGTTCGAGTCCTGCAAGGTCCATACTTATATAGTGGAGGAATACCCAAGTTCGGCTGAAGGGATCGGTCTTGAAAACCGACAGGGGCTTAACGGCTCGCGGGGGTTCGAATCCCTCTTCCTCCGCCATTATATTTGTACACTAATTATTTATTATTAAAGCGGGATGGAGCAGTTCGGTAGCTCGTCGGGCTCATAACCCGAAGGTCGGTGGTTCAAATCCGCCTCCCGCAATTATTATTTTAGGTCCCGTGGTGTAGCGGTTAACATGCCTGCCTGTCACGCAGGAGATCGCGGGTTCGATTCCCGTCGGGACCGCCATTTTTTATAATTTAATGTATGGCTCAGTAGCTCAGTCGGTAGAGCAAAGGACTGAAAATCCTTGTGTCGGCGGTTCGATTCCGTCCTGAGCCATCTTTTAAAGTTTAAGCCGGCCTAGCTCAACTGGTAGAGCAACTGACTTGTAATCAGTAGGTTGGGGGTTCAAGTCCTCTGGCCGGCACCATCTATCGGAGGGATAGCGAAGTGGCTAAACGCGGCGGACTGTAAATCCGCTCCTTCGGGTTCGGCAGTTCGAATCTGCCTCCCTCCACCATTATTATTTATAGGGGTATAGTTCAACGGTAGAATAGAGGTCTCCAAAACCTTTGGTGTGGGTTCGATTCCTACTACCCCTGCCATGGCGGTTGTGGCGAAGTGGTTAACGCATCGGATTGTGGTTCCGACATTCGTGGGTTCGATTCCCATCAGCCGCCCTTATTTTTATTAATGGGCTATAGCCAAGCGGTAAGGCAACGGACTTTGACTCCGTCACTCGCTGGTTCGAATCCAGCTAGCCCAGTTGTTTGGCGGCATAGCCAAGTGGTAAGGCCGAGGTCTGCAAAACCTCTATTCACCGGTTCAAATCCGGTTGCCGCCTCCATTAATAAATATTGCGGGAGTATTTCAACTCTTAGAATACATTCCTTCCTGGAATGAGATATAGGTGTAAATCCTATCTTCCGCTCCAATTCCATTTTTCCTAAATGATTAATTATTAAAATGCGGGAGTATTTCAACTTTTAGAATACATTCCTTCCCGGAATGAGATATAGGTGCAAATCCTATCTTCCGCTCCATTATTTCTTCCATAGGGAAGATTTTTTTATAGGATAAAGTTATGCCGGCGTGGTGGAATTGGCAGACACGCGGGACTCAAAATCCTTTGATGTGCCAACGTCAGCAAATTGTTGATATGACGCGTATTTACAACCGTATACCATTGTCGATTACGTAGGATTAAAATACTACGCGTTGATGGGCGGTATTCATATATGAAAAGACGTACGATAATCAATATTCCTACTGATAATGTTCGTTTAGATACTCCGAAAGACGAACTATCGAATAATCCTTCTTTTGACTATGCGGTAAAATTATTTATCGCCGACAGACAGTCACGTAATTTATCCGAAGATACCATTAAGTATTACAAGCAGAAACTTTCGTTATATAAACGCCGTTATTATGAGATGTACGGTAGTAATCCTCGTAGAGCTATTTTAAGGCGTAATATAGACGACTTTGTTACATACCATACGATAACACTCGACAACAAACTATCGAGCGCACAGGCGTGTCTACGTGCCTTAAAAGCGTATTGTTCGTTCTTAGTTAGCGAAGGCTTAGAAAAAGATAATCCTTTCGATGACTATACGTTAAGGAAACCGAAGAAGACGGTTATTAAAACGTTTAGTGTTCAGCAGATAGAACGACTATTACATCAACCGGACTTAAATACGTTTACAGGGTTTCGCGACTACGTGATTTTATTAACGTTGCTAGATACCGGTATTCGTATTCGAGAACTAGAATCGATTAATGTAGACGATGTAGTTTTAAACGAGAATTATATTTCGATTTATGGTAAGAACGGTTCATACCGAAATGTTCCAGTATCTTCGCAATTAAAGAAAGCGTTAAGTCAGTATATGAAGGTTCGTGGTTATAGCGATTCAGAGGCGTTATTTATTTCGAGTTTAGATTCGAGATTTCTTAGACGTTCAATACAAGACCGTATTACAATGTACGGTAGAAAAGCGAATATCCAAGATGTAAGGTGTAGTCCGCATACATTCCGACACACATTTGCTAAAATGTACATTAAGAATGGCGGTAACATTTTCGTACTACAAGATATACTCGGACATTCTACGCTTGAGATGGTTCGAGAGTATGTTCGATTATTTAGTAACGATCTATATAACGATCATAAACGACATAATCCGTTAGGAACGATATATAAAATTTAATAACGATAATTTATTTATTATCCGTAAAAGGCGATTCGACACTGTTTGTCGGTCGTCTTTTTTATTTGTCGAAAATTAATTTACGAAAAAGTGTCCGTCGAGAGTATGTTAACGGTATTAGTTATTAGAAAGCATAACAAGGAGGTAAAGCGATGGAAGAACGAAAGCCTTTTGTGATGTTGCCTAAATCGTTAGTTAAGGACGAACATATTAAGGCTGCTACAATCGGCGTATATGCGTCAATAGCCGTATGTTGTCACGATCAATACAAACTAGGAGCGCCGTCGAGAGCAACTATCGCAAAGATGTGCGGCATGAATAACAACACACTCGGCAAACATTTGAAGGTGTTAGTCGATAGAGGTTACATCGAAATAACGCACAGATTCGATAGTAGTGGCGGAGGCAAAACATCTAATCAATACAAGCTATTGAATGTGTAGTGTATCAATTTGGTTATATGCCTATGTATCTATTTTGACACTAGGTATGTATCACATCTGATATATAATTAATAATAATACCGATTAATAATAATACCTTATTAATACAGTACATACGTACTAACGTACGTAGGAGAGTTTTTCTTTGAAAAACACTCCATGCGATAGCATGAATATAATCGATTAAGTAAAAGATATTATCGGAGTAATAAAGGAATAACGGTGTATTACATTAAACGGAATATAAACGGAACTGATACAACGAAGTAATAGTAATGACTATAACTACGGTGTACTAGAAGAAAGGACGGAATTATAAATGGCGGCAAAACAATTTGATGAAATCGAAGTTAGCGAATGGAACGTTAATCACTTTTTCGGCTATATGAATAAATTAACGGAAGATAAATTCGGATTAGGATATGCACCAATGCGTTCATGGAATTTCGAACGTGGGTTAATCGGAGGTATTATCGGAACTAAAAAGAAAGAAGGTACGCACGATAAAGAATTGGTTAAAGCATTTATCGACTTAACATTTTCGGAGTATAAATCGTCCGAACAATACCCAGCACCAACATTCGGCTTTGTATGGACTTATCGACAAGGCGATTTACAGAGAGCGCAGATAAATATTCGTAAGCAACAATCGACTGAACAAGCATCGGAAGAAATACAGTCCGACAGTTTAGACGACTGGTTATTGTCTTAAAATACACGGAATACGCACGTAATAGCCCTTAAATAAGCCGATAGCATTTTGAGTGATATATTTACCCTTAAAACACTATCGCCTTAAATAAGGCGTAATTAGAGCGTTAAACGGGAGGTGTAGTTTTGAGTGAGTATATTATCGAAGTAGAGACAACGATAAAGATACGTAAGACGATAGATATTGACGCACTAAACGAATGTGATGCCGAACATAGAGTCGGACAGCTTGCGAGTTGCTATCCCGAAGAATTAACGGATCTATGGGATATGCCGATTGATGATTACGATATATTGACTATCGGTAAAGTAACCGATGAATACGTAGGTAACGGAATTAAATTTTAAGGAGGAATTGTGATGAAATTCAAAGAAGGCGATAGAGTACGAGTATTGAGGTGGAAAGATAATGACGTGAATTTTTATACTACGTTGGCATATGCACCCTACCCGGGATTCTATCATATGAGCGATAGTTCAGATTCATATTATAACGAATTAACTTTATTGAAAGAATACAATCACTATTTTGGCAAACAAGACTACTACGTCCTAGCAGAAGATGAAGAAGATACTAAAGGAGGAAACAATATGCCGACAATAAAACGTAAAGTAGAAATGAATTTACCACAGTTTATAGCATGGGCTGTGGATAATCATATAACAGGTTCTTTTTATGCTAACAATCGAGTAAATGCTAAAAGAATTAGATTTGAATTTGGTAGGATAGTTTCTTCTCATGGGGAGTTAAGAAGTCATGACACTTTCACAGTAGAAGTCGAGGAAGAAATTACGGAAGATACAGTGTTAGAAAAAGCAGTAGAAGTATACAGCGATGATATTAACAGTTATAGAGCTACTGCATGGAGAGAAAAAGCATAAAAGATATTTTGTCAACTAATCCAGACGGTACAATGACCAAGACAATACACTTAAATAACGATGATGGTACGCATACTTTAATTTGGACTAAAGAGAAAGGGTTGGTGGAGTAGATGATAGGCGGAACTTTAATACTCACTACATTAGGGTTTTTAATATTGATACTGATAGGTTCGTTAATACGTTTGGCTGTTTATCTTTTTAGAGATGGTTACCATCTGTTAGGAGTAATATGCGTAGTGTCAATAGTGTTTGTAGTTGGTGCGATATTGAAGATAATTGGAATATAAAGGAGTGATTCTGAATGGAACTAGGAGAATTAAAAAGTGATTCTTTAGATATTAGAAAAGAACGTAACCAATACAAACGTGAACGTGACGAACTAAGTGAGAAACTAGATAAAGAATGTAATGACAATTATAAGCTCGAAGGTCAATTGTACGATATGACTAAACAACGTGACTCTCTTATCAAAGAAGTAGAGAAGTTGCGAGAGGAATTAAGGGCGCACGTGCAATGCAATGACGAATTAGGTCGAGTGAATAAGATGAAAGAACAAGCAATCAGCGAATTAAAATTCGAGAATGATGCTCTTCGATTACAAGCCGATGAATATTTCGAGTTTTGGCAAGCCGAATTGGAGCAGCGCATAGAGCTATCGAATAGATGGTCGAAATTAGATGATTACGTAAAGGAACGTCGAGAAGTTAATCCGGCAAGCATACAGTATATAAAAATCGAAGGTATGATCCGCGAATTGGAGGGCGATTGATTATGGCAGAGGTAAATTACGAAAAGATATGGAAAAAGTTTAAGAGATATAAACAAGACGATTACAGAGAACTACTTGAATTTGAGGCATACGAGAGTGATAGACAGGTAACGGAAGTAAATATGCTGATAGATGAATTAGAAGTAGAGTTAGCTGAGATGGACGAATTAGATGGAACGAACGATAAAGTAAAATTCGCAAATCAATTGCATGATGAGGGTTTATACGAAAAACATTTTGAAATACAGGAAAACTTTAAAGATAGAGTGGCTAAGAAAGAAACGACAGACGATTTCGTTTCATGGGCATGGGCTAACCAAGAAACAGGGGGAAAAGAAAGACCTTATGAAGTAATAGAAAAGGTAGCTAAATTTCACGGAGTAGATAAGGAGCGTGATAAGCAATGATAGTAGAAAAAAGAACTTATTCTTATGGTAAGCTACCAAAACATTTAAGAAATAGAAACATAGAGCAAATAACGCTTAGACGTGATATAGCAAGATTGTGTGGAAAATACACTAAAACTCTTACTAAAAAAGAAATGTTATCGGTACTAAAAGATGTAGTCAAAGGTATGAAGAAATATTATAGGGAGCGTGAAAAATATGAATGAATATCAAAGAATGTGGAGAAGGTTAAACAGTATTCTTAAATTACAGATTAGAGAGTATCAAAATGCTGATGCAGTTACGGGCGGGTTGGACTACGAGAATGAAATAGAAATGGATACTTGGGAAGGCGTTTTGCAAGAAATGGATCGTATAGAAGAGGATATCAAGGAGCGTGAGTGATGTGGGATATGAACACGAAAGATGGATAAAACACTTAATTGAACTTAGATTAATTACAGAAGGTTACAATCCTAACGGAGAAACTAAAGCAGTAGAAGAGCTGCGAGAAGTATACGCTAAAGCAAAAGCGTGGGATAACTATTTAGCTGACGTAGATAGTAGTGTCCGTGAAATATCGAATAACGAGGACGAGGTTAAGTGGCACGTAGATTACGCAATAAACGAGTATATGGAGGACGGACAATGACTACTAACGAATTTATAGACGCAGTTAAAAGTATCGGCTATAAGGTTAATCAGTCGAACAAAAACGTAACTAGACGCAAGCATAAAATACAGATTACTCGAGAAGGACAACGGCATCCGATCGCATGGGTATTTACTAACGAAATGTACTCTATGAGGAGTTTAGGTGTTGATGCTAAAACATACGATTTATTAGTAGATTATAGTCGAACACCAATAAACGAAAGATAAAGGAGAGTGTGTAAATGATCGAGAATACAGGCGAACTAGCGAAAGTGCGAAGAGAAGTTGCTGATAACTATTTACGAGAAATGTGGGAAGAAAAGGTTGAGCCGAAGATTCAGAAAAAAGTCGCTAAAGGGAAGTCGAGACTAATTATTAGAGGTTTTTATTCGCCACATTCCACTGAACAATTAGCCAATATAGGCAGAGAATTTGGATATGAGGTACAAACAGAGCAAGGTTTCCCGTTAGAAAAAATATGTATTTATTGGTAGGAGGGAATAACTCATGAAAGCTAGAAAGAAACCAGTGGAAGTTGAAGTTATGCAATTCACGAATGAAAATGTAGACAAGATATTAGAGTGGAGTAACGGTAAGATAATCCTCAATGAATCTCCAATGGTTTTTGGAGACTGCTTGATTATATGGACGTTGGAAGGAAACATGAAAGCTAGTTATGAAGACTACATTATTAAAGGTGTTAAGGGAGAGTTTTATCCATGTAAACCAGATGTATTCCATAAGACATATGAATTACTAGAGGAGGAATAAGGGATGGAAAATACAGATATTTTAGCGAATGTAATGTCAGATTTAACTTATTTTGACACAAGCGAATTAACTACAATACAACAAATTATGTTAGGAAAAGCAGAAGAATTATTAGAGATGTTGGCGACGGAATTAGAGGAGGACGCACAATGAATGATTTCGAATTAAGATTTGGCAACCAAGTTTATAAAGTGTGTAATTTGAGCGATAAAATTTTGATAAGAAGATATAATGGTTCGGATATTCATATATCAGATGCATCGGAAATATTTGATTTTATGTACTATGTTCAAAATGTTCATAGGAAACAAGCTGAATTAAACGATGCTGAATCAGATATGAACAAATGTATATCGAGGTTGTATGAGAAGAAAGGTATAGAAACAACTCATGAACTAGACCCATTCAGACAAAAGTATAGACAGTTAGTTTATGACATTGAGCAAGCGAAGAACGATAAAGAAATATTGAGGATAGTTAAAGAGTTGGAGGACACACAATGAAACTTAACCCGGTATACATCCAACCGAAATACCGTATAAACGGAGAAACAAAAGTACATCCAATCGAAAGACTAGAGTTCGAAAGAGTACCCGAAAATAGCCTCGAGAAATTGGGAATGCGCGTAGCAAAGAGCGGTCAAAACTTAGGAGAATCGTTAGCGCACATATTGAAGTCCCGTAGAGGCAACTTCGAAAAGATAGAGGAGGCGTTTAAGCGTGCGTAACTTTATAATCGCTTTTATAATAGCCGCGACAATCATGTACGGAGTATACCGAGATTACATGAGAAGAGCGCAAGTACAAGACGAGATAGATCGTTCGTAATTTAATATTTAAAACGAATTATAAACGGTGATTAAACGGTAATATTCGTGTTTATACAGATACTATAACGGAGGTAAAGAAATGGAACAAACAAACGAAATGAATTGCCCGTTAGCAAGCGTATGTAAGCAAGCGGGTAATTTACCGCAGTGTACGGCATCATGTACACCATTCATAGCTGTAAGTAGGCGATATGCTACGACGGAACTGCCTACGGAATACAGAAACATCACGTTAGATAATTCGCCAGCTAAGGCGGATCAATCAGTAATTTATGAACGCTTAGAAACGTATGTAAAATCGTTTGCTATGGACGATGTAACGATAAAGAACTTATATCTATTATCGGAAAGTCCCGGTACTGGCAAAACGACTACTGCGGCTGCGTTGATAAACGAGTATGTAAAGAGACGATTCATGTATTACGTCAAAAAGAAAGTTGAAATACCGCAAGAGTTAGCAGCGTTCCTAGATTTAACCGAATGGCAAAATAAGTATAATCTTGCGACTATGACGAAAGACGAACAAGCACTCGAAGAAATCAAAGACGATATTATTCGATACTCCGAGATAGAGTTTCTCGTATTAGATGATATAGGCGTTAGATCAGCTACGGAGGCTTTTCGAGGTTATGTACATACGATAATCAATAAACGTATTACTAACGCAAGACCAACAGTTTTTACAAGTAACGTACCTATGACGGAGCTTAGTACGATATTCGATTCTAGGTTATACGATAGAGTACGAGATCAATGTATTACAATGCCGTTCGATGGAACGAGTAAGAGGGGGCGTAGATAATGGCGAACAATTTCGGATCAATGATTTTATCCAAAGCATTAGACGTTGAGTCAATTAGCGAATTAAGAAAGCAAGGTATCGACGAAAATTCATTCGTATCGCGTGGAGATATTGCGGTATATAAATTTATCGATGAGTATGCCGAACATCATCAAGGAAAAGTACCTTCATATGCTACTGTCGTTGATAAATTCGGAGACATATTTACGTATGTTCCGGGTGTAATCGAACCGTTCGAATATTTAGCGCGAGAGGTTAAGAACCGAAAAGCACAGCTAGAGTTCAAAGAGGTCATTGACGGTTTACAGGAAGGTTTTGACAGTGGAAAAAATGACATGTCGGAATATTTATTATCCTTGACAAATGAGCTGGAAATGATTAATAATAGAACAAGACACGAACACACGTTCGGTACAAATATGAAACATGACGTTAATAAGTTCAAAACCGAGTACCTAAAACGTAAAGCTGGAGAGTCCGTTAAAGTATGGGACAGTTCATTCAACTATATCAACAATGAAGTTGGAGGATGGGAAAGCGGAAGTGTTTACGTGTTCTATGCGAGAAGTGGACGAGGTAAGTCAGTGATTACTACGTATGACGCGGTACACTTGGCTAGACAAGGGGCAAACGTTCTATTATGGACGCTTGAAATGTCAGCTTATGAAGTTCTAACTCGAATGTACACATTTATGTCGGCTATGGACGGTAAAACTATTTATACCGATTCAGAAACTAGACAAGAGTACGATAGTGGTTATAGATCGGACTTAATCAGACATGGAGCTTTAGAAGACGATATGGAAAAAGACTTCATGCAAATGTTAGACGAATTAAACTCTACTATGGAAGGTAATATATTTATCCGTTCAGTAGATGACGAAGACTTTTACGATCGTAGTTTAAAACAGATAAGCTCCGATATAGATGCAATTAATGCAGATGTAGTCGTGATTGATCCGTTCTATTACTTAGATTATGAGACGAACAAAAGTAAAACGGCTGGTGGCGATGCTGCTGAAACGAGTAAGAAATTACGTAGATTAGCCGGACAGAAAGAAGTTGTAGTGTTCGCTATAACACAAGCAGAAGAAGACGATAAGGAACAAGAGAAGGAAGAAATACGAGCGCTTAAACTGCCTAAACGACGTGAAGTTAAAAAGACCAAGTCGTTACTTGAGGACGCGAGCGTACTTATCACACTAGATACCGATTATAAACAGAAAGCCGGAATAATCGGAATCAATAAAGGTCGTAATGGTGGCGAAGGAACAACGAAAGAAATCGTTTATATTCCAAGTGTCGGAATCGTTCGTGAGGCAACAATCGACGAGAACATGTTCGATGAATTTTAATAGCGGAGGGATATTATGGCACAGATAAAAGTTGACGGTAGATACATTGACGTGAATTTATCCGAAGAGCTTGAGCCGTATGAGTTATTAAACGCTAAGCAATCGGGAGATAAGATAGTGGCGAGTTCTCCGTTTAGGGAGGACACGTCTCCGTCATTCTTTATCAATGTCGGCGATGGAGAATACGCTGGAACTTGGGGAGATTCCGGAGCAAGCGATGATTACTGGGCTAAAGGTAATCTCGTTAAATTGCTATCGTACTTTAGGAATGAAACATACGAAGAGACAGTCGATTATTTAATATCGAAGTATGATTACGAGTATGTCGATACAAGCATAAAGATAGAAGTACAGCCGTTACATTTACGGCAAGGTAATGTCGAAGTACCTAGTAGTCGATATAAAGGTAAGTCGATAGATAATTCTTATTTAATAGGTCGAGGTATTCATCCGAAAGTAATTGAGATGAACGAGGTATTTGATAACGGAAACAGTGTCGGTATTATATGGCGAGATACAAACGGTAAAGTGGCGAACATTAAATACCGTATGAAGTCTGATAAGACGTTTTGGTATGAACGTGGAGCAACACCGATTAAGCGATTAGTGTACGGATTAAATCACGTCATAGATCGCGGTATAAAAAGAATCGTTGTATGTGAAGCGGAGATAGATGCGATGACGTGGCAATCAGCCGGTATATTTGCAGTAGCAGTAGGAGGCGCAAGTTTAAACGATTTTCAAGCTGATCTAATTGTCGCTAGCGGTGTCGAAGAAGTAATACTCGGAGGCGATTTCGATGAAAGTGGCGCTCGATTTAATCGTATAGTAGAGAATAAACTTCGTAATAGGGTAGTAACGATTAGTAAAATAGTAGAATCTTTCGGAAAAGAATACAAAGATGCGAACGAAATTGGTACAATTAAATTGAGGTACGCCGAATTTAAAGAAGTGCCTATTATAAAAACGTTAAGAATTTAAGGAGTGTTCGTATGTATAAGAAACTACTATCGATAGGTCTAGCAACTAGCATACTTTTAGCTGGATGTGGTTCGGATAATAATTCCGAAGTAAAAGAAAGTAATACGGAGAAGAAAGCCGAGCAAACAATGTCTGTTGAGAAAGCGGCTGTAGAACTATCGTATAAGATAGAAGACAATAAGCTACAATATCCGGAGGATCACGACGATTTATTAGAATATAAAGAATCGGTAGCCGAGTTACGTCCATATGTAGATGCATTAAAGGAGCCTAAGCCGAATAATGAAACGGAAAAAGAGTTCGTTGATACAGCGTCATTAATAACTAGAGACGGTTTTATGGATTCGTTAGAAGAGTTTGTGGATAAGGCAGAGAATGATTCAACGAAGAACGTGATCGAGTATTTCGAAAATCATGAAGTCGATGAATCACATAACGTAAAGGATGTATTATGGAATACAGTAGAGGCAACGGAGCATACGTTTGGAGATATTAAGCAATAAAAAAGACGGGAATATCTCCCGTCATTAATTACGCTTGTCTGTGTTTCCGAATAAATAGTCAGTAGATACTCCAAAGTAGTTGCATAGAATACTAATAGTATGAGCAGTAGGATTACATTCCTTATTTAGAATATACTTTATACCACCTTCGGATATACCAGTATCTCTCGACAACTGGGGTTTAGATAAGTCGTACTCGTCCATCAAATTTGAAATTCTTTTTCGCATTAATTCGTTGTGTTTACTACTTTTTTCGGTCATATTACTACCTCCGGTTAAAATAATTTTAAAATAATGCTTTACAATTAGATGATAAGCATTTATATTAGTATATGTGCAACGGATAGTAAACAACCAAAAATAACTTCGGCAAAAGTTTTTTAAGAAAAAGTGTCCGTTTTAAAATATTTAAGGTATTAGTATATAGGAGGTAATAATAATGACAAATAAATTAAAATCAGAACTTATGAGCTACATAGCTAGCAAGGGTGTCACCGATCGAGTTGCATGCGAAACCATCGCTCATGATGTGCTACTCGATAACACAGCGATTGGCTTTGAAAAACGTAGCGCAAAATATAAAGTATTGAAATATCACGATCCCAAGAGAAATTATAAAGCTAGCATTACAGGTAGTGATAAAAATATCACGGTATATTTACATGAGCCGATAAGTGAAAGTGAAGAGTGCGGCAACATTCTTGACAACACTCCGGCTGATACTTCTAATGAAGACAGAACCGCTAAGTTAATTGAACAACGGCAATTGATCAGAAAACTATTACGCGGTTCAGATGAAAGAACGACGGCAATCGTTCAAACATGGTTAAGTTTAGACCAACCAACATTTACTAAAGTTGCAGAAATGGTTGGGTCAAATAGAAAAACTGTTCAAAGATGTATTTCAAGATTATCTCGAAATTACAACGCTGATGAACATGGTTCTATTTACGATTATTTAAGTTACTAAAACATATGTCTGTTATTTCTTGCAGATATATGCAGTAACTACATATTTATTATAGCATGAAGTTACGAAAAATTCATTAAAAATTACCAAAATAAACGGAATTTTGAATAAATATTAACGGAAAAATAACGGAAAATAATAACGGAGGTACTAAAATGAGTAAAACGGAAGAATTTAACACCTTCGAGTCTTTGATAGACGAGAGGTATAGTGAAACTTTGTATAACGGAACTTTCACGGAAGATGAAGATCCGATGGATTACATAGACATAAGGAAAGTGGGTGCTTTAATTGACGGATAAATATAACCTAACTAACCACGCTTACCATCGATACTTAGAACGAATCGGTAAAGGAGAAAAGCACCACATACTCAATCGACTAACTCAATTATTGGAGAATAGCCGAGAGACTTCTCCCGGAACTAACAAATCAACGGTGTATTTTTCGAAAGGCATAGCGATTGTACTAGCAGAAGATAACTACACGATATTAACGGTGTATAGAAGGAAACCGGATGTGCTTAATAGTGATTTATTCGAAGGTATTATCGGAGTAGTTAAAGGCGAGCTATGCAAAGAAGAACGACAGCTTAAAGCAGAGAAACGACGATTGTTAATCGAAATGCACGAGGCTGAAATTCGAAAGTTAAAAGTTTTTAATCCCGATACGCAATCAATCATTCAGCGCAAGATTGACGGATTAACCACTCAAGTGTCTATCATCAACGATAAACTGCGCCAAGCAGACGAGATTAGAAAGAAGTTTAAGATAGCGTAATGAATGTCCGACTTAATGTCGGTCGTTCAATCGGCTACATTATTTCGATAGTGTATTCGATTGAGCGCACAAGCGTTCAGCAGTCGGTTTGGGTTATTCCGAAACTGGCAAATAAAAACTAGGAGGAATTTTATTATGAGTAACTACGCATTAGGAGCAGACGCATTAAAAAGATTTAACGGAGGTACTACTGACAATTCAGCTGATAACAAATTCGCTAAATTCAACAGTGGTTCAAAATACACTGTAAAGGTACTTGGTACGGAAGACGTGATGGAGGCTAAAACTTATTCGCACTTCCAAAACCCTAAAATTGCTACATTTACGGCAAAGAACCCGTCTAAAATTTACAAAGATGGCGACAAATTCGTTTATGAAAATCCGACAAGTTGGGACGTAGTGTCTAAAGCGTTATACGAACGATCAGCTAAGAAGTTTGACACAGACCATCAACAAGCTGGCGCAGTAGCTCGTAAATCAAGATTCGCATTTGGATTTTTCGACTTAGACACTAACGAACCAATGGTTATTGATGTAACGGCTACACAAGCGCAAGTGTTATACGAGTCAATCATGAAACATGCCGATAAATTAGATCAGCGTATTTTCAAATTATCTAAAACGGGCAAAGGTAAAGACACGAAAGTTGCTTTAGACGTAGTCTTTCCGGGAGAAGAAACAGACAAGCAAGCTGAAAACGCAGCTAATGCACCGTCAGAGTTCGATAAGAAGAACTTCGAAGGACTATACTTCGAAAAATCTGACGAAGAAATGAAGAAAGACTTAATCGCAATCGGACATAACTTAGAGGATTACGGAATTGAGCCGCCAGTAGATAACGGTAACAACGACGATCCGACGAACAATTTCTAATAGGAGGCTTACGTAATGGCGAATTTTTCAAGTGCGAAGGGGATGGCGAGTGAGCTAATCGCCCAATCCCTACTAATCGCAAAAGGATATTCCGTCCATGTTCCATTGGTCGCCGAACCGTATGATTTAGTGGCGCATGAGAACGGTACAAAGAACTCGTTTAAGATACAGGTTAAAACACTTCGTATCAGAAACGATCGTGAAGACGCGTTGGTGGTAAAAGCTACATCGTCAAATGGAGAACGCTATAGTAAGCGAGACGTTGACTACGTGTTAGCAGTAAACATCGACGAAGGAATCGGATATTTAATAGAGAATACCGAGCAGAAAGAGTATTGGGCGAAAGACTTCGCTACTGCTGCGTCTAAGTGGACGGAGTTACGATTAGGAGGCGACACGTATGGCGACTCAACAAGATCGTAGTATTATCGGCGTAATGTTCTTCGATGAAAACGGAGAGCAACGCCGTGTGTATTGTTTAGCGGGAACAACACACGTGATAGCAGATAACGGAAGTATACATGAGATAGACGGAATAGATGAAATCGTAATAACGGACGATAAACTAAAACGAAACGGGGACGAATAATTATGGCAATCAGAATCGAAAACAACGAAGGAACTATCGTAGTTGACACTATCGAAGAATTTTTAGCAATCCAAGAAGTAGGCGGAAACGCGCCTGTAGAATCGGAAGAACCGGCTACACCTTACGCGAGTATCGCTCAATCTAGCTTATTATCTAGCACTAATAATCCGGAGTTTAGAGTCGGAGATAAAGTTATAATTTTGGATGACGGTAAGACTGCTCCAGTTGGGCATGCTTTCGAAAAAGGCAATATCGGAACTATAGTAGATATCAGACTTTCGGCTAGTAAAGATAAATTCATATATGAGGTTGAAGAAGTTGAAAGCGAATTAACGCAAGTTATGTACGCAGAAAGTATTGAACTTCACGAAGAACCGGCTAAGGAAGAACCGACTATGGGAGTGCCGACTAAGGATGTGATATTCGAAAAGGGAGACTTCGTTGTAGTAAAAGGCAGATTACTCTTTGATGAAAACTTCCCGTATGAAGTCGCTGAAACTTGTTACGCTGGAGAAAAGACTGTGACTTTAATCGATGATTGGAACGACGAAGAGCCTGTTTCAGTTGATGACGTTACTTTATCGGGTTCTGCCAAGAAAGTTGAAGGCGCTAAGTATATCGTTGTTAACGGATATAATGGACATGATTTCGGATACGGAGAGATTGTAACTTTAGTGGAAGACGACGGATCACATAAGCCACTTTTTGAGAACGAGTTTGGAGGAATACAATACGTAGATATGAACGATGTGAAACTACTAGAAGACTTTGACGAGGACAGCGATTATATAAGTCCGGAAGAATTAAAAGTAGGCGATAAGTTTACTTTCGAAAGTACTCCTATAAAGGCGTTCAAGTTTACACCGGGTAAGGTATATACCGTAGAAGAAGGGCATAGTCCCGGAGTAGTTAAAGACGACACAGGTTGCTACCTATACGATTACAACTTCGATATTTTCAAAGGAATCAAACTCGTTAATGACGATGTTAAATCTGAAATGGATTACAGCGAATTAACAGAAATTGACGAATCAGAAGTTCAAGACGGAGATTTCATCGTATTTAGCGAAGATATAAATTCGGGTGAAAGAGAGTTTGAGGCGGGTAAGCTATACGAGATTAATGATGAAACGTATTGCGATGAGAATGGCGAAGATCGAGATATAGGATCATACGCTCATCGAGAAACGAAAGACTACATTAAATACTACCGTAAAATCAACGATTCCAACATTGAATTAGAGGACGGAGACATCGTAGTAGTGACTGACGATATTACCGACTTTGCTGGGGATTCAGTTTGTTCGGGAGATGTGGCAGAGGTGGCATCTACTAGCGATAAGGATGTTTTTTACTTACTGGTTCCGGGTTCAGCCAATGTTAGGTTATACCGACAAGGTATGGAGAATCATCTATCGAAAGTGGCGTTAGTATGCAAAGCGAAAGATAGACTAGATCAATAAACGAAATTTAAACGGAGGTATAACGTATGATGAATGTCAGATTAAATATCGACAATGGTTCAGAATCAACGCTATCCACCGCAATAGAAAAACGTAAGCAAGCGGGCGTTGGCGAATCTATCGCTGACGCTTTCGCTCGTATTTACGGTATGAAAAATACCGAACCCGACTTACGTAAAATACAAGCGGTGGAAAAAGCAATAACAAACGGAGATATTGGTAGAGAACAAGCAGCAGTCGATAAGGGTAAAAAGTTGTCTAAAGCGGAGGTTCTGCGATTATATCAAGCCGTAAAAGAGGCGGAGAATAAGCGCATACTTGCCGATATGGTTGAGAACATGCCGAGTAACTATAATCTAGTGTTAACCGAACAAGAATTGGACGACATGGTAACGGTATTAATGGAAGAAGATATTATCGTATTTGACGTCGAGACTACTGGAACGGATGTATGGAGCGACCGAATCGTAGGACATGTGTTATCGGCTACTAAAGCGGATCAACATTTCTATGTACCAACAGGACACATTACCGATACTAAACAGCTAGACCATGATTATGTAACGGCTAGGTTAAAGCCGGTATACGAACGTGAGGACGTCTTGTATATTGCACATAATGCCTCTTTTGATCTTCACATGTTAGATCGTGATGGAATAACGTTAAAAGGAAAGCTATGGGACACGATGGAGGCAATGAGGCTGTTAAACGAAAACGAAATGACTTATGCGTTAAAGCCGTTAGTATCTAAGTTCCTTAATATACCGTCTTATAAGTACGGAGATTTATTCGGACAGATTGGTTTCGGAGAGGTAAGCGACCTACAAGTAGCGTTGAGTTACGCAGCTAAAGATGGCGACATTACATTCAAGTTATACGAGTTTCAACAGAAACACATGTCGAAGTTTCCGTCGATATTGAAATACTGTGAAGAAGTGGAAATGCCGTTGATTAAAGTCGTAGTCGAAATGGAGAAAACGGGCTTTGTAATCGACACAGACTTTGCTGAACAATACGGTAAAGAAATATCGGCAGAGATTGACGAACTCCACAAGAAAATACTCGATCAGCTTACACCGACTTGGATGGAGATACGAGACGATGTATCGAAAGAGTTGAACATTAATAGTTCCGTTCAATTAAAGAATACATTATCGAGATATGTCGGCAAGGAATTACCGAACACAGACGCTAAGAAGACGTTGAAACCATTAGCGAAAGAATGGGTAGTTGTCGACCAATTACTACGATATAAAGAACTTGTTAAATTGTATTCGACGTATATAACGAAATTACCATTACAGATTACTGATTATGACGGCAAGTTACATGCGTCATTCAATCAGAACGGCGCAAAGACGGGGAGATTTAGTTCGGGCGGTAACGGAATCAATTTACAGAATCAGAGCCAGCAATCGAGAAAGCTATTCGTAGCACCCGAAGGCAAGGTTATCATCGGAAGTGACTTCTCCGCACAAGAGATTCGATGCGTAGCGTATTTATCGCAAGAACCTGTCTTAATTAATGCGTTTAAAGAAGGGAAAGACCCTTATGCTATGATCGCTAGTAACTTCTACGGTAAACCATACGAAGAAGTATACAAAAACGAGGACGGTTCTGATACAAAAGAGCGTAAACAAATGAAGGTTGTATGGTTAGCGACATTATACGGAATGAGTAACGTATCTTTAGCCGAAATGTTAGGCGTTAAGAAACAGGAGGCGACGAAGTTACAAGACGATTTATTCGAGAGTATGCCGAAGTTACAAGCGTGGATTGACTACGCAAAAGATTTCGTTCAAAGAAACGGATTTGTATGGCTCGACAAGGATCAGCGTAAGAGAAGATTACCGGAGGCTAAAATGCGTAAGTACGGTATACCATACGGCAAGTACAACGATCCAGCGTACGAGAAAGAACGCAAGCATAATTCGTTAGTAAGTAAAGCGTTAAGACAAGCGCCAAATGCTTGCGTACAAGGTGCGTCAGCTATTCAAACGAAGGTTACGTTAATTAAGCTACATGAATTATGTAGTCAGCGTGATGGATGGCGCTTATGGTGTACCGTTCATGATGAAATATTGGTCGAAGTACCCGAAACAATAACGCGTGAAGAAACGAAGGACATAGAGCGTGTAATGGTCGAGTCGTACAAATGGGGCGACAACGTGGATAATAAAACGGACTTAGAAATTATGCGAGTGTGGGGCGAAGGTATGACACCGGAAGACTGGTTCGCACAAAAAGATTAAATTAAATCGATTTTAAGTGTCCGAAAAGACCAAGTGAACGGTATTAGTAAGTAGGAGTTGTTAATATCCTAAAATCAAACGAAATGAGGGCATTTAATTATGAAAGTTATTAACTACGGCAGCAAGTACGAAATTTATCCAAACGATCTTAAAACGTTCGACCAATTACCGAAAGGAACCTATACGGTTGAGTTCAATCCAATGAACGGGTTCTCACTTTCGAAGATTAACAACTTCGTTCAAAAGGAACCGAAGATTTATGGTAATCACGAGGTTAAAGTTAGCAAAGCGTTAAAGACTTTCGAGATACTAAATCGTAGCTTAGGCATTATTCTTAGTGGCGATAAAGGTGTCGGCAAGTCAATATTCGCCCAGCTATTAGCCGAGCGTTGTGCAGACAGCGACTTACCGGTAATCATCGTTAAGAAGGCTTATCCGGGTATCGCTGATTATATCGAAAGCATCGATCAAGAAGTTCTCGTGTTATTCGACGAGTTCGAGAAGATGTTTGATGACCGAAAGGACGGCATTGAACCGCAAGAGAATTTACTCGGTCTACTTGACGGTGTATCGCAAAAGAAAAAGCTATTTGTGATTACGGTCAACAACTTGCGTCGAGTAAACGAGTTCATGATTAATCGTCCAGGTAGGTTCCACTACCACATTAGATTCGGTTACTTAGGTCGAGAAGAAATTACCGAATACTTAAAGGACAAGTTACCGTCAGAGTATTATGGCGAGATTGATAGCGTAGTAAGATTCGCAAACAGAGTTCCGATGAACTACGATTGCTTACGTGCTATTGCTTTTGAGTTATCACTTGGACTGACATTCGCAGAGGCAATTGCTGACTTGAATATTCTAAACACAGAGGGACAGAAATACGATATTACGCTTGACCTTGTTAATGACGATAATGGTAAAACTATATCTGTTATTAACGACAAGCATGAGCTTATGGACTTGTTTACAGATGTTGTAAAGTACGGACACTATATTGATGGTGTTGGGTACATTCAGATTAGATTTAGTCCATCCGACATTGAGACTAACGATAACGAGCTGATTGTTCGATCAGAGAATATCGAAATAATTGAAACGGAATTAACTGACGCAATGGACGAGCTTGACATTAGCGTTGGGGACTTGCACTTGAAGAAATCGGCACAAACTAACTATCATTATCACGCGGTTTAATATCGCTGGTAGTGATTAAACGGAGTATAAACTAAAACGAAACGGAGAGATTCCTTTGGAGAATATTTTAAACGAAATTGAAATTATGCTATTAAGCGATAACGCTATTGTACCGACTCGTTCCTATGAAACTGATAGTGGACTTGATTTATACGCAGCCGAAAGCGTTCGAATAAAAGCTGGAGAAACTGTCGTAATTAAAACGGATATTGCGGTAAACATTCCAGTAGGTTTTGAGGCGCAAGTCAGACCACGTTCGGGTGTTACAAGTGTAACGAAATTACGTGTGCAATTAGGGACGGTTGATCAATCTTATAACGGTAATATCGGAGTTATCGTCGACAACATTTCTAATGAAGAAACTAGAACGAATGCTACTCACGTATTCAAAGGCGATAAGATAGCCCAGCTTGTTTTAACGCCGGTGGTAACACCGAAAGCAAAAGTCGTAGATAACTTTAACGACATTAAAGAACGTGGTAGTAACGGCTTTGGTAGTACAGGTTACAATGCAGAAGATAAAAAGGTATCTGAAAACGAAGGAGGACAATTATCATGGAACATTTAATCGATAACTTTTTTGACGAGGTAGAGGCGAGATTGAATAGCGAGGACGAAGAAAACTTCGCATTGTTCTTAGCGGATGTAGAAGGAGAAGAGCATGCTAGAGTTAAAGCAAGTGTAATAGCATTAGCTGCGTTCTTAGTGAAACACGATCAAGCAAGAGAATTGCTAAGTACGGCGTCAACTATTGCAGAACAGTATGTCGAACATGAATCGGAGGTTGAATAGTATGTCATTAGCGCAAGCGTTCCTAGATCAGCTTAACGAGTTCCATACTTATCCGGAGCCATACGACGATGACTTACACATTCATATGGCGGAAGGATTGGCTAAGTACCTACGAAAAGGTAAGAATGTAGATTGGTCGAAACCATATTTCGCGCCGTCAGCATCGACTAAATGTAAACGTGAGTTATACACGAAAGCACTGCGTAATGATCGTGGTTACCCTTTGTATAAACGAGATGAACGCGACTGGAAACCACACCAACGAAGAGTGACAGCATTAGGTACGGCTATCGGAGATTGGTTACAGTGGGAAGTTCTATTAATGGAACGACATTTCGAAAAGTTTACGGGAAAGAAACCTCGATTTGTGTTTGCTAAAACAGAGGACGGATATCCATTAATGGAAGATTTCGCGTATGTATCGCATGAAGTCGAACAAGACGGGCAGATATTTAACCTTAATGGTACTACCGATGGAATATTAATCGATACTGAAACAGGCGAGAAAGTTCTACTTGAGATTAAATCGAAACAAGAAACTCCTTCTAAAACGAATTACACACAGATGCAAGAACCGAAAGAACCACACGTTAAACAGGTCACGTGCTATTCAGAAATGTACGGCGTTGAAAATGCGATTATCGTATATGTGAACGCTGCTAAACCGAAGTGGTTTGCAGATGATGAGGCGTTAGCGAAATGTCCGGACGTTCGAGCATTTGACGTACATGTTACGCAAAACATGAGAGATTCGGCGTTTGAGTATTTCGCTAGTATTCGCAAGAGTGTCGACGAAGGCAAGCCACCATTACCGGAACTTGCTAAGTGGCAATTTAACGATTTTAAATCTGCAATTGCTAAGACGATTACCGACGATGAGATTGATTCGCTAGAAGTACATTTGTCACTGTTTAAGCCATCGAATAGTATGGCGTGGATGAAACGATCTATGCAAAACGCTTTAGACGATATTAAACAGCGCAAGGAATCCTTAGTATGTTAAAAGGATTGTTAACGGGACTTAAACAGAAACAAATTGACGAAAATACACTAGCGATGTGGTACTCGAAGTCGGATAAAGTAATCGTTTTAAGGTTCGTGAAGATAGACAAAGGAGGCGAAAGTGAATGACGGTTTATATGGGATTAGATTTATCGTTTGCTAAAACGGGGTATGCGATTGTCGAAGTCATTGACGGTGTTGTTTCGATACTAGATAAAGGATTGATTAAAACCGATCCTAAACAAACGGAGCATGAACGTATTCACTACACGACTACATCGATAGAATTTCTAGCTATGCAGTATAGACCGGAGGTTATCGTAAAAGAAGGCTCAGTCGTTGGCAGAACTTCGACAGCTATGCCCGTATTAAAAACGCATGGAGCGTATGAACAGAAAATGTGTTGGCGTTATGAGTTACACGACTTCCATAATGCGTCAATCAAAAAGTGGGCGCGTGACATGTTAGGCGTTAAAGGTAACGATAAATCAATCGTAGGACAGGCAGTCGTAAAAAGGTTCGGAGAAGTAAACGGACTTTACACGGTAAGAGGTAAATATAACGACGATATTGGAGACGCTATAGCGTGTATAACGGCGTGGTTAGAGCGAGAAGGTATTGTTGCTAAGGTAAAGGAGGAAGTCGAGTGAGGGAAATAAACGTAAGTATAACTTCGGTGGATTACGTCAAGTGGTCGATTATTCTCGTAGCGTGGCAGCTATTCAAATGGGCGGTATTTTACGCGCTATTCTTATTCTTTAGCGATTATGACTACGTAGTATCGATTGGATGGAGTTTTGTCACGTTGTTATCCTATGACGGTTTACGACGAGTAATAATGCGTGTAAAGCAACTAGCGTATTCAGACGCAGTGGATAGAGCGTTAGAGGGTGCTTTAGATGACAAAGATTAAGGTAGCGTTTTATTCGATGAGTGGCAACACGAGGTCGTTTGTCGAAAAATTAGACGTAGAGTCCATCGACATTATGGAGAAACCAAGTGTCAATGAATCGTTTATCTTACTTACACCGACTTACTTTTTCGGGCAAGTTCCCGATGAGGTAGGCTCGTGGTTAGTGGATAACGGATCGAACATGCGCGGTGTAATCAGTTTTGGTAATCGTAACTGGGGTAGTAACTTCGCTAAAGCTGGCGACATAATATCGGAGAGTTACGGCGTACCATTACTCGATAAAGTAGAGATGCGTGGTGCTGACGACGATGTAAGACGCATAAACGAAGGAATAGCGAGTGGTAAGGCATGGAGAGAATAGTATCGATTGTTGTAGCGTTCATTGGGACGTTATTATTAACGCAATTTAACTTATCGATTACCTTTACCGTAACATTATGTGTCGTAGGAACATCATATTTAATTGATTTTATAACGGAGTATACTAAACGAAAGTGAGTTGAACGATATGTTACAAGTGAAAGTAGATTACGTGAGAGACACGGCTAGGTTATGGGATAGCGAGTTAGCGCGAGTACCTTCGGAAAATATCGCCGAAATGGTAGAGCGTAAAGAGTGGACGCTAGAAGATATAGAGGTGTTAAGGGACGGCGAGACTGAATTGATTCTAACGAAAGACGGGATGGAACTAGACGTGTATTACGATGAAATAGAGTTAGTACCGGTAGCTGATCGTCCATTCTTATACGCAGTGCAAGAACGATTGTATTCGGAAGATTGGGTCGAGTCATGCGAATGTTGCGGTCCGGAAACAATCTACGAAGAACACGGGTTCGAAACGAAGTATTTAACGTCTGATGTCGGGAAGGCTATCGAATTTATTAACTCTTCGAAAAATGTCGATTTATACGATCTTTATATTAACGTCGTTTATTTAGACGAAGAAATAGATAACGGAGGTAATTTAAATGGGTAAGACGAAAACACATATCGAATTAAACAACCAAGTAACACGTCGAACTGACACTGGTTTCTATGATTTAGAGAAAGATATACAAGCGAAAGATGTTTTTATCGAAGAAGTGAAAAGTAAGACGAAAAAGTTCGCCAGCGAGATTGAACGATTACACTGGATGGTTGATAACGACTTTTACTATGATTTATTCGAACAATACGGTGGTAATAAAGTCCTTAAAGGATTATTAAAGCGCACTGTAAATGCCGAAGTAGATGAGCCGTTTGAGTTTAAATCATATATGGCTGCGACTAAATTCTATTCGAACTATGTAGCGAAAACTAATGACGGTAAAACTTATCTCGAGAATTATGAGCAACATATATTTATCGTAGCTTTATATTTAGCGCAAGGAGACCAAGAGCAAGCCGTTAAAAACTATTGGTCGATGTACAACCAAGTATATCAACCGGCTACACCGACATTCATGAACGCCGGACGTTCAAGACGTGGAGAGCTAGTATCGTGTTTCTTATTATCTACCGAAGATAGCTTGAACGGTATTAACTACACTGAAAGCACTACGAAACAGTTATCGAAACTAGGCGGCGGAGTTGCAGTTGATTTATCGAATATTAGATCGCGTGGAAGTTCAATAAAAGGTATCGAGGGAGTGGCGAAAGGTGCTTTACCGGTAGCTAAATCGATACAATCTGGCGTAAGTTACGCGGATCAGTTGGGGCAAAGACCTGGAGCAGCTGCCGTATACATTAACGTATTCCATATGGATTCGTTAGAGATACTAGATTCGAAGAAAGTAAACGCGGACGAAGACGTTAGGTTATCGACAGTGTCTATTGGACTTACAGTACCGTCGTTATTCTTTGAAATTGCCGAAAGAAACGAAACGATGTATATGTTTGATCCGCTAGATGTTAAGCGTGTTACTGGCGAAGAGTTAGGCGATGTTAATATCTCCGAAGTATACGAAGAGTTAGTTAACGATTCAACTGTACGTAAGAAGTCGATTAATGCACGAGAATATCTTGAAACTGTGGCTAAGACGCAAAAAGAAAGCGGCTATCCGTATGTGATGTTTAAGGATAATGCTAACGCACAGCATCCGTTAAGTAATATCGGCGAGGTTAAAATGTCGAATCTATGCACAGAAATTTTCCAGCTGCAAGAAACTTCTACGATTAACGATTACGGTGTGGAGGACGAGATTAACCGCGATATTTCATGTAACTTAGGTTCAATCAATATCGTTAATGCGGTAGAGAACGGAGTAAAATTTACAGAGTACGTAGAGTCGGCTATAAGATCGTTAACATCGGTTTCCGATATGACATCTATCGCTAATGCACCTGGCGTTAAGAAAGCTAACGGCGAATTACATTCGGTAGGATTAGGCGCAATGAATTTACACGGCTTTTTAGCGAAGAATGGTATATCGTATGAAAGCACAGAGGCTCGAGATTTTGCTAACGTATTCTTTGCAACGCTAAGGTATCATAGCTTATTAGCGTCTTCTAAGATAGCGAGCGAGAAAAATGAAACGTTTAAAGATTTCGATAAATCTAGCTATGCTGACGGATCATACTTCGATAGCTATATCGAGAACACACCGACTGCTAAAACGGATAAAATTCGTGACTTACTAGCTGAATACGAATTTCATATTCCAAACAAGCAGCAATGGATTGCGTTAAGATTAATTGTCATGCAAAATGGATTATACAACGCATATCTGAACGCTATCGCACCTACTCAAAGTATTTCATACGTACAGAACGCTACGAGTGCGATAAGTCCTATTGTCGATGTGATAGAGCGTAGAACATATGGAGATAGTGAGACGTACTATCCTATGCCGTTCTTAACGCCGCAATCATTATGGTTCTATAAGTCAGCGTTTAACATTAATCAGTACAGACTTATCGACTTAGTATCAGTAGTACAACGACATGTGGATCAAGGTGTATCGACTATATTATATGTAACTAGCGATACTTCTACACGTGAGTTGGCATCGTATTACATTTACGCACATGCTAAAGGATTAAAATCGCTATACTACACTCGTAATAAACTATTAAGTATCGAAGAGTGTACTAGCTGCGCAGTATAAAACGGAAATTAAACGGAGGTAATCATATGGAAGAGTATACAGTAACGATAGAATATCACGGAGTCATTGAACAAACAGTTACGGCTGAAAACGAAGAAGATGCAATGAGTCAAGCCGAAGACATCGCGATGATGGAGATTCCATTAGAGGTAGGCGAATACACAATATCGGTTGACTAGATAAACGAGAGAGGATGACGGAATTTGACTAACGTACAAGCAATTAACTGGAACACACCCGAAAACATTTGGAACGTCTTATGGCATCAGAACATAGCGCAAATGTGGACGGACACCGAGTTTAAAGTATCGAGAGATTTAAAATCATGGGAGAAATTATCGGTGGATGAACAGCTTACCTACAAACGTATTCTTGCCGGGCTAACTGCGCTAGATACGCTACAAGGAGATCAAGCTATGCCGTTAATATTATTAGATACGGAAGACTTGAAGAAGAAAGCCGTTTATTCCTATATGGCATTTATTGAGCATATGCATGCGAAGTCGTATTCGACTATTTTCACGACTTTAACTTCAACGAAAGAAACTGATTATCTATTATCGGATTGGGTTGGTAACAACGAGCATTTCGCTAAGAAATACGGCATTACTGAAACTCAATATCATCGATTAAAGTCGGGATTATTACGCGATAGATATATGGCGAGAGCTGCCAGCGTATTTCTTGAATCGTTCCAATTCTATAGTGGTTTTTATTACCCGTTATTATTACGAGGACAAGGTTCGATGGTAGCGTCGGGAGAAATAATCCGCAAGATTCTGATCGACGAGTCTATTCACGGAGTTGCCGTCGGATTAGATGCACAAGACCTATACGCTGAAATGACGGCAGAAGATAAAGTAGCTTGCCGAAATGAAGTTTATCGACTACTTGAGCATATCATGGTAGCGGAAGAACAATACACGCATTACCTATACGATAATATCGGACTTACTGATGATGTTTTAAAGTTCGTTAGGTATAACGCTAATAAAGCATTAATGAATCTAGGTTTCGACGCTTTGTATACGGATGTAGCTTTTAATCCGATAGTTGAGAACGCGCTAGATACTTCGACTGGGAACCACGACTTCTTTTCTACAAAAGGAGACGGCTACGAGTTAGCGAAAGTGATAGAGCCGTTAGAAGACGAGGACTTTGACGTTAAATCTAAAATGGTTAATGACGGAATTTAGGAGGATGATTCAATGCAAGACGCATGGATGATGGTATTTGTGATTTTATACGCTATTGCAGTCGGAAGTTTTTTAATGGAATTGTGTACAGTAGTCCGAATGTACTTCAAGGATGAATACAAAGACATTCGATACTTATTAAAAGGAGATATTATCAGATTGTTAACGCTTATCATTGTAGCACTATTCTGTGCGATAGCTTTAGCGATTTCCATTTTAATTTAGGAGGAAGAACATATGATAACAATATCGTTTACAGTTATCGGTCTTGTAATAGCGTTATGGCTATACACGGCGTCTATTACGATGTACTTATTCGTAGAGAGTTTTATCGTCAAAGACAAGAGCCGTAAGCAGCGATTAAGAGGCATAGTGACATACGATTTAATAGTCGTTGTTGCTATTACGGTCGTACTAAAGGCGTTAGTGTTGGTAGTAAAATATTTACCGTAGTTATACGGATAGGAGGTAGAACGCATGATCGAACCATTAGTAACGAATGTAGAGATATGGCAAGGAGTTGTACCGGCATATCAAGAAATGTATGTCGATGATTACCACGATTTACTCAATCAGTATCAACTCGGAATAGAGCTAATTAGATTTGCGAATACTTCCGGTAACGAAATATGCGTAAGAGGTTCTAAGATAGATTATATCGGTAACTACCACGTAGAGACGAAAGGCGGAATTGAAGATGGCGACTTTGCATGAGGACATTCAATTGTACGGATTAAGAGAATTAATGACCGAAGAGCAAGAAGATTATATTAATGCGATACTTAATAACAAGATTGTATTCGTTAATGCTAGGGCTGGTAGTGGTAAAACAACCGTTGCCGTAGCATTGGCGAAATATTTAAACGAATCGCAAGGAATGAACTTAACGTATGTATTCTCGCCAGTGCAAGAGCGTTCGTTAGGACATAGACCGGGAACACAAGAAGAAAAGGAACGAGAATATTTAGCGCCGTTGGTTGACGCTTTACTAAAGATTAACGAGTTTCCAGCTAACGCAATTATTAGCGAAGAGATTCCGAAAGACAAGCAGTGGGTAACGGCTAAGTCGCATACATTCTTGCGCGGTACAAATATAGAGCGACAGTTTCTTATTATCGACGAGGCACAGAATATGACTCGCGGAGAACTTAAGAAGATATTAACTAGAGCGCATGACAACTGTAAAATCGTTGTAATCGGACACGATCTACAGTCTGACTTACCGGATCCATCTAAGAGTGGGTTTGTACCGTATATAAATCATTTTAAGGACGAACCTTATTGCGAAGTTATCGAACTTACAAAGTCGTTTAGAGGCGTTGTATCGACTAAAGCTGATGAATTATCGTGGGATTAATCTCATCGAAAAGTAATATTTAAATAAATTATCGATAAAGTGTCCGTTAAGGGCATTTCATCGGTATAAGTAATTGTACGGTAGTCATACCGAATAAACAAAACGGAGGATTAGAACGAATGAAATTATTACTATTAAAGAAACCCGATTGTATGCCTTGTGGAATGGTTGAACGACATTTAAACGGTAAATTAGACGGTATTAACCACGAGATTTATGACGTAGAAACAGAAAGTGGAATGACTATCGCCTCAATGTACGGAGCAATGTCAGTACCGGCAATCATAGCGTTAGATGAAAACGGAGTCGTAGCAGCTCGAATAACTGGTTATAAACCGGCTGAAATGGACGCTTTGATAACAAGAATAAAGGAGAATACGCGATGAATCTACCGAAGATACTGCGTAACGCAGAGCTAACAGCAATTGTTGTATTCGTATTAGCTATTAAGACATCGATATTTGATGGCGAGTTAATACCTACGATATTCTTAATCGATAATTTTATTACGGTATTGATTATATTCTCAATACTCGATTTGTACGGATGTGTAAAAGAACGTTACAAAGAACGATACTCAAATAACTAAACGGAGGTATAACGGAATGGTTAAAATTAAAGATGGTAGAACGGTAGAAGTTGGCGATAAGGTTATATTGACTAGATTGACTGATCCGGCACGTGAATATGATAATATACTGGACGAAGGGCATACTCCGACAGTAAAAGTTACGTATGTTGGTTCGAGACCTATCGGTAGAAGGACATTCAATTTTGAACCGGAAATCGAGGGAATGAGATATTTCTCGGAGGATCTCGGAGACAGATTCGAGTTTGTAGACGAGGTAGAACAATCAGACGATACCACACCTTCAACTGACTTCGCTCGCATTGACGAGTTAACGAACGGAGACGTGATTACGGTACACCATATCTACAATTCACACGGAGACTTGGTTACGCTAACTACGCCGAAAACAGTTAAAGTAAAAAACACTAACGGACATTATGCGTTACTTGAAGAACAAGTTAGCGGACTTATCGGCATAGGACCGGACGATCTATTCACGATTGATATGAAAGCGCCTAGATATAGCGGCAAAGATAAAGTGGTATATAACGGTGGCGCAATGCTTTCGCAAGGTTTAGTAGAATACCGTAGTAAACAAACGAAACAAATGAATGACATCGACGGAATTAGAGCGTATAACCCAGCAGACGACACGTCAATCAACGATAAGTCTAACGCTGAACAAACGGGACTTGCAGAACGAATACTTGCTAACGACTTTAAAGCGATGCAAGAGTCAGACGTATTTGTATTCGATGTATTGAACGAAGGACTAGGAACAATCGCTGAAATGGGTATCGTATTAGGCATGAAACATCAAGCGCAAAAGGTCGTCGATGAGTTAAAGGAGATAGAATTGAGCGAAGGATATTTAAACGATGAAGAAGATGCATTACGCGATCAGCAATTTGCGATATTGAACAAGCCGGTACTTTGCTACTGTTCAGATATTCGACAAGGTAACGGACATATACCGGATCATCCGGATCGATTCGAGTATAGTACGAACCAATTTTTGTACGGCGTTTGTCTCGAGCTAACTAACGGAGAAGGCTTTATCAGTTGGTACGAAGTATTAGAACGTTTAGAAATGATTGGTAAGCGTTAATCAGTAACTATTCGGTAGGGTTGGCGTAGCCGACCTAGCCGAGAGTAGTAGTAGTAGTAAATAAAACGGAATTTAAACGGAGGTTGTACTAGATGAAAATGGATCAAGTAGCTAGTAGTAGAAACGATGAGTTTTACACGCCCAGATATGCAATTGAGCCGATAATTAAGTATCTAAAACAAAACGACTTTAAAAAAATTTGGTGTCCTTTTGATACGGAAGATAGCTTATATGTAAGGATATTACGACAGAGAGGTTTCATTGTAGTGTCAACACACATAGAGTCAGAAGGAGACTTCTTCACTCTCATAGAATCAGATATTGTAGACGGAGTTGACGCTATTGTGTCTAATCCTCCATACTCATTAAAGACAGAGGTTCTCAATGAGTTGTTCAAAAGTGGAAAACCATTCGCCATGCTACTCGGTGTAGTAGGATTATTTGAATCTCAAAAACGATTTGAAATGTTTAGAGATAATAGATTCGAGATAATGTACTTAAACAGGAGAGTAGATTACTTTAAAGACTACGCAGAGCAAAAACCTAGTAAGAATCCTCCTTTTAGTTCAGTCTATGTAACATCGAATATTCTTCCAAGACAAATTGTATTTGAAGAGATTGACAAGAAAAACTTATTTTAAGAGATTACCCATTATTAAACGGAATTTAAACGGAGGTATTATATGACAAATCTAACGGTGCATTTCAGCAGCGAAACAAACGAGTGGTCCACGCCACAAAACTTATTCGACCATTTAAACAGGATATACAAATTTACGCTAGATCCATGTAGTGATGGGACAAACGCTAAGTGTACGAAATACTTTACGGAAAAGGACGATGGCTTAGCGCAAGACTGGTCGAACGATACTGTATTTATGAATCCACCGTATGGCAGGTCAATTAAAGATTGGATTAAGAAAGCGTATGAAGAATCGCAGAAAGGTGCAACTGTAGTTGCGTTAATTCCTTCTCGTACTGATACGAGGTATTGGCACGATTACTGCATGAAGTCGGCAAAGATTACGCTGATTAAAGGACGTGTTAAGTTTGTCGACGGTAATGCACCGGCTCCATTCCCATCCGCTTTAATAGAATTTAATCCACACACACACACACACCGATATTAGACGCGATGAACGTAATTAATTAAACGGAGGTTAAATTATATGACGAAATTTACTTACGAAGAGGCGAAAGAGATTTACGATTTTACTATAGAATATGGCGGAGAGGAGTATATAACGGTAGCATTTGCACCGGAAAAAGGAGACCTGTTATATTACCGTAGGCTTGGTCTTGTCGAACAGTATAACGGAGAGGGCTTATCGGATATAGGTCATAACGACTTTAGATTTACGATGGTTAAGAAGTTACCGATTTTACTCGAATCATACCGACAAGACCTCGCAGTAGCGTTAGGTTATCCGGAATTGTACGATAACGATTTAGCGGTATACGATCCTACAGCAATAGCTAATAAAACGGCTCACTCATTCGGTATCACTGCGTCGTCGTTAGATTTTACATCGAGAGAAGTTGCGCAACAATACATCGAAGAGACTACCGAAGACATCGTTAATAACCCTAGCCATTACAATAGCGGAAACATTGAAACGATTGATCTTATTAAAGAAGTAGTGAGCGGCTATGATGATTCGTTTGTGGCACATTGCGTTGGGACAGCTACGAAGTATATCAGTAGAGCGCCGTTTAAACATGACGATCACACCATCGATTTAAAGAAAGCAGTGGCGTACCTTAACTTTGCTATCGACCATTTAGAGGATGGCAATAATGAGTGAATCGCTTATGCACGTTGGAGACAAACGGGATTATAATAACGACCACTGGCTGTCAGATTGGAATGGCGATGAGGTCGGTTTCGATGAGATACAAGTCGTTGGATTATATTCTGCAAAAGAAAAGCCGGATATTCAGTATTACGTAGATACTGAAACCGGCATTGTACTTAAATGGTGGGTCGAAGAAGACTATTGATCGTCTTTGATACGTCGGAATAGTTTAAATTCGTCGTTAGATTCTTCGGGAATGTATTCGTATTTGTGTTGACCGGACTTGAATCCAGTCTTCTCGGCGAAGTCACTGCTAGTGATATAAGATTTTTTATCGATTAGCATAGTTCCACCGCTAGTAATGAACATGATAGTATCATCGATTTTATTATACGCCATAGCTATATGAGTGCCTTTACGTAATCCGGTATCTTTAAATAATCCGGAAGAAAGGTAGAATCGGTTATGCTTAGCGTCGAAAGTGATAAATGGGCGACTGTACTGGTATACCGGTTCAAAACCTTCGGGTAATCTATTTCGCCAGTCACTTTTAGGGCTTTCGTCTTGTCTATCTTGTTTTTCGAGTTCTTTGTTTAGTGACGGGTTAGACGTTTTCGGTTTACTCATACGAGTACCTCCTAGAATAAGTTAATTAAGAATATTATAGCACGGTATGAAACGAAATTCAAACGGAAAGTAGTGGTAAAGTGACGGAGACAAGGGTTAGAGATTATACACCGGAAGTAGTTCGGAGGTTTTTCGAGAATTATCACGAGTTCATGACGCATGTTCAGACTGGCGATCCATCTCATGTCGAAGTATGGGTGGATATAAACGATGCCTTTACTGACGCTGAACTGTTAGCACAAGAACGCTTGTTTTTAACGAATTATTACATCGAATACATGACGATAGAAGAAATGGCGACTCTACATGGGTACACAAGACGTGGAATAGAATCGGTTATTCGTCGGACACTCGTTAAGATAACAAATAAATTATCGGATCAATATTACGACATAAAAGACGTTAGGTTACGGACAAAGTAAAGGAGGTAGCGTATGTGTAAATTAGATGTAAATAACGAGTTAGAGAGTATCGTTAATGTACTGTGGTTGTGCCGTTCCATAGATTCGGTAGCAGTGTCTGATGAAATTCGGGTCAGCAACGCCACTATTGTCGAACAATGGTATTATAAAATGACGGGATTAGTTATTCCGAATGAACACAAAGAGACAATTACGGAGTATCTATTGTATCGCGGTACTGACGATGGTAAACGATCTTCATACTTCACAGATAAGTACCCGTATTTATCAGAGTATCAACAACGTCAAAGACATTCGAAAGAAACATCGATAGAGTTTGCAGAGCATTACGATACTAACGGAGTATCAAGAGCGCCAAAGACTAGAACGAATAGATTAGGTATTGAAGAGGCTTTAAACGTAAAGAAATGGCGTACAAACGAATATCAAACGGACAATAATAAAGGCGTATAATTTAAGGGGCGGTAGGTAGGCGATTATATATCGCAGACTTACTGTCCTTTTTATTTCGATATTGAAGGGGGCGTCCCTTTCCGTTTATGTACAGGAAGTATCTCGGCATTTATTTATGAAAGTGAAGGGCGGGGATATGTCCGTTTATATACACGTCTTATTGTCGCGTTTATTTATCAGTTTACAATCGATGGTATAGCAGAGGGGGATCGGAGGGGGACGTCTGTTTTCTATTATATAAGGAGAACTTATCTCCGGTTTATTTATGACGCTGGTAAATAACGGCATCAAAAAAGACCTCACGAACGGAATCGTAAGGTCTAAACGGATTTTAAACGGTACGGGTAAACGGATCCCGTAAAAGGTGCTAAAAGTATACTACTACGAATGTCTCAACGGAAGAGTCTGTAGTAGCTACTCAAACGGACGCACCTTACCGATAAACTAAAATGATACTAAACGAATAAGTAAACGGAACTTAAACGTACTTATATGATACGTTACAAACGGTAAAATGTCAACTATATACCTGCTGTTAAAAGCTATTACAGTATGGTTTAGCCATCATTCGGTTTTACCTAGTCGCAATTAAATATATTAGCGTTTATCAATCCGTACTAGATAATTTCGGAATAGAATAAACGAAGAGTTATTCGATACTAATTATCCTTAACCACGTTCATATACGCATACATTCATAAGATACAAGACGGTAGATAAACGGTAACATGCAGTCATGATCCATTCCGATAAATGCACTGTATATACTTTATAACGTTGGATTAACTACGTTTGAATCTTATTCGGAGTCTTACAATCGATAAAGACCGTCAATCCTATATAGGACTAACGGTCATTTATTATAGTGTATTATCGAAATCACGTCGCGCCCGTATAGTGCATGCCGTAAGTTCCTTTTACGTTATCGCGCGTATGATCGTGCGCACCCAGTGCATGTCACAATCGCCTAATACGTTATCGCATGACGCACGCGCGTAGTGCATGCTGCAAGTGCCTAATACGTTATAGGAGCAGCGGTTGAAGCGGGTTGCTAAAAGGTCAACTGTTCAAGACTAACCGAAACTGTCTATCAACAATGGTTGTCCAGTAGTGTTAAAAATGTATAAAGATTTATCTTGATAATCCGTATTGTATCGGTTAAAATACGCGCGCCCATTTTTTAAAGGTTGGCAAAATAAATCGATAAAATATGCTGAAAAACGTTGACAGATTAAAACGTTATGCGTTAAGGTTAAGGCACAACTTAACAAGGAGGAACGCGGATGGAACATCTACCGTATGAACAGCTGCGCGCTGACGTTGAATCGGTCTTATCTGACGATACTTTAACCGCCTACAAGCTGGAGCAATTAAGCGGAGTCTCAAGAAGTACATTAACGCGCTTGAAAAACGGCGAACGATACATTGACAGATTAAGCCTTGAAACGTGCGAACGAATCGCAAGCGTAAAATATTTAAACGAATCATAAAAATAAGCGTTGACAGATTAAAACGATATGCGTTATGATTGCATCAAGCCGTTACCAACGCGACTTACTTATACACTAATAATAAAACGGAATTTAAACGGTGTACACGGTAAAGTTGGCAACGTTGCATAGTATCAACGAATCACAAATAAAAAACGGAATTTAAACGGAGGAATTTATTATGACAAACAATGTAGAAAATTATCAGGCAGCTATTTACTTAACTAATCTAGGCAAATACAACGAGGGCGCATTGGTTGGGCAATGGTTAAATGTACCATGTACAAATGAAGAATTTAAGCAAGCATTATTAAACATTGGTGTTGACGGTGTAGAATACGAGGAATATTTTATAACTGATTATGAGTATTTAAAAGGTATTTCAGAATATAGCAACATTGAAGAAGTAAACGAAATAGCGGTATTAAGTAAAACGATTGAGGATATTGTAAGTAACACAATTGGCAATGAATATAATGTTTTTGATAGTGATAAAGATTTTATAAGAAATTCATTATATGATAGGGCGTCACATTTAAAACAATATGACAACTTAACACAAGATGAAATAATAGAAGAATTAGAAAGTTACACAATTTTTACAGAACATTCAAATGAAAATTGTAATGCGTTAGAGAGTTATGGTTATTATTTGCTAGAAGAGTTAGACGTTTTAAGCTATAGCGAATTAGATCAAGAAGTTAAAAACTTTTTAGACGTTGAAAAAATCGGTTTTGAATATCTAATAAATCAATATATTGAAGTTATAGACACTAACAAAGTTGGTAACAGATCGGATCATTATTCAGTAATTATTGTTCAAATCTAAACAAGATAAAATATCGATTAAAGCGACCGTTACAACGAATATTAGTTATTGCGTATCAGCGCGCGATTATTCGCGCGTTGTCCGGAGTTACTAACTTCAAATAAACGGAATTTAAACGGAGGTTTTAGCATGATGCAAACGGAATTTAAACGTATTTTAATAACGCTTGTAATCGTCGCGGTTGTCCTTGCGTTGGTTTATATCAACGTAGCAACTCCAGACAACGTGGCATACATTGACGAAGTAACAACGATTACGAATAGTGGAGGTGTGACGAAGTGAAGAAATTAATCATATCGGCAACCCTTGCGGCTATAACTATTAGCGGTGTATCAAAGCATGATATTAACGCGTTAGACTTTAACGGCTTATCAAAGCCGGACCAATTGCAGATTAAAACGCAATCGCAATTTATCAGCTACGGAGTAGGCAAGAACACAAAAGAAATAACGATTCATAGGCACGATGAGGATAAGCGCAATTTATCAGCAAGTGAGCGTTACGAAGTATACGAATCAAACGGCGAGTTCAAAGCCGGTCAAAGCTACAAGGTAATATATAACGGAGATTTTATAACGGATATTCAAACGATAAACTAAAAAACTAAAAGGCGGTAATAAAAATGAAAATGACTATTAAACAAGTAAACTTAATCAATAAATTTAAAGAATTGAAATTAAACTATTTAGACTTTAGTGGATATAACGAGATTGAAGAACATGACAACGAACAAACACACGAATTATATTTTGATTTGTTTAATGAATTTATCCAACCTATCTTTGACAGATTAGACAAAATAAATTATAACCATGAACACGTTATATTTAACTTCTTTTGTGAAGAAAACGGACAAATAAAAGGCGTATTTTATGAACCGCAAATTGAAATAGATATATTAAGTAATAACTATGATGTAGAAATTAAAAATGCGATTGAATTGATCACAAAATAAAAAGGTGGTATATAAAATGAAAATTAGAATGGTTAAAGATTTTGACAAATTACCCGAAAAATTTAAAAAGCATAATAAATATAAATATGAAATTGAATCAGGAATTGGTTTTTTTAACTTTGCAAGTTTTTACAATGAAAATCAATTTAATAATTTTTGTGAAAAGTTGGGCATTGATTACAATTATATTAATGAAAATGAATATACGGTTTTTTATGAAAATGATATTCTTATTCAAGATAATTCATTTTGTTCACTTGATGAAATTCCTAATGATTGTGAAAAAATAATGGCTTTAAGCAATGGAGCAATCGTAGAATGTTATTTTATAAATAAAGACAATATACTTAAATTTTACAGACCTAATCCGAACTATAAAGATATATATATAGACCATTACCACTTGATGAACATATTCAGTATAAAAGAGAACATGGAATATTTTAATATAAAATCATAATTTTAACAGAATAGACAGACCGCCCAATCGTTATTGATAGGCGGTTTTCTTTTGTGTAATAGCGTTGTTTCTAAACTTATCATTAGACGTATTATACATAAACTAAAACGCAAAGAACATCGGCATAACAAACCGCTGTTCTTTTTTGTCGTTTAGTTATCTACCGTGATTGATATTTATGATTAGTTAAACGGAATATCTATTCGTAATTTATAAATGGATCCGATTCGTTTTGATTTTAAAATTTAAAAAATGGATCCGAATTTTTATTTTGAATTAAATTATAAATGGATCCGGTTTAACATCTGTGATTAATACCCGCGTTTATATCTCCCGTTTAATCCTCCGGCATTACGCCCGTTCTAATACTCCCGTTTATATACTCCGGATATCTCCCGCCATTTAATCCCGTGTTTATATGAACGTATGCATATACGCCGTTTAAATGCCGTTTACTAAGCCGTGTTTATATTAGACGATACTTTATACCTATAATGGCTATCGTTCGTTTACGGTCGTTTAAATACCGTTTATTGATGTATGCAGCTATAACGCTTATGTATTAGCGGTGTAATGTAACGGTGTGTAGTATGCGCCACGTAACAACGGGTACATGATAGGCGTGCCTATATGACGGGTGTATACGGCTAGGGCATGCGGTAGGGTATCGGCACGGTGTAGGTTCCTTGCGGTGTATATCGGTTTACGGTTCAATAGCGTTGTATGTGTACGCTAGTGTGTGACGGTGTAGGTGTGGTGTGTATCGATGGTAGGTAATAACGGTGTAGGTGTATAGCGATAGTGTGTGTAGCGTTGTATGTGAGCCGATGGATTAGAACGAAGTATAATGTATCGTGTGTATGTGCTGCTGTGTGACGTTGTAGTGTAGCGTTGTAGGTGTAACGAAGTAGTATGTATCGTATGTGTAGCGTTGTAGTGTGTCGTGTATGTATGATTGCGTATGATGAATCGTGTATGTGTTCGTGTACAGTTGCGATTGGTTAGGTCAATCGTCTATGGATGACGGCAACTAAAAACCGAAGGTCTGAACGATTAGACTACTTCGAAGTAATATACATTCGATGTACAAGCGATGATGACGCGAAGTATCACAAACGGTGTAACAACGCCAATGTATAAACGATGTATATTAGAATAGGTACGATAAAATAGATAAATCGCATAACAACGGTATTTCATTCCGTAATTTAGTTTACATAATGCATGTTATCGGAAGTAATCCCTGTATCTTTATACATTCGCATACAAGGCGGAAGGGGGCGGCGGTCATTCTCGAGCTGGGTCGCCTGATACACGAATTTTTCCGCCAATTTTCACAACTCGGTACTCAATATACGGTCGAATATTAGACGAATGAGACAACTCGGTAGAAAAATACGGTAAATCACAGCCGATAGACACACTCCGTAACTAAATTTAGCCGTAATGTAACTAACTTCGGTAGATTACTTCGTTGTAACAATGCCGTAATTGTATAATTTCGATTAAATACACTTCGATTATGCATTTATATCGACAATTATAACTGAATTACACTCGTTTTAGCATTAATTCGTTGTAGAATTGTCGTAAATACAATTCGTTGCATAAAATAACGCCCTAACTATCGTTTAAAGGCGACTTTAAATCGATTATATCGAATTTATAGACGGAAATCAAACGGTAACTAGGGCGAAATTGATTATTCTTCATCTTTATCGGTTAAATCTTGTTTGAGAATATGTAAAGCGGTGTCGATTTTTATTAATCCGTTTCTGAATAGAGACTCGAGCATATGATCAGTGATTTTTCCGTTATTGTGTTTATATTCTAAAGTACTCAACGATTTTAATGTGGAGTATACAGTGTTAACTTTCTCCAGTCTTACGGATAACTCTTCAATAGTATGACTATCTGTTTGTATACCGACACTGCCGATACTGAATTTCATATGTTCAATATAATCCACGCAATGTTCACGGAGCATATTATCTATGTAGCGATTAAAAATACGAATTAGGTCTTGGATATTACCGTTACTTATTAAGTTTTCTTCGTCTGCTGTATACGCAAAATTACTACATTCACAGAAATGTTCTTTGTGTTCTGTCAATAATGAGTCGATAAACTTTCTAGCGTTAGCACTGCGGTCTTTGTCCTCTTGTTGTTTCTGCCAGTTATACCAAATCATCTGTCCTACAGCTGCGAATACAGCTCCGATAGTACCTAGTGCAGTTAGCCACGAGGGTGCTATATCGCTAAAAAATGTCTGCCAATTCATTGTTTTTATCCTCCTTATTATCTGTTTCTATATACTGTTTATATTTGTTGGAAAGATTGTCGGAAGTTATCTTTTCAGATAGTTGTAGAAGAATATTTTCTAATTCAGTAAAATAGTCCAATGCTATGTATACCCGTTTAATTCTCGCCTCGTCAAAATTATGGCTTCGATTTAAGATTTCTTTGGAGGGGTATACTTCTAGTTTATTCAGTATATCTCTTAGTTTGTATGATAAATTGATTTTCGACTCAACTATTCTTATGCCATCAAAATCTAAGTTAGTGTAGTAGCTATAGAGTATATTTTCGAGTATTTCTAGATTCCGGTTATTTAACTTATTTAATTTATCGTACTTAAGGTACGAGTGTTTCCTTTTTAATTCTTTCGCATCCTTTTGGACATTAGGATGTTTGCGTAAATCTAATGGCGTAAACAACTCATTTTTAAATCGTGTATTATCCGTAGCACTATACATAACTACGTTACGCGCACTGGTCTTTAATTTTACGTACTCCTCTCTTATCCTTTCTCTGTTTTCTAGCGTCTTTAAATCAGTCATATAAAGTGTTTTAGTATTGTATTCTTCCTTATTTTTACGGTCCTTATTTGCGGTATACAATGTCGTTCCCAACGCTACTGCCACAGCTCCAAAAGTAGCAATCGCAGCTAATATCTCGATTCCATGATCGTACCAAAAGCCGTTATTCGCCGGTATTAATAACATTCTCGTCACTCCATTTCGTCATAATACTACGATTATAGCCCATTATAGACGGTTTTGTAATAAGATATTCTCGATTTACATTCTCGAAAATGGAATATACCGTCATAACATCCCTACGGCGTAAATTTTTCGGCAAATTTTATAAACCGAGATTCTAGTTCGTTCATAAATAGGCGTCCAAAATACGACGTTTAGGACGATTTTACGCAACGAAAACGTAATTATCGATCATACTATTCGGAGCATAATTTCGCCGTAAATAGACCGTTTTATAGCTGTGTAGTAAGGTGTTTAAAAGCTTGATACTACGCTGTTCACGGTAGTTTGTGAGTATGACTATACGAACTAAAACTACCGTTAATTTTTTGGTTAAATCGATGTTGCAATGTTGCATGAATTTACGATTTACACTTCGTAGTATTTAGCCGAAACTAGGGGATTGAGTATCGTAATTGCTGGCGACTTTGATTGACGAATTTAGAAGGGATAATTTATCGAATTAATTATATATCGGAAATGTTATTCGCAAATACAAGAATATGTTAAACGTAGCCAAATTGGACACGCAGGTCGGTATTATTACTCGAAAAGGTGGCGCTGCTCGTCTATGAATAAGGGTAATATCTAGGAGAATATATGTAATTGGTAATAAATGGGCGGAAACAGGGAAAAGTTTAGGTGCGCCTAAATTTTAAATTAGGTATAGCTAGAAGCCTTTAGTATCAAGGGTTTGGAGATTTCTTAAAAAGTTTTTTAATTTCTTTTTTCCGTTAAGGCGTCCTATTGAACCTATATTATAGAGAGGTTAACCGTTATATATCCGTAATACACTTTCAAGTTTATTGCGTTTATATTTAACTCGATTAACTTATCGTTAATTAGATTATATCGATTATTTAAAAGATACGCAATTTCAACTTGTTTGAAATTAAAGGTTTAGGATTTAAGGATAAATATATTAACGGAAGATATAGTGTGCTAAAGCACACACACTCGTTCGCTTACGCTCACTCGTGTAACGCCGTTATATATATAATAATTATTATATATCGGTAAATAAAGAGAGAACGGTATAAAGAACGAAGTAATATATAAACGGAGTAATACATAGTACATTACGGTGGGAATACCTATCGTGTGACAAACGCTCGCCCGGCGTTACGAGGCAGTCCGGATCATCTATCGACACTACAAGCAAGGTAGACCATGTTCCGGACTAAGCATACATACCGATTGATTTCGGATGACTAATATATTACGGAGGGGTGGTAGTTGCATGGCTAAGGACACTTTCGATGATTTATCGGAACATCAAAAGAAAGCCGCTGAAATGTATGTCGATAATTTAATCGCACATCAACTTGACGACAAAGAAGTCGAATTGTTAAAGACGCAAGAGATTGCTGACGCAGTTGGCGTTAATAGAACAACATATTATAGATGGAACCAAGACGATAGATACCTTGACTATGTAGCGACATTATCCATTCGTCAATTAAACAAACACATGCCGAGTTTTGCGGCATCACTAATAGCGAACTTAACTAAACGTAATCCATCGACTAAGATGCTCGACTTATTTGCTAAGGTTAGCGGCGTACTAGGCGATCAAGGATCAGCAAGTAAAGATTCGGTAAATGTTACGTTCAACTTAAGCGACGCACAGGAACGAGTTAAGCAGCTAAAACAATACGAAGAGGTTCCTAACGTCAAACCCGAAAGACGATTAACGATTGAGGATTACGAATAATGGTTAAAGCACAAAACGTCGCATTAAACGATAAAGGCTTTTTAAGAAGTCGTGATGAAAGGCTGCAACTACACGATATTCTTACCGAAGAATTGGCGATACTCATGGACTTAATCGAGCAAGGAATAGCGACAACAAGACAAGTCGATAGGTTCTTCGTAGTAGACGAACAATTGAAACAGCTAAAACGAATAAACGATTGTGAGTTCGACGTAGCTAGATTTTCAGTCGAATACTTCTCCGATGATGCTAACCCGGAGAACGACGAGAACTTGATTCCCGGAGGTAGTAATTACGACAATATGTCGGACTTCCATAAAGAGTTAACTGGGATGTTATCGAGAGTAGCATCGGGAGAAAAGAACGACAATATCGCATGGGCTTGTCCTAGACGACATGCTAAGACGGCGTACGGATCGAATATATTCCCGGTACACCAAGCCGTATACAAGCACAGACAGTTTATGGTTATCGTTTCAGAAACGGCTGATATGGCTGGAACGTTTATAACGTGGGGCAATAGGCAGTTCAAGTTTAACGAGAAGTTAATTGCTGATTACGGAATGTTACTCCATGAAAGCCCGTCTAAGAACGAATTAGATAACAAACAAGAATACGTTACATTAAACGGCGTTAAGATTATGGCACGAGGTGCTGGCGGACAAATGCGTGGTATGCGTTACGGTAAGAGTCGTCCAGAGCTCATGATATTCGATGACTTAGAAGGACAAGAGAACGTATCTACACCGGATCAAATGCGTAAGACACAAGCATGGTTTAACGAGGCAGCATTACCGGCATTAGCTCGTGATGGCATAGCCGTGTACTTAGGGACGGTATTGTGTTACGACAGTTTACTTGATAGAACGATAAGACAGGATAAGCGTTTTGAAAGTAGGCGATATAGAGCCGTTGAGTCTTTCCCGACAAACACGCAACTGTGGTCGCAATGGAAAGAAATGTACCTTGCTGATGAACCGGGAGCAACTGCTAGAGCCGAACAATTCTATCGAGATAACAAAGACCAAATGACGAAGGGTGTTAGCTTACTGTGGTCAGAGTATTACGACTATTACTGGTTTGTAATTCAACTTACGAACATGGGAGCTAAATCATTCAACCAAGAGTACCAAAACGAACCAACTGACGAAGAGAGACAGATATTCAAACGAGAGCAATTCGTTTACTATACACCGAATGACTTAGAAGGAAAGAACATTGAATACTACTGCGGTATTGACTTTGCGATGGGTAAAGAGAAGGGCGACTTTAGTTCAATCGTTACACTCGCTAGAAACGTCGATACAGACATATGTTATATCGCTGACGTATACAACGAAAGAGTACATCCTAAAGAATTTATGAACGCCATAATCGACCGTGTTAAATATTTTCAATACGAGAATATAGCGGTGGAGACACAAATGGCGCAAGAGTTTTTCGCAGATACATTATCCGAGAAATTAATAGATATTGGTTACCCGGCTCATTTACGCGTAGTATCGGTCAAACAAAGAACGAGAAAGCAATTGCGTATAGAGGCAATGTCGCCGGATGTGAATAACGGTCGAATAAGATTCTTACAAGATCAAACGAATATAATCGACCAATACGAAATGTACCCTATGGCTCCTAACGACGATATGATTGACGCTTGCGAAATGGCATACAATATCGCTACCAAACGATTAAGCGGATCAATTGAACAGTTGGGTAACTATTACTGCGGTACAGGCGAAGAAGAAGAGCCTAGAGTAGAACGATACGCACGATACAGTCAGAGACTACGAAGAGTGAGATAGAAAGGGGTAAAGCGGATGAATCATCCTAAGTATAATGTGATAACGCCACAGATTATCGATTCATTGTTAGATAAGGACGATATAACTGGATATAGTCATCAGACGCAAGAACAGATAGAGAAGATACTTGCAAACTACGACTATTACAATGGCAAGCAAGATGTAGATGCAGAAGGTCAGTACATATATCCTACTGATTCGATAGATGCTAATGGACTAGATTATAAGCCGACAAAGTACTGGACGAACTACTTTAAAGCGTTTATCAAGCGTAAGTCAAGATGGCAGATGGCGGGCGATCATGGTATCGATGTTGAACCATTAAGTGATGATGAGAAAGACGTTCAAGTGGCGCAAGATGCCGAAGACTTATTACGTAAGATATGGAAAGATAATAAAATGGACGCTAAGAAAATGCAGATAGCTCGAGATAGATTAATCGCTGGTAACATAGCGGCTAAATTATCGTTTAACCAAAGAACAGGAAAACTTCATTGGATATGGCATAAAGCAACCGAAGTTTTTCCGATATACTCACAAGATGGTTTCGACGAATTAATAGGTTGCGACATTATCGTGGCTAGAGCATCGTTAAAAGATCCCGAGAAGACTGAATACGTAAGACAAACGTTTAGGCTAGAAGACGATTATAGCGATTGTTGGTTTACCGAGAAGGTATACAACGAACAGTTAGAAGTTATCGAAGTTATTAACGATAAAACATACTTAGGTTTCGGCTTTGTTCCTATTGTAATGTTTAGAGTAGACGCGTTAAGAACAGAAACGTCTCACTTCGACGATTTAGAAGATATGAAGGTATTAACAAGAATACTAAACGACATGATGGAAGATGCCAACGACTCACTGAAATTCGAAATGTTCAGTATGACAGTAGTTAAAAATGCTGACTTGGCGAAAGACACTGAATTGAAAATAGCACCGGGAGCATTACTGAAAATTAATGCGAGTGCTAACTCGTCACATCCAGCCGACGTAGAAAGCGTTGAGAATGGATTCGGATGGAAAGAGGCGTATAAGGATCAGTACAACCGAATTAAATCGGCGTTACACGAGTTAAGTGGATTGCCGATGATTGTACCGCAAGAATTAAACTTCGGTGGTATGAACGATAGAGCATTACAGGTCTTGTACCAAGATATTATCCAAGAGACGAAAGAACATTGGTTGAATTGGGACGAAGACTTAGCCGAGTTATTCCTTAAATCAGTAATGTATCTACAAGCTAGAACTAAACGTGATAAGTTCGCTTATGACAAAAACGCAGTTAATTCAATAGATACTGACGAGTTAACAGTTCAAATGAAATTCATTCTACCACTACCGGATGACAGAGAGAACTTAGTCGACCTAGTTACAAAAGAAGTAGACGCGGGACTTGAGTCACGTAAAAACGCTATGAAACGTTTAGGCGTTAAGGATGCCGAGCTTAAAGAAGAAGAGATATACGAAGAGCTAATGGAGCGTAGTGTTGCGAATGATCCATACGCAGAGGCACAGTCTCGAGAAGACGAGTTACTCGGTAATGTAGAACAAGAAGTTGATAGCGAAGTTATTAAGGAACAAAAAGATAATCAAGTTTAACATATTTGACCGAACGTTAAGTCACTAAAAGAAACGGTTTCTTACGGACAGATGTGTCCGTTTCAAAACACAGAAAAGGGGACATAAAAGATGGATAAACAAGAAAAGTTATTTTACGGATTAGATTTACAGTTCTTTGCGGACGGTGGCGAAGATAAAGGCGATGAACCGGGAGATAAGCCAGCTGATAAACAAGAAGATTTAGACAACGAAGGCGGCGAAAGTGGAGAAAAGAAATTCACGCAAGAAGACTTGAACGAGTTAGCTGCTAAGGTGCGACGCGAAGAGAAAGAGAAACGCGAAAGACTAGCCGAAGAAGAGCGAGAAAGATTGCGTAAAGAAGAACTCGAAAAGAATAGCGAGTATAAAACTTTGCTAGAAGAGGCGCAACAAACAATCGCACAATACGAGCAGAAAGAGAAAGCGTTAGAGCGTGAGAAAACAATCAACGAAAAGTTGGTAGCGAAAGGCTTAACTGCTGAACAAATACAACGTTACTCTAAATACATTCACGGCGAATCAGACGAAGAGATTGACGCGAGTATAGAGTCAGTTTACGAAGATTTTGTCGTAATCCAAGAAAACTTAAAAGGAGATCCATCAGCTGGGTTCGGCGATAGTAAGAAACCGGAACCAAAAGACGACGAAGATTATGGACGAGAGTTATTCAAGTCTATAAGAAAATAAAAATAAAAAGGAGTTTTATAGAATGGCATACACTTTAAAAGCACAATCAGAACAGTTCAGAAGTGGTAAGAATATTCTAGCGTCTGAAATCGTACAATACGTACACGGTGGCGCTACATTAGACGGTAGTAAGTTTCCAAAAGGTATTATCGAAGTAGGAACATTAATTGCTCGTAACCAATCGACTGGTAAGTACGAACCATTTGCGGAAGGTTCAGCTGGGGAAGAAGAAGGCGGCGGAGCTATTTTACCGGAAGGTTTCGATAACTTCTATATCTTAAACGAAGATCATGACCACGATGGCGAATCAGACGCAGTAACAGGCGCAGTAATTATCGAAGGTTCAGTTTACGAGGCTAAATTGCCAGTAGAAGTACCGGCAACATTTAAGCAAGCTAACCCGAATATTCATTACGTATCGCATAAGTAATAAAACGGAAATTAAACGACTATAAACGAAAAGGTGGAATATATAATGGCAAGTATTTTAGCTTATAAGCAGTTCCAAAAACCGGCATTAAAAGGATTCTTAGACGAATCAATGAAAGACGAAGTACAAGATTTTGTTAGCGAATTTGTTGGTAACGAAGTTACTTACGACATTAAATTCGCTTATGACATTATTCAACGTAAACAACACATCGCAGCAATGATTGGTTTAGGCGCAGAGAAACCTGTAATAGACCGTCATGGTGCGGCGTCTAAAATGGTTGAGTTGGCTCACTTCGGTTTGAAAGATGTTATTACTGTCGAAGAGTTATACGAAATCGCAAGCGCTCGTAACGACGCAGATGCTAATAACCGTATCAACAAGTTACTTAACCGTGCTGACGATTTAGTACAGTACTTGAAATTACGTAAGAAAGTCGAGAAGTTAAAAGCAGTTGCTTTCGGAGCTAACTCTTACGACAAGAACGGCGTTAAAATCGAATTAGATTACGGTGTACCGGAAGACCACAAGATTGCATTGACTAGCGGTAGCGACTGGTCATCAGCAGACCGTGACGTAATCGGCGACTTACTTGATTGGGATAAAACTTACCGTGCGTCAAACGGTGGCAAGCAAGCGGATGCTATCTTAATGACTCGTAAAGTTTATAACGCTTTAACTAAGAACACTCATATCATCGCAGAGGCTGATCGTCCTGTAGGTTCGGTTCGTGTATCTGAAAACCAATTGAACGAAGTATTAGGTAGCTTTGGTTTACCGGCTATTAAATTGGTTGATGAAACGTCTATCACTGTAAACGATATTTACACGGGAGAAAACGAAGAGATTAACGTATTCCCGGAAAACCGTGTCGTATTCATTTCTAAGGGTGTAGGTAACTTCGTTACTGGTCCAAACCCGGATGACGACCAAATGGCTCCGGTAGCAACGTTAGAGGCTTACGACGAAAGAACTCCTAAGCGTTCTATTATCGAAGTTGCAGAGTCAGGTTTCGTAGTGTTAGATAAACCGTCATTAATCTTACATGCCGACGTAATTGCTGGCTAATAATGGCGAAAGTAAAAGTCAAGACACAGGCAGTTATCGACGGTAATCCCGTCGGTACTGTTATTGATGTCGAAGAGCATGACTTTGTATGGCTAAACGATTTAGGCTACGTAGAGAAAATCGAAGAGGTAAAGTCGGCAGACACTCCGAAGAAACCTACGCAAGCTAAGCGAAAGCCTAGAGCAAAGAAAGAAGTAACGGAAGATAAATAAACATAAAGGAGTCGTTAGTACATGAATATAACGGAGGTAGCAGAGAGATTCGAGATAACAGAAGACGAGGCGACCGATTATATCATCGCTAACGGCTTTTCTATTACTTCGAATGACTACGATAGACAACAAGTTTACTTATTGGGAATGTACCACGATTACGTACAAGCAAAGAATGACGCAGCTAAGGCTAGAGAGACATTTCGTTATCAAGACGGAGAAGAAATGGTCGATAAGTCAAAACAGTTTGATGCTTTCCGTGCTTACGCTAATGATTTATTCAATCGTTGGCAAAAAGAATTAGCACAATATAACAACGATGCAGATATGGATGGTTCACAGTTAATACTACGTAAAAGAGCGAAGTGGTTAGATGCGTGAGATAGCAGAACAGATTGATAAAATCTCAATCGACCATGAACAGCAAGTAGTAGACAATGTGGCGTCATTGATAGCGGCTGTTATAAAGATATTAAACGACAATTCAAGCAGTGAGAATATAACATTGGCTGACGGATCAATCATTAAACGTAACACAATTAATCGAAGTAAGTTACGACGAGTATTAGTCGAACTTAGAAAGCTAGAGAAAGAAACGTCGAAGATGGTGTTCGATGGAACGTTATCGTCAATGGAGGCTGCGCTATTAGCGACGACTACATTCTATAAAAGTAGATTCAAAAGTATCGTTACTAAAGGGACGTTGAAAGCGTCGGAGATAGCAAAGAAACCAAGCGAAGATGGATTGACGTTACAAGATCGAATTGATTCCCAAGCAATGAGATACACTGACGACTTATACAAACAGATTAGAGTCTCGATTAATAAAGGTCATTCAATATCGGAGATTATAGACGAAGTAGAAGGAACGTTTAAAGGTAAAGAGTGGGAGCTACGCCGTATTGTAACGACGGAAACATTTAACAGTTACCGTACGTTAGTAGGCGAAATAGCTGATAAAAGCGGCTTAACGTGGATTAGGTTACACGAATCATTCCCACGACATCCTAGACGTAGGAAACATACGTGTTTCGCTTATGCGCATGAAGATAAGTACGGAAAAGGACAAGGCGTATTTAAGTCGATAGATATGAAGATATACAGTCCTCATCCGCAATGTACATCGTGGCTAGAGTTACTCGAGTTAGGAGAAGAGGTGTCCGACAATGTTGACTGAACGAGATTTGCTACACATTAAAGAGACTAGAGCGCAGTTGATTAAGAATAGAACGCAGGTCATTACCATAACTATAACGAATGAAGATGGCGAAGATCCATTTACTGGCGAACCTATCTCAACGACAGTCACTAAAGAAGTTGATTCGGTTGTCACTGATAGAACGTCAAGAGTTGCGGCAGAGCGTCGTATATCAGATGCCGAAGAAGTTATCGAAGGAGACATTTGGTTCTCGATTGATGTCGACGAGTTTGATACCGAAGATAATCCTAGACTAATTACGAGGACTATACACGATGGATTAGAGTATGCGGTTGTAGCAGCCGATCCAAAAGGTATTGGCGAAATGACTACCCGTTGGGAATTTGTCGGAAAGCGAGTGAAGTAAATGAAAGCTCGAATATCAGTTAGCGGTTTGTCGAGAGTACGTACAGGAATATCTACAGCAAAAGCGTATAAAGCGATTAACAATGTCGATGAAGAAATCGGTAAGATAGCGCAAGAAATAGCCGTTAAAATGGCTAACGATGCGCCAGTGCTTACAGGTGCTTTACGAGATTCATTAGCGAACTCATACGTGCGTACTGGTATGCTAGTCCACGAATTAAAACTAGATACCGAGAATGTTCCATATGTATGGCGTCAGAACTTCGAACATAAATCAAAACGATATTATATAACTCGAAATGTAAACGAGGCTAGATCAACGTTTGAATCTCGATTAGCAAAGGCGGTGGAGAGAGCTTGGAACTAACATACTTCGAATTAATAGGAAGTTTACGAAAGTATTTCCAAGATACAACCGGTATTAAAACAGTGTGGAAGTACTACGGTTACAAAAAGCCCACCGAGAAACCTTTTATCGAAATAGAATACGTAAACAGTAGTCTTAATGAATTAACGAAATCAAAAGATTTAATTCACGAAGACATATACTTAAACGTTGGTATTCACGGAGGTAATATAACCGAGTTGTCAGACGTTCATAAATCGGTTATGCCGATATTAATGTACGCAAACATTCCTATTATCAATAACAAACTAGAAACTATCGGTAAATTTTCAGTAGAGAATATAAACGGTGTATCAAATATCATGTACGGCACACAAGTCGAAGATGAGAGTAATACACATCGTTTGTATATAGATATAAGTATTCCCTTAACACACGTTAAGAAACAAATTTAAACGGACACGGTACTTAGTTACCGAATTATTATATGGAGGTTTTGTCAAATGGCAGTTTCAAAAGGTTCTAAAACGGTACTATTTTTCCAATCAATGGACGACACTACTGCGGATGGAAATAAATTAAGATTAGCGTTCCAAACTGAACACCAATTCAACAGTGAGCGTGAGGCAATCGAAGAAACAACGAAAGATGGCGTATTAAAAGACGCTGGGGAGATTAACGCTAACATCGAGTTCACATGTTACGTAGTTCGTGACAACGACACTTACAAGTTAGTCGAAGAATCATACCTTAAAGGTAAAACGTTGCAAGTGTGGGAAGTAGACATTACGGAAGAGTCAAAATCGGGTAAATACTACGCTACTTACGGACAAGGTACTTTAAGTACGTTCAACAAGTCTTCTTCAACGGATAGCTACACTGAATTATCTTCAACGTTCAACATTAACTTAACGCCTCAACAAGGAGAAGTTTCATTAACTCCGGATGAGTTCCAAGCAGTACAATACGCGTTCAATGACTTCGGCGAATTAGCTGGAGGAACAAGCGGTGGAGAAGGTTAATAGTAATTTCATAGCGGAGTGATTAAGTTCATTCCGCTTTATCTTTGTAATAACGATATATGGTGTATCGATAATAAAAAACGAAAGTGGAAGGTGCATATTATGAATATCACATTAAAAGGAAAAGAATATGAATTGGACTTCGATATTGGGTTTGCGATTCATTTAGACGAGAAGTATTCGCTGAAACAATCAATCGGAGACGTAACGGAATTAGAGTTCGGGATTGGAGTAGCGACTGTATACCCTCGATTAGCAGCTAACGATTTGAGAGCGCTAGTTGATGTGTTTGATGCGGGATTAGCAGACGTTAAAACTGGTTCGTATACACAGAAAGAATTACGCAAAGCCGTATCAGAGAAGATTCGTGAAGTAGGAGACATCATGAAATTGTCCGAACTGTGTATCGAGGAATTAGAACGCGTGGGTTTGTACAACCACATACTCAATCCGCAAGCACAAACGGAAGAGAAGTAAAGAAAGAGAAAACAGAATCTATGACATTCGGCGATATAATCGCTGATTGTTTTAGGTATCTGAATATCAACGATATAGAACAAATTAAGCGAATGAAGATATGCGAGTATAGAGCGTTATTACGTGGCTATCATAAACGATATGTAGACGAAATGGAACGACTACACTTACTTGCGTGGCAATCGAACTTAGCCGGTCAATTTAAAAATAACGGATCGCCAGTATTCCCTACATTCGATAAATTCTTTAATCGTGCTGATTGGACCGGAGAAAAGGAAGTACAACGTAATCCGGAGGCTATGGAACGTTGGGATGAATCAATTAAGAACGCAGAGAATATACTCAACGCAAGATTGGGCGGTTCATCATTCGAAGGTCAATAAATTTATAACGAAAGGGAGTATAGTACATGGCGCATATGTATGATGTAGCGGCGAAACTTCATGCCGATTCAAAAGGTTTCGTAGCAGCTTTTGCGGCAGCAGAGGCGGCTGTATCGAGATTCAATAAGACAGTTGCTGCGACTAATATGGCGGGTGCTACTAATAGTTTATCGGCTTTCCAAAGAGCTAATGCTAATACGGCATCGTCTATCGATAGAAGTACCGGTAGATTACAAGCATTTAATCGAGTTGTAGGAGCGATGCCGATTACTCGTGCTACTAACGGTTTAGGCGATTATAGTTCCGCTACAGGTAGAGCTGCTAACAATGTCGGTAGAACTACAACGGAAGTTAGCCGTTTAAACAGAGCTATAAACGCAGCTAGTTTAGCGCATGCAACAAGTAGTATGTCTAGTTTCGATAGAGCCAATTCTAGCGCATCTACATCGGTAGGTAAAACAAGCGGAGAAGTTTCTCGCTTAAATAGAGCCGTGAGTGCAACTAATATGGCGGCAGCTACTGCGAACGTCGGTACTTTCGCTGGTGCTAACCAAAAGGCGCAAAGAGCCGTTGATTTAGCGGCTAGAGACATCGATAGATTTAATAGAACGGCTAGAGGATTCGCTATGGGCGGTATCGCAGGTGCAACAGCATTTGGCGCAGCAATGTACGGATCGCTTAAAACATTCGCATCATATGAATCGGGATTAGCTGGCGTTAAAAAGACAGTAGACGCGTCAGACGCAGAATACCGTAAGTTAGATCAAACTTTCCGTAAGATGACGACTACTATGCCAGCAACATACGAAGAGATTACGGCAGTCGGAGAGGCAGCCGGACAATTAGGAATCAAGAAAGAGAGTATCGCTAAGTTTACTGATACGATGATTCGATTAGGTACGTCAACGAACATGTCAGCCGAAGAGGCAGCTACAAGTATCGCTCGAGTATCTAACGTTATGGGTACAGCTGATAAAGACGCCGACAGGTTCGGTGCTACGCTTGTTGACTTAGGTAACAAATACGCTACAACTGAATCTGAAATTATGGAAATGACACTGCGTTTAGTCGGTATGGGTAAACAGTTGAACATGTCAGAGGCAGAGGTTATGGCGCTTTCAACTGCTATGTCATCCGTTGGTATTAAAGCCGAAATGGGTGGCTCGGCTATGTCACGTACAATGACGAAGATGAACTCGGCATTACAAGGTGGCGGAGAGAAAGCAGAGGCTTGGGCGAACATCATGGGTATGTCCGCAGAGAAAGCTAAAGCTAAAATCGAAGAGGACGCATATGGTGCGTTAATTCTGTTACTTAAAGGATTAGATAAATCGAAAGCATCGGGAGAAAACCTCGATAAAGTGTTAGGCGATTTAGGTATCAAAGAGATTCGAGAAATCGATACTATGAAACGTTTATCATCAGCAGTAGATCAAGTTACATCGGCTAGAGAAGTCGGTAACACAGCGTGGGCTGAAAACACAGCGTTACTTGAAGAATCGAACAAGCGTTATGAAACATTCGCAAGTAAGGTTCAGATGGTATGGAACAGAGTTCGAAATATATTCGCTAATATGGGCGGAGCTTTCGCTAAAGCTAACGGAGAATTTATGAACTCGATAGACGGTATGCTACAAGGTATCGAACGTTTAACAGACGGATTCTTCAATGCCGAAGGTGGCATATCGCAACTAGGACAACGTTTCGTTGATACAGCATTATTAATCGGTGGAATAGTAGGTACGCTTGGAGTTGCTGGTGCGGCATTTATGGCGTTTGGTCCAGCTGGTGCAACGACAGTTGGTGTTGTAGCTGGATTAGGAGCTATCGTCTATGCAGTTAAGAATGTTGGTAAAGTATTTAACGGCAGTGAAATCACGAAAGGTATGAATGAGATTTCGAGAATATCGGACTCGTCTACACGTGAGGCAGCCGAAAGTTACCAAAACATGAAATTAAAGGTATTAGATAGTATAGGCGGTATGGTTACAGGCGCTAATGCGAAATCGTTAGAGCTTAAAAACGGTATGCTTAAAAACCTTGATGGTATGGGCGAAATGTCCGCTAAAGAGGCAGCCGATATGAAGAACAAAGTATTAGCCGAACTATCAGACTTAACGAATAAAGCTGTACAAGAGATAAATAACAGTGAGAAACGTATCGCTGATATAACTCGTAGTTTAATGAAAGGCGCAAGTGAAACTGAAAAGGCGGCGCTAGAACAAAACTTAGCCGAGCAGAAACGTATCTTTGACCGTAAACGTGAAATCGTTAAGAACGCAGAGTCAACTATATCTGACATCCTTAGTACGGCATCAAAAGAACGTAGAACACTTACGACACAAGAGTTTAGCGACTTGGGTACGGCGTTTAGTTCTATCGATAAAGAGTTTAAAACTTCTATCGGTAATAACGTTTCGGACTTAGCTAGGTTGCAGACGGCATTTGATAAATTAGATGCGAACGCTCCAGTAGAAAAAGTTCAATCGTCACTTACGGACATGGCTAAAACTACTGTAAGTACGATGAAAGAAATGGATAAAGCCTACGAGAAAAACTCTACTATGATTAAACAGAACATGGGCGATACAGAGGCTGGTAAGCAACTATTAGCGCAGTTAACACAGGAACACGATAAGCAAAAATCGGCTATCCTAGAAAACTTAGATGCTAACGAACGTAATGCTAAAGGTATTCATGGTAGCGTTGATGCAATGAAAGGCTTAACAGAAGAAGAACGACGCTCACTTGGAGTTAAGAAAGATTTAACGAGACAAGAGGCGGCAATGGGCAGTATTAGTGATCTTCGTAAGCATAAACAGATTTCATTAGCGGATGCTATTGAGGCGTCAAATAAAGCCGAAGAGAAATCGGCAAGTGCTGCCGAACAAGCAGCTAAGAAATATCTCGAAGTCGGAGCAGCAGTCGACACAATCCCTAATAAATTCGACACTATGAAAGATGCGTCATTAGAGGCGGCAACTGCAATCGGAGAAGGTTTCGCAACTAAATTCGAAGATGGTTTCGAAGGTGTAGACATCACAGGTGTTGGACGTAAGACAGTTGACGAGTTTGTCGAAGGTGTACGTTCGGGAGAGTTAAGCGTTAAAGATGTAGCGGTTGCTCAAATAAACACCGTTCGAAATCAGATGGGTCAAGAATCGTTAACACCGGAAGGTCGTAAGACGCTTGAAACATTCGTAGATGGTATGAAAGGCGTTAAAGTCGGAGAAGTAGCCGACCAAATGGGTGTCGATCTTAAATCTAAAACGGAGATAAACTTGGGTCCGAAAGGTAACGTAACGGCTAAGTCATTCGTTGAAGGATTGAAAGATGGCACTTATGGAATGTCGGAATTTGCTACTTTCCTAAACAACCGATTGCTTGAAATATCGAAAGTTGATTTATCTGATATGGGTAAACAAGACGTTCAAACATTATCGGCTGGATTACAGAGCGGACTTGTGTCTGTAGATGAAGTCGGAGAGATACTCGAAACGAGCTTGAAACAAAACTCCGATATTGATCTAACTCCGGAAGGTCAACAGACTATGCAAACGTTAGTTGCTGGTCTTCAATCGGGTAAAGTAACGGTTACAGAATTTACGGCTGGATTAAAAGAATTGATGAAACAGGAATCTAAAGCCGACTTAAATCCGGAAGGTAAGCAAACTGCTGATTCATATAAATCGGGCTTAGATGCCGGTAAGGAAGGCGTTAGTAGTAGCGCTAGAAGTCAGAAAGAGTCTGTCGAAGAAATACTAGGTATGACTACGGATGGCGAAGGTGGAACGAAAGCTACTAACTTATTCACTAGCGGAATACTAGCTGGTGGCGGACAAGCTACAGAGGCGTCAAACTCCGTAAAACTAATACCGGAATCAATATTAGCAAACGCTAGTGATGGTAACGGCGGAAGTAGCGTAAGTTCGAAATTCTCGAGTGGTATTATGGCTGGATTAGGGTTAGCAACTTCGAACTCGACAGCGTTAAAACTTATTCCCGAAAGTATTCTAACGGGCGCAAATGACGGTGGCGGAGGTAGTAAAGCCGGTAGCTTATTCCAATCGGGATTAGCATCGAAACATTCTCCTATTAACGGAGTAGCTACTTCGATACAATCTGCCGTGCAATCAACGTTAGGAGCTACAACAGATGGCAAAGGCGGTAGTGGTTCGGGTAACAAGTTTAACTCGGGACTATCAAGCATGAAAGGTTCTATCAATGGAACGTCGAATAGTATTAAGAGTAGTACGGAAAATACACTCGGATCTACAACGGACGGACGCGGTGGTAATAAGTCGGGTTCAATGTTCAACAGTGGATTATCCGGAAACATGGGTTCAATAAACGGTACAGCAACGAATATCATGAGTAACGTTCAACGAGTATTAGGTTCGACTACTGACGGTGGCGGAGGTAGTAAATCGGGTTCATTATTCGTTAGTGGATTAAGCGGACAAAGCGGTCCAGCTAATAGTGCCGGTAACAGTGTTTCTAGCGCCGGTAAATCGGGTCTTTCTAATACAGGTGGAACATTCGGACTAGGGCAGAACTTAGGTCAAGGGTTCGTTAATGGTATAGCTAGTATGGTCGGTAGAGCCGCATCAGCTGCTGCGAGTTTAGCAAACGCTGCAATGTCAGCTATTAAACGAGCGCAACGCTCTAATTCTCCAGCCAAAGAAACGATTAAATTAGGCGGAGACTTTACTGACGGTTATATGGTCGGTATAGAAGAACAATCTAAATACGCTATTAAAATGGCGGGAGATTTAGCATCAGATTCGATTAATACATTCGATAAAACGTTAGGCAAGAACCCATTCGATTTAGGTAGCATGACGGAAGTTAAACGGAATATTAACGGATTGCGTCCTAAGATGGATCATATGGTTAAATCGAATATGAAAGTTGATATGCCAATGACACGTATGCGTGTAGATGTTAATGTACATGCGGATCAAGAGTGGATTAGAACGGAAGTTAATCACGGTAATGCCGTAGATGACAGATTAGATTACATGGGTAGATAACGGAGGGTTAGACGATGGATGTAGAGATTGTAAAAAAGGACGGTAGTGTATACAGGCTATCTGACTTCGGAGTCGTTTACGACTTCGTTGTCGGCTCAATATCGATAGAACAATATTCGGATAGAGTGGAAGGGCGTTTCGGGAAAGTTGATTATGGAGCGGATTATACATCAAGAAGAATTAAAGTTCCGATGAAATTTAAGCATAACGAAATGCACCATTACGCACATTTAAGAGACGACTTATATGGAGTATTAACAGACGTAGAGTCTTATTATATACGAGAAATGCGTAGACCTAAGAGACTTGAATATGAATTTGTAGACTTTGGAGAAACGCCTAGATTTCTCCCTAACACTGATAATCAGTACGTAAACGGCAAACAATATTTAGTCAGAATGGTAGGAGAACTTGAGCCGGAACAACTATTTAACGGTGGAGAGATTGAAATAGAGTTTGAAACCACTGAACTACCGTTTGCAGAAACTATATACACAACACTAGAGGTTGATGAAACTGGTTATATAGAGTCTATCAATAAGTACGGTTTAGCAGATAATCTAAACCAAGACCTAGTGAAATACCGACATAATAGCTTGACGTTCGATGTATGGAACGGAGGTAATGTCACTGTTATTCCGGAGTCAATGTTCCTAAAAATAGACGTAGTAGGTCTAGTGACTAGTGGTAACTTCGTGATTCAGAACGATAGTACTGGAGATAAATTTATGTATAACGATAGTGTGTCGAGCAGAACGTTAACACTTGATGGTATGCAAGTAAAGGTAGATCAGACCAATAAACTAAGAAGTTGTAACCGAGAGTTTATATCACTTAAACCGGGATTAAATAGAATTACAGTTAAGAATGGTACTTATCAAGAAATTAAAGTAGACTTCAAAAAATATTATAAGTAGGTGTGACTATGGCTAGAGAAGTAATAGGCGGTAGATGGAATACCGATAACTTAAACAGTCTTAATGGAAACTTTATCGAGCTATACGATGAGATAGATAAAACAGATGTACGATTATTAAGAGCCGTATGGGATCGCGTTAGAGAAGAAAATATAATAAAAATGCTTGAACCTGTCGAGACATATGAGGACTTACCTACTAACGTTGCAGAGAAGTCCCTTATAACAGTGCTAGACGAACAGACAGTATACGGTTATAGCGAAGGAGAATGGACACCGTTTAACCACATTAGTCTTGATCCTTATGAACCTTACGTTGAAAAGGTTTCAGATGCGTCTAGTCAAGCAATTAACGATATAAATTCTACGAGTGACTACGTAATCGATAATATCAAGAAACTCAACCAAGTTGATGTCGGAGAACTACTATTCGACTTAGCGACACAGGAAGATAAGGTACAGTCAGTCGATACTACATTGTCGAAAGTATATCGTAATAACACTTCGTCAGTAAACATATATGTAGACGCGAGCGCTAGTGTTGGTGGAGACGGTAGTATACAAAAGCCATTTAAAACGATTCAAGCAGCAGTAGACTATATACCTAAGATTATCGATAAAGATCACTTCGTAAAAATTGAGGAAGGTAATTATAATGAAGAAGTCGTCGTTAAAGGAATAACAGGAGCAGCTGTATGGTTATCTAGGAAGGACGGTATTGTCGATCCTAGCGTTACTAACCCTAATGTAAAAGTTAAATCGATAACATTCTTCGACTGTAATTCGTACTGTAAAGTCGAAAGCCTAGAGTCGTATAACGCATCGACGATAACTGCTGGAGGTTTTATCCGATTTAGTAGATGTGCTTATGGAACAGTTCATGCTTGTAAGATTAGCGATTCTACTATAACTAAAGACTCGCTAGTCTGGGACGGATCACGAGGAGGCTTTAATTCTTGCTACTTTGACGGACAAAAGACATGCGCAGTGTCCATGAATGGCTCGTCCATAAGAAATGATGCTACGAACAAACACGGTAGTAACCGCTCAACGATAGGTGTAAATGCACAGGCAGCAGACATACATTTTAACGGTAACGTGGTGTGGACTAAAAGCGCTGTAACTCCGGAAGTTAATAGGCAGGGCGGTATGATGAAGAAAGACGTTTCAATAGTCGATATATCTACTAAGAATGGCTGGAGTAGCTATAGTGACGCATACAAGCCTAGAGCGATTAAGCTATCTAATGGAATGGTTCAGTTACAAGGAATTATAACGGATGGGGCAGTAGGTCCGGGTATATACGCACTTACATTGCCCGAAGGTTTCAGACCCATTAATCGTCATGTGTTCGGACCATTTGTATCGGACGGCTCAATTGGCAAAGTATTACTAGATACGTCGGGTAACTTAGCCGTAGAGAGTGCCTCCGGTAAATATGTCAGCCTATCGGATATATCATTCTATGCGGGGTAGTAATTACATTTCAGAATCGAATACAGTAAAGGAGGCTAGATATGACTAACGTCATCGCAAGAAATTTACTAGGAGAAGAATTTATAGTATCTGCTCAATCAGAGCAAACATTAGAACTTAACGGTAATCAATCGATACAGTTAACTATACCTCCTAATAAAATAAACAACGTATTCATTAACGAGATAGACTCGATGTGGGAAATTGATTTCTACGGAGATACTTATACGATTGTATATACTAAGAAAAACACTCGTGGCAGCAGTTTTCATATAGATATTCGGGCGGTACACAAAGCATTAGACAGATTAGATAGCTTACGAACTTACGAACGCTTTGACGGATATATAAATTCAACAGATGCTTTCGTTAGAGTATTTGCTGACACTGGATATTCATTTGTGCAATTGTCGTCTTTCCCCTCTATAGAAATAGAAGGTCTAGGAGACGGAGAGACGAAGTTAGAGTCATTCAAAAGATTGCTTGAGAGATTTAAAGCAGAGTTTTATATTTCGGGAACCACGTTTTACTTGGACTCTTATATCGGAAGAGACGTTGGTTTTGAGTACCGCTACAAGTTAAACGCATCTAATATACAGGAAGAAACTGACGGGACTTCGACTTTTACTTATGCTAGAGGTTTCGGAGATTACGAAGAAAGCGAGCAGAATGTTTTAGAGAAAGCCAAGTTAACGAGTGAATATGAGTCTCCATTAGCGAAGATACTAGGACGCAGACATGCACCGATGGTAGCGAAAGGTTCGTACAAGACAGTTGCGGCGATTGATAAAGCCATGAAAGAAGTTGTGGATAATAGCGTTATTATATCTGTTAGTGCGGACGTTAAAGACTTGCGCGCACAAGGTTATCCATATGCTCAACCCGAATTAGGAGACCGTGTGTACCTTAACGATAAGAGAATAGACTTTAATCAAGAAGTTAGAGTCGTTGAGATTAAGATTGATAGATACGCTAATGGAAATGTGCGAAATATCAACGTGGTATTTGGTAATCAGAAATTAGGTCGAAGATATTCTAGCAATTTGTCGTCAGCAGTTACTAAACTAAACGCATTACTAGATGGTAACTTACAATTAAACTTCGATGTACTCGATCAAAGGTCAAAAGAAATGTTGCGTAAAATAATGTCGGTAGATACCGAGTTAACTTTAGATAACGGTATATATGCAGTTGATAAGAATAATCCAAATAATGTTGTCGGCTTAAATAGCGCCGGGTGGTTTATATCAAAAGACGGGGGTAATACTGCGGATGTTATAGCGACATCAGATGGTATTACAGCTAACGCAATAACATCAGGTACAATAAACACTGCTAATATAACAATATACGGTGGTACTTCGACCGACACTTACATTAGTATAAAAAATAATGAGTTAAACGCTCGTGGTAGATATACGACTACATGGCAAGGAGATACTAGAACTTACGACACTCAAATTGTGCTACAAAAAGGGTATATCAAAATGAGAAACGTGGACGATAATCGAATGTTGTACTACACTCAACACGGCATTTCGACCTATGCAGACGGTACTCAAGATGAATCATCCGGAACGTTAGAGTTCTTTAGTTATGATTACGATCCTATTCGTAAAGGTGTAACGCTATCGTCAGTGGGTGGCGTAGTAGCGATGAGATCCGGATTAGAGAAAGTTATTATAGATGCTTACGATAGCGCATATATCCGCTCAAAAGAACAGAGGGTTAAAATTCAACCGAGAACTTCTGTTTCGGGTAACAATACATTCGAATACCATGTAGTAGATAACGAAGTAATAGGTAATAATGACGGCATAATATACTACGGTTCCGAGAATAATCCGACACCATCTGTTGGGCTAAGGTTCTCGAAAGCCTTTAATGGTAAAACGTTATTCGTAACGGACGGCAGTGGTTTACGAGGTACTGGAAACCTAGAAGTACACGATATGAAAGTAAACGGTAGAATGGTCGGAGATATTCAAGCTATTAATGATAATGTCTATGCTAGAGTTGACAACGCTTTAAAAGTAGTTAGTAAAGGTAACTCCGAAGTTTTGCGTGATTTTGAGGCACGTAATGCTATTATGAACGACGTCATATTAAACTCGGTTAGAACAAGCACTCCTTATGAGAATACGTATATAGGAGTAGGGAGTTCTGAACTTAGGGTAACAACCAATGAGTTTTACAATGATGGAAAGCCGGTGTACAGACCTGTACGTGCTGAATCGTTCGTTAATGCCTCTTATTCGGAGTATAAAGAGGATATTACAGAGTGGGATTATGATGCGTTGACCGTAATAGCAAATGAGCTGCAATTGTACTCCTACAAGTTTAAAACGGATGTGGACTTAGACGACAGGCATATAAATCACGGACTTGTAGTAGGAGATGGTTACGAGACTCCTCCGGAATTTGTACGTAGTGGAGGGGTAGATTTATACGAATTAATAGCGTGGAGTTTGCGTGCAATACAACAACTTAACGATAAATTAGAGAGGATGCAAAAAGATGGAAAAAAATAATGATTTAGAATTAGAAGTAGTATTCACAAACAGACGATTACAGGAAGAAGTTAATCGAAATATAGGTCTTCAAGTAGAACTCGAAAAGGTACTACGAGAAAAAGCCGAGCTTGAGGAAGAAATTGAGGAATTAACGGCGTTACCTAGCGAATAATAAATAGAAAGGACGGTCGGAAAATGATTAAACGTTTTTTGTCCGAAATACAGAATCATGCACTACGCGCTATGTTCGGGTACATAGACGATCAACTTGACGAACTCGACGAGCGTGTGGACCGTCTTGAAAAAAGCGATCGTAAGGTAACTGATGAGTTAAGTAAAGTGTTAGCGGTAGTAGAGTCCGGATCAGAGACGAGAAAGACCGTTAAGAAAACTATTGTAACGGCTGTAATAACTGGTGTTGTCGGTTATTTACTTTCACAGTACGGACTAAAATAAAATAGAACGGAGGTGCGAAAGATGAAAAGAAAGCCAAAGAAATCGGAAATATTATTGTTATTCCTTATGATTGGTATTGGACTTACTCTAGCGTTAGACCCGGATTTATTCGTTAAACAGTTCTCGCCAAGCAACGGTAAACAAATTCACATTATCGGAGGTCAAACAACGACTATGTGGGTGTCATTCGGTTTAGGGGCAGCTATATTTACTTCGTTCTATATAACAAAGACTAACGTTATGCTTTCGCTTATAATCGCGAGTTTCAGTTTCTTGTTAATACTAACGACAAACGCTGCGACTACTTACCCGAACTTGTTAACGGTGTTCATGGTCGGAATACTAGCAGCGGTACTTAGCGATTTATTCTCAATTATCGACGAGAGTGAAGAGCGTAAGAAACAAGAGATATTAGAGACGTATATAGACGGAGACAAGAAAGATGAAAAATAAACGGAGGTTTTATACTATGCCAAAAGACGTAGGAACATGGACGAGATTAGTATTACTTTTATTAGCTTTAGTAAACGGAATTTTAACGGCTGCAGGAATGAGTCCGTTACCAATTGACGAACAAGAGTTATCGGAATTTATTTCACTTGGATTTATTATCGTGACAGGTCTAGCTGGTTACTTCATGAATAACTCGCATACACTTGCCGGTAAAGAAGGCACTGATTATACAAGAGCGTTAAAGAAAGGCGATATCCCAATCGAAGTGGAGCAAGAAGTTGCACAGAATGAATACTCGGAACAACAAACTCCGGGCGGTCACGTACCAAAACAATAACGGAAGGAAGATGCTAATTGAAAAAGCAAGAGGCGGTAAATTGGGCGGTAAGTAATATCGGTAAACGATTAACAGCGGGTCAGAATAATGGCGCTCAATGTGCGACATTCATTATCGAATTTCTAAAGAAACATTACAAGGTTCATCCAACGGGTAATGCGATAGACTTTATCGATTTTAAATATCCGAAAGGGTTCCAAGTTATTAAAGGTAAGAAACAGATTCTACAGCCGGGAGACATTTTCGTAATGGGCGGAGATGAATACGGACATACGGGAATAGTAACAGAGGCAAACGCTGATTACTTTAATAGTGTCGATCAAAACTGGTACAACGCTAACTTAGATAAAGGTAGTCCGGCAGCACTTGTCGAAGATCACGTGTACGACAATATAGTAGGCGTTATTCGTCCGCCGTATTCAGATGCCGTTAAAGGCGCTGGCACTGTATCGACTAAGATTAAAACGATTAATAAAACGATTAACTACAAAATGGCTAACCGTGTGGGTAGCGTTAAAGGTGTCGTTATTCATAATACAGCCGGTTCAGCTACTGCGTTGCAAGATTATAATAATCTAAGAAACGCTAGTGAACAACGATACACTGCCGGAATAGCTCATTACTACATCGACCGTAAAACTGTATGGCGAGCTATTGATACGTTCAGTATCGCATGGCATGTCGCTAAAGCTAACGGTAATAACGGCTATATTGGTTACGAAGTTAACGAATCAATGTCCGCTAGTAACAAGGACTTTATGGCTAACGAACAAGCAACGTTTAAGAAAGCGGCACTGGATATGCTTTATTACGGACTGCCGGTTAATCGTTCGACGGTCATGTTACATTGTGAGTTCGTTCTGACCGCTTGTCCCCACAGATCAATGACGATTCACACCGGTTGGGATCCAGTGAAACAAGGAGCTGCGCCACAAGAAATCGTTAATAAACTAAAGGATTATTTCATCAAGGAGATTAAGAAGTATTATAATAATCCGGCGTTAAAAGCTGGTGCACCAGCAAACGATTTAGTACCAACGCAAGACACTAAACCATCTAAACAACCGGATAACGTAGCCGTACAGAATAAGAATGAAATTGCTAAACCGGCTAAAGGCTGGCAAGTCAATGCCGACGGGGTAAAATACATGGAAGAGCATGCAACGTTTACATGTAAATCGAAAATAGGTATTGCCACTCGTTTGAATGGTCCGTATACAGGACATCCACAAGCTGGTGTACTTCGATATAATGAATCAGTAAACTACTCCGAGAAACAAGTGTACGATGGTCACGTTTGGATATCGTGGGACACTTACGGTGGTTACACTGTATACATGCCAGTCAGAGAAATATACGCAGATGGAACTCAAAGCGATTTATGGGGAGTTATTTCTTAACAAATTATATCGTGGATATATAATAGGAAGAAACTCGTCACAAGATAGTTAATCACGGTGTGATTTTCAACCGTGTGCATCTCATACACCATACAATGTCGAAGTGGAAAATCGGCATAAAAAGAGCGGTAGACGCAATTGTCTATCGCTCATTCTTTTTATATTTTATTCTTCATAAACGTTGTAAATAAGTCAACGTTCAAATACGACTTAAATAAGTGCTTTGACGTTAAGCGTTCGAATACTTTCGCCATTGCATAGTCGGTAGGTAATCCCGATTCTGTTTTCGACATACTCTCTAACGTGTTTATTTCTTCGATCATGTATGTATTTAAAGTTGATTGGAACGATTTATATTCCGAATGTAAGTCCGGATCATTAAGAATCATTTCTAGTTCGGCTGCTGGTTTCGTTAAGTAACTTTCCAGTATATCGTCTACAACATCGTCTAATGGACGGTTGTTATGATCAGCGTACTCGTTTAGTCTTGCGATAGTATCGGCGTTTAAGTCTACAGTAATTTTCATGTAATTGTCCTCCGTCTGAATATCGTTTGTCCGTTTGTTTTATTATACGATACCGTACAACAATTAGCAAATTACGAAGTATCTACGTATATACAACGAATACTTATTGACGTATAAACTCATACGTTATATAATTTATATACGCGCTTTTTCCGCGTATTCGACTGGTCCCACGTGTAGTTATCGACTAACACGCGGTCCAAATCGTTGTACATACTGCTGTTATGCCGGCGTGGTGGAATTGGCAGACACGCGGGACTCAAAATCCCGTGTCCATTGCGGACGTGTCGGTTCGAGCCCGACCGCCGGTACTATATTGAAAGCCATAAACTTAGGTTTATGGCTTTTTTATTTTATATAATATTAAGAAGTTTAGGATAAATGTGAAAATACGATTGTTTAAAAAGATAAAGTCCTATATCATTAATACATATTTATATCTGGAGGAATACTATGGATAAACATTTCACTGCAAAAGAATTTTTTTCTAATATTTTAAATGGTATTGGTGTTGGTATCGTTATTGCTTTAATACCAAATGCTATTCTTGGCGTACTTTTTACATACTTAGCACAGTTTCATCCTATATTAGAAATGTTTAACCAAGCTTTACTGTTAATGCAGTTTGGTATGAGCTTTATAATAGGAGTGATTGTAGCAAATCAATTTAAATTCCAAGCTACTGATGCTGTTATGATTGGAGCTGCAGGATTGATTGGATCAGGTGCTGTTAAAATAGAGAATGGTACATATACATTTGCAAGTATTGGGGATGTAGTAAATTTAATCGTTGTATTGGTAATAAGTTGTTTCTTAATGATTAAATTAAAAGGAAAATTTGGTTCATTAGATATGCTTATATTACCAATTTTAGTTTCTGTTGTGAGTGGATTTATTGGCATGTTAACTTTACCTTATGTAAGTACTGTAACTAAAGGTATTGGCAATTTAATTGGTCATTTTTCTACTTTAAATCCATTATTAATGTGTATCTTAATAGCAATTACATACTCTTTATTAATGGTAACACCTATTTCCTTAGTTGCTATTGCTACTGCTGTAGGATTAGAAGGTTTAAGCTCTGGCGCAGGTAATATGGGTATTGTAGCAGCTTGTATGACGTTCTTAATAGGATCATGGAAAGTTAATAATAGAGGCACAAATATTGTATTGATTGTTGGTGCAGCAAAACTAATGATACCAGTTTATTTCAAACATCCTATAATCGCAGTACCGTTACTGTTTAATGGATTAATTTGTGGACTATTAACTTACTTTGTTGGAATCAAAGGAACACCAATGTCTACAGGTTTTGGCTACACAGGTTTTGTCGGACCAGCCAATGCTATAAAATATATGGACGGACAGTTTATAGTTAACGTATTATTATTGTTATTAGCATACTTCATTATACCTTTAATAAGTGCATACATTATACACACACTATGTTTGAAAGTATTACCAAAATATCAAAAAGATATATTTGCTTTTAATAATAAAGCATAGAGAGAGGGCCAGAAACCTCATTTTGTTAAATAAGATTTCGTAGTCCATTTTTGAGCTAAGGATTTATGTCCTTGGCTTTTATTTATGTATAAAAGAAATAAGCTCCTAAAACTACATATTATATTCTGAATAGTAAGAATATATTGAAAAATAGATTGTTTGTTTCTTTGTTTTCTTGTACAATTAATGATTATTCACAATATTGCATATTGAAAGGAAGTAAATGATGAAAATAAAATTATTTGATATAAGAGAAGATGAGAAAAATTTTGCTTATAGCTGGGGGAAAGTGAATAATCATGAAATAGTATGTGTTGAAGAACATTTAACATTAGATAATGTATCTTCATTAGAAGCATTTGATGCTATTAGTACTCAACAACTACATAAATATGATGATGATATATATGAGGCACTTAATAAGGTAGGAATTAAGCAAATAGCTGGCCGAACTGCAGGTTTTGATATGTTCAATAAAGAAGAAGCAGCTAAACATGATATTAAAATTACTAATATACCAGCATATAGTCCTAATGCCATAGCAGAGTTTGCGGTATGTAGAGCATTAGAATTAGTTCGTAACATTAATAAAATACATAAACGTGTTACTAATCAAGATTTTACATGGGATGAAAATGTTATTGCTAATGAATTAAGAAGTATGACCATACTTGTTATTGGAGTAGGTCGAATAGGAAAAGTTTCAGCTCAATTATTCAATGGATTTGGTGCAAAGGTTATAGGTTATGATCCTTATGACCAAAGTTGTGATAATGTTGAATTTTTTGATGACTTAAAAGAAGCTATATCTAAAGCGGACCTTATAACTCTGCATGTTCCTGCTAATGATGAAACAATGCATATGATCGATGAAGAAACGATAAGTTATATGAAAAATGGTGCATATTTAGTGAATACTTCAAGAGGTATTACAGTTGATACTAAAGCCTTATTGAAAGGATTAAATGAAGGAAAAATACATAGCGCTGCTTTAGATGTATATGAACATGAATTTGATTATTTTGCATATGATTATTCAAATAAATCTATTGAAGATGAAATATTAAAAGATTTATTGTCGCGTGATGATGTGTTAATTTCACCCCATATAGCATTTTATACAAAAACAGCTGTTCAGAATATGGTTGAGATATCACTTGATAGCGCACTTGAAGTAATAAACACAGGGAAAAGTTTAAACGAAATATAATGATAAACAAGTATGAGTGTTTGAACATTCATACTATTTTTTAAAAAACACTGTTGCATAAAATTACAATAATGCGTATAATAATGAATATTATTAATTCAGGAGGTTGGAACTGTGAAAAGAAATGTATTATTAAAAATTGTCTTCACCATCATTTGTTTATCACTTATGATTCCAAACATTAGTATAAGCCAAGCTAATGCAGCACAAACGGATCAATGGGAGAAAGCAAAAGAACGTGGAGAATTAAGAGTAGGATTATCAGCTGATTATGCACCATATGAATTCGAACATACTAAGGATGGTAATCGAGAATATGCCGGGATTGATATCGAGCTCGCTAAAAAAATAGCAAAAGATAACGATATAGAATTAAAAATTGTGAATATGCAATTTGATAGTTTACTCGGCGCATTAAAAACTGGAAAAATCGATATGATTATTTCTGGTATGGCACCAACTCCTGAAAGAAAAAAAGAAGTAGATTTTTCGGATTATTATATGGAAGTCAAACAAAGGATGATTGTCCAGAAAAAAGATAAAGACAAATTAAAAACGGTCGATGATTTTAAAGGTAAAATGATTGGTGTTCAAAAGCAAACGACTCAAGAAGAACTTGCAAAAACTGAAATGCCTGAATCACAACTTAGCTCTCTTACTAGGGTACCCGAAGTTATCATGTCACTTAATTCTGGAAAAATAGACGGAATGATTATAGAAGGTCCAGTTGCAGACGCTTATCTAGAGAAAAATCCTAATTTAACTTATTCTGATGTTGAATTTTCTGATGCCGATAAAACAACCGCGATTGCTTTACCGAAAAACTCGCCAGAATTAATGGATAGAGTAAACAAAAGCGTAAAAGATGTGAGAGATAATAATTTGATAAAGGATTATCAAGACAAAGCAACAGAAGCTATGTTTGATGATGGTTCATTCTTTAGTAAGTATGGTTCTTATTTCTTACATGGTATCGGTATTACAATTCTATTATCTTTCTTAGGTGTAGTAGCAGGTGCCATTATTGGTTGCGTATTAGCACTAATGAAATTAGGTAATAGCAAAATACTTAAGTCTATCGCTTCAGTGTACATAGAATTTATTAGAGGTACACCTTTACTTGTACAAGTATTTCTAGTGTACTTCGGTACAACCGCAGTACTCGGACTCGATTTATCAGCACTTATTTGCGGTATTATCGCATTAATCATTAATTGTAGTGCTTATATTGCAGAGATAATTAGAGCAGGTATTAATGCTGTAGATAATGGACAAATGGAAGCAGCTAGATCATTAGGATTAAATAGAACTCAAGCGATGAAGCAAGTAATTATGCCACAAGCTATTAAAAATATTTTACCTGCTTTAGGTAATGAATTTGTAACTGTTATTAAAGAATCATCAATTGTATCTGTAATAGGTGTAAGCGAACTGATGTTTAATGCACAAGTAGTACAAGGTGCTTCGTTCGATCCATTTACACCGCTACTAGTCGCAGCGGTATTATACTTCATATTAACCTTTACATTATCAAGAGTAATGTATTTCGCTGAAAGGAGGTTCAGTGTAAGTGATTAAAGTTAACGATTTACACAAAAGATTTGGAAAAAACGAAGTATTAAAAGGCATTAATTTAAATATTAAACAAGGTGAAGTTGTTGCTATTATTGGACCTTCAGGAAGCGGTAAAAGTACGCTTTTAAGATGTTTGAACTTATTAGAAGAACCAACCTCAGGACAGATATTATTTAAAAATAATGATTTAACGAATGCTAAAGGGACAAAATTAGACCAATTAAGACAAAAAATGGGGATGGTTTTCCAAGGATTTAATTTATTCCCACATAAAAAAGTAATAGAAAACGTCACTTTAACACCATTAACATTAAAAAAAGGAAGCAAAAAAGAATTAGATGACCAAGCCATCCAATTATTAAATAAAGTTGGACTAGAAGATAAATATAATGTTTACCCGTCTAAACTATCAGGCGGACAAAAACAACGTGTTGCAATAGCACGTGCGCTTGCAATGAATCCTCAAGTTATATTATTTGATGAACCAACTTCGGCATTAGACCCCGAAGTTGTAGGTGAAGTATTGAGTGTTATGAAAGATTTGGCTAAAGAAGGTATGACAATGGTAGTGGTGACGCACGAAATGGGATTTGCTAAAAATGTAAGTGATCACGTTATATTTATGGACGAAGGAATAGTACAAGAAGAAGGCACTCCCGAACAAATATTTGATAATCCTCAAAATGATAGAACAAAGCAATTTTTGTCAAAAGTTTTATAATACAAATATAAAAAAGAGGTGTCGTAATGATTGAAGTTGGAATTGTCGGCGGAAGTGGATACGGAGCAGTGGAATTAATTAGATTATTAAATCAACATAAAGAAGTTGAAATTAAATATATATTTTCACATTCTAAATCAGGAGAAGCGATAAAAAACACGTATCCTCATTTACAAAACAGTATTCAGGCAGAATTCTCAAGCCTAGATGTAAAAGAGGTACAATGTGATTTAATATTTTTTGCAACTCCCTCAAATGTTAGTAAACATTTTATCCCTGACTTAATCGAAAGAGACATTAAAGTAATTGATTTATCAGGTGATTTTAGATTAAAAGATCCAAATGTATATAAATCATTTTATGGAGAACAACCAGCCAAACAATCCATATTGAATCAAGCATTTTACAGTTTACCCGAATGGTCAGAGATAAATGAAAATAACCAAATTATCGCAAACCCCGGTTGTTTTCCTACATCTATTTTATTAGCATTACATCCGCTGATAACTGATGAGTTAATTAAACTTGATTCTATTATTATTGATGCAAAGACTGGTGTATCAGGAGCTGGACGAAGTTTAAGTCAAAATGTTCATTATGGTGAAATGAATGAAAATTTATCAGCCTATAAATTAGGTGGACATAAACATATACCAGAGATAGAACAATATCTCACGAATCTTTCTAATACCGAAGTCAATGTTATTTTCACACCACACCTTGTGCCAATGACAAGAGGTATATTATCAACCATTTATATTGATTTAACAAAAGATTACACAGAAGAAAGTCTACATGCTTTATACAAAGATATGTATAAAGATAAGCCTTTTGTAAGGATTAGAGATTTAGGAGATTTTCCAAAAACTAAAGAAGTTCTTGGGAGTAACTATTGTGATATAGGAATTTATGTAGATGAAAAACGAAATAAAGCTATTATTGTTTCAGTAATTGATAACCTTGTAAAAGGTGCTAGTGGACAAGCAATTCAAAATTTAAATAAGCTATATAACTTAGATGAGATGGAAGGTTTAGATTTATTACCAATATACCCATAGAGTGGAGGAATTTGATGATTGAAGAAACTAAGCAAGTTATAGACTCTGAAATAACGATTTTGCAAGACGGGGATGTCGCATCTCCTAATGGTTACACAGCAGGTGGAATACATGTTGGATTACGTCGAGCAAAGAAAGATTTTGGTTGGTTATATTCATCAAATCCTGCTCAATGCGCAGCAGTATATACTCAAAATGCGTTTAAAGCTGCGCCTTTACAAGTTACACAAGCAAGTTTAAATGTTTCAAAACAATTATCAGCAGTGGTTATTAACTCAGCAATAGCTAACGCTTGTACAGGTGAACGTGGTTTAAGGGATGCAATACAAACAAAAAAATGGATTTCTGAAAAACTTCAACTTCCAGAACATGAAATAGCTGTTGCATCTACAGGTTTAATCGGAGAATTTTTACCTATGGATAAAATTAAATATGGCGTTGAACATATAGATATTGAAGGTGCAACTTGTTCTAAAGATTTTAATGAATCTATTTTAACAACTGATAAGGAAACGAAGCATATCGCTGTTCAAGTAACTATAGATGGTGAAGTTATAACTGTAGGTGGATCTAGTAAAGGTTCAGGGATGATAAATCCTAATATGGCGACAATGTTAGGGTTTATGACGACAGATGCTAACGTACAAGCTGAGGATTTAGAGGACATATTAAAGCCTACAGTAGATGATACCTTTAACATGATTACTGTAGATGGTGACACGAGTACAAACGATATGGTGTTACTTCTAGCTAATGGAATGGTAGGTAAACAACAGTTAACAAAAGAACATCCTGAATGGCATAAATTTGTTGAAGCGGTTCGCTATGTTTGTGAGCATCTTGCAAAAAGCATCGCCCAAGATGGTGAAGGTGCTACAAAACTAATAAAAGTTGAAGTTGAAGGTGCAATTTCAAAAGAAAAAAATAATGCTATAGCCAAAACAATCGTTGGCTCTAGTTTAGTTAAAACAGCTATTCATGGTGGCGACCCTAATTTCGGAAGATTTGTAACAGCAATTGGATATGCAGACAATACAATTTCTCCAAATAATGTGGACGTGTGGCTTTGTGATCATTTGATTGTGAAACAAGGTATGCCAGTTCCATTCGATGCATTAGACCTTAAAGCAAATATGGAACAGGACACTATTGTTATTAAAGCTAAAGTTGGTAACGGCTTATTTAAATCTACAGCATTTGGTTGTGATTTATCATACGAATATGTGCGTATTAATGCTTTATATAGCACCTAATAAGGAGTTTTTAAAATGAAGTATGCAGTAATTAAAATAGGCGGTAGCATATTAAGTGACCTTTGCGATACGATTATAGAAGATATACATGCTTTAAGAAAAGATAATTATACACCTATTATTGTTCATGGTGGAGGACCATTTATTAAAAAACAGCTCAATAGATTAGGGGTTGAAAGTAAGTTTTTAGATGGTTTACGTGTTACTGATGAACAAACTTTGCTTCAAACTGTAAATACATTGATAGGTGAAGTCAATCCAAAAATTGTACATCAAGTGAACCGTAAAGAAACATTAGCTATCGGATTAAACGGAATAGATCTTAACTTATTTGAGATTGAACCTATAAATGAAAAGTATGGATACGTTGCAGAATGTCTCTCAGTAAACAAACCAGTTTTAGCAGATATATGTAAGTTAGCTATACCTGTAATAGCACCAATTGGTATTAATCATGAAAATGGTCAAAAATATAATATTAATGCAGATAGTTTAGCATATAAAATAGCGAGCGAAATGAATGCAGATTTATTTTTAGTAAGTGATATTCCTGGTGTATTAATAGAGGATGAAGTTAAATCTGAATTAAGCATACAAGAAATTAATACTTATATTGAAACCACTGAAATATATGGAGGCATGATACCAAAGGTGAGTGGTGCTGTATCGGCTATTAAAGATGGATGTAGTAGTGTTAAAATTATTCCAGGCACAGTTAAACACGCTTTAATAAATAGTTCTAATTCAAATTCAATCGGTACTACAATTATTTCTTAAGTTATTTACTACAAAAAAATTAAAAATAAATGCTAAAATAAGTCCAAGACACAAATATTTGTCTCGGACTTATTTTTAATTTTGTTTCATTAAAAGATATGCAATTTTTAAGAATTAAATATGTTAAAATATATAGGCATGTTTGATAGTGAGGTGAGTAAATTTGAATTTAGATCAATTAAAACAAGAAGTGATAGATTATGCGCATTCAATAGGAATAGATAGCATTGGGTTTACAACTGCAGATCCTTTTGATGAGTTAAAAAAGAAACTAGCAGATTACCATAACAAAGGTTATGCTTCTGGGTTTGAAGAAAGTGATATAGCTTTAAGAACAGAACCAAAATTATCACTGCCTTCAGCACGCTCGATTATCGCTATCGCAGTAGGTTATCCTAACAAATTAAAAGGCGCTCCAAAAAGTGTGCGCGGTGATAGAAGAGGTATGTTTGCGAGAGCTTCTTGGGGACAAGACTATCATACAATTATGAGAAATCGATTAGATAAACTTGGAGAATTTTTAAAAGAAAAAGTACCAGATGTTGAAATCCAATCAATGGTAGATACAGGTGTATTATCTGACAGAGCTGTTGCTGAAAGAGCGGGACTTGGTTTTGCAGGTAAAAATGGTTTCATAATTAATGAGGATTTAGGGACTTGGACTTATTTAGGAGAAATGCTTGTGAGCATTCCGTTTAAACCCGATGATCCAGTGATAGATAGTTGCGGAGATTGTAATATATGTGTAGACAGATGTCCTACAGGTGCACTAGTAGGTAATGGTCAATTAAACAGTCAAAAATGTATAAGCTTCTTAACACAGACTAAAGGATACTTAAAAGACGAGTATCGATATAAGATAGGAAATCGTCTTTATGGCTGCGATACATGCCAACAAGTGTGCCCAAGAAATAGAGGTATAAACACTCAACATGATGATATCGTGCTAGAACCTGAAATTTTGAAGCCGAGATTAGTACCGTTATTAAAGATGTCTAATAAAGAATTTAAAAATACTTATGGACATTTAGCTGGTGCATGGAGAGGTAAAAAGCCTATTCAAAGAAATGCGATTGTTGCATTGGCACATTTTAACGAGGAAAGTGCTATACCTGAATTGAAAGATGTTGCTTTAACAGACCCTAGACCAATGATTAGAGCTACTGCTTATTGGGCGATTGGCCAAATTCAAGGGGAAGAGGCAAGAACCTTTATCATGTCGCATTATGAACATGAAATTGAAGAAGTACAAGAAGAAATGATTAAAGGATTAGAAATGAGGAGACAATAAATTATGACGAACCACGTAGTTTTATATCAACCAGAAATACCAGCTAATACAGGAAACATTGCACGTAGTTGTGCTGCTACAGACACACATTTACATTTAATTAAACCATTAGGATTTAGCACTGACGATAAGATGTTGAGAAGAGCAGGATTAGATTATTGGAAATTCGTTAACATCACTTATTACGATAGCATTGAAGAGTTTTTTGAAAAAACAGAAGGTGGTCACTATTATTTATTAACTAAATTCGGTACACAGCCGCATACTGATTTTGATTACAGCAATACTGATGAAGATCATTACTTTGTGTTTGGTAGAGAAACAAGTGGTTTACCTGATTGGGTTAAAGAAAAGTATAAAGAAACAGCTTTAAGAATACCTATGAATGATAATGTAAGAGCTTTAAATCTATCTAATACAGCAGCTATATTAATTTATGAAGCATTAAGACAACAAGATTATCCAAATTTAAAATAAAAAAACTGAGGCCGTAGGGGTCTCAGTTATTGATTATTTTGTTTTAAAGATTCAAGCTCTTTGTTTAAATCTTCTTCTTTAAGTCCATAGTCTTTAGAATCACGACCAGCTGTTAACATTGAAGTAAGAAACGCTACACCAACCATGCAGATTAGTAATGTATTCATTTAATTAGCCCCCCAGTAATGTTATGTTATCTTTATTATATACGAATTAGGTGAATATTTAAATATAATTTTTAAGGAGACTTTAAAATGGGACATTATATTTTAGATAATGCAGTAATTTATACTGAACAAGGAAAAATAGAAAATGGTTATATTGAAATACAGGATGGATATATACAAGATATACAAGAAGGTTCATATAGCGGCAATTTAGAAGTTGTTGATGTAAATGGTCAACATATTATTCCAGGCTTTATTGACATACATATACACGGGGGATATGGTCAGGATGCAATGGATGCAACACCGGAAACATTGAATATACTATCTGAAAATCTTTTATCAGAAGGAACAACAAGTTTCTTAGCGACTACAATGACACAATCATCAGAAGCAATTAATAAAGCGTTACAAAATGTAGCAGAGTATAAGCCTTTAGATGATAAACGCGCAGAAATATTAGGAGTACATTTAGAAGGTCCATTTATTTCTGAGCATAAAGTTGGTGCGCAAAATCCTAAATATGTAGCAAGACCTTCAGTTGCAAAGTTTGAAGCATTTCAATCAGTAGCTAAAGATAAAATAAAAATTATAACAATAGCTCCGGAAGTAGAAGGTGCTAAAGAAACAATACAGGCACTTAATGATAAAGTGATTTTTTCTGCTGGTCATACGATTACGGATTATGATGGTATAGAAGAAGCAGTTGATAATGGCTTACAGCATATTACTCATTTATATAATGCTCAAACTACATTTACTCACAGAGAGCCGGGCGTTTTTGGAGCTGCATTGACAGATGAAAGGTTAACGACAGAAGTTATTGTAGACGGTGTACATTCACATCCAGCGTCCGTTAAATTAGCTTATTTATCGAAAGGCAACAAAAATTTCTGCGTGATTACTGATGCAATGAGAGCAAAAGGTATGAAAGATGGAGAATATGATTTAGGTGGACAAAATGTTCACGTGAAAGATCATGAGGCGCGATTAGAAAATGGTTCATTAGCTGGAAGTATTTTACTCATGAATAAAGGATTGAAAAATTTGATGAACTACGCAAATATCCCGTTAGAAGAAGCTTGGAGAACAACTAGTTTAAATCAAGCTATACGATTAAACGTAGAAGATAGGCTAGGTTCAATCAAAAAAGGTAAACAAGCAGACCTTGTTATAGTTGATTCAGAAATAAATGTTTTAACAACGATTAAAAAAGGGTATATTATAGATAATGAACAATGATTATTGACATGATAATAGATAAGTTGAAATGAGGAGTGGAGAAAATGGCTTTAAATTTTAAAGTATTCGAAACAAAAAGTATAGCTGCACGTTATGCCGCTGATATTGTACGTAAACAATTTAATGGTGACAGTACATCAGTAGTAGGCGTACATCTAAATGACGAAAACACAACATTTTTTGATGAGTTATTCGATAATGTAAAAAAGAGTCCAGTTAATTTTAGTCAAATTCATGTTTTAGATTTTGACGGTAAAGAAGACTATTACACTGAATTAGGTGTTCCTAGTAAGCAAGTCATAAAAACTGATGTTGGTGGCGATGTTGAATCAGTGATTAAAGATAAAGTAAATACTGATAAGAAGAAAAATAAATTAATGTTAAATGTTTTAACATTAACTGACGATAGTAGAATCGGTTTAGATTATGATTCTTCGATACATCCTGCTCGCGAAGTCGTATTACTTGTTACGGGTAAAGAAAAAGCTAAAGCAGTAAAACAATTATATGAAGAACCTGCTAATGGTTCTGTTGATTCAGCAAAATTAAAACAACATAGAATGGTTACTGTTGTACTAGATAATGAAGCGGCGCAAGGTCTACCTGAAGATGTAAGATCTTACTTCTCAATTCAATTTTCGTAAGAAGGTGAACAATTTGGATAAACACATTGATCATAATGAAAATGAAGAAGAAAATGAAATGGTTCAAGATTTAGAAGACGTCAAAGAACTAGGTAAAGAGATGGAACAAATCTCTGAACAAAATGACGAAGAAAAAGAAGAAGAAAAATAATTTAGTGTTGATATATCTTCAAACATTTTCAAAAAAGGATTTATGCATGAGAACTTAGTGCGTAAATTCTTTTTTTATTTAAAAAATATCAAATATCAAAATCTTTATTTGTAAAAAATTGAATTATGCACTTTTACGATTGTATATTGTTTACAAATTTGAATTATCAGACTACTAACAGTTTTATTCATTATATTTATAGGCTATAATAAAGGTGAAGTTAAATTGATTTAAACATGTAATAAAGGGGAGTAATGTAAATGGATTACAGAATTGAACATGATACTTTTGGTGAAATAAAAGTACCGAGTGACAAGTTTTGGAAAGCGCAAACACAAAGAAGTAAACAAAATTTCCCAGTTGGTAAGGAACAAATGCCAATTGAAGTAATATACGGATTCGCTCATTTGAAAAGAGCGGCAGCTATTGCTAATCATGAACTAGGTAAGCTATCAGATGATAAGAAAGATGCTATCGTATATGCTACTGATGAAATTTTAAAAGGTAACTTAGATGAACATTTTCCATTAGTTGTATGGCAAACAGGTAGTGGTACACAAAGTAATATGAACGTTAACGAAGTTGTTAGTTACGTTGCAAACAACTATTTAGAAGAAAAAGGTTCAGAGGAAAGTGTACATCCAAATGATCACGTCAACATGTCTCAAAGTTCGAATGATACATATCCAACTGCGATGCATGTGTCATTATATCATGAAATAGAATCAAAATTATTACCTGCATTAAGTAAGTTAAGAGATACATTTAAAGAGAAAGAAACTTCTTTCAAAGACATTATTAAAATAGGTAGAACGCATCTTCAAGATGCGACACCATTAACTTTAGGACAAGAAGTAAGCGGTTGGAGATACATGTTGGATAAATGTGAATCTTTATTAAATGAATCTAAAGGTCAGCTACTTAACTTAGCAATAGGCGGTACAGCAGTAGGTACTGGTATAAATGCTCATCCTGAATTTGGAGATAAAGTTGCGAAACAAATTGCTGAACAATTAGGTTATCCATTTGTTTCTTCTGAAAATAAATTCCATGCTTTAACAGCTCATGATGAAGTTGTTTATGTACATGGTGCACTTAAAGCATTAGCTAGTGATTTAATGAAGATAGCGAATGATGTAAGATGGTTATCTTCAGGTCCTAGAGCAGGTCTAGCGGAAATTTCAATTCCTGAAAACGAACCTGGATCTTCAATTATGCCGGGTAAAGTAAACCCAACGCAATGTGAAATGCTAACAATGGTATCAGTTCAGGTAATGGGTAACGATACTACGGTTGGAATAGCAGCATCACAAGGTAATTTTGAATTAAACGTATTCAAACCTGTAATATTATACAATACATTACAATCAATTTATTTATTAGCAGATGGTATGGAAACATTCAATGATAACTGTGCAATAGGTATTGAGCCTATTGATGAAAATATTGATAAATATTTAAATCAATCATTAATGTTAGTTACTGCTTTAAATCCACATATTGGATATGAAAATGCAGCTTCAATAGCTAAAAACGCTCATAAAAATGGTTTAACATTGAAAGAATCTGCAGTACAGTCTGGTCTATTAACAGAAGAACAATTTGATGAATGGATCAAACCAGAAGACATGATAAGCTCTAAAGAATAATAGCAGCTATTAGAAATATAAAGAAGTCAAAAAGGTGCTATAGGCACCTTTTTGCATATCAAAAGATACACTCGGAGGTATATATGAAGAGAATAGGTTTAATTGACATCGGTTCAAATACTATTAGACTCGTTATATTTGAATGTTCAGATGAAACAGGATTAAATGAATTACAAAACATTAAAACCCCAGCTAGATTAAGTCAATATTTAACAGAAGATAAAGTTATGACTGAAGAAGGTATCGAAATATTAAGTGAAACATTATATAGTTTCAAAAAAGTTGCTATGAAGTTCAATGTAGATGAATTAGTGCCTGCAGCCACTGCAGCTGTTAGACAATCGAATAATTTAAATGAAATTAAAGAAAAAGTAAAAACTAAAACAGGTTTAGATATAGAAGTCATTCCTGATGAAGATGAAGCATTTTATGGTTTCTTTGCAGCTACTCATACGCTTAATATTCAAAATGGAATCACCGTAGATATCGGTGGTGGTTCAACAGAAATTACACATTTTGAAAATAAAAAACTAATGAATGCAGTAAGTTTCCCATTTGGAGTTGTAACGCTACAAAAAATGTTCTTTGAAGGAAAAAATCATAACGATAAGAACGCTATAAAAAAATGTGAAAAATATGTTAAAGATCAATTTGAATCAGAAAAATGGATTAAAAATAAAGAATTACCAATTATAGGTATCGGTGGTTCTGCACGAAATAATGCGAGAATTCATCAATCTTTACACAATTATCCGATAGCAGGTGTTCATGGTTATGACATGAATAAAAAAGGTTTAGAAGAAGTGTTTGATGTATTGAAAAAATCAGACAAAAACGATTTGAAAGATTTAGATGGATTAAGTAGAGATAGAGTAGATATTATTATGCCAAGTTCAATTGTATTTAATACATTATTCGAGGTTGTAGATGCAACAGAATTTAGTTTCTCTAGAAAAGGTTTAAGAGAAGGACTTGTTATGACCATATTAAAAGAAGATTTTTCCAAAGCTTTTAATAAAGATAATGTGGCCACTGATGCACTTAAATATTTAGCAAATGAGTACAATATTAATCCTTCTAATGGACGACAACGGGTAAAACTTGCAGAAACTCTACTAAATAAAGTAATGGAAATAAACGATATTACTATTTCTGAAAGTGATAAATCATTATTTAAAGATGCTGCTTATTTATACTATTTAGGTTCATTTATTGATGCAGATTCCAGTTCTCAACACACATATTATATAATCGCAAATAGTAGTATCAATGGATTGTCACATAAAGAGAGAGTGAAATTAGCTTTATTAGCAAGTTTTAAAAATAAAACTTTATTAAAATTTTATGCAAAAGAAACTAATTGGTTCAAAACTAATGAGATAGATCAAATACAGAAGCTAGGCGGTTTAATTAAATTTGCTCATGCACTTAATGTATCAAATACAGACTGTGTTGATTCATTAACATTGACAGAATCTAAAGATGAATATGTACTAGAAGTACAATATGTAACAGATCCAATAGCGGAGCAATATCAATCTGAAAGACAGAAGAAACATATAGAAAAATTATTACCAAAAAAACTTAATATAAAATTTACTCAAGATTAATGTTTATACGTTTTAATAGAACAGTACTAACTTTTTAAACGATGCAAATTTGTAAAGGGTGTGGTAATTATGGGAGAACAAGCTAAACAATATAATCTAGATAATTCAAAATACTATAATAACAGAGAACTTAGTTGGTTAGACTTTAATTACCGTGTTCTTGAAGAAGCATTTGATTCTAATAATCCATTACTTGAACAATTAAAATTTATAGCAATTCACAGTTCTAATTTAGATGAGTTCTTTATGGTAAGAGTGGCCGGGTTAAAAGACCAAATTAAAATGAACTTTAATGAACCTGAGAACAAAGCGCAATTAACACCTAAAGAACAACTTATTTGTATTGAAGAAAAAAATAGAATCAATGTCGATTTGCAATATAAAAGATTTAATGAATTAAAAGAAAAATTAAAAACTTATAATATTTATATTACTCAACCAGAAAGGTTACCAGAAATTCTAATTAAACAATTACACGCTCAATTCAACTCAGAAATACTGCCAACTTTATCACCATTAGGCATTGATGCATATAGACCATTACCCAAATTAAATAATAAAATGCTTAATTTATTTGTGGATATAAAACTAGATGATGGAGAAATCAGATCAGCAATTGTACCCGTTCCAGTTCTATTGGACAGAATTATTAAACTTGAACACGAAGGTAAAAAATATATTGTATTTCTTGAAGATGTGATTTCTTTATTCATCGAACAATTATTCAATGGTTATGAAGTCATTAATACTTATACTTTTAGAGTTACAAGAAATGCAGATTTAACGATACATGAAGATGGTGCTGAAGATTTACTTATTGAAATTGAAAGATTTTTAAAAGAAAGAAAAAGTGGTGTGGCTGTCCGATTAGAAATTGACAGTAGACATATTGATTCTGAAGTAAAAAGTATATTTCTCATGAATGAGTTTGAAATAGATAATCATGATATATACAGGGTAAATGGGCCTGTAGATTTAACTGTTTTATTTTCGTTAGTTAGTCAATTGGAGGATTTGTTACCGAATGAATTATTCAAACCACATACGCCTCAAATTCCTGCGTCTTTAAATAAAAATAATATATATGAGTTAGCATTAGAAAAAGATATATTCTTCCATCACCCATACGAATCATTTAAACCAATTGTAGAGTTTATTAAAGAAGCTTCTGAAGACCCTGATACACTTGCCATTAAACAAACACTTTACCGTGTAAGTAGTGATTCACCTATTATTCAAGCGTTGAAAAATGCTGCGGAAAATGGTAAACAGGTTACTGTATTAGTAGAATTAAAAGCAAGGTTTGACGAAGAAAATAATGTGCAGTGGGCTAAAATGCTAGAAGATGCAGGTTGTAATGTTATTTATGGAATGACATTTTTAAAGACACATAGTAAAATTACTCTCGTGATAAAGCGTGTTAACGGTAAAGTTATGCCGTTTGTACATTTAGGAACAGGTAACTATAATGATAAAACTGCAAAATTATATACAGACATGGGCATCATTACTACTAATCCAGATATAGGAGAAGATGCGATTAATTTCTTTAATTATTTAAGTGGTTATTCATTAAAGCCAAATTATAATGAGCTGATTGTAGCGCCATTTGAAATAAGAGATGTATTTGTTGATCACATAGATCAAGAAATTGAAGCTCATAAAGAACATGGTAATGGACTTATTATTGCTAAGATGAATTCTTTAACAGATAAAAAGGTCATAAAGAAATTATTTGAAGCTTCTCAAAATGGCGTGAAAATTAAACTGATAATTCGTGGTATCTGTTGTTTAAAGCCAGGTATACAAGGTGTAAGTGAAAATATAGAAGTAATTAGCATTGTGGGGAGATATCTAGAACATTCTAGAATATATTATTTTTATCATAACGGTGAAGAAAAAATGTACTTATCATCAGCAGATATGATGACAAGAAATATGATAAAACGAGTTGAAATTTTATTTCCAATTTTAGATGAAAGCATCGTTAAAAGATTAAAAGACTATTTGAATTTACAACTTGATGATGGACTGAAGGGAAGGATCCAAGATTCAAATGGAAAGTATCATTACAATGATGCTGGAAACAAACAAGCTAGTTCTCAACAAATATTGATGGAAGAAGCAATTCTTAAGGCTAAACAATTACAGCAAAGTGAAATTAAAATAGGAAAACCAATAAGAAGTAAAAAATCTAATTTATTTAATAAATTCAAACGAAGGTTTAAAAGATAAATAATTATAAGTAATGTATCCTTGAAAACATATAATTAGAGTCTGGGACATAAAATAATTGTCCCAGACTCTCTTTTTGTATTGGCAGTAGCTGACTGGTATGAAAATGCGCTTATATCAAGCTTTTTTCATACCTAGTCATCCTTGTCGGGGTGGGACTACGAAATCTTTTTAATAAAATGAGATTTCTGTCCCACTCCCTAATTCATTTTATATTTTAATCTTCAAGCGTAACTGAAACGAATTCATCTTTAAATGGATGTTCAAATTCAATTTTGTAACTGTGCAGTTTCAATTGTCTCAGTTTACTATTGTTATAAAGTGGATCTCCAACTACTGGATGACCAATCTCTGCTAAGTGTACACGGATCTGGTGTGTTCTACCTGTGTCTAATTTTAGTTCGACTTCTGCTGTGTGCTCATCAAGCATATGACTTTCAAGAATATGTGTTACAGCGCGCTGACCAGTAGGTGATACACGACGTTTATTAGGGTGAAACTTATCTTTACCGATAGGCATATCGATTGTTTGTGGTTTCAAAGGCAATAAACTATCTACTTGTGCTTTATAAGTACGCGTAATTTGTCTATCTTCTAGCATACGATCCAATATTTTTTTAGCAATAGGATGTTTTGCTACTAGTAATAACCCAACTGTTTCCTGATCTAATCTGTGCACGGGCTCTACATAATCAGAATCTATAGTATAAATAGCATGGTTCATTAAAGTATTTGCTTCTTGTAAATCGTTAGGATGAGTTTTAACGCCTTTAGGTTTTACAACGATTGCAAAATATTCATCTTCATATTTAACTTCAGCAAGACGATAGCTTGATACATACTGACTTGTTTCATTTAAGACAGGAATATGAAGTTTATCTCCTTTTGACACATGACTACGCAACGTGCTTGGTTCGTTATTAAGTGTTATTTCTTTAGACATTCTCAATAAATGTAATTCTTTCTTAGGTAATTGCAAAGATTTAAACATTTCTTCTATTGTTTGTCCTTCGTATTTCGATGGTATTATTATTTTCATGATATCCTCCAAGAATATTTAGCTTAAAATCGGAAAAATGATGTTATAACTAAATTTAAGTTATAATTAGTATAACAAGAAAATTACATAAGAAGTATCTTTACCGCTTAATTTAAACATTTAAATGATAAAGAGATGGTATGTATAATAGGTGTATAACCAATGATGATAAAGGTGATGTAAATGGAGAAACCGACACGTACAAGTTTATTGAAAGAAATTGCAGAGTTTTTAAATGAAGAAACAGAAATGTATAGTATGATGCATGGTGCTCTTAAAAAATTAGTGAATGGAAGTAATTTTCATACAGGGTGGATTTTTTTCATTGATGAAGAAGGACGTCATGAATTAGTTGCAGAAGAAGCATTACCGCCTGCTTTAACACATAATGATTGTCAATATATGACTGAAGGTACGTGTTGGTGTGTCACAGCTTATCATAATAAAAAATTAACAAAAGCCTCTAATATTATTAATTGTTCTAGAATTGTTAAGGCAACTAGAGAACATCATGATAAAACAGATGGTATTACTCATCACGCTACAGTGCCTTTAAGATCAGGAAATGAACAATTTGGCTTATTAAACATTGCTACGCCAGAAACAAAAAGATATTCTGAAGAAGACTTAGAATTATTAGAATCAGTAGCTTTTCAAATAGGTTCAGCAATCAAAAGGATTATATTAACAGATCAAGAAAAAGAAGCTGCAAGAATAAATGAAAGAAACAGATTAGCGAGAGACTTACATGACTCAGTAAATCAAATGTTATTTTCTTTAAAGATTACAGCTCATGCTGCTAAAGGTATCACAGATCACGAAGAGGCTAAAAAAGCATTCCAAACAATTGAAGAAACAAGTCAAAGTGCGGTAAATGAAATGAGGGCTTTAATTTGGCAATTAAAACCTGTTGGTCTAGAAAACGGTCTTATTTCTGCAATTAAACAATACAGTCAATTTATTCACGTTGAATCTGAATTTGAAGTTGAAGGTTTAATTGACTTACCGAATACAATAGAAGAGAATGTTTATCGCATTATTCAAGAATCATTAAATAATATTAAGAAACACTCTGGAACACATCATGCCAACATTTATATGGAACAAAACAAATTACAATTTAAAGTGGTTATTATAGATGAAGGCATAGGATTTGAAAGTAGTAAAACAGAAAAAACAGTTTCTAATGGTTTAAGAAATATGAAACAGCGTGCACAAGTTATGAAAGGACATATAGAAGTCAGTTCTAGTACAAATAAAGGTACCAAAATAGAATTAACAATACCACTTTAAATGTGATTAGGGGTTGTAAAAATGAATTATCAAGTAATATTAGTGGATGACCACCATATAGTAAGACAAGGATTAAGATTTTTGATTGATACAGTAAAAGATTTTAATATCGTAGCAGATTTTCCAACTGGAAAATTATTGTTAGATTATTTAGAAGAAAATGAACAACCAGATATCATATTGCTAGATTTAGTAATGCCTGAGATGAACGGTATTGAAATAACTGGTATTCTAAAGAAAAAATATCCAAACGTAAAAGTATTAGTTTTAACGAGCTTTCTTGATGAAGAACATGTCATATCCGCGCTTGATAAAGGAGCGGATGGATATGAAATAAAAGATGTAGAACCAGAAGCACTGATACAAACAATAAGAGACGTATTAAAAGGTGAACGAAAAATTCACCCTAAAGTTCAATCTGTTATCTCTGAAAGTGAACAAAAACCACACAGAGCTAATAAATTATCAAAGAGGGAAATAGAAGTACTAAAAGAGATGGTAAAAGGGAAAACTAATAAAGAAATAGCAGAAACACTTTTTGTATCTGAAAAAACGATAAAAACCCATGTTAGCCATATATTAAATAAGCTTAAAGTTTCAGATAGAACTCAAGCTGCTGTTTACGCTATGGAACACCAATTAATCAATTAAATACTTGATTATTTCAATGAGTTAATATCAAAATTTTGATATTAACTCATTTTTTTGTATAAAATTTTAAATAAGTCTTACAAAAAGAAAGCGCTTACTATATAATAATGACATGGAGAAATTATTTTACGCTAACAATTGGGGGTAGTATAAATATGAAAGTAAAAAAGAATTTAACTTTAAAGATTGTTATAGCGTTAATATTAGGTATAGCAGTGGGATCTATATTTAATATTTTCGAAGGTAATAGTTTTGTTCAAAATACTAATCAGTATGTATTTAATGTACTAGGGCAAATATTTCTGAATCTAATATTCATGTTAGTAGTTCCAGTAGTGTTTGTTTCTATCGTATTAGGTGTTGTAGGTGTCGGTGATCCTAAGCTGCTTGGTGGTATTGGTTTAAAGACCGTTATCTTTTTCTTAACAACAACAGCTATTGCAATAATTATCGCAATGGCTTTAGCACTTGTATTTAAACCAGGTGCTGGCCAAGGAGACTTATTAAATAGTGACGAAGTTAAGAAATATGGAGCTGAACAGAAAGCTAAATCTGGGGATGCTGAAGCACCAGAAAATCAAACATTCGATCAAACGCTCATTAATTTATTCCCTAAAAATCCAATGCAGTCTATGGTTGAACAAGATATGTTACCAATTATCACATTTGCGATTTTCATTGGTATAGGAATGATAGCATTAGGTAATAAAATTGAAGTCGTCAGGACTTTTCTCGAACAGACCAATGATATACTCATGTATATCGTTACAATGATTATGAATGTATTTGCTCCAATAGGTACATTTGGTCTAGTTGCAACGGCATTCACGAATGCCGGTTTTGGAGCTATCAAGCAACTAGGTATGTACTTCGTCATTGTATTGTTGGCTTTATTCATCCATTTCTTTGTTGTTTATGGTGGAGCAGTCAAATTCTTAGCAGGAAAAAATCCTTTATGGTTCTTTAAAAAGTTCTTACCAGCAATTGCTGTAGGATTTAGTTCATCTAGTTCAAATGCAACGTTGCCTATCTCTCTAGAATGTACAAAAGATATGGGAGTTAGAAAGGAAGTTAGTTCATTTGTTCAACCACTTGGTGCAACAATCAACATGGATGGGACAGCCATAATGCAAGGTGTAGCTACAATATTCATTGCTCAAGTATCTGGAATAGACTTGACAGTAATGCAAATGGTTACTGTAGTTATAATAGCTGTTATAGCATCTATTGGTACAGCTGGTGTACCTGGGGTGGGATTAGTGATGTTAGCTATGATTTTAACATCAATCGGTATAAACCCAGCCGCAATCGGTATGATTATCGGTATAGATAGATTATTAGACATGACACGTACATCAGTAAATATTACAGGTGATGCAGCATGTGCATTAATTCTTTCTGAGAGAGAAAAGTCAAAATTGGCGAAAAATTAACATTTCAACGTATTAAAGAGATAAATTGATAAAAAATCAATTTATCTCTTTTATTTTTATGCAAAATGTATTATGATGATACTTGTGCTCGAAAAAATCGTGTATTTTTGCAACATAATATAATAAATTAATAATAGAATTTAAATAGAAAGGTAGTTATTGATGGATAAACAAACTTTTACAACGATAATTCAAACAAAATTTAAAATGGTTCGTATTGAGGCAGGTTACACTCAAGATACAATGGCGAATACAGTAGGATTATCTAAAAAAACTTTAGTACAAATAGAAAAAGAACGTGTATTACCAAACTGGACAACTTGTGTATCTATCTGTGCATTATTCAGAGATTCAGACGTTTTAAACACAACATTTGGTTGTGACCCTCTAGAGGTAATTCAAATTATTTCTCGTCATCATTGTGCATATCCAAACCATGATAATACGAGTGATATTTATTGGACTACTATTGATGCAAAATCAGGCTACATTTTACAATCTAATAAAAAAACAGATTTGTATAGAGTTTTAAATGACGAACGTCAACCAATATTTGGTACTGCGAAGAAACGTGAAGCAGAAACATATTTCTTACGTAAAACTCAATCATTATTTGTTTAATATTTGTGAAAAGCTACTTCTTAGATTATTCTAAAGAAGTAGCTTTTTTTAAAGGAGAACAGATATGACAACTATATTAACAATAATAGGAATGGTGATAATAGGTTCAATTATTGGTGGCTTTACTAACTTTGTCGCTATTAAAATGTTATTTCATCCATACCATGAAAAGAAAATTTTTGGTTATAAACTACCATTTACTCCAGGACTTATTCCAAAAAGAAGAAATGAATTATCGGAAAAAGTAGGTCAGATGGTAACAAACCATTTATTGACTCCGGAAGTATTTAAAGAAAAACTTGTTAACCCTAATACTAAAAGTGTTCTTGAAGATACAATTAAAGTTCAATTTAAAACATTAAAAGAAAAAAACTACACACCACAAGATTTTATAAATAGAATTGATTATCCATTGGAAGAAAAATTAAATGAAACTTTAAAAAATACAATAGAACAAAAAGTGGATAAATATTATGAAATTCATCAAAAAGATGCAATTCATAGTTTAATCCCTGAAGAAATATATGAGGATTTAAGTCGACAAGTGAATCGTGTTACACCTGAGATATTATCGAAAATTGATATTTATTTAGCATCTGATAAAGGCAAAAATGATATATATACAATGGTAGAAGAATTTTTCGAACAAAAAGGAAAAATGGTGGGCATGATTCAAATGTTTATGACTACTGAAGACATTGTATATAAGGTTCGAAAAGAACTGAGAAATGTAATTAAGCAAGAAAAAATTCATAATATGATTGATTTACAAGTACAAACACAATATGAAAAGTGGATGTCAAAATCATTAGATGAAGTTGTTACACTTGGAAGGAAAGATAAAGCAAAAGTTCTTATCGCTGATGAAATAACTGAATCTGTTAATGTGCATAAATATTTAAACACACCATTATTTGAACTTGTACCAAGTTTATTTGAATATATGGAAGGTAAAGGTACAGAAAGATTTATTGACTATATGATTCAAAAAGTTGGAGATAATATTAGTTTAATTCTAGAAAGAATGAAATTAGCAGAATTGATTAAAGAACAAATTGATCGCTTCGAATTGTCATATCTTGAAAAGTTAGTAATAGAAATTTCAAACAAAGAGTTGAAATTAATCACATTACTAGGATTTGTATTAGGTGGCATAATAGGCTTGTTCCAAGGTATAATCGCTATTTTTGTATAAGCTTTCGAAGTGTGATACAGTATTATTGGAATTGATATTCTAATACACTTTTTAATTATAGGAGCGAATTTATTATGGCAGAAGTAAATATTTATGACAAAGCGAATGAACTAGAACAAACTTTACGTGAAAGCAACGAATATAACAAAATTAAAGAGCAATACGAAAAAGTAAATGCTGACCCAGAAACTAAAAAATTATTCGATGAATTCCGTGAAGTTCAACTAGATTTACAAAACAAACAAATGCAAGGCGAAGAAATCTCAGAAGTAGATATCGCTAGAGCTCAAAAGTCAGCACAAGAAATTGAGCAAAACGAAACAATTTCTGAATTAATGCAAGCTGAACAAGCTATGAGTCAACTTATTCAAGATTTAAACCGTGTTATCATGAAACCATTAGAAGATATTTATGGTAGTCTTGAAGATAATCAAGAAGGTCAACAATAATTCTTAATTTCAAAAGTCTTGTTAGGTACGTAGTCGTATCTAACAAGACTTTTTTTAGGTTTAAACCGTTGTTTATTACCTTTGTCATGTATCGTATATGCCTTGAATATGGTAAAATTAATACATTAAAAGACTACTTATTAATCTGATTATTCTATTGAATTGTGCTTGAATAAAATAATTAAGAAAATGAACTAATAGTGAAAGAGGTTAGTTAAATGATTAAATTTATACATTGTGCAGATTTACATCTTGATAGTCCATTTAAATCTAGACATTATTTAAGCCCTTCTATTTTAAACGATGTTAAACAGAGTGGTTATAATAGTTTTACTAATATTATTGATGATGCAATAAAAGAACAAGTTGACTTTGTTATTATTTCAGGTGATTTATTTGATCAAGATAACAGAACTTTACGTGCGGAAGTTTACTTGAGAGAACAATTTAAAAAGCTAGAACAAGAACAAATATTTGTATATATTATCCATGGTAATCACGACCCATTATCAGATTCAGTTCATACTGTTTGGCCAGAAAACGTTACGGTATTTAGTGATAAAGTTTCAACATATCAACTTATCACAAAAAATGGTCAAGTCGTTTATTTACATGGATTTAGTTATCAAAAAGATGCAAGTTATGAAAATAAAGTTGATGAATACCCTGAATCAACTGGCAATAAAGGTATACATATTGGATTACTACATGGAACTTATTCTCAAGCTTCGAATGTCAAAAACAGATATACTGAATTTAATGTGGAAGACTTAAACAGTAAACTTTATCATTACTGGGCTTTAGGACATATACACGAGCGCCAAATGATTAGTGAACTATCTCAAATTCACTATCCAGGTAATATTCAAGCACGTCATTTTAAAGAAAAAGGCGAAAAAGGCTATTTATTAGTAGAAGGTGATGAGGCGAAGTTAGAAGCCAGATTTAAACCGACACAATATATACGTTTTGAAAAAGCTATAATTGAAACAAAAGCTAAAGGTAAACATGCATTGTACGAAGCGATTCAAAAGTTCAAAGATAGTGTGCGAACTGAAGGGAAAGCCTTCTACCAATTAGACGTATATGTAAAGCATGATGAAGTACTTAAGCAAGAAGAAATTAATCAAGTTATTCAATTGATTCAAGAGTATGAAGAAAATCAAACTAATTTTATTTTTATTGAAGAATTAAATGTATTTTATGAACAAGATTCTGAAGTGATGTTAGCTAACGAATTTAATGATGATATTTTAGAAGATGACCAAATATTAGAAGATGCATTGAGCGATTTATATATGAATCCTAAAGCAAATCGTTTCCTAGAACCGTTTAGTGATATTGATAAAGAAGCACTCATTGAACGTGGCGAAGAAATTTTAAAAAGAAGAATGAGAGGTTAAAGCGATGAAATTAAAATCATTAGAAATTTATGGCTATGGCCAACTCATGTCTCGTAAAATTAAATTTGACCAAAGTTTTATGCAGATTTATGGAGAGAATGAAGCCGGTAAATCCACTATACAAGCATTTATTCATTCTATTCTATTTGGGTTTCCAACAAAGAAAGAAAATGAACCGAGACTAGAGCCACGATTAGGCAATCAATACGGCGGTAAATTAGAACTAGATTTTGATGGTCAAAGTGTAGAAGTTGAACGCGTTAAAGGTCGTGTTACTGGAGACGTTAAAGTTTATCTCCCAAACGGTAAAGTTAAAGATGAAGAATGGCTTAAACAAAAACTAAATTTCATTAATAAAAAAACATATCAAGGTATTTTTTCATTTAATGTTTTAGGATTACAAGACATTCATAAAAATTTAACTGAAGATCAATTGCAAATGTATTTATTACAGGCTGGTGCTTTAGGTTCTACAGAATTTACTGGTATGAGTAATTTAATGCAGTTAGAAAAAGATGCATTATATAAGAAAAATGGGAAAAACCCAATTTTAAACGTTCAACTTGAACAGTTAAATGATATAGAAATAAAAATTAAAAACGAAGAAAAGAAAATGGCGGAATATGAACGGTTACAAGATGAAAAAGATAAAGTATCTAGAAGGTTAAACCAACTAAAAGATAATTTAGGTAATCTTACAAATCGTTTATCTAGTAAAGAAAAAGAAATATCTTTACATAAAGATGTAGCTGAATGGAAAGATTTAGAAACAAAATTAAACATCGAACCATATACATTCCCTGAGCAGGGGATAGAGCGTTATGAATCCGCTATTAGAGCTAAAGAAAGTATTAAGCGAGATTTAACTTTACGAAATGAAAAACTTACACAAGTAAATCATACATTAAATCAAGTCAAAGTGATGTCAGAACGTGATGAAAAGGCATTAAATAGCATTCGTCAAAGAGAAACTGATATTAAAGAAAGACATCAAGAATTAAAGCAGTTAAATAAACAAATTGAAGATACAGAACGTGATAATACGTTACTACGTCAAGATATTGGCTGGGATGAAGAATATTTATCTGTAGACACATCTGAAGCAATGAAAACACATATTGCTGAATTAAATAGAATTAAAGATGAAAATATCGCTGAACGTGAACAAATTAAACGTGCGATGAACCAACAAGATATTGAACAAGAGCGTTATAATCATAGCATCGAAAGATTACACAATGACTTAGTTTCAGATGAAAATTATGAACAAAAGAAAGTATATAATCAAAAGGCTTTAGAGCTCGGGGAAAAACGTTCACTCTATCAAAAGATGGAAGACAGTTTTAAAAAGCAAAAAGAAGAAAATGAGAAAAGAACAAAACAATATCGTTTAGGCTCAGTAATTGGTGGAATTCTGTTTGTTGCGATAGCAATATATGCATTTGTTATATCTCAATTTGTATTTTGTGGTATATTTGCCGTTGTTGGTTTATTACTTCTTGTACTATCATTTTTCATTAAAACAAAAGAGTTAGATCATGATGAAGCATTTTCAAGAGAAATTGATGAACTTGAGGAGAAGGTGTCTCAGCTTAAACAGTTTTATAGTTTGGACTTTAATTTAGAAGAACAAACAAAAATAAGACAAGAATTAGATCGTTATTATCAATCACAAGAAATACTTGCTACAAAGCAAGCAGAACTAACTAAAGAATTAGAAAAAGTGGAAGATATCATAGCGAAAAAAGAACGAGCGATTGAGGAAACAAAATCAAGTCTACACGTTTCAAATCAATTATCTTCTCAGTTATTAAATGATGCTCTAAATACAATTAAGAAAATTAAACAAAACAGAATCGAAATAGATAGGCTATCTAAAATAAGAAATGAAAAAGAAGAAACAATAAATGCATTTTACAGAGAAGCTGATAGTATTGTCAGTCATGCTGGTATTCATTATCAAGAAATCTCTTTATTCCATGACGTCAAACAAACTCTAGACGAACAACAAAAAGAATCTAATATTAAAGCGAGAAATATCGAACAACAAGCTTTACTCACAAATGAAATTAACGCTTTAAACGAAAGATTAGAAGAAAATAATAATGTTATACAGACTCTGTTCGATTATATTAATGTACAAGATGAAGAATCTTATTATCGTCATCATAAAGAGTATGTAACGTACCATGAGAATTTAAATAGATTTTCTCAATTAACAAACTATTTAAGTAATCAAAACTATGATTACGACAAAAATACGCAACTTAGTTATATGACGAAAACAGATTTAGAAAATGAAAGAACTCAATTAGAACATCAAGTCGATGAATATAATGATAAATATTTATCAGTACAAGCTGAAATTAGTGATTTAACCGCAAAAATTAACCAGATGGAAACAGATGAAACATTATCTAATTTAAGACATGAATATCATTTATTAAAAGAAAAAGTGAACGAAACAGCAAAAGATTGGGCAGCTTTAAGTTATTTACAAAGCTTAGTTGAAGCTCATATTAAACAAATTAAAGATAAACGTTTACCATTTGTAGTGAAAGATGCCACGGATATCTTAAAAACATTAACAGAAGGTAGATATAATCAAGTTATATATGATGAACAAACGGTGAGTGTAAGGCATGAGAATGGTCAAATATTCCATCCAACTGAATTAAGCCAATCAACTAAAGAGTTATTGTATATTGCTTTAAGATTTAGCTTAATTAAGTCGTTACACAAATATTATCCGTTTCCAATTATTGTTGACGATGCATTTGTTCATTTTGATAAACAACGTAAAGAAATAATGATTAAATATTTAATGTCAATGTCTAAAGATATACAAGTGTTATACTTTACATGTAATAAAGATAATTCTGTTCCACAAAAACAAACAATAACTCTGACAAAAATAGAAGGAGGCAAGAATTAATGAGAACGATAGAAACACTAAAGCCAGGAGATTCGGTTGATCATTACTTCTTAATACATCGTGCAACTCAAGGCGTAACAGCACAAGGTAAGCCATATATGACACTTTATTTAAAAGATAAAAGCGGAGATATCGAAGCAAAAGTGTGGACTGTCACTAATGAAGACATAAAACTACTTGTTCCAGAAACAGTTATTCGCGTTAAAGGTGATGTTATAGATTACCGTGGACGTAAACAAATGAAAGTAAATAAGTTTAGAGTAGCTACTGAAGAAGATAATGTAAAATTAGAAAACTTTCTAGAAGCAGCACCTCTAACAATTGAAGAAATGTCAGATGAAATCATGACATATGTATTAGATATTGAAAATGCTAAATTACAAAGAATCACACGTATTTTACTAAAAAAATACCAAAAAGATTACTTCACTTTCCCAGCAGCGAGCTCACACCATCATAACTTTGTATCTGGACTAAGTTATCATGTTGTAACGATGTTGAGACAGGCAAAAGCCTTATGTGATATATATCCTATTTTAAATCGTAGTTTATTATACAGTGGCATTATTTTGCATGATTTAGGAAAAGTTAAAGAACTTTCAGGGCCAGTAGCTACAACTTATACAGTGGAAGGTAATTTATTAGGACATATTTCAATTATTAGTGATGAAATATCTCAAGTTGCAAAGGAACATAATATAGAAGGCGAAGAAGTTATGTTACTTAGACATCTTGTCTTAAGCCATCATGGTAAATTAGAATATGGATCGCCTAAACTGCCAATGGTCAAAGAAGCAGAAGTTCTTCACTTCATTGATAATTTAGATGCGAGAATGATGATGTTTGAAAAACATCTTAAAAAAGTAGAAAAAGGACAATTTACAGAACGTATTTTTGCATTAGAAAATAGACAGTTCTATAAACCTGAAACTTTAGATTAATATAACGAGAAATAGGGAGTGGGACAGAAATCTCATTTTATTAAAAAGATTTCGTAGTCCCACCCCCGGCAAGGATGACTAGGTATGAAAAAAGATTGTTATAAGCGCATTTTCATACCAGTCAGCTACTGCCAATACAAAAAAAGAGTCTGAGACAATTATTTATGTCTCAGACTCTTTTTTATGAGGTAAAGCACGTGGAATATTGCAAGAGAAGGTCCACGTGCAACATAAAGCGGACACTTCATATAAAAAATGGGAGTGGGATAAAAATCTCATTATAATAAAAAAGGCTGAGACATGTATTTATGTCCCAGCCGGATTTAGTAGTTTTATTTATTGAGCCGTTTGTTGTTGTGCAGCTTGCATTTGTTGCTGTTGTAGAGCTTTAGCATTTAAGATATTATCTTCGATTGATTTTTTAATATCTTTATCTTTGTAGTCTACTTTGTACTCATCTAATAATTTCTTGTATGCATTAATGATAAGTTTTGGTTCTTTTTGAATTTTCATTTGACGGTATTGTTCTTTTAGGCTTTCTTTTTGTTTTTTACTAGCTTCGCCTTTGTCAGCTCTAATTATATGGTAACCATATTGAGATTTCACGACATCAGAAATTTCTCCGTCTTTAAGTTTAAATAATGATTTTTCAAATGCTTCATCCATTTGACCTTTAAGTACAAATCCTAATGAACCATTTTTATCTTTTGTACCTTCGTCTTGTGTTTCTTCTTTAGCTATTTTATCGAAGTCATCTGGGTTATCTTTGATTTTTTTAAGTAAATCGTCTGCTTTTTTCTTAGCTTCTTTATCACTTAAGCCATCTTTAGAATCTTCAGATTTAACTTTTATTAATATATGAGAACCTTTTTTAGCATTTTCTTCAATTTCTTTATCAGAAACTTTTATAGAATCGTTAATAAATTCTTCTTGATATTTAGAAGTTTTTTGTGATTCCTTGAAGTCTTTTAAAGTTGCACCAGGTTTCTCTTGTTGCAATGCTTCTTCGAATTTCTTCTTGCCACCATATTGTTCAATTTGCTTATCAACTTGTTTATCTAATTTTTTAGTGTCAACTTTGTCCTCGTATTTATCTTTTAAGACTTTGTTAAGAACAATTTGAAAAGCATTTTGAGCGACTTCATCGCTACCCATTTTATCTAATACGTCTTGAGATGATACATCGCCAGCTTTTGTTTCGATTAAAGTTTCTCCTGAATTATCTGAACCATTACCACAGGCACCTAATGTTAAAACTGATGCTGAAAGTGTTACGGGTAACACTAATTTTTTAATTGATTTCATAAATTAGAACTCCTTTTGTAAGAATACAATGATAAATATAGCACATTTAGGAAATTGATTACAAAAAATATCCTATAAATGTTCTGTATTTAGTGAACGTTTTGTTAACAACTCGATGCCATTCTTTCTTTCTTCTATATAAGTCCCTTTTTTAGTAAACAATATAATTTTTAAATAAAGTAAATCTATAATAGATATACCTATATTAACTGACATAATAAATAAAATATAATGTCCATATTGAGGGATGATATTGATTAGAAAAATAGAAAGTGCAGTTATGGTTACAATAGGGCATATAAGTGCACAACAAAATACAATCTTATTTACTGGTTGATCTACACGTATATTATATAATGGTAGACCACGTTTTGCTTTAGTCGTTTTATTCATCTTAAATGACTTACGATAATAAATGAGTACAATCAGGTGCAAAAATTTATGAATTGGATAAATTAAGCAAAGGACGAATAAGAATAAAATAAACTTATCGTCCTTTAATGGTTGAATTTGTAAATACATGAATATTTCGTAAGTGACGATAAATGTTAAAAATGAAACTAAAGTACTAATTAATACAATTCTCTGTAATCCATACCGAGATTGTATATTGATGGATTTAGAACATAGAAACATAAGTATGTCACCTTCTCAGATATAATTATCTTGATATTATGCATCATCTTCTGATTGTTCGTCAAGTAGATATTTTTTAAGTTGTTCGTGGTTATCTTCAATATGTTTAATAAAATCACTACCATAAATTTGACCAACGATATATTTAACATCGGTAAATTCTGGCATATTGAACATAACTTTCTCATAATCGGTAGCTATATCATATAGTCTGTTTGTGTCATTTGAATAACTAAAATAAGTTTTACGTAATACTGACAATCCTTTATCAGTTAACTCTAAATAAGTAGTTCTTTTATCGTGTTGGCTTTTAGGCATTGTTAAATAGCCACGTTTTTCTAAGTTTTTAGCAAAATTAAATACTGTAGAAACGTGCATAACACCGTATTTACTAACTTCTGAAATAGTTGCTTCATCTAAGCTTCTTATAATAATTAAAATATGATGTTCATTGATGTTTAAATCAAAAGGTTTTATCCATTGTTGCCAATCCTTTTCGATTGTTTTCCATAAAGCTTTCGATAATTGTGAAACTTTATGAGTGAATAACATTTTCTCTATCATATCCCGTTCATTCGTCATAACAATCTCCCCTTTATTTGTAAAATAAAAGCATGATACTTATGTATCATGCTAAGATGTAACACTTTAATAATATAATAATTTTAACATGTTTTCTATTTTTTTAGAAATGGTAGTTTCGTATTTTGAATTTCTTTTTGAATTTCATTACCACGATTACTTATATTTTCAATATTTTTTTGAATGCGATCAATATTCGGGTCGATATCAGCCTTAAATTGACTAATCATCGTTTTTATTTCTTCACTTAATGATTGAATAGCTATTTGACTTTCATCTTTAGTTTTTAAAACATATTCTTTAATTTCTGCTACGTTATCTTTAATTTCATTTATTTGAACTTTTGATCCATCAGCAGTTGATTTTAAATCTGTGCGTAAAGCATCACCTGAGCGATCAGTGTTAAGTATTGCTGTTGCAAAACCAGTTGCAAGTCCAACACCTACACCTAAAGCGAATCTTGTAAATTTCATAATTTTTCCTCCTTAGTACTCTTAGTTATTTATTTACCCATTTAAAGAAGAGATAAGCACAATTATTAAAATTGTGATTGGATAGCTTTTGCAATTTCTTCTTTTTTAGCATCGTCTAATTTATCTTCATTTGTTTCCCAAATGTAGCCAAATCCATCGATATCATCTTTATATCTTGGAATAAGGTGGAAGTGTATATGATATACAGATTGTGAAGCAAACTCACCGTTATTTTGAATAATGTTCAAGCCATCAGGATTAAATGCTTTTTTAATGGCATTAGCAACAATTGGTAACGCCTCAGAAATATGTTTCATCGTTTCTGCATCTGTTTCATAAATATTTGGTGAAGCTTTTTTCGGAATTAATAACGTATGACCTTTAGTAACTTGTGAAATATCTAAAAATGCATACACGTGTTCATTTTCATAAATTTTAAATGAAGGAATTTCTCCGTCGATTATTTTGCTGAATATTGTTTCTGACATGTTATCATCTCCTATGTAAATATTATGTTTATTATATCATGCTCAAAGTTTCTTCTCATTAGATTAAGATAATATTTGATGAACGAAACAATAAGAACATGCTACAATGTATTTTGGAGGTGCGTTCACATGGCAATTAAAGTGAATAATTTAACAGGCGGCTATGGCAAGAAAGCTGTCATCCATGATATCTCATTCGAATGTAAAGCTAATGAAGTAGTAGGGCTTATCGGTTTAAATGGAGCAGGGAAAAGTACTACTATTAAACACTTATTAGGATTATTGACACCACAACAAGGTGAGATGTCTGTTAATAATATTGATATAAAATCTGATATAGAATCATATAGAAGAAATCTTACATATATACCGGAAAGTCCAGTATTATATGATGAATTAACATTAGAAGAACATATTTATATGACTGCTATGGCATATGGAATTGATAAGAAAACAGCACTAGATAGAGCGATGCCGTTATTAAAAAGATTAAGACTAGAAAATGAATTGAAAGTATTCCCAATACATTTTTCTAAGGGTATGAAACAAAAGGTCATGATTGTATGTGCATTTTTAGTTGAACCAGCACAATATATTATCGACGAACCATTTTTAGGACTGGACCCTCTAGGTATTCAAACTATGTTAGATCTTATTGTTGAAAGACGAAATCAAGGTGCATCAGTGTTAATGTCTACTCACATATTAGCAACTGCTGAAAGATATTGTGATCGTTTTATTATATTGCATAAAGGTAAACTCATCGCGATGGGAAACTTAGATGAATTAAGGGAAAAGACAGGACTTACAAATGCTACTTTGGATGATATTTATATTCATTTAACACAAGGTGAGACATATGTATGATGCTAAAAGTTTATTTAATACAAGACAAAAAGAAGAGTTAATTGAGAAGTTAAATTATAATAAATTTATATTTAACGGTCACTTTCTTATATTTTTAACAATTATGCTTGGTGCGTTTGCTTTAGGTTATAGTAATTGGCTACAAGATATACCACAAAATATAAATTATAGGTTGATATTAAGCGTAATTTTAGCAGTTGTTTCTATATTTCCACTTAGAACACTTTTCAGAGAAGCGGATAAGTTATATTTATTACCATTTGAAAAACATTTAAGTATTTATATCAAAAAAGCAATAATATATAGTTATATCAATAGATTGTTTCTACCTATAATCGTATTAATTGTAGGGTTTCCATTATTTTATGAATTATTAGGGAGTAAATTTTATTTATACATTACAGTTATAGTATTAAGTTTTATTTATCCTTTAATGGGGCTCATTATTAAATGGTTTTGGTTAAAGTATGGTCTTGAAGTATGGGGTGCAAACATATTATTATTCATTGTTTATGCCAGTGGTTATTTTATAACGTTAAAAGTAGGGCTATTTTCAGGAATTACGACAATATTAGTACTAATTTCATTAGTCATTTTAATGGAGAGTATTAATAGAGGAACTTTCTATCAATGGGAAACATTAATAGCAATTGAGTATAATCATAAGATGAATTATTATAAGCTTGTAAATATGTTCACAGATGTGAAAGTATTAAATGAAAGAACAGTTCGAAGAAAGTATTTAGATTTATTCTTAAGAATACCATCTTCTAAGAAGTTCAATGAAAATTATATGTACAAATTTCTATTTATAAGAAGTTTTGCGAGAGGGAAAGATGCATTCTTTATTGTATTGAGATTTCTTATTATAGGACTAATACTTATATGGTGGATTGATCAGGCTATTATTTCGGCAATATTAGGCGCACTTATTATGTACTTACTCATTTTACAATTATCGCAGTTTTATAAACAACAAGCGTATGGACTATGGCCACAAGTATGGCCAGTAAATGAAGATAAAGTCATTAAAGGTTATCATCAATTTTTAATATCTATGATGTGGGTACTAGGTGCTATATTATCAATTATTTATATAGTGAAATTTGTTACGACATCATATTTCTTTATAATATTCTTCATTGTAGGTTGGCTAACTATCGATTCCTCTATTAAAAAAATAAAAAAACATCAAGAACTATTAAGAGATTAAAAAAGGAACGGAACAGAATGACTAGGATTGAAAAAAGTTTGATATAAGTGCATTTTCAATCTAGTCAGTTACCGCCAATATAACAAAAGAGTCTGTGACATTGATTATGTCACAGACTCTTATTATTTTTATTCGTCATCTTCAGGTCTATACCAATATTTCGTATAGTTAGCAGTTGAATATTGTTCTGCACCAGAGAATTTTCGTGTTGCTTCTCTTGAGAAATATTCAGCGAAAAATGCTGACTTCGTAAAGTCTTCATAAGATTCATTAGAATCGTAACCTAAAAGAATCATGTAAGTATCACCTTTTTTAGGACGTAATAATCTAAAGGATTCAAAACCTTCAAATCTATCGAACTCACTATCGATATTAGTATAATGATTTTCAAATCGATGTCTCATTTCTTCTGAAACAGGAATGTAGCTTGCTGCTATGAACTCATGGTCATAAAACTCACCTCGAGATTCGATAACACTATATTCTCTTGGTTGTGCAAATACAGATTCACCATTTGTTTCGTGAATAAGAACTGTAGTATCTTGTCTAGTATAATGATGAATATTTTCGTTTGGATGTTTCTTCATTATGTTTTGAAGAAAATGATATGTTCCTGTTGTTATATAAAAGTTCATAATTTTTTACCCCCTATCTCTTTAATTAAATTATAAACATGTAAGCGGTAAAATAAAACATATATCTGAATGTTTTGTATAATTTATGACTTTTTTCACACAATGATGTGTTTATAACAGAATATGTTAGAATAGATTGTAATGATTATAATGAGGTGAAATAAATGAGTGTACCGTTTAACGATACAATTTTAAAGGCAACAAGAGGAGAAAAAACAACGCATACACCAGTATGGTTTATGAGACAAGCAGGGAGATCTCAACCTGAATATAGAAAGATTAAAGAAAAATATTCTTTATTTGAAATTACACATCAACCTGAGTTATGTGCTTATGTTACAAAATTGCCTGTTGATCAATACAATACGGACGCAGCAATTTTATATAAGGATATAATGACACCATTAACTGGTATTGGTGTAGATGTAGAAATCAAGGCTGGAATAGGTCCAGTTATTCATAATCCTATTAAGGACATTTCAGACATAAACAAATTAGGAGAAATTAATCCTGAAGAAGATGTTAAATATGTCTTAGACACTATCAAGATATTAACTCAAGAACAATTAAATGTTCCTTTAATAGGATTTACAGGTGCGCCTTTCACTTTAGCGAGCTATATGATTGAAGGTGGACCTTCAAAAAATTATAATAAAACAAAAGCGTTTATGTATCAGCAACCTGAAGCATGGTTTAAATTGATGGATATGTTAGCAGATATGTCTATACGCTATACACATGCACAAATAGATGCAGGTTGTAAGATGATTCAAGTGTTTGATTCATGGGTAGGGGCTTTAAATGCTGAAGACTATCATTACTTTATTCGACCATCTATGAATAAAATTTTCAGCGCAATTAAAGAGAAAAATGTACCGGTTACAACATTTGGAGTAGGAGCTAGTCATTTAATTGAAGAGTGGAATCAATTACCTGTAGATGTAATTGGTTTAGATTGGCGTTTACAAATTAAAGAAGCAAGAGCAAAAGGTATAACAAAAGCGCTACAAGGTAATTTAGACCCAGCTGTATTAATGGCTCCATGGGAAATAATAGAAGATAAATTAAAACAAATATTAAATCAAGGCTTAATGAATGATAACTATATCTTTAATTTAGGTCATGGTGTATTTCCAGAAGTTCAACCATCTACATTACAACGCGTAGCAAAATTTGTACATGATTATTCAGCAGAATATAAATCAAAACAGTAATCACATTAAATAGCTTTAATTTAATAGAGGGAGTAAGGAAAATGAGTAAAAAAATAGGATTATTAGTTATGGCATACGGTACACCTTATGAAGAAAGTGATATCGTGCCTTATTACACACATATTAGACGTGGGCGCAAACCTTCAGATGAACAAATTGAAGATTTGAAAAGCCGTTACAAAGCAATTGGTGGTATTTCACCTTTAGCAGGTACAACTAAAAAGCAAGCTGAAAGTCTACAAGGAGCTTTAAATGAAAATTATAAAGATGTAGAATTCCAACTTTATATCGGCCTAAAACATATCAATCCTTTCATTGAAGATGCAGTTGAACAAATGAATAAAGATGGAATTGATGAGGCTGTTACAATCGTATTGGCTCCACATTATTCAAACTTCTCAGTAGGTAGCTATAATAAACGTGCTCAAGAAGAAGCGGATAAATATGGTATTAAACTACATCATGTTGAACAATTTTATAATGAACCAGCATTTATTGAATATTGGACTACAATGATTAACGATACGTTACAAATGATTCCTAAAGAAAGTCATGATGAAACTGTACTTATCGTTTCAGCTCATAGTTTACCGGAAAAAATTAAAAAAGCTAATGATCCTTATCCAGATCAACTAGAAGAAACAGCTCGTATTTTAGCTGAAGAATCAGATATTAAACATGTTTCAGTAGGTTGGCAATCTGAAGGACAGACAGGTGAACCTTGGTTAGGACCAGATGTTCAAGATTTAACACGTGATTTATATAATGAAAAAGGTTATAAGCACTTTATATATACTCCAGTAGGATTTGTATGTGAACATTTAGAAGTTTTATATGATAATGACTATGAATGTAAAGTAGTATGTGATGAATTAGGCGTAAATTATCATAGACCGCCTATGCCGAATATCGATCCAAAATTCATTGAGGCTATGGTTTCCGCAATAAATAAAAAATTCTAATTCGATTCTCGAAGAAGAAAGAAGTGTGAAATATGTCAAAACGAATTGCAATAATTGGGGCAGGGATAACTGGGTTATCTGCTGCCCATTATTTAAGAAAAGAAGATTCAGATTTAAAAATAGATGTTTATGAACAATCAGATAGAGTTGGCGGTAAAATTAAAACTTACCGTAAAGATGGATATACAATAGAATTAGGACCAGAATCATATCTCGGTAGAAAAACTATTATGACAGAACTAGCAGAAGAAATAGGGATTGCTGATGATTTAGTAACAAACAAAACAGGTCAATCTTATATATACAGTCATAACAAGCTATATCCTATACCAGGTGGTTCTATTATGGGTATTCCTACAGAAATAAAACCATTTTTAAAAACCCAATTAATATCTCCACTCGCTAAAGCTAGAGCTGGGTTAGATTATTTCTTGCCAGTTAAACCAATGCATACTGATATATCAATAGGTCACTTTTTTAGACACCGACTAGGAAATGAAGTACTTGAAAATTTAATTGAACCGTTAATGTCTGGAATTTACGGCGCAGACATTGATAAATTAAGTTTGAAAACTACTTTCCCACATTTTAAAGAGCAAGAAGAACAAGAAGGTAGTCTCATCAAAGGTATGATTGCACAAAAAGCAAAAAATAAAGCGAATCAAAATGTTACTGTAAAACCTAAAGGGCAGTTCAAACAATTCAAACATGGTTTGGAATCTTTCGTTAATACATTAAAAGATAACCTTGAAGATAGAAATGTAAAAATAAATTTAAATTCAGAAGTTCAAAATGTTAAACAAAAAGGCAAAAAAACAGTTGTCACAGTTAATGGTAAAAATCATCATTATGATGGTGTCATTGTAACAACGCCACACCAACATTTTGTGAAGTGGTTCCAAGATGATATAGAATTAGATTATTTCAATTATATGCCTTCTACAAGTGTTGCTACAGTTGTGATGGCTTTTGATAAAGAACAAGTACTTAATGATAAAGATGGTACTGGTTTTGTAATAGCTAGAACGAGCGATACTGCTATAACTGCATGCACATGGACTAATAAAAAATGGCCACATACGACGCCTGAAGGCAAAGTATTACTAAGAGCTTATGTAGGTAAGCCTGGGTCAAATATTATTCATCATAAAGATGAAGAACAACTTAAACAAGTAGCACTAAATGATTTAAATAAAATTATGACGATTAAAGGTGAACCTGAATTCTTCATTGTAACGAAATTACCTAATAGTATGCCGCAATATGAAGTAGGGCATATTGATCGTATTCGTCATATACAAAAACATATTGAAGATAATTATAACAATTTAATTCTTACAGGAGCATCATTTGATGCGGTAGGTTTACCAGATTGTGTTCAAATGGCGAAAAATGCAAGTGATAAAATGATAAATTATTTTAATTAATTAAGGATTTATATTTAAAGATAAGGCTATATTTTTATGTAATTCACATTATAATTTTTAGCTTTATCTTTAAAAAATCTTTAAAAATCAAGTCTATTTTTCCCTTTAGTGAAAATTGTATCGAAGATGTTAAAAGTACTTGTTTTTTATTAAATAAAGTAAAGAAATAGCATTGACCTTTTCTATATTTCTATATATAATAAAGTAGTTCTCATGGAGAGGCCCCTTGGTCAAGCGGTTAAGACACCGCCCTTTCACGGCGGTAACACGGGTTCGAGTCCCGTAGGGGTCACCATTTTAAATAAAATAATTTTAATATTTTCTTGACATAGTATTAATAATTGTGTTATATTAAAAGGGTAGCCGATTTATTTAATATTAAAGCGGGATGGAGCAGTTCGGTAGCTCGTCGGGCTCATAACCCGAAGGTCGGTGGTTCAAATCCGCCTCCCGCAATTACTTTTTTTCAATGATGGTCCCGTGGTGTAGCGGTTAACATGCCTGCCTGTCACGCAGGAGATCGCGGGTTCGATTCCCGTCGGGACCGCCATTTATAAATTTGGCTCAGTAGCTCAGTCGGTAGAGCAAAGGACTGAAAATCCTTGTGTCGGCGGTTCGATTCCGTCCTGAGCCATACTTTTTTACAAGTATGGCGATTGTGGCGAAGTGGTTAACGCATCGGATTGTGGTTCCGACATTCGTGGGTTCGATTCCCATCAGTCGCCCCATATAAATTTTTACTACGCGGGTGTAGTTTAGTGGTAAAACCTCAGCCTTCCAAGCTGATGATGTCGGTTCGATTCCGATCACCCGCTTCATTATTATTCCACAGTAGCTCAGTGGTAGAGCTATCGGCTGTTAACCGATCGGTCGTAGGTTCGAATCCTACCTGTGGAGCCATAAGGCCCCTTGGTCAAGCGGTTAAGACACCGCCCTTTCACGGCGGTAACACGGGTTCGAGTCCCGTAGGGGTCATATAATCAGAGGTGAAATATCGCTTCTGATTTTTTTATGTGGAGAGTTGTCCGAGTTGGCCGAAGGAGCACGCCTGGAAAGTGTGTAGGCGTCACAAGCGTCTCGAGGGTTCGAATCCCTCACTCTCCGTTTGTACCTTAATTATCAACAACTCCAAGACGTTGATATTACTAGCTTTCTTCATTATTTGAAGGAAATTTATAAAGAGCAAGTGTCAAAAAAGTGTCAAGAGAATAATTCTCTGACACGTTGACCTTGCTCTTTTTTTGTTCATGAAATAAATGATAGTGAATATCGAGGGGATTGAAATATTAGAACCTCTTAATTTTTTACTGATGAATTTAACTGGAATAGATTTATTTAATAATATGAACTGTTTTATTACGTTTTTTATACTTTATTAAAAAAAGTTAATGGAGTTCTTTTCTATAAACTATATATTTACAATATTTTTAAGACACTGCAATGTTAATAAGGTAACATTGTGGTGTTTTTTGTATATTTTAAAATTTATTAGAATTTTAAATTGAAATATATGTAATATTTATTGAAAATTTAGTATGATAAAAGTCAGTATATAATAATATTTGCATATCAAAATAGAACATCAAAAGATAGAAGGAGCAAAAATGAAAAAGATATTATTTTTGAGCACTATAATTATACTACTTGCTTCAGGCTTTATGTCTGCACAGGCAAAAGCAGAACTTAATTTAGTAACACCAGTCAATCAATCTGTAACAAAATTAAATATAGAATTTGGAAACTATAAAGGAGAAATAGAGAAAGTTAAACATACGGGTTGTACAGGGACTGTTATTTCTAAAGATACAGTTTTAACAGCGTCTCACTGTCTCTATAAACATGACATAGCTGGTAAGGCTACTAAAGTAAAAATAACTCCTGGCCAAAATAAAGATGAAAAACCAAATGGTGTGTTTGAATCAAAAGATATCATCATACATGAAGGTTGGTTAGATCAAAATACTCGCTGGAGTTATGATATTGCGATACTAAAAGTTAAACCCAATAAAAATAATCAACATATAGGGGATGTTGTTCCTCCTGTGTCTATGGAGACGAAAGATTCTAATAGAAAAGTAGGCACACAAGTTTCTTCTGTGGGATATCCAGGATTCAAAGAAGAAGAAGAAGGTGTAAGTCAATGGGGAAATGTAGGTAAAATAATAGGGTCTTCAGAATACTTAATTGAGACAGATATAGAAGTCTTTCCAGGACAGTCAGGAGGTCCACTACTTAATAAAAAAGGACACACATTAGGCGTTTTAAGTGGACCAAGAGAAGGAAAAACTACATACATATCTATAAACGATGAAATATATAATTGGATTAAAGCAAATATGAATTAATGCAACGTATTGTTATATACTGAACTATAATTACTATAGTTAATCCATTTTAGGGGATGGTTTCTTTTTTATATTCAATATTTATTAATAACTATCTTTTAAGATATTTTATACTTAAAGACCTTACTTAGTTAACGCTAGGTAAGGTCTTTTTTACTTTTTAAATAATTTTAGAAAGTGGTGTGTAAAGAAAAGTCATTGCAATATAAAATCACACGTGTTAAGTTAGTTAGATAACAAAGTATCTTGATTATCAAGGTAAAAGGAGGTATACTTTTGAAAGAAAATAATAAAGATGAAATAAATCATTCTGATGAAGAATTAGTTTCTCTTGTGAGAGGTTTAGGAACGCGCATTGTATTATATCAACAACGTGTTTCTGAATTATTGAAAGTTTACAGTCATGACTTTACTTCGATAGATTTATTACGAGAGACTGGGCCTATCACAGCAGGTGATTTGGCTAATAAAGTAGGATTAACAACTGGAAGTGTTACTTCATTAGTAGATAGATTAGAAAAAGTAGGCTACGTGAGAAGAGAAAGGCATCCTGAAGATCGTCGTAAAGTTATTATCGTTCCACAATATGAACAAAAAGTTGAAGTTCAAGAGGTTTTTTCAGATTTAAATAAGAATTTGCTAGGATTAAGCTCTAACTATAATGAACAAGAATTAGAAACAATTAAAAGTTTTTTAGGAGGATTTACAGAGTTATTAGAAACTCAAATTCAGAATTCAAAAGAAGAGAAAGAGGTAAAAAAATGAAACTTAATCATATAAATATAGCAGTTAAAGATGTTGTGACGACAAAGGAATTTTTAGAAAAATATTTTGGTTTAAAATGTATTGCTACCGCTGGAAATATGTTTACAGCATTAAATGACGATGATGGTTTGTTATTCAATTTAATAAAAGATGAAAATCCAAGTTATCCAGATACGTTCCATATAGGCTTTCCACAGGAAGATGAAGAAAGTGTAGACAAAATATATGAGACACTTAAAGAAGACGGTTTTGAAGTGTGGGAACCAGCTTTAGCACATGGTTCATATACATTTTACTTTAAGTCACCAGGAGAATTTACAATTGAAATATACACTCAAGCAGAAGAAAAAACAAAAACAGTAGTACATCCATATTTTGATGATTTTTCAAACAAAGATAAATAATATACTTTATTTTAATATTTAAAACCCTGTACACTAGGGTTTCTTTTTTTACTTTTATAAATTATTTAGTTTATCAAAATATGAATAATATATCTTTTTTACAATTTTATATTGTAGAATCCTAAATTAATAGTATAATTGATAAAGATTCTCAATAAAGGAGTGTAAAAATTGAAAAGATATTTATTTTTATTTATGGCATGTTTAGTATTCTTGTTAGCTGCGTGTGGCAATAATGATAGTAAAGATTCCAAAGATAGTAGTGATAGTAAGGAAGTTACATATACTGACCAAGATGGTAATAAAATTAAGGTTCCTAATAAACCTAAAAGAATTGTAGATTTAACTGCTAGTTATGGTAATTTTAAAAAATTAGGTGTTGAACCTATAGCAATTACTAATGTTTATCCTGATTCAAAGTTCTTAAAGCAAGATGATATTAAAAAGGTAGATCCTGAAGATCCTGAAGCTGTTGCTAAATTGAAGCCTGATTTAATTATTGCATATGCTGAGAATAAAAATATAAATAAATTGAAAAAAATAGCACCAACTGTATCGTTTAGAGTTAAGGATTTAACTTATAAAGATATGCATGAAGATATTGGCAAGTTAGTTGGTAAAGAAGATGATGCAAAACAACAGATTAAAGATTTAGATAAGAAAATGAAAGATGATGGTAAGGAAGTTAAAGAGAAACTAGGGGAGGATAATACTTATACGATTATGGATATCCAACCTAAACTTATGTATTTGTTCGGACCTGGATTTGGTAGAGGTAGTGATGTCATATATAATGGTTATGGCTTGAAACAAGATTCAGATGCTAAGAAAGATATTCCTAAGGAAAGATACATGGAAGTTTCACAAGAAGATTTCCAAAAGTACACTGGCGATTACCTATTAGTGCCGACTCAAGATGGCAAAGCTCCTAATAATGCATTTACTAAGAGTAACGTTTGGAAAAATACTGACGCAATTAAAAATGACCATGTCATTTATTACTCAATTAATGAATTCTTGTATTCAGATCCTATTTCTTTAGAAACACAATCTGATTTCTTTAAGAAAGAACTTTTAAATAAATAATGAATAAAAAGTCTGGGATATAAATCCTAACTCAAAATAAATAACATCTCATTTCACTGATTTATTCAGTTAGAAATGAGATGTTATTTTTATATAATCTTCGATTTTGTTCGTGCATGCTTGCCTTAATAGAAATAAATATAAGAAAAAGAGCTATGGACATAAAACCTTAGCTCGTTTTTTGGATGAGATTGATCAAAAAGCAAGAGGTGATATTGTAGTTGGATTTACGACCACAATAATCCAAGTACACGCACCTTTATTGGATTTACCACGACATTAATCCAACTAACAATAGTATTTTAGGGTTTTTAGGACATTTATGACTCAGGCTCGTTTGTTATATTGCCAGTAGCTGACTGGATTGAAAATGTGCTTATACAAAGCTTTTTATAATTCTAGTCATTCATGTCGGAGTAGGACTACGAAATCTTTAAAAAAAGAATTATGCCCCTCTCTCTTTATATATTAATATAATTAATAATTTTTAATGAAATTGTAAAAATAGGTGTTATTCGATTAACATAATTATAAAAGATATATTGATATTATAAAATGTATTTTATTGTATAATCATAAAAATTTATGGTATACATTTTTAATTGTTAATTTATAGGTTTTGTGGTAAAAATGAAGATGAGATAGTGGAATTTACCATTAACTTAAATAAACAGCATGATAGTGATGCGTTTTTTGGAGGAAGTATGAAATTAGCTTGGTTAATAGATACTACAACTTATATTGATGATAATGTTGATAGCAAAGATGTGTTTGTTGTTTCTTTATCAACAATTATCGATGGAAAACCATATAAAGATACGGAATTTGAAAGTTCAAATGTATTTTTTGAAATGTTAAAAGAAAATGGGAATGGTGCAAAAACTGCTCAACCAACGCCACAAGATTTTATTGAAACATACCAACACATTCAAGAAGAAGGTTATACACATGTTATAGCAATACATCCTTCTAGCGCTTTATCTGGTACTTATAATTCTTCGTTATCTACTGCACAGACATTCCCGATGGAAATACATGTAATCGATAGCGGCACGGGAAGTTTTCCACAGAAAGATTTATTAGAACAGGGTAGAAAACTTGCTGAAGACGGGTGTTCATTTGATGAAATTGTTAATCAATTAGAATCTTATAAAGACTCAAGCGAACTATATTTATTGCCTAGAAATTTACAGCAGTTAAAGAATAGTGGTCGCGTAACAAATAGTAAATATTTATTAAGTAGTTTATTAAATATTAAACTTTTATTAAAACTTGAACATGGGAAAATCGAATTAGAAGTTAAATCTAGAGGTATGAAGAAGATAGAAGCTTATTTAGTGCGTCATATTGATGAAGCAATCGCTAAAGGTGTGGAAAGAATTGGTGTATTGCATGCTGGTAACGAAAAAGAAGCACATATTTGGAAAGAGCGTATTCTTACATTGAATAGAAATATTCAAGTATCAGTTGAACCTCTTGTACCAGTGGCAAGTGTACACACGGGATATGAAACAATAGCAATTGGATGGATTAATACAAACAAGTAAATAAATATTTTAAAAGTTGAGAATATTTTCTCAACTTTTTTATTTTGAGAAATATTAAATATGCTCTTGTTTTAATTTTGTAAAAGTACTATCATAGATAAATCTGATTAAAATAATATGATTAAGGAGTGACTATAAATGAAAAAATATCCTTTAGCGATTTGGATATTAAGTTTAGGAGCTTTTGCAATTGGTATGACAGAGTTTGTAATTATGGGACTTTTACCAAACATTGCGAGAGACTTAAATGTTTCTGTATCTGATGCGGGTCAACTTATTACAGGGTATGCTTTGAGTGTAGCAATTGGTGGACCAATTATTGTACTAGCAACTTATAAATTACCTAGAAAGAACTTGCTTATTTTATTAATGGCTATATTTATAATAGGTAATGGTATTGGTAGTTTTGCCCCTAACTATAGTTCACTTATGATTAGTAGGGTTATAGCTGCTTTAGCTCATGGGTCATTCTTTGGGATAGGATCATTATTCGCAGCAAATATGGTAGCACCTCATAAAAGAGCAAGTGCTATGGCTTTAATGTTTATGGGATTAACATTAAGTAATATTATCGGTGTACCATTCGGGACATTTATTGGTCAATTATTAGGCTGGAAAATGACATTTGTTGTTATAAGTGTTTTAGGATTATTTACACTTATAGGGATTATCAAATATGTTCCAAATCAAGAAGAAACGCAACCAATTTCGATTAAGAATGAATTGAATGTCTTAAAAGATTTAAAATTATGGCTAACTTTAGGTGTGACACTATTTGGATTTAGTAGTGTATTTGCTTACTTCACTTACATTTCACAAATATTGATTAACGTTTCTAATATTGAAGAACGTTGGATATCATTTGTTTTAATTATCTTTGGTGTAGGAGTTACATTAGGTAATATTATTGGTGGAAGACTGGCAGATTGGAACTTAAACAAAGCCTTACAAATTATATTCGTTATATTTCCTATCTATATATTATTAATGTATTACATTCAAAACTATAGCGTGCTAATGGTAGTAGGAATATTTGTATTTGGTTTGATTGGATTTAGTATGAGTCCGTCATTACAATTTAAGAGTACAATTGTCTCTCAAGATGCTCCAATGCTAGCAAGTACGTTAAACCAATCAGCGTTTAATATCGGGAATGCATTAGGTGCAGCTATTGGTGGTGTAGTTGTGAGCCAATTAGGAACAGAAAATTTAGCATTAGTTGCGCCGTTCCTAACAATTATTGGTTTAATATTCTTAATATTAGAGCAAGCATTATCTAAAAAAAGAGCTTTAAAAACTGCATAATTTTTTATTGGGAGTCTAGGACATAAATAATTGTCCCAGACTCTCTTTTTGTATTGGCAGTAGCTGACAGGGGTACTATGTTGCACGTGGGGCTTCTCTTGCAACATTCATGTTTTTATCCATACATATTTAAGCTTTTTTTATGTGTTACCACTAATTTATAGGTATAATATATATTGATGTAAGGAGGTCAAATAACAAATGAGACATTGGATTGAGGAACGTGTAATTAAAACACCTCATAAAATAGCGGTTCAGCAAGGAGAAAACATTTTAACTTATAAAGAATTATTAAAAGATGCGAAAAAATATGCGCAATTTTTGAATGAGTTAAATCTTGAAAGAGTAGCTTTATATATTAAAAATGATATCCATCATGCTGCACTTATTATAGGTGCATGGTTGGAAAATGTTGAGCTTGTAATGATTAATACGAAATTAACTACTAAAGAAATTGAAAACCAATTAAACTGCATAGATGTTCATACAGTATTAAGTTATCAAGACTTAAAAATAAATCAAAAAGTAATTAATATAAATGATATTGAAGGACGAAACGAAGTATATGAAATTAAGCCATTTAATATAAATAAAATTGCTACAATTATGTTCACTTCTGGCACAACAGGACCTGCTAAAGCTGTTCCTCAAACATTTAACAATCATTATTATAGTGCACTTGGTTGTAAAGAAAGCTTAGGTTTTGATGAATCAACTCGGTGGCTTTCAGTGTTACCTATTTATCATATATCGGGGCTAAGTGTATTGATTAGAAGTTTAATCTTTGGTTTTAAAGTTATCATTGAGCCGAAATTTGAGATAAATCGTGTAATGGATCTTATAAAAAACAATAATATAACTCATATATCACTCGTACCTCAAACTTTGCAATGGTTAATGGAATCAAATCTAGATCAACCATATAATTTAGAAAAAATATTATTAGGAGGGGCAAAATTATCTCCTTCACTTATTAAAGAGTCTTTAAGTAGATCGTTACCTATATATAACTCATTTGGTATGACAGAAACGTGTTCTCAATTCGTTACAGCAAGTCCTGATATGTTGAAAGAGGAACCAGAAACTGTAGGAAAAGTACCTTCAAATGTTAAGTTGAAAATTATAAATAGTAATGAGCAAGGCCACGGGGAAGTAGCTGTATTGGGTGAAAATGTAATGAATGGTTATTTAACATCTAATAATCCTGAAGAAGATTTTATAAATGGATATTTTAAAACGGGGGATATTGGTTCTATTAATGACGAAGGATTTATTTTTATTTATGATCGGAGAAAAGATTTAATCATAAGTGGTGGCGAAAATATATATCCATTTGAAATTGAACATGTTGTGTTAAACCATATAGACATCATTAATTGTGTAGCCGTTCCGGTAGAAGATGAAAAATGGGGGCAAGTTCCTGCACTTGTATATGAATCATCTAAACAAATTAAAGATGTGGAATTGATCAACTTGTTAAATAATCATTTAGCCAAGTATAAACATCCTAAACATTTTTATAAAATTAAAGAAATTCCAAGAACTTCGACGGGCAAGTTATCTAGACATAAAGTAAAGGCGTGGGTAGATTATGTTAGGAAATGAAATGAACTTTTATACGTTTACTGCTGAATTTAAGATTCCCATTAAAACGCCTTTAATTGAACTTGATAGTAGGGAAGTATTAGTAGTTGAATGGAAAGATTATGAAGGAAATACTTTTTACGGTGAATGTAATGCTTTTTCTACTTATTGGTACCATTACGAGACGATACAATCTGTTCAAAATATTTTAACCATATGGTATGAAAATAATAAATACAACCAACTTGATAGTTATGATAAAGCTAGTTTATCATTAGAGTCTTTAAACGACTATCCCAATGCAAGAAGCGTCATGTCTATGATATTCTTTCAAAAATTTCATGAGTTACAAGAGATAGAAGTAGATTATGGTGCAACAATTAGTGGGAACCTTCAAGAATATTTTAAAAGCTACAACGGTCGATTGCCATCGCGCATCAAAGTAAAATGGAATGATAATATAAAAGAGGATATGAAATATTTAAAGATGAATTATCCTGAAGTTAAAAGGGCAATCGATGCGAATGGTATTTTAAATACAGATATTATAAAAGTGCTAAATAGTTTTTATGATGAAAATTTTATTTATATAGAACAACCATTTAAAGAACTTGAACAATACAAAGAAGTAACTAATAAATTAGAAATACCTGTTTTTATTGATGAGTCTGCTACAAGTTTAGAAACGATACAAAATTTTAGAGAATCAAACGTAATTGATGGTGTTGTTATTAAACCATCAAGAGTAGGTGGAATAGACAAAGCTTTAGAAATTATACATTATTGTAAAGATAACCAATTGAAAGTTGTTATAGGCGGTATGTATGAGTTTGGATTAAGTAGTTATTTTACAGCATATTTGGCACAATATAGTGATTTACCAAGTGATATAACACCAAGTGATTATTATTTTGAAGATGACTTTGTCTATACATCTTCAAAGTTAACAAATCAAAGCTTGTTATACTCACCGCCATTTGTTAAATATAATAAATTAAAAAAAATTAAGTCTGAGATATAGAGAGGTCTCAGACTTAATTAGTATTTTACAGTAGCTGACTGGAGTTATAATATATAAATATTAATGTTCATGGTCTTTTTTAGGTGGTACTGGATCAAAACCGCCTGGGTGAAATGGATGGCACTTTAGTATTCTTTTAATAGCCAGCCAAGTTCCTTTGAGAACGCCGTATTCGGAAATAGCTTCTATTGCGTAATTAGAACATGTCGGATGAAAGCGACATGTTGGAGGCGTAAGAGGAGAAATATATCTTTGATATAATCGAATTAGCTTAATAAATAATTTTTTCATTGCTAAGCTCCTATTTATATTGATTGTTTGTTAAATTTTTATATGGCTTCACATCTGTGCTGTTAAATTTATAGAAATCTGTCGTTTGTTTCATGTGGATTTTAATATTCTCATTTTTAATTTTTCCAGTAGCTTCTATGTCAAATGTAAGCTGTTTAGGCAAGCTTTTATTCTTTTGGAATGATAATTTAAAGTTACCTTTTTTAATTTTTAAATCACTTATATTACTTAATGAATTTTGGTCAATTAAAGGTGATTGGCTATAACCAAAATCATATAAGTATTTCATAACTTTACCTGTACCTTCGTAAGACAATGTTCTATCTTCTAAACTGATATCATCTTCAATAGGTTTTAGTAAACTTTGGTTAAATGTTGTTAAATCAAACCAATCTTGACCAAGTTTTTGATAATAATCAACTTCTGCATTTTGTGTGTGATAATTTAAGTAATTAGATTTAGGTGAAGATTTGAGTTTGTTTGAGTCAACATATATACTTTTGTTCATCGTTTTAAATGCTTTACTATTACTTTCTTGTTCGATATTAAAAGCTAGCTTATCGTGGTGATTAGTACGACCGTGCGATTCTTGATTCAATTTTATCTTTTTACCTTGATAATCAACCGTCGTTACATTTTTAGAATGAATTGAATGTGTATCAATTTTCTTAATATTTTTCTGAAAAGATTCAATAGCATCTGAGCTATCTTTATAATTATTTTGACCTTGTTGACTACAACTTGCTAGAATAAGAGTAATTGTCATGACAAGGGTTGTAAAAATTAACTTTTTCAATAGTTTCTACCTTTCTAATAAAATATATATACAGTTTATCATAATCAATGAAAGAGGTCGTGTATCATGCGTTATAAAGATCCAAATGGATTGTTTGTTGATCTACAATTTAAAGAACAAATAGAAGCCCAACATGCAAAGCATGTATTAGCGATACCTATATATAACAATCAAATTGTTCTAACACACCATAAAATAAGAGGTATAGAGTTACCTGGTGGAAAAGTTGAAAAAAATGAAACGAATAAAGAAGCAGTTATTCGAGAATTATACGAAGAAACGGGCGCTAAAGCTAAGTGTGCTATGTTTATTGCCTCATATATCGTCCATGATAAAATTCCATTTGATAAAGATGTATATATTGTTAATGTTGAAGAAATATTCGAAAAAAATGATTATTTAGAGACGTATGGTCCTATAATTGTAGATAATATAAATGAAGTCAACGAAGAAGATAAAAGTTTTTTACTTAAAGATAAAGCAATATTAACATGTTTAGAAAGGGTGTATGAACTTGGATTTCTTAAATAGAAAAAGAATGCCTATATTTTTTAACAATCATTACACTGAAGAAGTTACTTATTCAGTAGATGACTTAAAAGTGAAAGGCTTGCTCATGACTCCCTATGCCAAAGTGAAACGCATTGTTGTTTATTTAAGAGGCGGTAAGGGTCAAGTAGGTAGAGTTCGACCAGGTAGAATGGCTCAATTTAAAAATCCAAATGCACTTGTTTTTGCACCATATTATCGAGGAAGTAACGGTAGCGAAGGAAGAGATGAGTTTTGTGGTGATGATTTAAATGATGTTATTACCGGCATTAATATTTTAAAATCAAAATATCCAGAAGCACCTATTCATATGATAGGTTTTTCAAGAGGTGGAATACAAGGTCTGCTTACGTATCAAAAAGTAAAAGCATCTAGTTATATTATATGGGGCGGGGTAACAGATATGCTTATGATGTATAAAGAACGTGTTGATTTGAGAGGAATGCTGCGTCGTATGGTAGGTCACCCTAAGAAGCAACCGGAAGCTTATGAAAGGCGTGATGCGCTTAAAATGATTCGTGAAGACAGCCCTCCTATATTAATTATTCATGGAGATGAGGATGCTCAAGTAGGAATAGACATGGCTTACCACTTAGAACAACATTTAATAAAAGAAACCGTCTTTCACAAAACGATTTATAAACAAGGGGAAGGTCACGTTTTTAGACCTCAAACAGAAAAAGAAACTTTAATCGAACTACAAAATTGGATGAATTTATGCGAACAAAAAAACTGAGCCATAAATAAATGGGCTCAGTTTTTTGTTCTAATATAAGATTAAATTCGATTATAATTAAATCCGCCTTCTTCTTGAATGTGTTCAGAGGCTTCACCGAATTTAGAGAAATTCTCTTTAAAGTCCTTTGCAAGTTGTTTAGCTTTTTCATCATACGCTTCTTGAGATACCCAAGTATTACGGGGATATAAAATTTCTGAAGGTACGCCAGCTACATGTTTAGGAATATTCAAACCGAATATTTCATCTTGAATAAATTCGGAGTTTTTAATTTCTCCGCTTATTGCACGTCTTATCATAGAACGAGTATATGTTAATTCCATTCTAGAACCAACACCATATTCTCCGCCAGTCCATCCTGTATTTACTAAGTAAACGTCTACGCCATGTTCATCAATTAATTTACCGAGTAACTCAGCATATTCTGTTGCATGTAATGGTAAGAACGGTGAACCGAAGCATGTTGAGAACACTGGTTGAGGGCTCGTTACGCCTCTTTCTGTACCAGCTAATTTAGAAGTGAAACCACTTAAGAAATGATACATAGCTTGAGATTTATCAAGTTTTGAAATAGGTGGTAACACACCAAATGCGTCAGCTGTTAAGAAAATAATAGTATTTGGATGACCTGCAATTGACGGTTGTACGATATTATCAATGAAGTCAATTGGATATGCAGCTCGTGTGTTTTCAGTTAATGTTGTGTCGTCATAATCAACCCTACCATCTTTTTGCACACCAACATTCTCTAAGACTGTACCGTAACGAATAGCATCATATATTTGAGGTTCTTTTTCTTGGCTTAAACTTACAGTTTTAGCATAACAGCCACCTTCAATATTAAATACGCCATTTTCGTTCCAACCATGTTCATCATCACCAATTAATTTTCTGTTTGGGTCAGCTGATAAAGTTGTTTTTCCTGTTCCAGATAGACCAAAGAATAAAGCAACGTCATTATTGTATCCAACATTTGCAGAACAGTGCATGCTCATGATACCTTTTTTAGGAAGAAGGTAATTCATAACTGAAAAAATACCTTTTTTCATTTCTCCAGCATATTCTGTTCCGCCAATTAAAATTACACGATGTTTAAAAGAAGTAATAATAAATGTTTCAGAGTTTGTTCCATCTTTTTCAGGGTCTGCTTTGAAACCAGGGGCACTTATTATTGTGAAATTAGGATTGATATTTAAAGCCTCTTCTTTTGTTTCAGGGCGGATAAACATATTTTGTGCAAATAAATTATGCCAAGGTAGTTCGTTTATAACACGTAAATCTAAACGAGTAGATTCATCGGCACCCGCATATCCGTTGAAGACATAAAGTTGTGATTTTTGGTTTAAATAGTCAATAACTTGATCATATAAATTTAAAAAAATGTGTTCAGAAATAGGTTGGTTTATAGAACCCCAGTCTATATCTTGTTCCGTGTCCTCTTCTTTAACAATAAATTTGTCTTTAGGTGAGCGACCTGTGTATTTACCAGTTTCCATTCTAATAGCTCCGGATTCAGTTAACACACCTTCACCTGATTCTAAAATGTGTTTGTACAATTCAGATCTAGAAAGTTGTTTTAAAGTTGTTTCTTTGCTAAGAAGATTAGTTAATTCGATTGATTCTGTAATTGACTGTATTGCCATAAATGACGACCCCCATGTCTAGAAATTATTTTGTAAGCATTTTCATGGAATTAGTATAACACATTTAGATAAATAGTCTATACTAATAAACGAATTTATTGTTAAAAGTTTATGACAAAATATTTATTTCGTGTTTCATTGACATAATTCTAAAACTTTAGTATTATCATTTCTGACGGATTCTCTTATCCTGAGTGGTGGAGGGACATGGACCCAATGAAACCCAGCAACCTCTTTCTAAATGAAAGGAAGGTGCCAAACCGTTTGCAGACCAATATTGTCTGAACGATAAGAGCGAATGGACACGAGTGTGCCTTCTCTCTATTGTTTTATAGAGAGAAGGCACTTTTTATTTGCACTGAGGAAGAGACCGTACAACATAATCTAAAGGAGATTTTTTATGTCAAAAAACAGAAGACTCTTCACATCCGAATCAGTAACAGAAGGACATCCTGATAAAATTGCCGACCAAATATCTGATGCAATTTTAGATGAATTACTAAAAGGTGATCCAAAAGCGAGAGTCGCTTGTGAAACAACTGTAACTACAGGTATGGCTTTAATTTCAGGAGAAATATCAACTTCAACATACGTAGATATTCCGAAAGTAGTAAGAGAGACTGTAAAAGATATAGGGTATACTAGAGCGAAGTATGGTTATGATTTCCAAACAATGGCAATATTAACAGCTATCGATGAACAATCACCTGATATTGCTCAAGGTGTTGATTGTGCTTTAGAAGATAGAGACGATTTAACCGATAGTGAAATTGAGTCTATCGGTGCTGGAGACCAAGGCTTAATGTTTGGTTATGCTACAAATGAAACTGAAACATATATGCCGTTACCAGTATATTTAGCTCATCAATTGTCAAAAAGGCTAACTGATGTACGTAAAGATGGCACTTTAGAATATTTACGTCCAGATGGAAAGACACAAGTAACAATAGAATACGACGAAAATGATAAACCATTAAGAGTAGATACTATTGTTGTTTCTTCACAACATCATGAAAAAATAGAATTAGAAAAAATTCAACAAGATATTAAAGATCATGTTATATATCCAATCGTTCCTAAGGAATTATTAGATGATCAAACAAAATTCTTTATTAATCCTACTGGAAGATTTGTTATTGGTGGGCCACAAGGAGACGCAGGTTTAACAGGTAGAAAAATCATCGTTGATACATATGGTGGTTATGCTAGACACGGTGGAGGTTGCTTCAGTGGTAAAGATCCAACTAAAGTTGATAGATCTGGTGCTTATGCGGCTCGTTATGTAGCTAAAAATATCGTAGCTAGCGGCTTAGCTGATAAATGTGAAGTTCAACTTGCATACGCAATTGGAGTAGCACAACCTGTTTCAATTGCAGTTGACACTGCTGGTACTGGTAAAGTTGAAGAAAATGTACTAGTAGAAAAAATAAGAGAATTATTTGATTTAAGACCAGCGGGTATTATTCAAATGCTAAACTTAAGACAACCAATATATAAAAAGACTGCAGCATACGGTCATTTTGGTAGAACTGATGTAGAATTACCATGGGAACAATTAGATAAAGTAGAATTATTAAAAGATTTAGTAAATAAATAAACCTAAAAGTAAAATCAGTATCAAAAAAGAGTCTCATCATTAGTTATATGATCTAGTGGTGAGATTCTTTTTATATATATTCTTAGATATCTGAGAATTTTAATTTACTTATAAAGTGTGTATTAACTATAGAAATGTACGATGTATTTAAAAAATCAAAAAATAATGCTTAAATTAGAGAAGAATATTGAAGATATATACTGAATTTATTTATAATATTTACTATAATAGATGTAATACATAAGAAAGGGAGCGATCAGCAAATATGAGTCAATTAGAACCGATTCATTATGGATTAATCGCAGCTGTCGTTATTGCGATAATATTTATCATATTGTTCTTTGTTTCATTAAAACAAAGAAAGAATTCTTTGGCTAAAGTTCAGGAACAACATAAGAAGCAAAATGAGTCACTTAAATCTGAACATAAAGAAAAATTGGACCATGAACGAGTAGAAAACAAAAAGGTTCTATCTAAACAAAAAGAAGAGCATCAAGTTGAAATTTCTCAAAAAGAAAGAGAAATTGACTCATTAAAAATATTTTCGAAAAATGAAGGAGAATATATAACTGATAGACATTTATTAGATCTCCGTGATCAACTTGTTAATGAACGAAGAATAAGACCTGAAGATATGCATATAATGGCAAATATCTTTTTACCTAAAGATCCTTTAGGTAAGGTACATCAAATCGATCATATTGTTTTAACGAGAACTGGTATTTATGTTATTGACTCTAATTTGGTAAACGGCCATATATATCATGGTATAACTGAACAGCAATTTAGTGAGTTCCCTATACTTGGGCAAGTGTTTGAAACATTGGATTTAAATCCTAAAAAAGAACAAACTTTACTCCTTGAAAAACAAGCTAGTAAAAAATCAGCTGCATTTCATGATTATACTGATAAAGTTAAAGAAGTGGACGAAACATCTGAAGAATTACAAAGACAACTCGAACTTAAATATACGCCAACACCAATCATCTATTTCCATCCTGATGAAGTGGATGAAGCCACAATTAGTAATTACTCACAAGATCCAAATATTAAAGTGCTTGTTGGTGAACAACAATTACAACATTTCTTCAATAAATTTGTATTCCATGGAAGATTCCAATACAGTGTTGAAGATCTAGAAAGAATAATGGACGAGTTAGAAAAGTTTAATCCTTAAGCAGAAAACGCTACAATAATAGTAGCGTTTTCTTTTTTTATAAATAATATGAAAAGGTGGTTGTGAAAATGAGTGAGAAACAATTTGATGTTAGAAATCCTGCTACGGAAGAAATTATTGAAACTTTGAACAATAATAGTGAAGAAGAGATTAACGAAATGATTGAAAATGCTCATCATGCTTTTCAAAAATTTAAAAAAACAACAACTCACGAAAGAAGTGCACTTCTATATAAATGGCGTGAGCTCATTTTAGAACAAGAAGAAGAAATTGCGTTAATTATGACTAAAGAAAGTGGTAAACCATTAAAAGAATCAAAAGGTGAAGTAAAGTATGCTACAGATTATATTTTATGGTTTGCTGAAGAAGCTAAAAGAACTTATGGCAGAGCAATACCAGAGCATGTAGATAATAAAAGATTAATCGTAACTAGAGCACCGGTGGGTGTTGTAGCAAGTATTACACCATGGAATTTCCCGGCAGCAATGATGACAAGAAAAGCAGCGCCAGCTCTAGCAGCAGGATGTACATTTATTTGTAAACCTGCACAAGATACACCTTTAACAACAATGAAATTTGTAGATTTAGCTCATGAAGCAGGTTTTGATAAAGATGTTATACAATATGTTAATGGTTCGGGTAAAGACGTTGGTAAAATCTTTACAAGCCATGAATTAATTTCTAAAATCACTTACACAGGTTCTACACCAGTAGGTAAACAATTAATGGAGCAATCTAGTTCAACTCTTAAAAAAGTTACGTTAGAATTAGGAGGGCACGCACCTTTAATTGTTCATGCAGATGCTGATATAGAAAAAGCCGTACAAGGTACAATAGCATCTAAGTTTAGAAATGCTGGTCAAACTTGCGTATGTGCTAACAGAATATATGTACATGAATCTATTAAAGATAAATTTGAATCTTCATTAAAATCTGAAGTGAACAAATTGAAAGTAGGTAACGGACAAAATGAATCTACTGACATTGGTCCTGTAATCAATAGTGATGGATTTGAGAAAATAAAATCACATATTGATGATGCAACTAGTAAAGGTGCTCGTGTAGTAACTGGAGGAGATAGTTATAAAGATGGTGGTTATTTTGTAGAGCCAACTATTCTATCTGAAGTTACTGATGATATGAAAATTATGTTTGAAGAAACATTTGGACCAGTTATACCAATTCAAACATATAATTCATTAGAAGAAGCAATCAAGAAAGCGAATGATACACCATTTGGTTTAGCAGCATATTTCTTTACAGAAAATTATGCAACTGGCATAGAATTATATGAAAACTTAAATTATGGTGTGATTGGTTGGAATGATGGAGGTCCAAGTGCTGCACATATCCCGTTCGGTGGTATGAAAGAAAGTGGTTTTGGTCGAGAAGGCGGTTCAGAAGGTATTGAGCCATATCTAGAAACAAAAGTAGCTTCAATACTATTATAAAGATAAAACCAGGAGGAAATAACATGACACAGAAACAAGTAGAATTTTACAATGGTAATACAATACCAGCACTAGGATTAGGAACGTTTAGAGTTGAAAACAATGATGAATGTAGAGAAGCGGTTAAACATGCTATAGAAAGTGGTTACCGTCATATAGATACAGCACAAACTTACAAAAATGAAGAAAAAGTAGGCCAAGGTATTAAAGAAGGTTTAGAATCAGCAGGCTTAAATAGAGAAGATTTATTTATAACTACTAAACTATGGATGACGGATTACGGTATGGAAAATGTCCAAAATGCATATGAAGCTTCAATACAAAGACTTGGGCTAGACTATGTAGATTTATATCTGATTCATTGGCCTGGAGACGATAAAGAATTAATTGCTGAAACGTGGAAAGCAATGGAAGCTTTATATAACGATGGCAAAATTAAAAACATAGGTGTGAGTAATTTTAATGTTTCACATTTAGAAAGTTTGTTACAAGAAGCATCTATTAAACCAGTGATTAATCAAATTGAATGCCACCCATATCTAACTCAAAAAGACTTAAGAACATACTTAAAAGCGCAAAAAATTGTAGCTCAATCATGGTCTCCATTAATGAATGGACAAATTTTAGAAGATGAAACAGTTAAAGAGATAGCAGAAGAAATAGGTAAAACACCAGCTCAAGTTATCATTAGATGGAATATTGATGAAGATATAGTTGTGATACCAAAATCAGTAACACCATCAAGAATTGAAGAGAATTTAAATGTTTTTGATTTTGAATTAAATGAAGATCAATTGTCACGATTAAATAATTTAAATAAAGACGAAAGAATTGGACCTGACCCAGAGAAATTTACTGGTAAATAAGGTAAATAAGTAAAATATAAATAAATTCTCCTAAGCCATTAGATTTTAAAATTTTGGATTGGGAGAATTTTTTCGAATTTTTAAGGGTATGCATGCCTAAGTATAGGTGTTAGTACTTTAAAAAACATTGAAATTTGTTAAATGATATAGCCTATATAACAAGCAGTTAATGATAATATAACCGTTAATACTATATATAATATCATTTGTTTATATGATTTTAATAAGTAACGTTCATATACTTCAAGTATATGTGTTGAAAAAGTTGTGTAACCTCCACAAAAACCGATAGCTAATATCGAATAAATATGTGAACTTTCTGCTATATATTGTGCACAAAGCCCTATAATAAAGCTCCCAACAACATTAACGATTAATGTAGCAAAAGGGAAACTTTGCGTGAAAAATTTACTGATAATTTGATTTGTCACATGTCTAAGTACTGCTCCTACACCAGAGCTTATCATTATTAAAATTAATATCATTTTTCCTCTGTCCCTTTCTTATATCCGAGAGCAACAAATATAAATCCTAAGATAATACTTATAGTTACATAAGTAAAAGCTAATATAAATTGTCCGCTTTTTAACAAGTGTATTGTTTCTAAACTTAGACTAGAATACGTAGTAAGTGCACCTAAGAAACCAGTTGTTATCATTTTCTGTATATAAGGGTGTTTTTTTAAATATTTTATAAAATAAGTAGAGCAAATACCCATAAGAAGAGCACCAATTAGATTTACTGATAAAGTCGAGAAGGGGAAGGTATTACTTGAAATAATAAAACTTGAAAGATAGCGTAATCCACCTCCAATTGCACCACCTATAAATATTACGACATAAATCATATAAAAACCTCCAAAATAAAAAGGGGCGGGACAGAAATCTTATTTTTTAAAAAAGATTTCGCAGTACCGCCCCGGCAAGGGTGACTAGGAGTAAAAAAGCTTGATATAAGTGCATTTTTTATTCCAGTCAGTTACTGTCAATATCATGACAGAGGTTGAGACATTGATAATATCCTACCTTAAATTATACCAAAGAATTTCACTATAACGACAATGTGGTAAATAATAACAACAAATAATAAAATTGGTAAAAATTTACTGATTTTCGCAATAGTTTTATGTTTTTCAGTTTGATATTTAATTGACTTATCAGTTGTAATAACAGCAATAAGTAATAGAATGCCGTTTAAAATACTGCTGATTAATACAAGTGATACTAGAGATCCAAACCATGATTCTATGAGAGGATTCTGTGCACTTAAAAATAAACTAATAATCATGAGTACAACTGATATATAAAAATAGCGTTTAGCTTTATCCATGATGGCCTCCAAAATTTCCATATAATCGCTTATGTTATCATAAATGTTAATTCAATGCATCTAATAACTTTAATACTTCTTCAAAATCATCCATCTTTTTACAGTGACTTGGAAGAATAAATAACTTTTTATTACTGCTATGCTTAAAATCAATTAATTTCATATGGGTTTCTATAAAACGCTCGCCATTATATGATTGTTTAAGTAGTCGTTTTGTAGGAAGTTCATTTTTGTCTAAATTTGAACGACACCATGCAGCGTCACTACACATAAATATATTTAAATCTTGAAATTTCATCATTAAGCCAAATTGACCAGGCATTGCTCCAGGTAAATAATAACTGATTAGTGAATCATTATTTAAAATTTTAAATCCTTTACCAAGAACAGAATCATCAACTTTCGAAAAATTTTCTATAAATTCTATACGATCTTTAAAGTCATCAGGCATAACATGGAAACTCAATTGTAGGCTATTGTTTGAAACTTGTTGTGTTATGAAATCATGATAAGCTTCATGAGAAGTGATAATCGTAGCGTTTTTAAAAGCATTTAAATATCCAATGTGGTGACTAGCGAAATTTGTAATAATACAATAATCAATTTGATCAGGATGAATATGGTCTTTCATAAGTTGGCTTGGCAACGTTTCAAAAACTTTATAATCTTGTCTATGAAAAAGTTTTAAAGTTTTTAAATCGGTGCTAGGCTTAACGCGTTCTGAAAAACCAGTATTGATTAAAATTTTAAAATCGTTAATTTCTAAATAATAAGAAAAGATGTAATAGCGTTCGACTAAACTTTTCTTTCTATTATTTATGATGGCTTCGTCTCCTAGAAAGGAGCCCGTTGAATATAGCTTGAAGTGTTTAATTATTTCATGCTTGTCAATCATCGTAACTCACCACCTAGTTAATCCATATTTTAAATATATAAATCATATTTATAATTAAACTTATATTTATGTATATTATGACATAAAACTATTGAAATTACATTTAAGGAAGCTTAACAAATGTTATATAAATCAAATAATTTAGTAAGCGATTGCAAATTGTGGTACGATAATGTTACATAAATTGAAAGGAATGAATAGCATGAGTAATCTGAAAGTACAAGTATTTGCTGATGGTGCAGACATCGAAGAAATGAAGCAAGCATACCAAAATAATGAAGTAGATGGTTTTACTACAAATCCTAGTTTAATGAAAAAAGCAGGCGTTACTGACTATAAAACATTTGCTGAAGAAGCAGTTAAAGCAATCCCAGACGCTTCAATTTCATTTGAAGTATTTGCGGATGATATAGAAACTATGGAAAAAGAAGCAGAAATTTTAAAACAATACGGTGAAAATGTATTCGTAAAAATTCCTGTCGTTAATACTAAAGGTGAATCTATGATTTCACTTATTAAAAAACTGTCAGAGAATGACGTGAAAGTAAACGTTACGGCAGTATATACAATAGAACAAGTAAAAGAAATTGTTGAAGTGATTAAACCGGGAGTTGAAACATACGTATCTGTATTTGCAGGACGTATTGCTGATACTGGTGTAGATCCACTTCCTTTAATGAAAGAAGCAGAAAAAGTTTGTCATAGCAAAGAAGGCGTGAAATTGTTATGGGCAAGCTGTAGAGAATTATTTAATGTCGTTCAAGCAGATGAAATTGATGTTGATATTATTACATGTCCAAAAGATGTAGTGGCTAAGGTTCCTAACATTGGAAGAGATGTAAATGAATTATCAGTAGATACAGTTAAAGGTTTCGCTAAAGATATTAAAGCAAGTGGTTTGAGCATTTTATAATTAATATTGTGAAGTTATAAAAAAGGAGTTTGGTACATAATATACCAAGCTCCTTTTTACTGAAATAAATATTAAATTATAGGTAGACCTAAACTAGAATTAACCCACTAAATTAATATTATTTTACGATAGCTAATTCATTAACTTGTCTGTTGTTTTGTTATATAATCATATTTCAATGATAAAAATGGAGTGGACAATATGGCAAACAACTTAAGACTAGCTCAAAAGGGTGCATATATTAGTATTGTTATGTATATCATTCTTTCAATTATAAAATATATAGTAGGTACCAGTTATCATTCTTCTGCTTTAAGAGCAGATAGTTTAAATAACTTAACGGATATTTTCGTTTCAGTGGCTGTATTAGTAGGATTAAAAATATCTATAAAGCCAGCAGATAAGAATCATCCGTATGGACATATGAAGACTGAGAATATTACAACTTTAATCGTTTCATTTATAATCATGTTCGTAGGTATTCAAGTTATATCATCTAATATACCTATACTTTTCACTGGAGAGTATGGTCAACCTAGCACTTTAACAATATGGGTCAGTTTCATCAGTGGTATTGTCATGCTTCTCGTATATAAATTTAATGATTCTTTATCAAAGAAAACAAAGAGTACATCTTTAAAATCTGCATCTAAAGATAACTTATCCGATGCACTAGTCAGTATTGGTACTGGTATAGGTCTAATATTCACACAAATTGGATTCCCTATAGTGGATATTGTCTTAGCAGTTATTTTAGGTGTGATTATTGTGTTTACTGGTTTTTCAATATTTAAAGAATCTATATTTACACTTAGTGACGGATTTCACGAAAAAGATTTAAACAATTATAGTGAGGATATATCTAAAATACCTGGTGTAATAGATGTTCCATCGATTAAAGGCCGATACCACGGAAATAGTGTGTTTTTAGATGTTACAATTGTTGTAGATAAAAAACTTTCTTTAGACGAAGCTCACGATATATGTGACTTAGTTGAAAAAGAATTACAAAAATCAGGGGTATATTCGTCTTATGTTCATCCTGAACCTAATTTATAAAAAACTTATCGAGTCTGGGACATAATTATGTCTCAGACTCTTTTTGCTGATTCTTAAATTTCCTATTTTTTTATATTTGTTGCTATTATCAACCCTTAAAACATATTTCATTTTAGACTTTTCTCGTGAAGATATACAAAAGTGCTTTATTTTTGGTTCAACTTTTGGGTTAGACCTTATAAGAAGGGATGTATTTAGATTAATGAGATAGAAAATCCAATAAGAGGGTATTTATTTGGATTAATGAGATAGAAAATCCAATAAGAAGGTATGTAGTTGGATTAATATGGTAGAAAATCCAATAAGAAGGTTGTTATTTGGATTTATACCCCTAGATCTTTAGTTATATTGGCAATTGTTGATTGGATTGAAATATTTTTTCAATCCTAGTCTTACTCTCTATTTGTTTATATTAAATGTATAAGGTAAAATGATGTTTCATTAATAGAAAGGAACGATAATATGTCTGAAAAAGAGAAAATGATAAGAGGAGATTTATATTTACCGAGTGACAATGAATTAGTAGAAGATAGAAAAAAAGCACGCGAATTAACATATGAGTTTAACCAATTACCGATTAAAGAAAAAGACAAAAGAAAAAAAGTACTACAAAGATTATTAGGTGGTTATAAAGAAAACTTTGAAATTAATCCACTATTTAATGTTGATTATGGATATAATATTTTTATAGGAGAAAACTTTTATTCTAACTACAACTGTACAATGTTAGATGTTTCTACAATACATATCGGTGATAATTGTATGTTTGGCCCTAATGTAGGATTATACACAGCCACACACCCAATTGATCCAGGTGAAAGAAATTCCGGATTAGAATTTGCTAAACCCATAGTAATTGGGGATAATGTTTGGATTGGTGGTAGTGTTGTTGTTAATCCTGGAGTCACTATCGGTGATAATGTAGTAATTGCCTCTGGAGCAGTAGTGATTAAAAACGTTCCTTCTAATAAAGTAGTCGGAGGAAATCCAGCTAAGATAATCAAAAGTATAGATTGATTCTTGTGTTATTTACTATAAATTAAAACTAATTCATAATAATAATCATATCAATATGGTATATTATGGTCATAGCGTTCAAAAAAAACAAAAGGGGATGTTATGCATGCAAATATTAGGAAAAGGCTATGAAAATGATCATCATTACTTTCATGTCATAACAAATCAAAACCATTTAATAAAAGTGAGAGTACCAGATGATATGGATGATGATGAATTAAGATATTTATTAGAAGCGGTTTGTAATGATTATGATGAAAGCCATTAATAATATTTATTATAAAGATTGAGTTCGGGACATAGATTCTAACTCAAAATAAATAAGCATATCACTTAACTGATTATCTCAGTTTGAAAGTAATATGCTTATTTTTTATTAGATATATTTAGGTAACGGTTTTTTGAGTTTTTTTCCATAATATAAATTCAACTATTGCTACAATCACTAATGAAGCTCCAAACAACGGCATTATTATGCCTAACAACACTAGTGGTATTATTAATCCAAGTGACCACTTTCCTTTAACAATTGGAGGAGCGCCAAAGGTACCAGTTTTTCGTCGTTTCATCCAAGTGATAAAACCTAATACTATGCCGCCTATGAATGTGATGCAAACTAGTAAATTCATTACTTTATTTGCTGTACCGAACAGATGACCTTCGTGAAGCGGAATACCATAACTAAACCATTTTCCTACAATTCCATAATCTTGATAGTCAACTTTACCTAATTGTTTGCTAGAATATTGATCATAATAAGCTGTAGTTTCTTCTTTAGGTGGGACGTCTAGACCAGTTACACCACTGTTACTGCTTTTAGAAACAGTGAAGACCCCATCTTTATCTCCTGGATATACTACTGAGAAGGGTTCTTTAATGCCATCTTGTTTACTTTGAGTTATAATATTCTCTAAGCTTTGTTGACCATTTGTACCAATCATACTTGTTGAATTACCATGATGCTCTGCATGTGCATCCTTTTCCGATTTGGGTTTTTCTTTAGTTCTAGTTGCCCAAGGTAATTCGTTATCCTCAGATTTTGGAGGGTTAGATTTTAATGCTGTATACCCTAACTTTGGATGGTCCTCAGCAAACTGATTAATTTGTTTTCCCATAAACGCCGACCAAGGTAAGCCTGTTAAGACGACTATAAAAATAGGTATAGCTATGATTAATCCAACTATTGCATGTAGTCGTCTATTAAATAAGAATGCGTTTTTCTTTTTAGGATTCTTTAATGCTTTTGATTTGAAAGTTAAATAAACACCAGATAGTATCATAAAGATTGTCCAACATGCTGCTAATTCAACTAAATAATTTACGATTGTACCACCAACAAATAAAGAGCTGTGTAATTCTCTAAGTACATTTGAATAAGTGAATTTAGCATTTTGATTAGCCACTCTTTGATTATGTTCATCTAAAAATATGTATCTAGAGTCTCCTTTATCATTACCGATTGTGACACGGTTATTGTATGGTTCATCCATAATACTTATTTTTTTAATTTCGTATCCTTTATAAACTTCTTGTATTTCTTTAACTGCACCATCTAATGATTGATGACCTCTTGTTTCGCTATTTGAGAAAAATTCATCCTCATATATATGATTCTCTACATTAGTAAAAAATAAATAACCAATGCCTGTTAAAGATAAAGTTAGAAGTAAAGGTGTAATAAAAAACGCTGCGTAAAAATGTAAACGTCTTAATGGGTTATAAACTTGTTTCACAATAACATCCCCAATTCCTTTATTTATTCTCGCCTAGTTAAAGGTATAACTTCAAGAAAATAAATACAATATGAAAAAGTGGAAAATTATGAAACTTTAGTGAATTTAGAAAAAGCCGTGTAATAAATGTATCCAAAATGTAATATTAAAACACTCTAAAAATTCAGAATAAAATGTTAAAATTGAATAAATGAGATGAGGTGAATTACTGTGCTTACAAATGTAACTTTAATCAATGACAAAAAAAGTCGAAAAAATATAATAAATAAATTTTATAAAGGCTTAAATCAAGAAAGTATACACGAAGCCGTTATAAGTTTAGAAGAAAGAAAATATCAAAATTTTGAGCATGGTGAAGTTTACTTTCAAGGCGATCTTAGTTCAGAAGAACAACAAGATTTAAATTTAAGTAAATCAGACGGGGTATTTATTATTAATGAGGATAATAAAAAGTGTGGAGCAATTGTCCCTTTACAACTTATTGTCCAATATTTAGCATCTAATCAAGAAGCAATTGCTAAAGAAAAAGGGTTAAGTATTATACAATTGGAGAATATTATCGATCGTTTAGAGTTAACTCTAAAATCAGAAGGTTTATAAAATGCAAATAAGTCACGATTTCGTGACTTTTATTTTTTTAGAATGGAGTGTTAAATATGTACGAAGCAATTATTTTCGATTTTGACGGTACAATTATAGATACAGAGATTCATTTATTTAATACACTAAATAAGCATATTGAAAATTATAAAAATCCACCTATATCTTTAGATGAATATAAAGCCTCAATCGGATCAGTATCAAAAGAATTAGATGAAAGAATATTTAATGCACTAGGTTCAGAAACCGCATTAAAAGAAATGTTTGAAGATCATTATAAAGGCACATACAATTTACCACTAAAACCAGAAGTTAAAAAATTATACGATTATAGTGTGGAAACTAATTTGAAGATGGGTATTGCTACTAGTAGTTACAAAAAAGATATAATACATAACGTTGAACGTTTAGAGTTGAATAAAAATATAAATGTTATAAAAGGAAGAGAAGATGTAGCATTTGTAAAACCTAATCCGGAATTATATATTCAGGCAGCTCATGAATTAAACGTAGAACCTGATAAGTGCTTAGCAATTGAGGATACACCTAATGGAGCTCAAGCAGCTGTTGATGCTGGAATGGATGTTATTGTTATAACACATGATATTACAAAAGACTTGGACTTTAGTCATATAAATATTTTAGATAAGAATGTAAAGGCTGAAGAAATTATAGAACGTTATATTGAACGAGCATAAAATAGTTTTTAATTAATAGTTTAAATCTAAGATTAATTTAATCCCAACGTATATTGATTAATGTTATAATAAATTTACTAATGACATTTAGAGGTGTTGCATGAATAACGAACAATATAAATCGGTTGTTTATAAAAAATTGTGGTTTATAAACAATAAAGAAAAAGAAGTTGCTACAGAGATGCTTAATAGCAATGAAAATCTATTAGAGCAACATGGTAAACCTAGTCATTTTGTTTCTAATTTTCTTGAGAAAGAAATTATAGATAAAGCTAAACCACCAAGTTCAATAGATAAAGCTATGACGTTAGGAGGGCTATTATTTGGTAATGTCCTCATGGTAGGTATTCTCATTACGGCAGCATTGTTAATATTAGGTACATTCACTTTATACTTCACAAAACCTTTAAGTGAGGCGCTATTATTTCAGCTACTATACATCATTCTAGGTGTCGTATTACTTTTCATTGGTTATAAAGGCATAAAGTGGGTAAATGCTTACTTCACAAAAAGAATACTAATAGCCAAATGGCTCAAAGATTTATCGTAGCATATGTAGGGGGTGTCATGAATGAGTTTATTATATTTTGACGAGTGGCGTGAAACACGAGCAACTATAAGATATATAGCACAAATAATGGGTAAGTGTTGTATAGAAACAAAAGAACCAGAGCCATTATATAAACATGTCATGCTGACAGTTAATCAAGTGGGTTTATCAACAGGTGTATTACAAAGTAATGGCCATGAATTTGAAATAACTTTAGATTTATTGGATCAAACATTGGTTGTGAAAGTAGACAAAGAAGAGCACTCATTACTAATAAAAACAGGACAAACAATTCAGGAATATTATGAATTTATTTTCGAAATATTAGAAGAACATGATATAACAATTAAAATTAATACTAAACCTTATAACATTCCTTATGAAACAACATTAGATAAGGATGATAAAGAACGTACTTTTAATCCTAAAATAGCTTATCATGCACTTCGCTTGATGCAACAAGCACAATACGATCATTATCAATTTCTACATTCAAGAAATATTAAAGATGTAAAAACAGGTTTATTCTGGGATAAATTTGACGTTACTTCTATTTTTTATGTTGAAGGTAATGATGAATATACAGTTTCATTATGTTATTATTTTGGAGATAAGTATAGAGAGTCGCCATACTATGTTCTCAAGATTAACCCATTTAAAAAAGATAAAATAAATTTAAAACAAGTTGAACCTTCTTATGCTGAATACAATGGTAAAGATGGTAGCTTTTTAATTTATGAGGAAGACTTAGAAAGCATTATGAGAAGAGATGAAGTTTTACTAACTTTCTTTAATAGTGCTTATCAAGCTTTACTTTCTGGTGTAAGTAGTAAATTAACAAAATAATAAAATGCATTTTAAAGAGAGTGGGTAATGAGTCTAATTTTATTATAAGATTTCATATGCCCACTCTTTTTTAAATCCTTAAATGATATTTTTGGTAGTGTATGAGTCTTAAGGATTCACCAAACTTTTTACTGATCAGATGATAATCTTGATCTATATTGATAGTATTATTATTCTTAAATTTTATTTCTGTATTATATGACAGTGGTTCAATATATTGTATTTGTTTAGCATTGATTAACATATAATCGAAGTGAGATTTTGATGTAGTAGGGAATAGAACAAAGTCTTGTGTAGCATAAATCATGAGAGGAATAAGTTTATAAACTTTCAAAATATATTTAGCATATTGTTCGCGAGTGCGCATATTAGCACCTTCAATTTTTAAAGCATCGTCTATAAGTGTTTTAACAGAAAGGTTAGTGTATTGGATTGGATGCTGTATATATTCTATTTGGTATTTATATATAGGATTTTCTGAACGCTTTAAAAAGGTCATGTCTGCACAAATTAATGTCTTCAGTAACTACACCTCCTAACATTTAATATTTTATATATAAATGCTGACAGTGTATAGCTCATTGTTAAAATCTAAAATAAGAATTCCGATTTCAATTTTTCTCTAGTTGATTTTCTATATCTTTTAATTGATGAAGGACTCTTATTCATATATAGGCCTATTTCGTTTGTAGAAAAACCTTGTAATGTTAAATTGAGCCAAGTCAACTCCTCTTCATTTAAAATCTCCAATAAGCTATATAATTCATATTGATAAAAATCACTGTACGATTGATCAAGTAGTGTATAATCAGACGTAGGCAAAAAGCGGTTTATTTCTTTAATATTTTTCCTTAGACAATCGATTAAATAATACTTTAACTTTAAATAAATGTATTTTTCCTGATTTGTAGATTTCGATTCATCATAGGATTTTAATAAATCCCATAGTTTTATAACCATAAGTTGAAAGTAATCATCGTAATGATATTTAATTTGGTGTTGATGCAAAAGGTGATGTATCATCTTTTCGTATTTTTTATAATTCAAATTGAATTGCTTGTCTAACATGATTGCCTCTTTTTGTGGGCATGCACACTAGTATTTCCGGATGTACTAATTATATATAATTTAGGAACAAGCGTTTAATTTGAAAACAACATATATAAAGGTCTAATATAGATTAAACAAAATAAAACGTAAATTTACGTAAAAAATATAAAAATATAGCCGAAATAAAACATAAAAAAGTACATTAAAAATTATACGTTTAAATGATTTACAATTGCCATAATAACGTGTATATTTGGATATATATGGACATATGTTTTATTGGGGCAAAGACTAGGAGGTTCATCTTATGGATTATGAACACTTAAATTTAGAACATTTTTTTGCGAGAAATAATGAACTAAATAATATTAGAGATAATGCTGATTTTGTAATGATTAACAATGTAAACCGATTTATGAATTATAGAAATGGCGAAGAAGAAGGAACAATCAATCTAAGTCATTACAACTATAAAAATAGATCAGCTGCAATGTCATTTATTTTCATGGACTATACACCTTATAAATAAGCAAACATGCTTTTAAAGTATGTCTGCTTTTTTTATTTGAATTGAAATATAATAGTAATTAAAACTTAATAATTTAAATTTTGAATATTCCGTTGTAATCCTTTAAAATATAAGAGGTAAACTTTTTAAAAATAGTTAATCAAAATGATATCGGTTATAAGTTTACAAATTTAGAGGTGAAACGATGAAGAATGCCAGGCTAGAAACAATTAAAAATATAGTCGTATTATTATTAGTTTTAGCAATAATTGTTGGCCTGTTCTATTATTTAATTTCAAATCATTTAAAGTTTTACGAAGTAGATAAACAAGAAGAAAATGTAGAGGTACCACTAACTTTAAGTAAAGCCGTTGAAAAACAATATAAAAATGATACGAAAATGCAGGTAGCAACAGAGTCAGGCAATTGGAAGAATGCGTCAAGAAGTGAAATACATGATGTAATGGATGTTGAAAAGATACTAAATGATAAAAAACAAGTTTATCAGTTTTTAAATTTATCAGAGTATCAAGGTATTGATGAAAAAAGATTCCACCACATGCTAAGAGAAAGAGGAGCACTTGAGAAATACTCAAATCAATTTTTAGATGCTGCTAAACAAGAACATGTTAATGAGGTGTACTTAATTAGTCATGCTATTTTAGAAACAGGTAATAATAAGAGTAAACTAGCTAATGGTGTATTATTAACGGATAAAGGAAAAGTGACAAATTCTAAAGAAGAATCTGATGGTAAGAAATACTACAATTTCTATGGTGTAGGCGCATTAGATGAAGATCCAATAGGTACTGGAGCTAGATATGCTAAGAAAAAAGGTTGGGATACCCCACATAAAGCAATATCAGGCGGTGCTAAGTTTATTCATGATCACTATTTATCAAATCCAGAGCAAAATACTTTATATAGTATGAGATGGAATCCTGAGAAGCCAGGTGTACATCAATATGCAACGGATATTAAATGGGCACAAAGTAACGCACGTATTATTGCAGAATTCTATTCAGATTTAAAAACAGAAGGTAAGTACTATATTGTTTATAAATATAAAGATACTGATAAATCACTTTCTATAAAAGAATTAGATAAAAAATTAGAACAAGAAGAGGTTAGAAAATAAAATCTAACTCTATAAAAACAGCCAATCCAGGAAAAGGATTGGCTGTTTTTTATATGATAAATCAATTTTAGTAGAAGATAGTGTCCATGTGAGCTAAAATATCATGCTTAATCCGATAAGAGTATGTCTAGATAGCAACAGATGCCTAATATCGAAACACTTGATATAAGCGTATTGTTAGTCCAATTATATACTGCTAATATAATTAAAAAAGTCCGAGACATATTATATATGCCTCGGACTTTCTATCGTTATATTATGATGCTTCTTCTGAATTTGAACTTTCAGAAGATTTCTGATCAGAAGATTGCTCTTTTTGTAAGTCTTCTATTTTCTTAGCATCTTTTGCTTCGTCTGGAATTTTAATTTCATCTATATCATTGATTTTATCATAAGTAACTTTTGTCTTGATGTTTGCTGTATCTTTGTCTTTTTTAAGTTTAGAATCTAAAATATATGATTCAATTTCATTATCTTTATTTACTTTAAGAACTGCATCACCAGAAACGTCATCAATTTGATCTTCAAATTGTTCAAGTTGGTCTTTATTACCTGATGAGCTAGCTAATTTTTTGAAGTCTTCTTTATTTTTGATGTTATATTTTAATTCATATCCATCATCGACTTTTTTAGCTTTAGCATCTTTGAATCCATCTAATGATTTAACGTATTTTTCATAGTTTAATTGATCTAATGAACTGTCTATATCCATGTTATCTACTTGAGATGATAAATCTATCCATTGATCGTTCGCTTTAGCTACCATTTTTTTACCTTGTACGTAAATCGTCATTTCTTGACCGGCTTGATTTGTTACTAGTTTTGCTGTTTCTTTTTCGTCAACATCCATGCCGACTTTGACTTTTTGTGATTCACCGTCTTTAGGTTTCATTGCAATCGCATTATCTGTATGATAACTTTTAACGTCTTTAGCATTGTCTTGTAAATCAGATATTACTTGACTAGCACTTTTAGTTTCTTCTTTTTTTTCAGTTTTCTTTCCTGAATCATCATCACCGCTATTTCCACAAGCTGCTAATAATAGAGATGAAGATAAAAATAAACTGCCTAATACTCTGAATTTCATTTGGCTTCCTCCCTTGTTTTAAACATGGTAACATTAAATATAATTTAATTGCAAAAATTATTATATTTATGTCCATTTTATTACATTTATTTAAGTTTTTTCTTGGGTGAAAGTATTAATATTGCAAGAAATGCAACGAGTATTTTTAATATAAATTTCATTTTATCACTCCGAAAGTGTTTGTGGTTGAGGTTCCTTTTGCTTACGTTTAGTAGGATCTAATTTTCTTTCTATATACCCTAACACAATATCACTTAGTACTGCTAGTAAAGCTGTTGGAATTGCACCAGCTAGGATAAGTGATGTACCGTCTGTAGCATTTGTACCTCTAATGATTATATCACCAAGGGATGAAGAGCCGATGAATGATCCTATAGCTGTAACACCTATTGCGATTACAAACGCAATTCTTATACCACCAATCATTACGGAAAGTGATAATGGTAGTTCGACCATCGTTAATACTTGTTTAGAAGTCATTCCCATACCTTTACCTGCGTCTTTGATTCCGCTATCTACGTTTTTAATACCAGTATAAGTATTTTTGATGATAGGGAGTAGGGCATATAGGAAGACAGTCATAACAACTGTATTTGAACCCAATCCCATAACTAGCATTAAAATAGCTAATAGTGCTAAAGCAGGTACGGTTTGTATGATATTTGCTAAAGTTATGATGAAACCTGATAATTTAGAATATCTTGCAATAATAATACCTAATGGTACACCTACTATAACCGCAAATAATACGCCATAAACAGAAATGAGTAAATGGTCTAAGAATAGTTGAAAAATATAACCACCATTATACTTATAGTATTCAATTAATTGTGTTAATACATTTCCATTAGTCAATTTACTCACCGTCCTTTTCGTCGTCAAAATAATTATGTTTCTTAAGGAATTCTTCAGCAACTACAGCTGGTTCTTTTAAGTTATTATCAGCTTCGTAGTTTAATTTTTGCATTTGTTCAGTTGAAATTTTTCCTTCAAGTTTTTTCATCGCTCTATCTACATAAGGTTTTTCTTTAATTAATTCTTCAGTAACTAGAGGACTTGCATCATATGGAGGGAAGAAACGTAAGTCGTCTTCTAATACAACTAAGTCATAACTTGCGATTCTACCATCAGTTGTATATCCAAGGACTACATCCATTTTTCCAGTATTTAATGCATCATATACTAAACCGATTTGCATAGGTCTTGTACGTTTGAAGTCAAAACCATATTTTTCTTTGAAAGCAGGATAACCATCACCAGGTCGTTTCATCCAAGAAGAGTCTACGCCTGCCTCTAATTTATCTGCAACATTTTTCATATCTGATACCTTTTTAAGGTTATATTTCTCAGCTGTTTCTTTTGTAACCATCATGGCATAAGTATTTTCGAATCCATATGAACCGTACCATTTTTGATTATAATCTTCATCGAAAGCTTTTCTTACAACTTTCAAAGCTTTATCAGGATCTGTAATAGGATCCATGTTTAAAGCGCCAGTTAAATCTGTACCTGTGTAACGTGCACTGGATATATTAGCGTCACCTGTATTCATTGCGTTGAATGTAACAGTTGAAGAACCTAAATTATTAATCATTTGAATATTATTTTCGTTAACATTATCTTTTTTTGCTTCATGTTCAATCATTAGTCTATCTATATGACCTATTATTTGTGATTCACTTGTGTTTTGCATTCCGATTTTTACAGAGTTTTTATCACCAGTTCCTCCAAGAAAAGGTAGGGAACATCCGGATAAAATTACTGTTAGCGTAACTATCGGAATAAACAATTTAAAATATTTTTTCATGTTTATGTTTCCTCCTTATCTTGAAACTTTTAACCCTTTAGGTGTAACCCATTCTTCGAATTTAGAAAGTACAAAATCCATAATTAGCGCGATTGCTGTAACCGCAATTGCACCACCGATTATTAGGTCTGGTTGATATAGGTTTAACCCGTTAAAGATAAAGTCACCTAAACCACCTGCTCCTATGAAACTTGCTAAAGTTGCCCAACTGATAGCATATACACTAGATAAGCGTATACCACTCATGATTACAGAAATGGCTAGAGGGAGTTCAACCATATACATTTCTTGGAATTTAGTCATTCCCATACTAATGCCGGCACCTTTAACATTTTTATCAACATTATTAATGCCTATGTACGTATTGTTTAGAATAGGTAATAAAATATAAATAAATAATGCAATAATTGCAGGTAATTTACCGACCCCTAAGAAAGGTATCATAATTGCTAATACCGCTAAAGATGGTACGGTTTGTAGAACACTAGCTATTGACAATACTATTTTGGCAAGTTTTTTCGTTCGTGTTAACACGATGCCTAAAGGTATTGAAACAACCATTGCTAGTAAAAGCGCAACGAAAGAGATATAGAAGTGTTCTATTGTTTTTTGAAATAGCTCTTGTCCATTAACTTGAAGAAATTCTATCACAATTGTTCACTCCTTATTTAATATCACTTGTTTTTGCTTCTTCTTCATTTAATCCCCAAATTGAATCATAAACTATATCAACAAGGCTAGCTCTTGTTATAACACCTTTGATTAAGTTTTGGTTATCGACAACAGGAATTAATCTAACGTTTCTCTTAAGTATTGTACGCACTGAATCTTGAAGCATCGTACCTGTTTTAACAGTGTAAACATTTCGGTCCATCATATCGATAATATCGCTACCTTTTCGATAGCCTTCATTTAAGTCTTCAATGTCAATACAACCTACTAATTTACCTTTGAGATTCGTAACAAATAGAACATCGACACGTCTATCACGCATTAATGTTACAGCTTCGTCTATTGTTTTTTCAGAAGTAATTGTAATAGCACTAATCATAGCGTCATCTACAACTTTTAAGTTAGGTCTATCTTGTATCAATCTATTTTGACCGATAAATTCACTAACGAAATCATTAGCTGGGTGTTTAAGAATGTTATTAGGTGTATCAAATTGAACAATTTCTCCTTCAGACATGATACAAATTCTATCTGCTAACTTAATAGCTTCATCCATATCGTGTGTTACGAAGATAATTGTTTTTCCTAGTTTATGTTGTAGCGTTTTGACAAGATCTTGGAGTGTATCTCTCGTAATAGGGTCCAAGGCACCAAACGGCTCATCCATAAGGATAATGTCTTGATCTGCTGCTAGTGCTCTAACGACACCTATACGTTGTTGTTGTCCTCCAGATAATTGAGAGGGATATAAATCTAAATAGCTTTCAGGTAAATCAACTAAATTAATAAGCTCTTTTGCTTTCTTTTCTTTTTCTTCTTTATTCCATTTTAATAATTTAGGAACTAGAACAATATTTTCGCGAATTGTCATATGTGGCATTAAACCAATTTGTTGAATGACATATCCTACACTTCTTCTTAAACTTACTGCATTCATCTTGCTTAAATCTTTCCCGTTTAAAGTGATTGTTCCACCAGTGGGTTCAATCATGCGATTAATCATTCTTAAAGCAGTAGTTTTACCGCTACCACTCGTACCAATAAATGCTATAAATTCACCAGATTCAATTTCCATACTGATACTATCTACAGCTTTTTTACCGCCACGATAAACTTTAGTTAAGTCTTGTATTGATAACATAACACTTCTCCTTTATTTTAATATGTAAAATAACAACGTTTATCATTATAGCATATTATTTGCATATTTATAAAATTTACATGTGCTAAGGTTTTTGAAAAGCGAATATTACAAAAAATAAGAAAATTTATAAAAAGCGTAAAATCGCGAAAAATATTAAAGTAAGAATATTGTCATATATGTAAAGAATAAAAAAGTGACAAGAAATCGTATGCTAAAATCTTGCATATAGTGCATGGACAATAGTGTTTAAGGCATATTACGGTTAGAAATTTGAAATGAGGTAATAATATAATATAAAGAATAGAGAAATCATACATTTATTTTAAATACTAATGGTAAAATTAAAGTATTATAAACTGTGTTATTTTGGAGGAGAAAAATTTGAAAGTAGCAATTATAGGTATGGGAACTGCTGGCGTAAGCACTTTAAACCAATTGACTAAACATAAAAATTTTAAAAACATCACCGTGGATATTTTTGATAGTTCAGAAGACATGGGGATGGGGAAGCCATTTCAAAATGATAGCGATCGTTTACTTATTAATCTTCCGGCTAATCAAATGTCATTAGATCCAGATGACGAAAAAGATTTTAAAAAATGGTATAAAAACAATGACATTTTTAATTATGGAAAAGCAAAGTATTTACCAAGATTAGTTTTTGGTCATTATATGAAATCTATTTTACATAATATTTTAAACAAATATGATAATATCTTCGTTCACAAATACAAAGTTGATAGTTGCTATGTTGAAGAAATTAAAGATGAGCGAGGACAATATAAAATAGATATTTGTTATATAGAAGATAATGAAGCGGTATGTCAAAAATATGATTATGTTTTTATGACGATTGGAACTTTACCTTACAAAGATCCTTATAAATTAAAAGGTGTGAAAGGATATATAGAATCACCTTATCCAACTGTACAATCTTTGAGAGGCGTTAAAGAAAATGACGATATTGCTATTATTGGTACTGGATTAAGTTCAGTTGATGTTATTCGATATGTTATGGAAAACCATAAACAATTTCCGATTGTAGTGACTTCTAGACATGCTCAGTTTCCTACAGTTCGTGGTATTAATCATCATATTAAATTAAAGTATATTTGTGTTGAAGAAGTAGAAAAAATCAAAAAAATTCATAAAGGAATAGCACCATTATTTGAAATAGAAGAATTGTTTAAAAAAGAGTGTGCATATCAAAATATTGATTTAAAGAAAATGTTACATCGATTTAAAAAAGATAATGTAATCAATATAAAATATGATTTAAAGCATGAAGACGAAGTTGGGCACTTCCAATCCTTTGTTGAAGAAGTAAAACATAATATGATTCCACTATGGAACGCAATGACTATAAAAGATAAAGAAACATTTTTATCTAAATACGGTCAGCATTTTAAAAGAAACGCTAACCCCATGCCACAATCTTCAGCTAAACAATTAATTGAATGGATAGAAAGTGGAGATGTAGTTGTAAAAGAAGGATTAGAAAACGTTCGTAAATATTATGGGAAATTTAGACTAAAATATAAAAATAGTGAAAATGAAGATAGTTATCACTATGTTATTAATGCAACAGGTCCTAAAATGCATTTATCTGAATTAAATGAGGATGAGCATTTTATAAAAGGTTTAGAAAATAAACAAATCATTGCGCCTCATCCTTTTGGTGGTATTTTAGTAGTGCCATATTCTAATGAAATAATTAGCCCTAAATATGGAACAATGCCAAATTTAAAAGCAATAGGACAAATTACAAGTGGTGTAAATTTTGATGTTAATGGCGTTTCATTATTAGTGGATGAAACAGTTAGAGCCGTTAATGATTTATATATTGAACTAGAAGAAAGAAACTTAAAAAATAATAATAAAAAGAAAAAGTCGAAAAAGAAGAAAAATAAATAAATATATTAAATTTAGTAATATATTTGTAAACCATACTATTTTAGTATAGAATATGGTCATCAGTGATTACTGATGATTATAATTTAATAATATTCTTTCGGGGCAGGGTGAAATTCCCAACCGGCGGTAAATCAAGCCCGCGACCTGCATTTGCTTAGCATTTGTGGCTGATTCAGTGAAAATCTGAAGCCGACAGTATAGTCTGGATGGGAGAAAGAATAGACGAAGCGTATACAATACGCTTATTTCGTTATACAAAAATGTTTTTGTCTTTAATCTATTAAAGGCTTATTTCTTGATACATTTTTTACTCCCAAGACACCGAAATGTTAATTTTCGGTGTCTTTTTTTCATTTTTAGGAGGTATATAAATGAATCAATATTTAGAATTTGCTATTCAATTAGCTGAACAATTAAAAGGACAAACTAGTACGAATCCCTCTGTTGGTGCTGTTATCGTAAAAGATAATAGAATTATCGGTTTTGGTGCTCATTTAAAAAAAGGTGAAGCACACGCCGAAATTCAAGCACTTAATATGGCTGGTAAAGAAGCAGAAGGTGCAACAATATATGTTTCTCTTGAACCGTGTTCACACTATGGTTTAACACCGCCGTGTTCTAAAGCAATAATAGAAAGTGGTATTTCTAGAGTAGAATATGCTGTGAAAGATGGATCACTGAGTAAAAGTGGACACGATATGCTTGAAGAGGCAGGAGTAGAAGTAATACATTCGCCTTCAAGTAGAGCGGAGGAATTATATAAAGAATTTTTTATTCAACAAAAGAAGAAGACACCTTTTGTAACATTAAAAATATCAACTAGTCTAGATGGGAAAGTTGCTACTGATTTTAAGGAAAGTAAATGGATTACATGTAAAGCAGTGAAAGAAGATGTACTTCATTTAAGAAGTGAAAATGATGCAATTATTACGGGTGGCGGCACAGTGAGAGAAGATAACCCGCTACTAACATCACGAAAACCAAACTTCAAAGAGCCAAAACGCATTGTTTTATCCCAACAGTCTTCTTTCGATGAAGATTTACAAATTTTCAAAGATCGAGATAATCCTGCAATAGTAGTAACAAACCACCCAAATTTTGAAATTAAAGACACACAAAATATTGAGTTATATAAAAGTGATTTATCAAATTTAGAAAACATGCTTCAACTTCTATATAAATTAGGTTACGCGAGTGTTTTAGTAGAAGCAGGACCAACACTTGTTAGTCAATTTATAGAACAAGATTTAGCTGACCAATTAATTATTTATCAAGCCCCGAAAGTAATTGGTGGTCAAGGCAAATATCAATTTTATCAAACAAATGATGTTTATCCTTTATCCAAAATTAAACAGTTTAAATTTATATCAACAGAAATCATTGACGAAGATCTTAAATTAATTTTAAGAAAGTAGTGAGTGTATGTTTACAGGAATAATTGAAACAGTAGGTACGATTAAAAATGTGAGCACAAAAAGTGGTGTAAAGTCATTATCAATACAAGCTCCAGAAATATGTGATGATTTGTCACTAGGAGATTCAGTAAGTGTCAATGGTGTTTGTTTAACTGTTACAGAACGAAATGATTCATTATTTAAAGTTGAAGTAATTACAGGCACAATTTCTGTGACATATTTAGAAAATCTTACGGTAAATGATCAAGTGAATCTGGAACGTGCAATGTTAGCGAATGGAAGATTCGGAGGACATTTCGTTAGTGGACATGTTGATGGCAAAGGTATTATAAAGCGCATCACTAAAAGAAATGATGAATGGTTAATCGAAATTAATGTAGATGAATCATTATTAAATCAAATGATTGATAAAGGTTCGATAACTGTAGATGGAGTAAGTTTAACGATATTCAAGTTAAATCAAAATTCATTTGAAATTCATCTCATACCTGAAACAAGATTACGTACGATTTTTGTAAATAAAAAACAAGGTGATTCTGTACACATAGAAACGGATTTATTGTTTAAATATGTTCAAAAAATAACGAATCAAAATAACAGTCAATTATCACAAGAAAAATTACTGAATTTTGGATTTTAGGAGGCTAACTATGTTTGATAGTATTGAAGCGGCATTAGAAGATTTGAAGTTAGGCAAACCTGTTATTGTAGTGGATGATGAAGATAGAGAAAATGAAGGCGACTTAATAGCAGTATCAGAATATTTAACTGTTGATACAATTAATTTTATGGCTAAATTTGCTAGAGGATTAATTTGTGCGCCTATTAGTCAACAGATTGCAACTCAACTTGATTTACACCTTATGACAAGTACTAATGATAAATTCAAAACAGCTTTTACTGTAAGTGTTGATCACATATCTACAACTACTGGTATTAGTGCATTTGAAAGAACGGATACAATTAAAGCGTTAATCAGTGAAAGTTCCGGCGATGCTTTTGTTAAACCAGGACATGTTTTTCCGTTAATTGCGAAAGACAATGGTGTGCTTGAAAGAATAGGGCATACGGAAGCTTGTATAGATTTAGCAAAATTAACTGACGCAAAACCAGCTGGTGCAATTTGTGAAATAATGAATGATGATGGAACTATGTCTAACCGTGAAGAACTATATACATTTAAATTAGAACATGATTTGAAAATGATAACGATAGAAGACTTAGTAAAATATAGAAAAAAACATGATCAAATCGTACAATTTGAATCGAAAATCAAATTGCCAACATCTTTTGGAGAATTTGATATGTATGGTTTTTCATCACAATTGGACGACAAAGAATATTTAGCGATTACTTCAGGTGACATAAAAAATGATACGAACGTTCGTATTCATTCAGCTTGTTTAACTGGAGATATTTTTCACAGTGCGAGATGTGATTGTGGTGAACAACTTGAGTATGCGATGAAATACATCAAAGAGCATGGTGGTATTATTTTATATTTACCACAAGAAGGTAGAGGTATTGGTTTAATTAATAAATTAAAGGCATATGAATTAATTGAACAAGGTTACGATACAATCACAGCTAATAAAGCTTTAGGGTTTGAAGCGGATTTAAGAGATTATACAGAAGCTATTCATATATTGAAATATTTTAATATAAATCGTATTAAACTGATTAGCAATAATCCAGATAAGTTTCAACAGCTAAACGACTTAGGTATTACAATAACAGAACGAATACCAGTAGTGATGAATCCTAACGTTAATAATCAATCTTATATTGATACAAAAAAAGAAAAAATGGGTCATTTATTATAATTGAAATGGAGAGAATTTAAATGAAATTTGAAGGTAAAATGAATGGATCAGAATTAAAAATAGCAATTGTAGTAGGTAGATTTAATGATTTTATTACAGGAAGACTATTAGACGGTGCAAAAGATACTTTAATTAGACATAATGTCGAAGAAGAAAATGTACATGTAGCTTATGTTCCGGGTGCTTTTGAAATTCCATTAGTAGCTAAAAAATTAGCTAACTCAGGGAATTATGATGCTGTCATTACATTAGGCTGTGTAATTAGAGGCGCAACAACACATTATGATTACGTATGTAATGAAGTAGCAAAAGGCGTATCTAAAGTAAGTGATACAACAGATATACCTGTTATCTTTGGTGTTATAACTACGGAAACAATAGAACAAGCAATAGAAAGAGCAGGTACAAAAGCTGGTAATAAAGGTGGAGATGCAGCTCTAGCAGCTATTGAAATGGCTAACTTATTAAAAAATATAGAAAAAACAATATAAAATAGTTCATAAAAAAACTCCTAACATGTTGGTTATAAACCGATGTATTAGGAGTTTTTCTATTAAATATAATTAAAACCGTGTAATGATTATTGTTTTATTTGTTTTTCTTAAACAATGCAATACTACCAATTGTTAACAATGATGCAGCTGCAACTCCTGCCGCTCCCGTGATAAATGTCTTTTTGTTTTTTGCACTGAATATATCTAATAGCATTAGATTAATATTTTGAGGTCTCTCTGCTAAACGGCGCATGAAATAACCGAACCAATCTTCCCCGAATGGTACATACATAGTAAAGTTGTATCCTTCGTCAGCTAATTCATATGCATAGTCAGTTCTGAAACCGTATAGCATTTGGAATTCAAATGAATTTTTATCGATATTATGGTTTTTTACAAATTGTTTAACATGATTAATAATGTTGTGATCATGTGTAGCAATAGATGTAAAAGCATTAGCCGTTAACAGTCTGTGTTCAATTAACTTTATATAATTTCTATCTATTTCTTCTTTAGTTTGATAAGCGATGTGAGGGCCTTCTTTATAAGCACCCTTTACTAAGCGAAGCCTTAAATCTTGATACTTATCCATAATATTCATTGCGTCGTGTAAGTATGCTTGAATTACTGTGCCGACATTATTGAATTCATTTTTCAATTTATCAAGTATTTCAGTAATGCCAACTAAGTCTTCAAATTTTTCAGCATCTATGTTAACAAATGAATTATCAAATTCTTGAGCTTTTAATAAAATTTCCCGAGTATTTTGATAAGTAAAATCTTTATCAATATTAATCCCTAATTGTGTTAACTTAATTGAAACATGTGCTTGAATATTAGCGTTATAACATCGTCGCATTATTTCGACGATATTTTGTTGTGCTTCTAAAGCTTCATGGCGTGAAGTTACAAACTCACCTAAATTATCTAACGTACAAGAAATTCCTCTTTCATTTAATTTCTCTACTGTATCGATTGTTGAATCAATATCAACTCCCGCTACAACCTTTTTCGCACCAAGTGCAGGACCCATTCTCTTAGCTGATTCATTCATAAACTTATTGTTAGATAATGCAATAAAAAAATCTTTAACGACAGGCATAGCAAGTCCTCCTTAATCAAATATCTTCTTTCTTTTATTCTATCATGTATAATATAATTTAGTTAAGCGTTTTCATACCAATAAAATATATTTTTACACTAATAAAAGAAAAAGACATAAAAATAACATAAATAACAACCTAGAAAAGGGTGTTATTCTTTAATTTGATCCATTGTAGGAGAAATTGGTTCAGATGCTATGCTAATGGCATGAGGGAGAAACGTAAGTATTAGAACAGATAACAAGAATTTTTTAAAGAAACGCATAGGTTAATGCTCCTTTAAATCATGACGTTGTTTACATTTTCAATATAACATTCGATTATGAAGTTGTTGCGAAGTTAATGTTAAGATTCAATTTATACAATTATTAATTTAATGTTAAGATATGGTTTAAATCTTTAGAATAACTTAATAAAACATAGCCATGTCACGTGTTACAATGTATGAGAATAGAATTGTTAACAAAGGAGTAATCGTTATGTTTAGGGATATGGCGTTTTATATATTTGGGAAACCGTTAGATAGCTTTTTACAGTTATTCGTATTTGAACCTATTTTAATAAGTGTTATTGCAATTTTAATAGCTATGATAACAAAGAAATCGTGGACAGTATTTGTAACAGTTATTGTATTAAATTTAATAGATAACTTTTTATTAGTAACATATCAATTTAGTGGACAGGGGCTTGGAATAATCCTATCTCAAAATGTATTGTTCTTCTTCCAAAAATTCTTCTCAATGTTCTATGAAATTATAATTTCTTATATCGTTGTTAAGTTACCGTATATGCACAGTAAATTTAAAATTGCTTAAATTAAAAAGGGAGTGGTACAGAAATCTCATTTTAATAAATAGATTTCGTAGTCCCACCCCGGCAAGGATGACTAGGATTGGAAAAAGCTTGATATAAGCGCATTTTCAATCCAGTCAGCTACTGCCATTATAATAAAAGAGGCTGAGACATGTATTTATGTCCCAGCCTCTTTTTTTTTATTGTGAATGTTGCAAGGCGCGGTTCACGTGCAACGCAAGCAACAACTTCAATTTATCGTCTTCATTTTTTATCAGTGTAATGTTAAAAATTATTGGTTATCTTTATATAATTTTCCTTTTTCAATATATGATTGATTAATTCTGTCTAGTTCTTCATAGTCTTCGTCTGTTAATTCTCTTATTACTTTTGCTGGTCTACCAAATGCCAATGTGCGCGGAGGTATTTTCTTACCAGGTGGTACTAGTGAACCTGCGCCAATGAATGCATATTCTCCAATTTCAGCTCCATCCAATATAGTAGAATCCATTCCTATCAGTGCATTTTTGCGAATAATGCTAGAGTGCAATGTAGCTTTATGTCCAACTGTAACATTATCTTCTATTATTAATGGTTGATCAGGACTTTGGTGTAGACAACTTAAATCTTGAATATTAACACCATTGCCTATTTTTGTAGGTGCTACATCACCTCTAATAACAGCATTGAACCAAACTGAACTTTCTTTACCTATTTCAACATCCCCGATAATTGTGGCATTTTCTGCAATATAACTACTAGAATCAATTTGAGGTGTTTTGTTGTTAAAAGATTTTATCATTCAAGATTCTCCATTCTTTTAAAAAAATTTGTTATACTAAGTTTAACAAAAAAGTAGCTATTTAGGTAAAAGGAGTAATATATTATGTGGAAATGGGAAACTGAAAAAGAAGCTAAAGGTATTGTAGTAATCGTACATAATATGCTTGAACATACTGGACGTTACGCGTTCGTTATTACAAAGCTACGTAGAGAAGGTTACCACGTTATTATGGGTGACTTAAGAGGTCAAGGACAAACTTCAAGAGTACATAGAGGGCACATAGATGATTTTGAAGAATATCATGAGCAAGTTTTAGAATGGTTATCAATAGCGGAGGAATACCATTTACCTGTTTTCACTTTAGGCGTTGGATTAGGTGGATTGATTCTTTTAAATTTATTAGAGAAAGTAGACTTAAAAGTTGAAGGTGTTTTACTTATTTCTCCATTAGTAGCTTTTCAACAAAATATTTCGACAAGAAGAAACTTTTTAGCTTCTAGCTTCGGTACAGTTGCAAAAGATGCAAAATTTGACGCTGGAATTACTATTGAAAGTTTAACTAGAAATAAAGAAGTAATCGATGATACAAATAACGATGCTTTAATGCTTAATAAAGTTAGCTATCATTGGTATAAGACAATTTTAGAAACGATGAAGACGACAATGGAAAATCTTCAACATATATCATCTATTCCATTACTATTGATGGCAGGTACAGAAGATAAAATTGCTGACTTAGATTCTATTAAATCAGTAGCAAGACACATTAATACAAATGAGCTTTATTATAAATCTTGGCATGGTTTAAATCATGAAATACACAATGAGCCTGAACGAGAAAATGTCATGAGATACTTGATATCATTTATGAATAACCGAATTCATTACGTAGGCTTACTTATAGAAGATGAAGAATAAGAAATAATAATCATACATAATAAGATTTAAACCTATCATTGTGGGTATATTATATTTATATGACACACTGGAGGAGAGCTTATGGGATATAAAGAGGGCGATATAAGTGACTTAATCTTATTAGATGATATTCAAAAAAATATAAATAATATTTTTGATAATATTGAAGAGGAATTTCAAATTGAAAAAGAAGAATTTTTAACATTAGTAGTTTTATGGAACAAAGGTTCAATGAGTTTAAAAGAATTGGACGAACACATTGATATCAAACCATATAAAAGAACTAGGTTATATAATAATTTAGTTAAAAAAGGTTGGATTAAAAAGACAAGGCCGGAAGATGATGAAAGAACAGTTATCGTAGAAGTTAATCAAGAGTTTGACGAGCATAAAAATGACTTAATTAAATATGCTTGTGAGGAAATTAAAAAAAGACAAACTTTGTTTGAAGAGCAATTCAAATCTATAGTTAATACATGTAATATCTAAACGAAACTACATATACTTCCACTTATTTAATTTATAAAATGTAAAAAGAGTCCGGGACATGAATTTGTTTCGGGCTCTTCTATTATATTAGTTGTAGTTGAGCAAGGGGATAAAAGTTCATTCTTAAGTTAATGTTATAGTTAATCCAATAAGGAATAATAGCTCTTGTTTTATAAGTTATATTCAAAAAAGAGCTAGGGATATATATCCCTAGCTCTCTTATTAATTTCTTTTTTCTATACCTATAATATATGGAGGATTATTCTTTTGGTTAATAAATTGATAGTTAAGTACATGTGCTTCATTTTGATCTATATTTTTAACAAAGTTTAATACATCATTTGATTCGATTTGTCCTTCTGGATGCCCTGGATAAACAACAAGCACAATAATGCCATTCTTTTTAGTTAATTCAAATAATGATTGAATAGCTGATATGGTAGTATTTGAGTTTGTTGTAATACTTTTGTCTCCTTTAGGTAAATAGCCTAAATTAAAGATAGATGCGTCGATACTAGTATGTTCTGTAGAAATGATGGCAGCAGCTTTTTCATGTCCTTCTAAGTAATATTGAATATTGTTAAATGCTTGGGTCTTTTCTTTAGTACTATTAATAGCTTCTTCTTGAATATCAAAAGCATAAACTTGACCGTTTGTTACTTGATTGGCAAGAAATAAAGTATCATTTCCATTACCACATGTTGCATCAACTACGATACTATTTTTATCTATATGACTTGAAATTAAATGCCTAGCAAATGGCAATATTCCTTCTACAATCATGATTGAACGCTCTCAGCTTTAATGAATTTTGAACCTTGCATTGTCCCACGCGCTTTTAATTCATTGTCTATAGAATTCAATACTTCCCATTTATTAACGCTCCACATTGGACCAACCATTAAATCAATAGGGCCATCCCCAGTAATTCTATGAATAATCATTTCTTCTGGTAAAATTTCTAATTGATCACAAACAAGATTTGTATAATCTTCTTGTGTCATAAATTCAAGCATACCTTTTTCATATTGTTTAACCATTGGCGTACCTTTTAATAAATGTAGAAGGTGGATTTTAATTCCTTGAACATCCATTTGAGCTACTTCTTTAGCTGTTTCCATCATCATATTATAATCTTCACCAGGTAAACCATTAATAATATGTGTACATATGTTGATGTTATGCTTTCTTAATTTTTCTATACCTTCATAGTAGCATTTCATATCATGTGCACGATTTATAAGATCAGAAGTTTCTTGATGCACAGTTTGTAATCCTAATTCTACCCATAAATATGTACGTTCATTTAATTCAGCTAAATATTCAACAACATCATCAGGTAAACAATCTGGTCTTGTTGCTATAGATAAACCTACAACATTTTTTTCAGACAATGCTGCTTCGTATTTTTCTCGTAACACTTCGACTGGGGCATGAGTATTTGTGAAAGCTTGGAAATAGGCGATATATTTACCTTCAGACCATTTTTCATGCATTTTATCTTTAATTTCTTTAAATTGTACATGAATTGGTTCAGCTCTATTACCAGCGAAGTCACCACTACCAGCAGCTGAACAGAAAGTACAACCACCATGAGCAACGGTACCATCTCGGTTTGGACAATCAAATCCACCATCGAGTGCTATTTTAAATATTTTTTCACCAAATTTATTTTTTAAATGATAATTCCATGTATGATATCTTTTGTTATCAAAGGCAAAGCGGAATTGTTCTGTCAATTTATTTCACATCCTGTTCTACAAACTTATCTAAAGCATTTTAACATATAATATTGAACTTTTGCAGAAAAAGGTTTAGACTATTCAAATTGAGAAAAAAATTGACGGGAGTGATGCCCTTTGAAAATGCCGAAAATCGTAAAGTGGCTTATTATTGGAATGGCAATTAACATAACGGGCGCTAGTTTTTTGTGGCCTTTAAATACGATATATATGAATGAGGAATTAAATAAAAGTTTAAGTACCGCCGGTGTTGTATTAATGATTAACGCATTTGGGAGCGTAATCGGAAATTTACTGGGCGGTTCTTTATTTGATAAAATTGGTGGTTTTCGATCTATCATATTTGCTTCTATTATAAATATAGGAAGTTTAGTTGGTTTAAATTTCTTAAATGACTGGCCGTGGTATCCTTTCTGGTTAGTTATTCTAGGATTCGGTGGTGGCATAATCGTACCTGCAATTTATGCGATGGCTGCAGCAAGCTGGCCTAATGGAGGAAGAACAACATTTAATGCTATTTATTTAGCTCAAAATTTAGGTGTTTCTATTGGTGCTGCAGCTGGTGGTTTTGTAGCAGACTTCAGCTTTAAATATATATTTATGGCTAATTTGTTATTATATGTTGTATTCATTATTATAGCTTTACGTTATTATAATGTAGATTTAAATGTAAATGTGAAAAATAACGAGGGTATTTCAAGTGCTGTAGAAGTTAAAGATAAAAAGAAATTCAAAGCACTGATTTTATTATGTGTGATGTTTAGCTTATGTTGGATTGGTTATGTTCAATGGCAAACGACAATTGCGACATATACACAATCAGTAGGCATCTCCTTGAAGCAATATAGTCTTCTTTGGACTGTCAACGGCGTGTTAATATTAGCTGGACAACCATTAATCGCACCATTTATTAATCGTTTTAAAGAACGTTTAAAATTACAAATGAGTGTTGGATTAGGTATTTTTATAGTTAGTTATTTAGTAACAAGTGTGGCGGAACAATTTACGATGTTCGTTGTAGGTATGGTTATTTTAACTTTCGGTGAAATGTTTGTTTGGCCAGCAGTTCCGGCAATTGCGAATAAACTTGCACCTAAAGGTCGTATGGGAGCATATCAAGGTATTGTAAATGCATCTTCAACTGTAGGTAAAGCTTTTGGGCCTGTAGTGGGTGGTGTTATCGTAGATGTATTTGATATGAAAGTCATGTTCTTTAGCATGATTGCCTTAATTCTTGTCGGTTATTATTTCTTAATAATTTACGACAAAGGAATAAAAAAGGGGAATGTTGCATAAAATGAAATAAAACTTGCAAATTCCTTAGAAATTGAATAATATTAAGAATGTATAGGAGTAGTAACTTTAATGCGAATCTTTAGAGAGTCAGTGGTGGTGGGAACTGATGATATCCATTAAGTGAACTTACCAGATGATAGTATTAAATTAAAGCAATCTTAAACCATATAAATGAAGTGCACTTTTTAAGTGAATTCTGGGTGGTACCGCGGCATTATATTTTAGTCGTCCCAACTGTAACTATGGTTTGGGGTGGCTTTTTTTATTTTACAGGAGGAACAATTAATGAATTATAATCATCAACAAATCGAGAAAAAATGGCAAAATTATTGGGAAAATAATAAAACATTTAAAACAAATGACAATTTAGGTCAAAAGAAATTTTATGCTTTAGATATGTTCCCATATCCATCAGGAGCTGGATTACACGTAGGACATCCAGAAGGTTATACAGCGACTGATATTATTTCAAGATATAAACGTATGCAAGGGTATAACGTTTTACATCCAATGGGGTGGGATGCGTTTGGTTTACCAGCAGAACAATACGCTATTGATACTGGTAATGACCCTAAAGCATTTACTGCTCAGAACATAGCTACGTTCAAGAGACAAATTCAAGAACTTGGCTTTTCTTATGATTGGGATAGAGAAATCAATACAACAGATCCTGAATATTATAAATGGACTCAATGGATTTTTATTCAGTTATACAATAAAGGTTTAGCATATGTAGATGAAGTAGCAGTTAACTGGTGCCCAGCTTTAGGTACAGTATTATCTAACGAAGAAATTGTCGATGGTGTGTCAGAACGTGGTGGACACCCAGTAGTACGTAAGCCAATGAGACAATGGGTATTAAAAATAACTGAGTATGCTGATAGATTACTAGAAGATTTAGAAGACGTAGATTGGCCTGAATCTATTAAAGATATGCAAAGAAACTGGATTGGTCGTTCAGAAGGTGCAGAATTAACATTTAACATAGATGATACAGACTTATCATTTAACGTATTTACAACTCGTCCAGACACAATATTTGGTGCTACTTTTGCAGTGTTATCACCAGAACATCCATTAGTAGATAAAATTACTACTGAAGATGAAAAAGAAGCAGTAGATCAATATAAACTTGAAGCTTCTCGTAAATCTGACTTAGAAAGAACAGATTTAGCAAAAGATAAAAGCGGTGTATTTACTGGAGCATTTACAACTAATCCATTTACAGGTCAAAAAATGCCTATATGGATTGCTGATTATGTATTAATTAGTTATGGTACAGGCGCTGTTATGGCAGTTCCAGCACACGATGAAAGAGATGGAGAATTTGCTGAAAAATTCAATTTAGACATCGTTACTGTATATGATGAAGATGGAAAAATGATAGATTCAGACAAGTTAAATGGTCTAACTCAAGAAGAAGCGGTACCTAAAGCAATTGAAATGTTAGAAGAAAAAGGTATCGGTGAGAAGAAAATTAGCTATAAATTAAGAGATTGGTTATTCAGTCGTCAACGTTATTGGGGTGAACCAATTCCAGTAATACATTGGGAAGATGGCACAATGACCACTGTACCTGAGGAAGAATTACCGTTGTTATTACCAGAAACTAACCAAGTTAAACCATCTGGTACAGGAGAATCACCATTAGCTAATATTGATGAATTTATTAATGTAGTAGATCCAGAAACAGGTATGAAAGGTCGTCGCGAAACGAATACTATGCCACAATGGGCTGGTAGTTGTTGGTATTATTTAAGATATATAGACCCTCACAATGATGAAATGTTAGCAGATCCCGAAAAACTAAAACATTGGTTGCCTGTAGATTTATATATTGGTGGAGTAGAGCATGCAGTGTTACACTTATTATATTCAAGATTTTGGCACAAAGTTCTTTACGATATCGGTGTAGTTCCAACTAAAGAACCATTCCAAAAATTATATAACCAAGGCATGATACTTGGTGAAGGTAATGAGAAAATGAGTAAATCTAAAGGTAATGTTGTTAATCCGGATGATATCGTTAAATCTCACGGTGCAGATACATTGCGTCTATATGAAATGTTTATGGGACCTTTAGATGCGGCAATCGCTTGGAGTGAAAATGGTTTAGATGGTTCACGTCGTTTCTTGGATAGAATCTGGAGATTACTTGTAACAGAAGAAAATCAACTTACAGATAAGGTTGTAGACGAACAAACACCTGAATTAGATAAAGTTTACAATCAAACTGTTAAAAAAGTAACTGAAGATTTCGATACATTGAACTTTAATACAGCTATCAGTCAGATGATGGTGTTTATCAATGATTGTTATAAGCAAGATAAATTAAGTAAAGCTTATGTTGAAGGCTTTGTGAAAATGTTATCGCCTATAGCACCTCATATTTCAGAAGAACTATGGGCAAAATTAGGACATGACGATACGATTGCTTATGAAGAATGGCCAACATTTGATCCTTCTTTACTTGTAGACAATGAAGTAGAAATTGTTATTCAAGTTAATGGTAAATTAAAAGAAAAAACTAAAGTTTCTAAAGATTTATCTAAAGAAGAAATGGAACAGTTTGCTTTAGAAATTGATAAAGTGAAACAAGCAATTGAAGGCAAAACAGTACGTAAAGTGATTGCCGTACCTCAAAAATTGGTTAATATTGTAGCAAATTAAAAAGAGGAGTGTAATCAAAATGGAAGAAATAACAATTAAAGAATTAGCAGACAAAATAACTTCAAGCAGTCCTATTAACATAGTAGATGTTAGAGAAGACGAAGAAGTAGCAATGGGTGTAATACCTGGTGCAAAACACATCCCAATGGGAGAAATACCAAACGAATTAAATCATTTTAAAGAAAATGAAACATATTATATAGTATGTGCTGGTGGCGTTAGAAGCGCTAAAGTTGTAGAATATTTAAACGACCATGATATAGACGCTGTGAACGTTGAAGGAGGCATGAATGCGTGGGGCGACGAAGGACTTGAAAATAAAAGAGTTTAAATAAACTCGCAATATTAACTATTATGAAAAACAAGGGTAAGACATTAATAATGTCTTACCCTTGATTTATTTATGCTTAATGTGAAGAGAGTATAGCGCTAACGAGCAAGAGTATGGAAACATGCTCGTTAGCGATGTAATTCCTAAGAATTATATAACGAAGCGTTATGCCCGGCAACATAACCAGTAACAAGTGCACTTGTTATATTATATCCACCTGTATAACCGTGAATGTCTAACACTTCACCTGAGAAGAATAAGCCAGAGCAAATTTTTGAATGCATCTTATTTGGTTCGATTTCTTTTATATTTACGCCACCACCAGTAACGAATGCTTTATCGATTGGTAAAGTTCCGTTAACAGTAAAAGTGAATGCTTTTAAGTTTTCTACGAAAGTCTTGATAGATTGTTGTGATAAATTGTGATAAGTTACATCCAAATTTATATCTGACTGTTCTAATAGAAAATGCAGATAACGTTCCTGTATTAAACCTTTTAACGCATTTTTAATAGCTTTATTTGGTTCGTCTTTTAATTTTTTTATAATTTGTTGTTCTAAATCATGTTGTTTTATTTCTGGAAAGGCATCAATAGCCATTTTAATCTCTTGTTTCTTTTGTGATTTTTGTTCTTTATATACGAACTGGCTACATCTTAATGCAGCTGGTCCTGAAACACCGAAGTGGGTAAACAACATATCCATTTGATGTGTAATTCTTGGTTTTCCATTTTTCTTTAGAACGGAAAGCCCTATGTCTTGTAAACTGAGACCTTGTAATATTTTATTTTTAATGAATGGCTCACTTGATTTGATAGGTACTTCAGTTGGGAATAATTCAGTTATGGTATGTCCATGTTGTTCAGCAAATTTGTAGCCATCTCCAGTGGAACCTGTATGTGGGACGCTACAACCACCGGATGCTATAATAACTGTTTGTGAAGGTATGAAAGTACCATTTTGTAATGTTACACCAGTTATTTGTTGATTTTCACTTTCGATTGATGATACTGTAGTTTCTTGGCGAATTTCAACGCCGTTATCTTTAATGGCTTTTACGAGTGCATCGACTACATCTTGTGCTCTATTTGAAACAGGGAACATGCGTCCATGATCTTCTTCTTTAAGGTTTACATCACGAGATTCGAAAAAATCAATAATAGATTCATTATCAAAAGTCGAAAATGGGCTGTATAAAAACTTTCCATTTCCTGGAATGTTTTTTATTATCTCTTCGTATGGGAGTCGATTTGTAACGTTACATCTGCCACCACCAGATATACGTAGTTTTCGGCCGAGGCCTTTTTTCTTTTCTATTAATAGAACGCTTTGACCATCTTTACTGGCACTGTAGGCAGCCATTAAACCACTTGGTCCTGCGCCTATTATAATTGTATGATACATAAGTTACCTCCAAAGATTTATGTAATGATATTTTAACGAATAATGGTTTTTAAAAAAAGTAGTACAATAGAAATAAACCTGTTATTATTAAATTTAAAAGTAAATTGAGATAGGGATGAAAATATGTCAGAGAGTAAAGCGCTTGTGAGAGGGACATTTTTACTCACAGCTAGTATTTTAATTACAAAAATATTAGGTATTTTATACTTAATTCCTTTTTACGCTATAATCGGCGATGAAAAAAATCTTGCACCATTTACATATGCTTATCAACCATACACAATCATGATAACAATCGCAACTGCTGGTGTACCATTAGCAGCTGCTAAATATGTATCTAAATATAACGCATTAGGTGCTTATAAAGTAAGTCAAAAATTATACCGGTCGAGTTTTATAGTAATGTCTATTACTGGTTTAATTGGATTCTTATTACTGTTCTTCTTATCACCAACGATAGCTCAATTAACATTAGCAAACAAAGGTGGTATAGAAGGTGGATGGAAAGTTGAAGATATTACTAATGTAATTCGTACTATTAGTTTTGTTGTTCTTTTTATTCCTTTATTAGCAACTTGGAGAGGTATTTTCCAAGGCTTCAACTCAATGGGTCCTACTGCAGTTTCTGAAGTGACTGAACAAATTGCTCGAATTGCATTTATTTTAGGCGGAAGTTACATTGTTCTATATGTAATGGATGGTTCAGTATTAGTAGCGAACCAAGTTGCTACTTTTGCAGCTGGGATAGGTGCGATTGTTGCCCTATTAACGTTATTATATTACTGGATAAAACGTAGACATTTAATTAAAGCAGAAGTTGCACAAGATACGAGCGATATAGATGTTTCCTATGTCAAAATATATAAAGAAATCATTAAATACAGTATTCCATTTGTAATTGTAAGTTTATGTTTTCCAATCATAAATTTAATAGACCAGTTTACACATAATACTGGACTTGCTATAGCTGGAGTAAATAGTTCTCTTCACGATGTTTATTTTACAATGCTTAGCATGACTACTAATAAAATTGTAATGATTCCTACTTCATTAGCGGCAGGTTTCGCTGTAAGTTTAGTACCGTTTATTACTAACACTTACAATTCAGGAAGAATTGATGAAATGCATATACAAATAAGAAAATCATTAGGAGTACTACTATATTTAACTGTTCCAGCTTCATTAGGTATTATGGTATTAGCACAACCATTGTATAATGTGTTTTATAGTTATAGTCCAATGGGTACAGAAATTCTATTCTGGTATGCACCAGTTAGTATATTAATAGCGTTATTATCAGTAACAGCATCGATGCTTCAAGGTATTGATAAACAAGCATTAACAGTATGGATAGTGATTGGCGCATTAGGCGTTAAAGCAATCATCAATTTACCTTTAATTATTGCTTTTAATACTTTAGGAGCAGTATTAGGTACTGCAATTGCACTATTGATCGCAGTAGCATTAAATTGTTTTGTTCTTTGGAAACATGCTAATTATAAGTTTAATGTAACAATTCAACATACATTGAGAATTCTATTTTATACAATTATCATGATGTTGTTCGTAGAATTAAGTTACTTTATTATTTCATTAATTATTGATCCAACATCGAAATTGGGTGCTTTAATCGTATTAATAGTAGGTGCTCTAGTTGGCATGATTGTATATGGTTATTTAACAATGCGTTCTCGTTTAGCTGATGAATTCTTTGGTGATTTAACTGCTAAAATAAGACGTAAAATTAAGTGGGTGTAGAAATGAGACTAGATAAATTTTTAGCTAATGCTGGAATTGGAACTCGAAAAGAAGTTAAAAAATTTGTAAAACAAAATTTAGTAACTGTTAATGATGAACTGGTTAAAAAACCAGATATTCATATTAATCCAGAAGAAGATATTGTCGTTTTTGATGAAATACCTATAGAATACGAACCAGTTGTTTATTTAATGATGAACAAGCCAGCAGGATTTATATCAGCAACTGAAGATGATGAGCACGAAACAGTTATCGATATCGTTCCAGAATATATGCATATGGATTTATTCCCAGTTGGACGATTAGATAAAGACACAGAAGGGTTATTATTACTAACAAATGACGGGAAATTTTCTCATCAACTAATGAATCCTAAACATAAAGTGCCAAAAAAATATTATGCTGAAGTTGATGGTCATATAAAAGAAGAAGCGATTGAAATTTTTAAAAATGGAATAGATCTAGGTGACTTCACTTCATCTCCAAGCGAATTAGAAATTATAGAAGATGATGTTCAATCAAAAGCATATGTGACGATTTATGAAGGAAAATTTCATCAAGTGAAAAGAATGTTTCATTCAATTGATTGTGAAGTTACGTATTTAAAACGAATTCAAATAAATAATTTGAACTTGGATGAAGAATTAGCTTTAGGTGAATATAGACATTTACTTGAAGAAGATTTTAAATTATTAGGATTATAAGAATAATTATATGTTTGAAAAATACTGTGTTGGGTAAACTAGTATTATTAAATAAATAGAGGTGGATATAAAATGGCTAAAAAAGCAGGATTATTTAGAACATTAGTTGTATTAGGGGGAACTGCAGCAGCAGTAGTATTATCTAAAAAAGAAAACAGAGATAAGCTAAAAAATGAATATGATAAATATAAAGAAGACCCTGAAAATTATAAAGCATCAGCAAAAGAAAAAGCGTCTGAAATAAAAGGTAAGGCACAAAACGAATATTCTAAATACAAAGAAGATCCAGAGTCTTATAAAGAAAAAGCTAAAACAGAATTGAAAAAAGCTAAAGAAAATCCTAAAGGCTATGCTTCAGATGCAAAATCACGTTTGAAGAAAGATGATAGTGATAATACTGATTTACGTGAAGCTAAATTCGATGATGAAGGTGGAACAGCAAACGGCAATTTAAGAATTGTGACTGAAGAAGATTTAAAAAAATAATAATTTATTTTAAGACCGACAGTTTTGTCGGTCTTTTTTACTCTATAAGGTCGATAAAAATTTGGGAAATAAAAATGTTAAATACACACGACTATAGTCGTATGTATAAGGAAATAATAAGTAGTTAAAAAACTTAAGAATTTTTGGTATTTCTATTTCATATTTTTAAAATTTTCATGTATCATATAGATAACTATTCAAGTAAGAAAGAGATGATTTCCGATGTGGAGAAATAAAGTTAAAGAATATGAAAAAGATATTGTTGAAGACTTAAAAGGTTTATTAAGCATTGAAAGTGTAAGAAATGATGCAGAAAGTAATGTTGATGAACCAGTTGGCCCAGGTCCGAAAAAAGCACTGAATTACATGTATAAACTCGGAGAAAGAGATGGGTTTAGTTATAAAGATATTGAAAACATAGTCGGAAGAATCGAAGCGGGTAAAGGTGATGACTTATTAGGAGTTTTATGTCATGTAGACGTAGTACCAGCAGGTGCCGGTTGGGACACAGATCCATTTGACCCAGTAGAAACTGAAGATACTATTATCGCTAGAGGTACTTTAGATGATAAAGGTCCTACAATTGCAGCTTACTACGCTGTAAAAATATTAGAAGATATGAAAGTAGATTGGAAAAAACGAATACATATCATTGTAGGAACAGATGAGGAATCTGATTGGCAGTGTACTGATAGGTATTTTGAAACTGAAGAAATGCCTACAATCGGTTTCGCTCCTGATGCAGAGTTTCCATTAATTTATGGTGAAAAGGGAATCGTCACTTTTAATATTTTACAATCTGGTTATGAAGAAGACGATGATGAGCCTGAAGTTGAATTAAAAGCATTCTTCTCGGGTGAACGTTTTAACATGGTACCTGATACTGCTCAAGCCAAACTTTTAATTAAAGAACAAATGACAAACGTTGTTCAAAATTTCGAAACATTTTTAGAAGAGAATGAAATTGAAGGTGAAACTTCAATAGATGAAGGTTTCTTGAATTTAACTGTTCATGGTAAATCGGCTCATGGTATGGATCCATCACAAGGTATTAACGCAGGCTTACTTTTAATACAATTTTTAAACAATTTAAATTTAGATAAATATGCAAATTCATATGTGAAATTTGCCAATGATTATTTAGTAAATTCGCCAAATGGTGAAAAAATGGGTATGAAATTTGCGACTGAAGAAATGGGAGAAGTAACTACTAATACTGGAATAATGAGTTATACTGATGTTGATGGTGGACAATTTGGTATTAATTTGAGATATCCAGAAGGTTTCAACTTTGAACAATCTTTAACACGATTTACTGAAGAAATTGCAGATAGAGGATTTGAAATAGATATGGATAAACATCAGGAACCTCATTATGTAGATAAGAATGATCCGTTTATCGATAAATTATTGTCTGCATACCGCAACCAAACTAAAGACTTATCAGAGCCGTTTACAATTGGTGGAGGCACTTATGCTCGCAATCTAGATAAAGGCGTTGCATTTGGAGCAATGTTTAAAGAATCAGAAGATTTAATGCATCAAAAAAATGAATATATTACAAAAAAACAATTATTTGATGCAACTGCTATTTATTTAAAAGCTATATATAATATTTGTGTAAAGGATGATGTAGAGTGACATTTGTATATATTAATGATGAATTTGTAGATGAATCAGAAGGCAAGGTTAGTTATACTGATAGAGGTTATAATTTCGGCGATGGTATATACGAATATATACGCATCTATGACGGTAATGCATTCACAGCTAAAGAACACTTTGAACGCTTATTCAGAAGTGCAAAGGAAATCGGCTTAAATTTAGAAGATTATACTGTAAAAAGCTTAACAGAATTAATTGAAGAATTGGCAGAAAAAAATAACGTCAAAAATGGTGGCGTATATATCCAAGTAACACGAGGAGTCGCACCAAGAAATCATCCTTTCCCAGAAGCGAGCACGAAACCTGTATTCTCAGCATTTTCTAAAAGTTATGAAAGACCATACGATGAATTAGAAAATGGCATAAAAGCAATTACTGTAGATGATATTAGATGGCTAAGATGTGATATTAAAAGCTTGAATTTACTCGGTAATGTCTTAGCTAAAGAGAAAGCAACTCAAAGTGATGCTGGAGAAGCTATCATGCATAGAGATAGAATTGTAACAGAAGGAAGTTCTAGCAATGTTTTTGCTGTAAAAGACAGTAAAATATATACACACCCAGCGAATAATTTAATTTTAAATGGTATTACAAGAAGAGTTATCAATGAGATAGCTAACGAATTGAATATACCATTTGTTGAGGAACCTTTTGATGTAGAGTTTTTGAAAAGTGCTGATGAAGTTATAGTTTCAAGTACTTCAATTGAAGTTATGCCGGTAATTCAAGTGGATGACACATTCATTTCTAATGGTACAGTAGGTAAAATTACAAAAGAATTACAAAAATCGTTTAACAATTATATAGAGTCAAACATAGAAAAAATATTTTAGTGTAATTTATTAATATAGTGTAAACCACGTAAATACTGAACTTTATAGATATTTTGTATCTGAATAGGTTCAAAATACCCCAAAGTTTTCATTTATGTGGTTGAAATCTGCACAGAAAAATAATAAAATTTAAATCAAGCGCACTAAAATGACAAAAAATAAACGGGTTTTTTAAGATTAAGTAATGACTCTTGAAAATTGATGTTCATGAGTCTTTTTCTTTTTCTGAAAGTGAGGTGGATAGGTTGGAACATTTTTATCAATTAGGATGGACATTAGACTCAGCAGGTGGGGCATCTGGTGAAGCATATATGGCAGAACAAGACGGCCGCAAACTCTTCCTAAAAAGAAATTCAAGCCCCTTCTTAACAGCTTTGTCAGCTGAAGGGATTGTACCAAAATTAGTTTGGACAAAAAGAATTGAAACTGGAGAAGTTGTAACTGCACAACATTGGAAAAATGGTCGAGAGTTAGTCCAAGATGAAATGAATTCTAACCGCGTTGCCAAACTTCTTAAAAAAATACATTCTTCAAAACAATTACTTAATATGTTAAAGCGTATGGAAATGAAACCTATGCACCCAGAGTTATTATTTAATAAAATTAATAGTTCTTTATCTAGGCATGTATTAGCGAATAGAACTGTTAGAAAAGCGTTGCTATATTTAGAAGAAAATATGCCAATGCTAGATAGTCGCTTCTATACTGTTATACATGGCGATGTGAATCATAATAATTGGCTTTTATCTGATCAAGACGAATTATACTTAGTAGATTGGGAAGGCGCGATGATTGCTGACCCTGCTATAGATATAGGTATGATATTGTATACTTATGTTGATGAAAAAGATTGGGTTGATTGGTTAAGTAAGTATGGTATTAATGATACACATGACTTAAAGAAAAGAATGAAATGGTATACGCTTATACAGGCTATTGCTATGGTTGAGTGGTACGAAGAAAAAAAACGCTATAATGATATGAATGATTGGTTGAATTTCTTAAGTGAAGTCATGAATCGAAATGTATTTATATAAGGAGTTACTTTGAATGAGAATGAGAAATAAACCTTGGGCAGATGATTTCTTAAAAAGTCATCCCCAAATTGTTGATGTTGATTTGAATCAGCAGTATAAAATGGCTGAATGGTTTGAAAAAGACCAACCAATACACATCGAAGTTGGTACAGGTATGGGTAGGTTTATAACTGAAATGGCAAGACGTCATCCAGAAATTAATTATGTTGCAATAGAAAGAGACAAAAACGTCATGGTTCGAGTATTAGAAAAAGTAAAAGAATTAGAACTTGAGAATATTAAGTTGATTAATCAAGATGCTAAATTACTTACAGAGTACTTTGTAGAAAATGAAGTATCGAGAATTTATTTAAACTTTTCTGATCCATGGCCGAAAACACGTCACACAAAACGTAGATTAACATTTTCATCGTTTTTAGAAATCTATCGACATATATTAAAAAAAGACGGACAAATCCACTTTAAAACAGATAACCAAGGATTGTTCGAATATAGTTTAGAAAGTATGTCAGCCTTCGGAATGACATTCGACTTAATCAATTTAAACTTACATGAAAATGAACCAGAAGAGAACATACGCACAGAATATGAAGACAAATTCTCAAACAGAGGATTTAGAATCTATCGTATGGAAGCAAGTTTTAAGTAATGTAGTTAAAAAGGACGAGACAGCCATGTCTCGTCCTTTTTTTCTTTTCTATATAATAAAAAGCGTTTATAATTATATAAAAAATATTGGAGGTTTGCCGATGCAAAATATAGTATATTTTACTTCTTTAACTAATAGAATTGATAAAAGTTCACTTGATAGTCAAATGGCTACTTTTTTGAAGGGACTAGAAGGCGAAGTAATTATTTATCAAAAACTAAAACTAATTAATCATTTACCATTTCTCTACAATATTGAACTTAATATAAATAATAGAGTACAAATAGATTTTTTAGTCGTTTTTGATGATTATGTTTATCACTTTGAAATAAAAAATTATAGTGGTGATTACTATATAAAAAACGACCAATTTATAAATGATTATGGAAGTATGTTTTATACACCATTTCAACAGTTATATCGAGCTAATAATGAATTACAACTGCTTTTAAAGAAATGTGAAATTAATAGAGAAATAAAGACTATACTAATCCCACTTTTACTTTAAAATCCCAAATACCGCCCCAATATGAAGTTCTATTACCAACTGAATTACATAAAATCCAAAGATTGTTCAAAAATTATAAAACAGCAGAAAATCATAGAATTTTAAAAATAATTGAAGAGGAAAAGAATACTTTTTCTGACATATATCAAAATAATAAGAGAGTCCCATTTGATGATATTAAACATGGCTTGAAGTGCCCGAATTGTAAAAGCGTTGATAAACTAAACATAAGCGAGAAGAAGAAAAGTGTATGTTGTACTATCTGCTCAAATAAGTTTAGTAGAAGAAGTATATATTTGTATAACTTAAAAGAACTGTTTATTTGTAAAGGCGAACCATTTACATTACAAGATGCAGAAAGATGGTGTAGTACTAATAATAAACACACACTGAGAAGAATTTGTAATAAATATTTTGAATTTATTGAAGGCAAGCCAAGAAAGTATTACTTAAAACTTTAAAATTGTATTAAAAGCCGAAGTACAGTTTCGAAATGTAGCAAGACGATGTCCATGTGCAACATAGCGCTCCCGAAAGTTGCAAGACACGGTCGACATGCAACATAGCGACTCACAACTATTCTTTTACCATCACAAAACATATTTATCTAAACCTTGATGGGTGTTCATTATAATAATAAATGATAAAATAATAATAATGAATGGAGGGGAATATATTGTTTAATATTGGAGAATTCAATTTATATCCATTACAAGGTGGTATTACGAATATGGACGGTGGAGCCATGTTTGGTGTTGTACCAAGACCATTATGGACGAAGAAGTATCCGTGTAATGAACGCAACCAAATACCACTAGTATGTCATCCTATTTTAATACAAAATAATAATCATAATATGATTATTGATACTGGTGTGGGTAATGGAAAATTTACTGAAAAACAAAAACGTAATTATGGAGCTACATATGAAAGTGATATACATGGTTCTTTAGAACAATTTAACTTAACAGTTGATGATATAGATATTGTAATTATGTCACATATGCACTTTGATCATGCTTGTGGGCTAACAACGCCGGATGGTCAATCTGTATTTAAAAATGCTGTCATATACACTTCGCAAATAGAGTGGAATGAAATGAGAGCTCCTAATATTAGAAGTAAGTCTACTTATTGGGAAGAAAACCATAAAAATATTGAACATCAAGTTGTTACATTCAAAGATGAATTTGAAGTTATACCTGGTATAACGATGAAGCATACAGGAGGCCATAGCGCGGGACATTCAGTTATTGAAATTGAAAGCAATGGGGAAAAAGCAGTTCATATGGCAGATATATTTCCAACATTTGCACACTTAAATCCACTTTGGGTTACAGCATATGACGATTATCCTATGGATTCTATTAATGCTAAAGAAAGATTAATGCAAAAATATATAAAAGAAAATTATTGGTTCTTGTTTTATCACGATATTAATCATTTTGCAGTTAAGATTGATGATGAAACGAGAAAAATTAAAAACGATATCAGAAGGGATGAGCTAATTGAAGTATAATTTTGATGAAGTTATCGATAGAAGAGGTACAGCTACAGTTGCTTATGACGGGCAACAAAAAGTATATGATTACGAGAATTTAGAACCATTTTGGATAGCTGATATGGATATTAAAACGCCTGAATTTATTATAGAACATTTGAAAAATAAATTAAATCAAGCACATTTTGGTTATTTAGTGTGGAAACAAGATGAATATTTAAATGCGATTAAAAATTGGTATAAAAAAAGATTCAGCGTTAACGTTCAAAAAAATGATATATACTATGTGCCAAGTATATTATTCACAGTCACAGAAGTGATTCGTGAATTTACGAAAGAAGGAGAAGGTGTTCTTATTCATACACCATCTTATAATGCTTTTCTTAACCTTATAGAAGGAAATAAAAGAGAGGTAGTTGAATCTCCTCTTATCCAAACTGATGAAGGCTATAAATTAGACGTAGAACAATTTGAAAAAGTAGCTTCTAGGGAAGATGTGAAAGTTTTAGTATTTTGTAATCCTCACAATCCAACAGGTAAAGTTTGGACTAAAGAAGAATGTGAGCAAATAAAAGAAATATGTGAGAGACATGATGTGTTTATAGTTTCTGATGAAATTCATATGGATTTTGTAAGAAGTGAAAACGGCTTTTATTCTATGGCAAATCTTATGCAGTTAGATTCTCCAATTTTAGTGGTAACAGGCTTAGGAAAGACATTTAACTTAGCTAGTTTAGCAAGTAGCTATATGATTACAAAACATCGCTATTTTACAATGCAATTTAATAGAAAACTAGGAACTTATTATGGACTTGCAGCTGCTAATACTTTAGCGGTAGAGGCGGTAAAAGTTGCATATAACCAAGCTGAAGAGTGGGTTGATCAATTAAACGACCATATAGAACGAAATATGGGAATTTTAAAAGAATTCGTAGATAATGAAATGTCAGATCAATTAAGTTTTATTAAGCCTGAATCGACATATTTAGCATGGATTGATTTCTCAAATAGTGGTTATAGCGAGGAAAAAGTACAAAAAGCGTTACAGTCTGTTGGTAAAATCGCGACTGGTATTGGAAATTCATATGAGCTTGATGAAAGTCATCACTTTAGACTTAATGTAGCATGTAGTGAAGATAAATTAATTGGTGGATTAGAAGCTATTAAACAATCATTTAACGCTTTAGACAACGATGAAATAGAATAAAGAAAACATAACGTACAAAAAATGTACGTTATGTTTTCTTTGAAAATTAAATTTCATAAATGTCTATAACTTGACCGTTGAAAGCATCGGCAATAAATTCGTAATGGACTGGGCTACCATTTTTGTTAATTGTTATTCCACCATGAACTACTTTAGTTTCAATACCAAACTTTTGGTAGGTCTTTGGGATATGTAAAATGTAAGAACCTTCAACGTCATTAAATTGGCTTTTTACTTGTTTTAAAATTTCTTCGCAGCTGTAATGTTTAAATTGTTTAAAGTAAATTAATGCTGTAAGAATCCCTATACCAGTAAAAATTGAAAACAATAACATGACTAGTCGCAACTTATTATTTTGCATGACCATGCCTCCTTTAACTTAAATCTAGTGTACCATAAAGAAAGAATGATAGATAAAATTTTAGCAAGGAGAATCATTATGACACAAATTGGACAAGAAACAATAAATAGAATGAGAACTTTGACTGAATTACATGCTGTACCTGGCTTTGAAGGTGAAGCTCGTGAATATTTAAAAGAACAAATGGAACCTTTTGTTGACGAAATAATCGGCGATAATATGGGGAGTATTTATGGTATAAAAAAATCTAAAAAAGAAAATGCACCAAAAGTTTTAGTTGCAGCCCATATGGATGAAATTGGATTTATGGTAACAGAAATGACAAAAGAAGGCATGTTGAAATTCACACCTTTAGGTGGTGTATCATCTGATGTATGGCTATCACAAACGTTACAATTAAAAACAAGAGATAATCAATATTACAATGGCGTAGTAGGTAGTATTCCGAAACATTTTAGAACTGGTAAAGAATCTGGTGTTGCAATTGAAGATATGTTGTTAGACGTTGGAGCAGAAAATATGCAACAACTTAAAGATATGGGAATCAATATTGGAGATACAATTGTACCTAGAACAAATCTAGAGCAACTCACTGAAAACAGAATTTTAGCTAAAGCATGGGATAATAGATATGGATGTTTAGTTGGGTTAGAATTATTAGAAGCAGTTAAAGATATTGATTTAGATGTTGATTTATATGTAGGCGCTAACGTACAAGAAGAGGTTGGATTACGCGGTGCTTCAGCAAGTGTTAACTTAATAGAACCTGACTTAGCCTTAGTAGTAGACTGTTCACCTGCCAATGATATGAAAGGTCATATCGGATTATCTGGAGCACTAGGTGAAGGTGTGTTAATAAGAATTCTTGATAGAACTATGATTTTATCTGAAAGAATGAGAGACTATTTAATTAATATAGTTGAAGAAAAAGATATTAATCATCAATATTTCCAATCACCGGGAGGTACAGATGGCGGTGAGATTCATAAAGCATTAACAGGTATACCAACTGCAGTTATTGGTGTTTGTGCACGTTATATTCATACAAGTAAAGCGATATATGATGTTAGAGATTATTTAAATGCTAAACAATTATTAGTAGAAATTGTTCAAGACATTAATAAAGAAAAAATCGAACATTTAAAATATAATTAGAATTTAAATAAACTAGCAGATAGTTAAATATAACATCTCGCTATTATTAAGGTTAATTATATAAGACACATGTCGTTATTAATATTAAATTTAATAATGATATGTGTTTTTTTATAGTATAATCTTTTTTAAGGAGTGTGAATAATGATCAAAATAAAATCTTTTTTTAGTAGAACGATTATAGATGGATTAAGTTATATGGCTTTAGGTTTATTTAGTACTTTAATTGTAGGGCTTATAATTGAAACACTTGGCCGTACATTGAATACATATTTTGATACATCAATAATGATTGAAATAGGAAAGTTAGCACAAAATTTAACTGGAGCTGGGGTAGGGGTAGCTGTTAGTTATGGTTTAGGTGCCTCGCCACTCATCATTTTTGCAACAGTAGTAACTGGTATGTATGGTTACGAACAAGGAGGAGCGGTTGGCAGTTATTTATCTTCAGTCTTTGCAAGTGAATTAGGAAAAGTATATTCAGGGAAAACTAAAATAGATATTATTTTGTCTCCAATTTTGACATTATTAGTAGGTGTTTGTATTGCGAAATTTATCGCACCATTTATCGATGCGTTTATGAAACACTTAGGAAATTGGATCCAAATAAGCACGGAACAACAGCCTTTATTGATGGGAATATTCGTAAGTTGTTTAGTAGGAATGACTTTATCTAGTCCGATTTCTAGTGCAGCTTTATCTTTAATGTTAGGTTTGAGTGGAACAGCCGCCGCAGCAGCCACTATTGGCGGATGTTGTCACATGGTAGGATTTGCAGTAACAGGATATAGAGATAATGGTATTTCAGGTATCATTGCACATGGAATTGGAACAAGTAAGTTACAAATTTCAAATTACTTAAAACACCCATTTATTTTAATTCCACCTGTAGTAGCCAGTATTGTAGTAGCTCCAATAATGACAGTGTTTTGGCCGATGGAAAATAATGCAGCTGGAGCTGGCATGGGTTCAAGTGGGTTTGTTGGTCAAATTATGACAATACAAACGATGGGCGCATCTACAGAAGTATGGTTACAAATTCTATTCTTCCATTTCTTATTACCGGCTGTAGTCAGTTTATTTGTTTATCATATACTGAAAAGATATCATATGATTAAAGGTGGACAACAAACAATTATGATAGGAAGTGTAAAAAAATGAAACAATTAACATCGATAGAAGAATTTAATCAATTAACAAATGACTCAACCGTTTTCATGTTCACGGCTTCATGGTGTCCTGATTGCCATTTTATTGACCCAGATTTACCGGCATTAGAACAAAAATACAATGATTATCAGTTCGTCTCGGTAGATAGAGATGAATTTATTGAATTATGCCAAGAAGTTGGTGTGATGGGTATTCCGAGTTTTGTAGCATTTGATAATCAAAAAGAACTAGGAAGATATGTTGGAAAAGAAAGAAAAACTATAGAACAAATAAGTGAATTTATAGAAGGATTGAAGAAATAAATTGAAAAAAAGTAGGTTGAAATAAAAGTTGATTTTATTTCTCGAAACCTACTTTTTTCATTGATTTAAATAAGTTTATCACTGTAACATGGCGCTAATTTGTTGTAAACTAGATAAAGGTATAAAAATAGGAGTGTTATGTATGAATGTCTTTCAAATGAGAGATTTACTAAAAGAACGCTTGAAATCATTAGATGCTAATTTCAAGTTTGATAGAGAAGATGAAAGTTTAAGAATTGAACGTAAAGATAACCAAAAAGGTTTATCAGTAAAAATTTCACCAATTATTGCAAAGTATAAAAATAGTGGAGATAAAATTGTAGATGAAATTGTTTATTATGTAACTGAAACAATTCATGCAATGCAAGATGAATCTACTAAGGAAATCAGTAAAATAGAAATATTACCTGTAATTAGATCTACAAGTTTCCATAAAGAAACTAAAGAAGGTACTCCATTTATAATAGATGAACATACAGCCGAAACAAACATTTATTATGCGTTGGATTTAGGCAACACTTATAGATTAATCGATGAATCTATGTTAGAAGAACTAAATATGTCTCATAATCAAATAAAAGAACAAGCTTTATTTAACATTAAAAAAAGAAAAACATCATATAAATCTGATGAAGTACAAGGCAATACATTTTATTTTGTGAATACAAATGATGGATATGATGCTTCTAGAATTTTAAATCAGTCATTCCTTAAGGATGTTTATCAAAATATCGAAGGAGAAATGCTTCTTGCAACACCTCATCAAGATGTGTTGGTTATTTGTGACATCAAAAATGAAATAGGCTATGATGTGGTAGCGCAAATGAATATGCATTTCTTCCAAAATGGTTTAGTGCCTATAACTTCGCTGTCATTCTCTTACAAACCGGATGAACCATTAGAACCTATATTTATATTAGGTAAAAATCATTCACGTAAAAGAAATAAAGAAGTAATAGAAAGATTAGAAAAAAATAGAGAAATATTTAAAAATATGAAAAATAATGAAAAGAAATGATAAGGAGTTATAATTATGAATTTATTTTATAATAAAAATGGTATTGGGGATGTATTGTTAGTTTCATTAGAACCATCAACAGAAAATTTGGAATATGAAAATCAAAATGATATTACAATTATAAAAAGCGATGGCAACATTGTTGGTTTTAATATTTTTAATGCTTCTAAATATGTTCAAATTGAAGGAAATGGAAATATCAAAACTGAAGAAAAACATGTTAGTAGTATTCAAGATTTACTAGAAAAGAATAATATCAACTATAAATTAGAAGTTGATTTATCACCTAAATTTGTAGTAGGGTTTGTTAAAGAAAAATCTAAACATCCGGATGCAGATAAATTATCTGTATGTAAAATCGATGTTGGAAACGAAACATTACAAATTGTATGCGGAGCTCCAAATATAGAGCAAGATCAAAAAGTAGTCGTAGCTAAAGTAGGAGCAGTTATGCCAAGTGGTATGATTATTAAAGACGCAGAATTACGTGGCGTTCCTTCAAGTGGCATGGTTTGTTCTATGAAAGAGCTAGATTTAGAAGGTGCTCCGAAAGAAAAAGGTATAATGGTATTAGATGATAGTTATACTGTAGGAACACCATTTTTTGAAGATGAAAGGTAGTGAACCTATGAGTTGGTTTGATGATATATTCGGTCAGTCTAAAAATAAACAAAAAAATAAAGAAAAAGAAAATGAAAATATTTCTTTTGACCATGGTTCAGAAGATGAAGAAGTAAACGAAGAAATTTATAAAAGACCAAGAGGTAAATTTAGATTTCCAATAGATATGGATGTTGACACTGAAACTGAAACAGAGACTGAACAAAATTCTGATCAAGAGCATGATTCACAACAAGAATATAACTACTATGATGAGCGATTTTATAATGAAAATGAAGCGTCATATCCTACAAATAGAAGAAGGCGTCGCAGAAGAAGTCATGACGGAGAAGAAGCACCCTCTGAACCACAACCTAAAAAAGACAAGGGTGTTTATGAGAACAAACGTTTAACAAGACCTTCTAGCACTGAACAATATTCTTCAGTTTTCAAAAAGAAATCTGTTCATGATAAAGAAGACGATGCTTTCAATCGAAGATTATCTTCTTTAAATCAACCTAAGTTTCACGCTTCAGAAGTGCCTTCTGCTATATTTGGAATGAGAAAACAAAAAGATGTTCCAAACAGTGGTTTGAAAGAACCTTCTACACCTGATACTTCTAACATCAAAGAAGAAGATAACAAAGATAGTAACGAATATGAGAGCACTGATAATCAAAGTAGCAATAGTGAAGTGGTACGTGATACGCCCACTTATTCAAAGACGGACAATACTATAAATATTGAAAATATATACGCTTCTCAAATTGTTTCTGAAATTAGAAAAGAGCGAGAAAAGAAGCTTCAAAAGAAAAAACAATTTGAAAAAGCTTTAAGAGAAAAAAGAGAACAAGAACTACAAAATATTCAATCTGAAGAAGAAAAATCTCAAATTAAACAACAAGACGAATTTTTCAAAAAACAGGCATCTTTTATTAAAAATAATCAAATCGATGAAGAGCCGGAAGATAACACTGAAGAAACTACAACTGAAGACATTAAGTCATCAGATGATTATATTACACAACCTAACAGTGACGAAAATGAGTTGAAATTTGAAGAAGAAAGCTCTAAAGAGTCATTGCAACCAGATGTAAACGACATGACTACATATGAATTTAAAGAAATAAATTTGGATATTGATGAAGAACCAGAAGAACAAAAACAACAACAAGAAGAAAATCTTGATGTTGAAGAAATCGATGGAATAGAACCAGCTAAAGAAGAAAACTCAGAAGATTTAGACGTACAGTTTGAAGAATTAACAGAATTAGCTACAGAAGAATCAAATAATGAGTCTTTAGATAATCAATCTGAAAATACAGAACCAGTAGAAGAAACAGCGAAATCCTCAGATTTACAATTTGAAGAAGTTGAAGATACAGAAATAAAGCGTGTTCCTAATGAAAGTGAATATAATAGTATCGAAGAAGAAAACTTTGTAGAAGATGATATTGAATTTGAGGAAGTTCCAGAAAACTCTAATGAATATTTTGAAGAAGAAGTTATAGAAGGGGTAGAGTCTGCCTTTAATGGAAATGAAAATAACGATAATTTCAAAGAAGATAATTTTGTAGAAGATGATATTGAATTTGAAGAAGTCCCAGAAACCACTAATGAAGACTTTGAAGAAAAAGATGACGACGAAGAACTGTCATTTATAGATGATGAGTTTACGACATCAGAAAAAGAATTAAATGAAACTGAAGATACTCAATCTAAAGTTGAAATCTCTGAATCAAACGAAGAACTTGAAGATAAGCCACAGTTGAGAGATGAACCAAAAAATAAAAAGAAATCTTTAGAACCAGTACTTAAACCTAATAATAAAAAATCATCTCCATTTAATGTTGTTATGACGCCTTCAGATAAAAAGAAATATCATACATTTAAAAATCAGACTTCAACAAATGTAAAGCAAGAAACTAAAGTGAATAATGCTTCTGAAAATAATCAGACGAATATTGATTTCAACAACGAGAGCCTTGAAACAGTGACAAAACGTAAAGGACCATCATTTGTATTACCACCATTGACAATTTTAGACGATGTAGTTGAACAAGAGGATAATACAGAATGGTTAGAAGAGAAGAAAAAAGAATTAGACGAAGCGTTTTATCACTTTAATGTACCTGCTCATGTTGTCAATATGATACAAGGGCCAACTGTAACTCGCTTTGAACTATCTGTAGAAAAAGGCGTTAAAGTTTCAAGAATTACAGCACTTCAAGATGATATAAAAATGGCATTAGCAGCAAAAGATATAAGAATCGAAGCGCCAATTCCAGGAACGAGTTTAGTAGGTATTGAAGTGCCAAATCAAACACCTAGAAAAATACCATTAGGTCAAATGATTACATCTAAAGCTTTTCAACAAGCTGAAAGTAAATTAACAGTAGCTATGGGCTTTAAGATTAATAATGAACCTTTATTAATGGATATTTCAAAAACACCGCACGCATTAATAGCTGGAGCTACTGGTTCAGGAAAGTCAGTATGTATCAACGCAATTTTGACGAGTTTGTTATACAAAAATCATCCTGATGAATTGAAGTTGCTACTCATTGATCCAAAAATGGTAGAACTAGCGCCATATAACGATTTACCACATCTAGTTTCACCAGTTATTACAGATGTTAAAGCTGCTACAGCAAGTCTTAAATGGGCTGTAGAAGAAATGGAAAAAAGGTATAAAGAGTTTGCGGAATTGCATGTTCGAAATATTACGGCTTATAATAAGAAAGCCACTTATGAAAAACGCATGCCTAAAATTGTAATTGTAATAGACGAATTAGCAGATTTAATGATGATGTCTCCACAAGAAGTTGAACAATCAATAGCTAGGATTGCACAAAAAGCAAGAGCGTGTGGTATTCACATGATTTTAGCTACACAAAGACCATCTGTAAATGTTATTACAGGATTGATAAAAGCAAATGTTCCTACTAGAATATCATTCATGGTTTCATCTTCTATAGATTCTAGAACAATTCTTGATGTTGGTGGTGCTGAAAAACTACTTGGTAACGGTGATATGTTATATCTAGGAAATGGTATGAATAAACCGATTAGAGTACAAGGTGCATTTGTGTCAGATGATGAAATTGACGAGACAGTTTCCTATGTAAGCGATCAAATGGAACCTAACTATTTATTCAAACAAGAAACATTATTGAAAAAAGTGAATGAGCAACCAGCTGATGCACTATTTGATGATGTATGTGAATTTATGGTTAATGAAGGTCATATATCTACGTCATTGATACAAAGGCATTTTCAAATTGGTTATAATAGAGCTGCTAGAATGATTGATAACTTAGAAGCAAACGGCTTTATCTCAGGACCAAATGGCTCGAAACCGAGAGAGGTTTTAATTTCAAAAGATACATTAGAAAATGGAAAAACTAACATATAAGAAATAGAAGGAGTGACATGAAATGACATTATTTCATTTTGTCGGAATAAAAGGGGCTGGAATGAGTTCTTTAGCACAAATTATGCATGACATGGGCCATAATGTACAAGGTTCTGATATAGAAAATACAGTGTTTACTGAAATTGCATTGAAAAATAAAGGAATAAAAATATTACCTTTTGATGTAGAAAATATTCATGAAGGTATGACAGTTATAGCTGGAAATGCTTTTCCTGATACTCATCCCGAAATTGCTAAAGCATACGAGTTAGGTCTTGAAGTTAAAAGATATCACATATTCTTAGGTGAATTTATGTCTCAATATACTTCTGTAGCAGTAACAGGTGCTCACGGAAAAACTTCAACAACTGGTTTGCTTTCTCACGTTATGAATGGTGATCAAAAAACATCATTTTTAATTGGGGATGGAACGGGTATGGGCTTACCTGATAGTTCTTATTTTGCATTTGAAGCATGTGAATATAGAAGGCATTTCTTAAGTTACTACCCTGATTATGCAATTATGACAAATATTGATTTCGATCACCCCGACTACTTCAAGAATTTACAAGATGTGACGAATGCCTTTCAAGAAATGGCAAATAACGTAAAGAAAGCTATTATAGCTTGGGGCCACGACGCAGAATTAAGAAAAATAAAAGCAGATATTCCGATTTATTTTTATGGATTTGAAAATGAAAATGATGTTTATGCTGAAAACGTTCAAACTTCTTCAAAAGGCACTACTTTTGATGTTTACTTTAAAAATGGTAAGCAATATATAGGTTCATTTACGACACCTATGTATGGAGACCACCATGTATTAAATGCACTTGCAGTTATTGCAGTATGTTATTTAGAAAACTTAGATATTAATAATATAAAAGAAGCATTATTAACATTTGGCGGTGTAAAAAGAAGATTTAGTGAAAGTTTTTATGATAATCAAGTTTTAATAGATGATTATGCACATCATCCAAGGGAAATTAATGCTACAATTGAGTCAGCGAGAAAAAAATATCCTGAAAAAGAAGTGATTGCAGTATTTCAACCACACACTTTTTCAAGAACTGAAACATTTCTAAATGAATTTGCAGAAAGCTTAAATCAAGCGGATCAAGTTTATTTATGTGATATATTTGGTTCTATAAGAGAGCAACAAGGTGAATTAACAATAAATGATCTACAAGCGTTAATTGAAAATTCAAAATTAATTAGTGAAGAAACAGTTTCACAACTTAAAAACCATTCAAATGGTGTTATACTATTTATGGGCGCTGGAGACATACAAAAAGTTCAAAGAGCCTATGTGAGTACTCTTACTGAATCATAATATTATGTTTATGCATAATGATTAAGGGTATTAAATATTAGTAAATCATATTAAGTTTTATAATTATTAGGAGGCGTTCAGTATGGATTGGTTATTACCATTAGCAGGTATTATTGCTGCTATTGCATTTTTAGTTATTTGTGTAGTATTAGCAATGTTCTTAGTGCAATTATTAAAAACAGTTAAAGGAATCAATGAAACTTTAGATGGCATTCAAGGCCAAATACAAGGAATTACACGTGAATCAACTGACTTACTTCACAAAGCAAACCGCTTAACTGAAGATATTCAAGATAAATCATTACGTTTAAATTCTGTTGTAGATGCAGTTAAAGGTGTTGGAGATTCAGTACAAACACTTAACTCTTCAGTAGATAGAGTTACAAATTCAATTACGCATAATATCTCTCAAAATGAAGATAAAATTTCTCAAGTAGTACAATGGTCAAATGTTGCAATGGAAGTTGCAGACAAATGGCAAATGAGAAAGAATCGTAGAAGTTATGCTTCATTTAAAAATGGTACAACGACTTCTAAAGATTATGAAGCGGAAGTTCCTAAAGATTATAATGAACAAACGACGTCTGGTGATAAATTAGACGAAGATAAAATTAATGCAGGATTGAAAAAATAAAGTTAATGAGGCTGAGACATAATTAAATGCCTCAGCCTCAAACATTTTATTGTCTATTAACATTAATTAATTTAAACAGGAGGTTTTATTGATGGAAAATCAATATAATAGAGATTTATATACACATGGTTTAGAAACATATGAAGCAAAACATGAAAATAATACAAGTGGTAGAGATTTTGTATTTGGTGTGATTTTAGGAACCGTAGTAGGTGGGATTGCCGGTTTATTATTAGCTCCTAAATCAGGTAGAGCTCTTCAAGATGATCTAAGCGAACAGTCAAATAAAATTATTGAAGATGTTAAAACTAAAACAGACGATTTAAAAGCTCAAGCTCAAACAAAAGCTGAAGAACTTCGTACACAAGCAGAAGAAAAGAAAGAAGAAGCAACTGAAAAAGCAAAAGAAGTAAAAGCTAAAGCTCAAGACAAAAAAGAAGAAGTAAAAGCTAAAACTGAAGAAAAGAAAGAAGAAGCAGCTGATAAAGCAGAACAAGCTAAAGCTAAAGCTGAAGAGAAAAAAACAGAAACAAAGAAAAAAGCTGACGAAGTAAAATCTAAACAAGCTGAAAAGAAAGCAAACAAAAATGTTGTAACAGCTGACGATGTCGATGACGAAGAATTAAAAGCACAAAAAGGTGCGATTAAGTCTGAAGTTAATGATGAAGAGCTAAAAGGGCCTAAAACAGTAGTAGAAAAAAAGACTTTTGATAAAAAGTAAGCATTAAAGATAGAAGCCAGGCTGAGACATATTAATGTCTCAGCCTGATTTATTATATTGGCAGTAGCTGACTAAGGTGGGATTACGACCTCTTTTAAAAAATGAGATTTCTGTCCCACTTTCTTTTTAATATTTATACAAATGAGGTATTATATATAACATAAACATAAATTATAATTATTTTCAGAAAAATAACAATTAAGGTTGAATAGCTCGATTTTAATTGTTATACTACTATCTAATCACTTATATATTTTATCGCTTTAAAGTATGTGAGTTAAATTGTTTACATGAGGTGAAGAGGATGACAAATGAATTAGAGAATTTAAGACAGAGAGTAGAAGAAATTAATGACGAAATTTTAGGATTGTTATCAGAACGTGGTGACCTAGCTAAAAAGATCGGTGAAGAAAAAAGTAAACAAGGTACTCAAGTTTATGATCCACAGCGTGAAAAAGAAATGTTAAATAAATTAATTGACGCTAATAAAGGACCATTTAACGATAATACTATTAAGCAATTATTTAAAGAAATATTTAAAGCTTCAACTGATTTACAAAAATCTGAAAATGAAAAACATTTATATGTTTCTCGTAAATTAAAACCAGAAGATACTATCGTACAGTTTGATAATGGTGCAATAGTAGGTAATAATAAAAAGCAATTTGTATTTGGTCCATGTTCTGTAGAGTCACAAGAACAAGTAGATACAGTAGCACAAGATTTAGCTAATAGAGGTGAGAAATTCATAAGAGGTGGCGCATTTAAACCACGTACATCTCCATATGATTTCCAAGGGCTTGGAGAAGAAGGTCTACAAATTTTAAAAAATACTAAAGATAAATACGGTTTAAATGTTGTAAGTGAAATCGTAAACCCTGCTCACTTTGAATTGGCAGACGACTACTTAGATGTATTCCAAATAGGTGCTCGTAACATGCAAAACTTTGAGTTATTAAAAGAAGCAGGCAAAACGAATAAACCTGTATTATTAAAACGCGGATTATCTGCAACTATTGAAGAATTTATTTACGCTGCAGAATACATACATTCACAAGGTAATAGCAATATCATCCTATGTGAACGTGGTATTAGAACGTATGAAAAAGCAACTAGAAATACTTTAGATATTTCAGCTGTTCCAATCTTAAAACAAGGTACACACTTACCAGTTATGGTTGACGTTACACATAGTACTGGCCGTAAAGATATCATGTTACCATGTGCTAAAGCAGCATTAGCAGTAGGAGCTGATGGTGTTATGGCAGAAGTACATCCAGATCCATCAGTAGCATTAAGTGATGCTGGACAACAAATGGATTTAAATGAGTTTGATGCATTTTACAAAGAAATTGTAAAAGCTGCAAAACTTTATGAGAAATAAGCTCAATTAAAAAATATTTATTAATATTATCCCTTTAAGTAAACATAATATGTGTTCACTTTAGAGGGATTTTATTATGGAAAAACATAAGCTTTATGTGGTATAGTTTAATTTATCGCCGTTTTCTGAAAAACAATTTTCATTTTACACTTTCTTTTAAAAACTTAAGTTTCTTTTATCGACAAGAGTTTATGAATATCTTATAATGAGTAATTGTGAGTTCGCTTTCATATGCTTTGAAAACAATATGAAAACGTGATAGAATGTACTAGAAAACGTTTTCAAAAATGGGAGGATATTATGACTGTAACAATATATGATGTAGCAAGAGAAGCAAAAGTTTCAATGGCTACTGTATCTCGTGTTGTAAATGGTAACCAAAATGTTAAACCGTCAACTAGAGATAAAGTAAACGAAGTTATTAAGAGATTAAACTATAGACCAAATGCTGTTGCACGTGGTTTAGCAAGTAAAAAAACTACAACAGTTGGCGTAATTATACCAGATATTTCGAATGTTTATTATTCTGAATTAGCAAGAGGGTTAGAAGATATAGCAACAATGTATAAATATCATACAATTATTTCTAACTCTGATAACGATAGTGATAAAGAACAAGAAATATTTAACAACTTATTGAGTAAACAAGTTGATGGTATTATCTTCCTTGGTGGAACATTAACTGACGAAACTGTTGAGTTAATTGAGAAATCATCTGTACCAGTTGTAGTATCTGGAACAAATGATAAAGAATCAAAATTAGCATCTGTAAACATTAATTACACACAAGCTAGTAAAGAAATAGCAAATACACTTATTGAGAACGGTGCTAAGAAGTTTGCATTCGTCGGTGGTGGATACTCAGAGAAAGCCCAAGACGATGCTATCCAAGGTCTTGAGTCTGCATTAGAAGAGGCTGGTCTAGATATTAATGACAATGCTAAATATGTTGGTAATGAAACATATAAAGATGGCAGTAAAGCATATGAGACAGTATCTCAAGCTAATCCTGATGCAATTCTTTGTATAAGTGATGAACAAGCAATTGGTATTGTTCATGCTGCTCAAGATGCAGGTGTTAAAATACCTGAAGAATTGCAAGTTGTCAGCTTTAATAACACAAGACTTGTTCATATGGTTAGACCACAATTATCAAGTGTTACTCAACCGCTTTATGACATTGGAGCTGTTGGAATGAGGTTGTTAACTAAATATATGAATGACGAACAAATTGACGAGCCTAATGTTATATTGCCGTATAGAATAGAATATAGAGGCACAACTAAATAATAAAAGAGGGAATTCGATAAACGAATCTCCCTCTTTTTTATTTATACCACTCTAAAATTCTTAATTTCGTGTTATTATTTTTTTCAGTTATTTCGGTTTTTCTTGGTATTTCCATATAATCATCTTTTTCATCTATCCATGTTTTTGGTAAAGGAAACGGAGCGCTGCTTTGATATTTATCAAGCCAAGTCTGTGGTATATTTCCTTTTGGGGTATCAAGATCATTTAAAGCAAACCAAACATGAGACCAAGCTCTAGGTACAACTCTCCAAATATTATATCCGCCTCCACCGATCATAATGACTTTACCATCACAATACTCGTCTGCTAGATTTTTTACGATATATGGTATTTGATATAACGTATTCAAAGTACAACTTAAATGCGTGAGTGGATCTAAATAATGAATATCGACACCATTTACACTTAGTATAATATCTGGCTTGTAAGCTTTACATACAGCTTCTACAGTTTCTTTAAATACGTCTATATATGATTCATCCTCCGTATATGCGTCTAATGGTATGTTTACAGTTCTACCAAATCCTTTACCATCTCCACGCTCAGTAATGGCACCTGTTCCGGGGAATAAATATCGACCTGTTTCATGAATAGAAAAATTCATTACATCTTCATTAGTATAAAATGACCATTGAACGCCATCTCCATGATGTGCATCTGTATCAATATACAAAACCCTTTGTTTATATTTGGATTGTAAATATTGTATTGCAACAGCACTGTCATTATAAATACAAAATCCACTTGCTTTCCCTTTGAATCCATGATGTAATCCACCACCTAAATGGCATGCTCTCTTTGCTTCACCAGACATAACTGCATCAACTGCATTCAAAGTTCCACCTACAACTCTTGCACTATTTTCATGCATGTTTACAAATTGAGGGGTGTCTTCACTATTTAATCCATATTTATCATATTCTTCTATTGGTAAATCTCCATTGCCTGCTTTTTTAATAGCTTCTATGTAGCTCGGTTCATGAACGAGTTCTAATTCTTCGTCAGTTGCTATTCTTGGTTGTATCAAATGTTCAGATTTAAGCACACCTAGGTCAATAAGCAAATCAGTCGTTAACTTTAAACGCATTTGATTGAAAGGGTGACTATCTGAAAAACGATATTTCAATAAATCCTCTGAATACACATATTTAACATTAGTCATTTCTTATACCAAATGGATATATGACATGGTAATTTTTTTCTTCCAATAATTTATATATTTTTTCAGGATTCATTGATTTTACTCGTAACATAAGATATCTTTTCTTAACATTTTCTTGATCAGCATAAGCAAGGACGTTTAATATATCAATATTTTGTTCTTTAAATATAGCAGTAATATCGTGTAATGCACCAATTTTATCGTCAATATGTACTTCAATTATAGAACCAGGAATTGTAACACCAGTTAGTTCTAAAAATGTATTTAACATATCTTTTTGTGTGACGATACCAATAACTTTATTATCACGGAGAACTGGTATAGCTCCAATTGCCATTTCGTAAAAATCTAAAGCTATATCTTCTACAAAATCTAAAGGATGACATCTAATAACATTTCTTCTCATAATTTTAGAAACAGATAAACTTAAACTATTATTTGGGTCTTCATCAGATAAAATGCTTGGTAAAGCCATTTTTATATCTTTATCTGAAATAATTCCTAACAATTCGTCTTTTTCATTTACAATTGGTAAATGCCTAATTTCTTTTTGTGTCATAAGTTCTAAAGCATTTTCAATAGATTGGTTACCTTGAATTGTTGTACAAGGTGAAGTCATAATTTTTTCAACTAACATAATATACCTCCTTAAAAGAAAAAACGATTCATAAATCTTAGTCTGTCGAATGCTTCCATTTGCTCTTGGCTAATATTTGCTCCTATTCTTGCCATTAAACTATTGGCAGGATGGCTGATTATTTCTGGGTCATCAGTCGCAAATACTTCTAAACCACCTTCTGCCATCATTTTATGCATGATTTTTTGATATTCATAAACATCTAAACCACTGTTTTTTAAATCCCAATGCCAATAGTATTCTGTAGTGATAACGATATAATCTTCCATTTCTGGTGAGTTCATAGCTAATTTAAGCATTTTCTTTCCAAGTCCATATTTTCTGTATTCTAAAGAAAGTTCAATAGCACCTAACTCAAGGATATAGGGTAGGTTACCATCTGACCAACGCTCAAGTGGATCAGGATAAACGTAAGTTGTATAACCGATAATATGTTGATCTATTCTACATACAATAATTCTTCCTTCAGGTAATTCAGAAATTTCTATTAGCGCTTCAAATTGTTCCTTAGGTACGCGAAAACTATCTAGCCCTTCATCAAAAGTCATTTCTTTTAATTTTTCGGGTTCTACAGGACCTTCAATTGTTATATTAGAATCAGATGTAAAGGGTATAGTTTCTGATATGAAGGTCTTTTTATAGTCCATAGTATACCTCCTTCCTATTAATATGGTAATGTGTAAATATAAAGTTTATTTTGAATAATCAAATTTTTTTGAAAAGTATCATCTACTTATATTATAATAGACTCAGGCTTTATTGGAAACGATTACATTTATAAAAGGGGAGATTTAGATGAAAGTCGAAGTATACGAAGCATTAAACGAAGATTATAATCTATCAAATTATGAGAATGCAGTTAATAATCATAACTGGAAAGATATTGAGAAAAATTTCAGTTGGAGTGAAACTGGTAAAATAAACATGGCATATGAATGTATAGATCGTCATGTGGACAATGGTAAAGGGGACAAATTTGCACTCCACTATAAAGATCAAAATAGACAAGATAGTTATACGTTTAAAGACTTACAAATTGCTAGTAATAAAGCCGCTAATCTTTTAAAAGATAAAGCAAATGTTGAAAAAGGCGACCGTGTATTTATATTTATGCCAAGAACACCAGAATTATATTTTGCTTTGTTAGGAACATTAAAAATTGGTGGTATTGTTGGACCATTGTTTGAAGCGTTTATGGAAAAAGCGGTAAAAGATCGTTTAGAAAATAGTGAAGCTAAAGTAATCATCACAACTAATGATCTAGTAGATCGTATACCTAAAGATGAATTACCGAATTTAGAACATATTGTAATTGTTGATGAAAATGTTTCTGAAGAGTATGTTGACTTCAATAAAGAACTCGAAAAAGCTGATAGTGAATTTGAAATAGAATGGTTAGATAGAGAAGACGGATTAATTTTACATTACACTTCAGGTTCAACAGGACAGCCTAAAGGTGTATTACACGTACAAGAAGCAATGTTAGTTCATTATATATCTGGTAAATATGTTTTAGATTTTAAAGAAGATGACGTATACTGGTGTACTGCTGATCCAGGTTGGGTTACAGGAACATCATACGGTATCTTTAGTCCATGGCTAAATGGTGTAACAAATTGTGTGGCAGGTGGAAGATTTTCTCCTGAAGGATGGTATGAATTCATCCAAACATTCAACGTTACAATTTGGTATACAGCACCAACTGCACTAAGAATGTTAATGGGCGCTGGTGATGACATTGTTAAAAAGTATGACCTTTCATCATTAAGACATGTTCTTTCAGTGGGTGAACCACTAAACCCAGAAGTGATTAAATGGGCTTATAATGTATTCAATCACCGCGTACATGATACTTGGTGGATGACTGAAACAGGTGGACACATGATTGTTAACTATCCTTCAATGGATATTAGAGCTGGTTCAATGGGTAAACCGTTACCAGGTATTGAAGCAGCAATTGTTGATGATCAAGGTAATGAACTACCACCAAATAGAATGGGTAATTTAGCTCTGAAAAAAGGTTGGCCTTCAATGATGAGAACAATTTGGAATAACCAGCCTAAATATGATTCATATTTCATTAACGACGAATGGTACGTTTCTGGAGATTCAGCTTATAAAGATGAAGATGGTTATTACTGGTTCCAAGGGCGTGTTGATGATGTCATCATGACTGCAGGTGAACGAGTAGGACCGTTTGAAGTTGAATCTAAACTTGTTGAACACCCAGCAGTTGCTGAAGCGGGTGTAATAGGTAAACCAGATCCGGTTCGTGGAGAAATCATTAAAGCATTCATTGGTTTAAGAGATGGATATGAAGAATCTGATGAATTAAAAGAAGAAATAAGAAAGTTTGTTAAAGAAGGTTTAGCTGGGCATGCAGCACCTCGTGAGATAGAATTTAAGGATAAATTACCTAAGACACGTTCAGGTAAAATTATGAGACGTGTATTAAAAGCTTGGGAACTAGACTTACCAGCAGGAGATTTATCTACTTTAGAAGAATAAGTTAATATTAATCATGTTAAAAAGCCAAGAATAACCCTTTAAATATAAGGGAGTTTCTTGGCTTTCTTTATGTCAAAAATTTGATTTTTAACAACGGTATTTCATATGAATTTCACAATAATATTAATCGACTTTTTATGCATATTTGTATATGCTAAAGATATAAGTTGAAAAGATATACATATGAATTTGTTATTTAATTTTAAGGAGTGAATGAGCTTGAGTCATTTATCAGATTTAGAAATTGCAAATCAAAGTACGTTAAAACGCATTAATGAAATAGCTGAAAAAGTAGGCATAACAAACGAGGCACTTGAACCTTATGGACATTTTCGCGGGAAAGTTGATATTACAAAATTAAAAGACAAAACAGAAAAAGGGAAAGTTGTATTAGTTACAGCGTTAAGTCCCACACCAGCAGGAGAAGGGAAATCTACTGTAACAGTAGGTCTAGCTGATGCTTTAAATCAATTGAATGAAAAAGTTATGGTAGCTCTACGTGAACCCTCACTGGGACCTGTTTTTGGCATGAAAGGTGGAGCAACTGGGGGAGGTTACGCTCAAGTACTCCCAATGGAAGAAATTAATTTGCATTTTAATGGTGACTTACATGCTATTACAACTGCTAATAATGCATTATCTGCCTTTATAGACAATCATATATATCATGGTAATGAACTCAATATAGATTCAAGACGAATTGAATGGAAACGTGTATTAGATATGAACGATAGAGAACTACGACAAGTAGTTGTTGGACTAGGTGGACCAGGTAGAGGTGTTCCAAGAGAAGATGGATTTGATATAACGGTAGCGTCTGAAATAATGGCGATATTCTGTCTTTCAAACGGAATAGAAGATTTGAAAGAAAACCTTGCCAATATAACTGTTGGTTATACAGTCGATAAAAAACCTGTAACAGTAAGAGACTTAAAAGTAGAAGGAGCTTTAACGCTCATTTTAAAAGATGCTATCAAACCTAATATTGTTCAAACTATTGAAGGTACACCAGCACTAGTACATGGTGGGCCATTTGCTAATATTGCTCACGGTTGTAATTCAATTATTGCAACAAACACTGCGCGTAAACTAGCGGATGTTGTTGTAACAGAGAGTGGGTTTGGTTCCGATTTAGGGGCAGAAAAATTTTTAGACATAAAAGCGCGTAAAGCAGGATTTGATCCAAGTGCTATTGTAATTGTTGCTACTATTAGAGCTTTAAAAATGCACGGCGGCGTTTCAAAAAATGAACTAAAAACTGAGAATGTAGAAGCAGTCAAAAAAGGTATTGTAAACTTAAATAAACATATTGAAAATATTAAACAATTTGGTGTAGAACCAGTTGTAGCAATCAATGCTTTTATTCATGATACGGATGAAGAAGTAAAATTTGTTGAAGATTGGTGTAAAGAGCAAGGTGTGAAAGTTGCTTTAACTGAAGTTTGGGAAAAAGGTGGTAAAGGTGGTATAGATTTAGCAAAAGAAGTTTTAAAAGTACTAGAAGAACCTCAACAATTTAAACCACTATATGGTTTAGAAATGTCTATAGAAGATAAGCTTGAAACTATCGTTCAAAAAGTTTACGGTGGTCGTACAGTCAAATTTACAGATAAAGCTTATAAACAATTGAAAACAATAAAAGAAAATGGTTGGGATAAGTATCCAGTATGCGTCGCTAAAACACAATATTCATTTACCGATGATCCTAAAAAATTAGGTGCGCCTACGGATTTTGATATAACAATACGAGAATTATTGCCGAAAACAGGGGCGGGCTTTATAGTAGCATTGACAGGAGATATTATGACGATGCCTGGATTACCGAAACAACCAGCTGCTTTGAATATGGATGTTAATGAAGATGGCACAGCGAAAGGTTTATTCTAAAAAAAATATTATATATCAAATAAAAAAACATCAATCCGAAAGTTATAAAACTAAAGGATTGATGTTTTAAGTTTCAGGCTGGGATATAAATAATTGTCTCAACCTATTTTTATTATATTCGTTTTATGATTGCTGGGTTAGTCGCCACTTGGTGGTTTAGTACTTGTACCACTGGATGGTTTACCGCTATCTGAATCTGCTTTTTTATTTTCGCTTGAGTTGTATGACCAAGCTTCTTTAGAGTTTTTAGATACTTTCTCTTTAGGTTTGATTTTAGATGATGTATTTCCATCTACAGCAATACCAAGTCGTTTCAATACTGATTCTGAATAAATGTCTTTTTCAGAAGTATCTACTTTATCAGAGATTAATGTAGAAGCTTTTGATTCGCCTTTACTACAACTACCAGTAGAATTTGTGTATTGACAAATTGTCTTCTCACTAACTGTACTTGGTTTTTCAAAATCGCTGTCATATCCTAATTTCTCTCTATCTGTATTTGATAGGGCGTTAACCATATCTCTCCACATAAAGATTTGATAATGACTATCTTCGTCAAATGTAATTGGTTGATCGTAGCCCATCCAAATACCTAATGTTACTTTCGGTGTATATCCTACTAATAAGCTGTCTTTACCAGATTCTGATGTACCTGTTTTAGCTGCCCATGTTCCATCATAAGAATCTTTAATTTGATAACCTGACCCATCGTCTAGTACACCTTTTAGTATATCAGTTGTTAAATAAGTAGTAGATTCACTGAATATACGTTTAGGGTCTTTCTTATGTTGGTAAACAACTTCACCGTCACGTGTTTTAATGGATTCAATCATATAACTATCGTTATATTCACCTTTATTAGCTAAAGTACTAAATCCATCAACATCTTGTCCTAAAGTGAAGTCAGCTGTACCTAATGTTAGAGCTAATCCATCTTGTACGTTTTCTGGTACGTTCATACCCATTTTATTAAGGTTTTCCCATGGTTTATAATCCTGTACGTTACTGTATAATCTTAATGTACTTAAGTTAAGTGAATTTCTTAATGCATAATCTACAGTTACGGGTCCAAACTCTCTTCTATCATAGTTATCAGGTGAATAACCATTAATATCAAACTTTTTATCTAGTAAAGCAGTGTTTGGTGTGATTAAACCATGTTCAAATGCTGGTGCATAGGTTAAGAGTGGTTTCATTGTAGAACCAGGTGATCTTTTTGCTTTTGTTGCGTGATTGATTTGTGATTTTTCATAATCACGACCACCTACAAATGCTAAGATTTTACCGCTACCATTTTCTTTTAGTAGTGCACCAACTTCGTGTTGGAAATCTTTTGTTGCTTTTTTACCTTCCGCATTAGTGTAGCTTGCTTCTCTATCCCAAGAATAGCTATTTGAATTATTTTTTACATCTTGAAGAGTGTCATACATATCTTTTTCGATTGTTGTATCGACCCTGTATCCTTCAGTACGCATTGCTTTATTAGCTTTCTCAGTATATTTAGTCATTAACACTGGCGTTTGGTCTAATTCTTTCTTAGAAATGTTATCTTTTTTAGCTAAATGATATTTTAAAATGTCGATTGTACGATCTTCCACTTCTTCAGTTAAGAATGGATATTTTTGATTTGGTTCTTCAACTTTATCGACAAATGATTTTTTAATATCAAATTTTAAAGCTTCATCGTATTCTTTTTTACTGATTTTTTCTTCTTGGTACATTCTTTTAAGTACATAGTGCTGACGATTAATACCAAATTCTAATGATTTATCATCTTTTAAATCACCGTTTGGTAAAAATGGTGTGTAAGTGTATGGGTTTTGAGGTAATCCTGCTAAATAAGCTGATTGTGCAACATTTAAATTTTTAGCAGATTTTCCAAATACACCTTGTGCAGCTGATTCAATACCTGCAATATTAGACCCATTAGAGTTACGTCCAAATGATACTACATTTAAATAACTGTCTATAATTTCATCTTTTGATAAGTTTTTTTCGACATTCATAGATAGCAGCATTTCTTTTGCTTTACGTTCGAATGATGTTTCATTTGTTAATAACTGATTTTTTACTAATTGTTGCGTTAAAGTACTACCACCAGAAGAATTTGAACTACCTAGTACTTCTTGTACTGAGGCACGTAAAAATGCTTTTGGTACAATACCATTATGTTGGTAAAACTCTTCGTCTTCTGTTGCTATAAGTGCGTTTTTTACATTATCACTTATTTCATTTCCCTTAATAACATCCCTTTGGACATCACTTTTTAATCGGCCAAGAGATTCTCCAGAACCAAAATATACAGACGTGCTTTCGGTCATAGAATAAAGCTGTTCTTTCATTTCTTTCTTAGACATCACTTTTTCATCTTTGACGAGGCCTGCAAAGTATCCGCCACCAATACCTAAACCTAATGCTAGTAATAAACAACTAATAAAAAGAATAATAAAAAACAAATTGCTTATGACTTGGTAAGTTGTAAAGAATATTAGTTTTGGAGTCCATTTTGCTTCTTTAAAAGTATTTTTATATTTCTTACTTGAACGATTAAATTGATCTTTGAATTTATTTTTAGACTGATTTGAACTCAAATTTTAACCTCCAATCTAATCATCATAATTATAACATATATAAATAATATTGACTTTTAAAATTGTTAGCTTTATACTTTGTAATTAATTGCAGATTGTGATGAACTAAAGGAGAAGTAGTGATTATTATCTTTTTAAGAGAGTCAGTGGTGCTGGGAACTGATAAAGAGGTAATTGTGAATACACCTTGTAAAAAATAGTTCTACGTTTTTAATGTACGTAACATTAATGAGAGATGACATAATAATGTCATAAGTATGGTGGTACCGTGTATTCAAGCACCCTTACATTTTATTGTAAGGGTGCTTTTTTATTTTTTTTATTTTGGAGGAGGAAAATATTATGGCAAATGCATTATTAGAAGATTTAAAATGGAGAGGCCTTGTTTATCAGCAAACTGATGAAGAGGGAATTGAAGAATTATTAAATAAAGAGTCAGTAAAAATATACTGTGGTGCAGATCCAACTGCAGATAGTTTACATATAGGGCATTTATTACCTTATTTAACTTTAAGAAGATTCCAAAATCATGGTCATACACCTATTGTTTTAGTAGGCGGAGGTACAGGTATGATTGGTGATCCTTCTGGAAGAACTGAGGAAAGAAAATTACAGACTGATGAACAAGTCGAAGAAAACGTTCGTGGCATTATGAATCAAATGCATAAGATTTTTGAATTTGAAGGCGAAGATGCTGCAATTTTAGTAAATAATAAAGATTGGTTGAAAGAAATAGATTTAATTTCTTTCTTAAGAGATTATGCGAAACATGTTGGTGTGAATTATATGTTAGGTAAAGATTCAGTAAAAGCACGTTTAGAAACGGGCATATCATACACTGAATTTACTTATATGATTTTACAAGCTATTGATTTCGGTTATTTAAATAAAAATTACGACTGTAAAATGCAAATCGGTGGTTCAGATCAATGGGGTAACATTACAACGGGTCTTGACTTAATGAGAAGAATGTATGGTGAAACTGAAGCGTTTGGATTCACAATTCCATTAGTTACAAAAGCAGATGGCAAAAAATTCGGTAAATCAGAATCAGGTACAGTTTGGTTAGATAGAAGTAAAACTTCTGCATACGAGTTATACCAATTCTGGATTAATTCACAAGACGCTGATGTTGTTAAATACTTGAAATACTTTACTTTCCTAGACAGAGAAGAAATTGAAAGATTAGAAAAAACGGTAGAAGAAGCGCCTCATTTAAGAGAAGCACAGAAAGTACTTGCTGAAGAAATGGTTGGGTTTATCCATGGTACAGATGCTGTAGAAGAAGCAAAAAGAATTACAAATGCTTTATTCAAAGGAGATATTAAATCTTTAACAAAAGATGAAATCGAAGCAGGTTTCAAAGATGTGCCAACAGCTGTAGTTAGTAAAGAAACAACTAAATTAGTAGAGTTTATTATAGAAGCGGGTGTATCTCCATCTAAGAGACAGGCAAGAGAAGACATTAATAATGGCGCAATATATTTAAATGGTGAAAGAATCCAAGATGTTAATCATGAAATAACTTCTGAAGACAAAATTGAAGATGAATTTACAATTGTAAGAAGAGGTAAGAAGAAATATACAATGGTTAAATATTCATAAAAATTTAGAAAAGGAGAGGAACAATGAAATCTTGTTATAACTACTAGATTTCTTTACCACTCCTTTTCTATTGTAGAATTATAGTTTTATCTACCATATAATGTATAATGAATAGTGTAAAATTCAGTGAAAGGAAGTTTAATAATGAAAAAATACTTAGCACCTATAATTACTGTTGTAGCAGTATTCGTTATTCTTGGTTTAATTATGATTGGACCATATAACAGGTTGGTAGGATTAGAAGAAGAAGCGGACAAATCTCTATCTAATATCGACAACCAATTACAACGACGTGTAGATTTAATACCTAACTTAGTTGATACAGTAAAAGGTTATACGAAACATGAGGAGAAAGTGTTTAAAGATGTTTCAGATGCAAGAAGTAAATTAGCCGGTGCAAATACGCCACAAGAAAAAGCAGAAGCAAATGATGAAGTAAATAGTGCATTAAGCCGATTAATAGCGATAAGTGAAAATTATCCAGATTTAAAAGCAGATAAACAATTCACAGGTTTAAGAGATGAACTTGCTGGAACAGAAAACAGAATTGCTGTTGCAAGAAAAGATTATAACGATTCTATTAATGAATATAATCAAGCAACACGTAAATTCCCATCAAGTATCATAGCTGGTTTATTCAATTTTGATAAGAAAGAATATTTCCAAGCAAAAGGTGAAGCAAAAGATGCACCTAAAGTTGACTTTGGTGGAGATGATTCTTAATGAATCAATTTTTAAAACGCGTAAATTTATTAATAATCGCAATTTTACTCACGTTTAGCTCGACAGCTTTTGCAGCGGATAAATTTCCTAAACTTGAAAAGCCAGTATTTGTTCAAGATCATGCTAATTTAGTATTAGATAAAGATAAGAACAACATAAATAAAAAAGGTCAAAAACTACAAGATGGTACCGACGCAGATATTATGTTAATGACAATGAAATCAATTGGTCAAACACCTAGGCAAGACTATGCGCTCGAGGCAGGACGTCATTATAAAGTAGGAGACCAGAAACATAACCGTGGTATAGTTATTCTACTTAATTTAGATAATGGTAATGAAAATAATAATAGAGGTATAGATATAGCTGTTGGAGATGGACTTGAAGGCGTATTAAATGATTCAAAAGTAGGGCAATTAATAGATGATAATTTTATGCCTTATCAAGAAAAAGCAGCAAAAACTTCCGATAAAAATAAATCTAAAGCATATTATAGTAAAGGTTTAACTAAATTGTATGATGCAGTTTGGGACGAAATTGCTAAAAGCTATGGATATGACGGGAAAGATTTTACTGAGGATGAACCACAAAGTAGTGGTTTAGGTAAAATTCCCTTTATAGTATTTATTATTTTTATCATTATATTTTTCATTATTTATTTCTTAAATGGTGGAGGTAAACCACCACGAGGTGGTACAAGAAGAAGAACGAGAAGAGGTTCGGCTGGACCGTTTATGTTTGGTGGGCCACCTGGTAGTTCCGGTGGCGGATTTTCTGGCGGCGGTTTCGGCGGAGGCGGCGGCTTCTCCGGCGGTGGTGCTGGCAGAGGATTCTAATAACACATACACTGCCATTATAAAGAACCAGGCTGAGACATTAAAATGTGTAATAGTCATGTTTTTATAAAAATAAGCATATCACTTATGAACTAAAATATTAGTTAAGTGATATGCTTATTTATTTTGAATTAATATTTATGTCCCTAGTTAGTTTTTAATTCTGTTCTTTTAATGTGACTTTTGCTGATTTTTCTTTACCATCTCTAACGACTTTTAGAGTGATTTTGTCACCTGGTTTTTTGTCATTATAAATATAATTTCGAATATCCGAATCATCTTTAACTTTCTTACCATCTATTTCAGTGATGACATCGCCCTTTTTAATTCCATTATTTGCTTTCTCGTCAACTTCTGAAATGTATACGCCACTATCAACAGTAAGTTTTAATTCTTTTTTATATTGGTCAGGGATATCGTCGATTGAAATCATACTAATACCAATGTATGGTCTAGTTACTTTTCCATCGTCCATAATATCTTTAATGATATGTTTAACTTCATTACTTGGTATGGCAAAACCTATACCTTCAACATCTTGTCGTGATATTTTCATAGAGTTAATACCGATTAAATTACCATTTAAATCGACAAGAGCACCACCAGAATTACCTGGGTTGATTGCAGCATCAGTTTGAATAACAGTTGCTTCTGTAACACCTTCAGATGTTTGAACATTCATAGTACGTTCTTCAGAAGATATAATACCTTGGGTAACACTATTTGCAAATTCTACACCAAGAGGATTACCTAATGCAAATACAGTTTCACCAGCTTTAACTTTTGAAGAATCTGCGAATTTAACAGGATTAATATCATATTTACCATCAATTTTAAGTACTGCTAAATCTGTCATAACATCTTTACCAACTAATTTAGCTTTTACAGCTTTATCGTTATGAAGTCTAACTTCAATTTCATTAGCACCTTCAATAACGTGATTATTAGTCACAATATAAGCGCTATTTTTATCGACTTGATAAATCACGCCTGTTCCGGCACCAGTTTCTTGTGATTCATCTGAACCTTCAGAATTATTACCTCCAAAAAATGATTCTAAGCCACTCACTTTTTGTTTGTTTATAACTCCGACAATAGAAGGGGAGACATCTTCGACCATTTTAGAAACCGAATTGTTTTTCGCTTCCTTATCTTTAGTGTTTCCACCTTTTTCACTTGCTGGCGCGTTTGTAACATTGGCATCATCATTGGTTGAATTAAATACATCCAATAATTTAGAACCGCCAAAAAATAGTGCAAGTATTAAAGCTGCACCAAGAATACCTGATAAAAATGGAATAAGACAACTTTGGTACCACGGAATATTATTTTTCTTTTTGTAGTAATATTCATTTGAAGTACCATTTAGTTGATTTGAATTTTGATTTTGATCATTTTGATCCATGTTTACTTAACGCCTCCTTAATGCTATCCATAAAATAATTATTATAGAAATCAAGAAAAATTGCCAATAATATGATGTATTTTAATTGTTACAATATTTTGTATGAAAACTTGAGACTAAAGTTGTAGAGTGATAAAATATGAATATCATTAAGAAGAGAGTGGTCAACATATGTATAAATTTGCAAGTAGTGTATTGTATTCAGTGTTTCAAAAATTCGGAAAACAACTCGTGATTATTAATAAAGAAAAAGTACCAGAACAACCATATATTGTGACATGTACACACAGTGGTTATGTTGAAGTAATTATGTTAGCACTAAGTTTATATCCTACAGAAATTCATTATATGGCTAAAAAAGAATTGTTCTCTAAAGACTGGTCAGATAAGTTTTTCCATTCGTTAAATGCTTTTCCAGTAGATAGAGAAAAACCAGGACCAAGCACTTTAAAAACACCTGTAAAACTACTAAACCAAGGAAAAAGCGTAGGAATATTTCCATCTGGACATAGAGCAGAAGCGGGTGAAGCGCCACTAAAAAGAGGTGCTGCAACAATAGCTGTCTTAAGTAATAAACCTATTATACCTGCAGCGTTTGAAGGGCCTAAAAAAGTGAAGTCTATTTTTACATTTAGACATAAATCTTTTATCAAATATGGCGATCCTATAAATCCAAGTGAATTTCCTAGTGATATGAAAAAAAGTGAAAAAATTGCAAAAGTAATGGAATTATTAGAAGAAAGAACAAATACACTTCAAAAAGAAGTAACTTATATTGCTAATAAAGCTAATAAAAAATAACAATTTATCTTAAGAGAGCGAGGCAGAAATCTTATTTTTTAATAAGATTTCTGCCTCGCTCTCTTAAATATTTATAGAATTTTAATATAAAACGTTTTCATTTAAAAGGACCACAATATCTACTGTTTTAAATATATAGATATGATAAAATTATAATCAGAATGTTCTAAAAATGGAGGCATATTATGAAACAAATATTGTTCGATGTAGATGGTGTGTTTTTAAGTGAAGAAAGGTGTTTTGACGTTTCGGCTTTAACTGTATATGAAATGTTATATAGTGACCAATTTTTAAATTTACAAAGCACTATAGATTTAACTCATTTAAGTGAAAATGATATTAGAAAAATTAGAAAAGATGTATTTCTAGATGACAAAATTTTAAATCAACTTAAATCATTAGGTTTAAATTCCAATTGGGATATGCTTTTTATAGTGATTAGTACACATTTAATTGATTTATTAAAAAAAGCAAATACAAGTAAATTTGACTTGAGTAATCAAAACTTTTCTATAGAAACATTAAAAGGGTGGTCTAAAGAATTAAGTAACTATAATATCGAGCTTGAAACGCCACTTGAATTTTTATCTCAAGCAACTTCTGGTAAAGAAAATATTTACTCTGACTTAATTGAATTTGCAAAATCTCAATTAAATATTGAAGATGCTTCTATTTTTGAATTGAAAAGCCGTTTCTGGGATATCGCTCAAGAACTTTATCAAGAATGGTATTTAGGTTTCGAACTATATGAAGAAGTTGAAAAGAAATCAGCTAAAACTGATTTTAAGAAAGGCTACATAAAAGAAGAAGTTGTGTTAGCAGACATTACTAAAGTAAATGAATTATTAACTGATTTAAAAAATAATGGTTTTCAAATTGGTATAGCAACTGGGAGACCAAGAACAGAAACACTAGTGCCTTTTGAAACGATTGGTTGGTTAACACAATTTGATGAATATCATATTGGTACTGCTTCGGAAGTGCTAAATGCTGAAACTACATACCCAGAGCACAAACCTTTAGGTAAACCAAACCCATTTAGCTATTTAATAGCACACGGTGGTAATAGTGATGAAAATTATTTAACTTATATTAATAATCAAGAAGAAGCATTTAAAGATAAAGAAATATATATAGTAGGCGATTCGTTAGCAGATCTTCTAAGCGCTAAGAAAACAGGCGCAACTTTCATAGGCACTTTAACAGGACTGAAAGGGCAAGCAGCTAGAGCAGAATTAGAAGAAAATGACGCAGATTATATAGTAGATAATGTATTGGATATTAGAAATATACTAATTAAATAGAGTTGATAAAGATAATAAAGAGAGTCTGGGACATAAATAATTGTCCCAGACTCTCTTTTTGTATTGGCAGTAGATGACTGGTATGAAAATGCGCTTATATCAAGCTTTTTTTATACCAAGTCATCCTTGCAGGGGTGGGACTACGAAATCTTTTTAATAAAATGAGATTTCTGTCCCACTCCCTTTTATATTTATAGATTAATCTATTGGTTTATCTAATTCTACTTTATTAATTCTTTGGAAACCATCAATGCCATAAAGGTCTGAAATAGTTTCATCAGTTGCTTCTTGGTCAATTGAAAGTACCATCATTGCTTCGCCGCCGATAGAATGTCTACCTAAGTGCATTGAAGCGATATTTATTTTATGCTCTCCAAGTAATTGTCCCATTTTACCAACAATACCTGGACGGTCATTATGATTAATAATTAACATATGTTTTTCAGGCTTGAAATCTACCGGATAGTCGTTGATTTTTACGATGCGAGGACCATATCCATTAAGAACGGTTGAACCAATTTTAACTGAATGTTCTTTATTGATTAACTCAAGTTCTATATAGTTACTGAAACCATATTTTTTACTATTCTTCTCAATTTGATAAGTTACACCTTGTTCATTTAGTAAAACTAATGCATTTATAAGGTTAACGTGATCGCCTAAATCTTGTTTTAGTACACCCATTACTAATTGACGTGTAATTAAACTAGTATCATCTAAAGCTATTTCACCATGATATTTAATTTTAAGTTCACGTGGTCCTTTATCAAATAATTGTATACCTACTTCACCAGTAGTTCTACTTAACTGTACAAACGGTCTTAATTCTTCTTCAACATCACCAGAAATTTGAGGGGCGTTCACAGCATGTAAAACATTATTATTTTCAAAAATATCAATGATTTCATTTGCCACAGATACCGCTACTTTTTCTTGTGCTTCAATTGTAGATGCACCTAGGTGAGGAGTTACAATGATTTTATCGTGTTGCGTTAAAGGTGTGTTGTTTGCTGGTTCTTCTGTAAATACATCGAGTGCAGCTTTAGCAATTTTACCTTCATCTAATGCTTTAATTAAGGCGTCTTCGTCTATAATACCACCTCTAGCAACGTTAATGATTTGTAAATTGGGTTTTGCTAAATTGAAAAAGTCCTCATTTACAATACCTTTAGTTTTAGGTGTAAGAGGAGTATGTACTGTTATAAAGTCTGCTTGTTCTGCAATTTCTTCAACTGTAGCTCGTGTAACCTCTAAACGCTTTGCTTCATCGCTTGATAAATAAGGATCGAATGCGAGTATATTCATACCAAAGCTTTGTGCTCTTTTTGCAACACCAAGACCAATTCGGCCAGCACCAATAACACCTAGTGTTTTTTGATATAACTCCGTACCGCGGAATGTTTTTCTATCCCAGTTTCCTTCTTGCAATGAACGATGAGCTTCGGGAATATTTCTAGCCATCGCTAAAATCATAGCCATAGAATGTTCAGTTGCAGAAATTGTATTACCATCTGGTGCGTTGATTACTAATATTCCTTCTTTTGTTGCATAATCAACATCAATATTATCAACGCCAACACCTGCGCGTGCAATCACACGTAATTGTTTTGCAGCACTTAATATAGGAGGAGTTATCTGAGTCTGACTTCTTACTATTAATGCATCGTAATTGCCTATAATTTCAGTAAGTTCAGATTCAGATAGACCTGTGTTAATATCAACTTCAAAATTATCATGTTCTAATAAACTTTTTAGACCTTCTTCTGAAATTGGGTCTACGACTATAACTTTAAACATATTGATTAATTACCTCCTGGAATTTTGTGATACCTTTTCCGAGTACGGATGTACTTCTTAGTTCTGATAATACAATTTCTAATGCACTAATGAATTTCAACATATCATTAGGCGACACTTTACCCATGTGTCCAACTCTTAAAATTGAACCTTTAAGATGTTGTTGACCACCAGCAATTGTTATATTAAAACGATTTAGTAATTCATCTTTAATTGGTTTTACTTCTTCTTTATTAGGTACAAAAGCTGTAACAGTAGGGGATGCAAATTGATCTTCTACTAATAAATCGATATCTAATGCTTTTATACCAGCTCTAACAGCTTCTTTACACACTTCGTGACGCTTAATAGTATTTTCGAATGACTCTTCATTAATTAAATCGCAATAAGTTTGAACACCTCTTATAAGTGAAACTGCTGGTGTGAAAGGAGTAGAATCATCATTTAATGAAGTAATGTATTTATTTAAGTCTAAATAAAAACGTGATGTTGTAACTTCTTTAAATCTTTCTATAGATCGATCATTATAAGCTACAAAAGCAGCACCTGGAGGTAGCATGATAGCTTTTTGACTACCCGCAACTAATAAATCAATATTGTCTCTTTCCATATCTACGTCTACAGCACCAATGATGCTTACACCATCTACTACAAAATAAATATTTGGATCAATATCATGTACTAATTTACCTAATTCACGGATAGGATGTTTCACTGAAGTCGATGTTTCACAAAATTGAGTGAATACAGCAGTTATATTTTCGTCGAGTGCATTAATATATGCTTCGAATTCTTCTATGTCTACACCATTTCCCCATTCAACTTCAAAAATATGAGCGTTAAATGGATAGGAAGCAGCTATCTTTTTAAACCTGTCTCCAAAAGCGCCTGATACTATAATCACGATATGGTCGTCTGGGTTTACGATATTGACCATTGCCGCCTCTAAAGCGCTTGTCCCAGAAGAAGTAAGGATAGCTACAGGGTTTTTAGCCCCAAAAATTGTTTGTAGATCTCTTGATGCTTGATGAATAATTTGACTAAATTCCTTTGTTCTATGACCAGTCATAGGTAAGTTCATACTTTCTAGAATTTGCCTAGGAACTGTCGTAGGACCTGGTGCGAGTAATAAAGAATCATGTTGATACATATTTATATACACTCCTTATTGAATTTATGTTCTATATTGTAGCAAAGAAAATAATAAAAATATAGTGAATTTATAGAAAATTCAGATTAAAACGCTTTCATATCAATATCTTACTTCACCACTGGCAATAACTTGAACATTTCCAGCTAAGGCACGTGTCACCATACAAGATTCTTCTGCTTTTTGAACAAGTCTTTTAAGTTTTCCTTGTAAATCTTCATCAGGTTCCTCCCCAATATAAATTACAGGATAGTGTTCTATTTTTTTATAAGTAATGACACCATTTTCTACATCAACATATCCTTTTGAATCAACTTCAATTCTTTCGATTTCAATTTCAGAACGCTCAATCATTGCCGCTAAAGTAATCATATAACAAGTTGAAGCTGCGCCTAGTAACATTTCGTCAGGATTTGTGCCAATTTCAGGTCCGTCCATAACCTCTGGAATCGAAACTCTCGTTGATAAATTATTAGTTGTAATATGGCCTGAAGTATTTCTACCTTTAGTCCATGTTCCTTTTAAGTCAAAAATATGTGTAGTCATAATTATTTTTCCTTTCTTTAAATAAATAATTTTAGGTATACTTTACATTATGACGGATAATTAAGGAGTAGACAATGAATCTGAACAGTATAAATTCAATAATTAAGGTAGCACATAGAGGTGTTCCTTCATTGATACCTGAAAATACGATAGCATCTTATAAATATGCTCTCACATTAAACATCGATATGTTAGAAATTGATATACATAGAACTAAAGATGGAAAATTAGTTGTTATGCATGATCCTACGACTGAAAGAACAACTTTAGAACAAGGTACCATTAAAGATTTAACTTATGATGAATTATTAAAATATGATATAGGTAAATGGAAAGGAGAGAAATTTATAGGAGAACGTATACCATTGCTACAAGAAGTATTACAGCTTATCAAGCCTACCAATATTAAATTACTAATAGAAGTTAAACATCCAGATAAATATCCAGGCATAGAAGAAGAATTAATAAATGAAATTATTAAGACAGGACTTGATATCAATCGTATTATTATCCAATCATTTGATAGAAACAGCGTGAAAAAGGTTCGAGAATTAAATAAAAATATAAAACTTGGTGTGCTGATAAGTAAAAGACATCGTCTTATTAGAAATGATACAATACAAAAAATAAGTGAATATGCTCAGTATTTAAATCCAAATTATAAATTGCTTACGAAAGGGTTTGTGAAAAGTATACATGCGCATGGTTTAAAAATATTACCTTACACTGTAAATGATTATCATAATTTTGTAAGAATGATAGAAATTGGAGTAGATGGCGTTATTACAGATTATCCTCAAAGTTTAAGTGAATGGTTAAATGAATAAAATCTTATAAAAAAATCCCCGCTCCGAATGGAGTGGGGATAAAAATTCAAACTATTAACGAGAGTAGTACTCAACGATTAATTGTTCATTGATTTCAGCAGGTAATTCACTACGTTCTGGAACGCGTACAAATGATCCTTCTAATTTATCAGCATCAAATGTTAAGTACTCAGGTACGTGGTTACTTAATTCTACAGATTCAGCAACAATGTTTAATTTTTGTGATTTTTCACGAACACCAATAGTTTGACCTGGTTTTAAAGTGTAAGATGGGATGTCTACGCGACCACCATCTACAGTGATGTGACCATGGTTAACTAATTGACGTGCTTGACGACGAGTACGTGCTAAACCTAATTGGTATACTACAGCATCTAAACGAGAAGCTAATAGTGCCATGAAGTTGTCACCGTGAACACCTTGCATGTTACCAGCTTTGTCGAAGATAGTGCGGAATTGACGTTCGTTAATTCCGTACATGTAACGTAATTTTTGTTTCTCTTGTAATTGCATACCATACTCAGATAATTTTTTACGTTGAGTAGGGCCGTGTTGTCCTGGTGCATATGGACGTTTTTCTAATTCTTTACCTGTGCCGCTTAATGAAATACCTAAACGACGTGATTTTTTCCAGTTTGAACCTCTAAATCTTGCCATTTTGAAGTTCCTCCTTTTTCTTGTTTGATTGTTATGAAGAAACAAGAAAGAATGTTAAATGCTCATATGGATATGTTATATTTGTGTGCCTTCACCTTGCAGCCGCGGTTACACAACACGCCTTCTCTGGGAATAACATAGAGCCCTATAATATTTAACTGCTACTTCCGTTAATTCACACAAAGAATAGTATACTGTTCTTGATGGGTAATGTCAAACTATTTTTAGATATAGAGATGCTTTTCGAGTACTTGCACAAGTTGTTCTAAACCATCTTTATCTTTTTCTGTAAATCTTGCTTTTATTGGTGCATCTATATCTAACACACCGATAACTTCTTTGTTATAATATAGTGGTATAACTATTTCAGATTTACTGTTTGCATCACAAGCTATATGCCCAGGGAAGGCATTGACATCATCTACAAGCTGAGTTGAGTTATTTTCTACAGCTGTTCCACATACGCCTTTACCAATTTCTATATCAACGCAAGCAGGTAATCCTTGAAACGGACCAAGTTTTAATGCATTATTCTTAATAAGATAAAAACCTACCCAATTAATTTCGGGTAAAAATTGATTAATAAAAGCAGATGTATTACTTAAATTTGCAATTAGGTCTTTTTCACCTGATAAAAGGCCATCTAATTGTTTGCTTAATAGTGAATAATTCAAATTATGTTCAGACATATTTATTCCTCTTTTCATTATTTTTTTAAATTATAAATCTATTTTAGAACTTTAGATACAAATTGCACAGAAAAAGGTTTGTTGGATAAATATTTTACGTTATAATAAAGAGAACGATTTAGGAGGAGAATACATAATGGCAATTTATATAACACTTGCAATTATCATCATTATATTAATTGGTATTGGTATAATGTTATGGTTGCGTACATCAAAGCGAAATTTGATTACTGAGACTGAACAGCGTAAACAAAAAATTAAACAATTACCGTTTCAAGATGAGTTAGCTAAACTTAAAAAATTAAATGTGCGCGGCGAAGCTAAAGATAAGTATGATCAATTTAAACGAGAGTGGCAAACAGTGCTACAAGAAGATTTGAAAGTAGTGGATGCTAAAATACATGATGCCGATGCAGAGCTAGATAAATTTAAGTTTTCGCAATCAGAAGAAAGTATAGCTGATGCAGATAAGATTATGGATGGCATCGAAAAGAAATATACGCGCTTAACTCAGAGTGTTACAGAATTAATTACAACAGTAGAATCAAGCGATAAATTGTATGAAGAATGTAAGCAAATCTACAGAGAAACCAAAAGAGAAGTGTTAGCAAACAGACACCAATTCGGTGATGCAGCTGATTTAATCGAAAAAAATATCGAAGCATTTTATCCTAGAATTGAGCAGTATGAAGAACTTATTGATGAGGGACATTATGTTAAAGCAAAAGGTCATATTGATCAATTACATACAGATATGAAACGCATGCAAGAAGACATGAATGAAATTCCTCTATTAATCAAAGACGTTCAAAAAGAATTACCAGGACAATTCCAAGATTTAAAATTTGGTTGTCGTGATTTAAAAGTAGAAGGTTATAATTTAGAACATGTTAAAGTAGAAAGTACTTTACAAACTTTAAGAGGTAGATTGAATTTAGTTGAACCATTAATAGGTAGATTAGAACTAAGTGAAGCTGAAAACATTATTACTGAGATTAACGATTCATTAGATGATATGTACGATTTAATCGAACATGAAGTTAAATCTAAAAATACAGTTGAACAATCCAAAGAAATTATTACAGATGAATTATTCCATGCTAAAGATATGAACTATACGCTACAAACAGAAATTGAATATGTAAAAGAAAACTATTATATTTCTGAAGAAGATGTTCATAAAGTAAGACAGTATGAAAATGAGATTCAAAATTTAATAACTGTATATGATGAAATTTTGAGTGAAATGGCAAAAGCAAGTGTTAGATACAGTGAAGTCGAAGATAATTTACTATATATTGAAGAACACGTAAAAGTTATTAATGACAATCAAGAAAAAATTCAAAATCACCTTGTTTCATTACGTGAAGATGAAGCAACAGCTCAACAAAACACACTTAGAGTTCAATCTAAGAAAGAGGAAATATACAGAAATCTACTTGCTTCAAATTTACCTAGCGTACCTGAAAGATTTATCATTATGAAAAATGAAATCGATCATGAAATACGCGAAGTTAATAAAATCTTTAGCCAAAGACCGATTAATGTTCAGTTTGTGAAAGATAAAGTGAGCAATATCGTTTTACAAATGAATAAGTTTGAAGATGAAACAACAGACGTTTTAATTAATGCAGTTCATGCTGAAACATTAATTCAATATGGTAATAGATATAGAAAAGAAAATAACGAATTAAACAAAAGTCTTAATGAAGCAGAAAGACTTTTCGCTAATAATAGATACAAACGTGCAATAGAAATTTCAGAAGCGGCTTTAGAAAAAGTTGAACCTGGAATCAGTGATAAAATCGAAGAAGAAGTTTATCAGCAAAATTAATAAATATTTATAATAACAAGCTAGAACAAATTATTGTTCTAGCTTGTTATTTTTGGATAATCAATTGTCAAACTTCATTTTTTCACGTTAGCTATTCTATCATTTTTAAGTATATCTATACCATTTGACTTGTGGTATCATTATATAATGAAAAAAAGAGGTGACAGTATGATATATCTAGATAATGCTGCAACTACGAAGCCTCATGAGGATGTTATTAAGTCATATACTCAAATGAACCAACATTATTTTTTTAATCCAAATAGCCCTCATGGTGCAGGAATAAAAATTGCACATTTGATTGATAAAGCAAGAAAAAATATAAAACAATACTTAAATTTAAATGATAAATTTGATGTCATATTTACTAGTGGAGCCACTGAATCAAATAATATAGCCTTGCAAGGTATGGCTCAAACGAAGAAAAGATTTGGGAATACGATTTTAACAACTAAAATGGAACATCCATCTATACTTGAAACGGTGCGAGCGTTAGAAGAACAAGGATTTAACCTGAAATATATTAATACAACTGCTGATGGTAAATTAGATTTAAATTCTTTAGAAAAGCTACTTAATGATGATGTCATCCTTGTAACTTGTATGCATGTCAATAATATAATGGGCCAAGTTCAACCTATAGAAGAGATTAGCAAAATGCTTGAAGCTTATCCTAAAGTTCATTTTCATGTAGATGGTGTTCAAGGATTTGGTAAAATCCCTTTAGATATCAATTTAATGGATAGTTATAGTTTAAGCGCTCATAAATTCCATGGATTAAAAGGCTCTGGAATTTTAGTGTTGAACCAACTCAGATCTATTAAACCAATCATATTTGGTGGGGGACAAGAATACGGTATTAGAAGTGGTACAGTAAATGCCCCAGTTAATGTTTCTTTAGCTAAAGCTATGAGATTTATGCAAGAGAATTGTGAACAACATCGTAAAGTATTATATGCGAAGGGATCTGAAATTCGTTCGTTTATAGAAAATTATGAAGGTATAGTAATTAACTCTCCGACCGACGCAGCTCCATATATTTTGAATATTTCATTTCCGGGAGTAAAAGGTGAAGTATTGGTTAATGCTTTTTCAAAATTTGATATTTACCTTTCAACTACAAGTGCATGTTCTTCGAAAAAAAGCTCGCATAATGAAACGCTAAAAGCTATGGGTATGAGTAATAGTCGTATAGAAGGTAGTATAAGAATTAGCATAACGTATGATATAACAGAAGAACAAATCGAAACATTTAAAGAAGCCTTTAATAAAGTATATATAGAAGTAAAGGAGTTATTAAAAAATGAATTATGATCATATATTAGTTAGGTACGGTGAATTAACTTTAAAATCAGGCAATAGAAAGATGTTTGTAAATAAGTTAAGAGCAAACATTAAAGATCGCTTAATGCCACTACAAGGATATAAGGTACGTGCTAATCGAGATAGAATGTATATAGATGTCTATGAAGGTTCAGATATTGAAGAAATGATGACACGTATAACGTCGGTGTTTGGTGTACATTCAGTTAGCCCAGTAGTAAGAATTGAAAAAGAGTTAGATGTTATGAAGGAAATTGCACTTCAATTCGCGAATGAATTTAATGATGGTGACACATTTAAAATAGATGTTAGACGTGCAGATAAGACATTTGAAATGGATACTTTTCAACTAAACCAAGCTCTAGGTGGTCATGTACTCGAAAACACTAACAACATCACGGTTGATGTTAAACAGCCTGATCATAAAATTAAAGTAGAAGTAAGAAAAGATGCAATTTATATGTATAATAAAGTCCTAGAAGGTGCAGGAGGTTTACCTGTAGGAACTGGGGGTAAAACTTTATTAATGCTTTCTGGTGGAATAGATTCTCCAGTAGCTGGTATGGAAGTAATGAAACGTGGTGTAACAATTGAAGCTATTCATTTTCATAGCCCGCCATATACTAGTGAACAAGCAAAACAAAAAGTTATCGACTTAACGAAACAGCTTTCTTATTTAACAGGGGACATTAAACTTCATATTGTACCTTTTACGAATTTACAAAAACAAATTCATAAAGTTGTTGAAGAAAGTTATACAATGACAAGTACGAGAAGAATGATGCTTCGAGTTACAGAAAAAGTTGCTCATAATATTGGAGCACATGCTATCGTTAATGGAGAAAACTTAGGACAAGTAGCTAGTCAAACTCTTGGCAGTATGTATGCAATAAATAGTGTTACATCTATGCCTATTTTAAGACCACTATTAACATTCGATAAAGATGAAATTGTTAAAAAAGCACAAGCTATTAACACTTTCGATTTATCGATTCAACCTTTTGAAGATTGTTGTACAATTTTTACGCCGAAAAACCCGAAAACAAATCCAAAATTAGAAAAAGTAGAATATTTTGAATCGAATTTTGATTTTGGTCCATTAATTGATGAAGCGGTAGAAAATGTAGAAACAATCACAATTTCTAAACATGATGATATTCAAAAAGAGAAAGAAGAATGGATGGATGATCTACTTTAAAATAGACGTTGGGATGTCGTATTCATAAAGTAGAGGAGATGAGACGATGGAGTTTGATATTAATATCCTACTCATCATTATAGTATTTGGTTTAATTGCGTCATTTATAGATTCTGTTGTAGGTGGCGGTGGTTTGATTTCTTTACCGGCGCTACTAGCAGTTGGAATGGATCCAGCGGTTGCGTTAGGTACAAATAAATTAGCAAGTTCTTTTGGTACATTTACAAGTACAATGAAGTTTATTAAAGCAAAGAAAGTGGATTTTGATATTGTCGGAAAGTTATTTCCTTTAAGCTTTATCGGCTCAATCTTCGGAGCAATAACTGCGACCTATTTACCACCAGAATATTTAAAGCCGTTAGCTATTATCATTCTTGCTCTTGTTACAGTGTATTCCATTGTAAAGAAAGATTGGGGAGATATTAACCAATATAAAAAATTATCATTAAAAAAGGCGATACTTTTTATTATTGGTGTAATTGTTATTGGTTATTATGATGGCTTCTTAGGTGGTGGAACAGGTTCGTTTTTCCTATTCATGTTGTTATTAATTGGCCTTGACTACTTACATGCAGCAGGTAATGCAAAGTTTTTAAACCTTGCTTCAAACGTTGGTGCGTTATTATTGTTCATGTTTCTCGGACAAGTCAATTATGTATATGGATTATGTATGGCCGCATCAATGGTAGCAGGTTCATACTTAGGAGTGACGTTTGCTATTAAAAAAGGCGTTTCTTATGTAAAAGTATTATTTATTGTTGTGACTATCATTTTGATTATTAAAAATATTTATGATTATGTGACTGTACAGTTAATGTGATTAAAATAACATGAGACAGGGAGATAATTCCTTAGCTCAAAAAACCCTCCTAATCCGTTGAGATATTAATTAACAAATTAGGAGGGTTTTTAATATATACGATTTTAAAATATAGGCCTTTAACGCTAACAAGCTTGTTAATAATTTCTTGCACGTTAGAGGTCATTACCTCACATATATAATAAAAGCCCGAAACATAAATGTGTCTCGGGCTTTTTTCTATTATAAAAATTTCCTTTGTACTTTGCTCCAAAATGAATTGTGTGGGAGTCTGAGTGTACGTATATATTTATTTTTTATTTGAAGTCTAACAAACTCAGTTTCTTGTATACTTAATGCTTCATTATCTAATCCCATGATAGGATAATAATTGCCTTCTTTATCTAATACAATTTTAAGGGTACGCGTTTCGCCTAAGACGACAGAACTACTTACTGTTCTAAAGTTATTATTATTTAATGAAGCAATTTCAGTTAGTTGCATGCTTCGAATCATCGGGTCAATTATAGCGCCATCTAAAGATTTATTATAACCTGTTGAACCTGTAGGGGTAGAGATTAGTAAACCATCACCATTAAATGCTTCAAAGTATTCATCGTCAATATAAATTTCCATCTTCATTGGCTTAATAACACTAGATTTAATGTAAAAATCATTTAAACACATATATGACATCTGATCGTTAAGGTTTACTTCTAAAACTGGGTATTTACGGACCATTACATCATTTGAATTAATAGAATCGATCAAGTTTTGTATGTCATCAACACTAAAATCAACATATAAGTAATTTTGATCTAAGCGTGTACGAATCCCGACATAAATTTTGTCTTTATTAAAATTAGTTTTGCGACATGCCTGTAAGAAGCTACCATCCCCTCCAATTGAAGCGATAATATCCGCTTCTTCGTGATTATTTACGAATTTAAAGCCATATGGTTCCATCTGTGCTTTGATTTCGTCACATGTTTGAAGTATGTCTTTATCTTTAGATGTGAAAAAATAAATATGTTTATTAGAATTCATAAAATCTTCCTCCCAAATTGTTACAGTTGATATGAAAGTCTGTTATCATTATAAATGTAAAATCTTAAAATAGAAAGGAAGATAGTATGTCAAAAAGGTTAGTTGCAATTATTATTGCACTAGTACTTGTTATTGGTGGTATTGTGATGAGTACAGTAGGTGTATTTCTTGATAATTCTTGGAAAAATACTGTTACAGGTTCTGACGGCATAAGTGAATCAGTCCAATCAGGAAGTGATAGCAGTAGTAAAATAGTTAAATTATCTGTTGATGGAACTATACAAGATACTGGAACTGAAGAATCATTATTCAGTGGCAGTGGGTATAATCATCAATCATTTTTAAAGAAATTAGATAAAATTAAAAAAGATAATAGCGTAAAAGGCGTCTTATTAGAAGTTAATTCACCAGGTGGTGGTACATACGAAAGTGACGAAATACATAAAAAACTTGAAGAAATAAAAGCGAAAAACAAGAAAGTTTATGTACAAATGAAAAATATGGCTGCATCTGGGGGATACTACATCTCTACTCCAGCTGATAAAATTTATGCAGGTTCACAAACTTTAACTGGTTCATTAGGGGTTATTATTTCTAGTATTAATTATGCTGAACTAGCAGATAACTTAGGCGTAAAAGATCAATCAGTTGTTTCAGGTAAACATAAACAAATATTAAACCCTATGAAAGATATGTCTAAAGAAGAAAAAGACATTATGCAATCAATCATAGATGATAGCTATAAACAATTTGTTAAAGTTATTAAAGATGGCAGAGATATGCCAGAAGATAAAGTTAAGAAATTAGCAGACGGAAGAATTTATTCTTCACAACAAGCAAAATCAAACGGATTAATCGATGAAATTGGTTATGAAGATGATGCAATTAAAGATTTAAGAAATGCAGTAAAATCTAAAAATGCACAAGTAGTTACTTATGATACAACTGGTTCATTCATGAACTTTCCAATGGGAGCTAAAAGTAAAATTTCATCTATGTTAGGTTTTGATGATATAAGTAAATATGAAGCACTTATTAAAGCAAATAATTCACCACAACCTATGTATCTATATGGTGAGTAAGGAGGATTTTAAATGACTGAAGTACATTACGAACAAGTCGCTTCTTCTCGTGAACAAAGTGACATAGAACGCACTGTAAATAAGTATATGTCTAGTATAAAATCTATCGTATTTGCTGGATTCTGGGTTCGATTTTTAGCTTATATCATTGATTTACTTGCTTTAGCTGGGTTTAAAGGTATTGTATTAGGACCGCTATTCGCGTCAACAAGTATTAAGAGTGAGTACCTATTCGTACCATATTTCAGTGTTGAAAATATTGTTAGCGCATTGATATTTTATTTATATTTTGTGTTAATGACTTATTATTTTAAGGCAACATTAGGAAAAATGATACTTGGCTTGAGTGTTTATCGAGAAGATGCAAAGCCGTTAAAATTTACTGATGTGTTATTTAGAGAATGGATAGGTAGAATTATTTCGGGCATATTGCTTGGCTTACCTTATATAGTCGTAGCATTTAATAAAAAACATAAAGGTATTCACGATTACTTTGGTGATACAGTTGTTTTGAAAAATAAATACATTGAAATGAGAAAAGACTTCCAAAGAGTAACGAGTCAAAACTCATAAACAAATGAATTTCAAAGTCTCTTTAATCATGATAGAATATACCTATCAAGATTAAGGAGGCTTTTTTAATGGCGCAAGTTACATTCAAGAATGAACCTATTACATTAGTAGGTAAAGAAGTAGAAGTAGGTTCAACAGCACCAGACTTTACTGTATTAGCAAATGATTTATCAGAAAGAACTTTAAAAGACTATGAAGGTAAAAAGAAACTCATTAGTGCCGTACCTTCTTTAGATACAGGTGTTTGTAGTCAACAAACTCGCAAATTTAATGAAGAAGCAGCAGATGTACAAGATGGAGTTGTTCTAACAATTTCAAACGACTTACCATTTGCTCAAAAGAAATGGTGTGCAGCTGAAGGTTTAGAAAACGTAATTACATTAAGTGATCACCGTGACTTATCATTTGGTGAAAATTATGGTGTAGTAATGAAAGAATTACGTTTACTAGCACGTTCTGTCTTTGTATTAGATAAAGACAATAAAGTTGTTTACTCAGAAATTGTGAGTGAAGGCACAAATCACCCAGACTATGATAAAGCTTTAGAAGCTTTCAAAAACTTAAACTAATAAACAACTATAAAGTGCTGTCCATATGAATGGGCAGCTTTTTATACGAAAGAGGGCAATTATGACTGAAGAAAAAAATATTATGGAAACATTGTATGAGAAACTGGATGAAAATAGTAAAAAATTACATGATGAAAATGGACAAAGTTATATTGAAAACTTAGGTTTAGCAATGGAAGATATTTATACCAACCAAAGAGACCTCTTAGAACAATCGACAATACAAGAGAGAAGAAAAGCATTTCAATTTGCATATTTAAGTTTGCTAAAAGAAGAAATCATTCAACCTAATCATCAAATGACACCGGACTCAATAGGCTTTATATTAAGCTACCTTGTTAACTTATTTAATAAGAATAAAGAGGAATTAAATGTTGTAGATATAGCAAGTGGAACAGGACATTTAAGTGCGACAATAAATGAACAGAACCAAGAAAAAACTGTAATGCATCATTTAATAGAAGTAGACCCAGTATTACAGCGTGTAAGTATTCATCTTGCTAACTTCTTGGAAATACCATTCGATGTATATCCACATGATGCAATTATGCCACTGCCATTAGAAGAAGCGGACGTTGTAGTAGGGGATTTACCAGTTGGATATTATCCAGTTGATGAACGTAGTAAAGAAATGAAATTAGGTTTCGAAGATGGCCACAGTTATAGCCATTATTTATTATTAGAACAAGCAGTCAATGCAGTGAGACCAGGTGGTTATGTATTTTTAATTGTTCCAAGTCAATTATTCGAAGGTGAAGAAGTGAAACAGCTTCAAAAATTTATTGCAACAGAAACAGAAATGCAAGCATTTTTAAACTTCCCTAAAACATTGTTTAAGACAGAACAATCTAAAAAATCATTATTAATCTTACAAAAGAAAGACTCAGGGAAAACTCATTCTGTTGAGGTATTATTAGCGAATATCCCAGACTTCAAAGCAAAAGCCCAACTAAAAACGTTTTTAGATGAAGTTGATGAATGGATGAAAGAAAATCATCCTTCATAAACTGTATTAATACTTGATTAGTATCTGTATTAGTGTTTAAATAGTATAGAAAAGTATTATCAGGAGGAAGTCTAAATGACAAAAATAATAGCAATTAATGCCGGTAGTTCATCATTAAAATTTCAATTATTTGAAATGCCTGAAGAAAAAGTAATAACAAAAGGTTTGATAGAACGTATTGGTTTAAAAAATTCAGTTTTCTCAATTGTAGTAAACGGAGAAAAAATTACTGAAACATTAGATATTGAAAATCATGATATTGCAGTTAACATTATGTTAGATGCACTAAAAAATCATAACATTATCAATGATATTAATGATATTCAAGGAACTGGTCACCGTGTAGTACATGGTGGAGAATTATTCCCTGAATCAGCACTTGTAACAGATGATGTATTAGAAAAAATTGAATCATTAACAGAACTTGCGCCTTTGCATAACCCAGCAAACATTATGGGTATTAAGGCTTTCAGAAAGCTATTACCAAATATTCCTCACGTTGCAGTATTTGATACTTCATTCCATCAAACTATGCCAGAAGAATCATATTTATATAGTTTACCTTATAACTTCTATAAAGATTTCGGTATTCGTAAATATGGTTTCCATGGTACAAGTCATAAATATGTATCAGAAAGAGCAGCTGAATTATTAGATCGTCCTATAGATCAATTAAGAATTATTTCATGCCATATCGGGAATGGCGCTTCAATCGCAGCTATTGATGGCGGAAAATCTGTAGATACATCTATGGGCTTCACACCATTAGCTGGTGTAACAATGGGAACACGTTCAGGTAACTTAGACCCAGCTTTAATTCCATTTATCATGGAAAAAACGGGCAAAAATGCAGAAGAAGTATTAAATATCTTAAACAAAGAATCAGGATTACTTGGTATTTCAGGTTCTTCAAGTGATTTAAGAGATATACAACAAGATGCAAACGAAGGTAATGAAAGAGCTAAATTGGCATTAGATGTATTTGCTTCTAGAATTCATAAATATATGGGTTCTTATGCAACAAGAATGCATGGTTTAGACGCTATCGTATTCACTGCAGGTGTTGGTGAAAACTCTGATACTGTACGTGCTAAAGTATTAGAAGGTTTAGAATTCATGGGTGTATATTGGGACCCACGCTTAAACACAGGATTACATGGTGAAGAAGCATTTATCAACTACCCGCATTCACCAGTTAAAGTAATTGTTATTCCAACTGACGAAGAAGTTGTAATCGCTCGTGATGTTATGAAATTTGGTAATTTAGGTAAATAATTATTAATAATCAAGAGGTTGAAACAAATTAATTGTTTCAACCTCTTTTATTTATATGAAAATTTTAATGTTAGTTATCCAATTCCTTTATGTTTACCTATTTATCGTTAAGGCTATACATAATTAAAGAAGCAATGAGGAGGAATATCATGAGACCAGAGAGAGCACTGTTGCGATTAGTTAGAATTGTAATGAGAAGAGTAGGTAGAGAACAAGCAAAAAAACAAAAGCAAAAAAGTAATGAAGATATACAAGACCAAAATAACGAACAAAAATAATAAAAAATTTGAGGCTGAGACATAAATACATGTCTCAGCCTCATTGCCGGGGTAGGACTACGAAATCTGTTTAATAAAATGAGATTTCTGTCCAACTCCCAAGCTTTTTGCAAGTGTGGAATTATATTCTAAACTCGACTAATATTTAATTCTTAAAAATTATTTTCCATCGTGATGTTGATCGAATAATTCTTTTGTTGCAACTGTTGGTTCGAAATCTTCAGGCATTGTTTCAGTTCTAACAACTAAAACGTCACATGGAGAATTTCGAACAATTGCTTCTGAAACTGAACCTACAATGAAGCGTTCTACTGCATTTAGTCCTGAAGTACCACACATGATTAAGTCGACTTCAAAATCATCAGCTAACTTTTTAGGAATAATCGTTTTAGGTGAGCCAAATTCCAATTTAGTTGCAACATTTGCTACACCATTTTTTTCAGCATTTTCTTTATATCCAGATAATAAACTTTCAGCGAAGCTTGTAGCTTTATTTACTATTTGAGTATCATAAGCCTCAACACTAGCGTATGAGCGAGAATCAACAATATTAACAATTGTTAATTTAGCATCGTTACGTTTTGCTACAGCTACTGCCTTGTTATAAGCCCATTCTGCCTCAGTTGATCCATCTACTGCTATAAGAATATTTTTATAATTTAACATCTGAACCGCCTCCTTGTTCTTTTATCTTATTATATCATAATTTTCTGAAAAAATAACAAATTAACTTTTTAATAATAGAGATAATGTCACATTTTTTATCATAATATGATAAAGTATAATTATCGTTTGAATATTTAGAAATTTAAGATATTAGCAATAGTATAATTTTTGAATAAAAATGATTGCGCTTTCAAAATTATGGCGTTATGATTGAGTCAAGGAGGGAATTTATTATGATAATTGGAGTACCAAAAGAGATAAAAAATAATGAAAATAGGGTGGCATTAACACCCAGTGGAGTAGCAACTTTAATTGACCAAAAACACTCAGTTAAAGTAGAAACTGGTGCAGGTTTAGGTTCACAATTTACAGACGAAGACTACAAGGCTTTAGGTGCTGAAATTGTTGATCAAAAAGAAGCTTGGAATGTTGAAATGGTTATGAAAGTTAAAGAACCTCTTGAAGAAGAATTTCAATTTTTCAAAAAGGATTTAATACTTTTTACATATCTTCATTTAGCAGCAGAAGAATCGTTAACTAATGCATTATTAGAAAATGAAGTAACAGCAATTGCTTATGAGACTGTTCAATTAAAAGATCGCTCTCTACCATTATTAGCACCTATGAGTGAAGTTGCAGGAAGAATGTCTACACAAATTGGTGCTCAATTCTTACAAAAAACTAATGGTGGAATTGGAATTCTATTATCTGGTGTACCCGGTGTTAAACGTGGAAAAGTCACAATAATTGGCGGCGGACAAGCAGGAACAAATGCTGCTAAAATGGCAGTCGGTCTTGGTGCTGATGTTACAATTATTGATTTAAATCCTACTAGATTACAACAATTAGATGATTTATTTGGTTCTAGTGTACAAACAATGATGTCATCACCATTAAACATCGAAGAATCTGTAGTTGAAAGTGATTTAGTGATAGGTTCTGTTCTTATCCCTGGTGCAAAGGCACCAAAGCTTGTAACTGAAGATATGGTTAAGAAAATGAGACCTGGTTCAGTACTTGTGGATATTGCAATTGATCAAGGTGGTTCATTCGAAACATCTGATAGAATTACAACGCATGACGATCCTACATATGTTAAGCACGGTGTCCTTCATTATTCAGTTGCTAACATGCCTGGCGCAGTGCCTAGAACGTCAACAATAGCTTTAAATAATGCAACAACTCCATACGCATTACAACTTGCAAACAAAGGCTATATAAAAGCATGTCAAGAAAATGAAGCACTAGCAAAAGGTTTAAACACAATTCATGGTAAATTAACTTACGAAGAAGTAGCAAAAACATTTGATAAGGAATTTACACCTTATCAAGACATCTTGAAATAATAGAGAAAGCACAAAATGTTGGTATATTAAACATTTTGTGCTTTTTTGAAAAGATAAAAATGAACAAACTAGATTATAAATTATATATTTAGTCTTTAGAATGGCAGGGTTATACTAAATAATAAATCTTCCGAATAAAAAGACTAAGAGTCCGAGACACAAAATAATGTCTCGGACTCTTATGTTATATGGCAGTAGCTGACTGGATTGAAAACGCACTTATATCAAAGTTTTCAATCCTAATCAATCCTTATACTTTAATTTAGACAATCTTAGTTCCATGTACTTCATCAAACGGTATGTCGTTAAGTAACGTTTGTAAATTATCTTTATTAAGTCCGCCACCTGGCATAATTGTGATGTTGCCTTTTGAATGCATTAGCAATTTACCGAGATGGAATACGTTATCAAAGACTGATTGGTCACTTGGGCCGCCATGTGTTAACAAGCGCTCAAAGCCGTGGTCAATTAGCCAATCAAGAGACTTTAATTGAATATATGGATTGATTAAATCAAATGCCATGTGACATACAGCGTGTGTATCTCCGCATGTTTCTTTTAAAGCATCCATTTTCCATTCATCGAGTTGTTCATTTTCATCTAAACAACCAAAAACAAATGCGTCTACATTTAAAGTTTTAAGTTGAATAATATCTTGTCTCATTACTTCATATTCAAAATAATCGTAATTAAAGTCTCCACCCCTAGGCCTGATCATAACAGCAACTTGTACATCATTTTGATGACATAACTCGGTTGCAATTTTAACCATACCATAGCTAGGTGTAGTGCCACCTACAGATAAGTTATCGCATAATTCTATACGATTTGCTCCGTTTTTAATCGCATGGTTAATTTGTTCAATTGTTTCAACGCAAGATTCTTTTATCATTTTTCATAACCTGTTAAAAATTCATGGCCGTCTTTTGTTACGACAATATCGTCTTCAATTCTAACACCAGCTACTCCAGGAACATAAATGCCTGGTTCAACAGTTAAAACCATACCTTCTTTAAATGTATCTGTGTTAACGCTAGAAATATCAGGGAATTCATGAACACTTAATCCTAAACCGTGACCGAGTCTATGTGGGAAGTAATCGCCATATCCAGCATTACTTATAATATCTCGTGCTACTTTATCACATTCAGAGATTTTAACGCCTGGTTTAATAATATCAATTGCTTTTTTATTTGCTTCTAATACAATGTTATAAATTTCTTGAGCTTTTTCAGGAGGTGTACCAAATGCTATTGTTCTTGTAATGTCCGAGCAGTAACCTTTGTATATAACACCTAAATCAAATAAAACATATTCATTGTTTTGTAATTTTCTATCTCCCGGGGTACCATGTGGTGCTGCTGCGTGATCTCCGAATAATACCATCGTATCAAAGCTCATTTTTGAAATCCCATGTTGTTTCATAGTTGTTTCAATATGATTAAGTACTTCGATTTCAGTTACACCTTCAGCCAATTTTTCGGCACCAGCTTTAATTGCTAAATCTGCGTATTTAGCCGCTTCATGCAATAATTCAATTTCATTTTGAGTTTTAATGTTTCTTACATCTTTCAACACTTGATCAATATCTTCGAATTTTTCAACATTAAAAGCTTTTTCTACTTCGCGAAAACGTTTAACAGATAAATGTTCGGATTCAATAGCGAAAGTTTTATAAGTTCTTTCTTCAATTAAGTCAAAAGCTGATTCAGTATCTAAATATCCAACGATATCCCCTTTGAACCCAGCATTTTTAGCTTCTTCAACTTCCATTTTTGGACAAAATAGTGTTTCTTCTCCGTCTTTTGTAATTAATAAACTAAATAAACGTTCATGAGGTTCAGATAAATAACCAGTTAAATAAAAAATATTTAAAGGTGTTGTTATCCATGCAGCATCTACATTTTTCTCATTTAAAAACGTTGTAATTTCATTGTGTTTCATAATTCAGCCTCCCAATTATCTTTCGTACATCATTATTCTAGACTTCCTGCTTAATAAATTCAAATTTAGGGTATATAATATAGAGAAAAGATATTGTGAGGAGGGAAATTCATGAAAGTATCATTTCATGGTCAATCAGTTATATATTTCGAAAGTAAAAATCATAAAGTGATTGTAGACCCATTTATATCTGGCAATCCTATGAGTGACTTAAATGTAGATGAAGTTGAAGCAGATTATATCATATTGACACACAGTCATGGCGACCATATTGGGGATACAGTAAATATTGCTAAAAGAACAGGTGCACTAGTTATTGCATTACCAGAAGCAATTGATTATTTATCTAATAAACATGGACTTGAAAACCTACATCCAATGAATATTGGTGGGAACATTGAATTTAATTTTGGTAAAGTAAAATTTGTTCAAGCATTCCACAGTAATAGTTTTACAGAAGAAAATGGCGAAATAATTTATTTAGGAATGCCTGCAGGTATTGTTCTAGAAACAGAAGGTGGCACAATTTATCATACAGGTGATACAGGTTTATTCAGCGATATGAAGTTAATAGCTGATAGACATCCTGTTGATTTATGTTTTGTACCAATCGGTGACAACTTTACAATGGGCATTGATGATGCAAGTTATGCCATCAATGAGTTTATCAAACCTAAAAAAGTCGTTCCAATCCATTACGACACATTTGATTTAATTAAACAAGATCCAAAAGAATTTGAAAAAGCTGTAACAAAAGCAGAAGTTCATATTTTAAAACCAGGTGAACATGTAGAATTATAATTAATATAAGAGACTGAGACAGAAATAAATGTCCCAGTCTCTTATATTTTGTTAATGATTCTTTCTTATGTAAACATATCTTTTAATCTCTCAAGAATGTATAATATAATTAATTCATTTTAATCGATAGAGGGTATAAAACATGACGAAACATGAACAAATAATAAAGTACATTGAATCGTTATCTGTTGGACATAAAATCTCTGTCAGACAGATTGCTAAAGATTTAAATGTTTCAGAAGGTACTGCATACAGGGCGATAAAAGAAGCTGATAATAAAGGGTTAGTAGCATCAATTGATAGAGTAGGTACAGTTAGAATTGAAAGAAAATCAAGAGAACAAATTGAAAACTTAACTTTTAATGAAATTGTGAAAATAGTAGATGGACAAGTTTTAGGTGGTAAACAAGGCTTACATAAAACCTTATCTAAATTTGCAATTGGTGCTATGGAAATCAAAGATGTTGTTAAATACTTAACGATGAATACATTGCTTATAGTCGGTAATAGAGCAGATGTTCAAATGGAAGCGTTGAAAAGAGGTTCAGCCGTATTAATAACGGGTGGATTTGAAGCGGATGATGACATTATCGAATATGCCAATGAGCATGATTTACCTATAATATCTTCTAATTATGATACGTTTTTAGTAGCCAATGCAATCAATCGAGCTATTTATGACCAAATGATTAAAAAAGAAATTCTTATGGTAGAAGATATCATGATACCAATTGAAGAAACTTCTTATTTATTTGATAACCAAAAAGTGAGAGATTGGAACGAAATGTCACAACAAACTTCTCATACTAGATTTCCAGTTGTCGATAATGAACTAAAGGTCATCGGTATTTTAACGAGTAAAGATATTGTTAATGAAGAGCCAGATAAACAGATTAAAGCTTTAATGACTAAAGCACCAATCGTTGCGCATTTAAATACAACGATAGCTACATGTGCTCATTTGATGATTTGGGAAGGTATTGAATTGTTACCAGTTGTCTCAAATACGAAAGAATTAATTGGTATAATCTCAAGAGAAGATGTGTTAAAGACAATGCAACTGATGAGTAGACAGCCTCAGATAGGAGAAACAATTCATGATCAAATTGCTAAACAAATTAGTATGGAGAACGGCAAAATAAAAGTTAATATTTCTCCACAACTTACAAATCAATTTGGTATGATGACGAAATCAATTTATATAGCAGTAATAGAAGAAGCACTTAGATATGAAGTGAGAAAATTGAAGAAATCAGAGTTGATGATTGAACATATAGACATTTATTATTTTAAAACGGTACAAATTGATGAAGAAGTTACTGTTAATATATCAGTTTTAGATATGGGCAGGTTGTCTGCTAAATTTGAAATATCTATGATGAATGGTAATAATACTGTTGCGAAAGCATTGTTGATGTGTCAATTACTAGATAAATAAAAAAGTCTGGAAAACAATAAATGCTCCAGACCAAAGAAAAATATTGGCAATAGATGACTGAACTGAAAATGCACTTATATCAAGCTTTTCAATTCTAATCATTCTTGCCGGGGTGGGGCAACGAAACCTTTTTAGTAAAATGAGGTTTCTGTCCCACTCCGTTTTTAAGATGATTGATTACGTTTTTTTCGTTCGAATTCTTCCCAAGCTTTGTTCTCAATCGGTAAATTACCTTTAAAGTATTTACTTGCTTTATGTCCATAGGTAATATTAACAATACCAAAGAACACCAATACTAAGACAATTATGTAAGTAACTAAAGTTGGAAACAAAAGTACTTGGTCTGCTGAGAATGCTATTAAGAAGATACCAAAGAAAAATCTCGCGCGTTCTTTATGATATGCTTTTCTAACATCTCTTTTTGTTCTGAATGAACGGGCAAAGTTTAAAATAGTAAAAATTAAAGCGAGAATCATTACGGTTACGGATAACGCAACCAATACGGACATAATTTCAGGTGACATAGTTTAATCCTCCTACCAAGAAGCATTATATCAATTTATAAAATATAAGTAAATATATAGAAAGAGGGACCAATATGAATGACATTTTAAATAAAATTAAAGAATACGAAACAATAATTATACATAGACATGTAAGACCAGACCCTGATGCTTACGGCTCGCAACTAGGAATGAAATATATTTTAGAAGAAGCTTTTCCCGAAAAAAATATTTATGCAGTTGGACAATCAGAACCTTCATTAGAGTTTATTGGTGAATTAGACAATATTGAGGATGAAGTATACCAAAATGCTTTAGTAATAATTTGTGATACGGCAAATGAACCAAGAATCGATGATAATCGATTTAAACTAGGTAAAGAGCTCATTAAAATAGATCATCATCCACCAGTTGATTCATATGGCGATATTAATTATGTTAACACTGAAGCTTCTTCAACAAGTGAAATTATTTATGATTTAAATCAAGAGTGGAATTTAAACCAATCTGAAATTAATACAAAAGCAAGTCGTGTATTATATTTAGGTATAGTAGGAGATACTGGTCGTTTCTTGTTTGATAATACGACACCTCATACTATGGAAGTAGCCGCTTCACTTATGACTAAAGAATTTAACCGCAATGAAATGCTTAATCAACTTAGTGAACGTGAACCAAAGCTATTACATTTTCAAGGGTACATCCTTCAAAACTTCAACTATGATGGAAACGGATTTTGTTATATAAAAATAACGAAAGATATATTAGAAAAATTTGATATTTTACCAAATGAAGCATCATTATTTGTCAATGCAGTTGCAGATATTAAAGGTGTGAAAGCTTGGGTGTTTGCAGTCGATGAAGGAAAAGAAATTAGATGTCGCATTAGATCTAAAGGTATAAAAATAAATCATATTGCGGCAAAATACAATGGTGGAGGACACCCTAATGCATCAGGTGCTTCTGTATACAGTTGGGAAGAGTTCAATGAATTAGCTAGAGATATTAAATCTGAAATATAGGAGGTAAAGCGCATGGTAAGTCATTTAAATATTCATTCGTCATTTGATTTGTTGAATTCTAGTTTGAGAATTCCAGATGTTATTAAAAAGGCTAAAAATGAAAATTATCAAGCGCTTGCTATAACAGATTTAAATGTCATGTATGGAGCTTTGCAATTTTATGATGAATGTTTAAAACAAGGTATTAAACCTATATTTGGTTTGACCATTTATTTAGATGATCAATTAAATGAATTAGAATGTGTGTTGTTAGCCAAAAATCAAACTGGTTATCAAAATTTAGTTAAATTATCTTCAGCGATATCTCTTAAAGAAAGACATTCAACGCCAATCGAGTGGTTAAATACTTATTCAGAAGGTTTAATCATAATAGGTAAAAACTTAAATATTGATAATGAACATTTATTCCATTCAATAAAAATATCTGACCAAGACAAGTACATATCCCATGATTCATCAGTTGAAGAAAATTATAAAAAAGTGTATATGCAATCGGCTTTATATTTAAATGATGAAGATAGCGATAGTTTAATTGCATTAAATGCTATTAAAAATAATGAAAAATTAACAATATCTGATTTTAATACGCATTTAAACCAACATTTTTTAACTATGGAAGAATTAAGCCAAATTGACGTCTCATCTAAATTTATCAAAACAACTGATGAAATAGCTGAAAAATGTAATGTACAAATTCAATACCATCAAGATTTATTGCCGAAGTATGTTACGCCAAATGGCAAAGATAGTGATACTTATCTGTGGGAATTATTGATGAACAATAAATCAAACTTTCCACAATTTAATGACACTTATGCTGAAAGGTTGAAATATGAGTATGACATTATAGTATCCATGGGATATTCAGATTACTTCCTTATAGTGAGTGACTTAATAAATTATGCGAAATCAAATGATGTGTTAGTTGGTCCAGGGCGTGGCTCTTCAGGTGGTTCGCTCGTAAGTTATATACTAAATATTACGACATTGGATCCTATTGAATATGACCTATTATTTGAGCGTTTTCTAAATCCAGAACGTGTAACTATGCCGGATATTGATATTGATTTCCAAGATACGAAGCGGGATAAAGTTATTCAATATGTCCAAGAGAAGTACGGTGATAATAGAGTAGCAGGTATAGTGACTTACGGTCATTTGCTAGCACGAGCAGTTGCAAGAGATGTAGGTAGAATATTGCAATTTGATGAACCAACTTTAAATTATATATCTAAGTTAATACCACACAAGTTAGGTATAACTTTAGACGAGGCATACGAAAGTGATGAATTTAAACAATTCGTCAGTAAAAATCATTTAAACGAAAAATGGTTCCAATTATGTAAACAATTAGAAGGTTTACCAAGACATACTTCGACACACGCAGCAGGTATCATTATAAACGATCAACCTTTACATGAATTTGTACCGACAATGATGGGAGATACAGGTGTATTAACACAATGGACGATGACAGAAACTGAAAAATTAGGTCTGTTAAAAATCGACTTTTTAGGATTAAGGAATTTATCAATCATTCAACAAGTTGTGAATCAAGTTAAGTATCAAGAAAAAACTGAAATTGTTATCGAAAATATACCTTATGATGATCAAAAAGTATTTCAACTATTATCACGTGGAGAAACTACTGGAATATTCCAACTAGAATCTCAAGGTGTAAGAAGTGTGTTGAAAAGGTTAAAACCTGACCATTTCTTAGATATAGTAGCAGTGACTTCTTTATATAGACCAGGACCTATGGAAGAAATACCTACTTATATAAAAAGAAGAAGAAAAGTTGAACCAATTGAATACTTGCATCCTGATTTAGAAGAAATCTTAAAGTCTACATATGGTGTTATTATTTATCAAGAACAAATTATGCAAATAGCTAGTAAATTTGCTGGTTTCTCCTATGGTGAAGCTGATATTTTAAGAAGGGCTATGAGTAAGAAAAATAGATCTGTTCTTGAAAATGAAAGAAAACATTTTATAAATGGAAGTTTAAGTCGTGGTTATGAAGAACAGACAGCTATTAAAATTTTTGATTTAATTTTAAAATTCGCTGATTATGGTTACCCTAAAGCTCATGCTGTCGCATATAGTAAAATAGCTTACATTATGACTTATTTAAAAGTGCATTATCCTACTTACTTTTATGCATCTATTTTATCTAATGTAGTTGGTAATGAAAATAAAACTGAACAAATGGTTACAGAATTAAAAAGGATAGGTGTAAAAATTTATCCGCCATCTATTAATCATAGTGAATGGTTCTACAAAGCAACCAAAACTGGTATATACACATCTTTAGGTGCAATTAAAACTGTCGGTTATCAAAGCGTAAAGAGTTTAGTAGAAGAAAGAAAGTATAGAGGACCTTATAAAGATATGTACGACTTAGTGCATAGGCTACCAAATAAAGTTAAGAATAAAAAACTAATTCAAGCACTTATTTATGCTGGGGCGTTAGATGATTTTAAGCAAACTAGAGCAACAATGCTACAGTCTTTAGATGATGTTTTCGAAAGTAGCGCATCTGTTGGAGATGCGAATAATTTACTTTCAGAGTTAGGTTTAAATGTTAAAAAAGAATTTAAAGAAGTAGAAGAAATGCCTAGTTTAATGAAAAGTGAATATGAAAAAGAATATTTAGGATTTTATGCTACAGAACATCCTATCTTAACATTATTTAAGCAGCATCAATATTTAACGATTTATCCAATTAGAGTACAAAACGATAAAGTGCCAATGCTTGTTATGATTGCTTCTTTAAGAAAAATAAGAACTAAAAAAGGACAAAACATGGCATTCGTTAATTTAATTGACGGTATTAATGAAGTTGAAGGCGTTATTTTTCCGGATACGTATAAAAAAATTGAAACAATGAATATAGAAAATAAACCTTTAATTATTCAAGGCAAATTCGAAAACAGAAACGGTAAAATGCAAATAATTATCAACCAAATAGATTTATTAGAAGATTATAAAGAGTACAAAATCAAAACAACTTCTGAATTAGTTGTTCGAAATGTATTTGAACTTAATGATTGGGTTACGCAAAATCATAAAAGTGGCATTAAAGTAACTTATTTTAATGACGAAGATTATACATCTCATAATATGGGTTATTTAAATTCTGATAAAGGAAATATTAAAGATTTTATCGATATGATAGGTTACGAAAATATACGATTGATATAGGCTTTATTAATCAATTAAATTATGATATAGTATTCTCCATGGTGGTCTGACCACTATGGAGAATTTTTTAATTAAAAATAGGAAATTTCATGTATAATATATTGGGAGATACATATAATAACGAAGGGATGATTATATTGTCATTAAGAGACGATGCTTTATACATGCACAAAGAAAAACAAGGAAAATTAGGCGTATACGCAAAAGTTAAAGTCACAAATAAAGAAGAATTAAGTTTAGCTTATTCTCCAGGGGTAGCTGAACCATGTAAGGACATTCATGAAGATGTCCGCAAGGTTTATGATTACACAATGAAATCTAATGCAGTAGCTGTTATAACTGATGGTACAGCTGTTCTTGGATTAGGGGATATTGGTCCAGAAGCAAGTATACCGGTAATGGAAGGTAAAGCTGTATTATTTAAAAGTTTTGCTGGAGTAGATGGTATTCCAATTGCATTAAATACAGTTGATGTAGATGAAATCGTAAATACAGTGAAGTTACTAGAGCCAAATTATGGTGGCGTAAACCTAGAAGATATTTCAGCTCCAAGATGTTTTGAAATTGAAGAAAGACTAAAAAAAGAAACAAAAATACCAGTTTTTCATGATGATCAACACGGAACTGCAATTGTTACAGTTGCAGGCTTATTAAACGCGCTTAAATTGACGGATAGAGATTTAGCTGATATCAAAGTTGTATTAAACGGAGCAGGTGCAGCAGGTATCGCAATTATCAAACTTCTATACAGTTATGGTGTTAGAAATATGATTATGTGTGATTCTAGAGGTGCAATCTTTGAAGGTCGTGAATATGGCATGAACCCTACTAAAGAATTTGTAGCTAAATGGACTAACAAAGATAAAATTGAAGGTAAATTAGAAGATGTCATTAATGATGCTGATGTCTTTATTGGTGTGTCTGTTGAAGGTGCTCTAACTAAAGATATGGTTGACACTATGGCTGAAGATTCAATTATCTTCGCAATGGCAAATCCAGTTCCAGAAATCATGCCAGATATAGCTAAAAAAGCAGGAGCAAAAGTAATCGGTACAGGTCGTTCTGACTTTCCAAACCAAATTAATAATGTCCTAGCATTCCCTGGTATATTTAGAGGTGCATTAGATATTCGTGCGACTCATATTAATGAAGAAATGAAACAAGCAGCTGTTGAAGCAATCGCTAACTTAGTTTCAGATAAAGAATTAAACGCTGACTATGTCATCCCAGGCCCATTTGATCCTAGAGTAGCACCTTACGTAGCAAAGGCGGTAGCTAAAGCAGGAATGGAATCAGGCGTTGCACGTATTGAAGTAGATATAGATGAAATTGAACGTAAGACATATGAACTAGCAGATTTATCATAATTTCGGAAGGAGACACCACATTGGATAAAGATAAACAAAAAGGTTTAATCAAAATTGTTGAACAAATTCAAACAATTATTGTTGAAAAAAATATTCAAGTGGGAGAAAAACTACCTTCTGAAAGATTTCTCAGCGATACGCTTAATGTTGGACGTTCAAGTATAAGAGAAGCACTTAGAGCTTTAGAGTTACTAGGTGTGATACATACGAGAAGAGGTGAAGGTACATTCTTAAGTGATATGTACCAACACCAACTTTTTGATTTAATTGGTAGATTTTTGATACACAATGATTCTCAATTAGATGAAATAAACGAACTTAAGTGGATGATTGAGAATTTCTGTGAAGAGCATACTAACATTGAAGCACAATCAAAAGAAGAACTTGTTTCTTCAAATAATAACCAAATTATGTATATGATTTGGAAGTTACTCTCTCAATATAGCGATAGATTTGAAAGAGATAATAGTAATTAAGTCAGGGGGTAGTGACATGTTTAAAGACTTGTTCAATCGTAACCAGAAAAAGAAAAAATATGTGACAGTTCAAAACAGCAAAGATAACGACGTTCCTGAAGGTATTATGACGAAATGCCCTAAATGTAAAAAAATTATGTATACTAAAGAACTTGTACAAAACTTGAATGTTTGTTTCAATTGTGATCATCATATACCTTTAACTGCTCATGATAGAATTCAAGCTATAAGCGATGAAGGTGCATTCCAGGAATTTGATGCAGGGATGATAGCAGCGAATCCATTAGAATTTCCAGGTTATGAAGAAAAACTACAAAAAGACAGACAGAAAACAGGTTTGAATGATGCAGTAGTAACTGGTATTTCAAAAATAGATGGCGTTCCATATGGTGTTTGTGTTATGGATTCTAGATTTAGAATGGGTAGTATGGGCGCAGTTGTAGGCGAAAAAATTTGTAGAATAGTAGATTACTGCACTGATAACAATTTGCCGTTTGTTTTATTTACAGCAAGTGGTGGAGCAAGAATGCAAGAAGGTATTATCTCACTCATGCAAATGGCTAAGACTAGTGTTTCTATCAAGCGTCATAGTGATAAAGGTTTATTATTTATTTCATATATGACCCACCCAACAACAGGTGGTGTTTCTGCAAGTTTTGCTTCAGTTGGTGATTTGAATTTTGCTGAGCCTAGAGCTTTAATTGGCTTTGCGGGTCGTAGAATTATAGAACAAACAATTAGTGAAAAATTACCGGATGATTTTCAAACTGCTGAATTCTTGTTAGAACACGGTCAATTAGATAAAGTAGTGCATAGAAAAGATATGTACCGTACACTTAGTACAGTACTAAGTATGCATTATAATGAGGTGAAAGATAATGCTTGAATTTGAAAAGCCACTAAAGGAAATAAAAGAAAAAATTGAATCAATAAAAGCTTATCAAGAAAAGCATAATGTTAATCTAGCAGATGAAGTTGAAATGCTAGAAGCAACATTAATAAAAGAAACAGAGAAAATATATGAAAACTTACAACCATGGGATAGAGTACAACTCGCAAGGCTACAGGAAAGACCAACTACTTTAGATTATATTCCGTATATTTTTGATGAATTTATTGAATTACATGGTGACCGCACATTCAGAGATGATCCGGCTTTAATTGGTGGATTAGCTTATTTTAACGGTGTCCCTGTAACTGTTATCGGTCATCAACGTGGTAAAGATACGAAAGACAATATATATAGAAACTTTGGTATGGCTCACCCTGAAGGATATAGAAAAGCATTGAGATTAATGAAACAAGCGGAGAAATTCAATAGACCGATTGTTACGTTTATCGATACTAAAGGTGCATATCCAGGAAAAGCTGCCGAAGAAAGAGGACAAAGTGAATCTATTGCTAAAAATTTAGTAGAAATGGCTTCTTTAAGTGTGCCTGTTATTTCAATTGTAATAGGTGAAGGAGGTAGTGGTGGCGCGCTTGGATTAGGCGTTACAAACCGCTTGCTAATGTTAGAAAATAGTACATATTCTGTTATATCACCAGAAGGGGCAGCTGCTTTACTTTGGAAAGATTCTAATTTAGCTCAAATGGCTGCTGAGACAATGAAAATTACTGCACCTGATTTAAATGAATTGGATGTTGTAGATGAAGTTATTAAAGAGCCATTTGGTGGTGCACATAAAGATGTCGAAAACCAAGCTAAACTAATTAAAAATTCTTTGGAACTTCATTTATCAGAGCTAAGAAAATTATCACCTGATAATTTAATAGAAGATAGATTTAATAAGTACCGAAATATTGGAAGTTATATTGATTAATATTTTATAAACAAAAAGAAAAGTCTTTTACTTATGTAAGACTTTTCTTTTTGTTTATAATGAGTATATATGCATAATATTCATTATTATAAAACGTTTTCAATAAATTGATTATTGCGAAAGTATGAAGCTTTATCAAAGAAGACGTTTACATATCTAAATAACGTTAGTTTTAATGGAATCAAGTTCACATTTGTGTTATTTTTAAATTAACAATCATATATTAAGAGAGGTCTGTATATTTATGAAAAAAATTGCAGTATTAACGAGTGGTGGAGATTCACCAGGGATGAATGCAGCTATTCGTGCTGTCGTTCGTAAAGCAATATACCATGATATTGAAGTTTATGGTGTCTATCAAGGTTATCTAGGTTTAATTAATGATAACATTGAAAAACTAGAATTAGGATCAGTTGGAGATATGATTCAACGAGGTGGAACTTTCTTATATTCTGCTAGATGTCCAGAATTTAAAGAAAAAGAAGTCCGCGCTAAAGCAATTGAAAACCTTGAAAAAAGAGGTATTGAAGGGTTAGTAGTTATCGGCGGAGATGGTAGCTACAGAGGTGCACAAAGATTAAGTGAAGAAGCTAAAAGTCTTAAAACAATCGGCGTACCAGGAACAATCGATAATGACATAAATGGTACAGATTTTACAATAGGTTTTGATACTGCACTTAATACGATTATTGATTCAGTCGATAAAATTCGTGATACAGCATCAAGCCATGAACGTACTTTTATTATAGAAGTAATGGGAAGAGATGCAGGAGACTTAGCTTTATGGTCTGGACTTGCTGCTGGAGCTGAAACAATATTAATACCTGAAGTTAAATCTGACATTGAAGAAATTGCTGAAAAGATTCAACAAGGTATGGAACGTGGTAAAAAACATTCAATCATTGTTTGTGCTGAAGGTGTTATGACAGGTAATCAATGTGGCGAAGAGCTTAAGAAATTTATAAATATAGATACACGTGTTTCTTGTTTAGGACACATCCAACGTGGTGGTACACCAACAGGTATGGATAGAGTTTTAGCTTCTAGATTGGGCGGATATGCAGTAGAATTACTTATTGAAGGTGAAAGTGCAAAAGCAGTTGGTATCCAAAAAAATATACTAACTCGTACAAACTTTGATGAAATATTCCAATCAGAGCATAGCATTGATAATAAAATGTATGAATTAGCAAATCAGCTATCTATATAAAACAAAAATACGGAGGTCATTTAAAATGAGAAAGACAAAAATTGTATGTACAATAGGTCCAGCTTCAGAGTCTGAAGAAATGTTAGAAAAATTAATGCTTGCAGGTATGAACGTTGCAAGATTAAACTTTTCACATGGTGATCATGACGAACATAAAAATCGTATCGATACGATTCGTAAAGTAAGTAAGAAATTAAACAAAAACATTGGTATTTTATTAGACACTAAAGGTCCAGAAATTAGAACGCATACTATGCAAAATGGTTCTATTGAATTGACTAAAGGTGATGATATTACTGTTAAAACTACAGAAGTAGAAGGGACAACAGAAGCTTTCTCCGTAACTTATGAAAATTTAGCTGAAGATCTTGAAGTTGGTTCTAAAATACTTTTAGATGACGGATTAATTGAATTAACAGTTAAATCTATTGATGCATCTAAAGGAGAAGTTCATTGTTCAGTTGATAACTCTGGAGAACTTAAAAATAAAAAAGGTGTAAACCTGCCAGGCGTTAAAGTAAGCTTACCTGGTATTACAGATAAAGATGCTAGTGATATTCGTTTTGGTATTGAACAAGGTATTGATTTCATAGCGGCGAGTTTCGTAAGAAGACCTTCGGATGTATTAGATATTCGCGCTATTTTAGAAGAAAGTAATACTGATTTCATTAAAATAATTCCAAAAATAGAAAACGAAGAAGGTATTGAAAACATCGATGAAATCCTTCAAGTTTCTGATGGTTTAATGGTTGCTCGTGGAGATATGGGTGTTGAAATTTTACCTGAAGAAGTTCCAATGGTACAAAAACAATTAATTCAAAAATGTAATAAACTAGGTAAACCTGTTATTACAGCAACACAAATGTTGGATTCTATGCAAAGAAACCCACGTTGTACGAGAGCTGAAGCAAGTGACGTAGCTAACGCTATTTACGATGGATCAGACGCTGTTATGTTATCAGGTGAAACAGCTGCTGGGTTATATCCAGAAGAAGCTGTTCGCACAATGCAAAATATTGCAGTAGCGGCTGAAAAAGCACAAGACTATAAAAAATTATTATCAGATCGTTCTAAGATGATTGATACAAACTTAGTTAATGCAATTGGTGTATCAGTAGCTCACACTGCATTAAACTTAAATGTTGAATCAATTGTAGCAGCAACAGAAAGTGGTGCTACTGCACAAACTATATCTAAATATAGACCACATTCTCATATTATTGCAGTAACACCTAATGAAACAACTGCACGTCATATGTCATTAGTTTGGGGCGTTTTACCAGTAGTTAGAAAAGGTAAACAAACTACAGACGAATTATTAAACAATGCTGTTTCAACAGCAGTAAATACTGGTTTAGTGGATAATGGTGACTTAATTATCATTACTGCTGGTGTACCAACAGGTGAAACAGGTACAACTAACTTAATGAAAATTCACTTAGTAGGTGATGATTTAGCTAAAGGACAAGGTATTGGCCATTCATCTGCTGTCGGTAAAGCTGTAGTAGTTGATAAAGCTGAAGATTTAGAAGGTAAAGATTTAAGCGAAGCTATAGTTATTACACAATCTAGTGATGCTGATATGGTTCCTTACCTTGAAAATGCTAAAGGTTTAGTTACTGAAGAAGGTGGATTAACTTCACACGCTGCAGTAGTTGGATTAAACTTAGGTATCGCGACTATAGTTGGCGTAGAAGATGCTCGTCAAAAAATTGTTGACGGCACATTAATCACTTTAGATCCAAAACAACATAAGATTTATGAAGGATACGCTAACGTACTTTAATCAATATAATGAAAGAGTCTGAGACAAGTTTATGTCTTGGACTTTTTTTATTTATATATAAATAAAAAACCATCAAAATTCTTTAATAAATAAGAATTTTGATGGTTTTTAAGTGAATCTATTTAAATTTTCTTTTTTGTATAAAATACATGATGGTCAATAAAACAAACCAAATTGGTGTAATTAAAATAGCGATTAAAGTTACTTTGTTAGTCATAAGCAATATAAATACAAAAATAAAGAATATTAATGTAATCCATGCCATCGGAACACCACCAGGTAATTTAAAGTTTGACGTTTTGTTAAGTTCTGGTGCTAATTTTCTATATCTAATATATGCAATTGTTATCAATGACCAAACAACTAAGAATAGTACAGTAGATACTGATGTAACATATTTAAAAACTTCGCCTGCGTCTTTAATAATATAGTTTAAAAGTACAGATATCATTAATAATAAGCAGCTAAATAAAGTTGCTTTATATGGTACGCCTCTGCTATTTGTTTCACCGAAACCTTTATTTGCTTGATTGTTTTGGGATAAACCATAAAGCATTCTACTATTAGAGAAAATACCGCTGTTACAAGATGAAGCTGCTGCTGTTAAGACAACAAAATTAATAATACTAGCAGCAATTGGAATACCTATTAGACCAAATAATTTTACGAATGGGCTTTCAGCAGGATCAATTTGATTCCATGGTGTTATAGACATGATAATGATTAGTGACCCTACATAAAATAACATAATTCTAATAGGTACGCTGTTTATAGCTCTTGGAATAGTCTTGTGTGGATCTTTAGTCTCTCCTGCAGTTACACCTATCAATTCAATACCTACGAATGAAAATGCCGCCATTTGGAATGATAAGAAAAATCCATTCATCCCATTGGGGAACAATCCACCATGACTCCAAATATGAGTAAGTGAAGCTGTACCATATGGCGTTTTATAAGCCATGACTAGCATGATGATTCCTACAACAATTAAGGCAATAATTGTTGTAATTTTAATAATTGAGAACCAAAATTCTAATTCTCCAAATAATTTTGCGGTCATTAAATTCATTGTCATTAGTACGAGTATTGTGAATAGTGCTGTAATCCAAGTTGGTATTTCAGGAAACCAAAAGCTTATGTATTTTGCTACGGCTGTTACTTCTGCCATGCCGGTAACTATCCAACAGAACCAATAAGTCCAACCTGTAATGTATCCAGCAAATGGACCAATATATGTATGTGTAACGTCTGCAAATGAATGAAAGTCTGTATTAGATAATAATATTTCCCCTAAAGCTCTCATAAACATAAACAGTATGAAACCTATTATGATATAGGTTAATAAAATTGAAGGGCCAGCTGAATGTATTGTTTCACCTGCACCTAAAAATAGACCAGTTCCTATTGCTCCACCTATAGCAATTAGTTGAACGTGTCTATTACTTAATTCCCTTTGTAAATTATTTGACATAAAAATTAATTCCTTCTTTCCTTAATACGTCTTAATATATATTTTATTATGCACTTACACTATTAAAATAGCAATTAAAATATACATAAATTGTATGCAGTTAAGTCTATTAAAAATGATTTATTATTTTTATCATAAACAATAAATAAAATGAATGATTAAAGAGGAGTAATGCATATATCTGATAACTTTTATAAGAATTAAAAGTGTTCAAAACCTTTATAACACTTGGTTCAAAGCTTATCGTCTAAAAGTTATATGAAAATTGTATTTTCAATAATTTTACACTTATCCTAATTTATTTAACGATATTAATTAACTTTTTAAAAGTTTAAAAGGTGTTCGCATTCACAAAATGGCTTAAATTATATATAATGTATATGAAAGCCATTACATACATGGGCAATTATTTAGTAAGGGGGATAAACAATATGGCACAAGTAGCAAAAGGACTAGAAGGTATTATTGCTTCTGAAACAAAAATTAGTTCTATTATAGATAATCAACTAACTTATGCTGGTTATGATATAGATGACTTAACAGAAAATGCATTATTTGAAGAGGTAATGTTTTTACTGTGGAATCTAAGATTACCAAATAAAGAAGAACTAGAAGACTTAAAAGAAAAATTATTGCATTATATGACTTTAAACCCGAGAATGTACTCACATTTTGAAGATTATGCAACGGATAAAGTACATCCGATGACAGGTTTACGTACGTCACTATCATACTTAGCTCATTTTGATCCACAAGCTGAAGTGTTTGATGATGAAACAAATTATGAACGTGCGATAAGAATTCAAGCAAAAGTAGCTTCATTAGTAACTTCTTTCTCAAGAGTTAGAAATGGTAAAGAAGTTGTTAAACCTAAAAAGGAATTAAGCTATGCAGGTAACTTCTTGTACATGTTAAGAGGGGAAGTTCCTAGCGACGTAGAAATTGAAGGATTTAATAAAGCATTAATTTTACATGCAGATCATGAATTTAATGCATCAACATTTACAGCTAGGGTAGCTGTTTCAACATTATCAGATATGTATTCAGGTGTAACAGCAGCAGCTGGAGCTTTAAAAGGTCCATTGCATGGTGGCGCTAATGAGCAAGTTATGAAAATGTTGACTGAAATTGGAACCGTTGATAAGACAGATAGTTATATTAAAGAAAAAATCGAAAATAAAGAAAAAATTATGGGATTCGGTCACAGAGTATATAAAAATGGTGACCCAAGAGCTAAGTACTTAAAAGAAATGAGTCGTCGTATCACTGATGAAACTGGTCAAAAAGAGTTATTCGAAATTTCATTACGTATTGCAGAAATAATGAAAGAAGAAAAAGGTTTATTACCTAATGTTGATTTCTTTAGTGCAACTGTTTACCATAGCATGGGTATAGACCATGATTTATTCACACCGATATTTGCAGTAAGCCGTATGGCAGGTTGGACTGCTCATATTCTAGAGCAATATAGAGAAAATAGAATTATGAGACCAAGAGCTGAATATACAGGTGAACGTAATCGTAAGTATGAACCAATTGAAAATAGATAGTTTTATAAATATAATATAAATTAAACATATTTAAATGGAGGAATCATATAATGACAGCAGAAAAAATTACAACAAATCAAGGCGTTTTAAATGTTCCGAATAATCCTATTGTTCCTTATATTATCGGAGACGGTATTGGTCCAGATATCTGGAATGCAGCAAGTAAAGTACTAGATGCAGCTGTAGAAAAAGCTTATAATGGCGAAAAGAAAATTGAATGGAAAGAAGTATTAGCTGGTCAAAAAGCTTACGACGAAACAGGCGAGTGGTTACCTGCTGAAACATTAGATACAATTAGAGAATATTTAATCGCTATTAAAGGTCCTTTAACTACACCAATTGGTGGAGGTATTCGCTCATTAAACGTTGCTTTACGTCAAGAATTAGATTTATTTACTTGTCTAAGACCTGTACGTTGGTTTAAAGGTGTTCCTTCACCTGTAAAACGTCCTGAAGATACAGATATGGTTATTTTCCGTGAAAATACAGAAGACATTTATGCTGGTATCGAATTCCAAGAGGGTTCTGATGATGCTAAAAAAGTTATTGATTTCTTACAAAATGAAATGGGTGCTAAAAATATTAGATTCCCTGAAACTTCAGGTATTGGTATCAAACCTGTTTCTAAAGAAGGTACTGAAAGATTAGTTAGAGCAGCTATTAACTACGCGTTTGATAACAATCGTCGTAACGTTACATTAGTTCACAAAGGTAACATTATGAAGTTTACTGAAGGTGCGTTCAAACAATGGGGTTATGATTTAGCTGAACGTGAATTTGGTGACCGTGTATTCACTTGGCAACAATATGATAAAATCGTTGAAGAAGAAGGTAAAGATGCTGCGAACAAAGCGCAATCTGATGCAGAAGCTGAAGGTAAATTAATCATTAAAGATTCAATCGCAGATATTTTCTTACAACAAATTTTAACGCGCCCTGCTGAATTTGATGTTGTAGCTACAATGAACTTAAATGGTGACTATGTTTCAGATGCTTTAGCAGCACAAGTTGGCGGAATTGGTATTGCACCAGGAGCTAACATCAACTATGAAACTGGTCATGCAATCTTTGAAGCTACACATGGTACTGCACCAAAATATGCTGGTTTAGATAAAGTGAATCCTTCATCAGTATTATTAAGTGGTGTTCTATTATTAGAACACATTGGTTGGCAAGAAGCTGCAGATAAAATTACACAATCTGTAGAAGCGACTATTGCATCTAAAGTAGTAACATATGACTTTGCTCGTTTAATGGAAGGCGCAACTGAAGTTAAATCTTCAGAATTCGCTGATGAATTAGTTAAAAATTTACCATAATGTGATTAATTGAGGGGGGTTATATATAACCTCCCTTTTATTTTAAGGAGATGTAATTTATGACAAGAAAAAAAGTATCAATTATTGGCGCCGGCTTTACAGGTGCTACAGCAGCTTTTGTAGCAGCACAAAAAGAATTAGGGGATATTGTATTAGTTGATATACCTCAATCTGAAGATCCTACTAAAGGTAAAGCATTAGACATAGCTGAAAGCGCACCAGTACTTGGGTTTGATTCTAAAGTAATTGGGACATCAAACTATGAAGATACAAAAGACTCTGACGTTGTAATTATTACAGCGGGTATAGCTAGAAAACCTGGTATGTCGAGAGATGATTTAGTACAAACAAACCAAAAAGTCATGAAATCAGTTACTGAACAAATAGTTAAATATTCACCTAATGCAATTATTTTAGTTTTAACAAATCCTGTTGATGCCATGACGTACACTGTATATAAAGCATCAGGATTTCCTAAAGAGAGAGTTATTGGTCAATCGGGTGTATTAGATACAGCTAGGTTCAGAACATTCGTTGCAGAAGAATTAGACTTATCTGTTAAAGATGTAACAGGTTTTGTACTTGGTGGTCATGGGGATACTATGGTTCCTTTAATTAGATACTCAGCAGCTGGTGGAGTACCATTAGAAAAATTACTTTCTGAAGAAAAAATTAATGCAATTGTAGATCGTACAAGAAAAGGTGGGGCAGAAATTGTTAACCTTCTAGGAAATGGATCTGCTTATTACGCTCCTGGCGCTGCATTAATTGAAATGACGGAATCTATTTTGAAAGATCAAAAACGCGTATTACCTTCTATTGCTTATTTAGAAGGTGAATATGGGTATGAGGATATCTATTTAGGTGTACCAACTGTGCTAGGTAGTAATGGTATAGAAAAAGTTATTGAATTAGATTTAACAAATGAAGAAAAAGAATTATTAGATGAATCTGCAGAAGCAGTTAAATCAGTTAAAGAAGTGTTACAATAGGAATAATATAGTTAAAGTGCTGGCTGGGACATAAATAAATGTCTCAGCTTCATTCATTACAAGGCACTATCTGATTAGGTATTAAAACGTGCTTAAATCAAGCTTTTTCATACTTAGTCATTTTTAATGGGGGTAGGACTACGAAATTTTTTAAAATGAGATTTTTGTCCTACTCCCTATTTTATTAGCTTAATTGTTAATACAGTGTTAACTTTTTGTAAAGTTCTCTAAATACGTATTATTTTTTTAATAATTTACGTTATAATTATGTTAAATCGCTTAAGGAGGTTCTTGCATGTCACAAAAAGTATTGGTAGTAGACGATGAACAATCAATCGTCACTTTGCTTAAATATAATATAGAACAAGCGGGTTACCAAGTTATTGTAGCCTATGATGGTGTCCAAGCATTAGAGAAAGTCAACGAAGAAAAACCGGATTTAGTGGTTTTAGATGTCATGTTACCTGAAATGGATGGTATTGAAGTATGTAAAACAATACGTTCAGATAAAAATCAAGTTCCTATTTTAATGTTAACAGCAAAAGATGATGAATTTGATAGAGTATTAGGTTTAGAACTAGGTGCAGATGATTACATGACAAAGCCATTTTCACCAAGAGAAGTGGTAGCAAGAGTTAAAGCAATTTTAAGACGAGTTAGCCAAATCGAATCTAGTCAATTAGATGAAGATGAAGATATTATATTAGGTTCAATTCGAATACGTCCAGATTATTTTGAAGTTTATCGAAATGACGAGCTTCTAGAATTAACACCGAAAGAATTCGAATTATTACTATATTTAATCGAAAGACAAGGCCGTGTGATTACTAGAGAACATATGCTGAATTCAGTATGGAATTATGAATTTGCAGGAGATTCACGTATTGTAGATGTACATATAAGTCATTTAAGAGATAAGCTTGAAGAAAACCCTAAACAGCCTCAGTTTATAAAAACGGTGAGAGGCTTAGGTTATAAGTTAGAAAGACCAAAAAATAATGATTAAGTTTTATAATAAGCTTTTAATTATACTTACAACAGTTACCGTTGTAAGTTTTCTTATATTAGGGTTTTTCCTACATAATTCAAGTTATGATCTAATATCTAAGCAAGAAGATAAACAAATGAAAAACGATTCTAGAAAGATTTACGATATTGCCAAACAACATCCAGAAGATTTAGATAATATATTAAATGTATTTGTACAAGATGTTTTAGTCATGAAAAATAATAAAGAATTATATAATTCTCAAAATCAAGGGACTAAAATTTTTGATAATGAGAAAGATGATGCCATTAAAGAAGCTAGAAAATTCGATGAATCATTTAAACTTAATAAAGAAAAAAGTGAATTAATTTCTGCTAAAAAATATGGTGAATATACGATTGTTTTAGCAAAAGAATCTGAAACTATAGCAATTATTCAAAAAGATATTTGGAAATACTTGTTAATCGTCTTATTATTTACTTTACCACTTATTTATTTCGTAGTTAGATACATCAATACTTCTTACATCTATCCTATAAAAGAAGTAACATATGCTACTAAATTATTAGCTTCTGGTAAGTATAGAGTAAGAGTTCCAGAAAGTAATGTTAAAGAAACGAAAGACTTATTCATTAATACTAATGAGCTCGCTAGAACGCTAGACGATTTAAATAATGAGCAGAAACTCCAAAGAAATAGATTAGAAACGACATTAGAAAACATTCCAAGTGCAACGTTGATGATCGATAGAGATGGTTATATTGTTATAGCTAATAAAACTTATCATGATTTATTTGATAGAGTTGGGAATGCAGAAGGGCAATTGTTTAAAGATGTCATGCCTAATCAAGAAATCAGCCAAATGATGAACGAAGCTTTGAAGTTAGAACAACCTTTATTTGAACAAATTGAATTGTATATTAACAATGTTCATAATAAATTTTTCGAAGTATCTACTATACCAGTCCTATCAAGACGTAAGAAAAATCTTTTAGGTCTCGTAGTTGTAATGCATGATATTACAAAATTGAAAAAATTAGAACATATGCGCAAAGACTTTGTTGCAAATGTATCTCATGAACTGAGGACACCTATAACTTCTATTAAAGGCTTTGCTGAAACTTTATTAGATGGTGCTAAAGACGATCCAGAATCTTTAGATATGTTTTTAAATATCATTCTTGAAGAATCAAACAGGATACAATCATTAGTACAAGACTTGTTAGATTTATCTAAAATTGAACAAAGTAATAAAATTCCAAAAGAACGTATTTCTTTAACTGAAATAGGTGAGCATTGTATACAAACTGTAAGTAATGCAGCACATAAAAAAGATATTGAATTGATAGGTAATATCGATAATGATGTATATGCACTTGGAGATAAAGATAAAATCACACAAGTTCTTATTAATTTGTTAACGAATGCCATTAGTTACTCTTCGCCATCTAGTGAAGTTGTTTTAACAATTAAAAATGAAATAGACGGACAAATTATTTCTGTTAGAGACAATGGTATAGGTATTTCTGCAGAAGAGCATGCTCGTATATTTGAACGCTTTTATAGAGTTGATAAAGCAAGAAGTAGAGATTCTGGAGGTACTGGCTTAGGACTGTCTATTACAAAACATATTATAGAAGCACATAATGGTGTAATTAAAGTAGAATCTAAAGTAGGCGAGGGCTCTAATTTTATAGTTAAATTATTTAATGAATAATCTTCATATAATCTTTACAATAAATTCACACTAGTTTCATGGTTTATAGATAGAATGAATCTAGACCCCTTCATTTTGATGATTGAGCAAGATACTTCGGTATCTTGCTTTTTTATTTTATGCGAAACAATCTAAATATGGAGTTATATATGATAAAATGAAATCAATATAATGATGGAGGTATCTCACATTGGAAAAATTGGTACTTATAGACGGAAATAGTTTATCATTTAGAGCTTTTTTTGCATTGCCTCTTTTAACTAATAAAGCGGGCGTATACACAAATGCAATTTATGGTTTCACAATGATTTTAGATAAAATAATAAAAGAAGAACAACCGACTCATTTTATGGTTGCATTTGATGCTGGAAAAACAACATTTAGAAATAACATGTATAGTGAATACAAAGGTGGACGTGAAAAAACGCCGGATGAATTACGTAGCCAATTGCCATATATTCGTCAATTAGTTGAAAGTTATCATATTAAACACTATGAACTTGAAAATTATGAAGCGGACGATATTATCGGTACGCTATCAAAACAAGCTGATAATCAAAATTTAAAAACTATCATTATAACTGGCGATCGTGATTTAACTCAATTAGCTAGCGAAAACGTAACAATTTATTACACTAAAAAAGGTGTGACAGATATTGATCACTATACACCTGAATTCATCGCTGAAAAGTATGATGGTATAGTACCAAATCAAATTATTGATATGAAAGGTCTTATGGGAGATAAATCAGATAATATACCAGGTGTCCCTGGTATTGGTGAAAAGACTGCTATCAAGTTATTGAAACAATTTGAAACAGTTGAGGGCGTTTACGAAAATATAGATGAATTAAAAAAATCTAAAATGAAAGAAAAGCTAATTGAAAATGAAGAAAATGCAAAATTAAGTAAAGATTTAGCGACGATTAATAGAGATAGCCCTATAGAAGTAACGATAGATGATTTAAAATTAACAGACTATAGTGATGAAGAGAAAATTAAACTATTCAAAACTTTAGAATTTAAACAATTGTTAGATCAAATGGATGCAAGTACAGAAGCTTCAGATAATCGTGTTATTGAATATATAGATAGCATGGATGATTTTGATTTTAAAAATACAAAAGAAGCGTCCATACATTTTGAGACGAATGAAAACAATTATCTAAAAGCAGACGTTCTAGGTTTCGCTATTCAAACGGAAAATCAGGTATTTGTGATAACAGAAGAAGAATTTAAACAAAATAAAGATTTACATGAATGGTTAGAACTAGAAGAGGTATCGTTGTCTGCTTATGACGTTAAAAAGACTATTGTATTATCACATAGATTAGGTGTAAAAATTAAAGGTGTTACATTTGATACAATGTTAGCGAGTTATATATTAGATCCTTCTAGAACAATAGATGATGTATATTCAGTCGTGTCTGAATTTGGAATTTATTACGTGCCTAATGACGAAAGCATATATGGAAAAGGCAAAAAGTTACACGTGCCAGAAAGAGAAGTTTTATTTGAATGTATCGCAAAAAAAGTGACTGCGATTTCAGAATCAAAAGAAAAAATGATTGACCTATTAAAAGAAAGAGAACAACTTTCATTACACGATGATTTAGAGTTGCCACTAGCGACAGTTTTAGCTGATATGGAGAGATTAGGTATAACAGTTGATAAGGATACTTTAGTAAATATGCAAGAAGATTTAAATTCAAGACTTGAGAAATTAATTGAACAAATTCATAATTATGCGGGTTCTGAATTCAATATTAATTCACCTAAGCAACTTGGTGTAGTATTATTTGAAGATTTAAAATTACCAATCATTAAAAAGACTAAGACTGGCTATTCAACAGCAGTAGATGTGTTAGAACAATTACGAAATGAACATCCTATAATTGAAGATATTTTAGTTTATAGACAATTATCTAAATTGCAATCTACTTACATTGAAGGCCTACAAAAAATGATTACACCTGAAGGGAAGATTCATACGCGATTTAACCAAACATTGGCACAAACTGGTCGCTTAAGTTCTGTTGAACCTAACTTGCAAAACATACCGATTCGATTAGAAGAAGGTCGTAAAATTAGAAAAGCATTTAGACCAAGTAAGAAAGACCATGTTATTTTTGCAGCTGACTATTCTCAAATTGAGTTACGTGTATTGGCACATATTACAGGGGACGAACATATGAAAGAAGCATTTACATCTAATGAAGATATTCATACGAAAACTGCAATGCGTGTTTTCAACATAGATAGTAAAGACGAAATTACTGGAAATATGAGAAGACAAGCTAAAGCTGTTAACTTTGGTATCGTTTATGGAATCAGTGATTATGGGTTGAGTCAAAGTTTAGGTATTACGAGAAAAGAAGCTAAGAAATTTATCGATGACTATTTAGATAGTTTCCCTAAAGTAAAAGAATATATGGATACAATAGTGCAAGATGCAAAACAAAAAGGATACGTAGAAACACTTCTTCATAGAAGACGATATACGCCTGATATTACAAATAGAAACTTTAATTTAAGAAGCTTTGCAGAAAGAACAGCTATGAATACACCTATACAAGGTAGTGCAGCTGATATCATCAAACTTGCAATGGTTCAGTTTGCTCATAAAATTAAAGATACAAACTTTAATGCAAAATTATTATTACAAGTACACGATGAATTAATATTTGAAGTGCCAAATGATGAAATAGATGAATTCAGGCCATTTGTAGAGGAAATCATGGATAATGCGCTTGAACTGAGCGTACCATTAAGTGTTGAATCAAGTTATGGAGACACATGGTATGATGCAAAATAATGAAGAGAAAGAAGACTGAAAATGCCAGAATTACCAGAAGTAGAACATGTTAAGAGAGGTATCGAACCTAAATTAATTGGAAGAACGATTCAACATATTAAATTTTCAGATAAAGTGAAAATAGGTAAAGATACAGGTAAAGAAACGATTGTTAAAGGTACCTCTTTAGAAGAATTTAAAGCGCGTATTGAAAATTATACGATTACGAACGTATACAGACGAAGTAAATATATATTTATAGAATTAAAAAAAGATCAAAATCACCATATTATGATGTGTCATTTTGGTATGACAGGTGCTTTCTTTACAGTTCCGCAATTAGAAGATATTACGATACCAAATCATAAAAAGCATTGGCACGTTATTTTTGAGTTAGATAATGGAATTAAACTTATTTATACTGATATTCGAAGATTTGGTGAAATAAGAGCTTTGAAAGATTTAACAGAATATCCTTCAGTATTAAAAATAGCGCCAGAGCCATTTTTTGAAGAAGCCTTTCATCATTATAAAGAACAAATTAAGACAAAAAAGTTTATTAATAAACCTATAAAAGTGGCAATACTCGACCATACAGTGATTTCAGGGTGTGGAAATATATATGCATGCGAAGCTTTATTACGTGCAGGAATTTTGCCTAGTCGTAGCGTTAAAGAATTAAGTGAAGAAGAACAAGAAAAAGTATTTCGTGAAGTAGTGGAAGTTCTTCAAGAAGGTATTGATAATGGTGGATCAAGTATTTCTGATTATTACAATGCCGACGGAGAAAAAGGAACGATGCAAGAAAGACATCTTGTATATGGTAAAAATATTTGCGGACAATGTGGTGGTACTATTGAACAAGAAATCATAGCTACAAGAAATACTCATTATTGTCCAAACTGTCAAAAGTAGGTGTGTAAAGATGAGTCGTGTAATAGGTTTAACTGGTGGGATAGCTACGGGGAAATCAACAGTATCAAACCTGTTAAAAGAACATGGGTTTTATATTGTGGACGCTGATATAGCTAGTCGTAAAGCTGTCGAAAAAGGCAGTAAAGGATTAGATGAAGTGCGAGAAGTATTTGGTGACGAAGCAATAATTGATGGTGAAATGAATCGTCAGTATATTGGCCAGATTGTTTTCAATGATGAAAATATGAGAAATAAATTAAATAACATTATACATCCTAAAGTTCGTGAAATAATGGAAGATGAGAAACAACAAGCATTGAACGAGGGAAAAAACGTTATAATGGATATCCCTTTATTATTTGAAAACCAATTACAAGATACAGTTGATGAAACATGGTTAGTATATACAAATGAAACAAACCAAATTTATAGATTGAAAGAAAGAAATCAATTGACTGATGACGAAGCACTATTACGTATACGTTCACAAATTCCAATTGAAGAAAAACGACATTTAGCAGATGAAACTATTGAAAACAATGGCACAAAAGAAGATTTAGAATCGACTATTATTCAATTTTTAACTGCTAAAAACTATATAACCACATGATTTTATAATAATTTCAAGTTTGAATTACTGATATTTTGATGCGTTCTTTAAGATAGACACTTTAAGTGTTTAAATTGAAGAGCGCATTTTTGTTTTACTAGAAAATTCAATGTTACATACTAAATATAATATATGAGTAAAAATACTTAATAACGTAGTTTTATTAATAAAAATAAAATTTTCAAAAACACAATAGTAAACGTTTTCAATACGATTTTAATGTGATATACTAATTGCAACAAATAGTATATCACATTAAAAGGGGTTCTCGATTATGAAAAAAAATATTGCGATTAACGGATTAGGAAGAATAGGTAGAATGGTATTAAGAGGTGCACTTAAATCTGATGATTTGAATATTGTTGCGATAAATGCGTCTTATCCGCCAGAAACAATTGCACATTTAATTAAGTATGATTCAACACATGGCAAATTAGATGAAGAAATAAAAGCAGTTGAAGATGGAATTGTAATAAATAATCATAAAATTTTATTAGTGTCAGAGAGAGACCCTAAACTATTACCATGGGGAACATTAAATATTGATATTGTTATTGAAGCAACAGGCAAATTCAACCATGGAGATAAAGCAGTTTCACACATAGATGCAGGTGCTAAAAAAGTAATATTGACTGGTCCTGCTAAAGGTGGAAAAGTTCAAACGATTGTTAAAGGTGTAAATGATAATCAACTTAATTTAAAAGAATTTGATATTATTTCAAATGCTTCTTGTACAACAAATTGCTTAAGCCCTGTAGCTAAAGTCTTAAATGATAAGTTTGGTATTGAAAATGGCTTAATGACAACCGTTCATGCTTTTACAAATGATCAAAAGAACTTAGATAATCCGCATAAAGATTTAAGAAGAGCACGTTCTTGTACTGACAGCATAATACCAACTTCGACTGGAGCTGCAAAAGCTTTATCACTCGTATTACCAGAATTAGAAGGTAAAATGCATGGTATGGCATTAAGAGTACCAACTTCAAACGTTTCTTTAGTTGATTTAGTTGTTGATTTGAAAACTGATGTAACGATAGAAAAAGTGAATGATGCATTAAGAGAAGCAAGTAATGGAGAATTGGCAGGGATTATGGCTGTAAGCGATGAACCATTAGTTTCAATTGATTTTAATACTGATCCACATTCAGCTATTGTTGATGAACAATCTACGATGGTCATTGGAGATAATAAAGTTAAAGTATTGGCTTGGTATGACAATGAATGGGGATATTCAATGAGAGTTGTTGAATTAGCTGAGCAAGTGGCAAACATTTTAACTGAAACACAAGAACAAAAAATTTCATAATTGATATACTTAATAAACACAATGCGAATTTTGAAATTTGCATTGTGTTTTTATTTGATGATTTACAAATGTAAAGTAGTGAGCGTTTAAAAATATCCGAAACTACTGTATAATCTATGTATGAAAATATAAGTTCTGAGAGGTGAAACGAATGAGATGTCCAAATTGTAAATATGATAATTCTAAAGTAGTGGATTCAAGACACGCTGATGATCTGACTGCTATAAGAAGAAGAAGAGAGTGTGAATCATGTGGATTTCGTTTCACGACATTCGAAAGAGTTGAACTATCACCTTTAATAGTAGTTAAAAAAGATGGAGCTCGACAAACTTTTAATAGAGATAAAATATTAAATGGTCTCGTTCGTTCATGTGAAAAAAGACCAGTTGCTTTTCAAAAACTAGAAGATATTACAAACCAAGTTGAAAAAGACTTAAGAGCTGAAGGAGTTACTGAGGTATCTTCTAATGATATTGGAGAAAAAGTAATGGAACATTTAATGGATGTTGATCAAGTATCATATGTAAGGTTCGCGTCTGTATACAGAGAGTTCAAAGATGTCGATCAATTGCTACAATCAATGCAAGGTATTTTGAAAGACCGAAAGTAAGGTGATTATTAATGGCGGAATATTTTAGTGGTATAAAGCCTGGAGATGGCTTTTACGTGAAATCAAATTATAATTACACACATGTCCATCAAGACATATTAACTAGCTTATATACGCCGTTAATTGGTACTGATGCAATAGGTGTTTATTTATATTTATCACAATTTAATTTTCATAATGAACATGACGCTTATAGTCATTATACAATTATGAATGATTTAAAAATTAATTTATCAAATTTTAGAGATTCGTTAGATTTATTAGAAGGTATTGGATTAATTAAAACTTTTATGAAAGTAAACCAACAAGAGCAAACATTTATATACTCGTTACAACAACCTGCTACAACTGAACAATTCTTTAATGATCCTTTATTATCAGTTTTTTTATACCAACAAATAGGTAAGGCAAGATTTGTTGCCTTGAAAAATAGATATAAAGATAAAAGTGTTTCTACTTCAGATTATAACGATGTTACCAAAACTTTTACAGATGTTTTTAAAGTGCCTAATATGTCACAAGTAGCGCCTACAGATTCAATAGAAATACAACAAGATGCTAAAAACAAAGGTTTGGATTTATCAGATGTAAAATTCGATTTTGAAATGCTTGAGTTATTACTGAATAATCATTTAATTTCTAAAGAGATTTTAAATAAAAAGACAAAAGAAGTAATTATACAAATTGCTACATTATATGGTATAACACCTGTAGATATGAAATCTATCATTTTAAAATCTATAACAGAGAACCAAACAATCTCTTTAGAGGATTTAAGGAAACACGCACGGTCAATTTATCAAATAGAGCATGAAGGTGCTTTGCCAGCATTAGAAGTAAAGCAAGGTAATATAACATCAAGTCAAAATGAACAACCAAGTGAAGAAGTAAACTCATTATTATCTTGGTATGAATTACTAGATACTACAAGCCCTATTGAAATGTTATCTTCGTTTACAGAATCTGAGCCAACCGTTGCACAGAAAAGACTTGTAGAAGAAATCATTACTAGAGAAAAGTTACCATACGGGGTTATGAACATACTATTACAATATGTTATGTTCAAAAATAACATGCAATTACCGAAAGCTTATATTGAGGAAATCGCTTCTAACTGGAAGAAGTTAAAGCTAAGTTCAGCAGAGGAAGCTTATAATTACATTAAAGAATTTGAAAAGAAAACTAAAGAAAAGAAAAAGCAACGTCAAGAAAAAGGTAATTATAATTCATATAAATTGAAATCTATTGAAAAAACACCGGATTGGCTATTAAAACAAAAATCGAGTGAAGAAAAAGAAGACGGCGCCAATAATGATAAACAACAAGATGAAACTGATGAAGAATTTGAAAAAAGAAAAAAAGCTCTACAAAGAGAAATGGAAGCATTTTGGAAAGAAGGTGATCATTGATGGAACCGTTAGGGCAGCATTTGCAACAAAATAAAGATTTTCAAAAAAGACTAGATAAAATAAAAAGAGATACACTTGCCAATAAAGAAGTGAAAGCATTTATAGAAGCACATCAATCTGAATTGACAAATGCTATGATAGATAGAGATTTAGATCAACTGCAAGCATTTAAAGACCAGTCGAAAAGTTGTGAAAAATGTGATTGTTACAATAAATGCATTAACTTTGTTAAAGGACATGTTCCAGAATTATACATTCAAAATGATCACATTAAAATTAGATATTTACCGTGCCCGAATAAAATAGAACATGATGAACAACGCTTCCAATCTAACTTAGTAACATCTTTTCAAATGCCTGAAGAAACATTACAGGCAACAATTAAAGATATATACGTAGATAATGAAGCGAGAATGACTATTATTAAAAAAGCTATGGAAATTTGTAATAAAATAGTGAATGGTGAAGATACTAAAGGACTTTATATACACGGTCCATTTGGAACAGGTAAGTCTTATATACTTGGTGCAATATCTAATCAATTGAAATTGAAAAACCAAGCTTCAACAATTATATATTTACCAGAATTTATTAGAGTATTAAAAAATGGTTTTAATGATGGTTCATTTAGCCAAAGATTTGAATCTGCTCGAGAAGCAAAAGTATTAATGCTTGATGATATTGGCGCGGAAGAAATAACCCCTTGGGTAAGGGATGAAGTATTAGGTCCGTTATTACATTATAGAATGGTCCATAAACTACCGACTTTCTTTAGCTCGAACTTTAATTTTGAAGAATTAGAATTTCATTTGAGCAAAACGAGACAAGGTGCTGAAATAACGAAAGCAAGTAGAATTATGGAACGAATTAAGACAATTACTGAAGACTATGAACTTGAAGGCAAAAACTATAGAGCGTAATTTTAGCTTGATATTTTATAATAGAGTTGTATAATTGAATTATCTTAAATGAATATTTAAATTTAGAGGACATGACGTCTATTTAGCATTCACAGAGAGTCTCATCTAGCTGAAATTGAGATAATGCGATATATTCGGTTACTCCCTCATACATGATGTGTTAATCCACATTCGGCTCAAGACCGTTATCTTATGTAGAGTTATCGTAAACACAATAAGTTTGCGTTAATGAGGGTGGTACCGCGAGAGATTTCGTCCCTTTGGATGAGGTCTCTTTTTTATGTTCTTTAATAATTTTAATGAGGAGGAAGTCGTTATGAGCGAAATAAATATCAAATTTCCAGATGGCAATGTGAAAGGATTTGAACAAGGCACAACAACTGAAGATATTGCTCAATCTATTAGCCCTGGGTTAAGAAAAAAAGCAGTAGCAGGTAAATTCAATGGACAACTAGTCGATTTAACTAGACCTTTAGAGGAAGATGGGGATATTGAAATTGTAACACCTGGTAGTGACGAAGCTTTAGAAGTGTTAAGACACTCGACTGCACATTTAATGGCACAGGCATTGCAAAGATTATATGGAGATGTGAAATTTGGTGTTGGTCCAGTCATTGAAGGTGGCTTCTACTATGATATAGATACAGAACACAAAATTTCTAGTGACGACTTCGAAACGATCGAAAAGGAAATGAAACAAATCGTAAATGAAAACTTCAAAATTGAACGTAAAGTTGTATCTAGAGATGAAGCTAAAGAATTTTTCAAAAACGATGAATATAAATTAGAGTTAATTGATGCTATACCTGAAGACGAAAATGTAACACTATATTCACAAGGTGAATTTACTGATTTATGTAGAGGTGTACACGTACCTTCAACTTCGAAAATTAAAGAATTTAAACTTTTATCAACTGCAGGGGCTTATTGGAGAGGCGATTCTAATAACAAAATGTTGCAACGTATATATGGTACTGCATTCTTCGATAAAAAAGATTTGAAAGCTCACTTGAAAATTTTAGAAGAGAGAAAAGAACGTGACCATAGGAAAATTGGTAAAGAATTAGAACTATTTACAACTAACCAAGATGTTGGCGCTGGACTACCTTTATGGTTGCCAAATGGTGCTGTAATTAGACGTGAATTAGAGCGATATATTGTAGATAAAGAAGTAAGTATGGGTTATGACCATGTTTATACACCAATCATGGCTAACGTTGATTTCTATAAAAAATCAGGTCACTGGGATCATTATCAAGAAGACATGTTCCCACCTATGGATGTAGGTAATGAATCGTTAGTTTTACGACCTATGAACTGTCCACACCACATGATGATTTATAAAAATAGTCGTCATTCTTATCGTGAATTACCTATACGTATTGCTGAATTAGGCATGATGCATAGATATGAAGCAAGTGGCGCAGTATCAGGTTTACAACGTGTTCGTGGTATGACTTTAAACGATGCGCACATTTTTGTTAGACCAGATCAAATTAAAGAAGAATTTAAGCGTGTAGTAAACATGATTTTAGATGTTTACGAAGACTTTGGATTCAAAGACTATACTTTCAGATTGAGTTATCGTGATCCTGAAGATAAAGAGAAATACTTCGATGATGATGAAATGTGGAATAGAGCTCAAGCAGTATTGAAAGAAGTAATAGATGAAATGGAATTACCATATGAAGAAGCGATTGGTGAAGCGGCATTCTACGGTCCTAAATTAGATGTTCAAGTGAAAACTGCAATGGGTAAAGAAGAAACTTTATCAACTGCGCAACTTGATTTCCTATTACCGGAACGCTTTGACTTAACATATATTGGTAAAGATGGAGATGAACACCGTCCAGTTGTTATCCATAGAGGTGTTATTTCAACTATGGAACGTTTCACTGCTTTCTTAATAGAAGAAACTAAAGGTGTATTCCCAACCTGGTTAGCACCAAATCAAGTTGAAATTATACCTGTTAACGTAGATTTACATTATGATTATGCTAGATTATTACAAGATGAATTGAAATCACAAGGTGTTCGTGTTCATATCGATGATCGTAATGAAAAAATGGGCTACAAAATAAGAGAAGCTCAAATGAAAAAAATACCTTATCAGCTTGTTGTAGGTGACAAAGAAGTAGAAAATCAAGAAGTTAATGTTAGACAGTATGGATCAAAAGATTCAAAAACAGTCGAAAAAGACGAGTTTATTTGGAATCTTGTTGATGAAATTCGCTTGAAAAAATAAGAGGCTATTGAAAATTTCGGATTCTTCAGTTATAGTTTAATAGTAAAAATTAATTTAATATTCCTCAGTAATGAGTTAGAGGTTGCGATGTTCAAGATTATACATTCAGAAGTGTTATGGCACATATGTTGAAATGTAGAAAGGGGATATTGCCGAAATAAATAGTGACCATAATGCTATTTATTGGGCCAGTGTTAAATAAATACTGGACTGTCACACTAAGTGATGTGCTACCAATTTGTATGGAATGTTCATATATGGTCGCATATCGAATAGGGTATGCGACTTTTTTAGTGGCTCTATTGTGGAATTGTAGAAAGGGAAAGATCAATGTCGCAAGAAAAAACAACTAATAATATTCAAAGGAAGTTAAAAGATAGACACATCTCTATGATTGCTATCGGTGGTTGTATCGGTACAGGTTTATTTATGACTTCGGGTGGTGCTATAAGAGACGCGGGACCAGGGGGTGCATTATTAGCATATGCAGTAGTTGGTATTATGGTCTTCTTCCTTATGACATCGTTAGGAGAAATGGCAACATATTTACCAGTTTCGGGATCATTTAGTACATATGCTACAAGATTTGTTGATCCATCATTAGGTTTCGCTTTAGGTTGGAACTATTGGTTTAACTGGGTTATTACAGTAGCAGCTGATATTACAATTGCTTCTCAAGTTATTAGCTATTGGGAACCATTAGAAATATTACCTTCATGGCTATGGAGTATCATATTCATGTTGATTATATTTGGTCTTAACGCACTATCTGTTAGAGTTTATGGTGAAAGTGAGTACTGGTTTGCATTTATTAAAGTTGCAACAGTTATTATCTTTATCGGTATCGGTTTATTAACGATATTTGGTATTATAGGTGGTCAATACTTAGGGTTTGATAATTTTGTTGTAGGAGATGCACCGTTCCTAGGAGATTCAAATGTGAATACATTCTTATTAACATTAGGAGTATTCTTAGTTGCAGGGTTCTCATTCCAAGGTACAGAACTTATTGGTATTACGGCAGGAGAATCTGAAAATCCTGAAAGAGCAGTGCCGAAAGCAATTAAACAAGTGTTTTGGAGAATATTACTATTTTACATTTTAGCTATATTTGTAATAGGAATGATTATTCCGTACACAAATCCAAACCTAATGGGTGGAGATGAAATTGCTAAATCGCCATTCACGCTTGTATTTGAAAATGCAGGATTAGCATTTGCAGCTTCATTTATGAACGCAGTAATCTTAACTTCAGTATTATCAGCAGGCAACTCAGGTATGTATGCTTCTGTAAGAATGCTGTTTTCAATGAGTAAAGATAAATTGGCTTCACCAGTATTTTCAAAAACAAATAAAGCTGGTGTACCTTATACAGCGTTAATCGCTACTGCATTTGTAGTTGTATTAATATTTATAATAGAACATTTAAGTGGTGGCGCTTATGAATATATTATCGCAGCTTCAGGTATGACAGGCTTCATTGCTTGGTTAGGTATTGCGATTAGTCATTATAGATTTAGAAGAGCTTTTGATTTACAAGATTATGATAAAACAAAACTAAAATATAAAGCTAAATTATTCCCATTTGGTCCATTGTTTGCATTTATATTATGTGCGATTGTCATAGTAGGCCAAGATGTAGACTTTATACAAACGGGTGAATTTGATCCTAGAAGATTTTTCATTACTTATATGGGTATTCCTGTATTCTTAGTATTTTACATTTTCCATAAGTTAAAATATAAAACGAAATTAATTCCATTAGAAAAAGTGGACTTAAGTCAAGATGTTGATATGGAAGAATTCGAAAAGAATATTAAATAAATATTGACATAAAGGTTTATAGTTGGTATGATAGGTCATGTTGAATACGAAACGGACCAAGTAGAAGCATACCCGCTTCTCACCTGTAGTGACGCTTTAAGCAGTTGGCAGGTAAAAATAAACCTTTAATGTTTATGGATAAGAGCGGGTGCATTTATGCATTCGCTCTTTTTTTCTTGGACGACTTCGTAAAAATCTAGGAGGTGTCAACCATAGCTAAAGATCAGACTCAAGTTAACGACAGAATTCGCGCAAAAGAACTTCGACTAATTGGCCAAGATGGTGAACAGATAGGTGTTAAATCTAAACAAGAAGCTATTGAAATGGCTGAAAGAGTAGATTTAGACGTTGTTATCGTAGCACCTGGTGCTAAACCACCTGTTGCAAGAATTATGGATTACGGAAAATATAAATTCGAACAACAGAAAAAAGAAAAAGAAATTCGTAAAAAGCAAAAAGTTGTTAATGTTAAAGAAATTCGATTGAGTCCAACTATCGAAGAACACGACTTTGAAACTAAACTAAAACATGCTCAAAAATTCTTATCTAAAGAAGATAAAGTTAAAGTATCTATTAGATTTAGAGGTCGTGCGATTACGCATAAAGAAATTGGTCAACGCGTGCTTGAACGCTTTGCAGAATCTTGTAAAGATATAGCAACAGTTGAGCAAAGACCTAAAATGGAAGGGCGTTCAATGTTCCTAATGTTAGCGCCTATCACAAACGAAAAATAAACCGAAATACTAGGAGGAAAACTCAATGCCTAAAATGAAAACTCATCGCGGAGCAGCTAAACGTGTTAAAAGAACTGGTTCAGGACAATTAAAGCGTTCTAGAGCGTTTACTTCACACTTATTCGCAAACAAATCAACTAAAGCTAAACGTCAATTACGTAAATCTACTTTAGTATCTAAATCAGATGTAAAACGAGTTAAACAAATGTTAACGTACGTAAAATAATAAATTTATTGGACTAATGGTCCAGTTCAAGGAGGAATTATCATGCCACGTGTTAAAGGTGGAACAGTGACGAGAGCTCGTCGTAAAAAAGTCTTAAAATTATCTAAAGGTTACTTTGGATCAAAACATACATTATACAAAGTTGCTAAGCAACAAGTTATGAAATCAGGTAACTATGCTTACCGTGACCGTCGTCAGAAAAAACGTGAATTCCGTAAATTATGGATTGCTCGTATCAACGCTGCGGCTCGTCAAAACGACATCAGTTACAGCCGTTTAATGAATGGTCTTAAATTAGCTGGTATCGAAGTTAACCGTAAAATGTTATCTGAAATCGCTATTTCAGACGAAAAAGCTTTTGCTGAATTAGCTACTAAAGCTAAAGATGCTTTAGCAAAATAATAAAAATTGAGGGAGTGGGACTACGAAATCTTTTAGATAAAAGATTTCTGTCCCGCTCCTTTTTTATAAAGAAGATTAAGTTTAATATAAAGGTATCTTCTTTACGCCTTATATACGCTTTGATAAAATAAAGAAGAACAACTTATAAGGAGAATACTATGTCTAAATTTGATGAAATGATTACAGTTGTCCCTAGAAAGACAATTTTTAAAGATGAAGCTTATCAATTCGATGGTTTTAAATCTATTCAAGATGAAGAAACGAAATATATTTATGAAACAATTAATGAGTACGAAGTTAAAAGACGTGGGGACATGGAAGAAGACCCTTCATATAAACAACTTATTTCATATTGTATTTTAGAAAATGAAAATGATGAAATACTTGTATATGAACGACTAACAGGTGGAGGAGAAGGTAGACTTCATGGCTTAAGTTCTATTGGTGTAGGCGGTCATATGAATGATGTTCCAAATGCTACAAATGTAGAAGAAGTGATTCGAGATAATGCAGAAAGAGAATTAGAAGAAGAAGTAGGGCTTGATAAAGAAAATGTTAAAAATATGGAACTAATCGGCTTTATTAATGACGACCAAAACGAAGTTGGTAAAGTACACATCGGATTAGTTTTCAAATTAAAAGTAAATGAATCAAGTGTTGAATCTAAAGAAACTGATACTTTGAAAATTAATTGGGTTAAACAATCAGATTTAGCGAATAATAAAAATTATGAAACATGGAGTAGCTTAATTATAGACGGCTTATATAGAAGAGGTGAGTGACCTTGTCTGATATCATTCCATTTCCTAAATTAAAGAATCAATTAATTACAAATATTAAAACTTCAATGCAAGATGGTGAATATGATAAAGCATATGAATCATTCGAAACATATGAACAACATTTTGAAATGGATGAACAATTATCGTTGATGAAATGTGAAGTTTTAAAGTCTTGCGGTCATTATCTAGAATTAAGAGAAGAAGCAAGTATATTATTAAACCAAGGTCACGAACAATATGATCAAGTTGTAATATATTTTGTAGAAAGCCTATTTCAATTAGAACAGTATCAAACTGTAGTGGAAATCATAAATCAAATTAAAGATGAAGCTATTGACCATGCAACAAGAATGACTTTAATACCAATGCAAGATTTAGCAAAAGATAAGCTAGAACAAAGGAAACTTAAAGCTTCAGAAATTTTAAAAACTTTTAAAGATACAAACTTTGAGGAACAAGTGCAATTATTAATAGATTTAATAGATAACCATCTAGGTATTTTCAATTTAACATTAGCTCAAATTATTGAGAATGAACCGTTACATCCAAATGTTCAAAGCTTAATATTAGAGTATTTACGTTTGGGAGAATGGTCAGCTGAAGTTAAATTTAATAAAATAGATACAAATATAGCTATTGTTCCTACAGAACTTAGTGGCATTGAAAGAACAGATTTTAAAATAAATATTATACCTAAAATTATTGAACAACTTGAAATAGATAGCCCAGCGTCTATAGAATTAAGTAACTCTATATTAAATCAACATGCCATTTTACTTTATCCAATCGAATTTAAATCTATTAAAAATGAAGTTTTAATAGCATGTTACTTGAAACTTTTATCAGAACGCCTTAATATAGACGCTAACTATGAAAGTGTGAGCCAAGATGATTGGGAACAATTTATTGGCGTTATTCAGAAATTTGAATGAATATAAACACTATAGTTGAAACATTGAAAAGCTATGTTATAATTAAAGAGTTGAAAATTAATAAATTAGGATAATCACGGAGGTTTTTATTCATGACAGCAACATGGGAAAAGAAAGAAGGCAACCAAGGTTTATTAACTGTTACGGTTCCAAAAGAAGAAGTAGATAAAGGATTAGACAAAGCATTCAAAAAAGTTGTTAAACAAATTAATGTGCCTGGTTTCCGTAAAGGTAAAATGCCAAGACCATTATTTGAACAAAGATTTGGTGTTGAATCATTATACCAAGATGCTTTAGATTTTATTTTACCTGAAGCATATGGTAATGCAGTAGAGGAAGCAGAAATCAACCCTGTTGATCGTCCAGAAATCGATGTTACACAAATGGAAAAAGGTAAAGAACTTATCTTTGAAGCAACTGTAACTGTAGAACCTGAAGTAGAATTAGGTGAATACAAAGGTTTAGCTATTGAAAAGCAAGACCGTGAAGTAACTGACGAAGAATTCGAAGAAGCTTTAAATGATGCGGTAAGTCGTCAAGCTGAATTAACAGTTAAAGATGGTGAAATTGCTGAAGGTGATGTAGCTAACATTAACTTTGATGGCTATGTTGATGGAGAAGCTTTTGAAGGTGGACAAGCTGAAGGTTATGATCTTGAAATTGGTTCAGGTTCATTTATTCCAGGATTTGAAGAACAACTTATCGGTCTTAAAGCTAATGATAGCAAAGATGTTGTTGTCACATTCCCTGAAGAATACCACGCTGAAGAATTAGCTGGTAAAGAAGCTACTTTCAAAACAGAAATCAACGAAGTTAAAGGTAAAGAAGTTCCTGAATTAGATGATGAATTAGCTCAAGAACTAGATGAATCTGTAAAAACAGTTGATGAATATAAAGAAAAATTACGTAAAGACTTAGAAGAAGCTAAAGTTAACCAAGCTGACGCTACTGAAAAAGAAGAAGCAATTACAAAAGCTTCTGATAATGCTACTGTAGATATTCCAGAAGCTATGATTAACACTGAATTAGATCGTATGATGCAAGAGTTTGAACAACGTATTTCTCAACAAGGATTAAACCTTGATTTATATTATCAATTCTCAGGACAATCAGAAGAAGAACTTAAAGCTCAAATGAAAGAAGACGCTGAAAAACGTGTTAAAACTAATTTAACTTTAAGAGCTATTGCGGATGCTGAGAACATTGAAATTTCAGACGAAGATGTTGAAGCTGAGTTAACAAAAATGAGTGAACAATTCGGATTATCTGTAGAAGATATTAAATCTACTTTAGGTAATAATGATATCTTAGTTAATGACCTAAAAATCCAAAAAGTTATCGACTTATTAGTTAATGAATCTAAAGAAGCATAATCGTTATTCGGTATTAAAATAGATCATAGTAGCAGAATATTTCTGCTACTATTCTTTTTTAACCCGTTTAATTTGAAATAATAAAGTACTTTTAGTATAGTCTAGAAGAAGAATAGGGGTGTAAAAATGTTTAAATTTAACGATGGTGAAGAAAATTTAAAATGTTCTTTCTGTGGTAAAGAACAAGATCAAGTTAAGAAACTTGTAGCTGGTAGTGGTGTTTACATTTGTAATGAATGTATAGAACTTTGTTCAGAAATAGTAGAAGAAGAGTTAAAATCACAAGAACCAGAACAATTTACTGAAGTTCCTACACCTAAAGAAATATTAGAGCAATTAAATGACTATGTAATTGGTCAAGAAAGCGCTAAAAAATCATTAGCAGTAGCTGTTTATAACCATTACAAACGTGTTCAACAACCTTCAGAAAGTGAAGATGGTATTGAATTACAAAAAAGTAATATTGCACTAATAGGTCCAACTGGTAGTGGTAAAACATTACTAGCTCAGACATTAGCTAAATCATTAAATGTTCCATTTGCAATTGCAGATGCTACAAGTTTAACTGAAGCAGGTTACGTTGGTGAAGACGTTGAAAATATATTATTAAGATTAATTCAAGCTGCAGACTTTGATGTTGAAAGTGCTGAAAAAGGAATCATCTATGTGGATGAAATTGACAAAATTGCACGTAAATCTGAAAATACTTCAATAACTCGTGATGTATCAGGTGAAGGTGTTCAACAAGCACTTCTTAAAATTCTTGAAGGTACAACAGCAAGCGTACCACCTCAAGGAGGAAGAAAACATCCTAACCAAGAATTTATCCAAATTGATACAACAAATATCTTATTTATTCTTGGTGGTGCCTTTGATGGTATTGATGAAGTTATTAAACGTCGTTTAGGTGAAAAGGTAATTGGTTTTAGTAGTGCTGGAGAAGAAATCAGCGATGAAGAATCATTACTTTCACAAATTAGACCTGAAGACTTACAGTCATATGGTTTAATTCCTGAATTTATTGGTCGTATTCCAATTGTAGCTAACTTAGATACGTTAGATGTTGAAGCTCTTAAAAATATCTTAACTAAACCGAAAAATGCTTTAGTTAAACAATATACTAAAATGTTAGAGCTAGACGATGTAGAACTTGAATTCTCTGATGAGGCTTTAGGTGCTATCAGTGAATTAGCTATAGAGCGCAAGACTGGTGCTCGTGGTCTTCGTTCAATCATTGAAGAAGCTCTAATTGATATCATGTTTGATATTCCATCAAGCGATGATGTAACGAAAGTCGTTATAACAGAAGAGACAATTAGAGATCATAAGAACCCAAGCTTATATGATAGCGAAGGTAACTTATTAAACGATGAAAAAACATCAGCTTAAATTATAAAATCTAGAGTCCGGGACATGATAATTGTCTCGGACTCTTTCTTTAGCAGTGGTGACATTAAAAAGACTTTTTAAAAATAAGAGCTCGTTGTTTCACTACATTGCTATGTTTAATTATTTAATGATTTAAGCTATAATAAAAGAAACGAATGATGTAGGAGATTACAATGAAAATAAATCCAAATAATGTAGACATTATAATTAGTGCAGTAGAGTCTAAGCAATATCCGGAAACGGGCTTACCTGAAATAGCATTAAGTGGAAGATCAAATGTAGGTAAATCAACATTTATTAACACACTTATTTCTAGAAAAAAAGTAGCGAGAACTTCATCTAAACCAGGTAAAACGCAAACTTTAAACTTTTTTAACATTGATGAACAATTAATATTTGTAGATGTGCCTGGATATGGTTATGCTAAAGTAAGTAAAAAACAAAGAGAACAATTCGGCAAGATGATTGAACAGTACTTAACAACGAGAAAAGAACTTAAATGTGTAATACAACTTATAGATATACGCCACAAACCTACACAAGATGATATATTGATGTACGATTACTTAAAGCATTTTGAAATACCTACGATTATAGTTGCTACTAAGGAAGACAAAATACCAAAAGGTAAAGTTCAAAAACATCTCAAAATTATTCGAGAAACACTGGAAATAGAATCTGAGGACGTATTAATTAGTTATTCTTCATTAAATAAAGACAAGACGGACAATATTTGGGCATTATTGTCACAATTTATTTAAACAAATTCCTCACATTCCTAGATTAGAAATGTTATAATTAAGACATTGGACATAAATTAATGGGGGCGTTAGAAGTGCATGTAGTTGTAGTAAGTGTAAACTATAAAACTGCAGACGTTGCGATGCGCGAGAAATTAGCGTTTAATGATCAAGAAATTGAAAACGCGCTTGTAACTCTTAGTAACAAAAAATCTATATTAGAATGTGTAATCTTATCAACATGTAATAGAACAGAAGTATATGCCGTAGTAGATCAAATACACACAGGCAGATACTATATACAATCATTTTTAGCTGACTGGTTTAATCAATCATTAGATACAATTAAGACGTATACAAATGTTCTAACTGAGAATGATGCAATAGAACATCTATTCAGAGTGACATCTGGGTTAGATTCTATGGTATTAGGTGAAACTCAAATTTTAGGACAAATGAAAGACGCTTTCCAAACTGCACAAACAGAAGTAACTACTGGAACGATGTTTAATCGTTTATTTAAACAAGCAGTTACATTAGCTAAACGTGCTCACAGTGAAACAGATATCGCATCTAATGCTGTTTCAGTTTCTTATGCTGCAGTAGAACTATCTAAAAAAGTATTAGGCAGATTAGATAATAAAAAAGCGTTAATCATAGGTGCCGGTGAGATGGCAGAATTAGCTGTTGCGAATTTGAACGGTAGTGGCGTGACAGATATAACTGTTTTAAACCGTACTGTTGCAAAAGCTGAGGCTTTAGCTATGCAATATAAAGGTGTAGCAAAAAGCATAAACGAATTGCAATGTTCTTTAATGGAAGCTGATATTGTAATTAGTTCAACAAGTGCTGAGCAATATGTATTAACAAAAGATATGATGAGAGATGTTGAAAGATTTAGAAGGCATAAACCTTTAGTTCTTATCGACATTGCTGTTCCACGTGATATTGATCCAGAAGTTAACGATTTAGAATTAATGTTTAATTATGATGTAGACGACTTAAATGGTCTAGTAGATGCAAACTTAGCAGAACGTGAGAAAGCTGCGCGAGAAATTGAACTATTAATTGCTAAAGAAATTGATAAGCATGAAGAGTGGGTTAATATGTTAGGTGTTGTACCAGTAATAACTGCTTTGAGAGACAAAGCTTCTCACATACAACAAGATACAATGACAAGCATTGAGAGAAAATTACCTGACATGACTGAAAGAGAACGTAAAGTAATCTCTAAACATATGAAGAGCATCGTCAATCAGTTACTTAAAGATCCTATTACACAAGCTAAAGAATTATCAACAGATAAAAAATCTGATGAAAAATTAGAATTATTCCAAGAAATCTTCAACATTACAAATGAAGTTGAGAGAATAAATGAAAATAAAACAGAAACAAAGAAAGAATCTAAACAAGTTCAATTGACGCCTAATACAGTTGAATCTTAATTTAATTAAATGGTGATGCTATGCAAGATATAATTGCAGTACGTTTGCATGAGGTTGTTTTAATCATCTATATGATATGTTTAGGGTGTTACTTTTATGATTTTATTCAAAAGAATAATAAAGTACGAAAACTTGGTTACTATGCATTAGGGATTGTTTGGATATTTCAAACAATCTTTTTATGCATGTATATCATTACGACTAAACAATTTCCGATATTAACCCTATTTGAAGGTTTTTATTTTTACACCTGGATGATTATTACAGTTTCGTTAGTTTTAAACTATTTTAAATCAACTGACTTAACAGTATTTATAATTAATTTAATTGGTTTTGTATTTTTAACAATTCATACTTTCAGACCTGAACAATATGATGCCGAAAATACTGCCGCAAACATGATGAATGAATTATTACTCATTCATATTTCATTAGCGATTTTGAGTTATGTTATCTTTGCATTGAGTACATCACATGCAATTTTATACTTATTACAAAGAAAAAATTTAAAAGAAAAGACATTTAACCAAAAGTTTTTTAGAATGGGAAGCATTGAACAGCTAGAGCAAAATGTATTTAGATTTTCTTTAGTAGGCTTCTTAGTCTTGTTAATAAGTTTAATATTAGGAATACAATGGGGTCTAATCATTATTGGTAGTGAGATTTGGTTGGACTTAAAAGTAATTGGATCATTAATTGTCTTATTGCTATATGGTATATATTTATTCCTACGAGTAAGAAAAACTGTTAAAACTAAGACATTAGTAGTTGCTAATATTATGATATTCTTAGTTTGTATGATAAATTATTTGGTGGTTTCGAAATTTTCAGGATTTCATCAATGGTTTAACTAAATGATCATGGAGGAAAATATGCGTAAAATTATTGTCGGCTCAAGAAGAAGTAAATTAGCGATGACACAAAGTCAGCAATTTATTGATAAATTGAAAGAAAAATTTCCAGATTTAGATATTGAAATTAAAGAAATTGTCACTAAAGGCGATAAAATAATTGATGTTCAATTATCTAAAGTAGGTGGAAAAGGTTTGTTCGTTAAAGAAATTCAACAAGCTTTATTCGATCGTGAAATTGATTTTGCTATTCATTCATTGAAAGATGTGCCAAGTGTGTTACCTGATGGTCTTACATTAGGTTGCATACCACCACGTGAAATACCTTTTGATGCATATGTAGCTAACAATCACGTCAAACTAGCTGATTTAAAACCAGGCAGTATTGTTGGGACAAGCTCATTACGAAGAGGCGCTCAAATTTTAGCGAAATACCCACATCTAGAAATTAAATGGATAAGAGGTAATATTGATACACGTTTAGAAAAGTTACGTACTGAAGATTTTGATGCAATTATATTAGCAGCAGCTGGATTAAAACGTATGGGCTGGGGTGACGATATAGTTACAGAGTACTTACGTGAAGATACGATGATGCCAGCAATCGGTCAAGGTGCGCTTGGCATCGAATGTAGAAGTGATGATAAAGAATTACTAGATATATTAAATGCTGTTCATGATGAAGAAGTTAAAACATGTGTTACAAGTGAAAGAACTTTCTTAAGTGAAATGGATGGTAGTTGTAAAGTGCCTATTGCTGGTTATGCAACTAAAGAAGGCAACGAAATTACATTCACAGGTTTAATAATGTCACCAGATGGTAAAGAAAGATATGAATCTACTAAAGTTGGAACTGATCCAGTAGAAATAGGTAAAGAAGTATCTGACGAGTTAAAAGCCCAAGGTGCTTATGAGATTATTAGAAAGCTAAATGAAGAAGAAGCGTAATAAGGAGTCGTTAAAATGAAGCCAATTGTAGTGGTTACAAGTACAAGAACTGTTCAACGCGAAGATATAGAACTGAAACATTATCCTTTTATAGATATTGTTCCAATCGAAGTTGACGAATCTTGTATAAAACCATACTATGATTGGCTTATTTTTACGTCTGTAAACGCCATTAAATTATTTCAGCCATATTTAAATTTAATAAATGTAAAGCATATAGCAGCAATCGGTACAAAAACTAAAGCACTCGCTGAAGATTATTCAATACCGATTGAAGTTATGCCAAGTACATTTACACAAGAAGGTTTATTGGATTCTTTAGAGAATCGATTGCATAAACAATCAATATTAATCCCTTGTAGTAGACTAGCAAGAAATAAATTAACAGACCATTTGAGAGAATGGGACAATGAAGTTCAACGACTTCATATTTACGAACCAAAAACGAATTATGAAAATGTAGATAAAGTTCATGAACTTATTGAAAATAACGAAGTAACGCATGTTACATTTTCTAGTTCATCTGCTGTGTCGAGTTATTTTGAAAAGTATAATAAGATTGATAATATTGAAGTGTATGCGATTGGTGAAATAACAGAAGAAAAATTAAAAACATACCATCAAGGATGTAAAGTTGCTCCACGTGCAACACTGAATGATATGTTAAATAAAATATTGGAAGAGGTAGAGTAATGAAATTTGATAGACATAGAAGATTAAGATCTTCACAATCAATGAGAAACCTTGTAAAAGAAACTTATGTTCATAAAGCAGATTTAATTTATCCTATTTTTGTAATAGAAGAAGATAACATTAAAAATGAAATAACGTCTATGCCAGGTATATATCAATTAAGCTTAAACTTATTAGAAGAAGAACTTAAAGAAGCTTATGACTTAGGTGTAAGAGGTGTTATGTTCTTCGGTATTCCAAATGAAAAAGACGCATGTGGTACTGGTGCTTTTGTAGATGACGGCATCATACAGAAAGCCACTCGTTTAGCAAAAAGTAAATTCCCTGATTTATTAGTTGTAGCAGATACATGTTTATGTGAATATACTGACCACGGTCACTGTGGTGTTATAGATGAAACGACTCATGATGTAGATAACGATGAATCATTAAAATTACTCGTTAAGACAGCTGTATCACAAGCAAAAGCAGGAGCAGACATTATTGCACCAAGTAATATGATGGATGGCTTTGTAACGGAGATTAGACAAGGTTTAGATGAAGCAGGATTAAAAAACATACCTATTATGAGTTACGGTATAAAATATGCATCAAGTTTCTATGGTCCATTTAGAGAAGCAGCAGATGGTGCGCCTTCATTCGGAGACCGTAAGACTTATCAAATGGATCCAAGTAATAGATTAGAGGCTTTTAGAGAGTTAGAAAGTGACTTAAAAGAAGGTTGTGACATGATGATTGTTAAACCGGCTTTAAGTTATTTAGATATTATTCGTGATGTACGTAATAATACTGATGTACCTGTAGTTGCTTATAATGTAAGTGGAGAATATAGCATGACTAAAGCAGCAGCGTTAAATGGTTGGATAGATGAAGAAAAAATTGTTATGGAACAAATGATTTCTATGAAACGTGCTGGTGCAGATATGATTATTACTTACTTTGCAAAAGACATTTGTAAATATCTAGATGAAGGAGAATACTAATATGCGTTATGAAAAATCAATACAAGCATACAACGAAGCCGTAAATTTAATGCCTGGAGGTGTTAACAGTCCGGTTCGTGCATTTAAATCAGTAGACACTGATCCAATATTCATGGAATATGGTAAAGGTTCAAAGATTTATGATATTGATGGTAATGAGTATATAGATTATGTATTAAGTTGGGGACCATTAATCCTTGGTCATGCTGATGATAAAGTGAGAAATTCATTACATGAAGCGGTGGACAAAGGGACTTCTTTCGGTGCGTCAACGATTCTTGAAAATAAAATGGCTCAATTAGTTATTGATCGTGTACCATCTATAGAAATGGTGAGAATGGTTTCTTCAGGTACTGAAGCTACGCTAGCAGCATTGCGTTTAGCTAGAGGTTTTACAGGAAAAAATAAAATATTGAAATTTGAAGGTTGTTACCATGGACACAGTGATTCATTGCTTATTAAAGCAGGTTCTGGTGTTGCCACTCTAGGTCTACCAGATTCTCCAGGTGTTCCAGAAGGTACAGCTAAAAATACAATTACAGTACCTTATAACGATATTGAATCAGTTAAGGTAGCTTTCGAACATTATGGTGATGATATCGCAGCTGTAATAGTAGAACCAGTTGCAGGTAATATGGGTGTTGTACCACCTGTTGACGGATTTTTAGAAGGACTTCGTGAAATAACTACATCAAATGATACTTTATTAATTTTTGATGAAGTAATGACTGGATTTAGAGTTGGTTATAATTGTGCACAAGGCTACTTCGGTGTAACACCAGATTTAACTTGTCTTGGAAAAGTAATTGGTGGCGGTTTACCAGTTGGCGCCTTTGGTGGTAGAAGAGACATTATGGAACAAATAGCACCAGTAGGTAGTGTATATCAAGCGGGTACATTATCTGGTAATCCACTTGCTATGACGAGTGGTTATGCTACATTAACTCAATTGACTGAAGAAAGTTATGAATACTTCAATGAATTGGGAGACTTATTAGAAGACGGTTTGAAAAATGTATTCAGTAAATACAATGTACCAATAACTGTTAATCGTGCTGGATCAATGATTGGTTACTTCTTAAATGAAGGCCCAGTTACGAATTTTGACGAAGCTAATAAATCTGATCTAGAATTATTTAGTAATATGTATAGAGAAATGGCTAAAGAAGGTGTATTCTTACCGCCTTCACAATTTGAAGGTACGTTCTTATCTACTTCACATACGAAAGAAGATATTGAAAAAACAATCCAAGCCTTTGATAATGCTCTATCAAGAATTGTAAAATAAGTTTAATATATCCCCGGAAAATTGGATTATAATCCGTTTTTCGGGGTCTTTAATTGTAAAAATGATATAATCTATTCGAGGTGTTATTTCATGAATAGTAATAAATGGAATATTTTATTAGTAAGTGTACTTGCTATCGTACTAGGGTTTTTCCTTGATAAAATCCATATGATTTTACCATGGATGTTTGGCCCAATATTTGCGAGTTTAATTGTAATCAAATTCATGAAAAGAAAAATTATATGGCCAACATGGTTAGGTAATTTAGGTCTTTTAATATTAGGTGTACAAATGGGGTCAACCTTTACGCCTGTTGTATTAAATGATATTAAAGGTGAATGGTTACAAATTGTACTAATGTCAGTATTCATTTTGTTAATTGCATTATTAATTTCTATTGTTTTTAAGAAAATTGCTAATGTCACATTTGAAACTGCTTTGTTAAGTGCAATTCCTGGGGCGCTAAGTCAAATGGTTGTTATGGCAGAAGAAAATAAAAAAGCTGACTTATTAGTAGTTACTTTAACTCAAACATCAAGAATTATGTTCGTAGTTATTTTAGTACCTATTATTTCATCTATATATGGTAGTAATGGTGAACAAAGTGGTCACGTAGCACAAGAACCTTCTATATTTAACGTATTGAGTATACCAGAGTTATTTATTATTTTAATTGGCATCGCGGTAACATTTCTCATTTTTTATAAATTCCGATTTCCAGTTCCTTATTTATTATCTCCTATTTTAGTCATGTTAACTTGGAACTTATTAACTGGCCAAGTTTTCACTTTAGATTATCAATTTATTATCATAGCTCAAATACTATTTGGTATTAGAATAGGGGTTCAAATCGCTGATTTAATAGATAATATTACGAAAAAAACAATTTTTGCGATTGCATTTCAAAATATTATGCTTATTATTGGTGCTTTTTTACTCGTCTTTTTATTCCAACTATTTATTAATGAAAATATAAATGATTTATTCTTAAGCGCTGCACCTGGAGGTATGGCACAAATAATTGTTGTAGCTTTAGAAACAGGTGGTGATGTTGCAATGATATCCAGTTACCATATATTTAGAATATTTTTCATTTTGCTAATCGTTGCGCCATTAATAAAAGTATTTTTAACAAAACAATCTAAAAATTATAAGAATTAATATAAATCAATATTGACTTATATAGTCGGTACTTATATTATTAAAGTAATCGAATATTTAAAGAGGAAGAGTAAATCATTGATTAATGATAGAGAGTGCATGGTTGGTGAAAATGCATATTAATGGTGATTGAAGGTAGCCTTGTTTGGAACGTTATCTGAAACTAAGTAGGTTAATGCGTGAGCGAGCGATAATCGTAAGAGTGCAATATAATTTATTTTATATTGAATTTAGGTGGTACCACGGTTGAACCCGTCCTAGTTTATAGGACGGGTTTTTTATATTAATGAGGAGTGATTTATATGGAAATGGAACCTAAGTACAACCCTAAAAAGGTTGAAGAAGGTCGTTATGAACAATGGTTAGAAAATGATTATTTTAAACCAAGTGAGAATAAAGATAGAGAAACTTATACAATTGTAATCCCACCCCCAAATGTTACTGGGAAACTACATTTAGGCCATGCATGGGATACAACATTACAAGATATTTTAACAAGAATGAAAAGAATGCAAGGCTACGATACACTTTATCTTCCTGGTATGGATCATGCTGGTATTGCTACTCAAGCTAAAGTTGAAGCTAAATTAAATGAGCAAGGTTTAACGAGACATGATTTAGGTAGAGAGAAATTTTTAGAACATTCTTGGTCTTGGAAAGAAGAGTATGCAGATTTTATCCGTGCTCAATGGGCAAAGTTAGGTCTTGGATTAGACTATAGTCGCGAAAGATTTACTTTAGATGAAGGTTTATCTCAAGCTGTAAAGAAAGTATTTGTTGAGATGTATAAAAAAGATCTTATATATCGTGGTGAAAGAATCATTAACTGGGATCCACAAACAAAAACAGCTATCTCAGATATCGAAGTAATTCACGAAGATATCACTGGTCATTTTTATCATATAAATTATCCATTTAAAGATGAAGAAGGTTCTATTGAAATTGCAACTACACGTCCCGAAACGATGCTTGGTGACACTGCAATCGTTGTTAACCCAAATGACGATAGATACAAAGATTCTATAGGGAAATCTGTTATTTTACCGATAATTGGTAGAGAACTACCAATTATAGCTGATGACTATGTTGATATGGAATTTGGTAGTGGTGCAATGAAAGTTACACCTGCTCATGATCCAAATGACTTTGAAATTGGTGAACGTCATCAATTAGAAAAAATCAATGTAATGAACGAAGATGGCACGATGAATGAATTAGCAGGTAAATATAATGGTTTAGATCGTTTTGAATGTCGTAAGCAATTAGTAGAAGATTTAAAAGCTTCTGGTGAATTGATTAAAGTTGAAGAGCATGAGCATTCTGTTGGTCATTCAGAGCGAAGTGGTGCAGTTGTAGAACCATATTTATCAACTCAATGGTTTGTAAAAATGGAACCATTAGCTAAACAAGCTTTAGATAATCAAGAGACTGATGGACGAATTAATTTTGTACCAGACCGTTTTGAAGGCACGTTTAACAGATGGATGGAAAATATTCGTGATTGGACTATTTCACGTCAATTATGGTGGGGCCATCAAATTCCTGCGTGGTATCATAATGAAACAGGTGAAATATATGTAGGCGAAGAAGCGCCTTCAGATATCGAAAATTGGACTCAAGACGAAGATGTATTAGACACTTGGTTTAGTTCTGCTTTATGGCCATTCTCAACTTTAGGTTGGCCAAATGTAGAAGATGAAGACTTCAAACGTTACTACCCAACTAATACATTAGTTACTGGTTATGATATTATTTTCTTCTGGGTTAGTCGTATGATTTTCCAAGGTTTAGAATTTACTGATCAAAGACCATTTAATGATGTTTTACTTCACGGGTTAGTTAGAGCTGAAGATGGACGTAAGATGAGTAAATCACTAGGAAATGGTGTAGACCCAATGGATGTGATTGATGAGTACGGTGCAGATAGTTTAAGATACTTCTTAGCTACAGGTTCTTCACCAGGACATGATTTACGTTATTCAACAGAAAAAGTTGAATCAGTATGGAACTTTATTAATAAAATTTGGAACGCTTCTCGCTTTAGCTTAATGAATATAGGTGAATCATTTAAAGTTGAGGATATTGATTTATCGGGAGAAAAATCAGTTGCTGATGAATGGATATTAACACGTTTAAATGAAACAATCGCTCATGTTACAGAGTTAAGTGATAAGTATGAGTTTGGCGAAGTTGGACGCGTATTATATAACTTTATTTGGGATGAATTCTGTGATTGGTATATTGAAATGAGTAAAATTCCTATGAATAGTGACGACGAGTCTAAAAAACAAATGACGCGTTCTGTTTTATCATATACACTTGATCAAACTATGCGTATGTTACATCCATTTATGCCTTTCGTTACTGAACATATTTGGCAAGCTCTACCACATGAGGGTGAAACGATTATCCAAGCTTCATGGCCAGAAGTAAGACCAGAATTGTCTAATGAAAATAGTAAAGTTTCAATGCAATTATTAGTTGAAATTATAAAATCAGTTCGTCAAGCACGTAGAGAAGTTAATACGCCTATGTCTAAAGAAGTACCAATTCATATTGAAGCTAAAGATGAAAAAGTAAAAGAACAATTAATAAATAATAAGGATTATTTAGAACGTTTCTGTAATCCTAGTGAGTTAATAATTGATACTAAAATTGAAGTTCCTGAAAAAGCGATGACTGAAGTAGTGTATGGTGCTACAGTAATATTACCGCTTGAAGGTTTAATTGATATGGATAAAGAAATCGAAAGATTGCAACAAGAATTAGACAAATGGCAAAAAGAACTTGATCGTGTGAACAAAAAATTAAGCAATGAGAAATTCGTTGCGAAAGCACCTGAAAAAATCATCAATGAAGAAAAAGAAAAGAAATTAACTTATCAAGAAAAATATGACGGTGTTTTAGCAAGAATTGAACAATTGAGAGGCTAGGAAGGCTTATGAATTATTTAGATAGTTTACATTGGATACATGGACGCACTAAATTCGGTATAAAACCAGGTGTAAAACGAATGAAATGGATGTTACGTAAGCTTGATCATCCAGAAGATAAAATACAAGGTATTCACGTAGTTGGTACAAATGGTAAGGGATCGACAGTTAGTTATATTCGTGATGCACTAATAGCAAATGGATATGAAGTCGGTACTTTTACTTCACCTTATATCATTACTTTTAATGAAAGAATAAGTTTAAATGGTAAACCAATTACAAATGAGGAACTAGTTGAATTAGTCCAAATAGTCAAACCTATAACTGAAAGACTTGAAGTAGAAACAGATCTAGGTCCTGCAACTGAATTTGAGGTTATTACATTAATTATGTTTGTTTATTTTGGTACAATTCGACCAGTTAACTTTGTTGTAGTAGAAGCGGGATTAGGTGCTTTAAACGACTCAACAAATGTATTCCAACCTATTATGACTGTATTAACAAGCATCGGCTTAGACCATACTAATATATTAGGCGAGACTTACATGGATATTGCACGTGAAAAAGCAGGTGTGATCAAGCCTAGTGTGCCTCTTGTATATTCAATCAAACCTAAAGATGCTTTGAATTTTATTAGAGAAGTTGTAGAACATCATCATAATAAAGGTTTGGAATTAGATAGGGATATATATGTTGTGTCAGAAGACGAAGAATTCACGTATCGTTATGACAATTATGAATTAGAAAATATCAAACTAAAAATGATAGGTAATCATCAACATGAAAACGCTGCGCTAGCAATTACAACGTTGATTGAAATGTATCAAAGAGGATTAATCCAGTTAGATTTCAATAAGATGATTGACGCAATTGAAAATGTAACGTGGTATGGAAGAATTGAAAAGGTAAATGATAATCCTTTAATCTTTTTAGACGGTGCTCATAATAAAGAAAGTATTGATGCTTTAGTAAAAACATTACAGCATTATTACTCAGATAAGAAGATTGACGTGTTATTTGCTGCTATTGATGGAAAGCCTATTGGGAAAATGTTAAATAGTCTTGAAGACATAGCGAATCGATTTTTCGTTACAACATTTGATTTTCCAAAAGCATTACCAATTGATACAATTTATGAAAGTGTTGAACATTCGCATATAGAGAAAGTTAAAAATTATCGAGAGTTCATTGAATCATATCAAGGTGATTTGCTTATAATAACTGGTAGTTTATATTTCATCAGTGAAGTTCGTAAATTACTTGTATAATGGATAAAAAGTATTGGGTTTTTAATCCAATACTTTTTTATATTTTCATTATTTTCTGAATAATAGGGTAAAAGAAAATCAAACGAAGAAGGAGAGAATTTAATGGGGTTAAAAAAGAAAAGAAATATCACATTTAAAAATCCACATACTTATGCTATTTTGTTATTCATTATCGTGATAAGTGTTATTTTGACTTATATTATACCGGCTGGAAAGTTTGATAGAAAAACTGTTAATGATAGAGAAGAAGTAATTTCTGGGACGTTCCATTTTGTAAAAAGTGAACCTTCTGGCTTTTTAGATATTTTCAGATCTATTCCTGAAGGTTTAATAAGTGGTGCTGATATTATATTTTATATCTTTTTAGTTGGTGGCGCATTTGGCGTAATACATAAGACTGGCACTATCACAAACGGTGTAAACGCAGCGATGAATAAGCTAGGTAAAAATAGTAAGTTTATGATACCTTTAACGATGCTTATCTTCTCGTTATTAGGATTTTCAATAGGTTTAGCAGAAGAAACGATTATATTTGTACCAATTGGAATAGCTATAGCAAGAGCAGCAGGTTATGATGCAATGACTGGAGCAGCTATGATTATAATGGGGGCAGCTGCTGGATTTCTAGGAGGCATGCTCAATCCTTTTACAGTCGGTGTTGCACAGAAGATCGCAGAATTGCCATTATTTTCAGGATGGGAAATAAGAACACCGATTTATATTGCTATTCTGATTGTAGGCATACTTTACGTAATGTTCTATGCTAGAAAAGTAAAAAAAGATCCTTCTAAAAGTTTAGTATATGATATAGAAGTAAAGGAAGTTGAGGAAAGGGAAGATAACCAAAAAGTCGAACGATTTACAAAAAGACAAATTATATGTTTAATTTTGCTTGTAAGTACAATTTGTTTTAATGTCTTTGGGATATTCAAGTTCGGTTGGTCATTCAATGAAATGAGTGCAAACTTCTTAGTAGCAGGTTTGCTGGCAGGATTTATTGGTGGTTTAGGTTTCAATGGAACATTTGATGCGCTAATCGATGGTATGAAATCCATTTTGTTTGGGGCGTTAATAGTAGGATTTGCTAAAGCAATTGTAGTTGTATTGGAAGATGGTAAAATCATTGATACTATAGTCTTCTATTTAACAAATTCAATTCAAGATTTACCTGCGAGTATAACTGTTGGAACGATGTTTATTATTCAATTATTTCTTAATTTCTTTATACCATCAGGTTCAGGACAAGCCATGACAACGATGCCATTAATGGTACCAATTTCTGATATCCTAAATATTAATAGACAAATGGCTGTACTAGCTTTCCAATATGGTGATGCAATTAGTAATAGTATTTTTCCTACTTCTGCTTCACTTATGGGTGGACTAGCTGTAGCAGGTATCCCGTATACACAGTGGGTTAAATTTATATGGAAGTTATTATTACTATGGGTAATCGTTTGTATGGTCGGAATATTTGTCACTTTAATACTAGTTAATTAATAATATGAAAAACTTGAAAGAAATTGCTTAATAATAGCGGTTTTTTCAAGTTTTTTTGTCTGTTTTAAAACTTATTAATTTTGTTAGTTAAAAATTTTGAATTTATGAAATTAGGAATATTATGGCCTTAATTGATATATTATTTTATATCAACTAAGGAGATATAAATAATGCTTTTATACTTTATTATAGGATCTATTTTAGCAAGTTATATGTATCAATTAACAAGTACAACAATCATCAATTTTAAAACATTAACATGTCGTTCAAAGTGTACATATTGCAATCATAAACTAGGATATAAAGATTTAATTCCAATTTTTAGTTATATTTATCTCAAAGGTAAATGTAAATATTGTAATACGTCCATACCTAAAGATTTAATCACTGTTGAAATATTATTAAGTATTTTATTTATTATGCCACTAATTTCACCTCAAATACATAATCCTCATTTGTATTATTTTTTAATTATATTTTTAATTCCTTTAGCTATATATGACATGAAATACTACATTGTTCCTAATCATATTTTAATCCTCATGTTTATAACTGGTATTTTGATATTCAAACCCGATTTAGAAAATATATTATTTTCATTAGAAATCGTTTTCATCATCCATACTTTATACTTTTTATCTAAAGGTGGAATAGGTTATGGGGATGTGAAATTGTTTTGTATATTAAGTCTCATTTTAACTTGGAAGCAATTTTTACTTATATTTATGTTTACTTTTATCATTTCAGGTATTTCTGCTATCAGTTATATTTTATTTAAAAAATCTATTATAACAAAAATTCCATTAGTACCTTATATAGCAATTTCATCAATAAGTTTATGTATATTTAATAATCAATTACTATTTTATTTTTTAGGAGGTTAATATGTCATTGAAAATCAAAGACTTACAACAAGAAGACAAGCCAAGAGAGAGATTAAAATCATATGGTGCTGATAGATTAACAAATAGAGAATTATTAGCAATTATAATCAATTCAGGTAGTAAACAATTTTCTAGTATAGATTGTGCAAATCAAGTGCTAAAACTTGTAAATCAATTACGTGATTTAAGGCACCTAACATTACCAGAGTTATTAAGTGTAAATGGAATTGGTGAGAAGAAAGCTTTGACAATATTGGCAGTGATAGAATTAGCAAAGAGAATGCATAGCAATACTGTATTGGACAAAATAGAAATAAATGAACCTCAAGATGTTGCAGATTATCTTATGGAAAAATTAAGATATTTAAAGCAAGAGCATTTTGTTGCACTTTTATTAAATACAAAAAATCAAATTATTCATGAGCAATCTATATTCATAGGTTCTTTAAATATGTCGATTGTACATCCACGTGATTTATTAAGAGAAGCGGTTAAACATTCAGCTGCGTCTATTGTAATAGCACATAATCATCCTAGTGGAGATCCTACTCCATCTTTAGAAGATATCAAAACTACGAAAAGATTATTATACTGTTGTGATTTAATGGGAATTGATTTACTAGATCATATCATTATAGGAGATGGAGAATTTATAAGTTTATTTGAAGATGACTATATTACAAAAGAAGATTTAGAAATTATTGAACGTTCATAATCATACAATGTTATAATATATGTAAAATGAAGTCAGGAGTTTTAGTTTTGCAAATTATTACGTTTATATTAGTTATTTTACCTGTATTATTTATAATTACTGTTTTTCAAAATAAAAATAGACGAGCTATTGTTAAAAAGGATTATGGCGTTGTAATGGGATTGAGTATAGTTGGTGTCTTTCTAGGTTCTATTTTAATTGCTATAAATGATAGTAGTACTAATATCAATTTTGGTTTATTTATAGGTGGTATTGGTGCTGGGATTGTGTGGGGATTATTAGTTTCTATTACATTGTTTATTTTAAGTAAATTATTAAATAAGTGATAAAGAATATTCTCACAGAATTAAAAGCCAATTATACGGCCTTAATCGTATAGTTGGCTTTAAAAATTATATAAATTTCACATGAAATACATAACGCCTTGATATACAAAATATATTACTAAAGCGATAATAGCTAATTTTATAGCGAATCTTAATATTCCAACGAAAAATCTAAAAAATATAATTAACAATAATATTGCTATGAAAATATAAATTAACTCCATAATTCTCACCTCTTAATATCATTATAAAGGCTTCAAACATATCTTACATCAGACTACAGCATGATTAAAGAGTTAGGTCCCAAGTCTGATGATAGTTTTAAAACAATTATGTATAATAAATTTGAATGAGAGGTGCCATAAAATTGAGATGGTTATTTAGGTTAATTAGAAATTTATTAGCGTTAATAGCAATTATTGTTATTATTATCATTGTATATAGAAATGTACCTGCTTTAAGTGAATTAAATCCTTTCGATCATAGTGATGAAACACCACAAAGTAAACAAGTTGTTCCTGGGAGAGCTAATTCTACTTATACAATAGAAGATACACCTTTGTTAAGAAATGTACCTTTAGGACAAACGAAACAAGCTTTTAGCTGGATTAATAAGAGAGAGTTTATGGCTGTGTCAGATTTAGAAAGAATGGGCTATAATGAAAATTACGTAGTTGGTCAAAGAGGCACTGAATATATACTATATAAATTTGGTGAACCACAAATGTACGTTTATCACACAGAGCAAGATTTGAAAGATGATTTAAATGAAATGAATCAAAATATTGAACTCTTACCTGAAGAAGCATATTAACTTTTTTACTATATCGACAGTCTCGTACTTTATTTAAATGGAACTGTAAGATAAAATAGTAATATCATTGTTATTTAGACATTTGAAAATTAAGAGGTGTTTAGATTGTCGAATTTTTTTAAAAATAATAAATTAGTATTTTTTCTAATTTCCATGGTTTTGTTAATAGTAATAGTAGGGTATTCAATGAGGGCACAATCTGCATCGCTTAGTGAACAATATGCTAGTGATACATCATCATTTGGAGGTAGAATTGTTTCTTATCCTGTGACGATGGTATCGAACTTTTTCACTAATTTAACAACTTCGGAAGATGATGTTAAAAAATTAAAAGAAGAAGCAAAGCGCACTGAACAGATTAAAGCTGATAAAGCTCGTTTGGAAAAAGAAAACAAAGAATTAAAAAAAGAACTTGATATGAAAGACATTTCACAATTTAATCCAATATCTGCTACTGTAATTGCAAGAAGTCCAGATCAATGGATGAACACGATTATTATTGATAAAGGTAAAAAAAGTGGAATGAAAGAAAATATGGCTGTAATCACTAGTGAAGGGTTAGTAGGAAGAATCAAAAAAGCTAACCAATTTTCATCTCAAGTTGAACTAATTTCTACAAGTGTAAAAACGAGTAAGCTTTCTGTGGACATTCAACAAGAAGGCGAAAATGTCTTTGGTATGATTAATCGATATGACGAAGAAAAAGGGCTTCTCGTTATTAGTGATATCGATAATAAATACAAAATTAAAAAAGGATCTAAAGTAGTAACAAATGGTTTAGGCGACCAACTTCCTAAAGGTTTATTGGTAGGAGAAGTTGAGAAAGTCGAAAATGACGAATACGGATTGTCTAAAGTAGCATACATAAAAACTTCAACAAATATTAAAGACCTTAGTCATGTCTATGTGGCTAATAGAGATCCTGAGACTATCCCTTCAGCAGACGAAAGTGGTGAGGAATAATGAGATTATATGTTATTCCTCTGATTGGCGTCTTACTATTTTATCTAGATTCTTTATTAACTAGAATATCACCTATTCATCTATTTAATGAAACATTCGTTATCGTTCCACGCCTTACATTCTTATACTTACTAATAATTGCAGTTTATAAAAACCCTAAAGTAGCGATTATCCTAGCAATCGTTACTGGAATATTTACTGACATTTATTATGGCGGCGTATATGGTGTTTACACATTTGGTTATGCATTATTTGTAGTAATGATGGATAAATTATTCAAAGTATTTTATAGAGATATTTTAATGATGGTTATTTTACTCATTATTTCGGTGGTATTATTAGAAATATGGGTTATGGCTTTTTATGGCATATTAGGATTTATTTCAATAGATTTTGGTAATCTTATATTATTCCGATTAATTCCAACAATAATATTTAATTTAATTTGTTTAGTTATTATTTTTCCTTTCGTTTTGAAATTATTAGAAAGAAATACAAATTAATTAAACAATATTGACAATAGTAACTGTAGATGGTAATCTATTGAAGTTGAGTAGTTTCAAGCTACATACAACCGCTCAATCATAGGTATTAAGTACGAACGTCACCTATGAATGGCGTGACTTAAAAAATTAGGAGGTGCAAGTATGTTTGCTATAATTGAAACTGGCGGAAAGCAAGTTAAAGTAGAAGAAGGTCAAACAATTTGGGTTGAGAAATTAGACGTAAATGAAGGTGATTCATTCACTTTTGACCAAGTATTATTTGTAGGTGGAGATTCAGTTAAAGTTGGATCACCAGTTGTTGAAGGTGCTTCAGTTACTGCTAAAGTTGAAAAACAAGGACGCGGTAAAAAAATCACTGTCTTCAAATACAAAGCTAAGAAAAACTACAAGCGTAAACAAGGTCATCGTCAACCTTACACTAAATTAACTATCGAAAAAATTAACGCGTAAGCAATGATTAAAGTAGATATTAGTTTAAACGATGAAGGGCAAGTTACAGATATTATTATGTCTGGACATGCTGATTCAGGTGAATACGGCAAAGATATAGTCTGCGCTGGCGCATCTGCAGTAGTGTTTGGTACGACTAATGCAATCATCGGTTTAACTGATGAAACACCTGATATAGATTACAGTGACGATGGTGGATATTTTCATATACGTAGTGTAAACTTAGAAAATGAACAAGCGCAAACTTTATTACAAGGCCTAATCATTTCTTTAAAGACTATTGAAGAAGAATACGGGCAATATATTAAACTAAATTACAAGTGAGGTGTAACTCATGTTAAAATTAAACTTACAATTTTTCGCATCGAAAAAAGGGGTTGGTTCTACAAAGAACGGTCGTGACTCTGAATCAAAACGTTTAGGAGCTAAACGTGCTGACGGTCAATTCGTTACAGGTGGTTCTATCCTTTATCGTCAACGTGGAACTAAAGTTTTCGCTGGTGAAAACGTAGGTCGCGGTGGAGACGATACATTATTCGCTAAAATCGACGGCGTTGTTAAATTCGAACGTTTTGGTCGTGACAAAAAAAGAGTATCTGTATATACAGCTGCTGAATAATCACTAAATTGAGACACCAGAATTTTTTCTGGTGTTTCTTTTTTTAATCAAATGATTAAAATGGTATAATAGTATTTATGAATACTTACAATATAGGTGATAAAATGGATGATTTAGATGTGTATTTAAAGTCGAGACACGATTTTGTCAATCAATTTCAACTGTTATACACTTATAAACAGTTGGGTAAAGAAAGTAAAGTTAATTCATTAATAGATGAATTGTATCAAGAACTTAAACAAGAACAATTATTTTTAAATGCACCATGCAGAAAGTTTGTTCAAGAAGTATTTTCACACAAAATCTCATTGTCAGGCTCTAAATGGACATTTGAAATTGAATGTAATAGCGATGAAGATTATCAAAGGAATTTATTCCTATCAGATAACATTTTGTTAAATATTTATCACAAATGGATGAATCATATCGTCAATGAAATTGACGAATTAGATACACATATCGGATTAATTATTGAACAGGAATTTGTTACATTAATAATGTCAGCTAAAGGTATTACGATAAACGAAAATGAAATTAAACAAATTTTTTCAAACTATAATATAGAAATTATTTCGTATAATCAAGAAATATGTGAATTAGAATTTTTTATTAATATTAATGAACTAGAGGTGTAAACATGTTTATAGATCAGGTCAAGATATCTTTGAAAGCTGGTGATGGCGGTAACGGTTTAGTTGCTTTTCGTCGTGAAAAGTATGTTCCGTTTGGTGGTCCGGCCGGAGGAGATGGAGGCAAAGGTGCCTCAGTAGTATTTGAAGTAGATGAAGGATTACGTACTTTATTAGATTTTAAATTCCAAAGAAAATTTAAAGCTGATAAAGGTGAAAATGGACAAAGCAGTAACATGCATGGTAGAGGATCAGGTGATTTAGTATTAAAAGTTCCACCTGGCACAATTATAAAAAAAGTAGAAAATGAAGAAGTACTAGCCGATTTAGTAGAGCATGGACAACGTGCTACAGTAGCAAAAGGTGGCCGTGGTGGTCGAGGCAATTCAAGGTTTGCATCACCGAGTAACCCAGCACCAGACTTTTGTGAAAATGGTGAGCCTGGAGAAGAAATTGAAGTTATTCTAGAATTGAAATTAATGGCTGATGTAGGTTTAGTAGGTTACCCAAGCGTAGGAAAATCGACACTCCTATCAATTGTATCTAAAGCTAAACCTAAAATAGGTGCTTATCATTTCACAACTATTAAGCCTAATTTAGGTGTTGTACAAACTAAAGATGGCAGAGGATTTGTAATGGCAGATTTACCTGGTTTAATTGAAGGAGCTTCAGAAGGTGTAGGTCTAGGTCATCAATTTTTACGTCATGTTGAACGTACGAGAGTGATAGTTCACATTATTGATATGAGTGGAATGGAAGGCAGAGACCCTTATGAAGATTATGTTACAATTAATCAAGAGTTGAAATCTTACAATGAAAACTTATCAAGAAGACCGCAGATAGTTGTTGCAAATAAGATGGACTTACCAGATTCAGAAGCGCAATTAGAGATGTTTAAAGAACAGCTTGAGGAAGATGTAAAAATTGTTCCTATTAGTACAGTTACACGCGAAAATGTTGATCAATTATTATATCAAATCGCTGACTTACTCGATGAAACTGAAGGTGTAGATTTCGATAGTATAGAAGAAGAAACAGGTATTCATAGAGTTGTCTATAAACATGAAAAATCAAGGGACCATTTTGTTATTTCTCGTGATGACGATGGAGCTTATGTTGTTACAGGTGATTCAATTGAAAGATTATTCATGATGACTGACTTCAATCGTGATGCAGCTGTTAGACGTTTTGCTAGACAGATGAGATCAATGGGTATCGATGATGCCTTGAGAGAAAAAGGCGCTTCTAATGGTGATATTGTAAGAATATTAGGTGGAGAATTTGAATTTGTCGAATAGGGCGTGTTCTAATTGAAAAAATCAAATGAATCAACAAAGAAGTTTTATTTAATTAGGGAAGATGTATTGCCAGAATCTGTTCAAAAAACTATAAAAGTAAAAAATGCGCTCATGAAAAATAACAATTTGACTATTTATGATGCAGTGAAAAAGTTTAATCTTTCTAGAAGTGCATTTTATAAATATAAGGATACGATTTTCCCTATAGATAGATTAGAGGAACAAACACGAAATTTAACTTTAATTTTGTATGTTCAAGATGAAGTAGGTATGCTTGCTTGTGTATTAAATAAAATTGCTGAATTAAAAGGATCTGTTTTAACGATTCATCAAAGTTTACCTATGAAAGACAGAGCTACTATAACGATTTCATTAAACGCCTCTAATATAGAATTATCTCTAGAAGAATTGATGGATGCTATTAAAGAAAGTCCACACGTAGATGAAGTTGAAGTTATTGGAATGAGCATGTAAAGGGAGTTATCTAATGTATGCATATATAAAAGGTAAAATTTCTCAATTATATCCAACACATATAGTAGTTGAAAATAACGGTATAGGTTATGAAATACAAACACCAAATTCATATCGTTTTCAATCTCAATTAGAAGAAGATGCGCAAGTCTTTACACAACTAATTGTACGTGAAGATGCGCATCTATTATATGGTTTTATAGATTTAGAAGAGAAAGACATGTTTTTAAATCTTATTAAAGTTACCGGTATTGGTCCTAAATCTGCACTAGCAATATTAGCAGCCAGTACACCGAATGAAGTTAAAATTGCTATTGAGAATGAAAATGAAGCATATTTAACAAAATTCCCTGGTATAGGAAAGAAAACAGCTAGACAGATTATATTAGATTTAAAAGGTAAATTAACTATTACCGAAGAATCAGAGCTCTTTGCTCAAGCTGACGAAAGTAAAAATGATGTATTAGAAGAAGCGGTATTAGCGTTAGAAGCATTAGGTTATTCTAAACGTGAAATTACTAAGGTTAAAAAATCTTTAGAAAAAGAAACATTTGATACTGTAGATGCATGTGTTAAAAGGGCTTTAGCACTACTTATTCAATAAATGAGGTGATTTTTTGGATGATCGTGTAGTTGATGAACATGAACTTGAAGAAGATTTGCAAAATGAATTATCATTAAGACCGGACACATTGAATCAGTATATAGGTCAACATAATATTAAATCTAATTTAGATATTTTTATTAAAGCTGCGAAATTAAGAGAAGAACCTCTTGATCATTGTTTGTTATATGGTCCTCCAGGTTTAGGTAAAACGACTCTTGCTAACATCATTTCTAATGAGATGGACGTTAATTTACGTACAGCTAGTGGACCCTCTATAGAAAGACCAGGAGATTTAGCTGCGATTTTATCAGCTTTACAACCCGGTGATGTGCTATTTATAGATGAAATACATCGTTTGAGTCGTGTAGTAGAAGAAGTTTTATACCCAGCTATGGAAGACTTTTTCTTAGACATAGTAGTTGGTAAAGGTGAAGAAGCAAGAAGTATTAGAATTGATTTACCGCCATTTACATTAGTGGGTGCTACGACTAGAGTAGGAAGTCTATCAGCTCCTTTAAGAGATCGATTTGGTGTTCATTTACGTTTAGAATATTATGATGATGGAAGTTTAAAAGAAATCATTAAACGTACTGCTGAAGTCTTTAATGTTGAAATAGATGACCAAAGTACAAATGAGTTATCAAAACGAAGCAGAGGGACACCAAGAATTGCTAACCGATTGTTAAGAAGAGTGAGAGATTTTGCTCAAGTTGAAGGTGACGATTCAATAACAATTGATACAACTAAACATGCATTAGATTTATTACAAGTTGATAAAGAAGGGTTAGACCATATTGACTATAAAATTATGCACTGTATATTGAATAATTATAAAGGTGGACCAGTTGGCCTAGATGCAATTGCTGCTACGATTGGGGAAGAACGTATTACATTAGAAGATGTGTACGAACCATATCTCATTCAAAAAGGCTTTATAGAACGAACGCCTCGTGGTAGAAAAGCAACTGCAGTGAGTTATGACCATTTTGAGATAAAGAAATAATATTAGAATGAGGAAAGAGGCAAAGCCTGTGAATATTGAAGATTTTGATTTTGATTTACCTGAGTCTTTAATCGCTCAAACACCATTGCTTAATAGAGAAAGTAGTCGACTACTAAAATGCGATAAAGTTACAGGTGAATTAGAAGATTTAACATTTAAAGATGTTATACATCAGTTATCACCGGGAGATTGTTTAGTACTAAATGATACAAAAGTCATGCCTGCTAGATTATTTGGAATTAAAGAAGAAACTGGTGCGAAAGTTGAAATGTTAATGCTAACACAACAAGAGAATGACGAATGGGAAGTACTTATCAAACCTGCAAAACGTATAAAGATAAATCAAAGTGTATCTTTTGGGGAAGGTAAAATAATTGCTACTTGTGTTAAAGAGTTAGACCAAGGTGGTAGAATTATGAAACTTTCGTATGAAGGCATTTTACAAGAACGTTTGGATGAACTTGGTGAAATGCCATTACCTCCTTACATTAAAGAAAGACTAGATGATCAAGACCGATATCAAACTGTTTATGCTAAAGCTGTTGGATCAGCTGCAGCACCAACTGCAGGACTACATTTCACTAAAAATCTATTACAAGAAATTAGAGATAGAGGTGTACATGTTGCATTTATAACTTTACACGTAGGATTAGGTACATTCAGACCGGTAAGTGTAGATAATATCGACGAACATGAAATGCATTCAGAGTATTATCAAATGTCTGGAGATACTGCTGAATTATTAAATAAAGTTAAAGCCGATGATAAAAAAATTATTTCAGTTGGTACTACTTCAACAAGAACGTTAGAAACAATACGAAGTAGGAATGATAAATTCATAGCCGAAAGTGGCTGGACAGATATCTTTATATATCCTGGGTATGAATTTAAAGCGATTGATGGCTTAATTACAAATTTCCATTTACCAAAATCTACTTTAATTATGTTAGTTTCAGCGCTGTCATCGCGCGAAAATATTTTAAATGCTTATCGTCATGCTGTTGAATCTGAATATAGATTCTTTAGTTTTGGGGATGCAATGATTATTATATAGTGAAGGAGAAAAAGACATGCCTGCAGTAACATATGAGCATATTAAAACTTGTAAACAGTCTGGTGCAAGATTGGGAATCGTTCATACACCACATGGTTCATTTGAGACACCAATGTTCATGCCAGTTGGTACAAAAGCAACTGTAAAAACGATGAGTCCTGAAGAACTTAAACAAATGGAAGCGAAAATCATTTTAAGCAATACCTATCATTTGTGGTTACAACCTGGAAGTGATATCATTTCTAAGGTGGGTGGATTACATAAGTTTATGAATTGGGATGGACCAATATTAACTGATTCAGGAGGCTTTCAAGTATTCAGTTTAAGTGATATGAGAAAGATTGAAGAAGAAGGTGTGCATTTTAGACATCATTTAAATGGTTCTAAATTGTTTTTAAGTCCAGAAAAGGCAACGCATATTCAAAACGATCTTGGTTCAGACATTATGATGGCGTTTGATGAGTGTCCTCCTATGCCATCTGAGTATGATTATGTAAAGAAATCAATTGAAAGAACGTCTAGATGGGCTGAGAGATGTCTTGAAGCTCATAAACGTCCTGAAGATCAAGCTCTATTTGGTATAATCCAAGGTGGGGAATACAACGATCTTAGAGAGCAGAGTGCTAAAGATTTAGTTTCACTTGATTTTCCTGGTTATGCGATTGGCGGTTTATCAGTTGGAGAACCGAAACCTGTTATGTACAGAATGGTTGAACATACGACACCGTTAATGCCATTTAATAAACCAAGATATTTAATGGGCGTTGGCTCACCTGATGCATTAATCGAATGCTCAATTAGAGGCATCGATATGTTTGATTGTGTTTTACCAACACGTATAGCTAGAAATGGTACATGTATGACTTCACAAGGTAGAGTAGTGATAAAAAATGCGAAATATCAAACAGATTTATCACCATTAGATCCTGAATGTGATTGTTACACATGTAGAAACTATACTAAAGCTTATTTGCGTCATCTGATTAAAGCAGATGAAACATTTGGAATTCGTCTTACTACATATCATAATTTGTATTTCTTATTAAAATTGATGGAGAATGTTCGCCAAGCAATAAGAGAAGATCGATTACTTGATTTCAAAGATGAATTTTTCGAACAATATGGACTAAATGTAGATAACCCCAAAAACTTTTAAAGGAGTATGATTATGGAAGTATTAGTACAATTATTACCAATTATTTTGATATTTGCACTTGTTTGGTTCTTAATGATTAGACCACAGCAAAAAAGAGCAAAAGAGCATCGCGAATTATTAAATCGCTTAGAAGTAGGTCAAAAAGTTACTTCAATTGGTGGAATTAAAGGTACAGTTAGAGCAGTTGACGAATCAATCGTTATTGTTACTGTAAATGACAAAGGCCAAGAAATTACTTTTGAAAAACCTGCTATCAAACAAGTAGACCCTTCATAAAAAAGTTTACATTTTGATGGAATTAGTTTAATATATTTAACGTTAAAGACATGGTTATCCATGTCTTTTTTTGATACATGTACGTTATGACTATTCAAAAACTGGTAATGTATGCTATAACATATATAGTGAACTAAAAAAAGTAAGAGGTGTTATCGTGAAAAAGCGTAGTAGAATTATAGCCTTTTTACTTCTCTCGGTGTTGATTTTTACTTTAATAGGATCAACCGGTAAAAATATAACGAAGAATGTAAATTTAGGTCTAGACTTACAAGGTGGATTTGAAGTTCTTTATCAAGTCAACCCTTTAGATAAAGGTGACAAAATAGATAAAGACGCTGTTAAATCGACCGCCAAAACTTTGGAATCACGTGTTAACGTATTGGGTGTTTCTGAACCGAAGATTCAAGTTGAGGAAGGCAATAGAATAAGAGTACAATTAGCGGGTATTAAAGATCAAAATGAGGCTCGTGAAGTACTTTCGACTCAAGCTAACTTAACAATTAGAGATGCTAAAGATAATGTACTATTATCAGGTAAAGATTTAGTGCAAGGTGGCGCTAAACAAGGTTTTAAAGATAATACAAACGAAGTAGCAGTTACACTTAAATTAAAAGATGCAGAAAAATTTAAAGAAGTAACTGAAAAAGTATCTAAAATGAATCCAAACCTAATGGTTATTTGGATGGATTACGAAGATGGAGATAGCTACGAAAAAGAAGCTAAGAAAGAACAAGAAGGCAAAGAGCCTAAGTATATTTCTGCAGCGACAGTTAGTCAGCCTATCAATTCTGAAAATGTAGAAATATCAGGTGGATTTAAAGGTGAAGAAGGCGTTAAAGAAGCAAAACAAATCGCTGACTTATTAAATTCAGGTTCTTTACCAGTTAAATTAGATGAAGTTTATTCTACTTCAGTAGGTGCTCAGTTTGGTCAAGATGCTTTAGATGAAACGATTTTTGCCTCTACAATTGGTGTAGGTATCGTATTTTTATTCATGTTAATCTACTATAGATTACCTGGTGTTGTTGCTGTTGTTACATTAAGCGCTTATGTTTATTTAACATTATTAGCATTCAACTTTATTTCAGGTGTTCTTACTCTACCTGGTCTAGCTGCTCTTGTGTTAGGTGTAGGTATGGCTGTAGACGCGAATATCATTATGTATGAACGGATAAAAGATGAGTTAAGAATCGGAAGGACATTGAAACAAGCCTTCAAAAAAGGTTCGGGTTCATCATTTGTTACAATACTAGATGCTAACTTAACGACAATATTAGCTGCATTAGTATTATTTGTATTTGGTGAAAGTTCCGTTAAAGGTTTCGCAACAATGTTATTACTATCTATTCTGATGAGTTTTGTAGCATCAGTATTCTTAACAAGATTACTGTTATCAATCTTGATTAACTCAAATTATTTTAACAAAAAGTATACTTGGTTCGGCATATCTAAAAAATCAAGACATGATATTAGCGAAAAATTAGATGTACATGATTTAAGTACACCTTATGATAAAATTAATTTTGTTAAACTTGCAAAACCGCTCTTAACATTTAGTATCATAACTATTATTGTTGGTGTGATTATAATATCTATATTTAAATTAAATCTTGGTATCGACTTCGCAAGTGGTACAAGAGTTGATTTACAATCTGATAATGCAATAAAAACTGAACAAGTATCTAAACAATTTAAAGATATGGGATTAGAACCTTCTCAAGTTACGACAAGTGGTTCGGGCAATCAAATGGCTACTGTACAGTTTAAAGATGCTTTAGATAAATCGGAGATAAAAAAAGTTAAATCTGATTTTAAAGATACTTTAGGTCATGACCCTAATGTTAGTACAGTATCTCCTGTAGTTGGCCAAGAGCTCGCAGTAAATGCATTGAAAGCTTTAGGCATTGCAGCGCTTGGTATCGTCATTTATGTTACATTTAGATTCGAATGGCGAATGGGAACTACTGCAGTATTAGCACTTCTACACGATGTGTTCATGATTGTAACAGTGTTTAGCTTATTTAGATTAGAAGTAGATATTACATTTATTGCTGCTGTATTAACGATAATCGGTTATTCCATAAACGATACAATCGTTACATTTGATAGGGTTCGTGAAAACTTACGTAAAATCAAAGTTATAAAAGACCCAGAAACAATTGATATGATTGTAAATTCATCTATTAGACAAACGATGACGAGATCAATTAATACAGTGTTAACAGTTGTAATAGTTGTAATTGGACTATTAATCTTTGGATCATCAAGTATATTCAACTTCTCATTAGCATTACTTATAGGACTGATTTCAGGTGTGTTCTCATCTGTGTTCGTGGCAGTTCCGCTATGGGGTATGTTGAAAAAGAAACAACTTAAAAATTCTGATGACGGCAAATTAGTTGTCTACGAAGAGAAAAAATCAAACGACGAAAAAATACTCGTTTAAAATTCATGAGCACTTATCAAAGCTACACTTTATGTGTCTGCCTTGATAAGTGCTTTTTTATGCAGTTGAAGTTTATCAATTCTATGCAAAAAATATTTATTTTGATATGCTTAATTTGTTTAGTAGAGAATCATTAATTTTTCATGTATAATGTTTTGAGTAGAAATGAGGAGATTTGTTATGACTAAAGCACGTTATCAATGGTCTATACCTAGACAAACTATAGAAATAGACAAGCAGATAATTAAAAAATTTAATATTTCCCCGCTATTAGAAAAAGCATTAGTTTCTAAAGGTTATACAACACAAACTGATATCGAACATTTACTTTCTAAAGAAGAACTTTTTCATGATCCTATGTTGTTAGGTGATATGGAGAAAGCTGTTTCAAGAATACATAAAGCTATAGAAAATAGTGAGAAAATATTAGTATATGGTGATTATGATGCTGATGGTGTGACATCAACAACAATTCTCGTAAAAACATTAGAATCACTTGGAGCTCAAGTCGGTTGGTATATTCCGAATAGATTTACAGAAGGATATGGTCCAAGTGAAGGGGCATTTCGAAATGCTCATGATGAGGACGTTACTTTAATCATTACAGTAGACAATGGTGTCCAAGGGCATCATGAAATAGATATTGCTAATGAATTGGGGATAGACGTTATCGTAACAGATCATCACGAATTTGGTATTACAAAACCTAATGCATATGCTATCGTCCATCCTATGCACCCTGACTTCGACTATCCATTTGAATATTTAGCAGGTGTAGGGGTTTCTTATAAATTATGTAAAGCACTTAAAGCGGACTTGCCCGATTATTTTCTTGGACTTGTAGCAATCGGTACTATTGCAGATTTAGTGAGTTTAACTGATGAGAATAGATATATGGTCAAGAGAGGTTTAAACATTTTAAATGAAAAACCTTCCCCAGGTATTAAAGCACTATTAGAAGTCGCAGATTACACTGATGAAGTCAGTGAACAAACTGTAGGATTTATAATTGGCCCAAGATTAAATGCGGTTGGTCGTCTGGATGATGCTAGATTAGCATGTGAATTATTGATGTGTGAAGACAGCGATGAAGCGACTTTTCTTGCTGAAGAAGTGGATCATTTTAATACGGAAAGAAAAGCAATAGTTGAAACTATTACAGAAGAAGCTCTTGTGCTCGCTCAAGAACAAATTGACACCAACGCACAATTTTTAGTTTTAGCAAAAGAAGATTGGAACGAGGGTGTGCTCGGAATAGTAGCATCAAGAATTGTTGAACAATATCATTTACCAACTATCGTGTTAAATGTGGATATAGAGCAAAATCATGCTAAAGGATCAGCTAGAAGTATTGAACAAGTATCTATGTTTGAATTTCTTCAAAATAACTCTGAACTTATACAAAAGTTTGGTGGTCATCATATGGCAGCAGGTATGACGTTAGATATTGATGCTATAGAATCATTAAAAAAAGCTTTAAATGATGAAATGTATAAGTTAACAGAAGGTAAACCACTATTACTGCAATTAACTGTGGATTCAGAAATTCAAGTATCTGACATTTCAGTTGAAAATATTTTTGACTTAGAGAGATTACGACCTTTTGGAACTGATATTTCTGCACCATTATTTGCAGTGAAAAATGTGCAGGTTAATTCGGTGAAAGGTATTGGACAAAGTGAAAAACATTTAAAACTTACATTAACCGACAAAAATATTGCGGCACTTCATTGGAATTTCGGACATCTTCAACACGACATAACAAATGAAACAACTATTAATATAGCAGGCAGCTTAAATGTAAACGAATGGAATGGACACCAATCTCCACAAATAATCGTAAAAGATTTAGAGTTAGGTAATGAACATACAGTATTCGATTACAGAAGTAAAAATAAACAAGACTTATTGAAAATTAATCAAAAAGATGCTTTGTTTGTAGTTAATTCAACAGAAGAAAAACTAAATGATAGATATGTGTTCTATGGAGAAGGATATGAAAGAAATGTTGAAGCGTGTGTGCTTAGAGATTTACCAAAAGATTTAGATGATTTAAAAACAACTTTAAATCAAGTTAATGCAGATAAATATTATTTAGTTTTTAAAGGTCAATCTAATTCATACTTTGAAGGTTTACCTAATGAACAAAAATTTAAAGAAACATATAAAGCACTACTCAGTAAAGCAGAAACAAATATTCAAACTGAAGGTATGCAACTTTGTCAATTTTTGAAAATTAAACCTGATCAATTAAAATTCATACTAAATTGCTTTTATGAATTAGACTTTATTACAATAAATGATGGTATAATAAAAGTGAATAAAGAAGCGGAAAAGAATAGCATTCAAAGTGCGCCGTTGTATCAAGAGAAGAAAAGACAAATAGAAATTGAAAAGACATTGTTATATAATGATAGTCAATCTTTAATCAAATGGATTCAGTCATTGATAGGCAACGTTGAGGAGGAAGTTTAATGGATTTAAAACAATATGTTTCAGAAGTACAAGATTGGCCAAAAGAAGGGGTTAATTTTAAAGATATTACAACAATTATGGACAATGGGGAAGCATATAAATATGCAACTGACCAAATTGTAAGTTATGCTAAAAACAAACAAGTAGATGTAGTAGTTGGACCTGAAGCAAGAGGATTCATTATAGGGTGTCCTGTGTCTTATGCTATGGGAATTGGTTTTGCACCTGTTCGCAAAGAAGGTAAATTACCTCGTGAAGTTATTCGTTATGAATATGATTTAGAATATGGCTCTAACGTTTTAACAATGCATAGAGACGCAATTAAACCTGGTCAACGTGTGCTTATTACTGATGATTTATTAGCAACAGGTGGTACAATAGAAGCTGCTATCCATTTGGTGGAATCACTAGGTGGTATTGTAGTAGGTATTGCTTTCTTAATAGAATTGAAATATTTACACGGGATAGATAAACTAGAAGGATACGATGTTGTATCTTTAATTTCATATGATGAATAGTATGTAAATACTAAAATAAAATAGTCACTTTTGTGACTATTTTATTTTTAGATTAAATATAATAATTATATGTGGCATATTACTTATATTAATTGCTATAATAGTAATATTAAAGAGAAATTTGTGATGAGGTGGTGTCCCTATGAATAAAGAATATCCTTATAGTGCTGATGATGTTTTATATAAAGCTAAAAGCTACTTATCCGAAGAAGCTTACAAATTAGTTGAAAAAAGTTACGATTTAGCTTTTAAAGCACATCAAGGCCAAATTAGAAAAAATAATTTACCTTATATTATGCATCCAATACAAGTTGCAGGTATTTTGACTGAAATGAAGTTAGATGGCCCAACAATTGTTGCTGGATTTTTACATGATGTAATTGAGGATACACCTTATACTTACGATGATTTGGTTGAAATGTTTAATGAAGAAGTTGCAATTATAGTAGATGGTGTGACAAAACTTAAAAAAGTAAAATATAAATCAAAAGAAACGCAACAAGCTGAAAACCATCGTAAACTATTTATAGCAATTGCTAAGGACGTAAGAGTTATACTTGTGAAATTAGCAGATAGGCTTCATAACGTCAGAACTTTAAAAGCCATGCCAAAAGAAAAACAAAAAAGAATAGCAAAAGAAACATTAGAAATATACGCACCTCTAGCTCATAGATTAGGTATTAATACGATTAAATGGGAACTGGAAGATATTTCTTTAAGATATATAGATAGTGTTCAATATTTCAGAATAGTTAATCTTATGAAGAAAAAAAGAAGTGAACGTGAAACATATATTGCTAATGCTGTTAAAGATATTGAATCAGAAATGGAAGTTATGGATATTTCTGGCGACATAAGCGGACGACCTAAACATATATATAGCATCTATAGAAAAATGGTTAAACAGAAAAAGCAATTTGAACAAATATTTGATTTATTAGCTATTAGAGTTATAGTGCCATCTATTAAAGATTGTTATGCTGTATTGGGCTTAGTGCACACACTTTGGAAACCTATGCCTGGCAGATTTAAAGACTATATAGCTATGCCAAAACAAAATATGTATCAATCATTGCATACAACGGTAGTTGGACCAAATGGCGATCCTTTAGAAATTCAAATCAGAACTTATGAGATGCATGAAATAGCTGAACACGGTGTGGCTGCTCATTGGGCTTATAAAGAAGGTAAAAACTTAAGCAATAAATCTGAAGAATATTTACAAAAAATGAGTTGGTTACAAGAAATAGCTGAAACAGATAACACATCTCCAGACGCTGAAGAATTTATGGAATCATTAAAATATGATTTACAAAGTGATAAAGTTTACGTCTTTACGCCAGAGAGTGATGTTGTAGAACTTCCTTATGGTGCCGTACCAATAGACTTTGCTTACTCTGTCCACAGTGAAGTGGGGAATAAGATGATAGGAGCAAAAGTAAACGGTAAAATCGTGCCGATTGATTATAAATTATCTACTGGAGATATAGTTGAAATTAGAACGAGTAAACATTCGTATGGACCGAGTAGAGATTGGTTGAAAATTGTGCGTTCTTCAAGTGCTAAAAGCAAAATTCGCAGTTTCTTTAAGAAACAAGATAGATCTGCAAACATTGAAAAAGGCAAGTTTATGATTGAAGCTGAAATTAAAGAACAAGGTTTCAACGTAGATGAAGTATTAACTTCTGAGAATATCAAAAATGTAAATGAGAAATATAATTTTTCGAATGAAGATGATTTATATGCAGCAGTAGGATTTGGAGGCATCACCGCGTTACAAGCTGTTAATAGATTATCTGAAAAAATTAGAATAGAACGTAAAAAACAGTCATTAAACCAAGTTCAAGAAGTCAGTAAGTCTATGCCGATTAAAAATGATATACGTACTGAAACAGGTGTCTATGTAGAAGGCTTGGACAATATGCTAATCAAATTATCGAAGTGCTGTAACCCTATCCCTGGTGATGATATCATCGGTTACATTACAAAAGGACACGGGGTAAAAGTACATAGAAAAGATTGCCCTAATATTATTAATGAAACCGAGAGATTAATCGATGTAGAATGGGTTAAAAATACAAATGAACAAAAAAGTTACCAAGTTGATTTGGAAATCACAGGATACGATCGAAATGGCTTGTTAAATGAAGTCTTGCAAGTTGTAAATTCAATTAAAGTACAATTAGTAAAAGTTTCAGGTAAAGCTGATATAGATAAAAATGCTGTTATAAACATAAGTGTTATGGTTAAAAACGTTAATGACGTTTATCGAATTGTTGATAAAATAAAACAATTAGGCGATATCTATACAGTTACCCGTGTATGGAATTAAGAGGTGATATTTTGAAAGTTGTTTTACAAAAAGTAAGTCAAGCTAAAGTGACATCTGAAAATATTCAAAATGAAATTAAACAAGGTTTTTTATTGCTAGTAGGAGTTGGTGAAGAGTCAACGTATAAAGATGCTGACGCCATTGCTAAAAAAATCACCAAAACTCGAATTTTTGAAGATGACCAAGGCAAAATGAATTTAGATATACATCAAGTTGATGGGAAAATACTGTCTATTTCACAATTCACAATATATGCTTCAGTAAAAAAAGGAAATAGACCTGGGTTTACGAATGCTAAAGAACCAACCGAAGCTAACAATATATATAGATATTTTAATGAACAATTAGCTTCTTATGGTATACCTGTCAAAAGTGGTGAATTTGGTGCACATATGGATATATCACTTGTTAATGATGGTCCAATAACGATTATTTTCGAAAGCAAGGATGGTATTATTCAATGAACCGAATAAGCTTATGGTTTAAAAAAAAGAAACTAAAGCCAATACCGATTATTATCGTGGGATTAATATTATTAGCATTAATTATTATTATTATTAATCTCTTAACACAAGAAGATGAAGAACCGAAGTCACTTTCTATGATAGAAGATGGTGAACTGAGAACCGGTCCAGCTGCATTTTATCCAATTATATTTGATGTTAAAGATGGAGATAAGTTTGAAATCATAGATAGAGAAGGTAAATGGTTTGAAGTCATTAATAGTGACAATGAAAAGGGTTGGATTGCTGGTTGGCATACAAATTTAGATATTAAAGAAGATGTGGATCCAGTCCAAAAACCATTAAAGGGTAAAACCATTGTACTTGATCCAGGGCATGGTGGAAGTGATCAAGGCGCGGCAAGCTCCAAACACAAAGACGTAACAGAAAAAGTAATGACGTTAAAAACTGCTAAAGAATTGGAAAAAATGTTAAAAGATGAAGGTGCTAAAGTAAAATTAACACGTTCAAAAGATGAGTACGTTAAATTAAAAGATAGACAAGCTGATGGAGATGTATTCATAAGCATACATAATGACGCACTTGAATCTTCTAATCCACATGGTTTAACAGTTTATTATCATCATGAAAGTCATAAAGATTTCGCAAAAACTTTACACACTTCAATCAATCAAAAGTCTATCTTGTCTGATAGAGGGGTAAGAAATGAAAACTTCCAAGTTATTAGACAAGCTAAGTCACCTGCTGTATTATTAGAACTTGGATATATAAGCAACCCAACTGATGAAAACTTAATCGTTGATCGCAAATACAGACACATAGTTGAAACTGGTATTGTAGATGGTTTGAAAGTTTACTTTTCAAATTAAATGTTGACTGAAATTAAGTATGGGGTTACTATTAATATAAATTACTAAATATAAACTTACCGTTTATTCTTGAATAGTATACACTTTAGGCTGAACACAGAGATTATAACATGTGCTGAAAGTTATAAAGATGCCACGTATACTTTTGAACACAAGAAGAGGGAATCTTATGAAAGTAAGATCGATTGACATCCGTTACAATGTTGTTAAGTGAGTATTCTTTTTTAGAGAATACTAATTAGGGTGGCAACACGGAATCTTCGTCCCTTGTATGTTTATTAAGCATACAAGGGACTTTTTTAATTTTAAGGAGGAAATTAAATGATAAATATACCACGTGGCACACAAGATATTTTGCCGAAAGATAGTTATAAATGGCAGTATATTGAAAATAAATTACACGAACTGATGAAAATTTATAATTATAAAGAAATTAGAACACCTATATTTGAAAGCACGGATTTATTTAGTAGAGGTGTTGGAGATTCAACTGATGTCGTACAGAAAGAAATGTACACATTTAAAGATAAAGGTGATAGAAGTCTCACATTGAGACCTGAGGGTACTGCTAGTGTAGTGAGAAGTTTCATAGAAAATAAAATGCAAGGTAATGCGAATCAGCCTGTAAAATTATATTATACTGGTCCTATGTTTAGATACGAAAGAAAACAAAAAGGACGTTATCGTCAATTCGTTCAATTTGGAGTAGAAGCAATTGGATCAGAAAATCCTGCAATCGATGTTGAAATTATTGCAATGCTTGTACACATTTATCAGTCATTCGGTTTGAAAAACTTAAAACTAGTTATTAACAGTATTGGTGATGCTGAATCAAGAGCAGATTATTCTAAAGCATTACAAGAACATTTTGAGCCAGTCATTGATACATTTTGTCAAGATTGTCAAAACAGACTGTATACAAATCCAATGCGCATTCTAGATTGTAAAGTTGATCGAGATAAAGAAGCTGTAAAAAATGCGCCGAAAATTACTGAATACTTGAATGATTATTCAAGAAGTTATTTCGAAGAAGTTAAAACACTATTAGATGAAATTGGTATTGAATATGAAATTGATAGCAATTTAGTACGTGGTTTAGATTATTATACGCACACTGCATTTGAAGTAATGAGCAATGCAGAAGGATTCGGAGCTATTACAACTCTATGTGGCGGTGGACGTTATAATGGATTATTAGAATTATTAGATGGTCCAAAAGAAACAGGTATAGGATTTGCTTTAAGTATTGAAAGACTATTGCTCGCTCTAGAAGCGGAAGGCATTGAAATAGAACAAGAAGACTCTATAGATTTATTCATCGCTACTATGGGAGAGCAAGCTGATCATTATTCAGTAGAATTACTTAATAAACTAAGATTAGCAGGTATTAGTTGTGACAAAGATTACTTAAGTAGAAAATTAAAAGGCCAAATGAAACAAGCCGACAGATTAAATGCAACTTATACTATTGTTATTGGTGAAGATGAATTACAAAAAGAGCAAGTAGAAGTTAAAAATATGAAAACTGGCGAAAGTGAACCAGTAGCATTTTCAGAATTAGAGAATTATTTAAAGGTGGAATCATAATGAATAAAAGAACAACTTATTGTGGAAGTGTAACAGAAGAATATATTGGCCAGACAGTAACTTTAAACGGATGGGTACAAAAAAGACGTGACCTTGGCGGACTTATTTTTATAGATTTACGTGACCGTGAAGGCGTAGTACAAATTGTTTTTAACCCAGATTTTTCAGAAGAAGCTTTAAAAATTGCTGATAAAGTGCGTTCTGAATATGTTATACAAGTTAAAGGTCAAGTAACTAAAAGAGATGAAAAATCAGTTAATGATAAAATTAAAACTGGTAAAGTAGAAGTGCAAGTTTCAAATATAAAAATATTAAATGAATCTGAAACACCACCGTTCTCAATTACAGATGTAAATGATATAGATGAAAATGTTCGTCTTAAATATAGATATATAGATTTACGTAGAGAAAGTTTAGCTCAAACATTTAAAATGAGACATCAAATTACACGCTCTGTTAGAAACTACTTAGATGAAGGAGATTTCTTTGAGGTTGAAACACCTGTTTTAACGAAATCAACACCAGAAGGGGCTAGAGACTACTTAGTTCCATCACGTGTCCATGATGGTGAATTTTATGCATTACCTCAATCACCACAAATTTTTAAACAGTTACTAATGATAGGCGGTTTTGATAAGTATTATCAAATCGTTAAATGTTTCAGAGATGAAGATTTAAGAGCTGATAGACAGCCTGAGTTTACTCAAATAGATATCGAAATGAGTTTCGTTGATCAAGAAGATGTTATGACAATGAACGAAGGTTTAATGAAGCGTATTATGAAAGACGTTAAAGGAATCGATATTACGACACCATTTCCTCGTATGACATACGCTGAAGCAATGGAGAGATATGGTATTGATAAACCAGATACACGTTTCGGTATGGAATTAATCAATTTATCACAATTAGCTTCACAAATGGAATTCAAAGTATTTAAAGGCGCTGTTGAAAACGGTGGGGAAGTTAAAGCGATAGTTGTTGAAAATGGAGCAGACGACTATTCAAGAAAAGATATTGATCAATTACAATCATTTGCAAGTATATACGGAGCTAAAGGTTTAGCTTGGGTTAAAGTAACTGATGAAGGATTAAACGGTCCAATTAGCAAATTCTTTAATGAATCACACACAGAAGAATTATTAAAAGAAACAGAAGCAAAATCTGGTGATTTAATTCTATTTGTTGCAGATAAAAAAGATGTTGTTGCAGCTAGTTTAGCTCAATTAAGAAATAAACTTGGTAAAGAACGTGGCTTAATAGATTCTAACCAATATAACTTCTTATGGGTTACAGATTGGCCATTATTTGAATATGATGAAGATACTAACCGTTATGTTGCTGCCCATCATCCATTCACTGCTCCTAAAAAAGAAAACGAAGATATGTTAGAAACAGATCCTACAAATGTTGAAGCAAATGCTTATGACATTGTATTAAATGGATTTGAATTAGGTGGGGGTTCAATCAGAATCCACAAATCTGACTTACAAGAAAAAATGTTTAAAGCTTTAGGATTTACAGATGAGGAAGCTCAAGAACAATTTGGTTTCTTAATAGAAGCGTTTAAATATGGAGCACCTCCACATGGTGGAATTGCTTTAGGATTGGATAGACTTGTTATGTTATTGGCTGGTAGAACTAATTTACGCGATACAATTGCTTTCCCTAAAACAGCAAGCGCATCTTGTTTATTAACTGACGCACCAAGCAAAGTATCAAATAGCCAATTACAAGAATTACATTTACAATTAGATTTAGACGAAGAATAACAAAGTATAAATACTTGTTATTTAAAAGAATTATGATAAAATAAATTTATAAGGTAGACATCTGAAGTGTTCGTGATACGCTTTATGTATTTTGACCTAACACTTTCGATCAAGGGAGCCTAATGGGTTTTCTTAATAGCGCATACGCCTCTCAAGGAGGACATGCAAAATAAGAAACAGGGCACCCACCTGTATTTAGCAGGCCAAAATGATCTAGCACGCAATATTACGGCACAATTGGATTCTATCGGTACGCAAGACTCTATGTCTTGCGTATTTTTGTGTAAAGGAGTTAAAAATATGACTAAACATCAATTCTCAAGAAATGAGTTAGCGATTGGTAAAGAAGGATTAGATTTACTTAAAAGCAAAACAGTTGTTGTACTAGGAGTGGGCGGCGTTGGTTCTTTTGCTGCTGAAGCACTAGCAAGAACGAATATAGGACATATTATTTTAATAGATAAAGATGATGTAGATATTACAAATGTGAATAGACAATTACATGCACTTACTACAACAATTGGACAATCTAAAGTTGATTTAATGGAAGAACGCATTAGATTAATCAACCCAGATTGCAAAGTCACTTCATTACATATGTTTTATACAGAAGAAACATACGAAGCATTATTTAATGAATACGATATAGATTATTTTTTAGATGCTAGTGATACAATTATGTACAAAATACATCTTATGAAAGAATGTTTAGAAAGAAACATTAACGTGATATCAAGTATGGGGGCTGCAAATAAAACAGACCCTACTAGATTTGAAATTGCTGATATTTCAAAAACACATACTGATCCAATGGCAAAAATTATTCGTCTTAAACTTAGAAAAATGGGAATTCATAAAGGAATAAACGTAGTATTTAGTGATGAAAGTCCTATTGTAATAAGAGAAGATGTTAATGAAGTCGTCGGAGATAAAAATGCTAAAGTTAGAAAAGCACAAATGCCACCATCTTCAAATGCTTTTGTACCAAGTACAGTAGGATTGATTTGTGCAAGCTATGTAGTGAATGACATACTAAAAGATATTCATGTTAAGAGAGTTAAAGATAAGTGAAAACAGGCTGAGACATTTATATGTCCCAGCCTGTTTTTGTTATATAAGCGTGAGTAGCTTATTGTTTATAATGAATAAGAAGAGAATGGATTCTCTAACGTACAAGAAACATAAGACAAGCCCGTTACATTTTCTAATGAGCTAGAGATTGTAAACAAGCCCGTTAGAGTGATATTTCCTACGATTTTGTATAATGTTGACGCCGTTTATATTCTAGATGACTTTATTATAAATTAGTTTTTGTTTTTTAAATTTTTGTAGACTTCTGCAAATTGTTGTTCTGCTTTGGACGTTAATTTTGGTTGGTAGTATTGTTTATGCTTTAATGTATCAGGTAAATATTGTTGTTTTACATAACTATTTTCATAGTTATGAGGATATTTATAGCCTATTGCGTTACCTAAATCTTTAGCACCTTGATAGTGTCCATCTTTTAAATGTTTTGGCACAAGACCTGCTTTACCATTTTTAATATCTGATAATGCTGAATCTATTGAGGTAATAGCTGAGTTAGATTTAGGAGAGAGGCACAGCTCTATAACTGCCTGACTTAATGGAATACGTGCTTCGGGAAATCCTAATCGTTCACTTGCTTCAATTGCTGATAATGTTCTTGCTGCAGCGCCTGGTGAAGCTAAACCAATATCTTCATAGCTAATAACTAATAAACGCCTAGCTATAGTAGGTAAGTCTCCAGCTTCTATAAGTCGTGCTAAATAATGTAGCGCAGCATCTACATCACTACCTCTAATAGATTTTTGGAATGCGCTCATGACATCGTAGTGTTGATCACCATCTTTGTCATGTTGAAAAGCGCTTTTTTGTATACATGTTTTTGCGTCTTCAACCGTAACGTGTCGAGTGTCATTTTCGATATCTGCGCTTAATACAGCTAGTTCTAATGCATTCAAAGCGCTCCTTACATCACCATAACTAGCTTGTGCGAAATAAGCGATTGCTTCTTCATCTACTTCAGGTTGATATGAAAATAATCCATTTTCTTCATCGTTTAATGCACGATTTAAAGCTTCTATAATGTCTTCCTCTTCTAGCGGATATAATTCGAAAATTTGAGCTCTACTTCTAATCGCTGGATTAATAGCATGATATGGATTTGAAGTTGTTGCACCAATTAACACGATTTTGCCCGATTCTAAGTGAGGTAATAAAAAGTCTTGCTTCGCTTTATCTAATCTGTGAATCTCATCTAACAGTAATATAACTTGTCCAGAAATTTTAGCTTCTTCTACGACAAGTTGCATATCTTTTTTCGTGTTTGTAACAGCGTTAAGCTGTCTAAACTTATATTGTGTACTACCTGCAATAGCTTGTGCAATGCTTGTTTTTCCTATTCCTGGGGGTCCATAAAAAATCATAGACGTTAATCTTTTAGTTTCTACCATTCGTCTAATAATGGCTTTAGGTCCAACTAAGTGATCTTGACTAATGACATCATCTATCGTTTTTGGACGCATTCTATAAGCTAATGGTTCGTTTTTCATCTGTGATCAACCTTTCTAATTACTCAAACTGTCAAAAAAATGATAAAATAAGTTAAACAATACTTTTTAAAGAAAACAAGAGGTGTAGTACATGAAAATTTCAACTAAGGGACGATATGGCTTAACACTAATGATATCGTTGACCAAGCGTTATGGTCAAGGATGTACATCATTGAAGTCTATCGCCGAAGAAAATAATTTAAGTGATTTATATTTAGAACAATTGGTAGGGCCATTAAGAAATGCTGGTCTTATTAAAAGTGTCAGAGGTGCAAAAGGGGGATATGAATTACAAAAATCACCATCTGAAATCACTGCTGGGGATGTTATAAGGTTATTAGAAGGACCAATTACACCAGTCGAAGGAATAGAAGATGAACCTCCAGCTCAACAACAGTTATGGATAAGAATACGTGACGCTGTTAAAGAAGTGCTGGATAATACGACTTTAGAATATTTAGCGAACTATACAAACCAAGATGAATTAGAAGGTTATATGTTCTATATTTAAAAATAATTGAGATTGAACGCGAGCGTTCAATCTTTTTTTATGCCTAAGTGTACGATTTTAGTGCCCAACTGTAAAAAACTGCTATAAAAGTTAACAGTTGGGTATAGATAATATCAAAGTAGGGTATTTTTATCCTAGAATATTAATTTCATATTAAAATAATTGTACATTACAACAAAGGAGTGTTTTAAATGAATAGATTAAAAATATTTATGTTGGCCTTAGTCTCCGTTATTATGGTTGGTTTAGTTAGTGCACCATTAGAAGCAAATGCACATAATGAACCAAAACAACCAAGAGTCATATTACCTAAGAATGACCGCACGCAAATAACAGATACGACTTCTGGACATTACCAATCTGTTGCATTTGTTGATATAGGCGGTACGTCTATAGCATCTGGGGTTGTAGTAGGTAAAAATACAATTTTAACAAATAAACATGTAGTAGACTTTACGAATGGTGATGCATCTCAATTGAAATTCTCACCAGGAGCAAATGGCGAAGGAAATTACCCGTTTGGCACTTTCACAGCTACTGATTACACAACTGCTCCAGATGGAGAAGATTTAGCTGTGGTCCATGTTGGTAAGAATAGTAAAGGACAGTCTATTGGTGATGTAGTTCAACCTTCAAGTCCAGTAGATACATCATCTGTGAAAAAAGGTGATCCAATTACAGTTACAGGTTATCCTGGTGACAAGCCATTAGCTACTTTATGGGAAAGTAAAGGTAATGTATTATCCGCTTCAGGCAGTAGCATTACATATGATTTAAGCACATACGGTGGTAACTCAGGTTCACCTATATTTAACGCTAATAAAGAATTGATTGGTATTCATTATGGTGGCGTTACAGGTGAACATAACAGTGGTGTCCTATTCAATTCAAGTGTACAAGAATATATTAATAATAATTTAAAATAGAACATAAACACACAGTCCGAGACATTTAAAAATGTCTCGGACTGTGTGTTTTTATATATAATTTACTCACTATATATTTCGTCTACTACTTTTTTGAATGATTCAAATGATTTATACTGTTTATCTAAATCATAAATATAACTAACTGCCATAATTTCATCTACATTATATTTTTCTTGGAATGCTAAAAATTGTTTTTTAACTGTTTCTTCACTACCTTTAAATGAAGTGTTTGTTTTATCTTGTGCCATATATTTTTCTTGAGGTGACCAAATATTTTCTAATTGATCTGTTGGTGGTTGTAATGGTAAACGTGAATTTCTAACAATACCTAAGAACATTAAATGCATAGTGGATGATAAATATGTTGCTTTTTCATCTGTTTCTCCTATTATGACATTTAAACATACTGTCACACGTGGTTTATCTAAATACTCAGATGGTTCAAATAAATCACGATAAATTTCTATAGCTTGTGCCATTTGTTGTGGTGCAAAATGAGCTGCAAACACATAAGGTAGACCAAGGCGAGCTGCTAAGTGTGCAGAATCTGTTGATGAACCTAACACGTATATAGGGATATTTGTATCTACACCAGGGTAAGGTCTTACATATGATTGATCTTCTTCAGGACCGAAATATTTTAATAATTGTTTAATATCATCTCCGAATGTATATACACCTTTATGTGAATCACGTCTTAGTGCAGAAGCAGTCATCATATCAGTGCCGGGAGCGCGACCAAGTCCTAAATTAAGGCGGTTTGGAAACATAGTAGCCATTGTACCGAATTGTTCTGCTACGACTAGTGGAGCGTGGTTAGGAAGCATGATACCACCTGAACCTACCATGATTGAATCTGTATGTTCTAAAGTATGTTGTATTAATAAAGCAGTTGCAGAACTTACTAAATTAGGTGCATTATGATGTTCAGCTATCCAATAACGTTCGTAACCTAATTTTTCTACATGTTGTGCAAGTTGTACCATATTTTGAATCGCTTCTTGCTCTGATTCTCCTTTTCTTAAAGGAACAAGATTCAAAGCAGAAATTGGGAAATGTGATTGCATGTTTAATTCTCCTTACTTATTTATATAATCGAAGTATAACAATAGTAAAGAAGGTGCTCTATGAAATTGCTCATTAAAAGTTGACTAATGTAAAATTTCTCGTTATAATATATGAAAATTTAGCGAAAGGTGGCATCAATATTAGACATGGACATCCAATAATTTTTACGCACTTAATTTGATTACGTAAAAATACCATTGTATTACACAATGATGATTGGATAAATATGTCTAAATATTGTAAGCCACCATTACTGAGAATAGTGTAATGGTGCGTCCTTGTATGTGTAATACATGGGTCGGGAGGCAACATTATGCTATTTTTATTTGAAGAAAAACCATTAGAAATTGAGAATAAACAGCTTATAAAACGTTTGTCATTTCATATCGAAGACCATGAACATTTAGCCATTATCGGCGTTAATGGTGTTGGTAAATCTACGCTATTACATCATATTCATAAAAATGAATTGATTGATACAGCTATGATGGAACAAGATTTAAGTAAACATGATGATATTGATGTTATGGATTATGTCATGTCTGCATATCCAAAGTTAGTTGAATTGAGAAAAGATTTATCTGACATTGACTCTTTAAATAGTTATATAGAATTAGACGGATATGACGTTGAAAATAACATTATTATTGAAGGAAATAAATTAGGATTATCATCAACGCATTTTGAGCAAAAGATAGGCACTTTAAGTGGTGGTGAGCAAACTAAAGTCGCATTTTTAAAAGTTATTTTATCAGATGCACCATTATTATTAATAGACGAACCAACTAACCATATGGATAAAGAGATGAAAGTGTGGTTAATAAAAACTTTTAAATCAGAACAAAGAGCTATTCTATTCGTTTCGCATGATAGAGAGTTTTTAAATGAAACACCAGATGCTATTTTAGAACTCACAAAAGATGGTGCAACTCGATATTCAGGTCATTATGATGATTATAAAAATCAAAAAGATATTGAAATTGAAACAGAAAAATTAAAATATGAAAAAGAACAGAAAGAACAAAAAGCAATAGAAGAAAGTATTAAGAAATACAAAGAATGGTATCAAAGCGCTGCTCAGAAAGCTTCTGTTCGTAGTCCATATGCTCAAAAACAATTAAGTAAATTAGCTAAAAGGTTTAAGTCAAAAGAACATCAGTTAAATCGTAAATTAGAAGAATCAAAATCTGATAATCCGTTAGAAGAAAATAAATCCTTTTCTATAGAAAATAATGAATTTAAATCACATTATTTAGTACGATTCGAAAATGTTTCATTTTCATATAAGAGTCGTGAAATTTTTAAAGACACTTATTTTGAAATAAAGAGAAATCAAACTGTAATTATAGAAGGTAAAAATGGGTCCGGTAAATCTACATTGATACAATTAATTTTAGGTAACTTATTACCAATGAGTGGAGCTGTCAAAAAGCACCCAGACTTAGACATAGGATACTTCTCTCAAGATTTTCAAAATTTAAATCCAAATAACTCGGTATTAGAAGAAGTTATGGATATTGAGAATATGACGATAACAGACGCGAGGACTATTTTAGCGAGTTTTTATTTTGATAAGAGCAGGATGAATGATAAAGTTCGTCAGTTATCAATGGGAGAAAAGTGCAGATTACAATTTGTAAAATTATATTTTTCTAACCCACACATCTTAATTTTAGATGAACCAACTAATTATTTTGATATTGGTATGCAAGAGAAAATCATACAATTAATTCAAAGTTTTAATGGTGCAGTAATTATTGTGTCGCATGATGAAATTTTTAAAGATGAAATAAGAGACCAAGTTTGGAAGATTGAAAACTATAAGCTCATTCATGAAAATGTATCTATTAATACACCTATTGATGCTGAATCGATGAAGGATGAGTTAAAAATATTAGAGCAATATACAGATGAAAGAAATAAAGAAACAGACTTCTAGTCAATTTTATAAAATGGTGCTAGAATAGTGACATTGAAAACTAAGAAAGGACGTTCAAGATGAAAGTATATGCAGATTATGCAGCGACCACGCCAGTAAAACCTATTGTTACTGAAAAAATAACAGAAATATTATCAGAGCATTATGGAAATCCATCTTCTATACATTCTATAGGTAGAGATGGGAGGAAATATTTAGATCAAGCGAGAAGAGATATTGCATCAATTTTAGGGTCTCAACCAAATGAAATTATATTTACAAGTGGTGCGACAGAAGCAAACAATACGGCAATAAAAGGCGTTGCGAGAAAAAAAGAAAATCAAGGAAAGCATATTATCACAAGCAGTATAGAGCATCATTCTGTATTGCATGTCTTTGAAGAACTTGAGCGTGAAGGATTTGAAGTCACTTATTTAGATGTTCATCCAAATGGTGTTGTAGATTTAGAACATTTAAAAGAGAGCATTAGACCAGATACAACATTAATTTCAATTATGCTCGTTAATAATGAAGTTGGAACTGTTCAACCTTTATATGAGATTGCCGAAATAATTGAAGAACAAGAAATTACATTCCATGTCGATGCTGTTCAAGCAATTGGACATATGCCTATTGATTTTAATGAAATGCCTATGGATATGCTAAGTATTACAGCTCATAAATTTGGTGGTCCAAAAGGTATAGGTGCTTTGCTTGTTAAAAAGGATATTCAGTTTAATACATTTATTCAAGGTGGAGAACAAGAACTAAAGAGAAGAGCAGGTACTGAGAATGTTCCTTATATTTGTGGAATGGCAATGGCTTTAATTGAAGCTAATGAAAATATGGATTATCACAATGTACACTTAATGAATTTAAAGCAAAATTTAATCGTAGGATTACAACAAAATGCGATACCATTTGAACTTAATGGAAGTATGACAGATACAACCGGCCATATAACGAATTTATACTTTCCATTTATAGAAGTTGAAACAATGCTTACGTTATTGGATATGTCTAATATTTATGTTTCAAGTGGTTCTGCTTGTACAGCTGGATCTACACTACCATCTCATGTACTACAAGCGATGTTTGGCGATGAAGAAAGAACGAAAAAATCTATAAGATTTAGTTTTGGATTAGAGACAACTGAAGAAGAGATTAACTATATTGTAAGTGCAATTATGAAAATATATCATCAATTTAAGGAGGAAGAAAATGAATAATCAATCTACCCGTGTAGTCGTAGGTATGAGCGGGGGCGTAGATAGTTCTGTAACTGCGCATATATTAAAAGAACAAGGTTATGATGTCGTAGGCATATTTATGAAAAATTGGGATGACACTGATGAAAATGGTGTCTGTACAGCTACTGAAGACTATAATGATGTTATTGCAGTATGTAACCAACTAGATATTCCTTATTATGCAGTAAATTTTGAAAAAGAATATTGGGATAAAGTGTTTACGTATTTCTTAGATGAGTATAAAAAAGGAAGAACACCAAACCCTGATGTTATGTGTAATAAAGAAATTAAATTCAAAGCATTTTTAAACCATGCTTTAAAACTTGGAGCAGATTATGTTGCTACAGGACATTATGCTCGTGTAAGACGCGATGGCGATAAAGTAGAAATGCTTAGAGGCATAGACAATAATAAGGACCAAACTTATTTCTTAAACCAATTAACTGAAGAACAACTTTCTAAAGTTATGTTCCCATTAGGAGAATTAGAAAAAAGTGAAGTACGAAAAATTGCAGAAGAACAAGATTTAGCAACTGCAAAAAAGAAAGATTCTACAGGTATTTGTTTTATCGGCGAAAAAAACTTTAAAACATTTTTATCTCAATATTTACCTGCTCAAAATGGTAAAATGCAAACACTTGATGGCGTAGATATGGGAGAACATACTGGTTTAATGTATTATACAATTGGACAAAGACATGGTCTAGGAATTGGCGGAGACGGAGATCCATGGTTTGTTGTAGGTAAAAACCTTAAAGATAATGTGTTATATGTTGAACAAGGCTTTCACCATGAAGCTTTATATAGTGATTACTTAATCGCTTCTGATATTTCTTTCATCAATGAATTAGATTTCAGCACACCAATTCAGTGTTCTGCAAAATTTAGATATAGGCAAAAAGATACAAATGTTACAGTAGAAAAAATTTCAGATAACCAAATTAAAGTCATTTTTGAAGAACCAGTAAGAGCAATTACACCTGGACAAGCTGTCGTATTATATGATGGTGAAGTTTGTTTAGGTGGCGCTACAATTGATGAAGTATATAAAACTGAAAAGCAATTAGACTATATGGTATAAAATTTTTAGAGGTGATATCTTTTAAGATACACCTCTTTTTAATTTTGTTATAATGTTAGTCAATGATAATTTTAAAGGAGTTAAATCATGCATAACGAAAATGAAATCTTAGAATTAATAGAAAATAAAAAATTTGATGAAGCACTCAAATGTTTATTTGAAAATATAGAAGAGAATCCAAATGAAGTGACGAATTACATTAATGCGGGTACTATTTTGGCAGAAGCGGATGAACTAGAAAAAGCAGAAAAATTCTTCCAAAAAGCTATTACTATAAATGAAGAGCACGGTGGCGCATATTATAGTTTAGCGAATTTATATTACAATCAACAAAGATTTGATGAAGCTGTTAAACTATATCAATTTGCTATTCAAAAAGGTTTAAATGATTCAGATACTAACTTTATGTTAGGCATGTGTTTTAACGAATTAGGAGCACATACTGAAGCAATGCCATACGTTATGAGAGCTCATGAACTAAATCCAGATGATTTAGAAATAGCTTTTCAATATGGTTTAACACTTTGCCAAGTAGAAATGTTTGGAGAAGCCATTACGCAATTAGAAAATGTGCTTGAAAAAGATCCACAACATGTGGATGCATTATATAATTTAGGATTAGCAAAATATATGAAAAATGAAGATGCTGAAGAAGCGTTACAATACTTCAATAAAGCAGTAGAGATACAACCGGACCATTTATTAAGTGGACACGCAATTAAAATGTTTGAACAAATGTCAGAGGAGGACTAGCATTGGAAAATTTATCTTTATTTGATCTTTCACATGTTAAAGGAGAAGTTATTAGAATATTATTTCAAAATAGTGATAACTATTACACTGTTATAAAAGTTGATGTGATGGATTCAAATGAAGATTTTGACCATGAAGTCACTATAGTAGGGTACTTTCCTCAAATTGTAGAAGGTGATACTTATCTTTTTAAAGGTAAGGTTATTGAACATCCTAAATATGGAAAGCAACTTCAAGCTGACACTTTCGAGAAAGAATTACCTCAAACGAAACAAGGTGTCATTCATTATTTGTCCAGTGATTTATTTAAAGGAATAGGTAAGAAAACTGCAGAGACAATCGTCAATAAATTGGGTGAAAATGCACTACAAAAAATATTGGATGATCCAGATGTATTAGAAGAAATACCTAAATTAAACAAACAAAAACGTAGTACTATAGTAGAATCTATAAGAGAAAATCAAGCGATAGAACGCATAATGATAAAGTTAAATGAATTAGGGTTTGGACCTAAACTAGCCATGAGTATTTATCAAACGTATAAAGAAGAAACAATGAACATCATAAAACAGTCTCCTTATCGATTAGTTATGGATATAAATGGTATTGGTTTTCAAAGAGCAGACCAAATCGCTGAACAAATTGGTATTTCAAAAGACCATAATGAACGTGTTGTGGCGGGTGTGAATTACTATTTAGATCAGCAATCGTTACAAAACGGTCATACATTTTTACCGATTGATATTTTAATTAATGGTGCATATGAATTATTAAATCATAACCAATCTGAAGTTGTAGCAAAAGAACAAATTAATGATGTTATCGTTGAGATGAGTGAAGAAAGTAAAATTATAATAGAAGAAAATAATTGTTTTATGCCATCTTTATATTATTCAGAAGCTAAAAGTGTTCAAATTATGCATAGATTGTATCAACACCAAGAAGATTTAAAAGAAATAGAAAAAAGTGATTTACAACTCCATATTGGTGAAATAGAAGACATGAATGACGTTTCTTATGCTGAAGGGCAGAAGAATGCACTCGAAACAGCCATCAATAATAAAATGATGTTATTAACAGGTGGACCTGGTACAGGTAAGACGACTGTTATAAGAGGAATATGTGAGCTATATTCTGAAATTCATGGCGTTAGTTTGGATTATGATGATTATCAAGAAGGAACTGACTTTCCAATAGTTTTAGCAGCTCCAACAGGAAGAGCAGCTAAAAGATTAAGTGAATCAACTGGTTTAGAAGCCATGACTATTCATAGATTGATAGGTTGGAGTAAAGATACTCAACCTGATGATGTATTAGATAATGATATACATGCTCATTTAATTATATTGGATGAAATGTCTATGGTTGATACATGGTTAATGTATCAATTTTTAAGAGCTGTACCTGATTATGCGCAAATTATTTTTGTAGGTGATGAAGATCAATTACCTTCAGTTGGACCTGGTCAAATATTCAAAGATTTAATTGATTCAAAAGTCATTCCACGTGTGAACTTAACAGAAGTATATAGGCAACAAGAAGGTTCATCAATCATTGATTTAGCACATAAAATTAAAAATAATATTCCAGTTTCTATTAATGAAAAACATCATGACCGCTCATTTATCAGTTGTAACAGTAACCAAATTGCTTCAGTCGTTGAAAAAGTTGTTCAAGGTGCAGTTAAAAAAGGATATAATATGCAAGATATTCAAGTTCTTGCGCCAATATACCGTGGTCCAGCAGGTATCAATAAGTTAAATCAATTACTTCAAGACATTTTAAATCCTAAAACGGAAGAAACAAGGTTTTTACAATATGGTGAAGTAGAGTATCGTGAACAGGATAAAGTACTACAGCTTATTAATAGACCGGACGATAACGTGTTTAATGGTGATATTGGTGTTGTTATAGGCGTATATAAAGCTGAAGAAAATGCTTTAGGGAAAGATGTTATTATCGTTGATTATGAAGGAAATGAAATAACTTACACGAAACAAGATTTATCAGAGGTTACACATGCATATTGTTGTTCAATTCATAAATCACAAGGCTCGGAATTTCCGATTGTAATCATGCCGATTGTTAGACAATACTTTAGAATGTTACAGAAAAACATTTTATATACTGGTTTAACAAGAGCAAAACAGTCTTTAGTTGTCTGTGGTGAGGAAAATGCTTTTAACCAAGGTATTAAAACATTAGGAAATGGACGTATGACATCTTTCGATACAAAACTTAAACTGTATTTTAGTAATGATGATACAGAGGAACCAACTGAAATTAAAAATTTGATACTGACAGAAGAAAATATGTATGAAGTTGATCCAATGATAAACATGCAAAATAAAACACCTTATGACTTCATGAAATAATTGACATACAAAATAACTCTGCTTATAATCAAATAGAATACGAAAAGAAGAGGAGTAAATAAATAATCGCTTAGAGAGACATGTTGGTTGGTGAAAAACATGACATTATTTATTGAACGCTGCTTCTTTGAACTATAATCAAATAAACTTAAAGTGATGACATTGTGTCATAACTAGGGTGGTACCGCGATACGTTCGTCCCTTTTTTAGGGATGGGCGTTTTTTATTTATTTTGAGGAGTGATTTGAATGAAAAATTTAAAAGCTAGTGAAATAAGACAGATGTACATTGATTTCTTCGTAGAAAAAGGGCATATGGTTGAACCATCAGCACCTTTAGTACCTATCGATGATGATACGTTATTATGGATAAATTCTGGGGTTGCGACATTGAAGAAATATTTCGATGGCCGTGAAATACCTAAAAATCCTAAAATTGTTAACGCTCAAAAGGCAATTCGTACAAACGATATTGAAAATGTAGGGTTTACAGCAAGACATCATACATTCTTTGAAATGTTAGGTAATTTCTCAATTGGTAACTATTTCAAAAAAGAAGCTATTCAATATGCATGGGAGTTTTTAACAAGCGAACGTTGGATGGCTATGGATCCTGAAAAACTGTACGTTACGATACATCCGGAAGATACAGAAGCTTATGATTTGTGGCATGACATGATTGGTTTGGAAGAGAGTAGAATCATTAGAATCGAAGGTAATTTCTGGGATATAGGTGAAGGACCGTCTGGACCTAATACTGAAATCTTTTATGACCGCGGTGAAACATATGGACAAGAAGATCCTGAAGAAGAAATGTATCCAGGTGGAGAAAACGAGCGTTACTTAGAAGTTTGGAATTTAGTATTCAGTGAGTTTAACCATAATAGTGATCACACATATACACCATTACCTAATCAAAATATTGATACGGGATTGGGTCTAGAAAGAATGACATCTATTGCTCAAGATGTTCCAACAAACTATGATACTGATTTATTTATTCCAATTATTGAACAAGTAGAACTTATTAGTGGTTTGAAATATCGAGAAAATAAAGAACAAGATACAGCATTCAAAGTTATTTCTGATCATATTAGAACGATTAGTTTTGCTATTAGTGATGGCGCACTACCTGCTAACGAAGGTCGTGGATACGTATTAAGAAGGTTATTAAGAAGAGCAGTACGTTTTAGCCAAAGTTTAAAAATTAATGAACCATTCTTATATAAACTAGTTGATATTGTTGCAGAAATAATGGAACCATACTATCCAAATGTAAAAGAACAAAGCGATTTCATCAAGAAAGTAGTTAAATCAGAAGAAGACCGTTTCCATGAAACTTTAGAAGAAGGTCTTGCGATTCTTAACACGATGATGCTTAAAGCTAAAGAGAATAATCATATATTATCAGGTTCAGATGCATTTAAACTTTATGATACTTACGGTTTCCCAATTGAGTTAACAGAAGAAATCACAACTCAAGAAGGTATATCAATAGATGAAGAAGGCTTTGCGGATGAAATGCGTCAGCAAAGAGAAAGAGCAAGAGCAGCTCGTCAAAAAACGCAATCTATGCAAGTTCAAAATGAAGTGTTGAGTAAATTAACAACACCGAGCACATTTGTTGGTTATGATAAAACAGAAATACAAACAGAAATTACAGATATTATTCTAAACGGCGAAATATGTGAAGAAGCAGAAAGTGGAGAAACGATACAATTTATTTTAAGAGAAACGCCATTTTATGCAATTTCTGGTGGACAAGTTGCCGATACAGGAATCATTAGACATGATCAATTCGAAATTGAAGTGACAGAAGTTACTAAAGCACCAAATGGTCAAAACTTACACACTGGTCATGTTACATTTGGACAAGTTCATGTAGGCACTACAGTTGATGCATTTGTAAATAAAGATGAAAGAAGAAGTATTACAAAAAATCATTCTGCTACCCATTTATTACATGCAGCATTAAAAGAAGTATTAGGAAATCATGTTAACCAAGCTGGTTCATTAGTTGAAAGCGAAAGATTAAGATTTGATTTCTCTCACTTTGGACAAGTAACTGCTGAAGAATTAGAACAAATAGAGCAAATAGTGAACGAAAAAATTTGGGAAAACATTGCAGTCCAAATTGAAGAAATGTCTATCGATAAAGCTAAAGAAAAAGGTGCAATGGCATTATTCGGTGAAAAATACGGTGATATTGTACGCGTTGTAGATATGTCGCCATTCTCTATTGAGCTTTGTGGTGGTATACATGTCCAAAACACAAGCGAAATTGGATTGTTTAAAATCGTTTCAGAATCAGGTACTGGTGCAGGTGTAAGAAGAATAGAAGCAGTAACTGGCAAGGTAGCATACGAAACATTAAAAGAAACAGAGCAAATTCTTAACGATGTAATGAGTCATGTTAAAGTAAAAGAGCAAGATAGAACAATAGAAAAAATTGATCAAATTCAACAACAAATTAAAGACTTAGAAAAAGAACTTCAACATAAAAATAAAGTTATTACGGATTTAAAAACAGGTAATATTGAAGAAAGTATAGAAGAAATTAACGGTATAAAAGTATTGTCTACACAAGTTGAAGCAGAAAATCCAAAAGTATTGAGAACAATTATGGATGACTATAAATCAAAAATGCAAGATACCGTATTGTTGTTAGCAAGTGTTAACGGCGAAAAAGTATCATTAGTAGCTTCAGTTCCAAAATCATTAACAGATAAAGTTAAAGCAGGAGATATCATTAAAGAAGCTGCTCAAATTACAAATGGTAAAGGTGGCGGTCGTCCTGATATGGCACAAGGTGGCGGTACTGATCCTTCCAAAGTAACAGAAGCATTACAGTTTGTTAAAAACTACATTAAAACTCTATAATTTTAAGTATTAAAGGAATATGATATAATTAATACTAAGTTAATGGAGTTAAGGAGTGTAAAAAAAGATGAATAATTTTGATAAAACAATGAAATTTAATTATGATGAATTTCCAAAAGAAGATGTCAAAACAGTACTACAAAATGTTTATCGCACTTTAGAAGAAAGAGGATATAATCCAGTGAATCAAATTGTTGGATATTTACTTTCTGGTGATCCTGCGTATATCCCTAGACACAATGAAGCTAGAAATCAAATAAGACGCTTAGACAGAGATGATATAATGGAAGAACTAGTATCAACTTATTTAAAGCAAGAAAATGAATTCAATGCTTAACAAGAGGATAATTGGTTTAGACGTTGGAAGTAAGACTATAGGTGTAGCTGTAAGTGACGCTATGGGATGGACAGCTCAAGGTATCGATACACTCCAAATTAACGAAGAAACAGAAGATTTTGGCTTTGATGAATTAATCAAAATTATAGATCAATATGATGTTGACACTGTCATTATTGGATTGCCTAAGAATATGAATAATTCAATCGGCCCACGTGGTGAAGCTTCCATCTACTTTAAAGAATTATTAGAGAAGAAAAGACCTGATTTGAAGTTGAAATTGTGGGATGAAAGATTAAGTACTGTCGGCGCTGAACGAACATTACTTGAAGCGGACGTATCTCGTAAAAAAAGAAAAAAAGTAATAGATAAAATGGCTGCAGTATTTATATTACAAGGTTATTTGGATTCTATTAAATAACGCATACAGAGGAGAATTAATAATGAGTGAACAAAATCATGAAGGACATTTAGAAATTAATAACGAAGAGGAATTACTAACTTTAATCGATGAGAATAATAACGAAGTTCTTTATCGTAAAGTGTTAGAATTCTACCATCCTGAATTCAAAAAAGAATATATCATCTTAGCAGAAGAAGGTTCGGATCAAGACGAAGAAATTGAACTGATTCCAATGATTAATGAAGCTAATGATGACGGTGAAGGCGGAAAATTATTACCAGTTGAAACAGATGAAGAGTGGGATATGATTGAAGAAATCGTAAACACTGAAATGGATGATATCTAAACTTCACTTGTAATAGTACACTTTGTCCCTAATGTGATATAATCATTAGGGACAATTTATTTATCTAAGGAGTAAAAGTGGCTTATGAAGAAAAATAGTATTTATAAAGATGCAAGGTTGTTATCTAAGTATATAAGTTTAACGATTTTAGTCATCCTTTTCTTATTATTTATACTAACAGTTTTAATAGGGTTAATTGTTGCAGGAGTAAATACGAGACCAGTAAATGCTGACAGCAATGAAAAAATCATCATAACTGTTAATCCAAATACTACGACTGAAACGTTAAGTCACCAACTTGCAGATAAAAATATTATAAGAAACGCTACGACATTCAAATATTATTTAAAATTAAATAATATTTCTAGCTTTCAAGCAGGTGAATATAAGTTTTCGCCATCTATGACGCTCAAAGAAATAGCGAAAAGTTTAGAATCTGGTAAAGTTTATTTAAAAACTGCTGTTCAATTTGAAATAAAAGAAGGTTCTACAATTGAACTAATAGCGGGAGTAGTAGAAGAGAACACTTCAATATCAAGAGAAACTTTTAAGAAGAAAATGCGGGATAGAGACTACATAAAGAAATTCCAAAAAAAATATCCTGACATGTTAACTGACGAGATAATGAATAAAGATATTAGATATCCTTTAGAAGGGTATTTAGCTCCGAATACATATCAATATTCAGAAAGTGATGTATCATTAGATGATATTATAGATGAAATGTTGAAGAATACTTATGACACTACATTTAAGAAATATAAAGACAATGGTGCTTTTAAGATAACAAAAAACTACCAAGAAACTGAAATTACATTCCATGAATATATGACATTATCTTCAATAGTTGAGTCGGAAATGAAGAAGATAACTGACAAATCAAGATATATTTCGTTATTAATAAACAGAATAGAAAATAACCCGCAAAGTGCTTTAGATTCTGACGCGACTGTTAGATATGCAGTTAGAAAAGAACCAAATGAGGATTTGTCAGAAAGTGACTTTAATAATGACTCCAAATATAACTCTTATACACACAAGGGTATTCCAATTGGACCAATAAGCAATATTTCTGAAGAAACAGCTAGTACAACAATTAATCCACCAGATACGGATTACTATTATTTTACAAAAAACAATAGTGGTAAAGTATTATTCTCATCTAGTTTAAAAGAACAAAAAGAAAACCAATCTAAATAAAATATTAAAGCAAGAACGCTGAAACTGATTATAAGCGTTCTTGTTTTAAATTTACTCTTACTATTTATGTCATTATGTGATAAAATATCTAATGTTTATAAAACCATATAAATAAATGAGTGAGACATACTAACTAGTTATATAAACTAGTTGGGTTTTTTATTATATTCAAGTGTAAGGAAGTCATGACATGGATAAAGATATAGAGTATATTGAACAATTGTTATTTCAAAACTCATCTCAAATTGATGATTTGAGACCGTATGCTGCTCAACATAATGTCCCAATTATGGATAAGATATCGACCGAATTTGTAAAACAAATTATTAGAATAAAAGAAGCTAAAAATATTTTAGAAATTGGTACAGCTATTGGATATAGTGCAATGCATTTCGCTTCATGTCATAACGATATTAAAGTTTGGACTATTGAAAGAAATGAAGAAATGTATGAGCTAGCTGCTCGCAATATAAAACAATATGGTTTTGAAAATCAAGTTCATCCCATTTTCGCCGATGCTTTAAAAGCAGAAAAATTCATTCCAAATGAAATTAAATTTGATATGATATTTATTGATGCAGCTAAGGCTCAATCACAAAAGTTTTTCGAACTATATGAGCCATTTTTAAAAAATGATGGGGTCATTATTACTGATAATATTTTATATCATGGATTTGTAAGTGATATCGATATTGTTAGAAGTAGAAATGTAAGACAAATGGTTAAAAAAGTTAAAAATTATAATGAGTGGTTAATAAATCGCAAAGACTATAAGACAACTTTAATGAACGTAGGAGATGGCATAGCTATTTCTAAAAAGGAGTTAGAAGTATGACAGAATTACTAGTTACGCCTAAGTCAATCAACCACATTGAGACTTTAATTGAATTAGGTGCAGATGCGTTTGTCATTGGTGAAGAAAAATTTGGCTTAAGACTAGCAGGAGAATTTAAAGAACCCGAATTACGTGAGGCTATTAAAATTATTCATGAACATGGTAAAAAAGCATATGTAGCTGTAAATGCTATTTTTCATAATGAACATATAGCTGATCTAGAAGCATATATTGATTTATTACATGAATTAAACGTTGACCGCATTATTTTTGGAGATCCTGCAGTATTGATGGCAGTAAAAGAACAAGAGAACCCAATACCTTTAAATTGGAATGCTGAAACTATTGTCACAAATCATTTCCAATGTAATTATTGGGGAGAACGCGGTGCTAATAGAGCAGTTCTTGCACGTGAACTAAGCATAGAAGAAGTAATCGAAATAAAGAAAAACAGCAATGTGGAAATAGAAGTGCAAGTTCATGGAATGACATGTATGTTCCAATCTAAACGTAAACTGCTAGGTAATTACTTTATGTATCAAGATAAAGTAATGAAGATAGAAAACAGAAAAGAAAATAAAGATATGCTATTGTATGATGAAGAACGAAGTAATAAATATCCAATTTATGAAGATAGCAATGGTACGCATATTATGAGCCCTAATGATATTTGTTTAATTGAAGATTTAGAAGAGCTATTAGAAGCAAATATTGACAGTTTAAAAATTGATGGTGTTTTACAAACAGAAGAATATATAAATGTAGCTACAGAGCAGTATAGACAAGCCATCGATTTATATAACGAAGACCCAGAATTGTATGAAGATGAAAAATTTATGTTATTAGAGCCTATTGAAGATGTTCAAAAAGATCATCGTCCAATGGATCAAGGTTTCTTATTTAAACAAACAGTTTACTAAGTTAGATTAAAGGAATGATTAAAATGAAAGTATTAGAACCTATTGGCGCTAGTCGTAAATCAAAATTGAAAAAACCAGAATTACTAGCACCTGCAGGCAATTTAGAAAAATTAAAAATTGCTGTCCATTATGGTGCAGACGCTGTCTTTTTAGGTGGACAAGAATATGGGTTGAGATCTAATGCTGATAATTTCACTATGGAAGAGATAGCTGAAGGTGTTCAGTTTGCTGATAAATATGGTGCTAAAATATACGTTACGACAAACATATTTGCTCATGATGAAAATATTCCAGGCTTGGAAGATTACTTAAAAGGATTAAGTAATACAGGTGCTCATGGCATAATAGTTGCCGATCCACTTATTATTGAAACATGTAAACGTGTTGCGCCTAATTTAGAAATTCATTTAAGTACACAACAGTCATTATCTAATTATCGCGCTGTTCAATATTGGAAAGAAGAAGGCTTAGAAAGAGTAGTGTTAGCTCGTGAAACTAGTGCTGAAGAAATGCGTGAAATGAAAGAAAAAGTAGATATTGAAATAGAAACTTTCATCCACGGTGCTATGTGTATTGCATACTCTGGCAGATGTACATTAAGCAATCATATGACAGCGAGAGACTCAAATAGAGGTGGTTGTTGTCAAAGTTGCCGTTGGGATTATGATTTAATAACAGTTGAAGAAGATGGCGAATTAGAGCCTTATTTTGGCGATGAAGATACAACACCGTTTGCAATGAGTCCAAAAGACTTGAAATTAATCGAATCTATACCTAAAATGATGGACATCGGTATTGATTCTTTAAAAATTGAAGGTCGTATGAAATCTATGCACTATATCGCAACAGTTGTATCCGTTTACAGAAAAGTTATCGATAGCTACGCTGAAGATCCAGAGAACTTTAAAATTGATCCAGAATGGTTAGTTGAACTTGATAAATGTGCTAATAGAGATACAGCTCCAGCATTCTTTGAAGGTGTCCCTCATTTTGAAGAGCAAATGTTTGGCCGCGAAGCAAATAAAAAAACACCTTTTGATTTTTGTGGTTTAGTGATAGACTATGACCCAGAATCACAAATTGCAACTATTCAACAAAGAAATTATTTTAAGCCTGGTCAGAAAATTGAATTCTTTGGACCTGAAATTGATAATTTCACACAAGTTATTGATAAAATATATGACGAAGATGGCGTGGAATTAGATGCAGCGAGACATCCACTACAAATATTACAAATTAAAGTGGATCATCCAATATACCCAAATAATATGATGAGAAAGGGATTAGTTTGATGGGAAAGACAACAATAATAGGTATTGCAGGGGGTTCTGGTTCAGGGAAAACTTCTGTAACATCCGAGATAATGAAAGATTTAGATGGATATAGTGTTGCTTTAATTGAACAAGATTACTATTATAAAGATCAATCGCATATGTCTTTTGAAGATAGGTTGAAGACAAATTATGATCATCCATTTGCTTTCGATAACGAAAGGTTAGTGAATGATTTAAAAAATCTTAAAGAGGGAAATGTAATTGAAGTTCCAACTTATGATTATTCAAATCATACTAGAAGTGATAAGACAATTAGGTTCGAACCTAAAGATGTAATTATACTTGAAGGTATATTCGCTTTAGAAAATGAAGATTTAAGAGATTTGATGGATGTTAAGATTTATGTTGATACTGACGCTGATCTTAGAATACTTCGACGTTTAACAAGAGATATTAAAGAGCGTGGACGTACAATGGATTCAGTAATAGATCAATACCTATCAGTTGTTAGACCTATGCATATTCAATTTATAGAACCTACAAAAAAATATGCAGACATCATTATCCCTGAGGGTGGTAGTAATAAGGTTGCGATAGACATCATGACGACTAAGATTCAATCATTAGTCCAAAATATCTAAATAATTACAAAGTAAAGGAAGATGGAAGAATGGAAACACAAAAAGAATTTCCTATGACACAGGAAGGTTTTGAAAAATTAGAACAAGAATTAGAAGAATTAAAAACAGTTAAACGACCAGAAGTCGTTGAAAAAATAAAAGTTGCTCGTAGCTTTGGCGACTTATCTGAGAACTCAGAATACGATGCAGCAAAAGACGAGCAAGGCTTTATTGAACAAGAAATTCAAAAAATAGAAAATATGATTCGTCACGCTCAAATTATCGAAGATAATGGTGCTAAAAATGAAATTCAAATTGGTAGAACAGTTACTTTTACAGAAATACCAGGCGACGAAGAAGAAAGCTATAAAATAGTAGGTTCAGCTGAAGCAGACCCATTTGAAGGTAAAATTTCTAACGAATCTCCAATTGCTAAAGCATTAATAGGTAAAAAATTAAATCAAGAAGTAAAAGTTCCATTACCAAATGGTAACGAAATGAAAGTTAAAATAGTAAAAATAGACTAAATATTTTTACAAAATATAAAAAGGCTGTTTACGCATTTCCATTAAATGTATAAACAGCCTTTTTGTTTTGATTTAATTCATGTTATTATAGTGAAGTATTAATTTAAATAGTCTGATTATTATGGCTAATAAAAAGGGGTGTAAAATTGAATATAAAAGCGATTAGCGAAACACATTTCATGATTTATGATAAAAATGAAATTAATCCTGATGTAAAAGAAAAAATTTCATTTTTAGCTATGAAACTAGAACAATTAAATCATCCAGGTGTACTAAGTGTTACAACTTCGTATAATTCTATTATGGTTGAGTTTGATGGTTTGAATTTTACATATGAGCAATTGTTAGAAGACTTGAAATTAAACGAAATAGAAAAAACTAAAAAATCATCTAACCAATCTAAAAAGTGCATTACATTACCAGTTGTTTATGGGGAGCAATATGGACCAGACTTAAATGCAGTTGCAGATCATGCAAATATAACAAAAGAGGATGTTATTAATATTCACACTGGTGGGCAATATTTAATATATGCTATAGGATTTTTACCAGGATTTCCATTTTTAGGTGGATTAGACAAAAAAATACATACACCGAGAAAGGAAACACCGAGAAAGAAAATCGCAGCCGGATCTGTTGGGATTGCTAATAACCAAACTGGTTTATACCCTAAAGAATCTCCAGGGGGATGGCAAATTATTGGTAGGACGCCTATAGATGTGTTTAATTTAAATCGTAATCCAATGATTTTATATGAAGCTGGAGACTATATTTCTTTTGAATCAATAGACGAAGAAACTTATAACAAAATTGAGAAAGAGATATTAGATGGTACGTATGATTATAATCAGTTAGTTGGTGAAGTGAGATGAAAGTAATAAAACCTGGATTGTTTACAACAGTACAAGATTTAGGTAGGTATAAACACGAAAAAGATGGTTTTTCAGTTGCTGGCGTTATGAATCAATATTTTTATAAACTAGCTACTGCTTTGGTAGATAATGAAAATTCAGCTGTGTTAGAAATTACTTTAAATGGTCCGACATTAAAATTTTCAGAATCAAACATTATTACATTTGTCGCATATGACGCTGAAATATATTTAGATGATTTAACTGTACCGGTAAATACCGCAATTTTTGTAGATAAAGGTCAAGTTTTAAATATTAAGCAAATCACTAAAGGAACAAGAGGATACTTAGCTTTTCATAAATTGTTGAATATTGATTCTATTTTAGGTAGTTTATCAACTCATACACGCAGTGGTATAGGTGGGCACAAAGGTAGAACATTAAAGTCTGGTGACACTTTAAGCTTTAAAGATAAAAATTTAAACCAAGACGTCATAGGTAATAAGTTTAATGTTGAAGAAGACGAGGGAAAATGTATTATACCAATAATAAAAGGATTACAATTCGACCAGTTTACTGATGCTTCAAAAAGGTTATTAACAGAACAAGTTTATAAGATTTCGGATATGTCAGATAGGATGGGCTATCGAATCATCGGAGAATCTAACTTAGAACATCTGGAAAGTGCGGATATTATATCTGAACCAATTGCACCTGGTAGCGTCCAAATACCAAGCAATGGTCAACCTATTATTCTTCTAAACGACAGACAAACAATAGGTGGCTACACTAAGATAGCTACAGTTAGTTTCGTGGGCAGAGAAAGATTGTCTCAATTAAAGGCAAATGATGAAATAACATTTAAATGGATTTCAGTCGAAGAAGCAAATGAATCATACAAAGAATATTCAAACAGGGTGAAACGTGATTTAGACCTAATAAAGATTAAAAAATTCAAATCATTAGATTTTATTAGACCTAAATCTAAAAAATTAGGACAATTAATAAAGGGGAAATAAAAATGAGTATAGAAAAAGTAGAACAATTAATCAATTTAATGAAAACGAATGATATTTCTTATATGAAATATAAAGAAGAACAGTTTCAAGTTGAATTAGATTTAAATTCTCATAATTCAGAAGTAGTACAACAACCTAAAGAAACAACTAAACAAAATACTAATGAAGAATCTGAACCAAAATCTATAAATGCTGAAATTATTGGTACTTTTTATCTTCAAGATGAAGAAACGTTATCTAATCCATTAGTTAATATAGGAGATAAAGTAAACAAAGGACAAGTAGTTGGATATATAGAATCGATGAAAGTTCTTAATGAAATAACGAGTGATGAAGATGGCGTTATTGAAGAAATACATATTGACCATGGAGAACCAGTTGAATACGGACAAACAATCTTTACATTAAAGTAAAAAAGGGGAATTGTAATGATTAAACGTTTATTAATAGCTAATAGAGGAGAAATTGCTGTTAGAATTATCAGGACTTGCAGGATGATGAACATCACAACGATAGCTATTTATTCAGAAGCAGATAAAGATAGTTTACATGTACAATTAGCAGATGAAGCGTATTGTATTGGACCCAATCAATCTATAGACAGTTATTTGGATATCGAGCGTATTTTAGAAGCGTGTAGAATGAGTAAAGCTGAGGCAATACATCCTGGTTATGGCTTTTTATCTGAATCAACTACATTTAGAAAAAGAGTAGACGAAGAAAATCTTATATTTGTAGGTCCAAGTTATAGCACTATGGATTTGATGGGAGATAAAATTAAAGCTAGAGAAACAATGTATAATGCTGATGTACCAATTATTCCAGGATCTATTGGGGAGGTTACAGATGTCGCTGATGCAAAAAACATAGCTAAAGAAATTAATTATCCGTTTGTGATTAAAGCTGCCAGCGGTGGTGGTGGTAAAGGTATTCGAATCGTAAATGATGAAACCGAAGTAGAAAAATGTTTTAAAGAAGCACAATCTGAAGGTGAAAAATATTTTAATGATAAACGAGTATATATCGAAGCATTTATAGATAAAGCAAGACATGTGGAAGTACAAGTTTTAGGAAGTAAACATAAAGAAGCTATCCATTTAGGTGAAAGAGATTGTTCTATACAAAGAAAGAACCAAAAATTAATAGAAGAAGCACCTTGTGCCGCCTTAGACAAAGACACACGAGATTCACTACATGAAGATGCTGTAAAAGCTGCATTAGCTTGTGATTATGAAGGGGCAGGAACAATAGAATTTTTATTGACAGACGATGGTTATTACTTCTTAGAAATGAATACAAGAATTCAAGTAGAACATACTGTCACAGAGCTATTAACTGACATTGATTTAATTAAACAACAGATATTAATGGCGAATGGTGAACATTTAAAAATCAAACAAGAAGATATTAATTTTAATGGACATGTTATTGAATGTCGAATTAATGCAGAGGATCCTGAAAAGAAATTTAGACCGGCTGCTGGTAAAGTGAATGCGCTTCACTTACCTAATGGATTTAATACAAGAATAGATAGCATGTTATATAATGGCTATGAAATACCGCCTTATTATGATTCATTAGTTGCTAAAATACTTGTTAAAGGGGCTAATCGTCAAGAAGCTATAGAAAAAATGAAAGGTACGCTAGAAGAAACTGTAATAGAAGGATTTCCTACTACATTAGATTTCTTGTATCGAGTCTTAAGTTATCAACCTTACATAGACAATGATATAACAATAAAATTCTTACATGAACATAAAATAGTATAAAGGAGATGGGAATCATGCAAGTTGATTTAAATTGTGATTTAGGCGAAAGTTTTGGTAATTATAAATTAGGTGATGATGAAACGATATTACCTTTAATAACTTCAGCAAACGTAGCATGTGGTTTTCACGCAGGTGATCAACATGTTATGAATCAAACAGTTGAAATTGCTAAACAACATAATATTCATATCGGTGCACATCCGGGCTTCCAAGATTTAATAGGGTTTGGCAGAAGAAATATTGATGTAACACCGCAAGAAGTATATGATTTGATTATTTATCAATTAGGTGCACTGTCAGCATTTTGTAAAATACATGATACAAAACTTTATCATGTAAAACCTCATGGCGCTTTGTATCAAATGGGTGCTAAGGATTCAAAGATAGCTGATGCTATTGTTAAAGCTATAAAAGACTTTGATGACCAGTTATTTCTCGTAGGGTTATCTAACAGTGAACTTATTAAATCTTGTAAGCGTCTTGATCTTAAATATAAAAGTGAAGTTTTTGCTGATAGAGCTTATGAAGACGATGGACAATTAGTTTCTAGAAAGAAAGATGGTGCACTAATAACTGATACGCAACAAGCAGTTAACCAAGTATTAAAAATGGTTAAAGAATCGAAAGTAACATCTATAAATGGTAAAGAAATAGATATAGAAGCAGATACAATTTGTGTTCATGGTGATGGTGAACATGCTTTAAATTTTGTAAAAGAAATAATAAAGCAATTTAAATCTGAAGGTATTGAGATTAAAGCGTTAAACTAGGAGGAATGTACATGAAAGAACAAAAGGGGTATGATGATTTAAGCAAACCATTTGAATACACTAATAAACATCGTAGAATACTATGGGGCGCCGTTTTCTTGATGGCCACATCTTCTATTGGCCCAGCGTTTCTAACGCAAACGGCAGTATTTACGGAACAGTTTATGGCAAGTTTTGCTTTTGCTATTTTAGCATCTATCATTATAGACATTGGTGCTCAAATTAATATATGGCGAGTGATTACTGTAGTCGGTAAAGGCGGCCAAGATATTGCTAATGATGTATTCAAAGGTTTAGGTACATTTATTGCGATATTAATTGCTATTGGTGGACTTGCATTTAACATTGGTAACGTAGCAGGTGCAGGTCTAGGTTTAAATGCAATTTTTGGTATTGATGTACGGTTAGGCGCCGGTATAACTGGTGTATTAGCAATATTAATATTTATTGTTAGAAATGCACAGAAAGTTGTAGATATCATTACTCAAATACTAGGTGTTCTAATGATAGCAATTGTTGCATATGTTATGGTTTTAACAAAACCACCTGTAATGGAAGCAGCTCAAAAAATGATAGTACCAGATGATATTAATAAACTGATAGTACCGATTATTACATTAGTTGGTGGTACAGTAGGTGGTTATATTACATTTGCTGGAGCACATAGATTACTCGAGGCCGGTATAACTGGTAAGCATTACATTCCTTTTGTTAACAGAGCTGCAATTTCAGGTATTTTAACAACAGGCGTAATGAGAACATTTTTATTTCTAGCTGTTTTAGGTGTTGTAGTCACTGGATTTACACTTAATCCAGATAACCCTCCAGCATCGGTATTTGAACATGTCCTAGGACCAGTTGGCAAACAAGTTTTTGGAGTTGTATTATTTGCAGCGGCTTTATCGTCAGTTATTGGTTGTGCTTATACAAGTACGACTTTTATACAATCGTTACATCCATCAATTAAAAACCATGAAAACTTAGTAATTATATTATTTATTGTAATTTCTTCTATTATTTTCTTAACGATTGGTAAACCAGTTAAGTTATTAATAATTGCAGGTGCTATGAATGGATTAATATTACCAGTTACTTTAGGAACAATCTTAATAGCGTCTCGTAAAAAGAGTATTGTTGGAGATTATAGACATCCAACTTGGATGCTTGTAATAGGTGTAATAGCTGTATTAACGACATTGATAGCAGGTGTCTTATCTTTACAAGGTCTACAAGATTTATGGAATAATTAAATTTATATCTATAATTAAGTCTATTATGTTAATATATATAAGAATGAACATGATGGAGTGATTTAACATGATAGGTATTATTGGAGCAATGGAAGAAGAAGTTGAAATATTAAAATCCGCTATAGAAAATAAAGAAACAATTAAAAAAGCACATGTTATATTCTATAAAGGACATCTAGAAGGAAAAGAAATAGTTCTTGCCCAAAGTGGTATTGGTAAAGTTAACGCAGCAATTACTACCGCTTTAATGATTAATGATTTTAAACCAGATCTAATTATTAACACTGGTTCAGCTGGAGCTATTGATCCTAATTTAAATATAGGTGACATTATTATAAGTAATAAAGTTTACTATCATGATGTAAATGCTACTGCATTTGGGTATAAAATGGGACAAGTTCCTGGTATGCCTGAATCTTATACGACAGAAAATCATTTAATTAAAAATGCGCGTTCAACAATTGAAGAATTAGAATTAAACGGAGTTGTTGGAGAAGTTGCAACAGCTGATAGTTTTATTGGTTCTTTAGAACAAAGAAAAGTAATAAAAGAAACATTCCCTACAGCTAGTGTCGTTGAAATGGAAGCTGGCGCTATTGCGCAAACTTGTTATCAATATGAAGTTCCGATTATAGTAACAAGAGCAGTTTCAGATTTAGCTGATAAAGAATCAGATGTGACTTTTGATGAATTCTTAAAAGTTGCTTGCGTGAACTCAAGTAAAATTGTAAAATTATTATTAAATAGAGTGGCATAAGGAGGCAGTAAAATGTTAATATTAATGGCTATCGCTGTCATTGCTACAGCACTTGTTGGATTTGTAATTTATGCGAATACAGATGTTGAAAAATCTTCTGACCGTGAAATTACAGAATAATATTGAGTGTTGCAAATCTTTAAAGGTTTGCAACACTTTTATTTTGTTTTATGTAAAAGAAATTTAAGTTATTTTTATGTTAGAATAAGAAATAATATAGAGGTGTAAACATGGGTATATTTACAAAATATTTTTTACCAAATGAATATGTAGAATCAATTTATCATATTCGTCCAGAGCATTTAAAAAGTAAAGGCATTAAAGCTATTATTACAGATTTAGATAACACTTTAGTTGGTTGGGATGTTAAAGATCCAACAGATGATGTGAGAAATTGGTTTGAACGAATGAAAGAAAATGATATTACTGTAACGATTGTTTCTAATAATGGTCAAAAGCGTGTAGAATCATTTTCAAAAACATTAAACATTGATTTTATATTTAAAGCTCGTAAGCCAAGAGGTAAAGCGTTTAGACAAGCTTCTCATCTTATGAATGTACAAAAATCAGAAGTGGTTGTAATAGGCGATCAAATGTTAACAGATGTATTTGGAGGCAACCGAAATGGTTTATATACAATTATGGTTGTTCCTGTGAAAAAAACAGACGGTTTAATTACTAAATTTAATCGATTAATAGAAAGAAGATTATTAAATCGTTTCAAAAGAAAAGGTTTAATTAATTGGGAGGAATAAATTTGACAGAAATAGCAAAATGTATTGGTTGTGGGGCAACCTTACAATCAGAACACCCGAACGAAGCGGGTTACGTTCCAAAATCCAGCTTGAATAAAGAAGATGTAATTTGTAAAAGGTGTTTCAGACTAAAAAATTATAATGAAGTACAAGATGTAGATTTAACAAGTGATGACTTTTTAAATATGTTGAAATCACTTCATAATGAAGATGGTTTGATTGTAAACGTAGTGGACGTATTTGATTTGGAAGGTTCAATGATACATCGACTAAAGGATATTGTAGGAAAGAAAAAAGTGATTTTAGTTGCAAACAAGATGGATATTTTACCAAAAGCCATTAATAAAAAGAGAGTAGAAATATGGCTGAGACAAAGAGCGAAAGATTATGGTTTAAATCCTGATAAAGTTGTACTTATTTCCGCCGCTAAAAATCAAGGAATTGATGAACTATTAGGCACAATAGAAGAAATCAGAGATAGAAAAGATGTCTTTGTTGTAGGTACGACAAACGTAGGTAAATCTACGCTTATAAATCGTTTGATTGAAAAGAGTGTTGGAGAAAAAGATGTTATCACAACAAGTCATTTTCCAGGTACAACTTTAGATATGATAGATATACCTTTAGATGATGATTCTTATATGTTCGATACACCGGGAATTATCCAAAGTCATCAAATGACTCATTATGTTACAGATAAAGAATTAAAAGTAATAATGCCGAAAAAAGAAATTAAACCTAAAGTTTATCAATTGAATGAAGAACAATCTTTATTCTTAGGTGGGCTAGTAAGAGTTGATTATAAAAAAGGTGGACGTCGTTCATTAACTTGTTTCATTTCAAATGATTTGAACATTCATAGAACAAAGCTAGAAAATGCTGATGATCTATGGGAACGCCAAATTGGGGATTTATTAAAACCACCATATTCTAAAGAAAATTTTGATTTTAATAATTTGAAAAACAATGTAATATTTGTTAAAGATGAAAGACGTGATATTATGATTTCTGGGTTAGGCTTTATTACAGTGGACGAAGGCGCAGAAATAAACGTAATAGCACCTAAAGAGGTAGAGGTTACATCAAGAAAATCAATTTTATAAGAGGTGAGCGACATGAAATTTGCAGTTATAGGACATCCAATAGGACATTCTCTTTCTCCAATTATGCATTTAAATAACTTTGAAGCGTTAGAAAGAGATGATGAATATATAGCACTTGATATAGACCCTAAACATATGCAGCATATAAGAGATATCATAAAAGAAAAAGAACTTGATGGATTTAATATTACGATTCCACATAAAGAAACGATTATTCCATACTTAGATGAAATTTCTACAAATGCTGAGCATATAGGAGCTGTTAATACTGTTCATATAGATGGTGATAAATGGACAGGTTATAATACAGATGGTATTGGATTTGTTAAAGGTTTACTAGATAATTATGGTTCTATAGCTGGCAAAAATATACTTGTACTAGGTGCTGGCGGTGCAAGTAAAGGCATAGTCGCTGAAATGATGAAGTATACTGAAAGGAAAATTTCTGTAGCAAATCGCAGTCTTGAAAGATTTGAAAATTGGAATTTAGATATTAATCAGTATCAATTAGATAAAATAAAGCCTATTTTGAACGAATTCGATATTATTATTAACACGACACCAGTTGGTATGAATGAATCGTCGGACGAACTCATTATACCTATAGAAGAAATTCACGCAAATGCTTTAGTCTGTGATATTATTTATATCCCAGACAAAACACCACTTTTACGAGTATGTGAAAGTAGAGGATTAACTATATATAATGGTTTAGATATGTTTATATACCAAGGTGCAGAAAGTTTTAAAATATGGACAGGTGAAACTGCCGATATAAAAACAATGAAAAATAAAGTTTTAGAAGAACTTAAAAGGAGATAAATATGTTAACAGGTAAACAAAAGAGATATTTAAGAAAAGAAGCTCATCACTTAGATCCAATATTCCAAATAGGTAAAGGCGGAATAAGTGAAAACATGATAGAACAATTAAACGAGGCATTAGAAAAAAGAGAATTAATTAAAGTACACATTTTACAAAACAACATGGATGATCATAAAGAAGTAGCAAATTCAATATCTGAACAAACTGAAAGTGAACTCGTTCAACTTATAGGTAGTATCATTATTCTTTATAAAGAATCTAAAGAAAACAAAAAAATAGAATTACCTTAAATAAAATGAAAAAAATCATGATATACGGTGGCCAATTCAATCCAATACATGTTGGCCATATGTTAGTTGCGAGTGAAGCCTATCAATTTGTTAAACCAGATGAGTTTGTGTTTTTACCTAGTTATCAATCACCTTTAAAAAGCCACAATGAATCTCAGTTGTTAGAAAATGAAAGAGTTGACATGCTAAAGTTAGCAATTGAAGATTTAGAATTCGGCGTAATTGATAAAAGAGAAATAAACAGACAAGGAACGAGTTATACTTTTGATACTATTAGTGAAATTCAAAATGAATATCCAGAATATCAAATCTATTTAATCATCGGAACAGATCAATATGTAAATTTAGATAAATGGAGAAATATTGATAAATTGAAAGAAATGGTTACGTTTGTAGTGGTCAATAGAGAAGTAGATAAACAAAATGTTGATAGTGGTATGTTATCCCTAAATATCCCAAGAATGGATATAAGCTCGACGGATATACGAAATCGTTGTAAAAATCATCATTCAGTCAAGATGTTAGTTACACCAAGAATTGAAAGATATATCAAAAGGGGACGGTTGTATGAAGATTAAAAAAGCAGTTAAACTCGTAGAAGAAACTTTACCCACAAAACGTTATAACCATTCAATAAGAGTAGCAGAAACTGGTAAGAAAATGGCGGAAATTTTCGATGGAGATCCGAAAAAAGTTGAGCTCGCAGGTATTCTCCATGACTTATGTAAATATGAAGAGTTATCAGAGTTGTATCAAAGTGTAACGAAGTATGATTTAGGTCAAGATTTATTAAGCTATGGATCTGAGATTTTACATGGGCCAGTGGCAGCTGCAAGATTAAAAGATGAATATGAAATTGATGATGAGGAAGTATATTATGCGATATATAACCACACTACTGGTAGAGCGCATATGAATAAAACTGAGAAAATAATCTTTATCGCTGATTATATTGAACCTAAAAGAACGCAACCTGGTGTAGATGATATTAGAGATATCGTGTTTAAAGATAAAAATTTAGATAAAGCGATTTATGAAATATCTAAACGAACAGTGTTACATTTAGTTGGTAAAGATAAAACGGTACATTTAAAAACAATTGAATGCTTAAATTATTATAATATGCATACAGAACAATAAAGGAATGATTAAATGAATTCGAATGAATTAATGAAACAAAGTTTAATTGCATGCGATGATAAACGTGCAGAAGATATAATAGCAATCGATATGCAAGGTATTAGTGATGTTGCTGATTACTTTGTAGTTTGTCATGGTAATAGTGATAAACAAGTACAAGCTATCGCTAGAAATGTAAAAGACGAAGCGGAAATCAATGAAGTTAATGTCAAAAGACTAGAAGGCTTTAACGAAGCAAGATGGATTTTAATCGATTTAGGTAATGTAGTCGTACATGTATTCCATAGAGAAGAAAGAGATTATTATAACTTGGAAAGATTATACAAAGATGCACCAATCATTACCTTGAATGAGGTTATGTCTTAATGGCTTATAATAGAATGAGCGATTATTATGATTTGTTGACAGCTGATCAACCTTATCATAAGTGGAAATATATAGTTGAGCATTTTTTAGGTAGCTCAGAAAATGAAATATTAGATATAGGTTGTGGAACAGGTACATTAACTTCACAATTGACTGAATATGGTCAAGTGAGTGGTGTAGACATTAGTCAAGAAATGCTAGAAATAGCAGAGTCTCGTAATCCATCTATAAATTGGTATTGTCAAGATATGAGAGATTTAGAACTACCAAATCAATATGATATGATTACTATATTTTGTGATAGTTTAAACTATGTGACTGAACCGGAAGATATACTACAAGTATTTAATTATATAGATAAATATTTAAAAGACGAGGGTATATTTATTTTTGATGTCCACAGCATATATAAGATGAATCATCAATTTAATAATCAAAATTATATCGATGAAGAAGAACGTCTTACGCTAATTTGGCAGGCTATAACAGGTGAAGAACCTAATAGCGTTTATCATCAGATGTCATTTTTTGTAGAACGCGAAGATGGTTTATACGAACGATTTGATGAAGAGCACTACCAATGTACTTTTGAAATAAGTTTATACGAAGAATTATTAAAACTAGCAGGATTTGAAATTAAAACAAAATTCACTGATTTTGTTATAGATACGTATAGTGAACAAGGCAATAGACAATTTATCGTTGCTCAAAAAATGAATAAGTAATTTTTGACACCTTTTACGTTTATATATGTAGGAGGTGTTTTTTTGGATAAAATCAAAATGATTAAGGAGTATTTTTCGCAATATTATCGTTATATTTTAATTGGATTTATAGTTTTTATTATCATACTGAAATTAATTTTTGGAATGAATGAACCAGATGAAGAGCCAATAGAAACTATAAATAAAAATAATAGTGGAATGATTGAAAATCAAGAAAGTAAAGAATCAAAGCAAGAAATAGATAGGAGAGAAATATCATCTAAAGAAAATATTAAAGAAGTAATTGTAGATGTTAAAGGAGCTGTTAAATTTCCAAAAACATATGAAATGAAATCTTCAGAAAGAATAAATGATGTTTTAAAGAAAGCACAAATAAATGAGCAAGCTGACTTATCTAAACTAAATCTTTCAGAGAAATTAAAAGATCAAATGAGTATATATGTACCAATGAAAGGTGAACAAATACCTTCAAATTTGAATAAGCAAAGTAGTCAAAATGAAAATGTTGAAGTAAATATTAATACTGCAACTAAAGAACAAATACAGAAAATACCCGGGATAGGACCAAGTAAAGCAGACGCAATTATAAAGTATAGAGAAGCAAAAGGAGATTTTAAATCTATAGACGATATGAAGAAGATAAAAGGATTTGGAGATAAAACAGTAGAATCTTTGAAAGAATATGTCATTTTAAATTGAAATTGCATTTCATAAACATAATACTTACAATAATAGTATATGAAAGGTTGGATGATTAATATGGAAAGAATCAAGTGGAAGGAATATTTTATGGCTCAAAGCCATTTGTTATCACTAAGATCAACATGTGAAAGGTTGTCGGTAGGTGCAACTATCGTTAAAGATAATAGAGTGATTGCAGGGGGATACAATGGGTCTGTTTCAGGTGAAGAACATTGTATTGATAATGGATGTTTAGTTGTCGACGGACATTGTATAAGAACAATTCATGCTGAAATGAACGCTATTATTCAGTGCGCAAAATTGGGTGTATCTTCAGAAGACGCAACAATATATGTAACACACTTTCCTTGTTTAAACTGTACTAAATCTATAATACAAGCTGGCATTAAACAAATTTATTATGCAGACGATTATCACAATCATACATATGCGATTCAGTTATTAGAACAATCAGGTGTTCATTTTGAAAGAATTGATTTCCATCCTGAAGATATTGTGAAATATTTAAAATAATAGGTTACGCAGCGTTATGTATTTCTACTTAGCCTTATATTTATTATCAGGTATTTTAATTGTCTTTAATATTTATATCGGGATGATATTTTTAAGTATAGTCATACTAAGTTGTATGATCAAATTGAAATCATATAGAATTGCGATACTTGGTATTATCTTTGTCGTAATTGGTTATTTAATTTTACCGTCAATACAACTACCACAATTGGATTCATTTAATCATGAAAAGCGTAACAAAGCACCGTTACATGATTTTATAGAATTTAAAGATGATATAGTAATTGACGGTGATTTATTTAAATCAATTGCTCAACAAAAAGGTAAAACTTATCAAGTTTATTACACAATTAAATCTAAAGAAGAAAAAGAAAAAATCCTTAATAACTTACCTTTATTTAAAAAATGTGAAGTTTATTATGATTATAGTGACCCTTTACCTAATACTAATAGTTTGAAGTTTAACTATAAAGAATATCTTATCCAACAAGATATTGAAGGCATCATTAAAATTAAACAACCGTTTCTCAAATCTTGTATTAATAGTAAATTGAATCTTTTAGAAAAATTGCAGTTTCATAGGGAACATCTTATTTTAAATTTAATAAAGTTAAATTCAGAATATATTGAAGGTATTATTGCATTGACTTTAGGCGAAACGAAGTATTTATCTAGCGAACGAATTGAAGAATTAAAACATTTAGGTATATACCACTTGTATGCAGTAAGTGGTTCACATGTTGCCTTACTCAGTGTGTTTTTGTTTAATATATTGTTGAAATTTAAGCTAAGATATCATCAGGCAGAACTGATTATTTTTATTTTATTACCTATATATGCAGTATTAACAGGATTAAGTCCAAGTGTTATTAGAGCAGTAGCTGTTGTAATGTTATATCTTGTGATTAAAAAGTTTACACGTCTTGATTCACTACAAATTCTTTCAATTACCTTTATTTTGTCTGTCATGTATAAACCGTTTATAATTTATGACATAGGTTTTCAATTATCTTATTTAGTTTCTACATTTTTACTACTTACTATCCCCATTATTAAAACATTTCATTTCATTTATAAACTAATATGTATTAACTTAATAGCTCAAATTTCTACTTTTCCTATTCTTATTATGCATTTTAATACTTTTCAATGGTTAGGTTTATTAACCAACTTCTTTTTTATTCCTTGGTTTGAATTAATATTATTCCCTCTAGTTATGATTTTTTTGATTATCTATGTAACAATCGGCTTTGTACCTAATATTTTGATATATTTAACAGATTTAATGTTAAGTATAACTATTGATATTATACAAATAATAAATAATTTCAATATAGAAGATATTGTAGTAAGGAATCTTTCTCATATATCGTATTTTCTAATATTTATTATTTGTGTGATGATAAGTATGTATATTCTTAAAAAGAAAATTTTTAAAGCTATTATTATTTTTATATTAGTTATTATAACTGTAACTTATGATTTTAAAGAAGAGAGAGTGATATTAAGGTTTTTGGATGTGGGACAAGGGGATGCAATGGTTTCATATCATAAAGATACAAATCAAATTGTAATGATAGATACAGGCGGTAAAATGTTATCAAATAAAAAAGACTGGCAAATCAAAGATAATGAACTTTCTTATACAAAGTCTGTATTAATACCTGAACTTCATGAAAAAGGCATTCGAAAAATCGATTATTTAATTGTATCACATCCACATTTAGATCATATGGGAGAACTAGAAGAATTAAGCCAAAAAATAAACATTAAAAATCTAATAATAAATAAAAGAACTTGGGATAACAAAGAATTGAAGTTACTAATTAGTAGCCTTGAACAAAAAGGAATAACTATTATTGATAGTGTAGGGTTGAAAAATATAAAAGTAGGTAAAGCGATTTATAGGTTTTATAATCAGGATACAAAAAGTCATCCTGATAAAAATGAAAATTCAATCATAACGGAATTAGAAGTTTACAATAAGAAGATAATTTCTACAGGAGATGCAACGCAGAATAATGAACGAACAGTTTTAAATAAAATTGATCATCAATATGATATTTTAAAAGTTGGACATCATGGTAGTTCAACGAGTTCAACTGAAGAATTTTTATCTCGAGTGAAACCTAGGTTATGTATTATAAGTGCTGGTAGAGGAAATAAATATGGCTTACCTAAAAAAGTAACTATTAAAAAACTTCAAAACCATAAATGTAAAATATTAAACACGCAAGATATGGGGGGGATAACAATCACATTGACTAAAGCTGGGATATCAACAACTAATGGTTTATACGATTACAATAAATCAGGCTGAGACATTATTATGTCCCAGCCTTGATTAAAAAATATAAATATGTACTATTAGTTAGGTAGTAAGCTGAATACTTGAGCAATGATATAAATCGCTGCTAAAAATAAGAAGCCTACAATAAAACCTAATCCAGAGTCTTTAACGTCATTGTTACGCCCTTGAGTATTTTCACCTTCAAATCTGTTCATATGACTCCCTCCTATACTTACATTCATTATATGATAATAAGCTTAAAAATGCTATACTTAATTAGAACTTTATAAGAGAGGAAGACTTATTTTGAAAGATAATATTGTATTAAATTATGGTGCAGTAGATGCATTAATAGAGAAAAAATCTAACGAAATTATCAATCAATATTTAAAAGAAGGGCGTGATGAATTCAATTACGCCAAATATGATTTATACGAAACACCCATTTCTAATGCAATAGAAGAAGCGTTAACTTTACCTTTCCTCTCAGACAAGAAAGTTGTTCATATTAAAAATGCTTACTTATTTACAGGTGAAAAAGTGAATAATAGCATTAACCATAGTACTGATGCTTTACTTGAATTTATAGAGCAATATGATGGAGATACGCTAGTAGTTTTTGATGTAAGTAACGAAAAATTAGACGAAAGAAAGAAACTCGTAAAAACTGTTAAAAAGAATGCAACACTAAATAAAATAGAGCAAATGTCAGAACAAGAAATGAAACAATGGATTAAGTCATATTTAAACGAGCAGTATAAAGACATTAAAGAAGACGCACTCGTCGCATTTTTAGAGTTAACTGGTATTCAATTTAATATTATACATGCAGAATTAGAAAAATTAATTTTATTTATTGGTGATGAACCAGTTATTAATAAAAAAGATGTTACTGAAATAGTTAGCCGTTCTCTTGAACAAAATGTATTTTTATTAACGGAGTATATACAAAAAGGAAAAAAAGAGAAGTCTATTGAATTGCTAAAAGATTTAATAAATTTGAAAGAAGAGCCTATTAAGTTGTTAGCATTAATAACAAGTAATTATAGGTTGTACTATCAATGTAAAATATTAGCTGGCAAAAGTTACAGTGAGCAACAAATTGCTAAAACAATAGGAGTACATCCTTATAGAGTGAAATTAGCCTTAAGAATTATAAGAAATTTATCTTTAGAAAGACTGTTAAAGACGATAGATATATGTGCTGATACTGATTATGAATTAAAATCTTCATACATGGATAAAGTTTTAATTTTAGAGTTGTTTATCTTGAAAATTTAAAAATAAAAAAGCTACAGATGAACTGTAGCTTTTGTTAATTAGTTAGCTTTAGACATTAAGCTAGATTTAATTCTGTTAGCTTTATTTGAATGAATTAAGTTCTTTTTAGAAGCTTTATCAACTTTTTTGATAGCTAATGAAACTAATTCACCTTTGTTATCAGCATTATTTTCGATAGCAGTTCTTGCAGATTTAACAGCTGAACGCATATCATTTTTTTGTGAAATGTTTGCAGCGTCTTTCTTTTCAGTTACAGAAACACGTTTAATTGCAGATTTAATGTTTGGCATGAGAGTCACCTCCTAAATATGTTGTCCGTGATCAAATAATTTGATTGCAACAAAAAATATTTTATCAAATGTACGCCTTAAGTGCAATCATTATTTACATATTCCTTATAAAGCTTAACACTTTATGAACAGTTTGGTAATTGGTTTGCATTTATTCTATAAAGAAGGTATCATATCAAAGATGCTACTTACATCTGAAGATGTAAAATTAACGAGAAAGTTGGAGTTCAAATGGACAGAATGAAACGCCTAGAGCGCCAAAAGAAAATAAGAAACTTTTCTATTATTGCTCATATTGATCATGGAAAATCAACATTAGCTGATAGAATTTTGGAAAATACGAAAAGTGTTGAGACGAGAGATATGAAGTCTCAATTATTAGATTCAATGGATTTAGAAAGAGAGCGTGGTATAACTATCAAATTAAACGCTGTTCAATTAAATTATACAGCGAAAGATGGGGAAACATACATACTACATTTAATTGATACACCGGGACACGTCGATTTTACTTATGAAGTATCACGTTCATTAGCTGCATGTGAAGGGGCTATTCTAATCGTAGATGCAGCTCAAGGTATCGAAGCACAAACTTTAGCAAACGTTTATCTTGCTTTAGACAATGACTTAGAGTTGATTCCAGTAATAAACAAAATCGATTTACCTGCTGCTGAACCGGAAAGGGTAAAGCAAGAAGTTGAAGATGTTATTGGTTTAGATGCGAGTGATGCGGTACTTGCAAGTGCGAAAGCTAATATTGGTATAGAAGAAATATTAGAGAAAGTCGTTGAAATAGTACCACCACCAGAAGGTGACCCAGAAAATCCACTACAAGCATTAATATTTGATTCTACTTACGATGCTTATAGAGGTGTAATTTCTTCAATTAGAATAGTTGAAGGGTCAGTTAAAGCCGGAGACAAAATTCAAATGATGTCCACAGGTAAAACTTTTGAAGTTGCGGAAGTAGGTATTAATACACCTAAACCATTACCAGTTGAAACTTTATCAGTAGGTGATGTTGGATATATAATTGCATCTATTAAAAATGTTGCTGATTCTGACGTAGGTGATACGATAACAAATGCTGACAGACCTGCAGACAAACCACTTCAAGGTTATAAGAAAATGAATCCAATGGTATTCTGTGGGCTTTATCCAATAGACAATAGTAAATATAATGACTTAAGAGAAGCTTTAGAAAGACTTCAATTGAATGATGCTTCTTTAGAATTTGAGGCAGAAACATCTCAAGCATTAGGCTTCGGGTTCAGAACTGGATTTTTAGGATTATTACACATGGAAATCATACAAGAAAGAATTGAACGTGAATTTAACATTGAATTAATAGCAACTGCACCATCAGTTATTTACGAATGTGAATTAACAGATGGAGAGAAAGTTGAAATTGATAACCCTTCACAATTCCCAGATCCACAAAAAATCAACACGATTTATGAACCGTATGTTAAAGCGACTATGATGGTACCAAGTGACTATGTAGGAGCAGTAATGGAATTATGTCAGAAAAAACGTGGTAATTTCGTTACAATGGATTATTTAGATGATATTCGAGTGAATATTATTTATGAAATTCCTTTATCTGAAGTTGTATTTGATTTCTTTGATCAATTGAAGTCTAATACGAAAGGTTATGCTTCTTTCGACTATGAATTAATCGGATATCAAGAAAGTAAACTTGTGAAAATGGATATCTTATTAAATGGAGACCAAGTAGATGCGTTAAGCTTTATTGTGCATAAAGAATTTGCTTACGAAAGAGGTAAAGCAATTGTAGATAAACTTAAAACATTAATTCCTAGACAACAATTTGAGGTGCCAGTTCAAGCAGCAATTGGTAATAAAATAGTAGCACGTACAAACATAAAATCTATGGGTAAAAATGTATTAGCAAAATGTTACGGTGGTGACATTAGTCGTAAACGTAAATTACTTGAAAAACAAAAAGCCGGTAAAGCTAAGATGAAGTCAGTCGGAAACGTTGAGATTCCACAAGATGCATTCCTAGCAGTACTGAAAATGGATGAAGATTAAACAAGAAACAGCTGCGTTTAAGTAGCTGTTTTTATTTTTAAAGGAGGATTTAAATGGCTAAAAGTGTATATATTCATATACCTTTCTGCGTTAGAATTTGTACTTATTGTGATTTTAATAAGTTTTTTATAGCCAATCAGCCTGTTGATGAATATTTAGATTGCTTAATAAAAGAAATGTCTACTCGCAAAGATAAAGTTGTAGAAACAATTTTTGTTGGAGGTGGGACGCCAACAGCATTATCAGAAGTTCAATTAGAAAAACTACTAATATCAATAAATGATTTATTTACTGTAACTGATGAATATACATTTGAAGCAAACCCGGATGAACTAACTGAAGGTAAAATTCAACTTTTAAAAAAATATGGTGTTAATAGGTTATCACTTGGAGTGCAAACTTTTGATGATGGTTTATTAGAAATATTAGGACGTACACATCATAGTGACGATATTGAAAAAGCAGTTAAGTTATCTAAAAAACATAATATAGGCTCAGTTAGTTTAGATTTAATGTTTCACTTACCTGGTCAAACGTTGAAACAATTTGATGAATCAATAAATAAAGCGTTATCACTTGATGTTGATCACATTTCAAGCTATGCACTTATACTTGAACCTAAAACTCAATTCTATAATTTATATAGAAAAGGAAAATTAAAATTACCTAATGAAGATTTAGGTGAAGAAATGTATCAACACTTACAAAATAAATTAAAAAAATCACCTCTACATCAATATGAAATATCTAATTTTTCTAAAGTAGGCCATGAATCACTTCATAACAAAGTATATTGGAAGAATGAAGAATATTATGGTTTCGGAGCTGGCGCACACGGATATATAAACGGTGTGAGATATAGTAATATTAATCCGGTTAATCAATATATAAATAAACTAACTAATGGAGAAATGCCTGTACTGCAAAATAGTGAAGTTACATTAAAAGAGCAAATGGAAGAGCAAATGTTCCTAGGCTTACGCATGACTGAAGGTGTTTCAAAATCTAGATTTTATAAAAAATTTGATCAAACGATTGAAGAAGTATTTGGTCAAAAGGTTAATAATTTATTGGAAAATGGTTTGTTAAATGAAAATGAAGATTATTTATACTTAAGTGAACGTGGTCAAATCATTGGTAACGAAGTATTTGAGCAGTTTTTATTAACTTAAATAAAAGAATGAAAAATCTTTCAAAAATTCGAGGGTTTAATGTTGACTTACTTTGACCAATTTGATAAATTATAATTAGCACTTGGATAGATAGAGTGCTAATCGAGGTGATAACATGATTACTAAGAGACAATTACAAATACTAAATGTAATTGTTGAGGATTATGTTGAGTTAGGCCAGCCAATTGGTTCTAAGTCGATTATTGAAAGGCATCAATTGCCTATAAGCCCAGCAACAGTTAGAAATGAGATGAAACAATTAGAAGAATTAGAACTCCTCGAGAAGACACATACTTCATCAGGAAGAGTTCCTTCTGAAAAAGGAATTAGACATTATGTTGACCAATTACTAAAGGTTAAATCACGTAGTAAACAATCAATAGACTGGTTCAACCAATTTTATGATGATAATCAATATGATGTTAATGCAATGCTAAAATGGTTAGCTTTGGAAATATCCAATCGTTCTCATTATACGACTGTTGTATTAGGACCCAATAAATTTTCAAGACATATTTTTGAAATTCATTTCGTTAGAGTGAACCCTAATCATTTAATGAGTGTTATCGTTTTTGCAGATGGATATGTAGAGAAAGTTCATTTACAAATTTCTAAACTCATAACACATGAACAAATAGAAAAGTTTATGAATTACTTGAATCTACATTTTAAGCAAAATACTTTATCTACATTGATAAACACGTTAGAATCATTAACGTTGTCATTTATTGATCAACAATTTATAAATAATTTTAAGTACGCACTAATTACACAAATTAATGATCAAAATGAAGAAATGTTTTTAGGTGGAAAAATGCACTTGATTGAGGCGTTAAACGTTTCGAATGTGTCCATGATACAGTCAATTTTAAAGTATCTGGAATCTGAACGAATTGCCCAATTTTTAAACGAAACAGCTAATGATTCCATTAGCGTAAACATTGGACAGGAAATTAATCAGGACTTAGAAGGTATTTCAATAGTAAGTACAAGTTATGAGATTTCGGGAGATATAAGCGGTCATTTAGCCGTTATAGGTCCAACTGCAATGCATTACAATAAAGTGATTCAACTTTTGAATCATTTTTAAATAAGGAAAGAAAATGGAGGGCATGAAATGACGGAAGAAAATCAAAATGAAAAATTCGACGAGTCGTCTGAACAAACTCAAAACGTTGCCACTGAAGAAACTAATGGTAACGAAAATGAAGAAGTTGAAAATGTAGAAGAGGTTGAAGAGACTGAAAAAACAGTCGAAATTCCGGAAACTGAACTCGAACAATTAAAAGAAAAATTAAACGAAGAAGAAGAAAAATACTTACGTTTGTATGCTGAGTTTGAAAATTACAAGCGTAGAATGAAACAAGAAGCTAGTGTGGCGAAAGATTACCAAGCACAACGTGTTTTAACAGATGTGTTGCCAGCATTGGATAACATGGATCGCGCACTAAAACAAGAAGGCGAATCAGAAGATTTCGTATCATTTAAAAAAGGTGTACAAATGGTTTATGATGACTTATTGAGATCATTAAAAGAAAATGGTCTAGAAGAAATTGAGTCAGAGAATAAAGAATTTGATCCAACTGTACATCAAGCAGTTATGCAAGATAGCAATCCTGATTTTGAATCAGGTGTTATTACTGAAGAACTACAAAGAGGTTACAAATTAAAAGAACGCGTTTTAAGACCAGCAATGGTTAAAGTAAATGAATAATTAATTGAATTTAAAACGCAAATAAATAATTGGAGGAATTTTCTTATGAGTAAAGTAATAGGTATAGACTTAGGTACAACAAATTCAGTAGTATCAGTATTAGAAGGTGGAGAACCTAAAGTTATTCAAAACCCTGAAGGTAATAGAACTACACCATCAGTAGTAGCATTTAAAGACGGTGAAACTCAAGTAGGTGAAGTTGCTAAGCGTCAAGCAGTAACTAACCCTAATACAATTCAATCAGTAAAACGTCATATGGGTACTGATTACAAAGAAAAAGTAGAAGATAAAGAGTATACTCCACAAGAAATTTCAGCAATGATTCTACAAAATCTTAAATCAACAGCAGAAAGTTATTTAGGCGAAAACGTAACTAAAGCAGTAATCACAGTTCCAGCTTACTTTAATGACTCTGAACGTCAAGCAACTAAAGACGCTGGTAGAATCGCTGGCTTAGAAGTAGAACGTATTATTAACGAGCCAACTGCAGCAGCTTTAGCATACGGTTTAGATAAAACAGAGCAAGATCAAAAAGTACTTGTATTTGACCTTGGTGGCGGTACATTTGACGTGTCTATTCTAGAATTAGGCGACGGTGTATTCGAAGTATTAGCAACTGCTGGTGACAATAAACTTGGTGGTGACGATTTTGACGACGTTATCATTCAATATTTAGCTGAAGAATTCAAAAAAGAAAATGGCATTGATTTATCACAAGATAAAATGGCTTTACAACGTCTGAAAGACGCTGCAGAAAAAGCTAAGAAAGATTTATCAGGTGTATCTTCAACACAAATTTCATTACCATTTATCTCAGGTGGCGCTAATGGCCCATTACACTTAGAAACTACTTTAACTAGAGCTAAATTCGAAGCTTTAACTAGTGAATTAGTAGAAAAAACTATGGGACCAACTAGACAAGCTATGAAAGATGCTGGATTATCTAATTCAGATATCGATGAAGTAATTCTAGTAGGTGGTTCTACTCGTATACCAGCTGTACAAGATGCAATTAAAAAAGAAATCGGTAAAGATCCTAACAAAGGTGTCAACCCAGATGAAGTAGTAGCAATGGGTGCTGCTATTCAAGGTGGCGTTATAACTGGTGATGTTAAAGACGTTGTATTATTAGACGTAACACCATTATCATTAGGTATTGAAACAATGGGTGGCGTTTCTACAGTATTAATCGAAAGAAACACAACTATCCCAACATCTAAATCTCAAGTATTCTCTACAGCAGCTGATAACCAACCAGCGGTAGACATTCACGTATTACAAGGTGAGCGTCAATTAGCAGCTGATAACAAAACACTTGGTAGATTCCAATTAACTGATATACCACCAGCTCCACGTGGTGTACCTCAAATCGAAGTATCATTCGATATCGACAAAAACGGTATTGTAAATGTTACAGCTAAAGATTTAGGTACTAATAAAGAACAAAAAATCACAATCGAATCTAGTTCTTCACTATCAGACGATGAAATCGACCGTATGGTTAAAGACGCAGAGAAAAATGCGGAAGAAGACAAAAAACGTCGTGAAGAAATCGATTTAAGAAACGAAGCAGACCAAATGGTATTCACTGTAGATAAAACATTATCTGACTTAGGTGATAATGTTGACGAAAGTGAAAAAACTAAAGCTGAAGATGCTAAAGAAGAATTGAAAAAAGCATTAGAAGGCGACGATATTGAAGATATCAGAACTAAAAAAGATGCTCTTGAAGAAATCGTTCAACAATTATCAGTGAAAATGTATGAACAAGCTGCTCAAGCACAACAAGGTGCAGAATCAGCTGAAGGACAAGGGAATTCAGATGATGATGTAGTAGATGCAGAGTATACTGAAGTTAACGACGAAGATAAAAAACAATAATATTACTCATTAAAAAGTCAAAGTCAATGTGATTGGCTTTGGCTTTTTTAATTCAAGTTTTTCTAGTAATATATTAATGTGTAAAGGAGAGATTTTTTTGGCTAAAAGAGATTACTATGAAGTACTCGGTGTATCTAAAGATGCTTCACAAGATGAAATTAAAAAAGCTTATAGAAAATTATCAAAAAAGTATCACCCAGATATAAACCATGAAGAAGGTGCTGACGCCAAATTTAAAGAATTATCTGAAGCATACGAAATTCTTAGTGATGAAAATAAACGTGCTCAATATGATAGATTTGGACATAATGCATCACAACAAGGATTTGGTGGAGGATCACAAGGATTTGGAGGTCAAGACTTCTCTGGCTTTGGTGGATTCGAAGATATATTTGGTTCATTCTTTGGTGGCGGTGCAAGAAGAGATCCTAATGCACCGAGACAAGGTGATGACTTACAATATAGCATGACGTTATCATTCGAAGAAGCAGTATTTGGTACTGAAAAAGATATTACAGTTCGTAAAGATGTAGAATGTGATACTTGTCATGGTAACGGTGCTAAACCAGGAACTAAGAAGAAAACATGTTCATATTGTAATGGACAAGGTCATGTAACAGTAGAACAAAATACAATTCTTGGTAGAATGCAAACGCAAAAAGTTTGTCCTGAATGTAATGGTACTGGACAAGAATTTGAAGAGAAATGTCCAGATTGTCACGGTAAAGGTACTCAAAACAAAAAAGTTACAATCAAAGTTAAAGTACCAGCAGGTGTAGATAATGATCAACAAATTCGTTTAGCAGGCAAAGGTGGACCAGGTGTTAATGGTGGTCCAGCAGGTGATTTATATGTGGTATTTAGAGTTAGACCTCATGATAAATTCAAACGTGATGGAGACGATATATTCTACGACTTAAATCTATCATTCCCTCAAGCAGCATTAGGTGATGAAGTAACTGTTCCGACATTAAATGGCAGCGTGGCACTAACAGTACCTGCAGGAACACAAACTGGTAAGCAGTTCAGATTACGTGAAAAAGGTATCCAAAATGTTCATGGTTATGGTAAAGGTGATTATTTCGTAACTGTAAAAGTTGTAACACCGGATAAATTAACAGAACGTCAAGAAGAATTACTACGTGAATTCGCTGAAATTGGTGGAGAAACATTAACAGAACAACCTTCAAGTTTAAAAGATAGAGCTAAAAAGTTCTTTAAAGGAGAATAGCCCGTGAATTGGATTGAGTATTCTATAATGATAAATGAAGAATCAGAACCTGTCGTAACAGCACTATTAAATGAATTAGGTGCAAATGGTGTTGTTATTGAAGATTCATCTGAACTAGATAAAGAACACATCGATGTTTATGGTGAAATATATGAATTAAATCCTGATGATTACCCAGATCATGATATTAGAGTGAAATGTTATTTTAGTGAACTAGTATTTACTGAATCGCTAGAACAAGAAATAAAAAATACAATTTCAAATATTGATGGTATTAAACCGGAAGTATTGGCTTTTTCAAAGACAGTCATTCAAGAATCAGACTGGGAAAATGAATGGAAGAATTATTTTCATCCTTTTAAAGCTTCAGAACGCTTTGCGATTGTTCCTAGTTGGGAAGAATATGAAAACGCTGATGACAGTTTATGTATAGAACTTGATCCAGGGATGGCTTTTGGTACAGGAGATCATCCAACTACAAGTATGTGTTTAAGACACATAGAAGAAGTTGTAGAGCCAAATCATAAAGTGATTGATGTTGGTACCGGCTCAGGCATTTTAAGCATTGGGTGCTATTTATTAGGCGTTAAATCTATCAAAGCTATTGATTTAGATGACTTAGCTGTTAAAGTTGCTAAAGAAAACTTTGAAAAAAATCATTGCGAAAATAGTATAAAAGTTGAGACTGGGAATTTATTAACAGAAGAAACTGAGCAATACGATGTTATTATTGCAAATATTTTAGCGCATGTTATAGATTTAATGATAGAAGATAGTTACGATAGACTTAACGATGGTGGTTTCTTTATAACATCTGGCATCATTGATGAGAAATGCGATGAAATCACTAACAGATTAACCGAAGTTGGTTTTAAAATTGAGAAAGTTTTAAAAGAAAACGGCTGGGTTTCAATAAGAGCTAGAAAGTAGGAGAACAATGCAAAGATACTTCTTACTTGAAAACGCTGAGTTAAATCAGCGTTTTTTTCTACATAATAACGAAGACATACACCATATAAAAAATGTAATGAGAATGACAGTTGATGATGAGATTATCATCACTTTTAATGATCAAAAATCGATGATTTGCAAAATTATAGATTTTCATGAACAAAATATAGAAGTACTGACATTAGAAGATACGACGAGACAGACAGAATTACCTGTCGAGATTTCAATCGCTAGCGGATTAATAAAAGGCGATAAATATGAGTGGATGATTCAAAAAGCAACAGAAATGGGCGCACACTATTTTATTGCTGTTCAATCTGAACGTTCTGTAGTTAAATTAGATCATAAAAAGCAGTCTAAAAAGATTGATAGATGGCAAAAAATCATTAAAGAAGCAAGTGAGCAAAGCATGCGTTTGACTATCCCAGATATCAGGTATATGTCGAATTTTAATTCTGTTTGTGATATTATAAATGAATATGATTATGTATTAATAGCTTATGAAGAAGAAGCTAAACGTGGGGGAACAAGTAATTTACATCAAATTGGTTCTAACTTAAAAAAGGGACAAAAAGTTTTAATCATCTTTGGGCCAGAAGGTGGGCTTTCTGAAAAAGAAGTTGCTTTATTTGAAGATGGATATAACATAAGTCTAGGACCGAGAATATTAAGGGCTGAAACCGCTCCATTGTATGCTTTAGCTGCTTTAAGCTATCAATTAGAATTAATGAGGTGAATATAGTTGGCTACAGTAGCATTCCATACTTTAGGTTGTAAAGTTAATCATTATGAAACTGAAGCAATTTGGCAATTATTTAAGGAAAATGATTACGAAAGAGTAGAGTTTGAAACAAACGCTGATGTATTTATTATAAATACTTGTACAGTGACTAACACAGGAGACAAGAAGAGTAGACAAGTTATAAGAAGAGCTATTCGTAAAAACCCTGATGCAGTAGTATGTGTAACAGGTTGTTATGCGCAAACATCTCCAGCAGAAATCATGGCGATACCAGGGGTAGATATCGTTGTAGGTACTCAAGATCGTCATAAGTTAATTTCTTATATTGAAGACTATAAGACAAGCAGACAGCCAATAAATGGTGTTGGAAACATCATGAAGAATAGAAAATATGAAGAACTAGAAGTACCTTATTTCACTGACCGAACTCGTGCTTCATTAAAAATTCAAGAAGGCTGTAATAATTTCTGTACTTTTTGTATTATTCCATGGGCTAGAGGATTAATGCGTTCAAGAGATCCTAAACAAGTAGTTAGCCAAGCGACAACACTTGTAAATTCAGGATATAAAGAAATCGTATTAACTGGTATTCACACAGGTGGATATGGTGAAGATTTAAAAGATTATAACTTAGCGCAATTATTACGTGATTTAGAAGAAGTAGAAAACTTAGAAAGAATTAGAATTTCTTCTATAGAAGCGAGTCAATTAACAGATGAAGTTATCGATGTTATCGATAAATCTACAAAAGTCGTAAGGCATTTGCATATTCCATTACAATCCGGTTCTGATTCTGTATTGAAACGTATGAGAAGAAAATATACTATGGCTCATTTTTCAGAAAGACTACAAAAACTTCATAAAGCATTACCTGGTTTAGCAGTAACAAGTGATGTTATAGTTGGTTTCCCAGGTGAAACTGAAGAAGAGTTCCAAGAAACTTATGATTTCATAGTTAAGCATCAATTCTCTGAACTGCATGTTTTCCCATATTCAATGAGAACAGGTACACCTGCAGCAAGAATGACAGATCAAGTAGATGAAGACATTAAAAATGACCGTGTTCATAGACTTATAGAACTATCAAATCAACTTGCAAAAGATTATGCATCAAAATTTGACCAAACTGTATTAGAAGTCATTCCTGAAGAAAAAGGCTCTAAAGATGGTAAATTAGTTGGTTATGCAGATAATTACATGAAGATAGAATTTGATGGAGATGAATCTCTAATTGGAGAATTAGTAAAAGTTAAAGTAATAGAACCAGGTTATCCAATTAATAAAGGAAAACTTGTAAAAGTAATCAATCATGCAACAAATAAAGACGAAAGATTAGTTGCATATTAAGATTCATTGCAAATGATTATTGACTTAAAAAATGACTTATTTTATAATGTTTAAGTACATAGTAATATATTTACTATGTAACTGACATATAAAGCTTTGTTGATATTTGGAGGGAGGGAAATACAGATGTCTAAAACAGTAGTTCGTAAAAACGAATCAATCGAAGATGCATTACGTCGCTTTAAACGTACAGTTTCAAAAAGCGGTACGATTCAAGAAGTGCGTAAACGTGAGTTCTATGAGAAACCTAGCGTTAAACGTAAGAAGAAATCAGAAGCAGCTCGCAAACGTAAATTTAAATAATTAATTTTCTATTGAACTCCCTCAAAGAATATTAATTAATTATAATGAAATCTATTTGCGTAAATTAAATGTTAAAGCAGTCCGAGACCTATAAGTCTCGGACTGCTTTTTTATATAGGCAATAGCTGACTTAAGTAAAATATAAATATATCAAGCTTTTTCAATCCATCTCTTTTTTCTAAATAAAATATAGTAAAAATTGAAAATAAAAAAATTTTCTATAAAATATTTAGAATAAAAGATATATACGTTTTAGTTCACTGGTGATTTATTGTATAATGAAATAGAGGGGTGGTAATATTGACATCAGCGTATGAATACATACTTATGTTTATTCAAAACAACATAAATTTAGGTATTGTTTCAAGTCAAAGTGTTTCTTCATTTGGTGACTTTATATCTTCGCCAATTATTACATTGATTTTGACTTGTATTATTTTTCTAGGCGCACTTTATCAACTATATTCAGAACGTATAAACTTTGCCGGCATTGCAAGTTTTATATGTACACTTATATTTTTTATAGGTTTTGTAATAGTTGATGAAATTAGTTTAATGTCCGTTTTATTGTTTTCAATTGGTGTTATTTTAGTCATTATTGAATTATTTGTTGTAGGCGCTGTACTTGGTATCCTTGGTTTTATTGCAATTATCGGTAGTTTTATATTAGTTGGTGATAATTTATTAATCATGGGCGCTATTATTGCAGTTGCTTTAATTTTAACAACTATAGAGTGGGTGATATTAGTGAAAGGTTTTAATCGAAAAATACCATTCTTTGAAAAAGTCATTCTTAGAGATTCTACAAACAAAGAGTCAGGTTATACATCACATGATGATAGAAGTCATTTAATTGGTAAAGTGTGTACAACTTTTACAGCGTTGAGACCCTCAGGTATTATCCTTGTTGATGATGATAGAATAGATGCTGTTTCTGATGGTAATTTTATTCAAAAAGACCAACAAGTTAAAATTGTACAGGTTGAAGGTACAAGAGTAGTCGTAAGAGAAATTTAAATTAAGGAGAGTTGCATATGTTATCAGGTTTAATCGCCATAATCATTATTGCGGTAATTGTTATTGTATTACTTATGATTCTATTCTCGTTTGTACCAGTTGGATTATGGATTTCAGCTGTAGCTGCAGGCGTTAAAGTAGGAATAGGAACATTAGTCGGAATGCGTTTAAGACGTGTTTCACCAAGACGAGTTATTAATCCGTTAATTAAAGCACATAAAGCAGGTTTAGCATTAACTACAAATCAATTAGAATCTCACTATTTAGCTGGAGGTAACGTTGATAGAGTAGTAGATGCGATTATTGCAGCACAAAGAGCTGAGATTAACTTAGCATTTGAACGTGGTGCAGCTATCGATCTAGCTGGTCGTGACGTTCTAGAAGCTGTACAAATGTCAGTTAACCCTAAAGTAATTGAAACACCATTTATTTCTGGTGTTGCTATGAACGGTATTGAAGTTAAAGCGAAAGCTAGAATTACTGTTAGAGCAAATATTGATCGCTTAGTTGGTGGTGCTGGTGAAGATACAATCATCGCACGTGTTGGTGAAGGTATTGTATCAACAATTGGTTCAAGTAAACATCATACGAAAGTACTTGAAAATCCAGACAGTATTTCACAAACAGTGTTAAGTAAAGGTTTAGATTCAGGTACAGCATTTGAAATCTTATCTATAGATATCGCAGACGTGGATATCGGTAAAAACATCGGTGCAGATCTTCAAACTGAGCAAGCACTTGCAGATAAAAATATTGCACAAGCTAAAGCTGAAGAACGTCGTGCAATGGCTGTAGCTACAGAACAAGAAATGAAAGCACGTGTACAAGAAATGCGTTCTAAAGTTGTTGAATCTGAAGCTGAAGTACCTCTTGCAATGGCTGAAGCACTTAAATCAGGCAATATCGGCGTTAAAGATTATTATAATTTAAAAAATATAGAAGCTGATACTGGTATGAGAGAAGCTATAAATAAGAGTACTAATCCACAAGACGCAAATTCACCGAACGAATAAGAGAGGTGATTTAAATGGAGATAGGCATTATAATCTTTGTTATTTGGATTATTATTAGTGTGATTAGTGGCATAGTTGAAAATGGCGCTAAAAATAAAAAGAAAAAGCAAAATACTCAATGGCCTGCACATCCAAATCCGAGTAAAAAGCCAGTCCAAAGACAAGCTAGTAATCAAGTGGATAATGCTCAACTAGAATTACAAGAATTAGTTAAAAAGTTCTATTCCTATAAAGAAAAGGCTGAAACTAGTTCGACTGATCGAATGTCTAACCACTATAAACAATTAGCTAAACAACTATCCACTCATCTAGAGAAACAAGGGATAGATGTTGAGCAAGTAAATACAAAGCAAAATAATAGTGAATCTCAGCGACAAACTCAAAGCCAAGCTCAGTCAACAGATGCTCATGAAAATGAATTGATTAATAAAAGAAAAGAAGAAATTAATAAAAATAAACCAAAGCGTCAAAAAGAAGCAATCAAAAATTTATTAGAATTTAGTAAAGAAGAAAAACAATCTTTATCTAAAGTTCAACAGGAAAGCTTTGAAAAGCTTGAAGAAGAAGCTAATGAGATTATTCATAATACTCAACTTTCTGAAAGAACTAGAAGAACGATGGTTAAACAACTCTACTTAAATAGTAAACATAAATTTAATGATGAAGCTGTAAATATTGACGAGAACAATGTTGTTAACGGTATTATTTGGTCAGAAATTCTTAAAAGACCAGAGGGCATCAAATAAGATGAATAGCTAGAGATTAACATTTATTAGAGTAGCATAACTCAGGGGAAATTCTTACAACTAGAATTTTCTCTGAGTTTTTATTTTGATAATACCTTTAGTTTTTATTCACAAATTGTAGATTTAGAATTACAATAAACTTAGTAAGAACAAAGGTGTGATAAAAATGATATTTAAAAAGAAACTAAGTGTTTCATCTATAATGATATCAATTTTACTATTTTTAATATCTTTAATTCCGTTACTTATAAGTAATAAATTACTAATTTTTATTACTTTTGTTCTAGTGTTTTTAATTATAATTAATATACTTCTAGAGAGATATAGTGTAAAAGAACACTTCTTGACTATACGTAGAGGTCTTTTCAAAAAAACATATAATATATTTAATATTGAACAGTTAAATATGGCGAAATCTATCGAAGGAAATAGTATGATAGAAATAGTATACAAAGGAGAAATTATAGAAAAAGTTTCTCCAATAGAAGAAAGAGAATTTATTATTACATTAATTCGAATCAATCCGAATATTAAGTTAAATAATAGTAATAGGTTACGTGAATTTCAAAAAATAAATAAAATGATTAAATCACAGGAAAACTTAAATAATATTCAAAATAAAGTGCATAAGATTGCACGTTAGACAAAGGTTTGGTACATTTAAAGTGGTAACAATTCAACTAATAAAGGAGTTATTTAATGCCTACACTAATTCAAATCGAGAGTATGGATCAAGCTCAAGCATTACTAGGTAATGGAGATGAGCATATAAAATATATTGAAGAAGAACTCGAGGTGGATATTTTAACACGAGGACAAGAAATAAGTGTTCGTGGTAAACGTTTAGAAAATGTTGAAAAAGCTGAACGTGTATTAATGAATTTACTTAAAGTAATTGAAAGTGGTTCGAATATAACGATAAATGATGTACAAGCAGCAGTGAAAATGGCTGAAAAAGGTACAATTGATAAATTAGTCAATTTATACGACGAAGAAGTTGCGAAAGATAGTAATGGTAAAGTAATTAGAGCCAAAACAATGGGCCAAAGAATATATATTAATAACATTAAGAATAATGATTTAGTGTTTGGTATAGGACCAGCAGGTACCGGAAAAACATTCTTAGCTGTCGTAATGGCTGCAAGAGCGTTACGCTTAGGTATAGTTAAAAGAATCGTATTAACAAGACCAGCAGTTGAAGCTGGAGAATCTTTAGGATTCTTACCTGGCGATTTAAAAGAAAAAGTCGATCCTTATTTAAGACCACTTTATGATGGTTTGCACACTATATTAGGGACTGAGCAAACAGCGCGCTTAATAGAAAGAGGTACAATCGAAATTGCTCCTTTAGCCTATATGAGAGGGCGTACACTTGATGACGCATTCGTTATATTAGACGAAGCCCAAAACACAACTTTACCGCAAATGAAAATGTTTTTAACAAGATTAGGTTTTGGCTCAAAAATGGTAGTCACGGGTGATAGAACACAAATTGACTTACCTAAAGGCGTTAAAAGTGGTTTAATTGAAGCGGACCAAAAGCTAAGTGGTATTAAAGGTATTGAAATTACTTACTTAGAACAAACTGATGTTGTCAGACACCCATTAGTTGGTAAAATAATTAACGCTTATGAAGAGGAGAAATAGCATGTTAACAATGGATTTTATTGATGATCACAACGTCATTAATCAAGAAACGAAAGAACAAATAGAATCACTATTAAAATTTGCTGCTAAAAAGGAAAAAATTGAAGAAGAAGCAGAATTATCTATTTCATTTGTCGATGAAAGCGAAATACAAGCAATCAATAGAGACTATAGAGATAAAGATAAAGTAACAGATGTTATTTCATTTTCTCTAGAAGAAGATGAACCAGAGATTGAAGGGTTAGATATGCCTAGAATATTAGGTGATATCATAATTTGTTTAGAAGTTGCTAAAGAGCAAGCAGAATCATATAATCATAGCTTAAGTAGAGAATTAGGATTTTTAGCATTACATGGCTTTTTACACTTACTAGGTTATGATCATATGACAGAATCAGAAGAAAAAGAAATGTTTTCACGACAAGATGAAATTTTAACTGAGTTTGGACTTACACGTGAATAAATTTTTTAATAGGTTTAAATTTCCTGTAGTAGGACTTTTTACGATTCTAAAGAAAGATAATAATTTTTTATTTCATTTATTAATGGCACTGATTGTTATTGTTTTGAGTTTTGTTTTTAAGTTAAATATGTATGAATGGTTATTTGTTTTAATTGCCATTTTTATAGTCTTAATAACAGAAGTGCTCAATACCTCAATAGAATACATTGTAGACATGTACACTGATGATTTTCATATACTAGCAAAGCACGCTAAAGATACAGCTGCTTTAGCAGTATTATTAGCATCTATTATGGCTATCATTATCGGGATAATAATATTTTTACCTAAATTGTTAAATATTTTTTAAGGGGATGGAAAATATGGAATTTTTAAAAGAATGGTATGAAGGTGCTAGAGAAGCGCAAAAAAGAGCGTATACACCTTACTCTAAATTCAATGTAGGTGCTTATTTAATAACGAAAGACGGGAAAACATACTATGGCGCAAATATTGAGAACGCAGCCTATCCATCAACTATTTGTGCAGAACGATCAGCTTTAGTGGCGGCAATGTCAGATGGTTATAGACCTGGTGATTTCAAATGTATTACAATTACAGTTGATGCTGATAAACCTTCTTCACCATGTGGAACATGTAGACAAGTACTTAAAGAACTATGTGACGATGATATGCCAGTATTTTTAACAAATCAAACAGAAGAAAGAATTGAAACGACTGTTAATGAATTATTACCACTCGGTTTCTCAGGAAAGGATTTAGGATAAATGAGCGAATTTAAATCAGGTTTTATATCTATTATAGGTAGACCTAATGTCGGCAAATCAACATTTATGAATAAAGTTATAGGTCATAAAGTTGCGATTATGTCAGATAAAGCACAAACTACTAGAAATAAAGTACAAGGTGTATTAACAACGGATGATGCACAAATGATATTTATTGATACTCCAGGTATTCATAAACCTAAACATGCTTTAGGAGATTACATGATGAAAATAGCGAAAAACACTTTAAAAGAAGTGGATTTAATCATGTTTATGGTAAATGTTGATGAAAGCATAGGTAAAGGTGATGAATATATCATTGAGTTACTTAAACAAACTAAAACACCAGTGTTTTTAGTTTTAAATAAAATTGATTTAATACACCCTGACCAATTGTTAGTTGAAATTGAAAAATATCAAAAAACTATGGAATTTGCAGAAATTGTTCCAATATCAGCTTTAGAAGGCTTAAATATTGAAACGTTATTAGCTCAATTCAAAAAATATCTTGAAGAAGGTCCAATGTATTATCCAAAAGACCAAATTTCTGATCACCCTGAACAATTTGTTGTAGCAGAATTAATCAGAGAAAAAGCTTTGCATTTGACGAATCAAGAAATACCACATGCAATAGGTGTAAATGTTGATAAAATGACAAAAGCTGAAAATGAAAAAGTTCATGTAGAAGCAACAATTTATGTAGAACGTGATTCACAAAAAGGTATTATTATCGGTAAAGGTGGAAAAATGCTTAAAGAAATAGGTAAACGGGCACGTAGAGACATTGAAATGTTGTTAGGTTCTAAAGTTTATTTAGATTTATGGGTTAAAGTACAAAAAGATTGGCGTAATAAACCTAACTTTATTAAGCAAATGGGTTATCGCGAAGACGAGTATTAATGAGAATGGAGGCGATGATAAAGTGCTTTATAAACAAGAAGGTTTTGTCATTCGCTCTGTAGATTACGGTGAAAATAATAAAATCATTACAATTTTAAATGAACATGGTCATAAAGTTCCGCTTATGGCTAGAGGTGCAAAAAAAACAAGTCATCATTTACAAGGTGCTACTCAACCCTTTGTACATGGCTTGTTTATTTTTTCTAAATTTAAAGGAATGGGCACTTTAACTTCTGCTGACATTATTAATAGTCATAGAATGATGCAAAGTGATATATTTAAAAGCGCTTATGGTGCTTATTGCATAGAAGTAATAGATAAAGCACTTGAAGCTGAAGAGCATGATGCATTTTTCTATGAATTATTGCTAGGTGTTTTTCAAGCGGTAGAGAAGGGTGTTAACGCTGACACAATGAGTATGATTGTTGCTTTAAAATGTATGCCTAAATATGGTTATGAACCAAGGTTTAATGCATGTGTTGTAACAGGTGATATGGATCAACAACAACTTAATGCTTACAGCTTTATATATAATGGTCCCTTAAGTAATCAGGCATTAATTCATGATGAGCATGCATTTAGAATTTCAAATAGAGCATTGTATCTTATGAATTTAATGTATCAATTACCAATACAGAATTTAAATAGTTTTAAAATCAATGATGATATAAAAAAAGAAATACAAAACCTTATCGATAATATGTACGATGAATATATAGGCGTTATTTTTAAAACCAAAAAGTTAATAAAGCAACTTGAAAATTTAAAAATATAAAAAGACCCCTTAAATGAGATTTAAACGCTCATTTAAGGGGTGTTTATTTTCTAAATTAAAAATTAGAATTTAATTTTTTCCGCTAAGAAGTTTTCAACTTCATCAATTGGCATACGAATTTGTTCCATTGTATCACGGTCACGTACTGTTACTTGATTATCTTCTAATGAGTCGAAGTCGAAAGTAATACAGTAAGGTGTACCAATTTCGTCTTGTCGACGGTAACGTTTACCAATAGATTGTGATTCGTCAAAGTCGATTGCGAAGTTTGCACTTAATTTTTCATAAACTTTAATAGCGTCAGGTGATAGCTTTTTACTTAATGGTAAAATTGCTGCTTTATATGGTGCTAGAGCAGGGTGGAAATGCATTACTGTACGTTGCTCTTTTTCACCTTCGTTTTCTTCTTCATAAGCATCACATAAAAATGCTAATGTTACACGGTCTGCACCAAGTGATGGTTCAATACAATAAGGGATGTATTTTTCATTTGTTTCTTGATCGTGATAATTGAAGTCTTCACCACTGAATTCACTATGTTGTTTTAAATCATAGTCTGTTCTTGAGGCGATACCCCATAGTTCTCCCCAACCAAACGGGAATTTATATTCAATATCAGTTGTAGCATTTGAATAGTGACTTAATTCATCTTCATCATGATCACGCATTTTAGTATTTTCTTTTTTAATACCTAAATCTGTTAACCAATTTGCTGCGAAATCTTTCCAGTAATTTTGCCATTCAATTTCAGTACCTGGTTTACAGAAGAATTCTAGTTCCATTTGTTCAAATTCTCTTGTTCTGAAAATAAAGTTACCTGGTGTTATTTCATTTCTAAATGATTTACCAACTTGTCCAATACCGAATGGTAATTTTTTACGCATTGAACGCTGAACATTTTTGTAGTTAACAAAAATACCTTGTGCGGTTTCAGGACGTAAGAAAATTTCGTTTGTAGATGATTCTGTTACACCTTGGAAAGTTTTAAACATTAAATTGAATTGTCTAATGTCAGTCCAGTTAGCTGTTCCACTTTCTGGACAAGTGATACCTTTGTCTTCAATTAACTGTTTCATTTCATCAAAGCTCATGCCGTCAGCAATAAAGTTCTCATCGCCTTCAACATTTTGCATGTAATCTTCAATTAATTTATCTGCTCTATAACGAATTTTTGAATCTTTGTTATCAATCATTGGGTCGTTAAAGTTTGATAAATGTCCTGATGCTTCCCAAGCTTTTGGATTCATTAAAATTGCAGCATCTAAACCAACGTTATACGGAGATTGCTGAATAAATTTTTGCCACCAAGCTTTTTTGATATTATTCTTTAATTCTACACCTAGAGGACCATAATCCCATGTGTTAGCTAAACCACCATAAATTTCACTTCCTGGGAATACAAAACCTCTGTGTTTCGCTAACGTAACTATCTTATCCATATCTTTTGTCATAAAAAAATTCACTCCTCATTTAATTAAAAAAGCCCCAAGACATCAAGTATCAATGCCTTGGGACGAGTATATTACCCGCGGTTCCACCCAAATTAGTGTAGCCACTCACTTTATATATATATTTGTAAGCCAAAACTTTATTGTTAAGCTTTCACCGTCCTTAACTCGCTTTTAATTTCAAAGTTAATTAAAATATAGCACGCAATCTGGTACTAATCAAGTAAAAACAAGTATTCAAATTGAGTATATTTTATCAGTCATGTTATAATCAATATAACTGAGTTGTGTTTGAAGGGGTGAGAGAAATCGAATTAAATCAAAGACAAGAGCAAATCGTTCAAATTGTGAAAAATAATGGCCCGATAACAGGAGAAAAAATTGCTCAACGATTAAGCTTAACGAGAGCAACTTTACGACCGGATCTCGCTATTTTAACAATGGCTGGATATTTAGATGCCAGACCGAGGGTAGGGTATTTTTATACAGGGAAATCTAGTACACAATTATTAAGTGATTCTATCAAAAAAATAACAATTAAAGAATCTATGGCTATACCAGTTGTTATAGAAGAAAGTGTTTCAGTATATGAAGCAATTTGTAAAATGTTTTTAGAAGATGTAGGAACATTGTTTGTTATCGATAAAGAAGGTTATTTAATAGGTGTATGTTCAAGAAAAGACCTTTTAAGAGCAGCAATTGGTGGTCAAAGCTTAAAAGAGACACCAGTAAGTATAAATATGAGCCGCATGCCAAATATTACAGTTTGTTTAGAAGAAGATTTATTAATCTATGCTGCTAAATTATTAATTGATAAGCAAATTGATGCATTACCAGTAGTGAAAAAAGTAAAAAATAATAAATTGAAGGTTAAAGGTAGAATAACAAAAACTACTATAACTAGAGCTTTTGTTTCACTTATCGAAGACGAGTAGGAGGAATATTTCAAATGGAAGAAATTAGAATAATCATTGCATCTGATTCAGTAGGAGAAACAGCTGAACTTGTAACTAAAGCATGTACTTCACAATTTAAAACAGAAGGTAATGCATTGGATATTGTTAGATTACCTTACATCGAAAATGAAAATAATATTAATGAAGTAGTATCACTTGCTTTAGAACAAAAATCAATCGTTGTATATACATTGGTTAAACCTGATATGAGAAATTACTTAAAGGAACAACTAGAAGAACATAACATAGAAAACGTAGATATTATGGGGCCATTAATGACAATACTGAGCAATGAGTTAAATGAAAAGTCTCTTAATGAACCAGGAAATATTCATAAATTAGATGAAGATTATTTTAAGAAGATAGAAGCTATTGAATTTGCTGTTAAATATGATGACGGAAGAGACCCACGAGGATTACCTAAAGCAGATATTGTACTCATAGGCGTATCTAGAACTTCTAAAACCCCTTTATCGCAATACTTAGCTCACAAAAGATATAAAGTGATGAACGTTCCATTAGTTCCGGAAGTAGCACCTCCAGAAGGATTATTTGATATTGATCCAAAAAAATGTATAGCGCTTAAAATTAATCAAAAAAATTTAAATGCCATTAGAAGAGCGAGATTAATACAATTAGGTTTAAGTGATGATGCAAATTATGCGAAAGATGACCGTATTGAAGAAGAGTTACACTATTTTGAAGAAGTAGTTGATAAAATTGGCTGTCCTGTACTTGATGTGTCAGATAAAGCAATAGAAGAAACAGCTAATGATATTATAAAAATCATTACTCAACAAAACCGCTAAAGGGTGAAATAATGAGAATTGAACAAGAAACAATAAACGAAATTCGGGAAAAAAATGACATATTAGATGTTGTAAGTGAATATGTAAAGTTAGAAAAAAGAGGTCGTAATTATATTGGACTTTGCCCTTTCCATGATGAAAAAACACCGTCCTTTTCTGTTTCTGAAGATAAACAAATATGTCATTGTTTTGGTTGTAAAAAAGGTGGTAACGTCTTTCAATTTATTCAAGAAATTAAGGATATTCCATTTGTTGAAGCAGTAAAAGAACTTGGAAGTAGAGTAGATATTCATGTTGAAAGTAATGAACCGAGTTCTTCTGAGGCAATAGTAGACGATCATATAAAAATGATTGAAATGCACGAACTAATGGCAAATAACTTTCATTATATTTTGAAACATACTGAAGAAGGCGAAGAAGCTTTAGCATATTTAAAATCTAGAGGATTTACAGATGAATTAATTAATGATAGAAAAATTGGCTATTCCCCTAACCATTCTAAATTTACCCATGATTTTCTTGAAAAAAATGGATATGATGCAGTATTAGCGTTTGAGGCAGGGTTATTAAGTAGGAATGATGAAACTTTTGATTATTTCGACAGATTTAGAGATAGAATAATATTCCCGTTATTAAACTTTCAAGGTAAAACAGTTGGTTTCTCAGGGCGTACATATACAGATCAGACACCTAAATACTTAAACAGCCCAGAAACTCCTATATTTCAAAAGAGAAAAATGCTTTATAATATCGATCGAGCAAGAAAGTTTATTAGACAAAACGATGAAGTGATATTATTAGAAGGCTTTATGGATGTTATTAAAGCAGATCAAGCGGATATAAAGCAAGTTGTAGCAACAATGGGAACAGCTTTATCAAAAGAACATATTATTATGGTCAAAAAACTGGCATCTAATGTAACTTTGCTGTATGATGGAGATTTCGCAGGGAATGAAGCGGCTTTAAATGTAGGTAAAATATTATTAAATGAAGGCATAAATGTTTATGTAGTTCATTTACCTAAAAAAATGGACCCTGATGATTATATTACAGAGTACGGAAACGAAGCGTTTAAATCGTTTGTAGATAGCCAAAAACAATCATTTGTTGGATTTAAAGCACAACAATTATATTATGCTAATGAAAACAACGATTTAAAACACGAGCAACACTTAGAAGAATTAATTAATGATATAAATCTTATTCGCTCAGACTTTTTAAGAAAAAAAGTATTGCAACAAGTTGCTGATTTGTATAAAGTAGATGTTAACAGTCTAAAAAATCAACTCTCGCCTAATATAGTTCAAAATACTATCGATTATGACCAATATGTTCCGGATTTCAAGGAAAAAAAACTAGATAAAGTCGGTAGAGCTGAACAAGCATTAATAAAACATTTTATGAATCAAAAACAGTTATTTTTAGAATATCATTCTAGGATTAATCAAGAAGATTTTACTTCATTGAATAATAGAGTGATTTTTTCACGTTTAAATGGGTATTATAAGAATAACGATGTCTTTAATATTAGTGATTTTTCGAGTTACATTGAAGATCATAATATTATGGAAACCGTTATGTACCTCGATTCATTGCTTATTAATGACGATCCAGAAAGTGAAGAAATTGAAGACTATATTAATATAATCAGTCCTGAAGAAATTAAAGAAAATACAATCGAATATTTAAATGAACAATTAAATAAAGCAATGCAATCAGGTGATATGGCGTTGCAAAGACAGTATTTGGAACAAATTGTACAATATAATCGGAATAGAATGTAAGAGTTAAATAACCGGGAGGCCTATTCATGTCTGACAAAGAATTAAATAAAATCAATAGCGCTAACAATGAAGCAGTTTTAACAATTGAACAAGTTAAGCATCAATTAATTGAACAAGGTAAAAAAGCTGGACATTTAAGTCATGAAGAAATTGCTGATAAATTGCAAAATTATGAAATGGATTCAGATCAAATGGATGATTTCTTTGATTTGATCAATGAAAATGAAATCAATCTTATTAACGAAAAAGATTCTACTGATACTGATGATAAATTAAGTTTAAATGACTTAAGTGCTCCTCCAGGTGTAAAAATAAATGACCCAGTAAGAATGTACTTAAAAGAAATAGGACGTGTAAATCTATTAACAGCACAAGAAGAAATTGAATTAGCTAAAAGAATAGAAAAAGGCGATGAAGTAGCGAAGTCTCGTTTAGCTGAAGCGAACTTAAGACTTGTAGTAAGTATAGCTAAACGTTACGTTGGTAGAGGTATGTTATTCCTAGACCTTATTCAAGAAGGTAACATGGGGCTTATTAAAGCTGTAGAAAAATTCGACTTTAACAAAGGATTCAAGTTCTCAACTTATGCTACATGGTGGATTCGTCAAGCTATCACTAGAGCTATAGCTGACCAAGCACGTACTATACGTATTCCTGTACACATGGTAGAAACGATTAATAAATTAATTCGTGTTCAAAGACAATTATTACAAGATTTAGGTAGAGATCCATCACCAGAAGAAATTGGTGAAGAAATGGATTTACCACCAGAAAAAGTACGCGAAATCTTGAAAATTGCTCAAGAACCAGTGTCACTTGAAACGCCTATTGGTGAAGAAGATGACAGTCATTTAGGTGACTTTATAGAAGATCAAGATGCACAAAGTCCTTCTGACCACGCTGCTTATGAATTATTAAAAGAGCAATTAGAGGATGTTTTAGACACATTAACGGATAGAGAAGAAAATGTATTAAGATTACGTTTTGGTCTTGATGATGGTCGTACACGTACTTTAGAAGAAGTAGGAAAAGTATTTGGTGTAACAAGAGAACGTATTAGACAAATCGAAGCAAAAGCTTTACGCAAATTAAGACACCCATCAAGAAGTAAACGCTTGAAAGATTTTATGGACTAATTTGTAAAAGTTAATATTAATCCCAAAAAGCCTTTGACAATGCGTTGTTTTAATATAAAATATAATTGTATGAAGGTTTAATAAAAGGGAGGTTGTATGAATGAATCGTAATCCTGTTTTCCCGTTTATTCTGATTTTATTACTCGGTGTGGGATTAATATTCTTCATGTCAGCACATGGTGCTAACAAGGATGAAGAAAAAGAAGGCAAAGGTGGCGGTGAAAAAACTGAGAAGTTTGACGCTGCAACATTTGCAAAAGATAATTGTACAAGTTGTCATGGACAAAATCTTGAAGGTGGAATGGGTCCTAAATTAGCTGGTAGTTCTAAAGACGCTGGTGAAATGAAAAAAATCATCCGTGATGGTAAAGGTTCAATGCCTGCGCATGACGAAGCGACTATTTCAGACAAAGATTTAGACACACTTGTCAAATATTTAAAAGAAGATGCTAAATAATAATAAAAAATCTTTTGCCTTGGCAAAAGATTTTTTTAATGAAAGGAAAATGTCATGATCCAAATAAATAAACGTTTAACAAAAGTTAGTGAGTACTTAAATCATAATAAATTAGCAGATATAGGATCAGACCATGCTTATTTGCCTATTTACGCCATTCAAAATAATTTAGTAAAAGAAGCTATCGCAGGGGAAGTTGTTAAAGGGCCATTTCTATCAGCTCAAAAAAACACCGAGTTACACGGACTTTCGAAGTCTATTGAGATAAAGTTAGGCGATGGATTAGAAGTTGTAAATGATACGGTAGATGTTATTACAATATGTGGTATGGGTGGACCTTTAATTGCTCAAATATTAGATGAAGGTAAAGAAAAATTGACACATTACCCTGATTTAATATTACAAGCTAATATACATGCGTTACCAATTAGACAAGTATTGCAAAAGTTAGGATACAACATTGAAACAGAGCAATTGATTAAAGATAAAAAGCATATATACGAGATTATTGTTGCTAAAAAAGGGAAAATGCAATTAAGTGAGAATGAATTAAAGTTTGGTCCTAAATTGATGATAGAAAAAGATGAATTATTTTATGAAAAATGGGAAAGAGAAATTGAATCTTTAGAGAATATTAGTAATCAGCTAAAAAATCATAAAGACCAAGCTCGTTATAATGAAATACAGGCGCAAATAAAACAGATTAAAGAGGTGCTATGATGATTATTAAAGACTTATTACAAGTAATAGATAAGCATGTACCATTCTCAAGTAGTGAATCATGGGATAATGTAGGTTTGTTGATTGGTAACCAAGAAAATGAAGTGAATGGTATACTAACAACTCTCGATTGCACGAACGAAGTAGTAGATGAAGCAATTGAACAAAATATCAATACGATTATCGCACATCATCCTTTAATTTTTAAAGGTGTTCAAAACATCACAAATGATAGTTATGGACCGATTATAAGAAAATTAATCCAAAATGACATACAATTAATTGCTCTTCATACAAATTTAGATGTGTATGATAAAGGTGTAAGTTATATGATAGGTCAGAAAATAGGACTTACTAATATGGAAATTTTAGATAAGCAAAATGAAACATATTATAAACTGCAAATATTTATACCAGATGAAAACGTAGAAGAAATGAAAAAGGCATTTGATAATCATCAATTAGCTCAAACAGAAGAATATAGTAATGTATTTTTCCAATCACAAGGTAAAGGCCAATTCAAGCCAAGTGAAAATGCTAATCCCCATATAGGTACATCTAATAAAACAGAAATAGTTTATGAAACGAAATTAGAGTTAATGATTGATGGGAAAGATAAAGCTTTAGCAACACGATTATTATACGAATATCATCCTTATGAGGAACCTGTTTTTGATTTTATTAAAATGGAGAAAGCTTCTTCAGTAGGTTTAGGTATTATAGGAGAATTACCACAAGAACTTTCTGTAGAGGATTTTGTTGGACATTATAAAACACAGTTAGATATACCAGCAGTTCGTTTTATAGGTGATAAAAAAGCTACTATTAAGAGAATTGCTATAGTAGGTGGAGCAGGTATTGGTTATGCTCATATCGCTAAAAATAAACAGGCTGATTTATTTATTACAGGCGATGTGAAACATCATGAAGCTTTAGATTCAATAATGGATGGTATAAACGTATTAGATGCCAATCACTATAGTGAATATGTCCTGAAAGACGGATTAAAATCATTACTAGAAGATTGGACTAATGGTGAAATAAACGTTGTATCATCAAATATTAATACTGATCCTTACGAATATATGTAATAAACTAAAAGTACAATTAATAGGTTTAATCAATTAGTCTGGGACATTGGTTTGTGTCGCAGACTTTTTTTATTTAATTAATCCAATAAAACTTATCTACTTAATACTTACCCTATAAAAAAGCAGTGAAAAACTCCACCGATTTGGAATCTTTCACTGCAACTTATAATATTTAATCATTATTACTTCATAATTTCTACAGGCTTTGGTTTTTTAATTTTTGGTAATATTTTTTCAACTGGCACATTACTTTTAAGTTTTTCAACGTCAATATTTGTTGGGTCATAATTTTTAATATAATCAATTACTTCTTTAACAATTGGTGTAGGAGTGGAAGCACCTGCTGTTACTGCAACGGTACTCACACCTTGCAACCACTCAACTTTTAGTTCGCTTATATCTGAAATTCTATAGGCATTTGTATGTGCAATTTCTTTAGAGACTTGTGCTAATCTATTAGAGTTGTTACTTTTTGGGTCGCCAACAACAATTAATAAATCAGCTTGGTTTGCTTGGTTAGCAACAGCTTCTTGTCTAACTTGAGTCGCTAAGCAGATTTCTTCGTGTATTTCGATATTTGGATATTGTTCTTTTAATTCGTCCATAAGGTGTTTAACATCCCACTGAGACATTGTAGTTTGATTAGTTACGATTAATTTTTTGTCTTTTAAAGACTCGGGCAAAGCATTAATATCATCAATTGTTTCAACTAAATGTACAATATCTGGTGCTACTCCTACTGCACCTTCTGGTTCTGGATGGCCTTTTTTACCTATATAAACAACGTTATAGCCATTTGATTTCATATTTCTAATTAATTGGTGTGTGTTTTCTACGTCAGGACAAGTGGCATCAATACATACAAGCCCTTTTTCTTTGGCGCGACGTTTAACTTCTGGAGAAACACCGTGCGCAGTAAATATAACAGTTCCATCGTTGATTTGTTCTAAAATTTCTAGTCTGTTTGGGCCATCTAAAGTAATAATACCATCAGATTCAAAAGCTTCAGTCACATGTTTATTATGAACAATCATACCTAAAATATATATCGGACGCGGTAACGTTTTATCTAATGAAGCATTTCGTGCAATAACCATGGCATCTACAACACCATAACAATATCCTCTAGGCGTTATTTTAACGATTTCCATACAAAGCCCCCCTTATTCTTAATCATTATAACAAGTGTCAAGAATGATTGAAACTAATTAAAGTATCAAAATAACCTTAAACTCTATCATATTACTTTCATTTACTATATAATATATGAAGTGAAAAAGAAACGAGGAGGGTCGCTTATGTCTAAGCATCCGTTTGAACATTTTCAATTAGAAAATGAATTAGTTGAGGCAGTTAAAGATTTGAAATTTAACCAGCCGACAGAAGTACAACGACGTGTAATACCAAAAATTAAAAAGGGTTCAAATATAATAGGACAATCACAAACTGGTACGGGTAAATCTCATGCATTTTTATTACCACTATTTGATAAAATAGATGTAGATTTAAAAGAGCCACAAGTTATTATATTAGCTCCAACAAGAGAGTTAGCTAAACAATTGTATGACGCTGCATCTCATTTAGCGGAATATAAAAAAGGTATAAAAGTCAATTTATATATTGGTGGTACAGATAAATCAAGAGATATAGATAAGTCTAAGAACACGCCACAAGTTGTGGTAGGGACTCCAAATAGAATTGATGATATGGCTGTAGAAAAAGCATTAGATTTACATTTAGCAAAATCAGTAGTAATTGACGAAGCGGATTTAATGATTGATTTAGGATTCATGCCTAAAGTAGACAGCATTGCTAGTAGACTTGATAAATCTGCTCAAATTTCTGTATTTAGTGCAACTATACCTAAAGCATTACATCCATTTTTAAATAAATATTTAGATAAACCAGAATTTGTTGAAATTGAAACAGAATCATCTAATAAAAATAATATAGATTTTTATTTAATACCTACTAAAGGTGAAGAGAAACAAGCGAAAATGTTAAAAGTAATGGACGTTATTAATCCATACTTAGCGATTATTTTTGCTAATAGTCGTGATAGAGCAAATGAGTTAGTGGCTTATTTATCTGAACATGGTTATAAAGTTGGTGTTATTCATGGTGGATTATCACCAAGAGAACGTACACAACAAATGAAACGTGTTAAGCAGTTAGACTTCGAATTTGTTGTTGCGAGTGACTTAGCTTCAAGAGGTATCGATATTGAAGGTGTAAGCCATGTTATTAACTATGACTTGCCAAAAGAAATTGACTTCTTTACACATAGAGTTGGTCGTACAGGTCGTGGAGACTATAAAGGTATTGCTATTACTTTATATACGCCTGATGAAGATGATTTAATTACGCAAATCGAAAAGAAAAACTATAAATTTAATCACGTTGATATAAAAAATGGTGAATTTGTCGAGATTAAAGATCGTCAAAAACGTACAAGACGTGTTAAAAAAGAAAATAATATAGAACAAAGTTTAAAACAAAGAATTAAACGTAACAACAAAAATAAAGTAAAACCAGGATATAAAAAGAAATTCAAGAAAGAATTAGATGAGTTGAAATTCAAAGAGAAAAAAGCACATTCTAAACGTACAAAAAAGCAAAGTAGAAAAGGATAGGTGTCAGATATGTTAATTGGATCTCACGTTTCTATGAGTGGTAAGAAGATGTTACTTCAAGCAGCAGAGGAAGCTGCTAGTTATAATGCTTCAACATTTATGATTTATACTGGAGCGCCTCAAAACACACGACGCAAAAAAATAGAAGATTTAAATATTGAAAATGGTCAAGCAGCTATGAAAGAGTATGGCCTTTCAAATATTGTTGTTCATGCACCTTACATTATTAATATTGCGAATACAACGAAACCTGAAGTGTTTAATTTAGGCGTAGAATTTTTACAATCTGAAATTGAACGTACTGAAGCACTTGGGGCGAAAGATATTGTTTTACATCCAGGCGCTCACGTTGGGGCTGGAGAAGAAAAAGGTATTAAAAAAATTATTGAAGGTTTAAATGAAGTTTTAACTAACGATAATGATGTTCGTATTGCTTTAGAAACAATGGCAGGTAAAGGTTCAGAATGTGGTAAAACTTTCGAAGAACTTGCTCAAATCATTGATGGTGTAGAACATAACGAAAGGTTATCAGTATGTTTTGATACATGTCATACAAATGATGCTGGATATAATGTTAAAGAAGACTTTGACGGTGTATTAAATGAGTTCGATAAAATTGTAGGGCTTGATAGAATTAAAGTGCTACATGTTAACGATAGTAAAAACCCACAAGGTGCGAGAAAAGATAGACACGAAAATATAGGTTTTGGTTCTATTGGTTATGATGCATTGCATTATATTGTAAACCATGAAGCTTTCAATGACGTGCCAAAAATATTAGAAACACCATATGTCGGTGATGATAAGAAAAATAAAAAACCACCATATAAATTTGAGATTGAAATGATAAAGAATGGTACATTTGATCCAGATTTAAAAGATAAAATATTTAATCAATAATAAAAAAGAATGCTAATCATATAGCATTCTTTTTTATTCGTAAACATTACTATTTACATTTATAAATAATCGTTGTATAGTAATCTATTGACGAGGTGAATAATGTGGAAAATGAAACACCAATTTTCGAATTAAAAAACATAAGTTATAGTTATCCTAGTAAATTAGCATTAAGAGATATTAATATCCAAATATACAGAGGAGACTTTTTAGCTATTGTAGGTCCGAACGGATCAGGTAAGTCTACGTTATTAAAATTAATTTTAGGATTATTACCTTTACAAAAGGGTGATATATATATAAGTGGTAAAAAAATAAACCAATATAAATCATGGGAAAAAATAAGTTATGTATCTCAAAAATCTAACGCATTTAGTTCAGGATTTCCTGCAACTGTAAAAGAAGTTGTTATGAGTGGATTAACTAAAAATAAAGGTTTGTTTAAATGGTTTAATAAAGATGATGTAGCAAAAGTCGATGAAATATTAGAACGTTTAAATATAAGTAATTTAAAAAATGAAAATATAGCCCAATTATCAGGAGGGCAACAACAAAGAACTTTTATCGCACGTGCTTTAATATCTAAACCAAGCATTTTAATATTAGACGAACCAACTGTTGGTATAGATGCACGACACGTATCAGAATTCTATCAGTTATTAACACAACTGAAAGAAGAGGGAATCACAATTATTTTAGTAACACACGACATTGGTGTAGTTGCAGACACAGCAAGTAAAGTAGCATGCCTAAACCAACACATACATTTCCATGGAACCAGCGAATCATTCAAATCATTAGATGAAGTAGCGATTTCTAAAATATATGGACATCCAGTCCAGTTCGTAGACCATCAGCACGATAGAAGTTGTTGTGTTGAAGAAGAAGCCATAAGCGAATAGACAAAAAATATTGCGCATTACAAAATGTAATGTTACTATATAAATCTAAAAACACTCAGTAGCTTTGGATGGTGTACTAAGTGTAAAATGTTAGGCCATAGATAATAATAGGTCTACCTTACCATAGCTTATTGAAGTTTAGTCGTTTGTGGTGCTACACAAGCGGCTATTTTTTATTACTATTTTAAAATAATACATTGAGGTTAAAATTTTATTTTATAAAGCAATTAAGGTTGATTTAGTAATGAATACGATTTACACTACTAATAGTACTTTAAATGACTATAAGAATTATTAATAAAAAAGTAAGAATTGTGTAACTTAAATGAAAATGTTAGTTAATAGGATAAATATGATTTTAAGTGATTAGCTTCTTGCTACATAAACTAAAGTATAATAAACAAAACAAAAATGGTTAGGAGTTATGATATATGGAAGGTACACCCAATGATTCTAATGCGTATTGGGTTACGTATGAACAGCATACACAATCATATGAGCTCGAAAGGTCGTGCTGTGTATGATCGATGCTTTTATGAATTTTGATTTTATAAGATATTCGTTTATTAGTGGTATTCTTGTTGGGCTAATTGCGCCTTTAATTGGTGCTTTTATCGTTGTAAGAAGATTATCTCTCATCGCGGATGCATTGAGCCATGTGACGCTTGGTGGTATCTCTATGGGACTGTTCTTTATGAGCATTAGTCCAGTGTTTGCTGCTGTAAATCCTATATGGTTCGGTATTATCTTTTCGATAGCTGGTGCATTATTAATTGAAGAGTTAAGAACTGAATACAAACATTATCAAGAAATCGCGATACCTATTATTATGAGTGCAGGTATTGGAATAAGTGTTATTTTTATTTCTTTAGCTAGTGGCTTTAATCAAGATTTATTTGGTTATTTATTTGGGTCAATTAGTGCTGTAAATTTAAGTGACTTATTTACGATATTGGCTATAACAATCATCGTATTAATATTTGTTATGTTGCTGTATAAATCGCTTTTCGTTTTATCATTTGATGAAGAATATTCTCGAGTAATAGGGATGCCTAAGTGGATTCAATTATTATTCATTGTCATTGTAGCGCTAGTTATTTCCGCTTCAATGAGAGTTGTAGGAATATTATTAGTCAGTAGTTTAATGACTTTACCAGTTGCTACGAGTATGAGACTAGCAAAAGGCTTTAAACAACTAATAGGATTAAGTATCTTATTTGGTGAATTATCTGTGATACTGGGATTAATACTTTCATTCTATTTGAATATTTCTCCGGGTGGTATTATAGTAGGTTTATTGATAATAGAGTTATTAGGAAGTATTACTTATAGTAAAGTATTGATAAAAAAAGGAGGCTATCATCTTGAAAGTAGAAGAGGCCATTCAAATCTTGAAGAGTGAAGGACATAAATATACAAATAAACGTCGCGATATTATTTCATTATTTGTTAATGAAGATAAATATATAACGGCTAAATATATTCAAGAAGCTTTGAAAGATGATTATAAAGGTTTATCGTTTGATACTATCTATAGAAACTTATATTTATTTAAATCTCTAAATATTATAGAAAGTACGGAAATAGATGGAGAAATGAAGTTTAGAATTTCATGTCAAGATCATCACCATCATCACTTTATTTGTGAATCATGCGGAAACACAAAAGTTATTGATTTTTGTCCAATGGATGTAATCAAACAACAGTTAGGAAATGTTGAAATTACTTCACATAAATTAGAAGTATACGGTAAATGCGAAAATTGTAAAACGGGATAAATTAAAAGGACTTCTTCATTAGTTGTTAAATCTAGTGAAGAAGTCCTTTTTTATATTTTACTTAAAATGCTTGATACGTCATGCCAATTATTAATTCTATATATGCCTTTATTAAGTGATTTTTGATTATAAGGCGTATCGAATAAAAAGACCGGGATATTAAGCTTTTCGTTAATATCTAAAGCATTATCCAATTTATCTTCAAAGAATACGTCAATACGTTGTTCTTTAGTAACCTTTAATTTATCGTGGCTCCCTGTTAATATGATTTGATCAAAAGGAATATTGTGTGTATCAAACCAAGTCTTAGTTATATCTTCTAAATAGTGGTGTCTGGCACTGATGTAATATAATTCATATTCGTGTTTTAGCTGGTTTAATATATCTTTAGCGCCTTCAGCAACTGGGGAATTTTGATATATATAAGATTCATTATTTTTGAACCAGTTTAACATTTCTTCTTCCTCACACTTTAATACATTAGCTAAATTGTATTCAGTTATATCTTCATAACGTAATTTCTCATTAAAATCTTTTTGTAAATAAGGAACGAAAGTTTTGGGACATGTAACTGTACCATCAATATCTATTCCTAATCTTGGTTTCCGAGTCATTTAAATCACCTTTTTATAAATTTAATAAAAACACAATAAATAAAATTTATTGTGCCTTAATTTGTTTTTCCTGTTTTGTTGAACTTTATGCTTTTTCCATTTCTATTGCCAGTTTATCGATTTCTTTTTTTAATTCTTCCACCATTGTTTCTTCTGGCACTTTTCGAACTGTTTTACCTTTCATGAATAAAAGTCCTTCTCCACGTGCTCCAGCTATACCTATATCAGCTTCACGAGCTTCGCCAGGACCATTTACTGCACAACCCAATACCGCTACTTTTAAAGGTACTTGAAGGTTAGAAATATATTCTTCAACTTCGTTGGCAATGGATATTAAATCAATTTCAATACGTCCACAAGTAGGGCATGCAATTAAAGTAGTAGCATTACTAGCTAAGCCGAAAGCTTTAAGTAAAGATTTAGCTACTTTAACTTCTTCAACTGGATCAGCAGATAATGAAATTCGACAAGTATTTCCAATGCCTAGACTTAAAATAGCACCTAAACCTGCTGATGATTTAACAGTACCATTAAATAATGTACCACTTTCTGTAATACCTAAATGTAACGGGTAATCAAAAGCTTGTGCTGCTTTAGTATAAGCTTCTATAGCTAAGTTAACATCACTAGCTTTCATAGATACGATAATATCATGGAAATCTAAATCTTCTAGTATTTTAATATGGTGTAATGCACTTTCTACCATACCATCTGCAGTAGGGTAACCATATTTTTTTATAATATGTTTTTCTAAAGAGCCAGCATTAACGCCAATTCTTATTGGAATATTCTTTTCTTTACATGCTTTTACAACGGCTTCTACCTTTTCTCTTCTACCTATATTACCAGGATTGATACGAATCTTATCAGCACCGTTTTCAATTGCAATTAATGCTAATTTATAATTGAAATGTATATCCACGACAAGTGGAATGTTAATTTGTGACTTTATGTCTTTAATAGCATAAGCATCTTCTTCGTTAGGACAAGCTACACGGACTATTTGACAACCTGCTTCTTCTAAACGTTTGATTTCTGCTACTGTTGCTTCAACATCATGTGTTTTAGTAGTCGTCATACTTTGAATAACTACTTCATCAGAACCGCCTATTGTTAAATTGCCCACTTTAACTGGCTTCGTTTTAGTACGATGAGTGATTTGTGACATGATAAGACCCCTTTATTTAATTTATTATTGTTTAAGACTAGCACGTTTCTTTCCGTTTGGTAAATAATATGCCGTAACAATAATGCCCACAATTATTATACACCATGATACAAACATTAATAAAGCGTTCCCAATAAGAATACCTAATAATAAGACTAAAGTAGGAATAGATATAATAAATGTTACCATTTTAAACCAAGTCATATATCTAGATTTTTTATTTAACAGGATACTAATTAAGTGACCTATAAAAGCAACTATAGCAATTTTAAATGAAATACTCATAAATTGTATAAACAATAATAGTAAGATAATGATAGAGAAATAAAAATATTTGGAAGCATTAATAGTATCGATAAAACTAGATAAATCCTTTTCATCATGAATTACACTTGATAAAGAACCATAACTTATTTTAGTATGATCATTATAATTTGATATTTCTATGTCCTGTGGTTTAAAGACGACTAGATGTTCGGGTTTCATTTTAAATTGTTGTGATTTAGTAAATACAATAGAATGTTTATCATTTAGTTTAATGATTTTTTCTTCAGACAGTTTCATTTCATTATTATGTATTTTAAACTTAGGAATTTCATCAACTTCTTCGTGAGCTAATGTAGATATATTTTGAGTGATTTGAAAATACTGAATAGTATTCGGTACAATTAGAATTATACTCAGTAGTAATATATGTAGAAAAACATATCTCAATTTAGTAATTCTATACATGGGATATTTTTTTGGATGCTTAATCAATCTCTTTAATTCATTAACATATTGCATGCGTTCACCTCATTCTTAATTAATAATAATGATAAATCGATTTAAGTGCAACATGATTAAATACTAAACTAAATATTTTGAATATTAATAAACAAAAGATTTGTTAAAATAGAATAAACTTGATAAGATAAGTATGTAAAACAAATGAGGAGGATGATTATTTATGGCTTTTGAATTACCAAAATTACCATATGCGTATGATGCATTAGAACCACACATCGATAAAGAGACAATGGAGATTCATCATACGAAACACCATAACACTTATGTAACAAAACTAAATGATGCAGTTAAAGGTACTGACTTAGAAAGTAAATCTATTGAAGATATTATTAAAAACTTAAATTCTGTACCAGATGATATCCGTACTGCAGTTCAAAACAATGGTGGCGGACATTACAATCACTCATTATTCTGGGAGATGTTAACTCCAAATGCTTCTGAACCATCAGGCGAAGTAGTAGATGCAATCAGTTCTACTTTCGGTTCATTAGACAAATTTAAAGAAGAGTTTGCAGCAGCAGCAGCTGGACGCTTCGGTTCAGGTTGGGCATGGTTAGTTGTAGATAACGGTGAATTATCAATCGTTTCAACTCCAAACCAAGATAACCCATTATCTGAAGGTAAAATTCCTGTATTAGGATTAGATGTTTGGGAACACGCTTACTACTTGAAATACCAAAACAAACGTCCAGATTATATCAGTGCATTCTGGAATGTTGTAAATTGGGATAAAGTAAACGAATTATACCAAGCAGCAAAATAATTTATTAATAGAGTCCGGGGCATAATTAATTGTCCCGGACTTGTTTTTTATTGGCAGTAGTTGATTGGATTGAAATTCTCTTATATCAAGCTTTTTTCATTCCTAATCATCCAAGCTGGGGTGAGATAACGAAATCTTTTTAGAAAAAAGAGATTTTCCTCTCGCTCTCTTTTTTTATAAAATTTCAACTATATCAATGGCATTGTTAGCTATAATCATATATTATGAAAGTATTATATTAGAGTTGAAAAGGTAGGTTTAGTTCTTGAAACGATTAAAAAAGAAATCTAAAGAAGAAGAATTTCGACTTTTAATGAATAAACGCGTAAGTATCATCTTAGGGATAGTTGTCATTTTATTCTCAGTCTTAATTATGCGATTAGGGTATTTACAAATTGTAAAAGGTGCTGAGTATAAGAGAACAATTGATAGTACAGAATCAATCACTGTGAACGAATCGGTCCCTAGAGGTCGAATTTACGATAGAAATGGAAAAGTACTAGTCGATAATGAATCTAAGAAAGCAATTACATATACTAGAGATAGAAGAACGAGTCAGGATGATATTTTAGATATTGCAGAAAAATTATCTCATTTAATAAAAATGGATACTTCTCGTATCACAGATCGAGATAAACAAGATTACTGGATTATCAAAAATCAAGATAAAGTGCAAAAGCTTATGAAAGATGAACAAGCACTTTTCTCTGACGGTAACATAAGTCAAGATGATTATGATGAAGCTTTATACAATAAAGTGACGAAGAAATATACAGATGAATTATCTAAAGACGATTTACAAGTTTTAGCTATTTTTAGAGAAATGAATTCAGGTTCTCAGTTAAGCCCGGTAGTCATAAAAAATGAAGATGTAGGCAATGAAGAATATGCTGCTGTATCTCAACATTTATCTGAATTACCAGGTGTTAATACGACAATGGACTGGGAAAGAAGATATCCATATGAAGAAACACTAAGAACATTATTTGGTGATGTTTCTAGCAAAGAGGAAGGTTTACCGAAAGAATTAGTAAACGACTATTTATCAAAAGGATATTCAAGAAACGATAGAGTAGGTAAATCATATTTAGAATACCAATATGAAGATATTCTAAAAGGTTCTAAGAAAAAAATGAAATACGTTACTGATAAATCCGGAAAAATAACAAGTTCTGAAGTTATATCTGAAGGATCTAGAGGTAATGATCTTGTCTTAACAATCGATATAGATTTACAGAAAAAAGTTGAAGAATATGTTGATAAACATATAGAATCATTACGAAATAAAGGTGCCAAAGATATGGATCGAGTGATGGTTGTTGTACAAGACCCAAGAAATGGTGATGTACTTGCAATGGCAGGTAGAGAAATTGATGAAAATGGCAAAATTACTGATAATCATATCGGTAATATTACAAGTCAATATACAGTTGGTTCATCTGTAAAAGGCGCTACTTTATTAGCGGGTTATCAAAACGACGCATTAAAAGTTGGAGATTCAATGGTCGATGAACCATTAAAATTTAGTGGTGGTTTAACGAAACGTTCTTACTTTAACCAAGATGGTACGAAGAGAATAACAGATGCTGAAGCACTTATGCATTCATCAAACGTGTTTATGTATAAAACAGCATTATTATTAGCGGGCACACCATATAATAGTGGTATGTCATTACCATCTGATGTGGAAGATGCCGGTATTAAATTAAGAAAAGGGTTAAACCAAGTAGGGTTAGGTGTTAAAACAGGTATAGATTTACCAAATGAAACAGCAGGTCAAATCGAACCTATTAAAGATAATCCAGGTAATTATATTGATTTAGCAATTGGACAATTTGATACTTATACACCAATACAATTATCACAATATGTTTCTACAATAGCTAACGATGGTTACCGCTTAAAACCACACTTAGCAAAAGAAATTAGAAATTCTACTAATGAAGATTCACTTGGACCTATTAAGAAATCATTTAAAGGTGAAGTGATGAACAAAGTAAACAATAATGATAAAGAAATAAAACAAGTCCAAAAAGGTTTCGATATGGCATTTAATAAAGAAGAAGGAACAGGGTATTCTAGTTTCCATGATACTGTAGTTAGATCAGCAGGTAAGACTGGAACAGCAGAAGTATTTAAAGATGGTAAACCACAGGTTAACTCGACATATGTAGGATATGCACCAGCTAAAGACCCTGAGTTATCATTCTCAATCACATATACAAACCAACCAGTACCAGAACCATGGTTACCAGGTGGGGACTTAGGTAGAGATATCATAAATTATTACTTTAAAGATAAGAAGTAATTCATAAAGAGGCTGAGACAATTAATTTGTCTCAGCCTCTTATTTGTGTAAATAAAGTAGCGAATGTTGCAAGAGAAGGTCCACGTGCAACATAATCAACCAATCTACTACTCGCGCTTATTGTTTATGAAGAATAAGAAGAGAGTAGATACTCTAGGCAAGCATGTACGAACAAAATTGAAGTTTATATAAAAATAATATCTCATTTCTAACTGAATAAATCAGTAAAGTGAGGACTTAGTTATTTTGAGTTAGGATTTATGTTCCAAGCTCCTTTTTTATTTTATCAGCTATATTTAGCTGTTTTATGCCTTTTCGACTTATATTTGTCACAACTAATGACGATATAAACGTTTTCATAACGTCTTAACACAAACTTTACATTAGGTTTATTTGTAATTAATAAAGTAATTGTAAAGTGAAGATGTAATAAATATTAAGGGTGTAATTAATAGGAGGATTTGACATGAAAAAATGGCAATTGATTGGAACTACAACTGCATTAAGTTCTGCACTATTATTAGGTGCTTGTGGAGGCGCAGCAGAAAAATCTAGTTCAGGAGAAAGCAAATCTTCTGGAGACGATAAATTAAGTGGTGAAGTTAAAGGTGATGGTTCTTCAACAGTAGCACCTGTAATGGAAAAAATAAATGAAGAATTCTCAAAGGATCAGCCTGATGTGTCAGTATCAATCGGGGTTTCGGGAACTGGTGGAGGATTTGAAAAATTTATCGCTGGTGAAACAGACTTTGCAAATGCATCTCGAGAAATTAAAGATGAAGAAAAAGAGAAACTTAAAAAAGAAAACATAGAATATACAGAATTTAAAGTAGCTCAAGATGGTTTAACAGTAGCAGTTAATAAAGAAAATGATTTTGTAGACGAATTGAGTAAAGATGAACTAGCAAAAATTTATAATGGTGAAGCTAAAACTTGGAAAGATGTAAATTCTAAATTCCCAGATAAAAAAATAAAAGCTTTTTCACCAGACCAATCTCACGGTACTTACGATTTCTTTAGTGAAGAAGTATTAGATGAGAAAGATTTAAAATCAGAAAAAAATGCTGATACAAACGTTATTGTTAAATCAGTGCAAGATAACAAAGATTCAATCGGGTTCTTTGGATATAACTTCTATCAAGAAAATAAAGATTCATTAAAAGCAGTGAAAATTAAAGACGATAAAGATAAAGCAATAGCACCAGAAGAAAAAACAATAAATGATAATTCTTATCCTTTAAGTAGACCATTGTTTGTATACGCTAAAAATAAATCACTAGAAGAAAATGATGCATTCCACGGATTTATGGAATATGTAATTGAACATTCTAAGAAAGCATCTAAAGATGCAGGATATGTTCCACTTAAAGATGAAGAATATGACAAAGATAAAGAAACATTAGAAAAGTTTAAAAAATAATTAAAAATCAATCAAAGCTAAGGGCGTCTTAATGTCGCCCTTTTTCAAAATGAAGGAGTCAATTGTATGAAAGAACAAACTTCTGTTCAAGAATTAATAAAGAAAAATAATAATAATAAAGGAAAAGTATTTGCTGATAAAGCAGTTCCAATTGTATTGCTACTTATTGCCTCTGTTTCAGTACTTACAACTATCGGGATATTATTTACACTTTTAACTGAGACAGTAACTTTCTTTACAAGAGTAAATCCAATGGAATTCCTACTATCAAAAGAATGGGCGCCGTTTTCTTCCGATCCTAAATACGGAATTTTCTCTCTAATTCTCGGTACTTTAAAAGTAACTGCAGTTGCAACAGTCTTTGCTGTACCAGTTGGATTAGGAGCAGCACTGTATTTAAGTGAGTATGCATCGGATAAATCAAGAAGAATTATTAAGCCGATTTTAGAAATTTTAGCGGGTATACCAACTATTGTTTATGGTTTCTTTGCTTTAACTTTTGTTACACCAATATTAAGAAGCATTTTCCCAGAATTAGGCAGCTTTAACTCAATTAGTCCAGGTTTAGTCGTGGGGGTTATGATTATACCAATGATTACAAGTATGAGTGAAGATGCTATGAGTTCAGTACCTGATTCTATTAAAGAGGGTGCATTAGGTTTAGGAGCTACTAAATTTGAACTTGCTACAAAAATAGTGTTTCCTGCAGCGTTATCAGGCATCATTGCTTCAATTGTATTAGCGATTTCTAGAGCAATTGGGGAAACAATGATTGTTTCACTAGCAGCTGGTAGCACACCGGATTCATCATTTAGTTTAATAGGTTCTATACAAACCATGACAGGGTTTATTGTTCAAGTTGCAACTGGTGACGCAACATATGGTTCTGATATTTATTACAGTATATATGCGGTTGGTTTCACATTGTTCTTATTCACATTTATTATGAACATCATTTCTCAGTGGGTAACGAAGCGCTTTAGAGAGGAGTATTAATATGTCGAATACAAATTTAGTAGATCAATCAATAGTTCGCAAAAAATTACCTACTAGGCTAATGAAGAATAAAGTTATTAAAAGTGTATTTTTAATTTGTACACTAATAGGTTTAGTCGTATTAGCTATTTTGTTATTTGATATATTTAGAAAAGGAATAACACATCTTAATGTGGATTTCTTTACTAATTTCTCATCTACGACACCAAGCAGTGCAGGTATTAAAGGTGCGTTAATTGGTACACTTTGGTTAATGATGACGATTGCACCAATATCAATCATTCTTGGAGTAGGAACAGCTATATACATGGTGGAATATGCTAAAGAAAATTGGTTCACAAAATTCATTAGAGTGAACATCTCTAACTTAGCAGGTGTACCATCAGTAGTCTTTGGTTTATTAGGGCTAACAATATTTGTTCGAGGCGCAGGATTTGAGAATTTATCATTAGGGAAATCGGTAATAGCAGCAGCACTAACGATGTCTTTAATGATATTGCCAATTATCATTGTAGCTAGTCAAGAAGCGCTAAAATCAGTGCCTTCGTCTATTAGAGAAGCTTCTTTAGGCTTAGGCAGTACTAAGTGGCAAACAATTAAAAATGTAGTATTGCCAGCTTCTATACCAGGAATATTAACTGGTACCATATTAGCTTTATCGAGAGCGTTAGGAGAAACTGCTCCATTAGTAGTAATCGGTATACCAGCCATATTAATGAAAACACCAAATAGTATATTTGATTCATTCCAGGCATTACCAATGCAAATATACAACTGGGCTAAACTGCCACAAGCTGAATTCCAATTGGTCTCATCAGCGGCAATTATTGTATTGTTAATCATACTCATAATAATGAACTCAATAGCTATATATATTAGAAATAAATATCAACGTAAACTTTAAATCAAAATGAAGAGGGGTCATAATGATGACAGACGTTAAAATAAGAGAGTTATCTCAAAATGCTACATCAAATGAAAACTTAGAAAATAAAAAGATTATAGAACAAGAAAAAAATATTGTATACAAAACAAACAATTTAGATTTATGGTATGGTGATTTCCATGCTTTAAAAAATATAAATTTAGATATTGCTGAAAATGAAGTTACAGCAATTATAGGACCATCTGGTTGTGGTAAATCAACTTATATCAAAACGTTAAATCGTATGATTGAATTAATTCCAAGTGTAAAAACATCTGGAGAAATTATTTATAGAGATAAAAATATTTTTGATAAGAAATATAGTGTTGAAGAATTAAGAACGAATGTTGGTATGGTGTTCCAAAAGCCAAATCCATTCCCTAAATCAATATATGATAACATAACTTATGGACCTAGAATTCATGGTATTACAGATAAAAAAATTCTCGATGAAATTGTAGAACGTTCTTTAAAAGGCGCTGCAATTTGGGACGAGTGTAAAGATAAATTAGATCAAAATGCTTACAGTTTATCTGGGGGACAACAGCAAAGAATTTGTATTGCACGTTGTTTAGCAATAGAACCTGATGTTATTTTAATGGATGAACCTACATCGGCTTTAGATCCAATATCAACTCTTAAAGTTGAAGAGTTAGTACAAGACTTAAAATCAAAATACTCTATCATTATTGTTACACATAACATGCAACAAGCAGCTAGAATTTCTGATAAAACAGCTTTCTTCTTAAATGGATACGTAAATGAATTTGATAACACTGACAAAATCTTTTCTAATCCGGCTGACAAACAAACTGAAGATTACATTTCAGGGAGATTTGGTTAATATGGTTATAAGAGAAAAGTACGAAGGCGAACTGAAAGCACTTATAGAAGATTTATTTGAATTAGGTAAAGAAGTATATAATATGATAGAACAGTCTGTGTCAGTGTTAAGCGATGAAGATAAAAAAAACGCTAGAGCACTTATTGCTTATGATAGTAAAATTAATAAAATGGAATATGATATTAATGAAAAAGTAGTAATGTTAATTACAAAACAACAACCAATGGCTACAGATTTGCGCGTTATGATTTCTGCACTTAAAATTGCTTCTGAACTAGAAAGAATGGCGGACAACTCAACGAACATTGCACAAATTAGGAAGCGTGTTATTATTACTGATTATTTTATTCTTACAAGATTAAAAACAATGGGTAAATTAGCGATGTTAATGTTAAAAGATTTAGAAAATGCAATTCGAAATAAAGATATATTATTAATCAAAGAGATTATTGAAAGAGATACAGATATTGATGATTTGTATAGAGAAATTAGTAATACAACTTATTTAATAGATGATGATCCATTTATTTCGACTCAAGCACATTTAGCTGCAAGGTATTTAGAAAGAATAGGCGACCATATAAAAAATATAAGTGAAAGTTGTTATTACTATATAACAGGTGAACACTATGAATCTATTGAAAAATAATACTGGAATTCTGTAACCATAGATGGTATTATAAAAAGGTCGTATATTAATTGAAATAAGAACAGGAGGGTTCATCATGCGCGTAAACGTAACTTTAGCATGTACTGATTGTGGTGAAAGAAACTACATCTCTAAAAAGAATAAACGTAATAACCCAGAGCGAATCGAAATGAAAAAATATTGTGCTCGCGACGGTAAACACACTCTTCATAGAGAAACTAAATAATAAAACGAATGAAAACACATGGCTATTTTATAGTTATGTGTTTTTTATTTTTATATAATGAAAATGAATTTATAAGGTGCAACAACTACCTTACCCTGTATTTCTTATGTTATTATTAAAGGTGTCTAACGTGGTTTTAAATAATTTATTTAGGAAGTGTAGAAGACCATGACTACTAAAAAATTACTTAGAAAAAAAGTACTTCAAGAAATGAAAGAACAAACTAAAGCTCAAAAATTAACTTTTGATGAAGATTTATATGAACAATTATTTAAACATGATTATTTTATACAAGCTAAATCTGTAGCAATTGTTTTGAGCATGGACCATGAAGTGAATACGGATCCTATTATCGAAGAATTGCTTAAATTAAATAAAGAAGTTTATGTACCGACAACAAATTACTTAACAAAAGAAATGAAGTTTCAGCGATTATACGATATGAATTCTATATCATTCGATTCAAAAGGAATAAGATTTATTACTAAAGAAACGGAAATAAGTGCTGATATCGATTTAATTATTGTACCTGGTGTTGTATTTCGTCATGATGGTTATCGGATTGGTTATGGTGGAGGATATTTTGACAAATATCTTGCGGATTATACTGGTTCAACTTTAAGTTTAGTATATCCAATACAAATTCATGGTTTTGATATAGAAAGTCATGATGTACCAGTACAAGAATTATTATTACCAAGAGAAGTATATGGAGAAAAATAAATGGAAAAATTAAAAAGAATGTGGAAGTCGATTTATTATTTAGTGTACACAGAAGGTTATACAATATTATCAATTGATGAGGATAATGACGAAATTTGGCTGACTCATGAAGCTAAAAAAACAGTTAAACGATTTATACATAAAACACCAACTCATCAAGAAGTGGACTTTGACTTTAAAAAAGTCACAGACCATCTTAGTAATTTAATAGAGTTTATAGGGTTTAGTTTTGAACAGTTAGATGTATTTTATATATCTGATAAAGAGATGGACTTAACAGAGTTTAAGCAAACTAGTCGTCCTAAAATTAAATACTATGTTATTAATGAAATTAAAGATTTTGAGAAAGTAACATCACATGTAGTGACAAAACATCAAATTAAACGTAATAAATTAATGTCTGTTACAACATATAAAAATAAATTATTAAACGCTAGTTTTATAGATAAATTTATGTTGAAATTTTCACCAGTAACATATTTTTTAATCGCAACTAATGTCATTGTATGGTTATCAATAGTTCTAGTGTTTAAGCGAGATTCACAAATTAGCTTAATAGATTATGGAGGACTCGTTCATTTCAATGTGGTGCATGGCGAATGGTATAGATTGTTTACCTCCATGTTTTTACATGCAGACATCACACATTTACTGATGAATATGTTCTCGTTAATCGTATTTGGTAAATTGATAGAAGGAGCCATAGGTTCTATAAAGATGGGGACGATATACTTAATTTCCGGTTTATTCGCTGGCATCGTTTCTTTAAGTATTGATACAACTTCTATTTCGATTGGTGCTAGTGGCGCAATATTCGGGTTAATTGGTGCGTTTATCGTTTATCTATTTACTAAAAGTAATATTAATAAACAATTTGTTTTACAAACATTTATAGGTATTTTGATTATTTCATTATTTACGTTATTCATAAATAATGTTAACCATTTTGCTCATTTAGGTGGATTTATCGGTGGTGCTATCATTATGTATTGCATTCAAAAATGGATGGACAACGATAAGCGTAAATGGTTATATTTCATTGGATTTTTCGTATTAACTATTATTCTCATAATCGTAATTTTTAATAGGCAACAACATTATATTTATGATGAATTAACGAAAGATGCTATGAATCAAGGGAATTTTAATAGCGCTGAAAAGATGATTACACATATAAAAAATAAGCACTTTGAGTCAGATGAAACATATATACTTAGCGGTCTAATTAAAGCTAATGATAAGTCATTAGACGAGGCTATACTAGAATGGGAAAAAGGATTAAAAGCTTTTCCAGACTCAGCAGATTTAAATTATCAACTCGCATTAGGTTATCGTGCAAAAGATGATTACGATAAAGCAGAGAAATTTAATAACAAAGCGATAAAATTAAATGGAAATAATAAAAATTACAGTGCTTTGAAAAAAGAAATCGCAGCATTTAGGAGTTAAAGATGAATAATTTATATGATGTACAACAATTGTTGAAAAAATTTGGTTATATAATATATTTTAAAAATGAAGATGATCAATTAGAAATGATGGAGCAAGAAATTAAAGACTTATACAAATCGATGTTAATTTCGAAGGAAACATTTTTACAAGCAAGATTAATTATAAATCAGAGAAGGATTGAAAATAAATGACATATATACTATCAGCTGATATTGGCGGAACTACTTGTAAATTAGGGATTTTCGATGAAAAATTAGACATAGTTGAAAAATGGGAAATAGCGACTAATAAAGCAGGGGAAGGAATATTAGAGAATATCTCCGATTCTTTCAACGTACATTTAAAAAAACATGATATTACTTTATCAGATGTACTTGGAATGGGAATTGGAGTACCTGGGCCAATAGATTTTGATAATGGCATAGTTCATGGAGCGGTCAATTTAAATTGGACAGGTAAAATTGAAGTTAGAAAAATCATGCAACAATATTTTGATGGCCCAATTTATGTAGATAATGATGCTAATGTAGCTGCTTTAGGAGAGAAGTTTAAAGGTGGCGGACAAAACGAAAGTGATGTTGTTTGCATCACATTAGGAACAGGTGTTGGAGGTGGAATCGTCTCTAACGATGAATTAGTTCATGGACATAATGGTTCGGGAGCTGAAATTGGGCATTTCGTAGTAGATCATGAAAAAAGGTTCCGATGTAATTGTGGTATGAAAGGTTGCTTAGAAACTGTAGCTTCTGCTACTGGTGTTATTAATTTAGTACACTATTATTATTCAAATATGAGTGTTAAATCTAGTATCCACGACTTAATCACAACTAAAAATGTTTCAGCAAAAGATGTTTTTGATGCAGCAAAAATAGGAGACGAGTTTAGTTTATTTATAATTGATAAAGTCGCTAATTATATTGCGTATGCGGCAAGTATTATGAGTGTCATGAGTAACCCTAAATATATTATAATTGGGGGAGGCGTTAGTAAAGCCGGTGATATTTTAATTGAATATATCAAAGAGCATTATGAAAAAATGACGTTCAAGCCTGCTAAAGAAGACACAGAAATTGTTGTTGCGAGTTTAGGTAATGATGCAGGGATTATTGGTGCAGCAGGATTGATTAAAACATATGTAATAGATAAGGAGAATGCATAATGGCAATTGTAGATGTCGTAGTAATTCCAGTCGGGACTGAAGGACCAAGTGTAAGTGAGTATATCGCTGATATTCAATTAATTTTGGAAAAACATAAAGAAGCTGGTAAAATAGATTTTCAATTAACACCAATGAACACATTAATTGAAGGTGACTTAAAAGATTTATTAGAAGTTGTACAAGAGATTCATGAAAGTCCATTTAATAAAGGACTAGATAGAGTTTGTACAAATATTAGGATTGATGATAGAAGAGATAAATCGAGAAAAATGAATGAAAAATTAGATTCAGTACAAAGACATTTAGACAAATAAAAAAAAGACGAGTTTTAACTCGTCTTTCTTTAATGACTTAATATTGGATATCCATAAGTGAATATTGTAGCAAGTGAAAAGAAACCAAATGCTACTACTGTAATCGCACCAAAAAGAATGCCTAAAACATTTTTGTTTTTGAATGCTGAAATCAAACCGAATATTCCGAGTATAAATACCGCTAGCATTAACAATGAGAAAATATTAACACCGATATGTATCTTTACTCCGAATAATTCAAATAGTTCCCCTGTGTCGATAAATGGCATTCCATTACCCCCAATACATTTTTCTTTTATTATCATATTAATTGTATAATTAATATTGTGTTTTGTCGAGATACTTTTTACAAGAGGAGGAAAGAAAATGAAAGTCCATAGTTATTCTTTAGGAATAGTTGAAACAAATTGTTATATAATTGAAGGTGAAAGTGAACTATTAGTTATCGATCCAGGTGATAACGGTGAATTTATAAATGAACGTATAAAAAAATTTAATAAAAAATTAGCTGCCATATTATTAACACATGCACACTTTGACCATATTGGTGGAATAGATGCAGTGGTCAACAAGCAGGGCGTTGAAGTTTATGTTCATAATGAAGAAAAATCTTGGTTAACTGATACTGTAAAAAATGGTTCTAAAAAGTTTGAAGCATATCAGTTACCTCAAGTAGTACAAAAAACAATACCAACAGTGATTGATGAAGGACATCATGTTATAGGTGAGTTTGAGTTTGAAGCTCTGCATACTCCTGGTCATTCACCAGGCAGTTTAACGTTTGTTTTTGATGACTTTGCAATCGTTGGAGATACACTGTTTAAAGGTGGAATAGGTAGAACAGATTTATATAAAGGAGATACTCAAACTTTATTAAATTCTATTGAAGATAAACTTCTATCTTTAAATCCAGATACAACCGTGTTCCCTGGCCATGGTCCAGATACTACAATAGAACAAGAAGAAATGAGCAATCCTTATTTAAATGGTTTTAGTTAAAGCTATAAAAAACACCAATTCGTTAAATAACGAATTGGTGTTTTTAGGTTGAGATAAACTTCTATTAACCATGATGTCCGAAACTTGGCTCTAGTAAGAATGTTGAATAATATGTAAATCCAACAAAGCATACAACTAAATATAGTGCGAATATATACATATACATTCTTTCAGTTAATTTTAAGTATCCCAACAATACGAAAAATCCTGTTTGAGCTACGAAGAAATAAGCCATCATGTTCATACCGCCAACATAAAACATTGTAGCAAATATAGCAGTCCAGAAGCCTAGAGTTTTAAAAACTTTATCCATCTTCTTATGAACCCCCTCTGTGTTTACTTTCTTAGTCACTTACAATTATAAAGTTACTATGTGTAAAAGTAAATAGGCATTACTACAAAATATAAAGTATATAGTAAGTAAAACAAGGTTTTCATTACGTTTATATATATTAGGAGGCGATTATGGAAACTTTATTTAAGACAATTATCAAAGATGCTATTATTTTGAAAGCAACTGACATTCATTTTATTCCAGTGAAAGAGGATCGGGTCAAAGTTCAGTTGAGGATAAGTGGTGAGAATACGATTTATGATTGTGATATTAATAACGCTTTATATAACCGTTTATTAATTTATATGAAGTTTATTGCTCATCTAGATGTAAGTGAAAGGAATAAAGCTCAAAGTGGTCAATATATATTTGATGATATATATAAATATTATTTAAGAATATCCACTTTACCTTTAAGTCTAGGAATTGAGTCTTGCTCAATTAGGTTAACGCCTAAATATTTCGAAGAATATATTGACCATAATATTGATGACAATTATAAAATAATTAAAGAAGAAATGTTTAATTCCGAAGGCTTATTTTTGTTCACAGGACCAACCGGTTCGGGTAAATCGACGATTATGTACCAATTTTTATATGACTTACAACAAATTAAAGATAAACATATTATTACGATTGAAGACCCAGTTGAACAAGTTTTAGATGGTGTAGTACAAGTTTCTGTAAATGAAAAAGCAAACATAAATTATCATAATTCTTTTAAAGCCATTTTAAGATGTGATCCAGATGTTGTCATGATAGGAGAAATTAGAGATGAAGAAACAGCCAAGCAAGTTATACAAGCAAGTTTAAGTGGTCATTTAATATTATCTACAATGCATGCGAAAGATAATTTAGGGGCTATTTATAGACTTTTAGAACTTGGAATATCTAAAGAGCAAATAAAACAAGGTATCGCATGTATAGCCAATCAAAGACTTTTAAATGACCAATTAGGAAATAGATATAGACAAATGACTTATATATTTAGTCATGAAATTAATCTATATTTAGAAAATAAATCATGATGAAGAAAGGCAATATATTAAAGAAAGACCAAATACTATTTTTAACACGCTTATCAGATATGTTAAAGCAAGGTTTCACATTAATGGAATCAGTACAATTACTAACTGATCAATTTTCGCAATTATCAAGGTTACGTATTAAGGAAAAGCTTATTGAAATAGTAAAAAATACTGGTCAACTTCATGAAGTTGTTTCATTTTTAAATTATCCTCAAGTTATTATCACTCAAATTTATTTTGGTGAACAATATGGCAATATGATTGATTCTATAGATCACTCAATTTTGTATTTGAAAAAGATAGAACAAGTGAAACAAAAATTTATAAAAACGATTCAATATCCAACACTTTTATTTTTTATATTTTTCATGTTACTAACCGCAGTTAATCACACGATTATCCCTCAATTCAATGAAATTTATCAATCAATGAACATAAATGTCTCTACCTCATTAAAAGTATTATCTACAATATTTTCTTACTTACCAACTTCGTTATTAATTATATTTTTAATCGCAATTCTCACATTGTTATTAGGTTATTTTTTCTATATAGGTATAGAAGTATCAAAGAAAATCTACTTTTTTAATAAAATTCCTATTTTGAATCAATATATTTCGATGTATCGCTCATATAGATTATCTAGAGACTTTTCATTTTTTATTCAAAATGGCATACCGCTTCATAAAATAATTGAAATTTATATTATGCAGACTAAAGACGATGTATTAAAATATATCGGATTATTTATTCAACAATCAATGAAATCAGGAGACTCCTTACCCCAAGCGATTAATAACTTGAATTGTTTTGATAGTACTCTGATTCAATATATTACACATGGAGAACATAAATCTAAATTAGACTTAGAATTATATTATTTTAGTGTATATATGCTTGAGAAACTAGAAAAATCTATTATCAAACATTTAAAGTGGGTACAACCTATCGTCTTTGGAACTTTGGCATTCCTAATCGTCACATTATATTTAATTATTATTTTACCAATGCTACAAATGGTTGATGGCATTAAATGAAAGGATGAAATAAATGAAAAATATAAAGTTTTTTAAAAAAGAAGAAGGCTTCACGTTGATTGAGATGTTAATCGTATTATTAATTATAAGTATTTTACTTATAATTATAATCCCTAACATAAGCAAGCAGTCTGAAACCGTGAAAAGTACTGGTTGTCAGGCACAAGTTAAAATGGTTGCTAGCCAAGTAGAAGCATATACATTAAAACACGATGCTAAGCCAAATTCAATTAATGATTTAGTAAGTGATGGGTTCATAAAAGAGAATTAATTGACTTGTAAATCTGGTCAGAACATTGTTTTAAATAACGGAGAAGTAGTAGCTCAATAATGAATAATAAAGGCTTCACGTTAATAGAAATGGTAATTGTGTTGAGTATTCTAAGTATTATTGTTCTCATAACAATATACATTTCAATTAATTCTGTAGATAAATTTGGTTTAACAAGTGGCATTAATGATTTTGAAACAAAATTAGAATATTTAGAAACCAAATCTTTATCAACTAAACAACCTATACTTGTATGGTTTAAACCAAATTCAACCAAAATACAATATCAAATTAATAACGGAAATATACATTCAATTAATCTATATAAAGGAAAAATATCTAAAGATAATAAATTCACTACATTAGTTTACGATGGAGAAGGTAATATCAATCAATTTGGAACATTAAAACTAGAGTTTAATAATAAACGTTATCTTGTCATATTTCGTATTGAAAAAGGGAGGTATAGAATTGTTGAAGAAAAATAATGGTTATGTATTTATAGATTTAATGTTATCTATATTTATTATCGTATTGTTAGGAGGCACTTTATTACCGATAGTTCATACATTAAATAAACATATACAAAGTGAACAGAAACAAATTAAGCTTTATCAAATTCTATATCAATCAGTACAATCCAAACAAATAAAGTACGATACTACTAAAATGAAATTAAGTCATTTGAATGACAAAATATGCTTGGAAGACGTGTATAGTTATGAAAAAGTTTGTGTTCAGAAATAACAAAGGGTTTACGATGTTAGAAATGTTATTATCTTTATCATTTTTAATGATTATATTAGCGTTAATACCATTCTTAATTCAAAGTATATATGCTCTGAAAGAAAATGCTTTTAATCATAGTGAATATGAATTAATAATGTTTAGAAAAGATATTATAGAAGAGAGCAAAGAGGCTGAAATCAAACTTAACCAGGTTTATAATAAAATAATTTTTACCCATAAACACTCGAGTTCTGAGTATACCTTATTAAATTCTAAAATTTATAAAAGTATAAATGGCAGAGGAAATATAACTTTATTAAATAAAGTTAAATCTTTTAAAATCAATAAAAACGATAATGGTAATATACAGATTGACTTAGAAATCATTAAGGGGAGAATCACAATTCGTGAAACGATATTTATTTAAAAACAATGGATTTATTTTACCATTTCTTCTTAGTATATTATTTGTCTATTCTGCTTTTTTATCATTTTATCTCGTTCAATATAGTTATAAAATGAAAATCTATAATCATCTAGAAGAATACTACAAAAACGAAATAAAAATTATTTTAAATAAATGATTTATAGTCTTTTTATTTTCTGAATAATGAGATAGAATATAGTTTAAGTTGGAATATAGCAACTAAGGAGTCGATATAATGTCAGTAGTATTAATAGGATTTATGGGCGTAGGTAAAACTTCAATCGGTAATTATTTAGGTGAACATTATGACAAACCTTTAGTTGATATCGATACTTATATCGTTGAAACAACTAAACTATCAATTCCAGAAATTTTTGCTAAGTATGGAGAATCACATTTTCGTAATTTGGAAAAAAAATCACTGGAAGAATGGATTGATAAAGACGTTATTATTTCAACTGGTGGTGGTATTATTGAGTCTGAAGCATCAAGAAATGTTATGAAAGGTAACCCTCATAACATTTGGTTAAAATGCGATGTTGATACAGTTTATGAGAGAATTAATCATGACCCAAACAGACCAAATGCTAATGGAAAATCACTAGAAGATTTAAAAAGCTTGTATTCAAAACGAGAATCAAGTTATAATGATATCGCATTCATACATATTGATGCAGATAGACCTAAAGAAGTAGTTGTTACAGAGATTATTAATTCTCTGGACAAAGATATATTTGCGAATGATCAAAGTTAGAGAGAATGAATGAATAATTCATCGCCGAAGGAGCAAGCCATGTTAGTGTGAATCTCTCAGGCAAAAGGATAACTTTGTGACGCATTCCTGAAGAGTACTTCAACAGGGTAGCTTAAGCTACCCTGTTTTTTTATTATACATAACAAGAAGGGAAGAAAAATAATGGCTAATGAATTAAAAAAGACACCGTTATATCAAACGTATCTTGATCAAGGTGCAAAAGTGATTGATTTTTCAGGTTGGGCTTTACCAGTCCAATTTACAAGTATTAAGGAAGAACATAATGCAGTAAGAAATGAAGTCGGTATTTTTGATGTTAGTCACATGGGAGAAATTTTAGTAACTGGGGAAGAAGCGTCTAATTTTGTACAATATGCACTTACAAATGATATTACAAAACTTAACGATTCTAAAGCTCAATATACAGCCCTTTGTACTGAAGAAGGCGGTATTATTGATGACTTAGTGATTTATAAACTGAAGGATTCTGTATATTTATTAGTTGTTAACGCTGGTAATACTGATAAAGATTACGAATGGTTGAAAGAAATAAAAGGATTTAACGCAAAAGTAGAAAATAAATCATCAGATTATGGTCAATTAGCGATTCAAGGACCTAAAGCTAGATCAATTGTTCAAAAACTAGTAGACGTTGATATTAGTGAAATGAAAATGTTTGAATTCAAACAAAATGTAACGATATTTGATAAAGAAGTTATACTTTCTCAATCAGGCTATACAGGTGAAGATGGTTTTGAAGTATATTGTCATTCTGAAGATACGAAATTAATTTGGGATGGTTTTATAAAAGAAGGTGTAACACCATGTGGTCTTGGTGCACGTGACACTTTAAGGTTAGAAGCGGGTCTACCATTACATGGACAAGATTTATCTGAAGATATTACACCATATGAAGCCGGGATAGGTTTTGCTGTAAAGCCATTGATTGAAGATGACTTTATCGGAAAAGAAGTTTTAAAAGAGCAAAAAGAAAATGGTGCTGACAGAAAATCAATTGGAATTGAAATGATTGATAAAGGTATACCAAGAACTGATTATGAAATTTTAGATACTGATGGTAATGAAATAGGTTATGTAACATCAGGTACTCAATCACCTTCTACAGGTAAATCAATTGCTATGGGCTTAATTAAAAAAGAAGAGTTTGAATTGGATAAAGAACTACTTATTCAAGTAAGAAAAAGACAAGTTAAAGCTAAAATTGTTAAAAAATCATCATTTAAATCATAGGAGTGAAAAAAATGGGTCATCGTTATATTCCTTTAACAGAGAAGGATAAATCAGAAATGTTAGATGTAATTGGTATTAAATCAGTAGATGAATTATTTACTGACATCCCTGAGTCAGTTAGGTTTAATCAACCTTTAAATATTAAAGAAAAGAAATCAGAAACAGCTTTATTAAGGGAACTGTCTCAACTAGCAAATAAAAATATTACGAGTGAAACACATGCTTCATTTTTAGGAGCAGGCGTATACGATCATTATATTCCTACGGTTGTTGACCATGTAATTTCTAGATCGGAATTTTACACTGCATATACACCATACCAACCAGAAATTTCTCAAGGCGAGTTACAAGCGATTTTTGAGTTCCAAACATTAATCTGCGAACTTACAGGTATGGATGTTGCAAACTCATCAATGTATGATGGCGGGACAGCATTTGCAGAAGCGGCTGTATTAGCAGCTGGTCATACAAAAAAGAAAAAAGTTATTGTTTCTAAATCTGTACATTATCAATCTATCGAAGTACTTAAAACATATACGAAAGCTCAAGATATTGATGTTGTAGAAATAGATTTAGATGGTACTGTTACGGATTTAGAGAAATTAGAAGCTGCAATAGATGATGATACAGCAGCAGTTTGTGTTCAGTATCCAAACTTCTTTGGTTCTTTAGAAGATTTAGAAAAAATCCAAACATTAATTGAAGACAAAAAAGCTTTATTTATTGTTTCTAGTAACCCATTAGCTTTAGGTTTAATTACGCCTCCTGGAGATTTTGGTGCAGATATTGTAGTCGGTGATGCACAAGTATTTGGTATTCCAGCTCAATATGGAGGACCTCATTGTGGTTACTTTGCTTCAACTAAAAAATTAATGCGTAAATTACCAGGTAGATTAGTTGGACAAACTCAAGATGATGACGGGAATAGAGGTTTTGTATTAACATTACAAGCTCGCGAGCAACATATTAGAAGAGATAAAGCAACTTCTAATATATGTTCAAACCAAGCATTGAACGCATTAGCAGCTTCAGTATGTATGAGTGCATTAGGCAAAAATGGCGTCTATGAAATGGCTGAAATGAACATGGAAAACACGTATTATATGAAAAATAAATTAAAAGAAAATGGTTTTGAAGTTTTAGAAGGCATTTCATTTAATGAATTTGTTGTTAAATTTAGCCAGCCTATTGCAGAAATTAATGAAAATCTATTGCAAGATGGCTTTATTGGTGGTTTTGATTTAGGATTTGTAGATGACAATTTAAAAAATCATATGTTAATTGCTGTAACTGAACTAAGAACGAAAGATGAAATAGATACATTTATTGAAAAAGTAGGTGAATATAATGCGTAAACCATCAAGTGAATTAATTTTTGAAAGATCAAGAGAAGACAGATTTGCATATTCATTACCTGAAAAAGAAGTAGACAATCAAAACATAAAAGAAATTTTAGGGGATAAATTCACTAGAAAACAAAAAGCCGAGTTACCTGAAGTTAGTGAATTGGATTTAATGAGACATTATACTGAGCTATCTAATAAAAACCATGGGGTTGATACAGGTTTTTATCCACTTGGTTCATGTACGATGAAATATAATCCTAAAGTTAATGAAAAAGTAGCAAGAATGTCTGGGTTTGCAAATGCTCATCCACTTCAAGATGAAGCAACTGTTCAAGGTTCTTTAGAAATCATTTATGATTTACAAGAACACTTAAAAGAAATTACAGGTATGGATGAAGTAACATTACAACCAGCAGCAGGTGCACATGGTGAATGGACTGCATTATTAATGATTAAAGCTTATCATGAAGCAAACGGTGACTATAATAGAACGAAGGTTATCGTACCAGATTCTGCTCATGGCACGAACCCAGCTTCTGCAAAAGTCGCAGGTTTTGATACTGTCACTGTAAAATCTAATGATAAAGGATTAGTCGATATAGAAGATTTGAAAAAGGTTGTAGGTGATGATACTGCAGCTATTATGTTAACGAACCCGAATACTTTAGGTTTATTCGAAGAAGATATACTTGAAATAAGAGAAATTGTTCATAAAGCAGGCGGTAAACTTTATTATGATGGCGCAAATTTAAACGCAATTATGAGTAAAGTACGTCCGGGAGATATGGGATTCGATGCTGTTCATTTAAACTTACACAAAACGTTTACTGGTCCTCATGGAGGTGGCGGTCCTGGTTCAGGTCCGGTTGGAGTCAAATCTGATTTAATTCCATATTTACCAAAACCAACTGTTATTAAAGAGAATGATGTATATAAATTTGAACATGATATGCCAAATTCTATTGGTCGAGTAAAACCATTCTTCGGCAACTTTGGTATATATTTACGTGCTTATACTTATATTAGAACTATGGGGCCTGATGGTCTAAAAGCAGTATCTGAAGCAGCAGTATTAAATGCTAATTACATGTTGAGAAGATTACAAGATCATTTTGATACACCATATACGCAACATTGTAAACACGAATTTGTAATTAGTGGTTCAAGACAGAAAAAGCTAGGTGTAAGAACTTTAGATATGGCAAAACGTTTGCTTGATTTCAATTTCCATCCACCTACAATTTACTTCCCGATAAATGTTGAGGAATGTATGATGATTGAACCAACAGAAACAGAATCAAAAGAAACACTAGATGCATTCTGTGATACATTAATTCAAATTTCAAAAGAAGTTGAAGAAGATCCTGAATTGGTATTAGATGCACCTCATACAACTGTTATTGGTAGACTAGATGAAACTCAAGCAGCTAGAAAACCAGTATTAAAATTCGAACTTTTAAAAGAAGAAAAGGTATAATAATAAAATAAAAATAGCAGTGAAGAATCCCATAACAACGGAATTTTTCACTGCTATTTTTTAAATATTAAAGCTTTTAATCTGGACGTTTTTAATCTATTTAGATTTAACTTTTCCTGTCCATTTTTTATATCCGCCTTTTAACATGTAAAGATCTGTGTAACCTTTTTTCTTCATCATTTTTGCGGCTCTATAACTTGCTACGCCATTGGCATCACAAAAGTATATAGGTTGATCTTTACGTAACCCTTGATATCTTGTGCGGAAAACACTCATTGGTATGTTTCTAGCACCAACGATATGACCATAGTCAAAATCGGCTTTTTCCCTTAAGTCTATGACTTGCGCCTTTCTTAATCCTTTGTGAAACTCATTTTGATCTAATTCTGTGACTGCGCGCTTATTTAATGTGTAGTTTATTGCCATATAAATGATAATCAAAACTAGGACGATGAGCGCGATGTACCAATAATTCATGGTCTAATTCCTCCCAATTTAACTCTATAACTACTATTATAAGATTTATTGTGAGATTTATCAAAATATATTTGCTAAAATAATAAAGTATATAGAATTTATCGAATAGGAGTTTTTATTGTGAAAGAAACTTGGCATTTTGTAAATACAAAATCTAGCAATCCGTTTTATAATATGGCTGTTGATGAAGCGCTTATGAATTTTGTAAGCAGGGAGGAAATTGATCCTGTAATAAGGTTTTATACTTGGAATCCAGCAACTTTATCAATCGGTTATTTTCAAAAACTCACTAAAGAAATAGATATTGAAAAGGTTAAAGAAAAAGGGTTTGGTTTAGTAAGACGCGCAACAGGAGGCAGAGGTGTCTTACATGACAAAGAATTAACTTATAGTGTTATCGTACCAGAGTCGCATCCAAACATGCCTCAGACTGTAACTGAAGCATATAGAGTTATATCTGAAGGGTTGCTCGAAGGTTTTAAAGCATTAGGTTTTGAAGCTTACTTTTCGGTTCCGAAATCTAAAGAAGCAAGAGAAAAGTTAAAAAGTCCAAGAAGCTCAGTTTGTTTTGATGCACCGAGTTGGTATGAACTTGTAGTTGAAGGTAGAAAGATAGCTGGCAGCGCCCAAACTAGACAAAAAGGTGTTATCTTACAACATGGTTCGATTCTTCAAGATATTAATGTAGATGAATTGTTCGATATGTTTACATATAGAAATGATAGATTAAAAGAAAAAATGAAAGCTGCATTTATGGATAAAGCAATCGCTATAAATGATATTTCAGATCGTCACATTACATTAGAAGAAATGGAAACAGCATTCTATGAAGGTTTTAAAAAAGGACTAAATATAGAATTTAAACCATTAGAATTCACAGAATCTCAAAAAGAAGAAATAAAACACTTAGAAGATAAATATCGATCAGAAGAATGGACGTATAGAAAATAAAATAAAAAATCCCAATCCGAAGTAAAAAAATCAACGGATTGGGATTTTAATATTGAGAAGGGAATTTATCTCCCGATTTCATATTTATCTATTTTTTCTTTTGTTTTTACGAACTGCTTTTTTGTATTTTCTTTGATCGGGTGTTAAGAAGAAGAAATAATAAATTAAATAAATGATAATACCAAATATGATTAATGAAATAACCATTCTAATGAATCCCATAATAAAGAAATCAAGATTCATAATTAATCCAAACAATGCAATTATTATAATTAAATAAAACAAAAACTTTTTCATAAAATCTCACCTTAGTTTATTAGTCTATTTAATATATCATATTTCAGATAATACCTCACTTAATTTGACCTATTTCATCCTTCAAACCATTTAATTTATTAATAGATTCTTCTATTTTCTTTTTATCTTTTTTCTCGTAAGCGTCTTTTAAATCTTTGAAAACATTTTCTATATTTTTAGATAGACTTTCCAAATTTTCATGTAAATTTTTAAAATCTTTTGGAATGGTTTTGCCTTTCATCTCATTTTTATACTCATTTGAAATTGTCTTTTGATTCGTATATATATTTTCTATTTTATTTTTAATATTTTCGTCTCCAAGTTTTTTCTTAATATCATCATTTATTTTATTATATTCAGATATGTTCGATCTTGTTTCATTTATAAATTGAGTAGAAGAACGTAAATATGTAATAGAAAATTGTGATGTTACTTGGCTTTCTTTGTTTTTAATAGAATTTTCTAATGTTTTTTCCTTTTGTTTATATGTTTGATTTTTATCTTCTAGATTCGTAATTTCTTGTTTAGCTTTTCTATTTTCTTTTTTTAATTTTGATTTCTTTTGTTCTAATTGATCTATTTTATCATTACCACATGCTGATAATATGATTGTACTCGTCATTAATATTGTTATTATTTTTTTCATATTTTTTAACTCCCAATGTTTTACTCTGAAAAATTTAAACTATGTATGATATTATTTTAATGTATATAGATTTATTGTACAAATAGAAAGGGGATAAATATGAAATTTACAAACTTAAGAAAAGTAATGGAAAAAAAAGGGTTAGATGCTATTGTTGTTCTTTCGCCATACAATAGAAGATACCTTTCTGGATTTACTGGTACAAGCGGGAGTTTATTAATCACCCAGGATACGAAACAATTAATTACTGATTTCAGATATATACAACAAGCGAATTCGCAAGCTGAAGATTTTGAAATTATTAATCAAAATGGTCCTATGATTAATAAAATTAATGAATTAATTCAACACGGTAATTATAAAAATGTAGGTGTTGAAGCAGATTTAATTACGTATAATGAATATCAAGCTTTAAATACAGACGAAGTACAATTATCTTCTATTGAAGGTGTAATTGAAACAATTCGTATGATTAAAGATGATTTTGAAATTAAACAAATCCAAAAAGCAGCTGATATCGTCGATGAAACATATGAACATATTCTTAAATGGGTTAAACCAGGTATGACTGAGAACGAAGTAAATAATGAAATGGAAATGTTCATGCGTAGTAAAGGTGCAACATGCTCTTCATTCGATACAATAGTAGCATCTGGACATCGTGGTGCTTTACCTCATGGTGTTGCAAGTAATAAAGTAATTGAAGAAGGTGACATGATTACTTTAGATTTTGGTGCGTTATATGAAGGTTACGTTAGTGATATTACGAGAACATTTGCTATTGGTGAACCTAAAGAAGAAATGAAAAAAATATATAATATTGTATTAGAATCACAATTAGCAGCATTAGAGCAAATTAAACCAGGTATGACTGGTAAAGAAGCAGACTCTATCGCACGCGACATTATCTCTAGTTATGGTTACGGCGAGCAATTTGGACATTCTCTCGGCCACGGTATAGGATTAGAAGTACATGAAGGTCCTGCATTATCACAAAAATCAGATATAGTTCTTGAAGAAAATATGTGTGTTACATTAGAACCAGGTATATATGTAGAAGGACTTGGTGGTGTAAGAATAGAAGATGACGTATTAGTAACAAAAAATGGCTTACAGCGCTTTACTAAATCCACAAAAGACCTTATTATTTTATAAGAAGGATAATTAGGAGGAAAATGAATGATTTCAGTAAACGATTTTAAAACAGGCTTAACAGTTAAAGTAGATAATGGTATTTGGAAAGTTATGGACTTCCAACACGTTAAACCTGGTAAAGGTGCAGCATTTGTTCGTTCTAAGTTAAGAAACTTAAGAACTGGTGCCATTCAAGAAAAGACATTTAGAGCTGGTGAAAAAGTAGAAAGAGCACAAATCGATAACCGCCGTATGCAATATCTATATGCTAATGGTGACAGCCATGTATTTATGGATAACGAAACATATGATCAATTAGAATTACCTGGGGACACTTTAGAAAATGAACTTAAATTTATTAAAGAAAATATGGAAGTTCATATTCAAACGTACGAAGGTGAAACAATCGGTATTGAAATGCCTAACACAGTTACTTTAACAGTCACTGAAACTGAACCAGGTATTAAAGGTGATACAGCAACTGGTGCTACTAAACAAGCTACTGTAGAAACAGGATATACTTTAAATGTTCCTTTATTCGTTAACGAAGGTGACCAACTTGTTATTAATACAAGTGATGGAAGTTACGTATCAAGAGGATAATATTTAAACAATTTAGGCTGAGACATAAATAAGTGTCTCAGCCTAAATTATTATATGGATAGTGTGCTACTGTTTTGTAAATGTATTTATATAGGGCTTTTTAAAATTCAAAATTTGTATGACACTCCCAAATTTTAATTAAATATTAAAATCGCTTGAATTGGTATGACCACTAAAGTAAAATGTATGAAGTATCATGAATTTGAATTTAAAAGGAGTTTTTTTACATGAACTTGAAACAAATTAAAGAGCTTGTTGACGTACTAGACAATTCTTCTTTAACTGAAATTGACATTAATGATAAAGAATTTAAACTGACTTTAAAAAAAGAAATTAAACAAGAAGTTATCTATAATCAAGAACCTACACGTGTAGTAGAGCCTGCACCGGTTACAAATCAAGCTGACGCACAACCTGCCCCTGAAACTGAAGTAGATAATAGCATCACTATTAATGCACCAATGGTAGGTACTTTCTACAAATCTCCATCACCAGATGAAGGCCCATATGTACAAGTTGGATCTAGAGTTGAGTCCGATACTACTGTATGTATATTAGAAGCTATGAAACTATTTAATGAAATACAAGCTGAAGTATCAGGTGAAATAACTGAAATATTAGTTGAAGACGGACAAATGGTAGAGTATGGCCAACCGTTGTTCAAGGTGAAATAATATGAAAAAAGTATTAATAGCAAATAGAGGGGAAATAGCCGTAAGAATTATCAGAGCTTGTAGAGAACTTGATATACAAACAGTAGCCATTTATTCTGAAGCAGATAAAGAAGCATTACATACTCAAATTGCTGATGAAGCATATTGTGTTGGTCCAACACAATCTAAAGATTCATATCTACACATACCTAACATTCTATCAATTGCTAAATCTACAGGTTGTGATGGCATACATCCTGGATACGGCTTTTTAGCTGAAAATGGCGACTTTGCAGAAATGTGTGAAGCTTGCCAAATTAAATTTATCGGCCCTAGTTACAAATCCATTCAAAAAATGGGGATTAAAGATGTTGCTAAAGAGGAAATGATAAAAGCTAATGTACCTGTTGTACCAGGTAGTGACGGGTTAGTAGACACGGTTAAAATCGCAAAAAAATGCGCGAAAAAAATTGGTTATCCAGTAATTATTAAAGCAACAGCTGGCGGCGGCGGTAAGGGTATTAGAATAGCACGCGATGAAGAAGAGCTTGTTACTGGATTTAGAATGACTCAACAAGAAGCTGAAACAGCGTTTGGTAACAAAGGCGTTTATTTAGAAAAATTCATAGAAAACTTTAGACATATTGAAATTCAAGTATTAGGCGATTCATTTGGAAACGTGATTCATTTAGGAGAACGTGATTGTACGATTCAACGTCGTATGCAAAAATTAGTAGAAGAATCACCTTCACCTGTATTATCAGAGGAAATGAGAAAAGAAATGGGAGAGGCAGCTGTCAGAGCTGCTAAAGCCGTTGAATATGAAAATGCAGGTACGATTGAATTCATTTATGATTTAGATGAAGATACATTTTATTTCATGGAAATGAATACACGTATCCAAGTAGAACATCCTGTTACTGAAATGGTAACGGGTATGGATTTAGTTAAATTACAATTAAAAGTTGCAAGTGGTGAAGCATTACCATTGACGCAAGAAGATGTAGATTTATCAGGTCACGCTATTGAGTTTAGAATCAATGCAGAAAGTCCATTTAAAAACTTTATGCCTTCACCTGGTAAAATCAATCAATACTTAACACCTGGTGGATTTGGTGTACGTATAGATTCAGCTTGTTATGCAGGTTACACTATACCGCCTTATTATGATTCCATGGTTGCTAAGCTAATTGTATATGGTTCAGACCGTACTGAAGCAATACAAATTGGTAAAAGAGCTTTAACAGAATTTTTAGTAACTGGTATAGATACAACTATCCCTTTCCATCTAAGATTATTAGAAAATCATGTTTTCAAATCAGGTGATTTTAATACCAATTTCCTCGAGATTCATGATATTATAAATAATGAAGATAATTAAGGAGGGATTCAAGTGGCTAAAACAATTGAAAATGAAAAGCCTTCTTTAGGTAAAATAGAGATCGCGCCAGAAGTAATTGAGGTAATAGCAAGTATAGCAACTACAGATATCAAAGGTGTCTCTCACATGCAATCCGTTTTTAATAAGAATTCCTTAGAAAAATTCGGGAAAAAGAATTTTGGTAAAGGTATTAAAGTCGATATAAAAGAAGATGGTATTTATATTAATGTTTACTGTACATTTGACTACGGAACAAAAATTTCTGAAACAGCGAGAAAAGTCCAATCAGAAATTAAACAAGCATTAAATACAATGACTGCATTAACGCCTAAAGAAGTTAATGTTCATATCGTCAATATACACTTTCAATAATAAACAATGATTAATTAAGAGGATGCGTGCATCCTCTTATTCTTTGAAGGAGAAGAATATGAAAAGACAAGAATTAAGAGAAATCGTGTTCAAAGCTTTGTATCAATTAGAAAACAACAAAACTGAATTAACTGTAGAAGAAGCTATTTCTTATTTAGTTGAAGATTTTAAAGGTGAACAATATTTATATGTAAAAAACTATGTCAATCAAGTTATTGAAAAATCTAACGAATTAGATGATATTTTCAAACCACATTTGAAAAATTGGACGCTTGAACGATTACTGAAAACAGATAGAATTATTTTAAGAATGGCCACATATGAATTAGAATATACAGATACACCTGAAAAGGTCGTATTCAACGAGGCGGTAGAAATATCAAAAACTTATAGTGATGATGATCATTATAAATTTATTAATGGTGTACTAAGCAGCCTATCAAAATAATAAAGAGTGATAATTAAATGGATAAGTATTTAACAGTTACAGCTATAACAAAATATATAAAATATAAATTTGACCAAGACCCGCATCTCCAAAATGTATTTATTAAAGGAGAAATATCAAATTTCAAAAGACATTCAAGCGGGCACCTTTATTTTGCTTTAAAAGACGATAAAGGTGTAATAAGCGCAATGATGTTTAAATCCAATGCTAACCAATTATCATTTGAGCCAAAAGAAGGCGATCAAGTTTTAATTGAGGGACGTATAGGCGTTTATGAATCAAGAGGTTCATATCAAATTTATGTTCAAACTATGCAATTAGACGGTATTGGTTTGCTTTATGAGAAATTTGAAGCACTTAAAAAAGAGCTTGCTGAGAAAGGTTATTTTAATGCCGATCATAAATTAAGTATTCCAAAATATCCTAAAAAGATAGCAGTTTTAACTGCTTCAACAGGTGCAGCAATAAGAGATATTTGTTCTACCCTAGACAAGCGTTACCCGCTTGCTGAACAAGTACTCATAAGTACTTTAGTTCAAGGTAAAGGAGCTAAGGATAATATTATTAACAATATTAAAGAGGCGGACTCTATGGGTGTTGATGTTATTATCGTTGGCCGTGGTGGTGGATCAATTGAAGACTTATGGAGTTTTAACGAGAAAGAAGTAGTTGAAGCTATATATAATTGTTCTACTCCTATTATTTCTGCAGTAGGACATGAAACTGATACGACATTAAGTGATTTTGTGAGTGATGTTAGAGCTGCTACGCCTACACAAGCCGCTGTTATTGCAACGCCAGATATAAATGCGTTGTATCAACTTATTCAGAATGCACGTCAATATTTGACGAAACATATCACACAAGATATTCAAAGAGAAAAACAAAGGCTGAATCAGTTATCGTCTTACTATAAATTGAAAACACCATCATTATTATATGATCAGGAAACTCAATTACTAGATGATTATCAAAAGCAATTAAATAGAAATCTCGAGCAAACAATACTTCGATATAAACATCGAATGGATATATTACAGAATAAATTAAGAATTGGACCAATTTCCAATAGAATTTTTCAATACAGACAAGATTTTGATCGTTTGAAATATGAACAGAATCAGCTGATTAATCGTATTTTGACTGATAAAAAGCAACTATTAGCTAATAAGCTTGTACAATTAGATACTTTAAGTCCTACACAAACAATGTTACGAGGTTATTCTATTATTGAGAAAGATGATAAAATAATCACAAGTAAAGATGATTTAAGTGTAGAAGATGAAATTACGGTTAACTTAAAAGATGGTAAAATAAAAGCTAATGTTAAAGAAATTAGGTGATGATTGTGACTAAAGAACAGACATTTGAAGAAATGATGACAGAACTTGAAAAAGTTGTAGGTAAATTAGATGAAGAGAATATTTCATTAGAAGAATCTATAGAACTTTATCAGCGTGGCATTGAATTGAGCAGTAAATGTGAAACAAAACTTAAAGAAGCTGAAGAAAAAGTTAACAAGCTAGTAAAAAAAGAAGGTGATTCTAATGAATCAAATAATGAATAATTATGTTGAAAAATTTAATGAATCACTCAATAACACCAAACTTATCCCTATAGTTGAGACTCAATTAGAAGAAAGTATGCGCTATTCTCTTTCTGCTGGTGGTAAACGAATTAGACCTGTTTTATTATTAATGACGTTATCTATGTTGAAGACTGACATAAATAAAGGTATGGAAACTGCCAAAGCTCTAGAAATGATACATACGTATTCATTAATCCATGATGATTTACCTGCAATGGATGACGACGATTATAGACGTGGTAAAAAGACAAACCATAAGTTATTTGGCGAGGCGACAGCTATCTTAGCAGGAGACGCTTTATTAACAAAAGCATTCGAACTTATTTCTAAAGATAAAGAGTTAGCATCTGAAGAAAAAGTTAAATTAATAAGATTATTATCTGAAGCAGCTGGGCATCAAGGTATGGTAGGTGGCCAAATTCTCGATATGGATAGTGAAAATAAAGATATTTCATTAGATACTCTACGTAAAATTCACAGATATAAAACTGGAGCGCTTATACGTTTTTCTGTTGTTGCAGCTTGTACAATTGCTAAAGTAAATAGTAAAACATTTTTATTATTAGATTCATTTAGCCAAGAATTAGGTTTAATTTTCCAAATAAAAGATGATTTATTAGATATCGAAGGTGACTTTGATAAAATTGGAAAAGCTGTTGGAAGTGATGAAACAAACAATAAGAGTACATATATAAGTATACTTGGGACAACTAATACAAAAATCGCTCTCGAGCAACATGTTAAACAAGCGTTATATTTACTCGAGCAATTAGATAAAGATTATAATACTGAAGAACTTAAATCGTTAACTAAATTATTTGCAAATAGGGAAAAGTAATAATCTCAAACTTATAGGTAATAGGGCTAAAGGTGGTAAAATAATGGATGTTTCAAAAATAAAAAATCCTTCCTTTATAAAAGGATTATCAAACCCTGAACTTGAGGAATTAAGCGCAGAAATCAGAAAATTTTTAATTGAAACATGTTCTATAACTGGGGGACACATCGGGGCGAATTTAGGTGTTGTTGAATTAACACTGAGTTTACATAAACACTTTAACAGCCCAACTGATAAAATTATTTGGGATGTTGGTCATCAAGCTTATATCCATAAAATTTTGACTGGAAGAGGACACGAGTTTGATTCTTTAAGGCAATATAAAGGATTATGTGGCTTTCCTAAAATGAAAGAATCTGAACATGATGTTTGGGAAGCAGGACATAGTTCCACTTCATTATCAGCTGCCATGGGGATGGCAAAAGCACGCGATATTCTTGGAAACACAAATCACATCGTTCCAGTTATTGGAGACGGTGCTTTGACAGGCGGTATGGCTTTAGAAGCATTAAATCATATCGGTCACGACAAAACTGATTTAACAATTATATTAAATGATAATGAAATGAGTATTGCTCCCAATGTAGGTGCGATGCATAATATGTTTGGACGAATTAGAACAAATCATAATTATAATCGTTTTAAATTTGATGCTGAAAGCTTTATCACAAGATTACCAGGTGGAGATAAATTGAGGGACTCAGCTGATAAAATTAAAGACAGTTTAAAATATTTAGTCGTTGATGGTATATTTTTTGAAGAGTTAGGTATCAAATATATTGGTCCAGTAGATGGTCATAATTTTAAAGAATTAGACGAAGCTATAAATGCTTCTAAACAAATAAATAAACCTGTATTGATTCATGTTGTCACTAAAAAGGGTAAAGGTTATAAACCCGCAGAAATTGATACAGTAGGCACTTGGCATGGTTTAGGACCATATAAACTTGAAACTGGTGAAGTGATTAAAGGAAAAGCAGAAGGCCCTGCCTGGAGTGCTTTAATGAGCAATGAAGTACTTAATTATGCGAAACAAGATAAACGTGTAGTAGCTATTACACCAGCAATGCCAGTTGGTTCAAAATTAACGAAGTTTCAGCAAGAACTACCTGAACAATTTTTTGATGTAGGTATTGCAGAACAGCACGCTGTAACAATGTCTGCTGGATTAGCGACTCAAGGTATGAAACCATATGTAGCTATATATTCAACTTTCATGCAAAGAGCTTATGATCAGCTACTACATGATGTTGATAGACAAAACCTTGGCGTTTTATTTGGTGTTGATCGTTCTGGTTTAGTTGGTGCAGATGGAGAAACACACCAAGGCGTCTTTGACATAGGATTTTTAAATCAATTTCCTAATTTCACGATTATGATGCCTAAAGACGGTAATGAAGCAAAGGACATGCTTAAAACTGCATTTGAAACCGAACATGGTCCAATGGCGATTAGATATCCTAGAGGTAATGCACCAGCAGTAGAAGATAGAGAAGAAATAAAAGTATTATCCATAGGAAGTTGGACAAAGGAACGAGAAGGCAATGATGTAACATTAATAAGTTACGGTCCAACTTTAGAATTAATTACTGAAGTAGCCGATGAATTATTGAAAGAAGGAATAAATGCTACCGTAGTAAATGCTAGATTTATTAAGCCGGTGGATGTAGAGTTGTTACATGAACTAGGCGAAAAAGGTATACCGTTTATTACGATAGAGGAATCTATGTTAACTGGTGGTTTAGGTACACAAATTGCAACATTCATTATAGAAAACGATTATGAAAATAAACTGCGAAGAATCGGTATAAATGATGAATATATAGAACATGGAGATGTTAATTTATTATTAGAAGATATAGGTATCTCCAAAGCAAATATAAAATCAGTTGCTAAATCAATAATAAAAAAATAATTATAAACAGATGAATAATTATGATAAAAAGGACGCTTTAGTAATAATAAAGCGTCTTTTAAATATTTAATAGCGCTTACATTACTCATTTTACAAATTTTATGCTATTATAATTGTATAAATATTCATTAGTTGAGGTGTTATAAATGGCAAATAAAACAATGCGACAAATTAAAATAAGAGAAATTATTTCAAACGAACAAATAGAAACACAAGAAGAATTAGTTAGAAGGTTAAACGAGCTCGATTTAAACATCACTCAAGCCACTATTTCTCGTGACATTAAAGAGTTGCAATTAATCAAAGTTCCAGCTCCATCAGGTCAATATATATATAGTTTACCTAGAGATAGAAAATATCACCCAATTGATAAACTAGGTAGATATTTAATGGATTCATTTGTGAAAATCGATGGTGCAGATAATTTACTTGTACTAAAAACATTACCCGGGAACGCTCAATCAATCGGTGCTATTATAGATCAAATTGACTGGAAAGAAGTTTTAGGCACAATCTGTGGTGATGACACGTGCTTAATTATCTGTAAAGACAAAGAATCTGGAGAAATTATTACAGATAGAATTTTCAATATGCTTTAAAGGAGATTTAATAAACTATGTTACAAGCACTTACAATCAAACAATTCGCAATAATTGAATCTTTAGAAATAAATTTTTCAAATGGTTTAACTGTACTAAGTGGTGAAACGGGTGCAGGTAAGTCTATTATTATAGATGCTATAGGTCAGTTAGTAGGTGCGAGGGCGTCACAAAGTTTTGTAAGACATGGTGAACAAAAATCAACAATTGAAGGTGTGTTTGACATTGATAATGTTCCAAACGTCAATAAAATCCTTCAAAATTTAGACATTGACGTTGATGAAGATTTTCTATTTGTGAAACGAGAAATATTCGCATCAGGTAAGAGTCTTTGTAAATTAAATAACCAAAATGTAACTTTAGCTGAATTAAAAACAGTTATGCAAGAATTGTTGGATATACATGGACAGCACGAAACACAAGTTCTATTAAAGCCCAAATATCATTTAACACTTTTAGATAATTATGCTGATGGTAAATACCAAAAAGAAATTGATAATTATATTAATGTTTATGAATCTTATAGAATTAAAAAGCAAGAGTTAGAGAAGTTAGAATCTCAAGACCAGGCTTTACTACAAAGATTAGACTTGATAAAATTTCAACGTGATGAATTACATGATGCTAATTTAAAAGAAGATGAATTAGACTTTTTAAACCAAGAAATTAAAAAGCTACAAAATCATGAGAAAATTAGCGAAAGTTTAAATAAAGCTCATTTATTTTTAAGTAGTGAAGAAAATATACCAGATAAAATTTATGAACTTAATCAAGAAATTCAAAATATTAATGATATAATACCAGATAAATATACTGCTTTTAGTGAAGAATTAGATCAAATGTATTATACGTTAGAAGATTATAAACATGAATTATATAATGATTTAACAAATAATGAGTTTGATGAATCATTATTAAATGAATACGAATCTCGATTAAATGTTTTAAATGATTTAAATCGGAAATATGGTAAAAGTATTCCTGAGCTTATTAAGTATCGTGACAAAATTGATGATGAAATTTTCAAAATTGAAAATTACGAACAAAGTACTACTCAACTAAGAGAAGAAATTCAAAGCTTACATGAAGAAGTTCTTGAAAAAGGAAAGTTATTATCTACAAAAAGACGAAAAATCGCATTGAAGTTAAGAGATAGACTTATTGATGAAGTTCAAAACTTGCATATGCAAGATGCTAATATTGAAATAGCATTTACTGAAACATCACCAGGTAAAAATGGTTTAGAAGAAATTGAATTTCTAATCAGTCCGAATAAAGGTGAACCACTGAAAAGTTTAAATAAAATCGCTTCAGGTGGTGAATTATCAAGAATAATGTTAGCATTAAAAAGCATATTTGTATCTAATAAAGGTCAGACAGCAATCTTATTTGATGAAGTAGATACTGGTGTTTCTGGTCGTGTAGCTCAAAAAATGGCAGAAAAAATGTATCAAATATCTCAATCAATACAAGTGATATGTATTTCCCATTTACCACAAGTCGCTGCGATTAGTGATAATCATTTATACATTACTAAAGAAACTGTAAACGATCGGACGATTACATCTATCAAACAATTAGTCGGAGACGATAAAATAGATGAAATAGCTAGAATGATTTCGGGTGTTGAAGTGACAGAATTAACAAAACAACATGCTAAAGAAATGATAATTCAAAATAAAAATTAAAATAGTATGATTTGATAGGGTGTTAAATATGAGTATTAAGGTAGCGATAATAGAGGATTCGAAAGCTTATGTGAGCGAAGTGTCTCATTATTTGAAAACACATGATATTGAAATAGTTAATATAGGTTACAATGGTAAAGAAGCACTGGAGATTCTTAATACAGATACTTTCGACGTTCTTTTATTAGACTTAATTTTACCTCATATTGATGGCATGACTTTGCTAAAAAAATATATAAAACCTAATAAAAAGTATAAAGTAATTTGTATGAGTGCATTTGTCAGTGATGACCTATTAAAGGAATCTGTTTCCTTAGGCGTAGATTATTTTCTTATCAAACCGGTAGAATTTGATGTATTACTTAATACAATTCAACGTGTTCTTAATAATAATAAACCTATTATAGCTGAAATAGATGCTATAGATTTATTATTAGAGAAAATAGGTTTTTCTTATAATCTTAATGGTTATAAATATATCAAATATGGCGTACAAATAATGCTAGAACACTCACATAATATGCAACTTACAAAAGAATTGTATCCACGTATATCAGAATATTTTAATGTACAATCGAATAATGTAGAACGTTCAATTAGACATGCAATTAAATTAGCGTGGGATAAAGATTTAAAAAAATATTGGTATAAACAAGAAAATTCATATGTAAGACCTACAAATGGTGAATTTATTATTCATTTATATCAATTATATAAAGACGATCAAATTAAAAAAGCTGATAAATCTATTTAAGATTTGTCAGCTTTTTTTGATTGTTTCCTTTGATTATCTTTGTTTAAAAAGTATTCTTGAGCGCGTTTATTTTTCTTTTCTCTATGCAATATATATCCACCGATGAAAACAACACCAAACACAAAAAATATAAGACCTAGTAAAAACTGTAGCCATATAAATTGTAATTGGGGGACGAGCTCTCCAAAGACAGCATCTCGCATCCATTTAATACCTAAGCCTGCTAAAATTCCCGGAATAACTAAAATGATTAATGCAATATATTTTTGCATAATTGAAAACTCCTATTTATTAATAACTTATATTATATATGAGATGATGAATGAAAGTAAACAAGGAAAAGATGGAATAATCGGTGAAATTTGATTATGATTAATATTAGGAGGGGTTTATATGCAATTTAATGAAATGATAAATAAAGGTCAAAATATAGATGCTACTATAGCAGTTTGCAAATCAAATGATGAAGGTATTATTAAAGCGATTATAAAATGTATTAAACAGACAAGAGCTAAATTTATTTTATTTGATGAAGAACCACAAGACGAATTAATACGTTCTTTTAATTTAAGTCATGAGGAATTCGAAAAGATTAAAATTGTTCAAACAAGAGATTATGAACATACGATTTCAGAATGCGTTAGGGCGGTTAATGAAGGCACTGCAAATCTAATAATGAAAGGATTAGTATCGTCGTCAGAAATTTTAAAAGAAATACTTAAAGATAAATATTCTTTAAAAACGACTCAGAGAATTAGTCACCTATCTTTCTTCAAAATCCCAACATATCATAAAATGTTAGCTATTTCAGATGTTGCAATGAATATTGCACCTGATGTAAATCAAAAAATAGAAATTACTGAAAACGTAATATCAAATTTAAAAAAATTAGGCATTAATACACCTAAAATTGCTGTGTTATCTGCTATCGAAACAGTTAATTCTAAAATGCAATCTTCAGTTGATGCAAAGGAAATAGTAGATTATATTAAAAAAGAAAATACAGATGTTGAAATTGAAGGCCCATTAGCTTTTGATGCTGCGATTAACAAACGAGCTTCTATTATAAAAAAAATATCTTCAAATGTTTCTGGGAATATTGATGCTGCTATTGTTCCACAAATTGAAAGTGGAAATATATTATATAAGTCTCTAGTGTATTTAGCTAATGCTGATGTTGCTTCAGTAATAGTAGGTGCTAAAGTTCCTGTCATATTAACTTCTCGTTCAGATTCATCTAAAGATAAATTTCATTCAATTTGCTGTGCATTAACATTAGTATAATTTAGTATATTTAAATAATAAAATGTTAATTATGCTTTAATTTAGAATAACTGGAAAGTTATTACAATCTATAGATACCAAGTTATTTAGAATATTCTAAAAATTTTTACTTTTTTGTAAGCGCTATCATTTGCATGAATTTATTTGATAAATAAAACATTTGCTGTAAAATTAAAGATGAAGTTTATTATATATAGAATGAAAAGGGGATTATTATGTTATTCGAAACAATTGAAAAATATGACTATGAACAAATCGTTTTTTGTCATGATAAAAGTTCAGGTTTGAAAGCAATCATTGCTATTCATGATACAACATTAGGACCTGCATTAGGTGGTTGTAGAATGTGGCCATATGAAAATGAAGAAGAAGCGATAAACGATGCACTGCGTTTATCAAGAGGTATGACATATAAAAATGCTGCTGCCGGTTTAAACCTTGGTGGAGGTAAAACAGTTGTGATCGGAGATCCGAAAAAAGATAAATCAGAAGCATTATTTAGAGCATTAGGTAGATATGTAGAAAGCTTAAATGGTAGATATATCACTGCAGAAGATGTGGGCACTACGGAAATGGATATGGATACTATTTTTGAAGAAACAAATTATGTTGTTGGTTTATCAGAAAGTCACCATTCAAGTGGTAATCCAAGTCCGAAAACTTCTTTAGGTGTGTTTGTATCAATGAAACGTGCAGTTAAAGAAGCTTTCGGTTCAGATGATCTAGAAGGTAAAACTGTAGCAGTTCAAGGTGTAGGTCATGTTGCTTACGAACTTTGTCGCTATTTAAATGAAGCAGGTGCTCATTTAGTCGTTACAGATATTAATCAAGAAGCTGTAGACAGAGTTGTAAATGATTTTAACGCTAAAAGTGTAGGTATCGATGAAATTTATGATGTTGAAGCTGACGTATTTGCACCTTGTGCATTAGGTGGAGTATTAAATGACGACACAATTAACAGATTAAAAGTTAAAGTTGTTTGCGGTAGTGCAAATAACCAATTAGAAGATATTGATAAACATGCTGACCAACTTGAAAATAAAGGTATAGTATATGCACCAGACTTTGTTACTAATTCCGGTGGTGTTATCAATGTTGCTGATGAATTAGATGGCTATAACGAAGCGCGTGCAATTGCTAATATTGAAAAAATTTATGATCAAATGGATAAAGTATTTGAAATAAGCAAGCGTGATAAAATTACATCGGCTAGAGCTGCTGAAATTTTAGCTGAAGAACGTATTAACCAAATGATGAATGTAAGAAGTACTTACTTAAGTACAGAAAAATCTATTTTATCTAGAGGTAAACGTTAATGAAAAATATTCTTGTACTTAATTTAGGAAGCACTTCATCTAAAGTAGCAGTATTTACTGATTATGAAATGCTATACGAAGATGTTATAAGACATGATATGAATGTGACAAATCTTCCACTAATTGATCAAGTTCCATATAGACTTGAAAGTATCAAGAATTCTATGAATCAACACAATGTTTCTCTACAAGCAATAGACGCTATTGCTTGTAGAGGTGGTGTGTTGAAGCCTATACAAGGTGGTACTTATCTTATAAATGAAAAGATGTTAGAAGATTTAAAGACGTTTAAATATGGATTTCATGCATCTAACTTAAGTGGTTTGATAGGTTATGAATTATCTAAAAAGTTCAAAATTAAAGCATACATAGTTGATCCTGTTGTTGTAGATGAATTAATTCCAGAGGCAAGAATAACAGGTATTAAAGGAATAGAAAGAAAAAGTATTTTCCACGCATTAAACCAAAAATCTGTTGCAAAACAATATGCTGAAGATAATAATAAAGTATACGATGATATAAATGTTATCGTTGCACATTTAGGTGGTGGTATTAGCGTAGGGGCACATAAGAAAGGCCGTGTCGTTGAAGTAAATGACGGGTTACTTGGAGAAGGACCATTTAGTCCTGAAAGAGCCGGCTCAATACCCAATGATGCTTTAATTAAATGGGTGAAAGAAAACAACTTCACTGTTGAAGAAGCAAATAATCAACTCAGTAAATCATCTGGTTTACTTTCATATTTTGGGACAAATGATTGTAGAGAAGTAGTAAGAATGATAAACGAAGGAAACAAAGAAGCCAAATTAGTATTAGATGCTATGGCTTACCAAATAGCAAAATCAATCAGTGCTTGCGCTGTACCATTAGAAGGTGAAGTTGATCAAATCATTATAACTGGTGGATTAAGTTATTCTGAATATTTAGTAAATAAAGTAAAAAAATATGTATCTTGGCTACAAAATGTTACGATATACAAAGGAGAAAAAGAAATGCAAGCCCTAAATGTTGGCATTTTGGACCTTTTACAAGGTAAAATTAGTACCAAGTCATATGAATAAGGAGTAATACTATGTCTAAAGAATACGATTTAGTTATTCTAGGCGGTGGAACGGCAGGTTATGTATCTGCTATTCGTGCTGCTCAACTTGGAAAAAAAGTCGCAATTGTCGAAAAATATAAATTAGGTGGTACATGTTTACATAAAGGATGTATACCTACTAAATCTTACTTAAAAACCGCTGAAATATTAAGATATATTAATCATGCAGATCAATATGGAATCAAACAAGCTTCCGCGGATTTTGATATCCAAGATGTCGTCGCTAAAAAAGATGAAACCGTTACAGCTATGTACACAGGTGTACAAAGTTTAATGAAAAAATATAAAATTGATGTATATCAAGGAAATGGAAGATTACTTGGACCATCACTTTTCTCACCACAAGCTGGCACTGTGTCAGTAGAATTAGAAAATGGTGAATCTGAATTACTTGTTAACCAAAATGTTTTAATAGCTACAGGTTCTAAACCTGTGGAATTACCATTCTTAAAGTTCAATCATAAAACAATCATTTCTAGTGATGACATGATGAATATGGAAACTTTACCTAATAATATTTTAATTATAGGCGGTGGCGTTATAGGTCTTGAGTTTGCATCTTTACTCAACGATTTAGGGGTAGATGTGACAGTAGTAGAAGCAGGGGCTTCGATTATTCCAAATGAACAGCAAGAAATTAGTAAAATAATCAAAAAGGATTTTCAAGAAAGTGGTATTAAAATCTATGAAGATTTACCATTAACCGAAGAAAATATATCAATTACTGACCAAAATATTAAAGTACAATTACGAGATGATGAAGTAACGTTTGATAAAGTACTAGTAGCTGTTGGCAGAAAGCCAAATACTGAAGATATTGGAATTCAAAATACAAAGATTAAAACAGATGATAAAGGCTATATCGTTACAAACAATGTATATCAAACAGAAGACAAACATATATATGCAGTAGGTGATGTAATAGGTAATTATCAATTAGCTCATGTTGCAACTAAAGAAGGAACCATATCTGTGGAAAACATGTTTGATCAAAATCCAATTCAGTTAGATTACTTAACGGTGCCTAGATGTATTTATACAAATCCTGAAGTAGCTTCGATTGGTATGACAGAACAAGATGCTAAAAATGAAAATATAAATTATAAGAAATTCAAAGTACCTTTTAAAGCCATAGGTAAATCTGTTATAGAAAACAATGGATTAGGAGAATGCATATTAATAAAAGACATGGAAAATGACCGTGTGTTAGGCATTCATATGGTTGGTGCTAAAGTAACTGAGTTAATTAATGAAGTGTCTTTATTTACTTTTATGAATGGTTCTACTGAAGAATTAGCAACAGCAGTACATGCTCATCCTTCAATTGGAGAAGTATTAATGGAATTAGGATTAAAATCAGAAAACCGTGCAATTCACGTCTAAAAAAGGAGTGACGAAATGTTAGATTACAAAACTGTTGGTTTAACACATGAAGATTTAAAAGAAATATATAAATGGATGTTGCTCGGTAGAAAAATCGACGAAAGAATGTGGCTTTTGAATAGAGCGGGTAAACTTCCATTTGTTATTAGTTGCCAAGGTCAAGAAGCAACCCAAATCGGTACTTATTATGCATTACAAGATGATGATGTATTAGCACCATATTATCGAGATTTAGCTTTAGTTACAGCTAGAGGCATAACTGCAGAAGAATCGATGCTAGCTGCTTTTGCAAAAGAAGGAGACACTTCTAGTGGTGGTAAGCAAATGCCTTCACATTTCAGCAAGAAAGACTTAAATATATTAACTCAGGGTTCATGTGTAACTACACAAGTATTACACGCAGCTGGAGCAAGCTTATCTTTAAAAATGGATAATAAAAAGAACATAGCACTCGCAACTCTAGGTGAAGGCAGTACGAGTCAAGGTGATTTCCATGAAGCGATGAACTTTGCTGGTGTACACAAACTACCTTATATTTGCATAATAGAAAATAATAAATATGCTATATCAGTTCCAACTGAATTACAGTTTGCGACAGATGATTTATCTAAAAGAGCTGAAGGGTATGGCGCTTTTGGTGAACAGGTAGATGGGAATGACCCAATAGCAGTATATAAAGCTGTTAAAAAGGCGAGAGAACGTGCAATAAATGGAGAAGGTCCAACTTTAATTGAAGCAATTTGTAGCCGTTTAACACCACATTCTTCAGATGATAATGATAACTATCGTCCAGCCGAAGAATTAAAAGAAGAAAAAGAAAATGATTGTAATATCAAATTCAAAGAATATTTGATTGAAAATGAAGTTGCAGATGAAGAGTGGTTTAATCAGATAGAAGAAGAAATTAAACAAGAAATTAATACGGCGACAAAAAATGCAGAAAAAGCACCTTATCCACGACCTGAAGAAGCTTTAACACATGTATATGATCAAGGAGGCGAATCAAATGCCTAAATTATCTTATCTAGACGCGATTAATCAAGCGATGGATCAAGCTATGGAAAAAGATAATAATGTCTTTGTTATCGGCGAAGATGTTGGTCTTAAAGGCGGTGTATTCGGAGCAACAAAAAATCTGTTTAATAAATATGGTGCAACTCGTGTTCTAGACTCACCATTAGCTGAATCAAATATTGTAGGTGCTTCTATAGGTGCAGCAATGTTAGGGAAAAGACCAGTTGCAGAAATTCAATTTGCAGAATATATCGTGCCTGCTACAAATCAAATTATTAATGAAGCAGCAAAAATTCGTTACCGTTCAAATAATGATTGGGATTGTCCGATGACAATACGCAGTCCTTTTGGTGGAGGAATACATGGCGCTTTATATCATTCGCAAAGTATTGAAAGTATTTTTTGTTCCACACCAGGTCTACGTGTTGTTATTCCATCAACACCTTATGATGCAAAAGGTTTATTACTAGCGTCTATTGAAGAGAATGACCCTGTATTATATTTTGAACATAAAAAAGCTTATCGCTTATTGAAAGAAGAAGTACCTGAAGAATATTATACGGTACCAATCGACAAAGCAGACGTAAAACGTGAAGGTTCAGACATTACAGTGTTTACTTATGGACTATGCGTGAATTATGCATTACAAGCTGCAGAAATCCTATCTACTGAAGATATAGATGTAGAAGTAGTAGATTTACGAACTTTATATCCATTAGATAAAGAAACGATAATTAACTGTGCTAAGAAAACAGGTAAAGTATTACTTGTTACAGAAGACAACCTTGAAGGTAGTGTTATGAGTGAAGTATCAGCTATTATAGCAGAGCATTGCTTATTTGATTTAGATGCTCCGATTGCTAGATTAGCAGGGCCTGATGTTCCAGCTATGCCATTTTCACCACCAATGGAAGATTTCTTTATGATGAATCCAGAAAAAATAGAACAAAAAATGAGAACATTAGCTGAATTTTAGGAGGTAAAAAAATGGAAGTAAAAATGCCGAAACTCGGGGAGAGCGTCCACGAAGGCACAATTGAACAGTGGCTAGTTAAACCTGGCGATCATGTCGAAGAATATGACGCACTTTGTGAAGTTATTACAGATAAAGTCACAGCAGAAGTACCTTCTTCGTATACTGGTGTAATAAAAGAAATTAAAGTAGAAGCGGGAGAAACGATTGATGTAGGGACCGTTATTTGCACTATGGAAGTAGAAGGTGAAGTTGAGAAAGAAAATGATTCAGATCATAATAAACAAGAAAATCATGAATCTATTCAAGAAACATCAGAAAATATTAAAAATGATAACCAGTCTGTAAGCGAATCTCATAACAAACCTAAAAATAATGGACAGTATTCACCTGTAGTGTTTAAATTAGCGAGCGAAAATGGCATTAATTTAGAAAGTATTGAAGGTACTGGTAATTTAGGAAGAGTCACTAAAAAAGATATTGTAAAAGCAATAGAAAATAAAAGAAATACAGAAAAAAGCGAGCCTATTGCGAATACAACTCTTGCAGAGCAAAGCCCACAATCTGAAAGTGCAGCTATAGAGCATAATTCAAATTCAAGTCACGATACAATACCTGTTAATGGTGTTAGAAGAGCAATTGCAAATAAAATGTTGCAAAGTGTACAAGAAATACCGCATGCTTGGATGCAAATTGAAGTAGATGCAACTGATTTAGTTAAAACGCGACAACATCATAAGACATCGTTTAAGCAAAACGAAGGATATAATCTTACTTTCTTTGCATTTTTTGTAAAAGCAGTAGCAGAAGGATTGAAAAAGTATCCAATGCTTAATAGTAGTTGGCATGAAGATGAAATCAAAATTAATAAAGATATCAATATATCTATAGCTGTAGCAAGTGAAGATAAATTATATGTACCAGTTATTAAAAATGCTGATGATAAATCAATTAAAGGAATTGCAAAAGAAATTAATGATTTAGCTACAAGAGGTAGAAAACATCAACTAACATCTCAAGATATGCAAGATGGTACTTTTACTGTTAATAATACAGGTTCATTTGGTTCAGTATCATCTATGGGTATTATCAATCATCCACAGGCAGCTATATTACAAATTGAATCTATTGTTAAACGACCTGTAGTAATTGATGACATGATAGGCATTCGTGATATGGTTAATTTATCTTTATCTATTGATCATAGAATATTAGATGGCTTATTAGCAGGCGAGTTTTTAAACTTTGTTAAAGAACGTATACAAAGTATGACGATTGAAAATACATCTATATATTAATAACACCTACGCATTGTTTTAACTAGAAATCTCCTGTAAAATAAAGATAACTATTATTACAGGAGGCTTTTCTTATGGAAATGGATTTCAATTTATATATGAATGACGTTGTAAGCTCTGCAAGAAATGAAATTGAAGCAGCAGGATATAAACAATTAACAACAAAAGAAGAAGTAGAAGAAACTTTTAATAAACCAGGTACAACATTTGTTATGGTCAATTCAGTTTGTGGCTGTGCTGGTGGAATCGCAAGACCAGCTGCGCAACATGCTTTACATTATGATAAATTACCAGATCAATTAGTTACAGTATTTGCTGGACAAGATAAAGAAGCAACAGAAACAGCAAGAGATTATTTTGAAGGTTATCCACCTTCAAGTCCGTCATTTGCTTTCCTTAAAGACGGTAAAATCGTAAAAATGATAGAAAGACATGAAATCGAAGGGCATGACCCTATGAGTGTTATCACAAATATTCAAGCTTTATTCGAAGAACATTGTGATGAAATCTAAAGGATTGGTATAGAGGCATGCAAATAAGACCGTATAGAATAGGGTATAGAACATTAAAGACCGCATTAGGGATGACATTAGCTGTCATCCTTTCTAAGTTAATAGGACTTGATAATTATGCTTCAAGCGCTATTTTAGTAGTGTTATGTACTAAAGATACAAGAGTGAAATCAGTTGAAGCGGCTATGTACAGATTTATAGCATGTTTAATTGCAATTCTAGTAGCATCATTATTCTTTACATTCTTAGGTACTAATCCTGTAGTTCTTGGGATTATGGTATTATTATTCATTCCTATTACTGTCATGATAGGTGTTCAAGAAGGTATTGTAACGAGTTGCGTTATTATATTACATTTATTTTTAGCACCTAAAATTGATTTAGACTTAATTATTAATGAAGTATTATTATTGATAATTGGTATAGGCATCGCGCTTATTATGAATATGTTTATGCCAAGTCTAGATACAAAACTTAATCATTATAAACGTAAAATTGAAGATGACTTTATTTTAATAACTTTTGTCTTTAGCCAAGCGTTATTAGATCCAAATAAAGAACTTAATATACCTTCTTTTGATAAAGTTGAAGATAATATTAAGAAAGCAAAATCTCTAGCTTTTCGAGATGTAAAAAATCATTTTGTAAGAAATGAAAATTCCTATTATCATTATTTTGATATGAGACAAGAACAATTAACCTTACTTATACGGATGAAGAAACTAATAGAATCTATGCAACATAGTCAGCATGCACATCAACTCTGCAGCAAATTACTATTAGATGTATCGCAACATGTTCAAAGTAATGATTATTCATTAATGAGACTACATGATTTATATGCGATTAGAATTAAACTACAAACGATTGATTTGCCTAAAAATCATATAGAATTAGAAAGTGTAGCCTCTGTATTCCAATTATTAAATGAAATTGAAGAATACTTGCATATTAAATCTGAATTCGGAAGTTTGAAAAAATAATATAATGAAAGCCGGAGAAAATTCTTTTTAGAAAGATTTTTTCTCCGGCTTTTTGCTTCTAGGACTTTCTTGTCCATTGCTATGAAATATTATTATTGAGTTATTTTATTATGATAATAAGAATGGCAATACGCCCGATAATATTAATGAAGCTACGATAGCAACTAACATTACAATAATAATAATTTTTCGTACATTTTTGTTTAACATGATTACCCTCGCTTTGAACATTAGTTTTGTATATATTTATCAACTATTATACACTAGAAAGTGAGATAATTAAATAAATGAAACGAGGGACAAGCATGATCAATGAAGAACGCTTAATTAACACATTTTTAGAATTAGTAAAAGTCGACTCTGAATCTTCTAATGAGAGAAAGATTGCAGATTTATTGAAACAAAAATTCACTCAACTAGGTGTAGATGTTAAAGAAGATGACTCTCAAGATGAAACGGGATACGGTGCTGGAAATTTAATTTGTACGTTACACGGACAAGATACAAGTAAGACACCTATTTATTTTACGAGTCATATGGACACTGTAACACCAGGTAATAATATTCAACCAGAAATACGTGATGATGGATATATTTATTCTAATGGTGAAACAATTTTAGGTTCTGATGATAAAGCTGGTCTTGCAGCTATTTTAGAAGCAATTGAAGTAATGAAAGAAGATGAAATTCAGTATGGAGATATTGAATTCATTATTACAGTAGGGGAAGAAACAGGTCTTGTTGGAGCGAAAGCATTAAATCCTGATGATATTAAAGCTAAATTTGGATATGCGATAGATGCTCCTGGTAAAGTTGGAACGACAGTTGTTGCAGCGCCTACACAAGCTAAAATCGAAGCTACAATTAAAGGGAAGACTGCACATGCTGGGCTTGAACCTGAAAAAGGTGTTTCAGCTATAAATATTGCTGCTAAAGCAATAAGTCATATGAGTTTAGGTAGAATCGATGAAGAAACTACAGCTAACATCGGTAGATTTGAAGGTGGTACTGCTACAAATATCGTGAGTGACCATGTATATATTTTAGCTGAAGCACGTTCTTTAAATGATGAAAAAATGAAACAACAAGTTGAACATATGAAAGAAGCTTTCGAAAAAACTGCTGAAGAATTTGGTTGTACCGCTGATGTAGAAGTCAATATAATGTACCCTAGCTTTAATTTAAGTGAAGAAGAAGATGTTGTTAAGTTAGCTGTAAAAGCAACTGAAAAAATAGGTAGAACATCAGAATTAGTTAAATTAGGTGGTGGCTCAGACGGAAACGTAATTAGTGGTTTCGGTATTCCTACAGTTATTTTAGGAGTTGGCTATGAATATATCCATACTAAAAATGAGCGTATGCCTATTGAAGAATTACAAAAAATTACAGAACAAATTATAGCAATTTCAGAATTAGCGTAATTTTATAAATGTAAACGTATTCATTTCGTTTTTCAAGAAAATTAAGCTTTCATAGACGCGAAACGGTTGTGAATTATGTTAAAATATATATGAAAACGATAAAAAGTGAGGTAAATTTCATGACACAACAAATAGGTGTAGTCGGTTTAGCTGTAATGGGTAAAAACTTAGCTTGGAATATTGAATCACGTGGATACTCAGTATCAGTATTTAACCGTTCTAAAGAAAAGACAGAACAAATGGTTGAAGAGTCAAAAGGTAAAAATATATATCCGAATTATTCTATAGAAGAATTTGTAGATTCATTAGAAAAACCAAGAAAAATTTTATTAATGGTTAAAGCTGGTGAAGCAACTGATAAAACAATCGATAGTTTATTACCGTTATTAGATAAAGGTGATATTTTAATCGATGGTGGTAATACTAACTATTTAGATACTATTCGTAGAAACCAATATCTAGATGAAAGTGGCATTAACTTTATCGGTACAGGTGTATCTGGTGGAGAAGAAGGTGCATTAACTGGACCATCTATCATGCCAGGTGGACAAGAAGAAGCATACAAACTTGTAGCACCTATATTGGAAAGTATTTCTGCTAAAGCAAAAGATGGCGCACCTTGCGTAACGTATGTAGGACCAGATGGTGCTGGACACTATGTGAAAATGGTACATAACGGTATAGAATATGCTGACATGCAACTAATTGCTGAAAGTTACGACTTAATGAAACGTGTTCTTCACATGGACCATAATGAAATCGCAGAAACATTCAAATCTTGGAACGTTGGTGAATTAGAAAGTTACTTAATCGAAATCACTGGCGAGATCTTTAAAAAATTAGATGAAGATGGCGTTCCATTAGTAGAAAAAATCATGGACAAAGCTGGTCAAAAAGGTACTGGTAAATGGACATCTATTAATGCTTTAGAATTAGGTATCCCATTAACTATTATCACTGAATCAGTATTTGCTAGATTCATATCTTCATTTAAAGATGAAAGAGTGAAAGCAAGCCAAGCATTTAATCCTGAAGTTACAGAATTTGATGGAGATAAAGAAGCTTTCTTAGAACAAATTAGACAGGCGCTTTATATGAGTAAAATTTGTAGTTATGCACAAGGCTTTGCTCAAATGAAGACAGCTAGTGAAACTAATAATTGGAACCTAAAATTAGGCGAACTTGCTATGATTTGGAGAGAAGGCTGTATCATCCGTGCACAATTCTTACAAAAAATTAAAGAAGCTTATGATAATGATAAAGAATTAACAAACCTTTTATTAGATCCATACTTCAACGATATCGTTTCTAAATACCAAGGTTCATTAAGAGAAGTTGCAGCTACAGCTATTAAAGCTGGTATTGCTACACCTGGTTTCTCATCAGCAATTAACTATTTCGATAGTTATAGATCAGAAAACCTACCTGCAAACTTAATCCAAGCACAACGTGACTACTTCGGTGCTCACACATATGAACGTAAAGATCAAGAAGGTATTTTCCATACAGAATGGACTAAGTAATTAAGAGTTATAGTGAAGAGGCTGGGACATAAATCCCAACTCAAAATAAATAACATCTCATTTCACTGATTTATTCAGTTAGAAATGAGATGTTATTTTTATATAATCTATGATTTTGTTAGTGCATGCTTATCTAGGGTATGGTTCAAGCCTGTAGTCTCTCACACATACTATTCCCTCAGGCGTCAGCACTTTACAAAATCGTTATAAAAATTATAATATGTATCAAATAACACTACTACTAAATAACGTGAGTTTACGCTTTAGTAAACCTAATAAAGGGTGTGTATTTCGATTAATAAGGAAGACAATCCAATAAGAGGGTATGTATTTCGATTAATAAGGAAGACAATCCAATAAGAGGGTATGTATTTCGATTAATAAGGAAGACAATCCAATAAGAGAGTGTTTACTTGGATTAATGTGATAGAAAACCCAATAAAGGTGCATATACTTGGATTAATGAGATAGAAAATCCAATAAAGGTGCATATACTTGGATTAATGAGGTAGAAAATCCAATAAAGGTGCATGTACTTGGATTAATGAGATAGAAAATCCAATAAAGGTGCATGTACTTGGATTAATGAGATAGAAAATCCAATAAAGGTGCATGTACTTGGATTAATGAAGTAGAAAATCCAATAAAGGTGCATATACTTGGATTAATGAGGTAGAAAATCCAATAAAGGTGCATATACTTGGATTAATGAGGTAGAAAATCCAATAAAAGTGCATATACTTGGATTAATGAGGTAGAAAATCCAATAAAGGTGCATGTACTTGGATTAATGAGATAGAAAATCCAATAAGAAGGTGTTTACTTGGATTAATGTGATAGAAAATCCAATAAGAGGGTGTCTACTTGGATGAATGGGGTAGAAAATCCAATAAGAGGGTGTTTACTTGGATTAATGAAGTAGAAAACCCAATAACGATTGCTGCACCTCATAAAAAGTTACGTACGTATGTATACGTCGTACTTAATTTTAATCCAATAACATTATATAAAAATAGCAGTGGAGAATTCCTATAATAATAGGGTTTTCTTCACTGCTTTTCTTTATCTATATTTAATCTAACTTCTCGTAATCAATAGGTATCCATAATTGTACTTTAGTACTTTCTTGTTCAAAGTTAACATCTAGTGGGTATACTTCAACATAAAAGTCATCATGTAAATAAGGCATTTTTAATTGCCATTGATTTTCAATATGGTGCCACGCTTCACTTACGACGAAATCCAATTCGCCTTGTAAATTAAAAGTAGCAAAATGATGACTAGGTAAGTAATAGTTATCTAAATGGCCTGGATAACGATCACTTGGTACACCGACGAAAACTTCTAAACCATCTAGAAGTGGTCTTCGTATAATAAAAAGTTGATTTGGTTTAACGTCATTATACCTAATGAAATCTTCGACATATTTATTTTCAATTAACATTTCCAATAAATCCGGTACAAGAAAATGGTTATCTAATTCGCTCGCTTGATAATGATAATTTTTACCTACTAAATTTAAATCATCTTTATATTGTAAAGTATAATTTAAAGGTTCTGTTTCAGTAGCTGTAAGTTTGATAGAGACTCGATTTTTAATTTTAAGCATAGATTGATGTGTCTTTGTTTGTAGTGGGCTGATACCGTGATAAGCATTATAATCATGTGCAAAAGAGTTTGCATCACGATAACCATATTTCATAGCTATATCTAATATCCTTGTGTGTCCACTTAAAATATCCTTGGCCGCTTCGGTCATTCTTCTTGCTGATTGATATTCTAAAGGCGTCATACCTACTATCATAGTAAAAGTTTGGTTTATATGAAAAGGGGATTTATCTACATAATCGCTTAAAGTTTGTAAACTAATATCACTTAATAAATGGTCTTCTATGTAAACAATCACTCTTTGTAAATCTTTAATTACTTCCAAAGTTCAGTCACTCCTGTGGGTAGAAAGATTAATTTATATCGTCCCACCATTTAAATCCATCGACTGACAACAATAATTGACTCTTAATTGGGCCATTTGTGCCAGCTCTATAATTAGGGAATGGGGCTTTATCATTGTCCCATACATTTTGTATTACATCCACATATTTCCATGTAGCTTTTAATTCTTCCCAATGCGTAAAGTTTGTTGCATCACCTTTTAAGCAGTCAAAAATTAAATTCTCATAAGCATCAACTGTGTTCATTTTATCTTGAGCACTCATCGAATAAGAAAGTTGAACAGGTTCTGTTTCAATACCTTGAACTTGTTTTTTAGCATTTAAGTGTAATGATAAACCTTCATTTGGTTGAATGTTAATAACAAGTAAATTAGATTCAAGTTGTGAATCTCTTTGATAATATAAATTCATTGGGACTTCTTTAAATTCTACTACAACTTGTATTCCTTTTTTCTTCATACGTTTACCTGTTCTTATGAAAAATGGTACACCAGCCCATCTGAAATTATCAATTAGTAATTTACCGGCTACAAATGTAGGGGTATTTGAATCATCGGCTACTTTATCTTCTTCGCGATAACTCTTAACTTGTTCTCCGTCTATTTGTCCTCTATCATATTGTCCACGAACAAAGTTTTGCTTAACTTCTGATTCGTCTAAAGGTCTAATAGAACGAAGGACTTTAACTTTTTCATTTCTGACATCTTCACTATTTAAACTAATAGGGGGTTCCATTGCTAGTAAAGCAACCATTTGTAACATATGGTTTTGGAACATATCTTTTAATGCACCACTGTCTTCATAATATCCACCGCGATCTTCAACGCCGAGTACTTCAGATGAAGTAACTTGAATATTTGATATATATTTATTATTCCATAATGGTTCGAACATCGCATTAGCGAATCTTAAAACTTCTATGTTTTGAACCATATCTTTACCTAAGTAATGGTCGATTCTATATATTTCTTCTTCTTTGAATGAACGTCTTATTTGTTCATTTAAATCTTCAGCAGATGCTAAATCATTACCAAACGGTTTTTCAATGATAAGTCTTTTGAATCCATCTGTTTCTGTTAAACCTGAAGATTTTAGGAAATCTGTAACTGTTCCAAAGAATTGAGGTGCCATTGCTAAGTAAAACAAACGATTTCCTTGTAGTTCATATTGTGAATCTAGGTCATTCGCAAATTCTAAAAGCTCTTGATAACTTGTAGCATCATTAACATCATGGGACTGATAAAATACATGCTCCATAAATTCATCTAATTTGTTTGTGTCTTGAACATGCTTTTGAACAGAAGCTTTAATCTCTGATCTGAACTTTTCATTAGACCAATCTCTACGACCAACACCTATGATTGCAATATGCTCGTCTAGTTGATTTTGTTGATATAAATGAAAAATAGATGGGAAAAGTTTACGGTGACTTAAGTCGCCAGTCGCCCCAAATATTGTAATTAAACATGGTATATTTTTAGTTTCAGTTGCCAATTTGATTACCTCGATTCTCTGACTTTTTTATCTTTATGCAATATCATTTATTATAACATGATACTTCTTGATATTCTTCAATTTGAACTATCAAAATTATAATTGAAATATTACTATACATATTAGTATACTCGAAATTATTTTTTTATAAATATAAATTTAAAAGACGTGTTATAATAATGTCGTTAGGAGGAAGACGATGGAGATTACATTTTTAGGTACAAGTGCTGGTTTACCGACCAAAGAGAGAAATACGCAATCTATTGCCTTTAATTGCCTACCTGAAGAAAATAAAATATGGCTATTTGATGTTGGCGAAGCTACACAACATAGAATATTACATACAGGTATTAAGCTAGGTAAAGTGAGTCATATTTTTATTACACATTTACATGGAGATCATATATTTGGTCTACCTGGACTATTAACAAGTCGATCTTTCCAAGGTGGAAAAGATAAACCTCTTACGATAATAGGTCCTAAAGGAATATCTAAATTTATAAATACAGTATTAGAAATTTCTCAATCCCACTTAAATTATCAAATAACGATTAATGAATTTAATACTGATACAGATTTAAACGTCGATGGTTTTCACATAAAAGCTTTACCATTGAAACATGGCATTTTATCAGTCGGATATAGAATTACCGCTCCAGATATAGAAGGTAAGCTAGACGTAAATAAATTGAAAGAACTCGGTATGGAGCCTGGTCCGTTATATCAAGAAGTTAAAGCTAATGAAACCTTTATTTATAACAACCAAACTTATCAATCTAAAGATTTTAAAGGGCCAAAGAAAAAAGGTAAAGTCATCACAATTTTTGGTGATACGATGCCATGTGAAAATGAATTGATTTTAGCGAAAGATGCAGATGTTATTGTTCATGAAACAACATATATAGAAGGTGATAAGAATCTAGCTAATGATTATTATCATAGCCACATAGATGATGTCTTATCTTTAATGACTGAAGCTAATGTAAAAAGAGCATTGTTCACACATTTATCAAATAGATATGAGATAGAAGAAATCGAAGAAATCGAAGAAGAAATTAACAAAATAACACACCATAAATTTAACTTTGTTAATGACTATGAAACATATCAAGTATAAGCTCTCACGCACATAAAGTAATTAAAAACGCCAATTCGTTAGTTAAGTTATGAACTAACGAATTGGCGTTTTTTAAAGAATTATCACTTTAAGATTTATCTTCATCTGCTTCAGCTAATTCTATACTTCTTTTTACAGCAGCATTTAAACAATCAGTGAAAATTGCTTCTATATCGTGATTGCTTAAAGCATTTAATCCTGCTTGTGTCGTTCCACCTTTAGATGTAATGTTTTTACGCAATTGATCCATTTTTAAGTCAGAGCGTTCTATCATTTTACCAGTACCGATGATAAGTTCTTTTATAGATTCTTCTACTTGAGACTGTTCGATACCAAGCTTAGTTCCTGCGTTAACGTATTGTTCAAATACGTGATATAAAAATGCAGGGCCGCTACCAGTAATCGCTGTTACTTGGTGTAAATGATCTTCTTTTACTTCTAAAGCAGTTCCAAATGCTTCAATTAACGTTAAAACTTCTTGTTTAGAAGTAGGGCCGAAGTTTGAGGAGAAACTAATACCTGTTACTGAATGACCAACATGAGCATTCGTGTTCGGCATAATTCTAGCGATAGGATTATCATTTTGTAAATGTTCTTTAATATAGTTTATAGGTAACCCTGCCATGATAGAGATAAATTTGTTATCTGCATTAATATGAGGTCTAATACGCTCAGCTAATTTTAGAAAGTCATAAGGTTTAGTACTTAAGAAAACATAATCAGCATCTTTTAATAACTCAGCGTCATCATAACTGTAACTGACACCTAATGAATTATGATAGTCTTCTAAAGCTCCTTGATTTGATTTATTTGTTAAAAAAATATTCTCCGGCTCAATTGATTTACTGTTAACAATACCAGTAAAAATTGCGTTAGCCATGTTGCCTGAACCATAAAAAACAATTTTCATTATTAATCACTCACTTCCGTAGGATTTCATTTTCATTATAAAGTAATTAATTTTTATGTCAAAAATGATTCGGTATGTATTAATCAATTACTAGAAGGTGTGTTACCATTTATAATAATACATATAAAAAGGTGATAACTATGATAGGTAAACATTTTATTGTGACGGGTGCTACAGGTTCGTTAGGAGAAAGTCTAATTCATTATTTAAATTTATACGGCGCAAAAGCTACAATAATAGTTCGTAATAAAGAAAAAGCTCAAATTTTACAAAATAAATATAATAATATTGAAGATACAATCATATTAGATTTAAATAATTCAAATGAAATTATTAATATGGATAGTTTAAATCATAAATACGATGGCATCATAAATAATGCCGGATTAGGTTATTTTAAATCTAATGATAATCATACTTTTGAAGATATTATGGCTATATACAACACGAACTTGGTCAACCTAATTTTATTACAAAACATATTGTTGCCAAACATGAAAAGAGGGGCATCAATTGTAAATATCGCGTCTATTTCAGGAAAAGTAACAACACCATATGCAAGCCATTACGCCGCTTCTAAAGCAGGTTTAATAAACTTTTCAAACGCCTTAAGATTAGAAAGACCAGATTTACATGTCTTAACGGTAAATCCAGGTCCATTTAAATCGTCATTTCATTTAAAAGCCGATCCATCTGGTTCGTACAATGAATCTACTGAATTTCTACAATTGGATATTGATGTTTTAGCAAACCAAATTATTAAAGGTATGATTAATAAAACGATAGAAATAAATGAACCTAAGTGGATGGATATTGGACTTAGATTTTATCAGTTAGCGCCAAGAACAATAGAAAAAATATTTAAAAAAGTTTTTTTAAGTAAGATGTAATAGATTTTTATAATGAAAACGCCCCATCCGAGAAGTAAAACTAACGGATGAGGCGTTTAATTTTAATAAGAGATATACGTTCATAAGCTAGATTATTAGTTTAAATGATTTGTATATTCTAAGTTCTTAACAATTGATCTTGCATGGTTAATTTGGTCTTCTGAAAGACTTTCATTGTAATGTTGCATATTTGTAATAAGTTGTTCTTTAGAGCTTGCACCTGTGATAATAGAACCTAATGCTTCGAATGATTTTAAATAGTTAAAAGTAACAGCTGATAGATTATCAAATTCTTCTGCTAACTTTGTAACTGTTTCTGTTAAATCATCTGCATTATATTCTAATAAACCATCTTTGAATTTATTTTCTAAAACTTTATTATATTTATCAGTCAATAAACCTTTAGAAACAGGCCCTCTAGCTAATATTTTAATATCTTTATCGTTGATTCTTTCTGTCAGAGCTTCTGGTCTATTATCTAGAAGGCTAAATTGCATCATAATTGTTTCGATGTTACTATTTTCTAAATAATAATCAATGACGTTTGGTCGAATAGAAGAAATACCATATGCTTTTATTAATCCTTGTTCTTTTAACCTTTCAAACGCTTCAATAGTTTCATCTTTGTTATCTTCTATTGTACCGCCGTGTAACATATATAAATCCAACTGTTCTACGTCTAGGCGTTGCAATGTATCTTTAATGCCGTTCATTATATGCTCTTTAGAAGGGTCCCAATGATGTTCTTTTGTTTCCTTATCAAAATGATTACCTACTTTTGAGCCGATAACAATATCACTGTTATTTTGATATTTTTTCAGCAAACTACCAACTATTTTTTCATTTTCACCATAATCATATAAATCTGCTGTATCAAAATAAGTTATTCCTTGGTTAATTGCTTCGTCAATAATTGTTTCAGCATGTTCAACATCTGTACCTAAACTCATACAACCTAAGCCAACTTCTGATATTTCTATACCACTTTTTAAAGTATTTTTTTGCATATTGAAGCTCCTTTCGCTACACTTTATATATTAAGTTTATCAGATTAATTATTTAAATGAAAAGAGGCACGCTTGAATGAAGTTAACAGAAGATACAATTAGTAAAGAATTAATTTACGAAGGTAAGATTTTTAAAGTAGAAAAACATGAAATCAAATTACCTAATGGTGAAACGAGCTCAAGAGATGTTGTCTTACATAATGGAGCTGTAGCTGTGTTAGCTATAACACCTGAGAAAGAAGTATTAGTCGTAGAACAATTTAGAAAAGCAATGGAAAAAGTTTTAATAGAAATTCCAGCTGGTAAATTGGAGATAGGTGAAGAAAGAAAAAGTGCTGCATTGAGAGAATTAGAAGAAGAAACTGGTTATATTGCAGAAGACTTAGAATTAATAGGTGAAGTATACGGAAGCCCTGGATTCTGTAATGAAAAAATAAGCATCTATTTAGCTGATAATTTATCTGAAGGAAAAATGAAGTTAGATGAAGATGAATTTCTAGATATTAAAAAATATACAATTGAAGAAGTTAAAAATTTATTGCTATCTCAAAAAATTGAAGATGCAAAAACAATGATTGCGTTTCAATATTTATTATTAAATTATAATCATTCTAAATAATACAAAGTTTTCGCTTGCTTTTTTATAAAATTATTGGTAATTTAGTATACGAAATGTTTCTAATTGATAATGATTTTATTTAAGAAAGTAGGTGTCACCGTGGAAGAACGTATTCAACGTGTAAAAGAGCAATTACACAAAGCTTCCTATAAATTAACGCCACAACGAGAAGCGACTGTTAGAGTATTACTTGAGAATGAATCTGATCATTTAAGCGCAGAAGACGTTTATCTTAAAGTAAAAGATAAAGCGCCTGAAATAGGTTTAGCTACTGTTTACCGCACACTTGAATTATTAGCAGAATTAAAAGTAGTCGACAAAATTAATTTTGGGGACGGGGTAGCAAGATTTGATTTAAGGAAAGAAGGAGCGAAGCATTTCCATCATCACATGGTATGTATGGAATGTGGAGCAGTTGATGAAATTGAAGAAGATTTATTAGAAGATGTAGAAAAACGTGTAGAGAAAGAATTCAACTTTAAAATTTTAGATCATAGATTAACTTTTCATGGTATTTGCCATAGATGTAAAAAAGATTAATCTTTTAAGCTGACGTTACTAAAAGGTGTTTAACACAAATTTTAGTGATGTCTTTTTTTATGGTAAAATAAGTTCAACAATGAGGTGAATACATGGAGCAAATTATCAATGAATTTATAGATTTTATTAGATTAGAAAAAGGATTAAGCCAAAATACGATACAATCTTATAATCGAGATTTGTCACAGTATAATGAATATTTGAATGAACATAAAATTAGTCATATAGATAATATAGATCGTATCGTCATACAAAAATATTTCGCGGAATTAAAGAAAGATGGTAAATCTTCTAAAACAATTGCGAGATTAGCTGCGACAATAAGAAGCTTCCATCAATTCGCAATTAGAGAAAAATACGCAGTAAAAGATCCAACGATATTAATAGAGACCCCAAAATATGAACAAAAATTGCCTGATGTGTTAAGTGAAGAAGAAGTGAATCAACTGCTAACATTTAGTCATATAACAAATGCTAGAGATGAGAGAGATAGGGTAATGTTAGAACTGCTCTATGGTACTGGGGTCAGAGTAACAGAATTAATAGAATTAAAAGTTGAAGATGTTAACCTTACAATGGGCTTTATACGTGTATTTGGTAAAGGGAATAAAGAAAGAATTGTTCCGCTCGGTAAGCATTTAATGGAATTATTGCGTGTTTACATCCAAGAAGTAAGACCTAACCTTTTGAAAAAACAAGTTACAGATATTTTATTTTTAAATGCACGCGGAACACAATTAACAAGACAAGGTTTTTGGAAAATACTTAAAAAAATTGGACTAGAGAAAGGTATTACTAAAACTTTAACACCACATACATTACGCCACTCATTTGCTACGCATTTATTAGAAAATGGTGCAGATTTAAGAGCGGTTCAAGAAATGTTGGGCCATTCAGACATATCTACTACGCAACTTTACACACACATTTCTAAAAAGCAAATACGAGACATGTATTTAAATTATCACCCAAGAGCTAAAAAGGAGAATGAAAATTGAGTAAACAAAATAAAAATAATGAATCTAATAAGTACATAACACTTATTATTTTAGTTGCCTTTATTCTTATATGGGGGAGCGTATACTGGTTATTTATCGTTTAGCATGTCGATTTTCATATGCTAACTTACGACTGTTAATAACTTCTGTACGATCTCTTAATAAATGATAGTGTTTAATATAATCTGATATTTGATCATTATAATTAAATGTGAAATCATCATACGCACTTTCTAGCGCTTGATAACAAGCAGAAGTTAGAGGCAATTGTATATTTTGATATGATTTGTTTTGTTGGATGCGCAATATTTGAGAATTAACAACCGATATATATTGTGCTTTTTCTATTCCTAAATGATCGAATTGATCATTTAGTTCTGCTATTTGTAAAGATTTTTGGTAAGTTTTAAGTGCACCTTTAACATTTCCGCGGCGATAATGGTAACAAGCCGTTGAAAATAATATTAAACTTACGATTGGGTCATTTTTACTAAATTGATCTTGTTCTTTCCAGTGTTCTTCTAAAATATCGTGACACTCAAAATAATGTCTTAACACATGGAAATGATAATGAAATTCCATAATATTTGTTTCCATCATAAATCCCTCACAGCATAGAATCTTTATACGTAATCATGTTATAATAATTTTTAGGTTTATGCACGTAAAAGGAATAGAAAAGAGGAAGTCTTAAATGTATGAAGTAAAACTCGATGCCTTTGAAGGTCCTTTAGATTTATTACTTCATTTGATACAAAAATACGAAATAGATATTTATGATATTCCAATGAAGGAATTAACAGAGCAATATTTAAATTATATCCATCAAATGAAAATATTAGAAATAAATGTAGCAAGTGAATATTTAGTAATGGCTTCAGAATTATTAATGATTAAAAGTAAATTATTATTACCAACACCTCCATCCGATATTGATGAATTAGAAGATGACCCTAGGGAAGATTTAGTAAGACAATTGATTGAATATCAAAACTTTAAAGAATATGCGCAATTGTTGAATGAAAAGAAAAATGATAGAGAACAAATTTTTGTGAAGAAGCCAGCTGATTTATCGAAATTTGAAGCTGTTCATGATAAACGAGCGCCGTTAGATTTAAATATGACAGATTTAATCATTGCATATCAACGGACTAAAAAGAGACAACGTTTTAACCAGCCACAAAATGTTACAGTTAACGAAGATTCTTATACAATTGAAATGGCAACTTCTAAAATAAGAGAAGAACTTTCAAATAAGAAAAGTTATCATTTTTTCGAATCGTTACCAACAGATTTATCAATACCGGTATTAGTCACAATGTTTTTAGCAGTATTAGAAATGATGAAATTAAGACAAATTGATGTTTTTCAACAACATCAATTTGGAGAAATAACAATAAATCGAGGCGTCAATTATGTCAGTGAGTAAATTAGGATTATTAGAAGGATTGTTATATTCTTTAGGTGATGAAGGAATTGAAGTTAATCAATTATGTGAGTTATTAGAAATTACACCGTCACAACTTAAAGATTTAGCAAGCGAATATGAGAGAGAAACATTACAAATTATTTTTTATGGTAACAAGTGTATATTAACAGCGAAGACAATTATGCATCCATATTTAGAGCAATTAATGTTGGATAATGTAAACACAAAATTATCACAAGCAGCTTTAGAAACACTTTCGATTATTGCTTATAATCAGCCTGTTACAAGAAGTGATATAGAAGTGATAAGAGGTGTGAATTCTGATGCTTCAGTAAAAACGTTAATCGCTAAAGGTGTAATAGAGTCAAAGCATAATGAACAATCAAGAAGCCAATTGTTATATACAACTGAATACTTTTTAAATGTTTTCGGTTTAACATCTTTAGATGATTTGCCTAAGACAACAAATGATGAAAACGAACAAGAAGAAATGGATTTATTCTTTAGTAACATGAACGAATCAGAAAATGAGGAGCAATCATAATGAGCGAAGAATTAGAGAGATTACAAAAGGTTATTGCAAAAAGCGGTTATACTTCACGTAGAAAAGCTGAAAAGTTAATAGAAGAAGGTTTAGTGACAGTTAACCATGAACGTGTAACAGAACTTGGTACTAAAGTGAAAGAAACTGATCACATTGAAGTTGAGGGGATTCCTCTTGAAATGCCAGATAAGTTATATATATTATTCCATAAACCAACTAAAGTTATTACAAGCGTTTCTGATGATAAAGGGCGCGCTGTTGTAACAGATTATTTCAAAGATTTAAAAACACGAATTTTTCCTGTTGGAAGATTAGATTACGATACTTCAGGTTTATTAATTCTGACTAATGATGGGGAATTCACAAACTTAATGACTCATCCAAGATATAAAATAAAGAAAAAATATATAGCTAAACTTAAAGGATACCTTTTAAGAGAAGAGGTTAAACAGTTAGAAAAAGGTATTAAGTTAGAAGATGGTATGACTCAACCAGCATTAATAAAAGTTAAGAGTCAAGATAGAGACCGAAATGTTACACATGTAGAAATCACAATAACTGAAGGTAGAAATAGACAAGTTAGAAGAATGTTTAGTCATTTCGGACATGAAGTAACTAAATTATCTAGAGTAGAGTACGGTCCTTTAAATTTAAAAGGTTTAAATGCTGGCCAGGGCAGAACCTTGACACCGCATGAGGTTAAAGTATTAAGACATCTAGCGCAAGATGGTAAATAAGCTGAAAACGTTCACAATTATGCCACTAAACTAGTATTTAGTCATGATATACTAAACAAAACACCATAACATATTATATGTATGGTTTTTTATTGTGTTAGGGAGGATTTTTAAATGAAAAGGAAACAAAAGAAAATACTGCAAATTGTTATTACAGCTCTAATATTAATAGCAATCGTTTTTACAGTATGGTCTAGTCTTTCAAAAGATAAAGATAAAGTGGCTCAAGTAGGTGATGATGCGCCGTTGTTCGAGCTAGAAACAGTTGATGGTAAAAAAGTTAACCTTGAAGATTTTAAAGGTAAGGGAGTTTTAATAAACTTTTGGGGAACATGGTGTGAACCATGTAAACGTGAAATGCCTGAGCTAGAAAATCAATATAAAGAATATAAGGATAAAGGCGTAGAAGTAGTAGCTATTCACGTTAGAGACAATCCACAACAAATTAAACAATATTTAAGTTCATTAAAAGAAACACCAACATTTAATGTCGCTATGGATAACGATAATTTAGTTACTGATGCGTACGGTGTGAACCCACTTCCTACAACAATAACAGTTGATAAAGATGGTAAAGTGAAATCAAAACATACTGGTGAACTTTCGAAAAAACAAATCATTAAAGAGATGGAATCGGTCAAAGTGAAGTAGAGGGGGATTAAAGGTGAGTAACAGTAACAAGCAAATCGTTTGTGAGTGTGGGTTCAAAAATCCTGAAGGAACTCAGCTTTGTTTAAACTGTGGTCGATTAATTAACGACGACTACGATAAGAAAAAAACGACAGACGTTATGAGATACGATGGACAAGCCATAAGGTCTAAAACTAAAAATAGAACGTTATTGGATCGCGTTTGGAATTTCTTCGCGTCAATAAAAACAGGGGTCACATTACTAGTTATTACCGTGATTGCAGCATCAATAGGTACGATATTCCCACAAGAATATTTTATCCCAATGAACGTAAATCCCGAACAATATTATTATGAACATTATGGTTCACTAGGTTTACTATACTATAAATTAGGTTTTCATAATTTATACAGTTCATGGTGGTTTTTAATATTACTGGGCTTAGTTGCATTCTCTATCATAACTTCAAGTATAGATAGAGGCCTCCCATTACATAAATCATTAAAAAAACAACGAACTAAGAAGCATATTACTTTCTTTAAACGCCAAAGATTATACATGTCTACTAAAGATAAAGTTGATTTAGATGCATTAGGCAAATCTTTTAATGAAAAAAGGTACAAAGTAAAAAGAGATGGCGATAATCTATTGCTCGAAAAAGGTCGTCTATCAAGATACGGTCCATATATTAACCATCTAGGGTTAATCATATTATTATTCGGTGCAATGCTCCGCTTCTTACCTGGCTTTTATTTAGATGAGATGGTCTACATTAAAGAAGGTGAAACAAAACCTGTCCCAGGTACAGATAGAGAATATTATATGAAAAACAACGACTTTATCTATGAAGAATACGACCAAAAATCTCAATCAAATTCAAATCCTGAATCTATTGATCCAAGTCTAAATAAAATAGCGAAAAATTATGAAACTAAAGCTACTTTATATAAAAATAGTAAACAGGATGTTATAGGCTCAGATGCAAACTTAAAAGAAGTTAAATCAGATTCTATCAAAGTAAACCATCCGTTGACTTACGATAATTTACAGTTTTATCAAAGTAGTTTTGATAATTCATTGCTTAAAGAAATGACGTTCAATTTAAAAACGAAAGAAGGAAAAGAATTAGGTGAATCATTCACTGTTAATTTGGATAATCCTAAGAAAGAATATAAAGTAGGCAATGACTATACAGTTAAATTACGTAGTTATGCACCAGATTATGAAAAAATAGAAAATGGTGTACTAGCAACGAAAACACCAAATCCAAACAATCCTGCTTTTGTGTTTGAAGTAAATAAAAAAGGTGAGAAACCAGAATTTAGTTTCTTAAGAATTAAAGAGTCTCAAGATATTTCTGAGAATAATCAATACGAAGTAAAATTTGCTAATGCTACTAATCAATGGGCTACAGTATTAGCTGTTAAAAAAGACTTAACGCTTCCTATTCTCTTAACTGGTTTCATCATATTCTTAATTGGTTTAGCAGTTGGTTCGTATATTAACCATAGACGTGTATGGCTTAGCGCTAACGACGGTGAATTTAATATTGCCGGCCATACAAATAAGAACTATTATGGATTTAGTAAAGAAATCAATCAAGTTCTAGACAAACATAATATTCAACATATAGTTGATACAAAAGAAGATTCACATGAAAGCAAGGAGGCAAACAATGGATAAAGATTTAATATTAAATATAAGTAATATCAGTTTATATTCAGCATTTATTTTATATCTTGTTGCAGTTGTGCCATTTTCATTTTCAGTTCGTTCTTCAAAAAAGCGAGCTGAAAAGATTGGTGTAACGTTAACGATAGTAGGATTTGTGTTACAAATCATTTATTTTATAACGAGATGGATAGCAGCAGGACATGCCCCAGTAAGTAACATGTACGAATTCTTGACGATGTTTGGCATTATGATGGTAGGTGGCTTCTTAGTCATTTATTCTATTTATAAAACGCCTGTTCTTGCATTGTTCGTATTACCAATTGCAATGTTGCTTATTGCTTATGCAAGTATGTTCTCAAGAGACGTATCTCCATTAATACCAGCTTTACAATCAAGTTGGTTAGCTATACACGTTATTACGGTAACTATATCTTATGGTATTTTATCCATTAGCTGTGTAGCAGGATTAATATACTTGTTAGCAGCAGTAAGTCCAAAAGAAAAATCTATACATAGTTTCTTTGTTGAAGTCATTATGTATTTCGTTGTTATTGTTATTGGATTTATTTTAACAACTGTTGTCATGAAAGATATTGCTGGTTATGATGACACTTATTTCTTTATTGATAAGAATGATAGTAATTCAGTGCAACATTATCATCTTCCAGCTTTTGTTACACAACAAGATAGTTTGCTAGTTGATCATGTATCCGGTAGTGATTATGAACCTAAAGAGCGTACAGATATATTAAAATGGTCTAAAATTGAACTACCTGCAGTTATTAATGCTCAAAAATTAAACACTGTAATATGGTCTATTGTTATAGGTACAATCCTTTATGGTATACTAAGATTGATTTTCAAAGGTCGAACTTTATTTAGCTTAATAAAACCATTAACCAAGCGCGTTAATTTATCGCTTATGGATGAAATAGGTTATCGCTCAGTTATAATCGGTTTCCCGTTATTTGCTTTAGGCGGTATATTATTTGCTAGTATTTGGGCACAAATGGCATGGAGTAGGTATTGGGGTTGGGACCCTAAAGAAGTATGGGCACTCATTACATTCTTGTATTATGCAATATTCCTACACTTAAGATTAGGTAAAGGCTGGGAAGGCAGAAAATCTGCTTGGCTAGCAGTTGGCGGCCTTGCTATCATTCTATTTAATGTAATCGCAGTTAACTTAATCGTAGCAGGATTACATTCTTACGCATAATATTGCTAGACTAGAAAGGAGTTTTGTAAGAATGACAGACCGTATTTTAGTTGTAGACGACGAAGATAGAATTCGTAAATTAGTAACAATGTACCTTGAAAGAGAAGGGTACGAAACAGATGAAGCAGAAAATGGTCAAGTCGCAATCGATAAAGCTTTAAACGAAGATTATGATTGTATTTTACTAGATTTAATGTTGCCAGAATTAGATGGTATTGAAGTATGTAAACGACTAAGAGAAACTAAATCTACACCTATTATTATGCTAACTGCTAAAGGTGAAGAAAATAATAGAGTCGAAGGTTTTGAATCTGGAGCAGATGATTACATTGTAAAACCATTCTCGCCAAGAGAAGTAGTTTTACGAGTTAAAGCTTTATTAAGAAGAACAACTAATCATGCCGTAGTCAATCAATCAAATACTGCTAAAGACCTTATCGTATTTGAAAATCTAGTTATAGATAATGATGCTCATCGTGTATTAGCAGATCAAAAAGAAGTGAACTTAACGCCTAAAGAATATGAGTTATTATTATATTTAGCGAAATCACCTGATAAAGTATTCGATCGTGAGCAACTCCTTAAAGAAGTATGGCATTATGAATTTTACGGAGACCTACGTACTGTAGATACACACGTAAAAAGATTACGCGAAAAGCTAAATCGTGTATCTGAAGAAGCTGCTCAAATGATTCATACTGTATGGGGTGTTGGATATAAATTTGAGGCGCCTGAATAATGAGACGGCTGAATAGTGTCGTTGTAAAACTGTGGTTATCTATTATATTAATAGTAACGACAGTTTTACTTTTATTAAGTGGCTTTTTAATCACATTTATCCAATCTTACAACACCTCTAATATTGGTGAAAACTTATATAATAATGCAGCTAAAATTGAACGACTAATGCTAAATACACATGAAAAAGATTCCACGATTGATTATGCAAGAGAGCTTGTAGAAGACCCAGCAGGACTCATTATCATTAAAAACAAAAAAGATTTACAAGAAAAATCTGAAGATCCTTTAAAAGGGGTAATGATTAATGAAATAAGAAAAAACCCTTCATTCAACAAAGTATTTCGTAGCAATGAACATGTTTTAAAAGAGATTAAGCTAACTGTTAACGGTGAAGACCATCGTTATATCTTATTAGGTTATCCTTCTCAAGCATTTCAAAGTGATAATGCGGGTATATTTTTATTCCAAGACATCAATTCAATAAAAGAAACTCAAAAAGTGATTACGTTAAGTATATTGATAGCTGCTATCATATTATTGATTGTCAGCACAGTATTTGCATTCTTCCTTTCAACTCGAATTACTAAACCACTTATTCAACTTAAATATGCTGCTTTTAAAGTAGCGAAAGGTCATTACACAGAAAAAGTACCTATTTATACGAGAGATGAAATAGGTGAACTAGGTTTAGCATTTAATAAGATGAGTAAAGATATTAGAAAAAATATAGAAGATGTAAAGTCTAAAAACAATATTCAAGAAAAATTAATCAATTCAATGATTGATGGTGTCATTGGTATCAATGATAAAAATGAAGTTATTATTTCAAACTCAAAAGCGGACGTATTCTTAAATGAATTAAAAGAATTTGAAAACAAAGATATGAGTGAACAAAGAAATGTTACTTTTAAAGAGAAGAACACTCAATTTTTTGAATATGAATTAGGACATAAATATTATGTCGTAATATCTACTTATATTGAAAGTATTCAAATTGATGGGTCATCAGGTATCGTCATTATCATTAGAGATATGACAGAAGAACATCATATGGATCAAATGAAGAAAGACTTTATAGCAAGTGTCTCACACGAATTAAGAACGCCTATATCTATGTTACAAGGCTATACTGAAGCAATAGTAGATGGTGTTGTAACAGAGAAAAAAGATGTAGATGATTTCTTGTATATTATTTTAGATGAATCGAAAAGATTAAGCCGTCTAGTTAATGAATTATTAGAAGTAGCTAAAATGGACGCAGAAGGTATTAAAGTTTCATTGGCTGACTTTAACATCACGACATTAATTAATAAAATAGATACAAAATTCAAGCCTCAAGCTATTGAAAATAATTTAAAACTTTCAGTTAAGCATGTAGGTGATGGCAACACTTGGTATGGCGATGTTGATAGAATAGAACAAGTCTTAACTAACTTAATAGATAATGCTATTAGGTACACACACGAAGAAGATAGCATCGACGTTATATTTGATGATAGTCTAGAAGACTCTGTACAAATCAAGGTTAAAGATACAGGTGTCGGTATCGCAAAAGAACATTTAGAACAAATATTTGATCGTTTTTATAAAGTGGATACTTCTCGTACGAGAGGTAAATACGGAACTGGCCTTGGATTATTTATTGTTGAAAAAATAATAGATGCCCATGAAGGTAGTATAGATGTGCAAAGTAAAGAACAAATAGGGACAGAATTTACAATCACTTTACCAAAATAAAATATTTATGAGTTAATTTGATGAAAACCCCTTAGCAATGTGCTAAGATATAATCGTAAAATAAAATTAAATAAAAAATTCATCTTCGGGGTTTGGTGTAATTCCATACCGGCGGTAATAGCCCGCGACCCAATGTGATTAATTTCATATTGGCTGACTTAGTGTAAATCTAAGGCCGACAGTAAAAGTCTGGATGGGAGAAGATGGAGGAATAATCTAGCACGCGCTAGGTTTATTTAGCTATTGCTTTTCCTCCTATTCTAACGAGATGAATGGGAGGAGTTATTATGTCTAACGATAACAAAACTAAGCGCTTACTAACGGTAAGTATGCTAATCGCAATTAGCTTTATTTTGATGTTTTTAAAATTTCCTTTACCATTTTTACCACCATATTTAACTATGGATTTTAGTGATGTTCCCGTTTTGGTGGCGACATTCACATTCGGTCCGGTTTCAGGAATTTTAGTTGCACTATTCAAAAATATTTTTAACTTTTTAATTGTATCTCATGAACCAATTGGAAATACAGCAAACTTTTTAGCTTCTGTATGTTTAATACTTCCAACTTACTATTTTTATAAGATGAAAAAATCTAAATTATTCATGATGTACGGTTTGGCAATAGGTGTCATATTGATGACGATATTAATGAGCGTATTGAACTACTTCGTATTATTGCCACTATATGGCCAAATAATGAACCTTGCAGATTTAGCACACAATTTAAAAGCAATCGTATCAGCAGGTATTATACCTTTTAATATCATCAAAGGTGTCATCATAGCAATCATCTATATATTGATATTTGATAAATTGAAAACAATAACAAGATAGAAAACAAATAAGAAAAGCTGAGACAGAAATAAATGTCTCAGCTTTTTTACTAATAGGAGATTTCTGTCCCATAGTATACGGTTCTAATGTGTAAGAAATTTGTGAGAAGCTTAGACGCTCCTTGTTGGATAACCCTAATTCAATAAAATAAATAAAAGTTCCTAACCCGTTAACGAAAACAGGTTAGGAACTTTATTTTGAGTAAGGATTTATTATCCTAAGTTCATTTATTTTTGAGAAAGACATTTAAGTCTTATACTCTTATATATTATTCGAATTTAAGCGCATCTCCATCAAACGGTTCGTCTGCTATTTTAATTGAATCTGTAGGACAACCTTCGAAAGCATCTTCCATATCTTCGAGTAATTCTTCTGGGACAGCTTCGATTCCTTTATTGTCGTCTAATATTACGTAGGCGATACCCTCATCATCATAATCGTATATATCAGGGGCAGCTGCACCACATGCACCGCAAGCAATACATGTATCCATATCTACTATAGTGTATTTAGCCAAAATTTTCGCCTCCTTTAAAAAACATGCTACACTTATTATACATAACTATTTTAGTGATTACATGTATATTTTTCAACATTTTTATATTAAATGAGGTGACTTAATTGCAAGAGATAATAATGAAAACACTCTCTATGAAACACGAACTCAAAACTAATAAAAGTATTTATAATATTCTTATCGGTAAAAAGTCTCATCAAACATATTTTGATGCTACAATCGAACATCTTAAACTCTATTATGGTTGTTTACCAAATTTAAAATATCATCACTTTGAATCGATTATAGAAAATGGATCATACTCACAATATAAGCCAATTAAAGCCAACACTTTTTATGAACAAGCTTATCAAACAATTCAAACGATTTTATTGGTTATACAAATGGTTAGTCATAAAAAGCATGACCATTCCTTCTATCAACCAATTATCAATGATAAATCTATTCAATTCAAGGCAAAAGAATTATACACATTTATTAAAAATGATAAATTCGATTTATTTATAAATGAAATTTACGAATTATTAGAAGAAATAGAAAATGAATTTAATATCGTATACGTACATTATTTATTGACGGGATTTGGTGAAACGCCCTACACAATAGAACAAATATCACTTCTTGAACATATTCCTGTACTAGAGTTAAAATCACAATTAATACAAGAATTTCAATATATTCAAAAGTGTTTAGAAAATAGCGAGAAATATCCGATTTTATCGAAAATTAAATTTGAAGCTAATTTAAATTATCAAACTTTAACAACTTTTCAATTATTAAATCAGACAACGAATATCGAAAGATTAGCAGAATTAAAAAACGTGAAGACCCATACAATACACGACCACATTATTGAAATGTATATTAAAGGTTATTTAATCGATAAATCTCTATACATAGATGACGAAACTTACGTCAATTTTATAGAAGTATTTGAAGAAAAGCCCAACCAAAATTTAAAATATTATTATGAGAAACTTGAAAATTTAAGTTACTTTGAAATTAAATTAATGTACGTTATTTATGCAATGGAGGAAATCTATGTTAAAAGATGAACTGAAAAAATATTTTGGTTATGATGATTTTAGAAATGGTCAAGAAGAAACGATACAATATATTTTAGATGGACATGATGTATTAAGCATACTTTCTACAGGAGCAGGGAAAAGTTTATGCTATCAATTGCCCGCTTATATTACTGGAGGTAGTGTACTTGTCATTTCACCCCTTATTTCTTTGATGGATGATCAAGTTGCTCAAATGAAAATAAATGGCGAAAAAAAGGTTATTGCCATTCATTCAGCACTTTCTAAAGAAGAAAAAGACGAAGTATTTCGCGATTTAAACAAATATCAATTTATTTTCTGTAGTCCTGAATTTATATGTGAAGATCATAATTTTAATCATTTTAAAAATTTATCTTTGAAATATATTGTAATAGACGAAGCGCATTGCTTGAGTGAGTGGGGATTCGATTTTAGACCTCACTATGCATTAATCTCAAAAGTTACAAATTATTTCAATGATGCTCAAGTAATTGCATTAACGGCTACATTAACAGATAAGATGTTTAACGACATTGAAAAAATCACAAATAGAAAGTTCAAGTTACACAAAGAAAGTTTAAATCGTGAAAATATAATGTATCATCATTTTAATTTTTCGAGCGAAGTCGATAAAGAGAATTGGTTGTTAAAAGAAATAAAAAAAACCGGGCCAACTATTATTTATGTTTCTTCAAAGAAAAAATGTCATGAGCTTGCTAAAAAAATTTATAAAGCAGGTTATCTAACAGGGATATATCATGGGGATTTGGATTATCAAGAAAGAACCACTGTACAATCACAATTTATTCATAATGATATTAAAATTATTGTCGCTACCAGCGCTTTTGGAATGGGGATTAACAAGCAAGATGTAAGAACGGTAATCCATTATCATTTATCAACTTCTCCTTCAAAATATGTACAAGAAGTGGGAAGAGCTGGACGTGATGGTAGACCATCTCAAGCAATCAGTTTATATACAGATAGAGATTTAATGATATTGAACCATTTAGCAAATGAAAATAGTTTAGATATTGATGTGCTTAATTTGTTTGAAGAAGGGTATCAAATAAATGAGGAACTTTCTAGAAATATTCAGTTCCTTTTAGAGTTATATCCTATGGAACAATTAAAGCAAAAAATATTAAAAGAACAAGAACAAAAATTTAATGCTTATCGTTACATATTAAATTATATAAGGCTAGAATCATGCCGAAGAATATATTTATTAAAGTATTTTGATGAGTATGTGAAACAAGATAATCATTGTTGTGACAATTGTAAGAATATTGAATTGCTAAATGAACCAAACAAAAAAGAAGTAAAACAGAAGACCACATTCAAAGAAAGATTAAATGCAATATTTTAATAGGATTGCTTTACTTGGTAAGTTGAACAGGGATATAATAAAGTATACTAAATATTAAGTATATAAATTTAAAAAGATAATGAAGAGGTGAGTTTATTGTCTAAAGATAATTTCAAAGACGAATTCGAGAAAAGTCGTCAACCGATAGAGCGAACTGAAGACAAAGCAGATCAAGAACTAAATGATTCTCAAGAAGATATTAAAGAGAATCAAAATAATCAAGATAATCAAGCTACTCGGAAAGAAAGCAGAAAACAAAATAGACAGCAAAAGAAAGACAAACAACAGTATCCTCCAAGAGGCGCGTTAAGAAGACAACGAAGAAAAGAAGAAGCGCAAAAACAAGCTTCACAACCTAAAGAAACAGATAAAAGCACTGATCAAGTTGAACAAAAGCAAGATAAGAATCATAAAGGTGCAGCAGCAGGCGCTGCTGGAGTTGCAGGAGCAACAGGCGCTGTAAATGCAAACAAAAATTCTAAAAAATCTTTAACAGATAAACCTGAAAAAGATACAGAAGATAAAAATCAAAAAAGCAAACAAAACAAAAAAGGTAAAGTTGCAGGAACAGCAGCGGTTGGCGCAGCTACATCTTCTCAATCTGCAAATGCTTCTCCAAAGGATAAAGACGAAGCATCTAAAGATACAAATAAAGAAGATAAAGGTTCTAATAAGAAAAAAGCAGCTGGAGCGGCTGCTGTAGGTGCCGGAGCGGCAGGTTTAGCAACTAATTCTAAAAAAAATAGTGCTGCTGAAACAGATTCTAATAAAGATAATAAAGATCATTCTAATAAGAAGAAAGGTGCAGCAGCTGGAGCCGCAGGAGCGACAGGCGCAGCCGGTGCAGCCGGAGGTGGAGCATCTGGTGGTGGAGGAACACCTCCAAGCGGTGGAAGCGGAAACAGCGGTAATGGAAATGGTGATGGTTCAAACAAGTTTAAAAAAGCCATTATACCAATCGTTGCAGCGATATTGATACTTGGTGCTTTAGCCATATTCTTAGGCACATATTTAAACGGTACAAATAATGATAATGGTAAAGAATTAGCAGAAAAGACATCTCAAACAAATAGCGATGCTAAGAAAAAAGCTGACGAGCAAGCTGAAAAAGATAGAAAAAATAAAGAAGACGATAAATCTAATAAATCATCAGATGAAGATAAACAATCTAGTGATAAATCATCTAATAGTTCAAATGATGATAGCAATTCGAATAATGATAATAGTGACAGTAATGAAAATGCTAGTGATGACGCTTCTAATAACAACCAAGCTTCACAACCAGACCAAAATAGCGATCAAAACGTAAATCAATACGGTCAAAATTCAGATTCAAGCAATGATGATGTTCAAAATGCAGCTGATGATGCAGCGAACAATCAAAATGGTCAAAACGCCCAAAATAACCAAAACAATCAGTCTAATCAAAGTCAAGGCCAAGAATCTCATACTGTAACTGGTAAAGAGAACTTGTACCGAATAGCTATACAATATTATGGTGACGGTTCAGCTGAAAACGTTGAAAAAATTAGACAAGCAAATGGTATTTCTGGAAATAGTATTTCTCAAGGTCAAGATTTAGTAATACCATAGACATCAATTAAAGGGGATGGATTTATGTATTTATCAAATATTATGATACCTAAAGAAAAATGTTACATCGCACATCCAAAAGATACGATTCATTCAGCATTAGATAAGTTAGAACATCATGGTATCGACGGTCTACCAGTTGTTGAACATGGCAAGTATATCGGGATGATTACACGTTACAGTATTTTTAGACACTACTTTTTTAAAAAGGAAAATGTATCAAGAGATGATTTCATTGATGATACAATAATTGAAGATATACTGACGATTGACTTGCATTCACTTAATGAAAACTTAGTCGTTGAAGAAGCATTGTTGAACTTGCAAGATTTTCCGATTATTGCTGTAGTTAACGATGATAAAGACTTCCTTGGAATTGTGACAAGATATGATGTAATGGAACAATTTAAGTCAGCATTCGGTATGAAGCAAAAAGGGGTAAGAATTGCGATTACTTCAGTGGATGCTGAAGGTAGAATTAAGCGACTATCTAATATTATTGCAAAATATAAATTAAACACTATTTCATTTGTAACATTCGATGAAACAGACAAAATGTATCGTCGTATGATTATTAAAGTTGAAAAGACAGATAACATTAAAAAATTCATTAAGTATTTATCTAGAAACGGATTCAAAGTTCTAGATGTAACTGAAGACTAAGAAAAATAGAGCCCAGGACAATTATTTATGTCTTGGGCTCATTTTATTTTATTTATAGCTCTTTATTGATATAATTATCAAGGTATATTATAAGGAGTGAAATAAATGCAAGAATTTGAAAGCCTAATAATTGGTGGTGGACCATGTGGCTTAAGTGCAGCCATTGAACAAAAACGTCAAGGTATAAACGCTGTAGTAATTGAAAAAGGGAACGTTGTAGATGCTATATATCATTACCCTACGCATCAGACATTCTTTTCATCAAGTGAAAAACTTGGTATCGGTGATGTACCTTTTATCGTTGAAGACTTAAAACCTAAAAGAAACCAAGCACTTGTTTATTACAGAGAAGTGGTTAAACATCATCAATTAGATGTAAGAACATTTGAAGAAGTATTAACTGTAAAAAAAGTTGATAACCGATTTTTAGTATCAACAACTAAACAAACTTATAAAGTTAGATTTTTAACTGTAGCAACAGGATATTATGGTCAGCATAATGAATTAGATGTAGAAGGCCAAGAGTTAGATAAAGTTATGCATTACTTTAAAGAAGCACATCCGTACTTTAATCAAGACGTTGTAATCGTAGGCGGCAAAAACTCTGCAGTAGATGCTGCTATCGAGTTAGAAAAAGCGGGTGCAAATGTAACAGTAATTTATCGTGGATCAGAATACTCTAAAAGTATAAAACCTTGGATTTTACCTAACTTTGAATCATTGGTAAATCACGAAAAGATTACAATGCATTTCAACAGTGAAGTTGAGCACATTGACGAAGAGACTTTAACGTATAATCAAGATGGTAAATCATATACAATTAAGAACGATTTTGTATTTGCAATGATTGGTTACCACCCAGATTATAAGTTCTTAGAATCATGTGGTATTGATACAATAACTAATGAATTTGGTACAGCGCCTTCATACAATAAAGATACTATGGAATCAAATGTTGAAAATCTATTTATAGCTGGTGTAATAGCAGCTGGTAATGATGCCAACACAATCTTTATTGAAAATGGTAAATATCATGGTGGTACAATCGCACAAGAAATAGCTAGAAAAAAGCAAACACCACTGGAATCATAAAACAAAATCCTTTTTGTGAGTAATACACTCATAAAAAGGATTTTTTATTTTACGCGAAATATGTTTTCAATTGTTCTTTATTTAAATGATTACTTAAACCGACTAACAATTTTAATCGTGCTTTTTGACCATTTAAGCCGTTTGAGAAAATTAAGCCCATATTTTGAAGTTGTGAACCTCCGCCTTCATATGCATATATACCATCTACTATTCCGTTAAAGGAACGAGATACGACTACTACTGGTATATGCGCATCCATTAACTTATGTAAGCCATCTAGAGCAGTTGGGGGTAAATTACCTTGTCCGAGCGCTTCAACAACTAAACCATTGTATTGATGTTCTACAAAGAAATTAAATATATCACTAGATATGTCCATATGTGCTTTGATTAAGCCAATTTTGGTATTTGAGTTAATTTCAGGGTATTTCTTATAAGGAAAAGGTTGATGATGAAATATAACATGTGTCTTAGTTACACTACCGATTGGTCCATAGTTAGGACTTTGGAAAGTACTCGTATTTGACGTATGCGTTTTTGTAACATTTTTAGCTGTATGAATTTCGTCATTAAAGACGACCATGACACCTTTATTACGTGCTTCGTCTTCTGAAGCTACTTTTAATGCTGAAACATAATTATATAATCCGTCAGAACCAATTTCATTTGAAGATCTCATCGCACCAGTTAAAATAATTGGTAATGATGTATCTATTGTTAAATCTAACAAATATGCTGTTTCTTCCAAAGTATCTGTACCGTGCGTAATAACGAAAGCATCATATGCATCTTTTTCTATAGCATCAGTAATAATATTTTTTAAAATGATGATATAATCATTGTTCATATGTGGAGAAGGAACTTGGAAAGGATTAATCTCTTCTATGTCTCCAAGTGATTGTATAAAAGCTTGATGCCTATGCATTGGATGCTCTTCATTTGTTTCGACTTTACCTGTATCTTTATCTTCTGACATGCTAATTGTTCCACCAGTATGAATTACTAAAATTCGCTTCATATCTTTCCTCCTGTTCATAAGTTTATAATTTATGATAAAATATATAAGATTAAAGAACAAGAGAGGTTAAGGAAATGAGTAAAATAAATATAGCTATAGATGGACCAGCAGCTGCTGGAAAAAGCACCATTGCTAAATTAGTAGCACAGCATTTCAATATGATTTATATAGATACTGGTGCTATGTATAGAGCAATTACGCTTTATTATATCGAACAAGAGACAGAAGATTTTAGCCAGCTTGTTCAAAACATCGATTTAAGAATTGTTTTACAAAATGGTCAGCGTGTCATTTTAAACGATGTTGATGTATCAGAAAGAATTAGAGAGAATGATGTTACAGAAAAAGTTTCTCATGTAGCTTCACAAGAACCTGTTAGAACATTTTTAGTAGAGGAACAACAAAAGTTAGCTCAAGAAAAAAATGTTGTGATGGACGGTAGAGATGTAGGGACAACAGTATTACCGGATGCAGAGTTAAAAGTATACATGATAGCATCTGTAGAAGAACGTGCCTTAAGAAGATTAAAAGATAATGAACTAAGAGGCATTGAATCAGATTTAGAAAGTTTAAAAATTGACATTGAGCGAAGAGATCAATTTGATATGAATCGTGAAATCTCACCGCTTGTGAAAGCGGAAGATGCAATAAGTATTGATACAACAGGTTTATCCATTGACGAAGTGACAAATGAAATTATAAATTTGGCAAAAGTCAAAATGGTGTAAATAGTACGAATTTCTTGACAATTTAGCTTCTTTATAAGAAGTTAATATTAAGATATTTATTTTAAGGAGGCAATTTTGATGACGGAAGAATTCAACGAATCCATGATAAATGAAGTGCAAGAAGGTGACAAAGTAAAAGGTACGGTGCAACAAATTGAAGACAAACATGTAGTTGTACACATTGATGGTGGTAAATTTGATGGCATCATTCCAATAAGCCAACTGTCAACTCAACACATCGAAACAGCTAATGAAGTCGTCAATATTGGTGATGAAATCGAAGCTTTCGTAACTAAAATTGAACAAAACGAAGAAAGCGGTCATTATATATTATCTAAGCGTAAACTAGATGAAAATTTATCATATGACAAACTTCAAAAAATCCAAGAAAATGATGAAACAATTGAGGCTGAAGTAACAGAAGTAGTTAAAGGTGGACTAGTAGTAGATGCTGGTATAAGAGGTTTCATACCTGCTTCTTTAATTTCTGTTCATTATATCGAAGACTTCTCTGACTATTTAGGAAAAGTCTTAACATTAAAAGTAGAAGAACTTGATCAAACTAATAACAGAGTGATTCTAAGCCACAAGAAAGTGGAACAAGAATCATTAGACGTTAAAAAAGAAGCGTTATTAGACAATCTTTCTCAAGGAGACATTCTAGAAGGAAGAGTTGCTAGAATTGCTAACTTCGGTGCGTTTATTGACTTAGGTGGAGTAGATGGATTAGTGCACGTTTCTGAATTATCACATAATCATGTTAAAACGCCTGATGAAGTCGTTCAAGTTGGAGATAATGTAAAAGTTAAAGTAAGAGCTGTTGATCGTGAAGCGGAAAGAATCTCGCTTTCAATTAAAGATACTTTACCAAGTCCATTCGAACAAATCGAATCAGAATTTAATGTAGGCGATATTGTACCAGGTAAAGTTGTGCGTTTAGCTCAATTTGGTGCTTTTGTTGAAATTGCTGCTGGATTACAAGGTTTAGTTCACATATCTCAAATTAGCCACGAACACATTGGCAATCCTGAGGAAGTATTAGAAAAAGGTCAAAACGTTCAAGTGAAAATCTTAGGTATAGATAAAGACGAAGAAAGAATTTCATTATCTATTAAAGATACAATCGAACAAGAAACTGACTATGATGAATCATATTTAAATCAATCAGATTCAGATGAAGATAACCCTACATTAGGTGATGTTTTCGGAGACAAGTTAAAGAATTTCAAACTATAAAATTATAGGATATGACATGAGACTGCTATTAGAGGAAGTAGACCTTTATTAGCAGTCGTTTTTATTTTTTACAACATTACATGATATGATAAATTATTAAATTAAAGCTCTTTTTATATTTCATAGGCTAAATAGCGATGATATGTTAAAATAAAAAGGATTATGAATGAGAGGAAGACGGTTTATGACAAAACCCATTATAGCGATTGTAGGGAAACCTAACGTAGGGAAATCTACAATTTTTAATAGAATTATTGGTGAAAGAGTATCAATAGTTGAAGATACGCCAGGTATCACAAGAGATAGAATTTATTCTAGTGGTGAATGGTTAACACATGACTTTAACTTAATAGATACTGGTGGAATAGATTTAGGTGATGAACCTTTCCAAAAACAAATAACTGCACAGGCAGAAGTAGCAATTGATGAAGCGGATGTCATCATCTTTATGGTAAATGGTAGAGAAGGTGTCACTCAAGCTGATGAAATGGTTGCTAAAATTTTGTATAAGTCTAATAAACCAGTTGTATTAGCAGTGAACAAGATTGATAACCCTGAGATGAGAAGTGAAATATATGACTTCTATTCATTAGGATTTGGAGAACCTTTCCCGATATCAGGCTCCCATGGATTAGGTTTAGGTGATTTGTTGGATGAAGCGGCTAAACACTTCCCAACTGAACAAGACCCTGAATATGATGATGAAACAATTAAATTATCTTTAATTGGTCGTCCTAATGTTGGTAAATCAAGTTTAATCAATGCGATTCTAGGTGAAGAACGTGTTATCGTTTCGCCAATCGCTGGTACAACTAGAGATGCTATCGATACTGTATACAATTATGAAGATCAAGAATATGTATTAATTGATACAGCAGGAATGAGGAAAAAAGGTAAAGTATATGAAAGCACTGAAAAATATTCAGTATTAAGAGCATTAAAAGCAATAGAAAGATCTAATGTAGTACTCGTTGTAATTGATGCTGAAGAAGGCATAATCGAACAAGATAAAAAAGTAGCTGGTTATGCACATGAAGCTGGTAAAGCAATTGTAATAGTAGTTAATAAATGGGATACAGTAGAAAAAGATTCAAATACTATGAAGAAATTCGAAAAGAAAGTTAGAGATAACTTCCAATTCTTAGATTATGCACCAATAGCTTTCGTATCAGCTTTAGAGAAATCTAGACTAAGAACATTATTCCCATTCATACAAATGGCTGATGAAAATCATCGTAAACGTGTACAAAGTTCGACACTTAATGAGGTTATTACAGACGCTGTTGCAATGAATCCTACACCAACTGATAATGGTAGAAGATTGAATATATTCTATGCGACACAAGTTGCTATACAACCTCCAACATTCGTTATTTTTGTTAACGATGTTGAATTAATGCATTTCTCTTATAAACGATTTTTAGAGAATCGAATTAGAGATGCTTTTGGATATGAGGGAACACCTATCCACTTAATTTCAAGAAAAAGAAACTAAAGAAAAAGGATGGATAACTATGTCAAATATTACTGTATTTGGTACTGGAAGTTGGGGAACTGCTTTAGCTAACGTTTTATCAGATAATAATCACAACGTACTAATGTGGGGCAAAACTGAAAAAACTGTAAACGAAATAAATAAAGAACACAGCAATCATAAATATTTAAAAGATATATCAATTAATGAATCCATTAAATCTACGATGGACTTAAAGGATGCTGTACATCATTCATCAATTTATATAATCGCTGTACCTACAAAAGCGATACGAGAAGTTTCTACAAATATTAACGATATTGCATATGGAAAGAAAATCTTTATTCATGTATCTAAAGGAATTGAACCTGATACATTCAAGAGAATATCTGAGATGATATATGAATCAATAGACAGCAAAATTAACGGCGGTATCGCTGTACTATCTGGACCAAGTCACGCAGAAGAAGTTGCAATTAAACATCCTACTACAGTATCTGTATCTTCTGAAAATCAAGAAGTAGCAAGACTAGCTCAAGATCTATTTATGACTGATTATTTCCGAGTTTATACGAACAACGATTTAGTTGGAATTGAAATTGGTGGGGCTTTAAAAAATATAATCGCACTGGCTTCAGGTATAACTGATGGAATAGGCTACGGCGATAATGCAAAAGCAGCACTTATAACAAGAGGATTAGCAGAAATCACACGATTAGGCGTTAAAATGGGCGCAGATCCTATGACCTTCTTAGGATTAGGCGGTATCGGTGATTTAATCGTTACATGTACTTCTGTACATTCTAGAAACTGGAAATGCGGAAATATGCTAGGTCAAGGAGCAACTTTAGATGAAGCTTTAGAAGAAATGAACATGGTAGTAGAAGGTGTTCGTACAACTAAAGCTGCTTATCATCTTGCTCAAAAGTATGACGTTGAAATGCCAATTACATCAAGTCTATATAAAGTATTATTCGAAGATTATCCTGTACCAGATGGGGTTAGAGATTTGATGGAACGAGATAAGAAGTCTGAGAATATTTAAGCAAGTGGGGTAGTGAAATGTTTGATATTTCAAGAATGGATTTAATGTGGGTATCTTTTTATTCAATTGGATTTATGATATTAGCAATAGTACTTGTATATTTATCAAGGTTTAAATTTAGTAATAGAATCATAAGTGGTATTACGATGTTTCTAGCGGTAATATCACTTATATTGGCAGGCGTCTTAATGATTGTCGTTTTAGGTGGGTCAAGCCATGGATAAACAAAAGCGTATTTACATATTATTATTTACTTGTGTGTTGTTGTTATCAGCATGTGCTTTTCCTGATAAAGAAAAGGCAGAAAATCAAGTTCCTGCTAAAGATCAATTAAGCATCGTCCAAACGGCTGTAGATGAATATCAGAAAGCCAATGATGGTTTATTACCTATCAAAGAAAGAGATGATAGCTACTCGATTTACCTACAACATCCAGTTGACTTCAATAAATTAAAACCTAAATTTATATCTCAATTACCAGGTAATTCTTTTGAGAATGGTGGTATTTATCAATACGTCATTATGGATGTAGATAAAGATCCTACTGTTTATTTAATCGATTTAAGAACTTCCGAAGTATTAAAAGATATTAGAATACGCATAGATGCTAGCGGTGAACCACTTCAGTTAGGTGATAAAGTAGCACCAAATGTTTATGAAATTGATTATAAGAAGTATGGTTTTAAAAAGAAACCAACTGTACCAAGCCCATATAGCAATGAAAGATTACCAGTATATATGAATGGTGGAAATGATTTTATTATTGATTATAGACTAGATTTATCTAAAGAAATTAAAAAACGAAAAGACCTTCCGAAACCAGGAACGGACATCAGAAAATTATTGTATGAAGATTCGCCAGTACTACCAGCTTATTCGCCCGAATTTACAATAAATAGTGAGAAAGAACCCGTTTTTAAATCAAAAGTGAAAAATTATTAATAAAATTCGAAAAATAGTGCATTTATAGCTTGTAAATCGTTGCAGTGACACAGGTTGTTGTGTTAAAGTCTTATCATAATGGTATTATACATATCATTAGATAACCTTTTGGGAGGTGAATTTGAAATGAACAAAACAGAATTAATCAATTCAGTAAGTGAGAAAGCTAATTTAACTAAAAAAGAAGCTGGTCTTGCTGTAGATGCAGTGTTCGAATCAATTCAAAAATCTTTATCAGATGGTGAGAAAGTACAATTAATTGGTTTCGGTAACTTTGAAGTACGCGAAAGAGCTGCTCGTAAAGGACGTAACCCTCAGACTGGTAAAGAAATTGATATCCCTGCAAGCAAAGTTCCAGCTTTTAAAGCAGGTAAAGCATTAAAAGATGCAGTTAAATAATGAATTGTGTCTAAGCCCTTTTTAAGGGCTTTTTTTATTTGTCTTATTTCTTTTATTTCTTTGAATATATGCATTTTCATTTCAATAAAGTTAGTGTTAAGATATATAGGTGATAATGTTGAGGTGATAAGATGGATAATATAGAAAAAATTTATAATAAAGAAGTTGCTGAATTGTTAAAAGGCGTTAATAATAGTCGTATACCAGTAGTCAATCCAATAATAGCAAATATATTAAATGATATTAATATTGATATAAATGCTAAGCTTGCTACAATATCTATAGATGCCTCAATGCGCTTTTTAAATAGAATTGGAGAGCCTGGTGTATCCAATCAAGATATTCTAATCGGAGATCTTGTAAGTGCGTACTTTTACAAATGTGCTACATTACATAGAGATTTGCAATTTTTAGATATTATGACTAAAGCAATTAGTAAACAAAACGAACTAAAACAAACTCTTATAGATAGCAAGTCTCAAAATAATATTGATTCTCTAAAAGAAATTGAATCTATATTTATTTTAACTTTATTAGACTACTTTGATATTGAATTAGATAGAGAATCTATAAAAGAAGAGATATACGCATACTATTATAAAAGAAACCAAAGGACTGAATAAATAGTGGACAATAAATCTAAATCAGAACATGTACATCACGTTTTTCAAAATATATCTGGAAAATATGATACTTTAAATAATATTATAAGCTTTGAACAACATAAAAGATGGCGTAAATACGTTATGAAAGAAATGAACGTTAAACCTGGCAGCAAAGCTCTAGATGTTTGTTGTGGAACTGCTGATTGGTCAATTCAATTAAGTCACGCAGTTGGCCCATATGGAGAAGTAGTAGGATTAGATTTCAGCGAAAACATGTTAGAAGTAGGTAAAAAGAAAACCGAAAATATGGCTAATATCCATTTAATACATGGCGATGCAATGAATCTACCTTTTGAAGACGATGAATTCGATTATGTGACAATTGGTTTTGGTTTGCGAAATGTACCAGACTACAAGCATGTATTAAACGAATTAAAACGTGTTGTTAAACCAGGTGGTATGGTAGTATGTTTAGAAACGAGTCAACCAACTATACCAGTATTCAAACAATTATATAGTTTTTATTTCAAAAACATCATGCCATTATTCGGCAAATTATTTGCAAAATCTTTACAAGAGTACAATTGGCTTCAAGAATCAACTCAAAACTTCCCAGGTAAAAAAGAACTTGCTCAAATGTTTGCAGATGTTGGTTATGAAAGAATTAAATATAAAGGATTTACTGGTGGCGTAGCGGCTATGCATTTAGCTTATAAACCTAAATAAAAAGGTGATCACATGTATGACAAAACAAAGATAAACTTAAATAAAGAAGTAAAAGAAGTAGAAAAGCTTCTTAACAGTTATATTAATAGTGAGCAAAGTACTGTTAATGAAGCTTGCCAATATTTATTATCTTCTGGGGGTAAACGTATTAGACCACTTTTCACGCTTATTGCTAGTCAATTTGCTGATAGTGGGTCAAAAGATGTTAGAGCAGTCGCTACGACACTTGAATTAATACATATGGCTAGTTTAGTTCATGATGATGTAATAGATAAAAGCGATAAACGGAGAGGTAAATATACCATTGCAAAGAAGTGGGATACCCAGACCGCTGTTCTTACAGGAAATTATTTATTATCTCAGTCATTAAACGTCGTGAGTACAATAGAACACGATAAATTACACGAGCAATTAGCTAAAGGTATAATAGAAGTATGCCGTGGCGAGTTATTCCAATTTGAAGACCAATTTGTTGCTGATCAATCTATTACAAACTATTTAAGGCGAATAAAACGAAAAACAGCGCTTTTGATTTCATTATCAACTGAACTAGGTGCTTATAGTGCTCGTACAAGTGACGAGACAGCTCAAAAGCTTGGTAAAATTGGGTATTATATTGGTATGAGTTATCAAATTATAGATGATATTCTTGATTTCACAAGCACTGAAAAGAAGCTTGGTAAGCCAGTAGGGTCAGATTTAAGAAATGGACATTTAACATTACCAGTATTACTTAGAATGAAAAATTCTAAACAGTTCAAAGATAAAATACAGCAACTAAGTATAGATAGTTCTGATGAAGTATTTAACGCTGTTATACAAGAAGTTATTGAATCTGAAGAATTACAAAAGTCTAAAGAAGTGAGTAATAACTACTTGAAAAAAGCGGAAAAATTAATCAGTTCACTCGAAAATGAATCCGGTCAAAAAATGTTAGTTGAAATTATTAAAAAAATAGGTAACAGAAACCACTAGAAAGCGGTTGCAAGTGGAGTCCCACAGTGATAAACTTATCTTGGATTTACATAAAACAAAGGTAGGGATTACATATGGACAGAACTTTTTTAATGATTAAACCAGATGCGGTACAAAGAAATCTTATAGGGGAAATCGTTACTAGATTAGAAAGAAAAGGTTTAAAGCTTGTTGCTGCAAAATTATTTCAAGCTGATGAAGCATTAGCTAAAGAACATTATTCAGAACATACAGATAAACCATTCTTTAACGCATTGGTTAGTTTTATTACTTCAGGACCTGTTTTTGCTATGGTTGTTGAAGGAAACAATGTTGTAGAAGTTACAAGAACACTTGTAGGTGAAACTAACCCATCTAAAGCTGCTCCAGGTACAATTAGAGGAGATTACGGTTTAGATTTAGGTAGAAATATTATACATGGCTCAGATTCAAATGAATCTGCAGAACGTGAGATTAACTTATGGTTTAATGAGTCTGAACTTAATGACTATAAATTAAACAATGAAAAATGGGTTTATGAAGAATAATCAATATATGGATTAGTTTAACGAATTTTTGTTAAACTAATCCTTTCTTTTTGTTAATTTAACGCGTTAAATATGATATGATTAATTTTATATTTAATTAACAGTAGGGAGAGATAATATGCGTTACTTAACATCAGGCGAATCACATGGCCCACAATTAACTATCATTATTGAAGGTGTCCCAGCTAATCTTAAAATCGATGTAAATGAAATAAATGAAGAAATGTTTAAGCGTCAAGGCGGTTATGGCCGTGGACGTCGTATGCAAATTGAGAAAGATTCAGTAGAAATTGTTTCTGGTGTAAGACATGGTTATACTTTAGGTAGTCCTATTACACTTATCGTAACAAACGATGACTTTAAACATTGGAGAAAAATCATGGGAGCAGACGCTTTAACTGAAGAAGAAGCTCAAAATATGAAACGTGTTATTACAAAACCTAGACCCGGACATGCAGATTTAGTAGGTGGTATGAAATATAACCATAGAGATTTAAGAAATGTTCTTGAACGTTCATCTGCACGTGAAACAGCTGCTAGAGTTGCTGTTGGTGCTGTTTCTAAAATATTATTAAAACAATTAGATATTGATATTTATTCACGCGTTATAGAAATTGGCGGCATTAAAGATGACTATGAATATACACTTGATGAAGTGAAAGCAAACATAGATCATAATGATGTACGCTGTATTAGTGATGATGTAGCAGAAAAAATGCGTGAGAGAATTGACGCAGCTAAAAAAGAAGGCGATTCTATTGGCGGTATAGTTGAAGTCGTAGTGGAAAACTTACCAGCTGGCATCGGTAGTTATGTACAATATGATAGAAAACTAGACGGCAGATTGGCTCAAGCTGTTGTAAGTATAAATGCTTTCAAAGGTGTAAGTTTTGGTGAAGGCTTTAAAGCTGCTGAAAAACCAGGTAGTGAAATCCAAGATGAAATAGCATACGATCCAGAAAAGGGATATTACCGACTTTCAAATCATTTAGGTGGTTTAGAAGGTGGCATGTCTAATGGTATGCCTATTGTTATAAATGGTGTTATGAAACCAATTCCTACACTATACAAACCATTAAACTCGGTAGACATTGAAACTAAAGAAGATTATAAAGCTACAATCGAACGTTCTGATAGCTGTGCCGTTCCAGCAGCAAGTGTTGTTTGTGAACATGTTATTGCATTCGAAATTGCTAAAGCTATTACAGAAGAGTATCAATCTAACCATATCGACCAATTACAAGATGCTATTAAGCAACACCGTGATTGGAATTTAAATTTCTAGGTGATGTCATGATATTTGAAACAACTTATACTAAAGATAATTATCCAATCATACTAAAAGATAATGCATTATCTGAACTCTCATCATATTTAAAACCAAATGAACAAAATATCGTTTTGATTGATCAAGATGTGTACAAACTTCATAAAGATTATTTAAAAGACCATTTAGATTCACTAAATCTTAAGTATTTAACAATCATAAGTGGAGAAATGTGTAAACAAATGTCTTATTTTGAATCTATCAGTGAAAAGTTGCTTTCAATGAATATTAATAGACAGTCTCAATTAATAGCTATTGGTGGAGGAGCTACAGGTGACTTTGTAGGTTTTCTTGCAGCAACACTACTAAGAGGTATTGATTTTATACAAGTGCCAACAACATTGCTCGCACATGATTCTGCTATCGGTGGGAAAGTAGGCATTAATGCTTCTGTTGGTAAAAATTTAATCGGTGCATTTCATCGTCCCAAAGCTGTTATATTCGATTTGCACTTTTTAAACACGCTTCCAAACACCGAGATTAGAAGTGGTTATGGTGAAATATTTAAACACGCTATATTAAATAACGAAGAAGAAGCTAATAAGTTAATGGCTGCTTATCCCTCAATTAAAGAGTTAACACACTTAGAAGACATAGAAGCATTTTTAAAAATGGGTATTCAAACTAAATTAGATATTGTTATACAAGATGAGTTTGAAGGCAATGTAAGAAAACATTTAAACTTAGGTCATACTTTTGGACATGGTTTAGAATATTTGTCTAAAATAGCTCACGGTGAAGCTGTCATGATAGGTATACTATTCCAAAAAATTATCAATCAAAAGATTACTGCTTATGATAACGAAGATAGTATTTTTAAATTTATAAATTATTTAAAAGAACTTGGCTATCCATTAAATATTTTAAATCAAGTTGATATTGAGAAAATATTTGAATATATGAAAAAAGACAAGAAAAATATTGGACAATCTATTCAAATGGTTTTACAAACGGGCGATGGTTCGTTTACAATTGAAGCCGTTTCTAAAGAAGAAGTATTAGATTCATTTATAAAGCTTAAGCAGCTAATAAATGATTAGAAGGAGTCCTACAATATGGAAGATGTATATAAAGTTATAGATGATATTCATATGCAAAATATTAACCAATTAGACGAAAAGATAGATAGAGTATTACAATCTGATGATCACGATGCGCTATTTATGCTTGGCGAAACATTATACAAATACGGAATTGTGGATCAAGGTGTAAAAATATTTGAAGAATTATATATGCTATACCCTGATGAAAATGAAGTGCTTGTATATTACGTAGAAGGCCTAATTGACCAAAATGAGTTAGATAGAGCACATGAAGTATTATTTAATAGCCCAACCTCTACTGAAAAATTAATGCTTGAAGCTGATTTATATCAACAACAAGGATTGTTCGAAGTAGGTATAGAAAAATTAATAGAAGCAAAAGAAATCGAACCAGACGATATGGTTATTACATTTGCTCTGGCTGAAATGTATTATTATGATGGTCAGTATTTAAAAGCAATTAGAAACTATGAATCAATTGTTCAAACAGGCGAAGATATTATAAACGGTATATCTATTTACGCTAGAATGGCAGATTCCAGTTTACAAAGTGGCGCTTATGAAGAAGCAGTTAAATATTATGAATACGTATCTGAAATGGATATGACTGTGGAAGATTATTTCAAACAAGCGATTAGTTATCAGAAGAATGAACTGACACAAGAAGCGATTAAGCAACTTGAAAAACTATTACAGAAAGATCCTGACTTCATGCAAGCTTATCATTATCTATTGCAAATTTATGAATCTGAAAAAGATTATAAAAAAGCGATTGAGATTGGTAAAGAAGGTCTACGTTTAAACGCTTATTACAAAGAATTAATGACTGACACAGCACGCTTAATGTTGACGACAAATGATGAACATGGTGCTTTACTATTACAAGATGCTCTAACTGTTGATCCATCATATACAGAAGCTGCTATTTTATTAGCGGACTATTATCGAGAGAAAGATAATACTACAGGTTTAATTAACTTACTAACTTATATTGATGAAGATGACATTGATCCAATAGTAGCATGGCATATTGCTTATGCATTTGGCATTGAAGAGCGTGATAAAGAAGCTCAACATTTTTATGATTTAGCATATCCAGATTTAACTCAAAACATTGATTTCTTAAATGACTGCTATCATTACTTAATTGAAATTGGCCAAATTGCCACTGCTAAAAATATTCTAGAATCTATTCGTAAAATTGACCCAGAAAATCCTTACTGGGACCAAGAATTAGAAAGATTACAATAAGTAGGTTATTCCAATGGAACATACATGGCTCATTTATGAAAAGCAACGTTTTATTGAATATATTCTATATCAATATGAGTTTAAAAATGCTGAAAGTGTATGGATTTTAAATTTAATTAAGAGTAACCCTAAATACTTATCAAATATTTCATTTGCGAAAGAAATGACAGACGATCGATTTCTATCAATAAGTACTAAACAATCTAATCAATTATCTCTAATGTATTGTAAAGAAAAATTTTGCATTGATGATGGCAGACAGATTTTTCATGATATTAGATTAGATCAGTCTCATTTAAATGTGATTCTCTATTTAAATCAAAGAGATGATCGTCTAAATAGAATAATGTTACTGCAAATGTTATTTGATCAATTTAGCGATAACGAAAATGTTAATTTTTCTAAAGATAACCCAAAAGAATATAGCATTTATCATTGGGAACAATTAATTAGGAATGAAATTGATCGAGCATTAGATAATAATGATCAAGAAACATTTTTGGAAATGACTAAAATATTACAATTCATTAATGAGTTGGAGGAAAATTGGTAATGTTATTCAATCATGCAGATTTAAAGGATTTAAAAAATAATTTAGAATATATCGACACAGCGATTATCCCTGTTTCAAATATAGATATGACTAATCAATTAATTACATCTTGTGATCAAAGTGAAACGATTCAATTAGTCGGTATGTTAACTGAAAAGCAATTCAAAGGTAGATTATTATTAACTCCAGCTTTCTTTACTAGTGATTTTCATACTAAGCATATACAATCATTCATCCAAAGTCTTAAAGAATATGGTTTAACTAATATTATTATTTTAACAAGTGATAAAATAGAAAATATTGAAACTGAAGAAATATATACTGTTAATACTATTCCAATGGCTGACTTAGATGAGGAAATGAAACGCACACTTATAGAAGACGAAGTTAAAAACTTCATGAAATTTATAATAAAAACTTGGAATAAGAAATAGATAGAAAAAATTAAGAAAGAAATTTTTCCTCTAAGAATAGCTAGTAGTGAAAAGCTTGATTTAAATGCATTTTCAATCCACTTAACTCCTACTATTATAACGAATTAGGCTTAGGCAATTAAATTTGTCTAAGCCTATTTTCTTTTTGCTCAAAAATAGTGAATAAAACCACAAGAAATAAAAATATAAATTGTGACAAAGCGTTGACCGTCTTGAGATAATAGGCTAAAATTAAATTGTCCTAGTTATAAAAGAACGATTAATAGAGGGGGGAATCTAAATGAGCCAACGTGTCACACGACGCCAATTTTTAAACTATTCATTAATGGGTGTTGGGTCATTTATGGCTGCTGGTATGATTTTACCTATGGGTAGATTTGCGCTTGATCCTGTTTTTAAAGCAGAGGGCAAAGGCGATATGATCGCTACAGGCGTAAAAGAGTCTGAACTTGGTAAAGAGCCAATTAAAGTTGACTTTAAATTTGAGCAAGAAGATGCTTGGTACACGAGTGAAGTTACCGAATTCGCTTGGGTATACAAGGATGGTAAAGACATTGTCGCATTATCACCAGTCTGTAAACATTTAGGATGTACAGTTCAGTGGAATGGTGACAATTCAAATCCAAATCAATTTTTCTGTCCATGTCATAACGGACGTTATGAGAAAAATGGTAAGAATGTACCTGGAACGCCGCCATTAGCACCATTAGATCAATATGAAGTGAAAGTGAAAGATGGCATTATTCAAATCGGTAATAAACATGAGAACGAATTAGCTAAATAAGGAGGGATTAACAATGATAGATAAAATCTATGATTGGGTCGATGACAGACTTGATATTACACCAATTTGGCGAGATATTGCTGATCATGAAGTGCCAGAGCATGTTAACCCTGCTTATCACTTTTCAGCTTTCGTATATTGTTTTGGTGGATTAACGTTTTTCATTACAGTTATCCAAGTTTTATCAGGTATGTTTTTAACTATGTATTACGTACCAGATATCGTAAACGCTTGGAAATCAGTTTACTATTTACAACACGATGTTGCTGCAGGTGTTATCGTTCGTGGTATGCACCATTGGGGGGCTAGTCTAGTAGTAGTAATGATGTTTTTACATACACTTCGTGTATTCTTTACAGGCTCATATAAACAGCCTAGAGAATTAAACTGGGTTGTAGGTGTCTTAATATTCTTTGTAATGCTTGGTTTAAGTTTTACTGGTTATTTATTACCATGGGATATGAAAGCACTATTCGCAACTAAAGTTGGTTTACAAATTGCAGAATCCGTCCCTATTATAGGGCCTTGGGTTAAAACATTACTGGCAGGGGATGCAGAAATAGTTGGTGCACAAACTCTGACTCGTTTCTTTGCGATTCATGTATTCTTCCTTCCTGCTGCACTATTCGCGTTACTGGCAGCACACTTTATAATGATCAGAAAACAAGGTATTTCAGGTCCACTATAAAATTAACGTGAATAAATGAAAAAGGAGGTCATGCGACATGCATCGCGGTAAAGGGATGAAGTTTGTTGGTGACTCAAGAATTAAGTCATACGACAAACCAAAGTTAAATAGAGATTATTCAGAATTTCCAGGTCGTACTGAAAGTTTCTGGCCTGACTTTCTACTTAAAGAATGGATGACTGGAGCAGTTTTCTTAATTGCTTATTTATGTTTAACAGTTGCACATCCATCGCCACTTGAACGTGTGGCGGATCCATCTGATACTGGTTATACACCATTACCAGACTGGTATTTCTTATTCTTATATCAAATACTTAAATATTCATTTGCATCTGGTCCATATAATACTTTTGGTGCTATCGTCTTACCAGGTATCGCATTTGGTGCATTACTATTAGCACCATGGTTAGATAGAGGACCTGAACGTAAATGGACAAAGAGACCATTTGCATCTGGATTTATGTTATTAGCAGTTGCTATTTTGTTCTACACTACTTGGGAATCTAGTTATTACCATGACTGGAAACAACAAGCTAAGCAAGGTCAAATTGTATTCTCAAACTTAGATAAATCTGACCCTGTATATACGGACATCATCAAGTCAAACTGTACAAGTTGTCATGGTGGTGAGTTGACCGGTGGGCAAGGTCCAAACCTAGTCGAATCTAAACTACCTGAAGAGGGCGTAAAAGGTTTCGTCGAAAAAGGGGCTGGTAAAATGCCTAGCTTTAAAGATACCCTTTCTAAAGAAGAAATAGATAAAGTTTCAAAATATGTTGCAGATTTACATGAAACAGACTCTAATGGTAAAGAATTGAAAAAATAATAATTTAAAGGGATAGGGACAAAAATCTTATTTTACTAAAAAGATTTCTTAGTCCCACCCCGGCAAAGTATGACTCGAAATGAAATAAAGCTTAATAAAAGCGCATTTTCAGACCAGTCAGCTACTGCCAATATAATAAATCAGGCTGAGACATTATTATGTCCCAGCCTCTTTTTTCAAAGGAGAATTTAAATGGCATTTTGGAAATACGTAATGGGCCAAAAACCAATGCTTGCCACATTTTTTATAGCCAATCTACTAGGAACTGTTTACGGATACATATGGTATGGTGGTCAACTTGCTGAGACGAAATGGTACTTTTGGCCATTTGTACCAGACAGCCCAACAGCAACATTCTTCCTAATAATAGCTATAGCAGCCATATATTTTAATCGGCATTTAGGGCTTTTTGAATGTTTAGCATTTATTACTTTAATTAAATACGGAGCATGGGCAGTACTTATGAATTTATTTGTGATGATACATTATGAGCAACTTGTTCCAATGGCGCTCATGTTAATGGTTTCTCATGGCATTATGGTTGTACAAGCATTTATGTTTTATCCATTATTTGAAATCAAAACATGGCATATTGTCATTACAATGATATGGGTTTTCCATAATGATGTGATAGATTATGTATATCATCAATATCCAGTTTATAGTATGTTGAGCCAATACGAGGCACACATAGGATATTTAGCTTTCTGGTTAAGTATTATTCCATTCTTACTATTAATATATTTACAAAAAACATTTAAATTAGGGTCAAAACATTTGACGTGAAGGTCTTCACTCCGTAATATATAATTTAAGAGGGATAAAAAGGAGGAAGTTATTTGTTTTCATTTATTATATATTTCATAATCATTATGATTGTCCCTATGTACTTCCAATATAAAGTAAAATCAACTTACAACAAATATTCTAGAGTACGCTCAACTAGTGGCAAGACGGGAAGAGAAGTTGCTGAAGAAATTTTAGCAGCAAATGGTATTCATGATGTACAAGTATTGCAAGGTGAAGGGTTCTTATCAGATCACTTTGATCCAGTTAAGAAGAGAGTAGTATTATCACCTGATAACTTTAACAAGCCTACTGTAGCTGGTACAGCAATCGCTGCCCACGAAGTAGGACACGCAATCCAACATGCACATGGATATGCATTCTTAAAATTTAGAACAGCATTATTACCACTTGCAAACCTTGGAAGTTCATTATCGTATATCATTATTTTAGCAGGTATTGTATTAACGGCATTAAGCAATACATTTGGTACAACTCTATTATGGGTAGGTATCGTATTCATGTCATTCGCTGTACTATTTACAATTATTACATTACCAGTTGAATTTGATGCGAGTAAACGAGCAATGCGACAAATTGAGAAATTAAATATGGTCAATCAACAAGAATACAAACATGCTAAGAAAGTATTATCAGCAGCAGCTATGACATATGTAGCAGCAACTGCAGTAGCAGTAGCAGAACTTGCTAGATTTATACTAATAGCACGTAGTGGTGACTAATTAACAAGAAGCTAAGACATTAAGTTGTCTTAGCTTTTTTATATGGAGTATTATAATAAATTTCGGTATTGCGCGGGTAAAGGCGGTATTTAATCTGATAATGTAGCGCACCCTAAAAATTTATTTTGGTTCAGCTTTTGGGGTGCACTTCATAGTTGGATTATTGTCTTAGTTAATCCAATAAAAGGTGTTCTAATTGGATTATTGTCATACTTAATCCACCAAAAGGTGTTCTAGTTGGATTATTGTCTTAGTTAATCCAACAAAAGGGTTCTAATTGGATTATTGCCTTAGTTAATCCAACAAAAGGTGTTCTACTTGGATTATTGCCTTAGTTAATCCAACAAAAGGGGTTCTAATTGGATTATTGTCTTACTTAATCCAACAAAAGGTGTTCTAATTGGATTATTGCTTTAGTTAATCCAACAAAAAGTACAATTCGTGAGTTTACGACATTCTTAATCCAATAACAGAACCCAACCGCAATTTAATTCATCCACTATCCAAATCACTTCTCAATCTAAGTTTTTCTATACCTTTATACGGTGCTATTTTGCGGTAAACTCTACTATGCCAAGTTTATTACATTGTCATTATGTATATAAATCCTTTATAATTTTATTAAGTGGGCTCAAAAAAAAACAAAATATAAATATTAGGGGGAAGTACAATGGATATGCATGAAATGCAAAAGGAAGTAGATGCATATATTTCTCAGTTTAAGACTGGTTATTTTTCTCCATTAGCGAATTTAGCTCGTTTGACTGAAGAAGTGGGTGAACTTGCTAGAGAAATTAATCATTCTCATGGTGAGAAAAAGAAAAAATCTACTGAAGAAGATAATACAATAGAAGCAGAATTAGGAGATAATTTATTTGTTTTAATTTGTCTTGCTAACTCTCTAGATATAGATTTAAATAAAAGTTTTGAAAATACAATGCAAAAATTTAATACGAGAGATAAAAATCGTTTTGAACGCATAGATGAAAATAGTAAGGAGGATTAACATGAAAATAGGGATAACTTGCTATCCTTCTATGGGTGGTTCTGGCATAGTAGCCACAGAATTAGGGTTAGAAATGGCTAAAAGAGGACATGAAATACATTTTATCACTTCTAATATGCCCTTTAGGATGAAAGAACCTGTGCCAAACGTGACTTTTCACCAAGTTGATGTTAATCAGTATTCAGTATTTCAGTATCCTCCATATGACATAACATTAAGCGCTAAAATTGCAGACGTTATCAATGATTATGATTTAGACATTTTACATATGCATTACGCTGTACCACACGCTATATGTGGAATATTAGCAAGACAAATTTCTGGTAAAGATGTTAAGATTATGACGACATTACATGGTACTGATATAACTGTATTAGGATATGACACTTCTTTACAAAGCGCAATCCGATTTGGCATTGAGAAAAGTGATGTCGTTACAAGTGTTAGTAACAGCTTGAAAAAGGAAACTTATGAAATTATACAACCAGATAAAGAAATCAAAACAATTTATAATTTCGTTCAAGAAGACAGTTTCCCCCAAGTTTACAATAAAGAATTAAAATCTAGATATGGCATTAAAGAAGATGAAAAAGTGATTACGTTCGTATCAAACTTTAGAAAAGTAAAACGCGTGCATGATGTCGTAGAAACATTTTCTAAAATAAATAAAGAAATTAAATCAAAGTTACTTTTAATCGGTGACGGTCCGGAACTTCAGGATGCTAAAGAGCAAATAAAATCATTGGGCATAGAAGATAATGTACTGTTTTTAGGTAAACAAGATAAAGTGAACACATTCTATCAAATGTCTGATATTACACTTCTATTAAGTGAAAAAGAAAGTTTTGGTCTCGTACTTCTAGAAGCTATGCTTACTGGTGTTTTACCTATAGGGACAAACGCTGGCGGTATAAAAGAAGTAATCAAAGATGGTATTACAGGATATACTGTAGACGTTGGTGATACTGACTTAGCAAGTAAACGAGCGATTGATTTATTAACTGATAGCGAATTGTATAACAAAATGCAACAAGCTATGATACAAGATGTTAAAGAGCGATTTTCATCTAAAGTTATCGCTGATCAATATGAAAATTGTTATATTAACATGTTAGGAGATTAATATGAATGACACAAAAATTTTCGAACAGTCTAAATGGATAATCGAACAACTTGAGAATTACGGCCATAAAGCTTTTTTTGTTGGAGGATCTGTACGTGATTTTTTAATGAATAAAGCAATTTCAGATGTTGATATAACAACGAGTGCCTTACCAGATGAAGTAGAGTCTATTTTTGACAAAACACTACCAATCGGTAAAGAACATGGAACGATTATGGTTATAAGTAATGAACAACAATATGAAGTTACAACTTTTAGAAAAGATGGAGATTATGTAGATCATCGTAGACCGACATCAGTTCAATTTGTAACAGATTTATACGAAGATGTTGCTAGACGTGACTTTACAATGAACGCTTTAGCCATGGATAAAAATTATGGTATACATGATTATTTTAACGGCAAAGAAGATATCGAAAATCACATTATTAAAGCTGTAGGTACACCATTAGATAGAATGAATGAAGATGCATTACGCATAATGAGAGGTATTCGTTTTCAAGCACAAACTGGTTTTGATATTGAAATAGACACTCAAAATGCTATGAAAGACACTGTTCATTTATTAAGTAACATTTCAATAGAACGCATAATAGTAGAGTTAAAAAAGCTTATCTCTGGCAGTTATATAAAAGAAACAAAGAAAACAATTGATTATTTATCAATTTTTCACCATATACCATTTTTTGAACAAATTAAGAATGATGAAATTTTTATGCCTACTGACGCAGACTTTGACTTATGGATTGGAGCCTTATGCTTCATTTATAAAGTCGACACAACTTCACTAAATACACTCAAAATTAGTAATTTAGAACGAAAACAAATCATAGCTTATGTAGAGTTACTTAAATCATTTTCCAAAAAGAATATTAGCAAACAACAATTAACTTTAATCGTTTATAAATATGGAGATGTTCAAGTCAAAAATATTTTAAATCTTATTAAAGAATATCATGAAATTTTAAATATTGAATATCAACCAGTTATTATGAATAACATATTAATAGATGAAATCTATGGTAAACTACCTATATACAATAAATCGGAATTAAATATTAATGGCCAAATATTAATGACCGAATTTAATAAAACTGGTGGACCGTGGATTAAACATGCTTTAAACCAGCTGGAAGAGGCTATTGTATTAAATAAAGTGAACAATAAACGGTATGAATTAATAGAATGGATGAGAGAACATGTCGAAATATAAGCATGAAATAATTCGTTATTTATACAAACAAAATGAATATTTATCTGGTCAACATATAGCTGAAGCTTTAGACTGTTCAAGAGTAACGGTAAAAAAAGTGATGGATCAATTACGTAATGACGGATATGAAATAGAATCTATATCTAATAAAGGTTATAAGCTCAATCAACTTCCTGATAACTGGCAAGAAGATATTGTTAATATAGATATTCAAAATAACAAAATATTAAATAAAGCATATGTAGAACCACAAGTTGATTCTACTCAAATCTTAGCTAAGTCGATACTCAATAAAAATGATGGTTCTTTCATAGTATTGAGCGATGAGCAGACGAAAGGAAGAGGTCGTTTCAATCGACCATGGTCATCATTAAAAGGCAAAGGATTATGGATGTCAGTCGTATTACGACCAGACATACCAATTCAAAAAATGTCGACATTTAATTTATTTATTAGTCTAGCAATTCAAGAAGTTATTGAAGAGCATTACCAGTTGCCAAGTAAAATCAAATGGCCGAATGATATATATATCAATGAAAAAAAAGCATGTGGATTTTTAACTGAAATGATAGCTGATACTGATGGCGTAAATGCAATTATATGTGGAATAGGCTTAAATTTAAATCAAACCGAAGAAGATTTTAAAAAGGCAAAGCAGGATCGTGCAACAAGTTTACATATTGAAAAAGAAAGTCATATTGAGCCATATCAATTTTTAGAGAACTTATTACTTTCCATCGAAGATAAATATGAACAATTTTTAAATGGGGAATTTACCGATATAAAAGAGGTATATAAAAGTAAAAGTATGATTTGGAATCGTGAGCTGACATATACTGAAGGCAAGAAAAGAATAAAAGGGCGAGCAATTGATATTCAAGATAATGGCTTTTTAACAGTGATATCTCAAGATGGTGAACTTTATCAATTTATGAGTGCAGATATCGAAATATAGGAGAGATAATATGGCACAAAGATACGCGGTTGTAGATTTAGAAACAACTGGTAATCAAATACAATATGACGAGATTATACAAATTGGTATAACTTTTGTAGAAGGTTTCAAAGTCGTGGATACATATCATACATATGTAAAAACAGATTTAGAAATCCCATCTTTTATACAAGCTTTAACGAACATAACAGAACAAGACTTATTTGAAGCACCTTATTTTGAAGAAGTTAGCAAATCCCTTTACGCACAGCTAAAAGATTGTGTATTTGTTGCGCATAATGTTTTATTTGATTTAAATTTCTTAAAATCTCACTTTGAAAAACATCAAATTGAATTTGAACCAAAATTAGCGATAGACACGATGGAGTTATTTAAAATTGCTTTCCCACAAGAAGAAAGTTATCAATTAAGTGAATTAAGCCAATCTTTAGAAGTAGATTTAAATCAAGCACATAGTGCTGATGAAGATGCGAAAGCAACAGCCTTATTATTTATTAAAGCTATTGAAAAAATAGAATCATTACCGATAGACACAATTAAACAATTATATTATTTATCGAAATCTTTAAAATATAACTTAAGTGACGTGCTTTTCGAAATCGTAAGAACTTCTCAAGGTAAAGAAGAATCACTGCATAATATTAAAAAATATCAAAATATATATTATTTAAAGCAAAAACCTATAAAGAAATCTAGTAGTAAAGATACGATTTCTATTGATGAAGCGTATGAAAGAATTTTAGAAAAGTTTGGATTTGATTATCGTAAAGAACAATATCAACTTGTTCAACAGTTATTTGATTCGTTACTGCATAATGAAAATGCGTTGATTGAAGCGCCTCTAGGTAGTGGCAAATCTATGAGTTTTGTTCTTGCATCTTTATTATATTATTTAGAAACTGGCGAACATATTCTCGTTTCGACACATACTAAATTATTACAAAATCAACTATTAGAACAAGAATTTAACAAAGTATTAGATGTGCTCAATCTTGATTTGAAAGCTATGATTATTAAAAGTAAAGATCATTATATATCTTTAGGTTTAATTTTGAATATTTTACAAGATGACACTGACAATTATGAAGCTACCATTCTTAAAATGCAGCTTTTAGTATGGATACTTGAAACTGAAACTGGAGACATCGAACAATTGCACTTAAAAGGTGGACAAAAAGTATTTTTCGAACAAAAAAGAACAACGTATGTACCTTTTAAAAATGATATACATTACTATCAATTTGTTAAGGAAAGTGCGAATCATGTAGAAATAGGGATAACTAATCATGCACACTTACTTCAACATAGTACAGAAGACACTGTATACCAATTATTCAAACACATAATTGTAGATGAAGCGCATAGAATACAAGACTACGCTTTAAATCAAGTAACTGATGTATTAAGCTATCAACATATTAAATATCACCTTGGTTTATTAGGTAAAAATGAACAAGAGAAATTATTTAAGAGGTTGGATAAATTAGAAAACAGAAGAGTTATAGAACAATACCCAATTGAACCGATTGATATTTACCAACTTAAACGAGATATAGATTTATTGCATGAACAAAATGAAAATTTATTTGATAATTTAATGCATCAAATTAACGAAAAGCATCACAATCAACAACAATATGACAATCAAATCCATTACTTTTACGATTTAGAAATTGATGAGATTTCCGAAATTTTCAAGAAGCAAATTAGTACAATAAATCAAATATTATCAAGATTCAAATCTTATACACATGCGCATATAAAAGCATTTAGAAAAGAGCTTATTTATATTTATCATCAATATACTAAAATTTATAATATGATAAAAGCAGGGCAAGTGCCGTTTGTTTCTATAAAAAAATTATCCCAGAAATCAACACTTTCTTTATTTGTAAAAAAAGAAGAAGTGAAAGATTTATTAAATGAAGTATTCATAGAACAGTTTAATAGTAATATATTTATTTCAGGGACTTTAACAGTTAATGAATCATTTAACTCGTTTAAATCAATGTTTCCAGATGATATAGCATTTAAAAGCTATTTCCTAAATGATATATACGATTTAAAAAATCAAGCATCATGTTTCGTTCCAGAAAACATGCCACAATATCAATACCAAGACCAAGATGAATACATTGAAACAATCGTGCATTATTTATCAGCTTTTGTAACTGAAACCAATCAAAAATGTTTAGTTTTATTTACCAATTATTCAATGTTGTATCAAGCTTATCGATATATGGAAGAACTAGAAATGTTTAGTGATTATGTCATTTTAATGCAGCAACAACATTCGCACGTCTATAAATTAGTTCAACAATTTAATCAGTTTGATAAAACGATATTGTTAGGTACTTTGTCATTCTTTGAAGGCTTCGATTATCAATCTGCCGGAATAAAATGTGTCATGATGACAAAATTACCGTTTATACATCAAGACGACCCAAGATATCATCTGATGAAAGATGAATTTGAAAATCCTTTTAAAGATTTTGTTTTGCCTGATGCAGTAACAAAATTCAGACAAGGTATTGGCAGATTAATTCGTAACAAACATGATCAAGGCTTACTTGTGTGCTTTGACAGAAGAATTTTAGATAGTACTTATAGTAAATTTTTCATTAATGCTCTAGGAGAAATACCTGTTATAGAAGGCGACATAGATAAATTTACAGATAAGCTAAGAAAATATTCAAACAGATAGCAGTTCCATGTATTATTTGATAAAATAACAATAGGTAATTTATTTGAATAGGAGAAATAATAATGAACATAACGATTAAACAAGCTAAAGATTATGTCAATCAAGAAGTGACAATCGGTGCTTGGATTGCTAACAAGCGATCAAGTGGTAAAATAGCGTTTTTACAATTAAGAGACGGGACAGGCTTTATGCAAGGTGTTGTAGTTAAAGCTGAAGTTTCGGAAGAAGTATTCCAAACTGCAAAATCTATAAACCAAGAGTCATCTGTATATATCACAGGAACAATTACAGAAGATGACCGTTCTAAATTTGGATATGAAATACAAGTAAGTGATATTGAAGTTATTTCAGAATCACATGATTATCCAATCACACCAAAAAATCATGGTACAGAATTCTTAATGGACCACAGACATTTATGGTTACGTTCTAAACGTCAACATGCTGTTATGAAAATTAGAAACGAAATTATTCGTGCGACATATGAATTCTTTAATGACAATGGATTTACAAAAATAGATCCACCTATATTAACGGGAACTGCACCAGAAGGTACGAGTGAGTTATTCCATACTAAATACTTTGATGAAGATGCATTCTTATCACAAAGTGGTCAGTTATACTTAGAAGCTGCTGCAATGGCACATGGAAGAGTATTCAGTTTCGGACCAACTTTCAGAGCAGAAAAATCAAAAACTAGACGTCATCTGATTGAATTCTGGATGATTGAAGGCGAAGTGGCTTTCATGAACCACGATCAAAGTTTAGAAGTACAAGAAAACTATGTACATCACATAATTAAATCTGTACTTAAAAACTGTCAATTAGAATTAGAACTATTAGAAAGAGATACTTCTAAATTAGAACAAGTTACAACACCTTTTCCTCGTATTACTTACGACGAAGCAGTTGAGTTCTTAATTGAGGAAGGCTTTACTGATATTGAATGGGGAGACGACTTTGGAGCGCCACATGAAACGGCTATCGCAAACCACTACGATAAACCAGTATTCATCGTGAACTATCCAACTAAAATTAAACCATTCTATATGGAACCAAATCCAGAAAACCCTGATACAGTATTATGTGCTGACTTAATTGCACCAGAAGGATATGGTGAAATTATTGGTGGTTCAGAAAGAATTAATGATTTAGAATTATTAAATCAACGTATTAAAGAATACGGTCTTGATCCAGAAGCTTACGAATACTACACTGACTTAAGAAAATACGGTAGTGTTCCTCATAGTGGTTTTGGATTAGGTCTTGAAAGAACAGTAGCTTGGTTAAGTGGCGTAGAACATGTAAGAGAAACATCACCATTCCCAAGATTATTAAATCGCTTATATCCATAAGTAGTGGGACAGAAATCTCATTTAAACCCCACCTCGACAGGATAACTAGATTTGAAAAGCTTGATATGAGCGTATTATCAATCCTGTCAGTTATGGCTAATATAATGAATGAGTCTGGGACATTTATTTATGTCTCAGACTCTTCTATTACAAAGTAGGTGAAATAAACATGTACACAAGCCAAATGTTAAAAGAAAAACCGGTTGTAATACAAAGATCTTTATTTAATCATTACGCAGATTTAGGTTTAAATGAAAAACAATTTGTTATTTTAATTAAACTATTGGATAAAGAAAATAACAGTGGTCTACAACCACCTTTAGAAGAAGTTCAACAAGGAACGAGTTTATCTATACAAGAAGTTAGTCACATAGTTAACCAATTATCTTTGCTGAAATGTATAGATATTAAAATCGAAAAAGACGAACAGCATAAATATAATGAGTTTATATCATTCGAACCATTGTATGAACAACTTGCTTTAGTTTTAAACGAAAGTACTCAAGAAAATGAAAATGAAAAATTAAATATTCAATTCAAAAATTTGTTCCAAGAATTTGAATCTACTTTTGGTAGACCTTTAACACCTCTAGAAGTACAAACACTCAATCACTGGATTGATAGTGACAAACATTCTAACGAGCTGATTATGAGTGCTCTAAACGAAGCACACAGTTTAGAAAAATTGAGTTTTAAATATATAGATAGAATTTTATTAAATTGGAAAAAGAAAAACATCACAACAGTTTCTTCTTCTAAACAAGAAAGTGAAAAATTTAATCAAAGTAAAAAAGTAAAACATAATGTTAATTTAATCCCAACTTTTGATTGGGTGAATGGGGAGAATCCTTATGATAAGTAAAAAGAAAGCATTAGAAATGGTTGATGTAATTGACGGGATGTTTCCTGATGCTGAATGCGAACTTAGACATGATAATCCTTTCGAACTTACAATTGCAGTATTACTATCTGCCCAATGTACAGACGTCTTAGTCAATAAAGTTACAAAATCTTTATTTGAAAAGTACAAAACACCTGAAGATTATTTAAATGTAAGTTTAGAAGAATTACAAGATGATATTAGATCGATAGGTTTATACCGCAATAAAGCTAAAAACATACAGAAATTATGCCAATCATTATTAGATAACTATGATGGTATCGTTCCACAAACACATAAAGAACTAGAATCATTAGCTGGAGTAGGTAGAAAAACAGCTAACGTAGTCATGAGTGTTGCTTTTGGAGAACCATCACTAGCAGTGGATACACATGTAGAACGTGTTTCAAAACGATTAGGAATATGTAGAATTAAAGATAATGTTCGACAAGTAGAAGATAGACTATGTAGCATTATCCCTAGAGAACGTTGGACGAAAAGTCATCATCAACTTATATTCTTCGGAAGATACCATTGTGTAAGTCGTAAACCAAAATGTGAAGTATGTCCGTTATTAGATGATTGTAGAGAAGGGCAAAAACGATTAAGAGCGGGATTAGTAAAGGTTGATGGCGCATGATAGATAAAAACGACTTTATAGAACTTGAAGAACAAATAGAACCGTTAGTAAAGCAAAAACAATTAAAAACTGATAAAGCACGACAACTTCTAGATCAATATTACAAACTGATTATGGACTATTTTAAACAAATCAATGAAATAGAAGAGTTTGATATAGGTAATATAGAACAATATCCAGTAGTACCTATGAACTTTTCAGAAAGATATCAATATATTAATCAGCGAATCTATCACTTTATGGGATATAGACAAATGGTGACACTTAAAGATGAATTGATTAAGATGAATGCGAGATATCAATTGCAACTAAAAAGAAAACGAAACTCACAAAAATAAAAGGTCTTTTCATTGGATAAATTATTCTAATGAAAAGACTTTTTTATTGGACGAGGAATTTATATTTATGGGAGGACTAAAGAGCTTGTTTGAATGGACTTGCACGTTAGCAGGTGATTTTACATTTTTTATTGACATGTTTTATGAGAAAAGGCAACAAGAGTACTCTTATTGACACGTTTTATAAGAAATGACAATAACCGCGCCCTAAACTACACTGTTTTGTATCAAACAAAAAAATGGTAGCTCATATGAGCTACCATTTTTCTTTAATTTTCATCTTTTGCTTGTTCTGCAGCTTGTTCTGCTGAACTAGAGCTGGATGAGCTATTAGAGGAACTATCACTTGAGGAATCATCTTCATCACCATCAGAGTCGGAGTCAGAGGATTCTTCAGTTGTAGGTTGTTCCGTTGTTACATCTTCATTACGTGCTTGTTGTGGAGATGTATTAGATTGTGTTGAATTCTGTGTTGAGTTTCTTTGTGTTGTTTGTGGTTCATTTGTATTTACGTTGTTATTGTTGTTTGAGAAATTGTAACTGTCATTGTTTTCTTGTTCGTTGCCAGTGTCTGGTGATGAACTAGTTGTTGTTTGATTATCCTCATTACCAGCAACACTTAAGCTCTTGCCGCTACCTGATACTGAATCTGGTTTTTCAAAGTCAGTGCCATCGTAACTTGAAATTTGACTCATTACATCTTTGAATAACGTTTGTGGTTTTACTTGTTCGTCATGTCCTAAGAATGAGTTTTCACCGTATTCTTTAACTTTAGTGAAGCCCATCCAAACTGACATTGTGTACTGTGGTGTGTAACCAGTAATCCAAACGTCTTTAGCTGCATTTTCAGGTAAGTTATATTCAGTGTAAACTTCGTCACCATAAGTACCTGTACCTGTCTTAGCAGCTACGTTAAGTCCGCTAATACCCATTCCGTATGCTGAACCATAAGGATCAAATGTTCCTTTAAGCATTTCAGTTAACATATAAGCAGTGTAATCTTCCATAGCTTTATGGCTTTCTTTAGAAAACTTAATTGTTTCATCATCTTGTGTTACAACTTTTCTTATTGATTTAGCTTCGTTGTATGTTCCACCGTTACCCATAGAAGCAAATGCTGATGCTAATTGAGTAGTGGAGAATTCAGATTGTGAACCACCAAGTACTTCTGATGGACCGATTGTATCTTTATAATTTAAGTTTACTTTAGATGCGAAGTCTCTAACAGCTTTCTCTCCAGCGTTTTGGTTTGTTTCTTGCCAAGCTTTCAATGCTGGTATGTTATAAGATCTTGCAAGTGCATCAGCCATTGTTACTGAGCCATGTCCTTTACCATCATAGTTCTTAAATATGCTACCGTTAATATTATATTCATTTTCATCTTGGAACTTATGGTTTGTAGCATACTGCATATTTTCAATAGCTGGACCATAAGCTAGTAATGGTTTTAATGATGAACCAGTAGGGTGGGCATCTGTTGCTTGGTTTCTATCTACAACATCTTTATAATTCTTTCCACCACTAATACCTACAAGTTTACCAGTCTTCGTATCTACTATTGAAGAACCAGCAATTTGGTCATCGTTTTTATAGAATGTACCATTGTCGATTGAATCTTGTAATGTTTTTTGTACATCTTTGTCCATATTTGTGTAAATCTTAAGTCCGCTTGTCATAATATCATTTAATGACTGTTTTTTGAATGCTTTGTTTTCTTTAAGTTCTTGTTTAACGTAGTTAACATATGATGCATATTCATTGTCTGGTGTTTCAGTCATTGCATCGTTTCTTTCTTCTACAGTACGTTTGATTAAGTTTTTATCTATTGGTGTATCTTGTGCTTCTTTCATTTCTTTCTTAGAAATTCTACCATGTCTTTCCATTAAGTAGAGTACAGTATCTTTACGTTTTTCAGCACCTTCAGGATTATCGTATATATTATATTGGTTAGGTACTTGTGGTAAACCAGCTAAATAAGCAGTTTCGGCTAAATTAAGATCTTTTAGCTTCTTATCAAAATAATATTTAGCAGCTGTTTGTGAACCGTAAATACCATCTGAATAGTAGATTTTATTTAAATACATTTCAAAGATTTCATCTTTAGAGTATTCTTGTTCTAATCTGTATGAAAGATAAGCTTCTTGTGCTTTTCTCTCTACTGATTTCTTATCTGTTAAAAATGAGCGTTTAACAACTTGTTGTGTTAATGTTGAAGCACCTTGCGAGCCAAATCCGCCCGTAAAGTTTTTCATAACAGCGCCAGATAAACGTTTGTAGTCTAAAGCACCATGTTCATAAAATCGATTATCTTCTGTTGCTAATACTGCATCTTTCATTTTGTCTGGAACATCATCAAATTTAACGTGTTCACGTTTTTGTCCCATATATAAGGTGGTTACGAGGTTATCGTTCTTATCGTAAATCTTAGTTGGTAATTGGTCTTTCAAAGCACTTTCATTGAAAGCAGGAGCTTTCCAAGCATAGTATGCAAATAATAGAACACCTACTATGACCATTGCCAAAAATGCTAGAACAAGGATACCAAACACCTTGATTATTGTTCTTTTGATATTCCTTTTCTTCTTAGGTTGTTCTTTGTTATTTTTACTATTAGAAGCTTTTGATTTACTCATTTGAGCGCCTCACTTTCTATTTTTATCAATTGATCAACTATTTTTATGTAGTCTATTCTAGGTCTATATTGGTAAGGAATTAAATAACCATCTCTTTCGATTTCTTGTTTAGTGATTGATTTTTTGCCTCCTGATTTATATCTGTCCCAATATACCATGAATTTCCTAAAAGGCAATAAAAATACGCTATCATGGTAGCTGAATTTTATCAATAAAAAACATATGCCTTTTTGTTTTAAAATTTGGTTCATGTGAGAAACTTGATGATCATGAATGTTATTTAAAGGGAAACTCGTTTTGTTTTTAGTTTCTTTGGCTTCAAAGTCAATATAATATCCTTGGTAAATACCATTATAATCTGTAGTGGAAGGCTTTCTAAAATAAGCTTCCTTAATAACAGCTTTTTGTCTCTTCGGATAATCTACATCCACAATTTGCACTGGTGTCGGTTTTTTATGAATAACTGCAATTTCTTCTAATCTATAATATTGATTAGATTTATCAATTTCCTCTTCTAAATTCATCCCACGTTTACCATATTGTATTTTACTATAATTTGTCTGGGTTTGCCGTGAGACTTTAGAAGTATTTTTTGAAACTTTTTTACCATTTGGATAATTCAAATACATCACCTAGCTTTACTTCATAAAAACTCTAAATATTATACCTTATTTCATTATAAGTTACAAAAGTTTTTTATGAAACATATATATTCTAGAACATACCTAGTTATGTTATCATTTTATCGTGAGGTATTATAAATTACAAACTGATTGATAGTAGGGATAAAAATGATTGAAACACTTTTAAATAAACTTACTGAAATGCAAGGAATTTTTAGTAACGCTAAAAATGATCATGAATATGATTTCTATAAAGATGTTGTACCCTTTGTTGAATATGTCGATGAATGTCTAGAACAATTTATACAACATAAAAATACAATATTACAATTACAATATATGAATGAACAAAAGTTCGAATTATTAATAGATAACTATAAAGAGTTATCAGTAGAATGCCATTATAAACGTACAAGTAAAAAATTATTTCTAGAAAAACATAAAGCTGTTCAACATGATTTAAAATATATACAAACACATTTAGGTGATTTGTCATGAGTTCTATTTATTTTACAGGGTATAAGCCTTTTGAGTTAAATATTTTTAAAGATGACCAACCAGAAGTAAAAGTCATTAAAGCTTATATTAAAGAATTGATAGAAAATGAAATAGAAGAGGGGCTTGAATGGGTTATTATTTCAGGACAACTTGGTTTTGAACTATGGACCGCTGAAGTTACGATTGATTTAAAAAATAAATACCCAGATTTAAAGCTCGCAGTTTTAACTCCTTTTCTAAATCATTTTAATAAATGGAATGAAACAAACCAGCAAAAGTATCAAAATATCGTCATGAATGTTGACTATGTCAACGCTATACATCAAAGTGAATATCAAGGCGCGTTTCAATTTCAACAAGCTAATGATTTCATTTTAGATAATACTGACAAGACCATTTTATTTTATGACGACGAACAAGAAGCTTCACCAAAGTACTTTAAGACTAAGTTAGTTGATTTTGCGGAAAAGACAAATTATACTTATAATGTTATAACATTCATGGATTTACAGGATTTTATGGAATTTAATTATAATAATGGAAATGAATCTTATTAAATGAGGTGTAAAAATGGCTGATGTAACTTTGAAGTTATCTGCTAAAGATATTTACGAGAAAGAATTTGAAAGAGGTCTAAGAGGTTTCAAGACTGAAGAAGTCGATGCATTTTTAGATGACATTATTTCTGATTATCAAAAAATGGCAGACTTAAATAATGAAGTCATTAAATTAACTGAAGAAAATAGTAAATTAAATAAAGAAATCGAACAATTAAGGATTAGAGTTGCCTCAGGTAGACCACAAGGCTCTCAACAATACAGCTCTAATAATGTAGATATTTTAAAGAGAATTTCAAATCTTGAAAAAGCTGTATTTGGTGAATAAAAGATAGTTATTAATCATAATTTATGATATAATTCTTCTTTGAGTGATATTTCGGGTAATCGCTACGTAAAGTAGAGGAAAGTCCATGCTCACACATTCTGAGATGAATGTAGTGTTCGTGCTTGGTGAAACAATAAGCCAGGGCAATTATTGACGGCAACGAAATAACCTAAGTTTATTTTAAATATGGTTAGTGTAGTTTGAAAGTGCCACAGTGACGTAGCTTCTACAGAAATGTAGAAGGTGGAACGCGGTAAACCCCTCGAGTGAGCAATCCAAAATTGGTAGGAGCACTTCTTTGACGGAAATGAACGGAATAAGAAGGTATGTTAAACATACAGACAGATGATTATCACTGGCGTACGAGTGTAACTAGTACACGTTTGAAGTACTAAAGGACAGAACATGGCTTACAGATTTATCACTTACTAGTGTCGCTCTCCCACGTAGGAGAGCTTTTTATTTGGAAATAATATTAAATTTAATATAAAGGAGTATATACATGTATCAATTACTCGCTACTAGTCCAATGGGATTAGAATCAATTGTTGCTAAAGAAGTTCAAGAACTTGGCTATGAAACAACAGTAGAAAACGGTCGCGTATTATTTGAAGGTGACGAAACTGCAATAGTGAAAGCAAACTTATGGTTACGAACAGCTGACAGAGTCAAAATCGTAGTCGGACGCTTTCATGCTACCACTTTTGATGAACTTTTTGAAAAGACAAAATCATTACCATGGGAAAGTGTTATCGGAGCTAAAGGTATGTTCCCTGTTCAAGGTAAAAGTGTAAAATCTAAACTCTTCAGTGTTTCTGACTGCCAAGCAATTGTTAAAAAAGCAATTGTTGAAAGACTTAAACATGTATATAACATAAAAGGTTGGATTGATGAAACAGGTAGTAAGTATCAAGTAGAAGTTTCAATGTTGAAAGATGAAGCATTCCTTACTATTGATACTTCTGGTTCAGGATTGCATAAAAGAGGCTATAGATTAGCACAAGGTGAAGCACCAATGAAAGAAACATTAGCAGCAGCACTTGTTCGCTTAACGAATTGGAAAGGTGAAACACCATTTATCGATCCGTTCTGTGGTTCTGGAACAATTGCTATAGAAGCTTGTTTAATCGCTCAAAATATAGCACCAGGATTTAATCGAAGTTTTGCAAGTGAAGAATGGGATATTATACCAGAAGGTTTATTTGAACAATTAAGACAAGAAGCTGATGAAGCTGCTGACTATGATAAAGAAATTAATCTTGTGGCAAGTGATATAGATCCTAAAATGGTAGAAATAGCTAAAGCAAACGCTGATGAAGTAGGTTTAGGAGACGTTATCAAATTTAAAGTACAAGACGTTCACGATGTTTCGGTACCAGAAGGTCCAGTATCTATAATTGGTAACCCTCCATACGGAGAGCGTATAGGTGAGCGAAACGAAGTAGAAGCTATGTATAAACATTTAGGCGAAATTATAAATAAAAACAATCAAGTTTCACTTTATATGTTAACAAGCTATAAAGAATTCGAACATTTAATAGGTCGTAAAGCAACAAAACGAAGAAAACTCTTTAACGGTTATATTGAATGTACTTATTATCAATATTGGGGTAAAAGAAAATAAATATTATTTTTATAGACAAATCAAACGCGAAGATGCGTGCTGATTTGTCTATTTTTTGTAGTAGGTGGGGTAGTTATTGACACTTCTCATCAAACGTGTCAATAACGATAGTCTTGTTGACACTTCTCACTAAACGTGTCAATAACAGTACCCTTGTTGACGCTTCTCACCAAACGTGTCAATAACAGTAACCTTGTTGTCTTTTCTCACTAAACGTGTCAATAACATATTGTAAAATCACTGGCTAACGTGCAAGTCACATTAAACAAGCTCGTTAGCCAATATGATACTACCCAAAATTTATACTATTTGTTATCTTTATGAAATTCATAGTTCATATTATAGCTAAATTTTATATTTCTTTTTTGTTCTGGCAAAAAATACTTAGTACAAATTCTTCTAACTGTTCTCTCTTTGAATGGACTGCACCAATCCATAGCTTCTTTAATTGTAAATGGAGCTCTTTTTAGACAATATAATTCTCTTAAATTATTTATCAAAATTTCTTTATTTAATACATCCGTCTCACAATAAGTACAATAATTATATTTTTGTAAATCTTTAACAATGATAGTATTTAATTTTTTACAGACTGGACACCTTATTCCTTTTTCAATGGTATTAAATTCGACAAAGTTTTCTCGTTGATAATATTTTGAATGTGTTTTTTCGTGTTGTTTAATTTTATTTAAAATCAAAAAATCATTATTAGGACTTTTTATGGGAATAATTTTAGATAGGCTATTTAACTGATGGGGTAGTATAAAATTGTGATAAGGTAATTGTAAATGGTTCGTTAAAATAAAGCAGGAGTTTGTAAATACGACATATGATTCAATATTTACATTAATATCAAGCTTATTACATAAATATCTTAATTCGTGCTCAATTTTTTTCATTTGTATAAAAGGGGATTGAATTTGTGCACCTAATTTACTTTTCATAAAATTTTCTTCAAAATACCATTCCCCGCTAAAGTTTTTTATTTCAAATATGATTAATTTATTTTGAGAAATTACTAGAAAATCTATTTGTGTATGATTATTATTTCCTATTTCTAAATTTCTAAAATAACATACATTGCCAGTTGTATCTAATAATGCTTTGAAATATTTTTCACCATCATTTCCTGATTGCATAAATAATAAATCTTTACGATGGTCGTTATTGAGTATAACTCTTCCTTCTAACGACTGGATATATAATTTATATTCTCGTTCGTTGATTTTTCTCTCCTTACAAAAATAGTTTGGAACATGCATCTTAACTTAAAATAACATCTCATTTCACTGATTTACTCAGTTATAAATGAGATGTTATGTTTTATTTTGTGTCCAGGAAAGAACATCATAACTGTCCCGCTCCTGTTCTAATTATAAAATTACCAAAGCTTGCCTTCGCCCATTCCTTTTGCTCCTGGTGGCGGGTCGGTAAACATTTGTCCGATAGGGAAGGTATAAGCGATTAAGATTAATAATACTGTAACAATGATTAAGAATCTCCAATTCTCTGTGAATTTAATAACTGGTGCGTCTTGATCTAAAGCTTCAGCTACTGGGTATTCTTCGTCTCCTTTAGGTGAAAGGAAAACTAAATGTATAAATACCATTACTACTAAGATAATTGATATAAATAGTATCGTTCCGCCAACTGCTTGCAGTATTTGATATGGAACCCATTCAGCTGCTTGTTTAGATCCACCGTATGTTGAAAATGCAGATCTTCTAGGTGCCCCTTTAACTAAACCGATATAATGCATTGCGCCACTCATAACCGTCATCCCAATTGCCCATGTATAACCTTGAATAATCGCTAATTTATTTGTAAACTTAGTTAATTTTCTACCTGTACAATGCGGTATTAACCAATACATCATACCAAAGAACGTTAATATTACTGCTGAAGCAACTGTTAAATGGAAGTGTCCAGTAACCCAAATTGTATTATGAATTAATCCATTCATTTGTGCCGAAGCGTTTACTAAACCACCAGCACCACCTGGTATAAACGCTAGCATTCCTAAAAACGGTAATACAAATCTTGCATCATTCCATGGTAGAGATTTAAACCAACCGAATAAACCTTTATATCCTAATGAACGCCCATAATTTTCAAAAGTTGCAAAAAGGCTAAACGCTGTCATAAATGATGGTACGACAACCATGAATGTTAAAATAACTTGGAAGTATTTCCATATATCATCAATACCTGGTTCAACTAATTGATGATGTATCCCAACTGGAATACTGAAGAATAAGAATAGCATGAATGACATTCTAGCTAAATTGTCAGAGAAAGCTTTTGCACCAATAATTTTTGGAACAATAGCATACCAACACATATAAGCAGGCAAAAGCCAAAAGTAAACAAGTGCATGTCCAAAATACCAAAAGAGTGTTCTACTTAATGAGACGTCGACTCTTTCAACTAAACCTAAAGACCAAGGTATAAGTTGGAAAAGAACTGTTGATGCTACCCCTAAAGAGCAGACAATCCACATTACATCGTTAATCGTAACCATATAACTTAATAATGGTGATTTCTTACCAGGATTCTTTTTCTTAAATTCTGCATATTTTAAAATTTGTCCACTTACAGAAATCCAACTACCAACTACGACTAAAGCCATTCCAACATAGAATATAACGTGTGCTTTCAAAGGTGCATAAAATGTATATAAAACAGTTGCCTTATTTAAAAGGACCATAGTTGCAGCCATTGCTGTACCTATAACCATTACCCAAAATCCAATCCAACCTAACTTTCTTTGTAGTGGTGACAGATTTCCTGCCGTCTTCGCTACTGCTGAATATTGAAATCCAATAATAAAGAAAGTCGTTAATACTAACGCTAATACAATACCGTGTACAGTAAGTATTTGATAGTATGAAATTGATTTAGGTAGTTGTAATAAACCTGATCTAACAAAAGTTTGTAGTAAACCTGCGAGTCCCCCTAGGATTAAACAACAAATTGCTACGTACATATGTGCCATAACAAGTTTACTATCTTTTTTGCTTAAACGTTCTATCATTTCTTATCCACAACCTTTATCATCGACTTCATATCGGCATGTCCAATACCACAATATTCATTACATAAAATGAGGTATTCACGTTTTTCGTCAAACTTTTTTTCATACTGACTTATGTGTCCAGGTTCTAACATCATATTTACATTCGTACCTGGTAAACTAAAGCCATGTAACGTATCTTTGCTTGTAGCAATGATTTTTACTTTAGATCCTTTCGGTATTTCAACCTTTGCTGGTTGATAGCTAAATGCTGAAGCTACGAATACAAGTTCATAGTCATAGTCTTTCCCGCTAACTTTGTGCAAACCTGGTTTATTAAATGGTTCAATTTCATCAACTCTATCAGGGTTAATGTATTCTCTGCCTGATGCTGCTGGCGTGTGTCCGTTATGTAACGCCGTAATGATTAATATCGCTAAAAATAGAACTAAGGAACTGATTCCAGTTGTCAGCCAGATTTTTTCATACTTATGCACGTAAATCCCCCCTTAAATTCTTACAAGATATAAAATGAAACAAATTACCCATAATACTGCAAAAATACCTCCTATTGTAAAAACTGAATACAATGTTCCACTTAAGTCTAAATCGTCATGTGAATGGTGTTCAGCTTCTTTAATCATTTGATTATTTTGCCTTGTCATATGATTCATCCTTTCTTATATTCTCTTCATTACTTATAATAGAGTAGAGATTGAGAAAAATATGTGATTTAAATCACATTATCAAAATTATTTGCGCTTATTTAAAGGGGATTAATAATGAAAAGCAATCAAGAATCATTAGACTTATTATATAAATTGAAAAAAGAAATCGAAAAATCTTCGAACATTTCATTGATTAAGCAAATTAATGAAATGATAAAAAAAGTTTATAACAAACAATATACTGTAAGTTTTGTCGGCCACTTTTCTGCAGGTAAATCAACATTAATAAACAATGTCATTGGACAGAATATTTTACCGAGTTCACCAGTACCGACGACAAGTAACACTGCACAATTAATAGCATCTAATCAAAATAGCATTTCGGTAAATTTAAATGATAATCAATATACAGTTGTACAGGAACAAGAAGACGTAAAGAAGTTAAATACTGAGGATAGGGAAGTAGAGTCGATAGAAATTGAATTTACGTCTGATAAATTTAATAAAGGATTTACTTTCCAAGATACACCGGGCGTAGACTCAATGAGTGATAATCATAGAGAAAGTGCTTTTCAATATTTATTAACATCAAATTACGTATTTTATACTGTCGATTATAATCATGTTCAATCAGACATGAATTTTAACTTTATAAAGTCATTAAACAAACTTGATATACCAGTCATTCTAGTCGTAAATCAAATTGACAAACATGATGATGAAGAAATTTCATTTGAAATTTATAAAAATCGTGTGAATAAAGCACTAAAAGATTGGAATTTAAACGTAGAAGAAGTATTTTATGTTTCTAAATTTGAAACAAAATATAACGAGAAAGAAAAGTTTAATCATTTTATTCACGAATTAGATAAAAATAGAACAGAACATCAACATTTTATTGAACGCGTGACAAATTATATTAAAAACGATCAACTAGAATATATTAAGAATAATATGGAAGACATTCTATCCGAAATCGATTCTACTGAAGAAACTTTTGATGAAGATTACAAAGCTTACAAAGAAAAGTACAACGTACAAAATGAGCATTCACTTATACAAAATAAAGATGAATTCAGACAAAACTTAAAAGACACGAGAAAAGAAATATTAGATAATGCTTATTTAATGCCTTATGAAATGAGAGAAACAATTAGAAAATATTTAGAAACAACAGCGAAGGAATATAAGGTTAAAGGCTTATTTAATAAAGAAAAGAAAAAAGAAGCCATACAAAATGAAAAATTAGATTTAGTTAAAGAACAATTAGATTTAAAAATTCATGATGAAATAACTAAAGTATGGATTAAGTCATTAGAAAATTTAAATAAATATATTAATGACTCAAATCTGTTTGAAAAAATAATTAATCAAAAATATACAATTTCTAAAGAAGCTTTACCTGAACATGTACAAGAACAACCGAACATTACTAATGACTATGTCTTAATATATACAAAAGGTATTACGGATATCATCACAAGACAAATTCGAAATGAAACGAATAGTATAATAGAAGAAATCGTTCAAAATAGTGAAGTAAAAGTAAATTCAAATGAAAATACGGATCAACTAAGCTTATATGAAGAATATATAGAATATAACGAATTATTAACTTCGCTCGTAACAAATAATTTCCAGCATTATTATATACACTTAGATGAATCTATAGATAAATTGATTGATCGTACATATGTAAAAATAGAAGACTTAAACATTAACAACAACGAAGCAAAAGTTAAAAAGACATCTGAGAACATAATTGAACACAAAGAAAGTAACATGGCATTATTGAAAGAAAAAGTGCAAACTTTATCTGATTTACCGATATATCAAAGTGAAGTAACAAATATTAAAAATCAAATAGAGCGAATGGATGAAAACATAACAAAAATTGCTGTTTTCGGTACATTTAGTGCTGGTAAAAGTAGTTTAATCAATGCTATCTTAAAACGACCGATACTATTAAGTTCACCAAATCCAACTACAGCTAGTATTACAGAAATTAGCTATGGTAATACACAAGAAGTGTTGTTTAAGACATATGATCAGTTATTAGAAGAAATAAATCATATTACGGAATTCGCTAATCAATCATATGAATCGATAGAATCATTTATTAAAGACAAGAACATTAAAAGTCATCCATCCTTATCAAGTAATCACTTAGCATTTTTTGAGGCGATAGAAACAAACTTTTATGAATACGTAGAAGCCTTAAATAATAATAAACCTGTACAATTTGAACTAGAAGAACTTGAAAAATTAACAGCTAATGATACACACGCTGCATTTGTTCATAAGATTTATTTAAGATTAGAAGAGGATTGGTTAAAAGATAAAGTTATAATAGACTCCCCAGGTTTGAACTCAAACAACCAACGTCATACAAGAGAAACTGAACAAATCATTGCATCTAGTGACCTTATCATTTATGTCAGCTACTATAATCATGCATTTACAGATAAAGATGCAGAATTTCTATCATATATGCGCGACATGAATAACTTGCAGCAATCTCAAGGCTTGAAATTCGTAATTAATGCGATTGACTTAGCTGAATCCGAAGAAGATAAAGAAGCTGTTATTTCATATGTAGAATCATCTTTAGATGCATTAAATATTAAACCTGAGTGTTACCCAGTCTCAAGTAAAAATGCTATTAAAGAATATGACGATTACTTCACAAAATTTATGAACGCGCTTGATCATTTTGTAAAAGTTGAAAGTAAACAAGTTCTACAGTCACAAGTAGAATCTAGAATTAATCAATTAGAAAATGAACTAGAACAAATGGTTACTACGTATAGACAAGATAAAGATCAATTCGAAAAAAGAAAAGATACTTTACTTAAATATAAAAATCAAACAAACTTTAACAATCAAATTGTCGTGAAGTCACATCATCAATTAGATAAAGAAATAGATGACCAACTATATTATCTAAAAGACAGACTCATGATTCAGCTAAATGATATCGTGAAAAAACATTTTAATACTTCAACCGTTACAAATGATTTCAAAACTTCATTACAAACGAGCACGAAACAATATATAGATGATATTAACCAAAAGTTAAGTTTGGAAAGTTCATTAATTACTGAAAGACTGAAGAATTTTTATAATAAAACTTTTGATGAATTATTAACACCTACAATAGTAGAATTAAATGAAGCATCAATTTTAATTTCTAAATTCAAGCACGACTTTGAAAATAAAGTTTCAGTTCATGCAATCAGTATCCATTTAAATGATTTAACTGATAAAACTGTTCGAACAATATCTAAAAAAGATCTATTAAAAACATCTAAAGCTAAAGAGATTCAAAAAGGGATTCTAAATGATACAATGGAATTAATTGATTCTCCAATAGTAACTTTTGATGATGAAATTAAACAAAATTTAAACGGTTATGATGAACAAGCAGAACAATACATTGAAGAATACAATATAGAAATAAATAAACTTATCGATTCTTACTTATCTATTAATATTAATAATGATTTAATAGAAAGAATTGAAAAAATCTTAAAAGAAATATAGAGGCGAAATAAATGGCAAATAGAATTTTATTAATAGATGGAATGGCTTTATTATTTAGACACTTTTATGCGACGAGTGTACACAAACAATTTATGAGAGATTCAGCTGGTACACCAACAAACGCAATTCAAGGATTTGTAAGACACGCATTTACAGCTGTTAACGACATAAAACCTACCCATGTGGCAATATGTTGGGATATGGGTTCAAAAACATTTAGAAATGATATGTTTGAAGCATACAAATCAAATCGTGTTGCACCACCAGAAGAAATGGTACCTCAATTTGATAAAGCTAAAGATATAGCTTCAAAATTAGGTTTCTGTAACTTAGGTATTACTAATTACGAAGCAGATGATGTAATTGGTACTATTAGTAAAAAAGCACAAGCAAAGGGACATGAAACATATATCGTGAGCGGTGACAGAGATTTATTACAATGTATAGATACTGATGTACATGTATGGTTAACTAAAAAAGGATTTAACCTTTATAATAAATATGATTTAAACAGGTTTAGAGAAGAATATGGTTTAGAGCCATCACAATTAGTAGATGTAAAAGCATTTATGGGTGATACAGCAGATGGTTATCCAGGTGTTAAAGGAATAGGCGAGAAAACTGCTATTAAATTAATACAAGAACATCAATCCGTAGAAAATGTTATGGCTAATCTAGAAACATTAACACCAGGCCAACAAAATAAAATTACAACTTATCAAGCTGACTTAGAAATGTCTAAACGTTTAGCAGCAATTCATACAAATGTACCACTTGAAACAGAAGAATTATTGGCAAAAATGGAATACAATCACCATATAGAAAATTCTATTACTATTTGTAATGAACATGAATTATTCGTTTCAAGTAAATACTTGATGAGTAACTTCTCATAGTGAAAGACGAGCTAAGGAGATATATCCTTGGCTCTTTTTTGGTGGGATTAATAAAGAATCAAGTGTTGATATTGGATTAATGAGGCAGAAAATCCAACTAGAGTACTTCTTATTGGATTAACTAAGCCGTAAATCCAACTAGATCCTTTTTATTGGATTAATGAGGTAGAAAATCCAACTAAACCACATTTTATTGGATTAACTAAGCCGTAAATCCAAAGTAAATTATGATTTAAGAATTTTTATAATAACAACAAATTCGGCCAATATAATGAACGAGTCTGAGACATTTACTATGTCCCAGACTCGTTTTTAATTTATTTAGATTTTTTCAAATGCTTTCTTAAAGCAGTTTGAGCAAGTTGGTTCGCTTCCTTATTCTTAGCACGTGGAATCCATTTTACGAATACTAAATCAAATTTTGTTTCTAATTTTTTAAAAGCTTCAAAATACGGTTTAAACAAAGCGTTTTTAGTAAATCTCTTATTTAAACTATCTTCAATCAACTTAGAATCTGTATACACTAATGCTGTCTTTACATCTAATTCATGAGCTTTCTCTAAAGACTTTATAAAAGCTACCCATTCAGCACTATGGTTATCTAATGAACCGATATACTCCGTATAGTGATATCTTTCATTATCAATAATGATGACAGAAGCACAAGTACTTTCTCCAGGATTACCTTTAGTAGCAGCATCAAAATATATTTGTGGCATGATATTCAACTCTTTCAATTTAAATATTCAATATTTTAAACTTACACGAACACCGGCCATACTTCAAACAAAACAAAGATTATTTACATCTTTGTAAATTTAAATAAATAAAACATAAATTTTATAAAATAGTATTTACATACAAAATAAGCTGGTAAAAAGTAGCTGCTAATGACGATGTTTTGTCAAACGATAATGGCATGACTAACTTTAATGGTCAAAATGCAACTAGTGACATGATCAATCATCCAAAGCTCATTCAAATATGGAACAAGAAGGTACAAAAGTATTGCCTGACACTGGAGAAGAAAGTGAACTAGCTGGTTTAGTAGGTATCACATCATTATTTGGTTGATTAGTATTACTATTCAGACGTAAAAAATCTGAAGACAAAGAATAATACACTTCTTAATAATATATAAATAGAGGAGAGTGCAAACTGCATTCTCCTTTTTTAATTCAATTAAATATAAACTCTATTTATTAATACTTCTCACATAGTTAATCTCAAAGATGTATTCTTAAAATGAAAAATCTCATCCTTCAAAATAAAATTTTCATTACATTTTACCAAGTTTATATAAATATTTTATAGAGTTTTAAAAGAATAGTATTTTACATACATAATAAAAGTGGTATACTAACTTAGAACAAATTACAATTTGTTCCATATCTTATATGTGAATAATTTAAAAGAAAGGAGAACTTATATTTTATTTATTCAATTCACATATATTTGTGCCACTTCACTCATATAACAACGATTCAATTAAGAGTAGATAATTAACTCATGACTAATAAATAAAACTAAATAGTAAAAATGAATCGCCTTATGAGTTAAGTTGCTCTCCAAAAAATTAAATTGTAAAGGGGATTGCTAATGGATAAGCAACGGCGATTACAAAAGTTTAGTATTCGAAAGTATGCTGTTGGAACATGCTCGATATTAATCGGAACACTCATATTCCTAGGCTCACCAGCAGACCATGCTTTTGCATCTGAAAATACTTTAGATGTAGCTAAACAAGAAGAATCAGCAAAAGAGAAAGAAATTAATAAGTCAGTTGAAGAAGCTGATAAATCTACAGAAGAAAATAAACAACAAAATGAAGAAACTTCAATTAATCAACCAACAACTGAAGACACAGCAGAACAACCTAAATCTGAAGAAACTGAGAAACAACAATTAGAAGCAGATAAATCGGTATCTACAGAAGAAACTGTTAAACCTGAAGAATCAGTTAACAATGAAGAAACAGCAGATAAAAAAGAATCTACTGTCAAAGAAGATAAGGTTGAAGATGTAGAGAAACCTAAAGCTGAAGAAGTTGCAGAAGAAGAAGAAGCAAAAGTAGAAAATCCTGCAACTAAAGAAGAACAACCAAAAAATGAAACTGTAAAATCTGAAGAGAAGTCAGTAGATAAAGAAAATACAAATAAAGATGATGTAGTGGTAGAACAACCTGCAACTACAGAAAACAAACAAGTTTCAAATGAAGTAGTACAACCAGAAATCAAGGTAGATAAACAAACAGAGACGAAAACTACAGAAACTGAAGAAAAACCATCGAAATCAGATAGTCCTGATAAAGCTGGTGTAGTAACAGAACAACCAAGGGAAGAACGACGTAGTAGAACACGAAGAGATTTAAGAAGTACAGATAATTCAGCATTAAGAGCACGCATAACAACTGAGGAAAGATCTCAAAATAGCGGTTCATTTAATAAAGCTTTTGGTAGAAATGCACATGATATTGATGTACCAAACTTTGTATCAATAGAACATATTTCACAAGTTGAAAGAGGTAATAATGTTCAATTTAATTACGTCATTCATTTTAACAAAGGACAAACTCCTGATGCACGTGGACGTTTCTATTTCTTCGCACCATCTGGGGTAACACTTACACCTGGTTCTGTTGAAAGATTATCCGGAATTGGATCCAAGCAAAAATGGATAAACCAAGCAGTTGTAACTGGTGGCAGCAAGCTTAATTCTATGGTATACCAAGCTATGAGCCAAAGTGAGAGAGATTACTATAAAAATTTAACTAAAATAACTGACGAAGACAATTTCTACTATATACATGAGCAACTGAATCACAGACGTAATTCTTATATAGCGAAAATGACTGCTACAGTTAGTAAAGATTGGTTAAGAAGACATGGTGGTAAATTCTATATTGCAACTGGTACTGCAACTAAAAATATTGGTGTTAACTTTAGACATAACCATGTACGATTTGTAGAAAACCGATATGAGGCTTCTGACAATAATAGTATAAACACAAATGATAGATTTAGACCTTTATCATTAAGAGAATTATATAATATTAGTTGGAAGAGTCCTCATTTAGCTAATAGACCAGATGACCCTGGTTTTGAACTTTCGCCTGATGGTAAAACACTTATTTATAAATATGCTATAGGCCAACGACCTAATCATAATATAAACACGAATGAATTGCTTGAATTATTAGTGGCAACTCCTAAGTCTAATAATGGTAGAACTTTAGATGGTGGGGATAAGAAGAAAGCTGAAAATCGTAAATCAGGATTCAGTATAGTAGGAATTAATAATGGAGACCGTGAAGGTGATTATCTATACAATAGAAAAAATGTTCCTGTACTCGATATTATCCAACCTGTTGGTGGAGATAATGGTAAACATTTAATCGGTGGTAGAGTAATCAATATCGAAGGTTCGGCAGAAGGAGAAGATGGTGTAACTAACAAAAATAAATACAATCGTGTTGTATCCGGATTTGAAATAGATGCTGCTCACAATAATGGCGCTGGTACAGCTTCATTCTCTGATCATCGTATAATTAGAGGTGCTGAAGGAACAAATGATATTGCAAAGGACAATTCAGCTGGTGCTGGAGGACGTAATATCAATGAAGGTAAAAACCGAGCTATTAATAAATTCCAATTATATGCAAGTTTAAAAGCTTTATCATACCTTAATAACTTAAATCCTGACACTTCTCGTGATGCAATAAACTTCTTTGTAGTTCCAGTTGATGTTACTAAACCACGAGTTTTAGAACAAGAAACGAAAGCTGCTATAACAGTTCCAAATAGATTTAATTCGAAAGAAGAACTGATACAATTTATAGAAAGCAATGTATCTAAAATAGTAGGAAAAGATAATTTCTCTACTAGCGACCACTTAGTTAAAACGCTAAAAGTTTACGACCAAAACGACAATGAAATAAGTTTAAACAGCGATGCACCTATTGAAAGTGGAACATATAAAATTAAAGCTATTGTAACTGACGAAGCTAGTAATATAAGTGATCCTGTTGAGTTAAGTAGTGCAGTAATAACTGATAAACCAACGCAACCAGTGATACAATCCGATTTAACTAATAAAGCTGAAAAACCTGGTACACAAGATCCAATTATTGTAACTTCACAACCAGGAGCAACAGTTTATTTATTCAATAAAGATAACAGTTTAATAGGAAAAGCTGTTGCAGATGATAATGGAAATGCGACCATTACTCCGACTAAACCAATCCCTGAAGGTAATGTAATAGCTATAGCAACATTTAAAGTTGATAATCAACAACCTGAAGATTTTTCTATTCCTTCAGAACCGAAGAAAGCAACAGATACTACAGCGCCTGCGAAGCCAGTCATCCAAACAGACTTAACGGGCAAAGCTGGTAAGAAAGAACCAATTACAGTTCAAGCTGAACCAAAATCTAAAGTTGAACTATTCGATAAAGATGGTAATAAGATTGGAGAAGGCACAGCGAATGACCAAGGTCAAGCTGTCATTACACCGACGAAACCTTTACCGGAAGGTAATGTAACAGCGAAGGCAACAGATAAAGCTGAAACGCCGAATACTTCAGTACCTTCTGATCCGAAGAAAGCAACAGATACTACAGCGCCTGCGAAACCTGTGATTCAAACTGACTTAACGGGCAAAGCTGGTAAGAAAGAACCAGTTACGGTTCAAGCTGAACCAAAATCTAAAGTTGAACTATTCGATAAAGATGGTAATAAGATTGGTGAAGGTACGGCGAATGACAAAGGTCAAGCTGTCATTACACCAACGAAACCAATACCAGAAGGTAATGTAACTGCGAAAGCGACAGATAAAGCTGAAACACCAAATACTTCTGAAGCTTCTGATCCGAAGAAAGCAACAGATACTACAGCGCCTGCGAAACCTGTCATCCAAACTGACTTAACAGGTAAAGCTGGTAAGAAAGAACCAGTTACAGTTCAAGCTGAACCAAAATCTAAAGTTGAACTATTCGATAAAGATGGTAATAAGATTGGTGAAGGCACAGCGAATGATCAAGGTCAAGCTGTCATTACACCAACAAAACCAATACCGGAAGGTGATGTGACAGCGAAAGCGACAGATAAAGCTGAAACACCTAATACTTCTGAAGCTTCTGATCCGAAGAAAGCAACAGATACTACAGCGCCAGCGAAGCCAGTGATTCAAACTGATTTAACAGGCAAAGCTGGTAAGAAAGAACCAGTTACGGTTCAAGCTGAACCGAAATCTAAAGTCGAACTATTCGATAAAGATGGTAATAAGATTGGAGAAGGTACGGCTGATGATCAAGGTCATGTCGTGATTACACCAACAAAACCAATACCGGAAGGTGATGTGACAGCGAAAGCGACAGATAAAGCTGAAACGCCGAATATTTCTGAAGCTTCAGATCCGATAAAAGCAACAGATACAACGCCACCTGCGAAACCTGTCATTCAAACAGACTTAACAGGAAAAGCTGGTACAACTGACCCAGTTACAGTTCAAGCTGAACCAGGTTCGAAAGTTGAACTATTCGATAAAGATGGTAATAAGATTGGTGAAGGCGAAACAGATGGTAACGGTATCGCTACTATTACACCGACAAAACCAATACCAGAAGGTAATGTGACAGCGAAGGCGACGGATAAAGCTGAAACGCCGAATATTTCTGAAGTTTCTGATCCGAAGAAAGCAACAGATACAACGCCACCTGCGAAACCTGTCATCCAAACAGACTTAACAGGTAAAGCTGGTACAACTGACCCAGTTACAGTTCAAGCTGAACCAGGTTCGAAAGTTGAACTATTCGATAAAGATGGTAATAAGATTGGTGAAGGCGAAACAGATGGTAACGGTATCGCTACTATTACACCGACAAAACCAATACCAGAAGGTAATGTGACAGCGAAGGCGACGGATAAAGCTGAAACGCCGAATATTTCTGAAGTTTCTGATCCGAAGAAAGCAACAGATACAACGCCACCTGCGAAACCTGTCATCCAAACAGACTTAACAGGTAAAGCTGGTACAACTGACCCAGTTACAGTTCAAGCTGAACCAGGTTCGAAAGTTGAATTATTCGATAAGGACGGTAACAAAATTGGTGAAGGTACGGCTGATGATCAAGGTAATGTCGTGATTACACCGACAAAACCTTTACCAGAAGGTAACGTAACAGCGAAAGCGACAGATAAAGCTGAAACGCCGAATATTTCTGAAGCTTCAGATCCAGTTGTAGTAACAAATCCTAAGGATACTGACAATGATGGTATACCAGATGACCAAGACCCAGACATCGATGGTGATGGTGTGAACAATAAAGACGAAGATACTGCAGGTACAAATCCAACAAACCCTGATTCTGATGGTAATGGTACACCTGATGGCGACGAAGACGCTGATCATGATGGTATTCCGAACAAAGATGAGTCTAATCCGAATGGCACTACACCAACGGACAAAGATGGCGATGGTAAACCAGATGTAACAACTCCAAAAGATACAGATGGAGACGGTACACCGGATAACCAAGATCCTGATATCGACGGTGACGGTGTGAGCAACAGAGATGAGGAAGCTGCAGGTACTAATCCGAAGAATCCTGATTCTGATGGAAATGGTACACCTGATGGCGACGAAGACGCTGATCATGATGGTATTCCGAATAAAGATGAGTCTAATCCGAATGGCACTACACCAACGGACAAAGATGGTGATGGTAACCCTGATATTACGACTCCAAAAGATACAGACGGAGACGGTACACCGGATAACCAAGATCCTGATATCGACGGTGACGGTGTGAGCAACAAAGACGAAGAAGCTTCAGGTACTGACCCAACAAATCCTGATTCTGATGGTAACGGAACACCTGATGGCGACGAAGACGCTGATCATGATGGTATTCCGAATAAAGATGAGTCTAATCCGAATGGCACTACACCAACGGACAAAGATGGCGATGGTAAACCAGATGTAACAACGCCAAAAGATACAGATGGAGACGGTACACCAGATAACCAAGACCCAGATATTGATGGCGACGGTGTGAACAACAAAGACGAGGAAGCTGCAGGTACTGATCCAACAAATCCTGATTCTGATGGTAACGGAACACCTGATGGCGACGAAGATGCTGACAAAGATGGTATTCCAAACAAAGACGAGTCTGAGCCAAACGGTACAACTGTTACAGATAAAGATAACGATGGTAAACCTGATATCACAACACCAAAAGATACAGATGGAGACGGTACACCGGATAACCAAGATCCTGATATCGACGGTGATGGTGTGAACAATAAAGATGAAGAAGCCGCAGGCACTGATCCGAAGAATCCTGATTCTGATGGAAATGGTACACCGGATGGCGATGAAGACGCTGATCATGATGGTATTCCGAACAAAGATGAATCAGATCCGAATGGCACTACTGTTACGGATAAAGACAACGATGGTAAACCAGACATCACAACACCGAAAGATACGGACGGCGATGGTACACCTGATAACCAAGATTCAGATATCGACGGTGATGGCGTAAATAATAAAGATGAAGAAGCCGCAGGCACTGATCCGAAGAATCCTGATTCTGATGGAAATGGTACACCGGATGGCGATGAAGATGCAGATCATGACGGTATTCCGAACAAAGATGAATCAGATCCGAATGGCACTACTGTTACGGATAAAGACAACGATGGTAAACCTGATATCACAACGCCGAAAGATACAGATGGAGACGGTACACCTGATAACCAAGATCCAGATATCGACGGTGATGGTGTGAATAACAAAGATGAAGAAGCTGCAGGTACTGACCCAACAAATCCTGATTCTGATGGTAACGGAACACCAGACGGCAACGAAGATGCTGATAAAGATAGTATTCCGAACAAAGATGAGTCTGATCCAAACGGTACAACTGTTACAGATAAAGACAACGATGGTAAACCTGATATTACAACGCCGAAAGATTCTAACAACAATGGTTCTGAACAACCTAAAGACACAGATGGCGATGGTACACCAGATGATCAAGATCCAGATATTGATGGTGATGGTGTGAACAATAAAGACGAAGAAGCTTCAGGTACTGACCCAACAAATCCTGATTCTGATGGAAATGGTACACCGGATGGCGACGAAGACACGGATCATGATGGTATTCTGAATAAAGATGAGTCTAATCCGAATGGCACAACTGTTACAGATAAAGATAACGATGGTAAACCTGATATTACGACTCCAGAAGACTCTAACAATAATGGTTCTGGACAACCGAAAGATACGGACGGCGATGGTATTCTTGATGACCAAGACCCAGATATCGACGGTGATGGTGTGAACAATAAAGACGAAGAAGCCGCAGGTACTGATCCAAAGAATCCTGATTCTGATGGTAACGGAACAACTGATGGCGACGAAGACGCTGATCATGATGGTATTCCAAATAAAGATGAATCTGATCCAAACAGCACTACACCAACGGACAAAGATGGCGATGGTAAACCTGATGTTACGACTCCAAAAGACTCTAACAATAATGGTTCTGGACAACCGAAAGATATGGACGGCGATGGTATTCTTGATGACCAAGACCCAGATATCGATGGTGACGGTGTGAACAACAGAGATGAGGAAGCTGCAGGTACTGATCCGAAGAATCCTGATTCTGATGGAAATGGTACACCAGATGGCGACGAAGACGCTGATCATGATGGTATTCCGAATAAAGATGAGTCTGATCCAAACGGCACTACTGTTACAGATAAAGATAACGATGGTAAACCTGATATCACAACGCCGAAAGATACAGATGGAGACGGTACACCGGATAACCAAGATCCTGATATCGACGGCGATGGTGTGAACAATAAAGATGAAGAAGCCGCAGGCACTGATCCGAAGAATCCTGATTCTGATGGAAATGGTACACCAGATGGCGATGAAGATGCTGATCATGATGGTATTCCAAACAAAGATGAATCAGATCCGAATAGAACTACACCAACAGATAAAGATAAAGATGGTAAACCTGATATCACAACGCCGAAAGATACAGATGGAGACGGTACACCGGATAACCAAGATCCAGATATCGACGGCGATGGTGTGAA